>NZ_CP058529.1:1226205-2452410 GCF_013401515.1 Halorarum halophilum | reverse complement strand
GACCGGCCACGAGGAGAAGAGCGACGAGGAGTTCGAGGAGGACCTGTTCGCGCTCGGGCTGGAGTTCGAGGGCGAGACCGACGAGGGCGAACTTCAGTTCGAGTTCGGCCCGGACCGGCTCGACCGGCTCTCCGTCGAGGGCGTCGCCAGGTCGCTCCGGTACCAGTACGGCGACGCGCGCGGCGTCCACGTCCCGGACCCGAACGACCCGGACTGGACCATCGAGGTGGACGAGTCCGTCCCGGACGAGCGACCGTTCGTCACGGGTGCCGTGGTCCGAGGGCTGGACCTCGACGAGTCGGCGCTCGACTCGCTCATCCAGCTCCAGGAGAAGCTCCACGCGACGATGGGGCGCGACCGGGCGAAGGGCGCCATCGGCATCCACGACCTCACGATGCTGAAAGGGGAGGTGCTCCGGCAGGAGGGCGAGACGGCCGGCACGACGGGTGGTCCGGCTTCCCAGCTCAGCGGGACGCCGAACACCATCACCTACCGCGGGGTCGACCCGGACGGCGACCGCTTCGTCCCGCTCGATTCGGACAAGGAGCTCACGCCCGCCGAGGTGCTGGCGGAGCACCCGACGGGCGGGAAGTACGCCGACCTCGTGGAGGGGCTCAACCGCTACCCCGCCATCTACGACGAACTCGGCCTGTTCTCGTTCCCGCCGGTCATCAACGGTCGCCGGACGGAGGTCTCCACGGACTCGCGGGACCTGTTCGTCGAACTCACCGGCACCGACCAGTGGACCATCGACCGGATGTGCGTCATCATCTGCTACGCGCTCGCCGCGCGCGGCGGGACGATCGAGGAGGTCGAGGTCGTCTACGACGACGGCGCGACCCACCCCGACGAGTACGGGCCGGAGCTGATCCGCCCGGACCTGGAGACCGACGAGAAGTCCGTCACACACGAGCGCATCGAGTCGATCCTCGGCATCGAGCTGGAGCGCGAGGAGGTGGTCGACCTGTTCGAGCGCTCGGGGCTGGACGCCGCATACACCCTAGGAGAGGAGGAGACGACCTACGACGTGACGATCCCCCCCTACCGCGTCGACGTGCTCCACCCGCTCGACCTCGTGGACGACGTCGGCCGGGCCTACGGCTTCAACACGCTCGAACCGAAGTACCCCGACATCGGCACCATCGGCGGGCGCCACGAGCGCTCGCGGCTGGAGGACGCCGTCCGGACGACCCTGATCGGCCTCGGCTTCCAGGACACGCTGAACTTCCACATGACCAGCGCCAATGAGAACTACGAGCGCATGGGAATCGAGGAGGGGAACGACGCCTTCGGCGCCGGCGAGCGCGCCGAGATCACCTCCCCGTACAGCGAGGACTACACCCAACTGCGGACCTGGGCGCTCCCCTCGCTCGCGCAGGTGCTGGAGAACAACACTCACCGGTCGTACCCCCAGGACCTCGCCGAGGTCGGCTTCGTCGCCCACCGCGACGACGAGGTGAACACGCGCGTCGCCGAGGCCCACCACGTCGCCGCCGCGGTCGCCCGGACGGACGCGACCTACGAGGACGCGAAGGCGCGCCTCCAGGCGCTGTGTGACGACTTCGACGCCGACCTGGCGACCCCCGCGATCGATCATCCGAGCTTCATTTCGGGTCGAGTTGCGGAGATCGTAATCGACGGGGAGTCGGTCGGCGTGATCGGGGAACTACACCCCAAGGTGCTGGTCGAGCACGACATGGAGGTCCCCGTCGCCGCCTTCGAGTTCGACCTCTCCGCGTTGGCCTGAGGGTTCGTCTCGGTCGGCGTCGTTTCGGTTGCGTTCGGTTTCGCGTTTTCGACTGCTAACAGCCCCGAAGCCCCCGGTTTCTGGACTCGCGCGCCTCGCTGCGCTCCTCCGTCGTTCGGGCTTCGCCCTCACTCCCTGCGGTGCTTACGTCGTCGTGCTTCGTCCAGAAACCGGCCCCTTCGATTCCCACCCCGCTGGTAGGAGGATGGAACGTCGTGAAACCGGCCAGCCGGTCCGCGTTCCACCGGAAGTGAGGGGGTCGACGCTGGACCGGAAGACCGGCGTCGACGCGGTTGCAGTCGGCGCGCGTGACGGCGAGCCCCGGAGGGGCGAGGCGACGCGCGCGAGGGATGAGTGAGCCGGCGCGCCCCTGTGGCGCGCCACAGAGAGTGAATCGGTTGGGGAGGCTGTGGCTGTGGTGCGGGTACGGTGGGCGGGACTGAAAGGGGCCGTGGCTGTGGGCGACGGCGCGGACCGTCAAGCACCGCAGGAACGAGGCCGAAGGCCGAGTGACGAGGAGCGCAGCGGCCGCACCGAGCCGACAGCCGCGGGGGCTTTCGCGGTCTGCACTACGGTAGCCACACACCCGGTCCCACAACCGACAGCACCGACGAAGAAACCGAATCCACCCGAAACGACAGCACCGAATAATCACTTCCACCCCGGGTCCGACAGTTTAAACCACGGAACGGCGCTAGGGGACCCAATGAAGCCATCCGACCTCTCGACCCTCCCGCCCGGCGTCCCCGAGGCGCTGGAGGAGGAGGGGGTCGCGGAGCTCTACCCGCCCCAGGCCGCGGCGGTGGAGGCCGGCGTCGCCGACGGGGGGTCGGTCGTCGCCTCCGTGCCGACGGCCTCGGGCAAGACCCTCATCGCTGAGCTGGCGATGCTGTCGGCGGTCCAGCACGGCGGGAAGGCGCTCTACATCGTCCCGCTGCGCGCGCTCGCCTCCGAGAAGAAGACCGAGTTCGAACGCTGGGAGGAGTACGGAATCGACGTCGGCGTCTCCACCGGGAACTACGAGTCCGACGGCGAGTGGCTCGCCTCGCGGGACATCATCGTCGCCACCTCCGAGAAGGTCGACTCGCTCGTGCGCAACGGCGCCGCGTGGGTCGACGACCTCACCTGCGTCGTCGCCGACGAGGTCCACCTCGTGGACGACTCCCACCGCGGCCCGACCCTGGAGGTCACCCTGGCGAAGCTCCGCCGGGTGAACCCCGGCCTGCAGGTCGTCGCGCTCTCGGCGACCGTCGGCAACGCCGACGAGGTGGCCGACTGGCTCGACGCCGAACTCGTCGAGTCCGACTGGCGCCCCATCGACCTGAAGATGGGCGTCCACTACGGCAACGCCATCAACTTCGACGACGGGAGCCAGCGCGAGGTGCCCGTCGAGCGGGGCGAGAAGCAGACCGAGGCGCTCGTGGCCGACGCGCTGGACGAGCGCGTCGAGGGGCAGGGCGGCTCCTCGCTCGTGTTCGTCAACTCCCGCCGGAACGCCGAGGGCGCGGCAAAGCGGATGGCGGAGGTGACGAGCCGCCGCATCACCGGGGGCGAGAAGGCCGACCTCCGCGAACTCGCGGAGGAGATCCGCGACGTCTCCGACACGGACACGAGCGAGGACCTGGCCCGCTGTATCAGGAAGGGCGCCGCGTTCCACCACGCCGGGCTCGCCTCGAAACACCGCTCGCTCGTCGAGGACGCGTTCCGCGACCGCCTCGTCAAGTGCATCTGCGCGACGCCGACGCTCGCCGCCGGGGTCAACACCCCCGCCCGCAGGGTGGTCGTCCGTGACTGGAAGCGCTACGACGGCGAGTTCGGGGGGATGGCCCCGCTCGACACCCTGGAAGTCCACCAGATGATGGGACGCGCCGGCCGGCCGGGGCTCGACCCCTACGGCGAGGCCGTCCTGCTGGCGAAGGACCGGGACACGATGGACGAGCTGTTCGAGCGGTACGTCTGGGCCGAGCCGGAGCCGGTGCGCTCCAAACTGGCCGCCGAGCCCGCGCTCCGGACGCACGTGCTCGCGACGGTCGCCTCCGGGTTCGCCACCTCGCGGGAGGGGCTGCTCGACTTCCTCGACCGGACGCTGTACGCCAGCCAGACCGACGACGACGCGCGGCTGGCGGAGGTGACAGACCGCGTGCTGGAGTACCTGGAGGTCAACGACTTCCTCGACCGGGAGGGCGGGACCCTGACGGCGACGAGCATCGGCCACACCGTCTCGCGGCTCTACCTCGACCCGATGAGCGCGGCCGAGATCGTCGACGGGCTGGAGGCCGCCGAGGCCGGGCGGACGTCGCTCAGGAAATCCCCCGCCGGCCGGCGACCCGACGCGGAGGCGGCGGATGCGGGGGAGGACGACGCGGCCACCCCCGAAGAGGCCGGGTTCGTCACGGGGTCGGAGCTCGCCGACGCCGCAGCGGATGAGGAGGAGGGCGGGGAGATCACGCCGCTCGGCCTCTACCACCTCGTCTCGCGAACCCCCGACATGTACCAGCTCTACCTCAAGTCGGGCGACAAGGAGACGTACCGGGAGGAGTTCTACGAGCGCGAGAACGAGTTCCTCGGCGGCGCCCCCTCGGAGTTCGAGGACGTCGCCTTCGAGGAGTGGCTCTCCGCACTCAAGACCGCCCGGCTGCTCGAGGACTGGGCCTCGGAACTCGACGAGGACCACATCACGGAGCGCTACGGCGTCGGCCCGGGCGATATCCGCGGGAAGGTCGAGACCGCCGAGTGGCTGCTCGGCGCCGCAGAACAGCTCAGCACCGAACTCGGCCTCGACTCCACGGTCGCCATCCGCGAGGCGAAAAAGCGCGTGGAGTACGGCGTCGGCGAGGAACTGCTCGACCTCGCGGGCGTCCGCGGCCTCGGGCGCAAGCGCGCCCGGCGGCTCTACGAGGCCGGAATTCAGTCCCGCGCCGACCTCCGGGAGGCGGACAAGTCCGTCGTGCTCGGCGCACTCCGCGGGCGGCGCAAGACCGCCGAGCGCGTGCTGGAGAACGTCGGCCGGAAGGACCCATCGATGGACGGCGTGCAAAAGGACGCCAGCGCGTCGGCGGCCGCGACCGCCGCTGCGGACGGCGACGGGGACGGGGACGGACAGGCCACGTTCGGTGATTTCTCGTGAGGCTCGTCGAGGGGGTCGCCCAAGTCAACGACCTCGACGACTTCCTCGCAGACCTGGACGAGGTTTCCCGGGCGACCGGGACGACCGTGCAAGCGTTCGACGCCGGGTACGTCGTCGACCGAGCGCACCTCGAACGGGCGGTGGAACTCGCTGACCGGGCGTTCGACCGCGGCGAGAACGTCGCCCGCGACCGCGGCGTCGAGATCATGCTGTACGCCGCCGGCCGCCGGCAGATCGACCGGGCGCTCGCGATGGGCGTCTCCGAGGGCGAGGTGCCGGTCGTCGCGGTGTGCGTCGGCGACGACGAGGGGGCCGAGGCGGATGCGGCGGGGGGAGTTCGCGACCTGCTTGAACCGGGCGAGACGCTCGGCAACTACGACGAGGAACTGGTCAGGGAGTTCTTCGACGTGACCGACCGGGAACTGGCCGCGACGGCGGGCACACTCCCCGACGTGGTCCTCGAGCGAGTCGCGCTGCTGGACGTGGAGAAGTAGCGTCATCGGACGTTCGAATCGCAGTATCGAGATTCGTCTGACGCGCGACTGACGAACGTCGGACACACCCCTTCGTTTCCTGTGGAGAGAGCTATACGAGATCGGGGGAGGTGTTGCAGTTGAAACAAGTGTCCGGAGGTGGAGAGGTGACGTATCCTACCGTAGCCATCGGCCCACAGGCGAGATCGATTCTCGGAACCCCCTCAGTTCGGGACCCGACACGCGTTTACTCCCGGCGTCGAATCCTCCCGCATGCCAGTCGTCGTCGTCCGTCACGATCAGCCGATCGCCGAGGAACTCGAGGGAGCGCGGCCGGGCCTCTCGGTCGTCGACGCCGACACGAGGGCCGACGCGCTCGCGGTACTTCCGGACGCGGACGCCTTCGTCATCAATCCGACGAACTGGGACGACGAGTACCTCGACGGGCTCCAACCGGGGACGTGGGTGCAGGCGACCAGCACCGGCTACGCGGCGTTCCCCCTGGAGGCGTTCGAGGAGCGCGACATCGTCTTCACGAACGCCGTCGGGAACTTCGGTCCGCCGGTCGCGGACCACGCGTTCGCGCTGATCCTCGCGCTGGCACGGGGCGTTCCCGCCTGTCTCGACCAGCAGCGTGACCGCCGGTGGGACCGCGCCGTGGGGGACGCGCTCGTCGACCTCCAGGGACGGACGCTCACCGTCGTCGGCCTCGGCGACGTCGGCGAGTCGGTCGTCCGCCGCGCGCTCGGGTTCGACATGGCCGTCTACGGGACCAAACGCGACCCGGACAGCTACGGCGGCCGGCTTCCCGACGACCGGGTGCTGCCCGCCGACGACCTCCACGAGGTACTTCCCGAGACGGACGTGCTCGTGCTCGCCGTTCCGCTGACGGACGGGACGCGCGGTCTCGTGGACGATGACGCGCTGAGCGCGCTCCCCGACTCCGCCCTGCTCGTCAACGTCGCCCGCGGCCCGGTCGTGGACACGGAGGCGCTGCTGGCGGCGCTCGACGCGGGCGAACTCGCCGGCGCGGGGCTGGACGTGTTCGAGGCGGAGCCGTTGCCCGAGTCGTCGCCGCTCTGGGACCGGGACGAAGTCGTCGTCACGCCCCACGTCGCCGGACGGTCCCGGAACTTCGTCGGGCGGTTCGTGGAGCTGTTCCTCACCAACTACGACCGGCGAACCGCGGACGAGGCGTACGTAAACCGGATCGTCTGAGCCCCTCGGACACGCCGGCTCGGAACCGGAACCGTCGAATCGGGGACGGTTGCCCGCTCACCAAGGTTGATACGACGGGCTGGCGAGCCACACTGTCGTGTCGAGTCACGAGGGATCGGCAGGGAGCACGAGCGCCGACGGGGCGGGGACGGCGGATCGAGCTCCGTGGGGCCTCCTCGTCGGCGCGAGCCTCATCGCGGTGTCGCTCGGGGCCTACGAACTCGTCCCGGCGAGCGTCACGCCGCTCCTCCGCGAATCGCTCGGCGTCGGGCCGTCCGCGGCCGGCCTCCTCGTCAGCGTGACGTTCGGGACGGCCGTGGTCGCGAGCCTCCCCGTCGGCGTCGTCCTCGACCGGACGGACTCCCGGCGGGCGATCGCCGCGGCGGTCGGACTGCTCCTCGTCGCCGGCGTCTGGGGATGGCAGGCGGGCGCCGACGGCTCGTACCCCTCGTTGCTCGCCTCGCGGGTGCTCGGCGGCGTCGCCTACGTCGTCGTCTGGAACGCCGGCATCGACGTGGTCGGCCGGTCGTTCCCGGCGGACCGCCAGGCGACGGCGGTGGGGACGTTCACCGCGAGCGGCCCGCTGGGCTTCGCCGTCGGACAGGGGGTCGGTCCGATCATCGCCGACGCGCTCGGCTGGCCGGCCGTCTTCCCCGCGTTCGCCGCGAGCGCGCTCGTCGGGCTGACGCTGTTCTGGCCGACGAGCCGGGGACGCGGGCGGGCCGTCGACACGCCGACGCCGACCTTGTCCGACCTCGGCGCCGTCGTCACGAACCGGCGGGTCTGGATCGTCTGCGGGCTCGGGTTCCTCGCCTACGCGGTGTACCTGTTCATGAACAGCTGGGCGCCGTCGTACCTGACGGAGGAGCTGCGACTGTCGCTCGCGGTCAGCGGCGTGCTCGCCGCGCTGTTCCCCGCAGTCGGGATCCTCTCGCGGGTGACCGGCGGCCTCCTGTCGGACAGGCTGTTCGACGGACGACGCAGGCCGGTCGTCCTGCTCGCGTTCCTCGTGTCGACGCCGATCGTCGCCGGGTTCACCGCCCTCCGGACGGTCCCAGTGGTCGTGGCGGCGCTCCTCGTGGCCGGGTTCGCCATCCAGCTCTGTCTCGGGCTCGTGTTCGCCTACGTGCGCGAGCTGGTCGAACCCGCTGTGGCCGCCACCGCGGTCGCGTTCCTCACGAGCGTCGGGCTGGCCGGGGCGTTCCTGTCACCCATCGCGGCCGGCGCCCTCATCGGCGCCACGGGATACGGGGCCGCGTTCGCGGTCGCTGGCGTGCTCGGCCTGCTGGGCGTGGTTCTCGCGTGGTACGCGCCCGAGTCGTAGGGCACAGCGGTTATACGTGGAGCACGTCAAGGCCGCGTATGGATCGACAGCAAGTGCTCGCCATCGTGCTCGTCGGGCTGATGGTGTTCTCCTCGCTCGCCTACGCGGTCATGCTGTTCTGAGGCCCCGTCGTGATCCGGAGACGGGGATGAAACGGGGTTAACCGGGGAGTTACTAATCGTGTCCCCCCCGGAGGACCAGGTGCACAGCGTGGTAGGGTAGCTCGCTGGCAAGAGCACCACCCGTCCGAACGAGGTGGAGGCTGGTGGGAACCCGCTAGCCCCGTGTGGTTCGAATCCCACCCCTACCGTTCCCCCGAATCAACGGGCAGGAAGCGACCGCCTGGAGTCTCCTGACGAGTTCTCGAATACAGAGTGGAGAAGCGAGGGGAGCTACGAGCCCGGGACGCCCAGCGCGTCGGGCGTGACGATGCCGAGCTGGGAGAGCCCGAAGAGGATGAGAACGGCGACGATCCAGGCGACGAGCCCGATCCCGATCGCCGTCCCCCAGCCGCCGGGGTACTGCCAGTTGATGACGGCGATCCACGCCACGAGCATGAGAAGCGGGCCGAGGAGGGGAATCCACCCGAGGAACAGCCCCACGAGGGTGTACACGATCGCCCCGATCAGCGCCGTCACGGTGGCCCGACGGAAGCCGGTGTCGCGGTCGACCAGCAGCTGTGCCCCGAGGTGGATCGCCGCCGCCCCGACGAGGAGGCTGACGAGGAAGATGAAGACGGCGCTGACGATCCCCTCCGAACTGACCTCGGCCTGCAGAAGCGCACCGTTGACCACCCCGCCGAGACTCGCTATCATCGGTCCGTGTCGTCGTCGGTTCCCATCCCAGACTCCGAATCCTGTCCGAATTCCGACTCCGATCGGGACTCCGACTCCCGTCCGGACTCTTCACCCTGGCTGGATTCCGAGCCGTAGTTGGATTCGGCGGTGTCCTCGACCGGGTTCCACTTGAACTTGAGCACCATCTCCTCGGTGTCCTTACGGAGTTTTCGGGAGCGTTCGGTCACCGTCGCCTCCGACTCGATGCTGTCGGAGGGCGACAGGTGTACCGCCTTGTTCCCGACCGGCACCCGAACGCTCCCGCTTCCCGAACCCAGTTCGTCGGCGATCGACCGTAGATAGTTGGCCGTCTCCTCTCGAGTCATCTCGGTGGTGTGGGTGGTCGTTTCGGCCATGGTTGCATTCCTCTTGCTACGGGAGGATGACGCATCAATATGGTGGCTTATATAGCCGTATTCGGTCGTTCTACGCCCGTAGCACCCGGAACCGGGACGTGTTCTTAATTAGTTGACGGGATTCGGGTTTCTTTGACGGCACCTCGACGTCGCTCGAACCAGTGATCGCTCGGGGTCTCGCGCGCGCCCGTTCATCGCGCTCGCACCAGCGAGTAATCGTCGGGATTCGCCCGAAAACCGCGTGCAGGGACACGGAACGTGGCCACGCCGGGGACGCGCGGCACTCCAGCCGAAGCGCGGCTCACGCTCGGGATACACCTGTGGCTGAAGGGTTCGAACGTCGGAGGAGTAGTCCCAGAAGGATTCGAACCTTCGTCGTTGCCCCCAGAAGGCAACAGGATTGGCCACTACCCCATGGGACTGCGTACGGGAGAAGAGCGTTCGATAACTAAACCCTATCGCTTTCCGAGGACGGCGGCGCGTCCGGGGACGGTCCCCGAGGGTAACGGCGTTTCCGGAAGGGGGTGGGACTGCCCGAGCGTCGTCGCGAACTCGCCTTTCGCCGTCCGGAACGGGAGGCGGTCGAACGGCGAACCGAAGCCGACCCGGTCGAACGTGCACACACCGCCACCTATTTGCGCCGAGAATGCGCAGCTCCGTGCATGTACATCGGCCGCTTCGTCGTCGTCGGCCCGAAGGTCGGCGCCTACCGCGTCTCCTCCCGCTCGTTCCCGAACCGCGAGATCGTCCGCCGCGGCGACGAGACGCTCACAGTCGGTCCGACCGACGACGCCGAACCGACGGACAACCCCTACGTCTCGTACAACTGCGTCCGGATCGCGGGCGGCGACCGTCGCCGGGCGGCCGTCCTCGGCAACGGCTCGCACGTCGACCCGATCGCGGAGAAGTACGACCGGGGCTACCCGGCGCGGGACGCGCTCGCCGAGGCGCTGCTCGCGCTCGACTACGAGAAGGACGACTACGACACGCCCCGGGTCGCCGGTGTCGTCGACGGCAACGCGGGTTACGTGGGCATCGTGCGACGCGACGCACTGCTCGTCCGCGAGGTGGACGAACCGCACCTCGTGGCGACCTACGAGGAGGACGAGCCCCGACCGTTCGAGTTCGAACCGAACACGGCGGTCGCGGCCGCACGGACGGCGTACGGGCTCGACTACGAGCACGCCGTCTGCGCCGCGGGCGTCCACGTCGGCGACGACAGTACGGGGTTCGGAATCGAGAACAGCGACGAGTGAGCGGTCACGCGGGCGACGGGGACCACGCTCGACGCTGGAAACCCGACGATTGGGGTAGTCGCCGGTACGGTCCCGTTCGAAATCGCCCTCGAACCGGCCGCGACGGAGGCGGGGTCGTCACTCGAGCGAGCAGCGTGGAAAATCGATGGTTTCGCCGGCCGAGCGTTCGACGACCTGTCGGTCGCCGTTCGCCGCGGGCCGCACCGTCACGCCGCGGGCCGTTCGGACCGGTCGCGGGTCGCAGTTCTCGACCGCTCCCGGGTCAGCACGACCCCGAAGATTGCCCCGAGGAGCACGCCGTAGACGAGGTGCGTGAGGAACCCGATCGGGAGCAGGAACGGGACCGGAAGCGCCGCAGCGCCGACCGCGTTCGCCCAGACGGGGAGGACGATACCGGCTGCGACGAGCTCCAGGACGATACCGTAGGCGGCGCCCAGGCCGGTGATCCGCAGGACTCCGTACTCACGGAACGACGTGCTCGTGATCACGCCGGCGAAGAGCAGGGCGAAGACCACGCTGTGGAACAGGTGGGCGAACCACCCGGCCGCGACGGTCGGCTGTCCGTAGAGCGCCCCGACGAGGGGCATCGCGTTCATCAGGAAGTGCATCAGCAGGCCCATCCCGACGCCCGCGACGAGCCCGCCCGCGGCGGCTCCGCCCCAGAGCGTGGGGGACCGCATCGCGATTCCGGGGGATTGGTAGGTTTGCGAACTCACTGTTGTTCACCTCGTATGCATACGCCACGGAGGGAGAAAAACATATATTATCCGATACTACCCCATTGCGGCCCCGCGAGACGGTGTTTTCCGGCCCACCAGGTCGATCTTCACCGCCCGAACAATTTATCTGATGTCCTATATGATGCACCTCACCCGGAAGGGGGATACCATCCGCCGACGGCCGCGGTCGGCACCGGGGACCACCGCTAACTGCCCCGGACCCGAAACGGGGGGCATGAAGCTGGGCGTCATCTCGGACGTGCACGGCAACCGGGTCGCACTCGAGGCCGTCCTCGACGACATGCCCTCGGTCGACGGGCTGGTGTGCGCCGGCGACGTCGTCGGTTACAACCCCTGGCCGGCCGAGTGCGTCGCGGAACTTCGGGAGCGCGACGTGCCGACGGTGAAGGGGAACCACGACCGCGCCGTCGTCGCCGGGTCCGCGTCGGGGTTCAACTCGATGGGCCGGGCCGGCGTGGAGTACGCCCACCGCGAACTCGACGCGGAGGCGCTCGACTGGCTCGACGACCTCCCGGAGGGAATGACCGTGGCGGACGGCCGGGTCGCCGTCGTCCACGGCCACCCCGAACGCCGGGACCACTACACCTACCCCGAGGAGTTCGACCCGGAGCTGCTGGCGGCCGCCGGCGCGCCCGGCGGGGACGACCCGGACGTCCTCGTGCTCGGTCACACGCACGTCCAGGCGTACGAGCGGTTCGCAGAGGGCGTCGTGATGAACCCCGGGAGCGTCGGCCAGCCGCGGGACGGCGACCCGCGGGCCGCCTACGCCGTACTCGACCTCGACGACCTGACGGTCGAGGAGCGGCGCGTGGAGTACGACGTCGACGCGGTCGCGGAGGCCGTGGAAGCGGCGGGGCTGCCGAAGCGGATCGGAAGTCGACTGTACGACGGGCGGTAGAACCGTCGCGGCGGGATGCGGGGTTCGGCGACGTCCGCCTACTCCACGGGCCGCAGTTCGGCCGAGAAGTGCCGAAGTTCGGGGACGGGCGGCTCGGAGACGACTTCGAGGCCCCGGACCTCCCGGCGCCGGTCGAGGAGCGCGGCGCCGGCGTCGGCGACGTGCTCCAGGTGCTCGCGGGCGTACGTCCGGCGGGGGAGCGCGAGTCGGACGAGCTCCGGCCGGTCGACCCCCGGGAACGCGAAGCTGCCGAGTTCGACGCCGCGGACGCCCCCCTCGCGGTACAGTTCGCAGACGAGCGCCTGGCCGGGGTACTCGTCGGGGGCGACGTTCGGGAACAGGTCGCCGGCGTCGAGGTACACCGCGTGGCCGCCGACGGGGCGGTAGACCGGCAGTCCGGCCTCGGAGAGCAGGTCGCCGAAGGTCGCCACCTGGTCGATGCGCGCCTCGGGGTACGGCGGTTCGACGACCTCGCGGAGACCGACCGCCATCGCTTCGATGTCCCGGCCGGCCATCCCGCCGTAGGTCGGGAACCCCTCGTAGAGGATGCCGCGCTGCTTGGCGCGCTCGAACAGCTGGGCGGCCGCCTCGCCGCCGGGTTCCTCGGCGACCGCGACGAACCCGCCGACGTTCGACAGCCCCTCCTTCTTCCCGCTCATGACCAGCGCGTCCGCGTACGAGAGCTGTTCGCGGGCGATGTCCGCGACGGAGGCGTCGGCGAACTCGGCCTCGCGGCGCCGGACGAACTCGGCGTTCTCGGCGAACCGACAGGCGTCGATCACGAACGTCGCCCCGATCTCGCGGGCGAACTCGGCGACCTCGCGGGTGTTCGCGACGCTCACCGGCTGGCCGGCGGTGGAGTTGTTCGTGATCGTGAGCACCACGACGGGGACGTTCTCGTGGCCGACCTCGTCGACCGCGGCGCGGGCGCGGTCGAGCGAGAAGTCGCCCTTGAAGTCGCCCGCGATGTCGGGGTCGCGGGCGCCCTCGACCGGGCAGTCCACCGGTTCACCGCCGAGGTTCGCGACGTGCGCGCGGGTCGTGTCGAAGTGCGCGTTGTTGAGCACGACGTCGCCCTCCTCGACCAGGCAGCCGTAGAGGACGTTCTCGGCGCCCCGGCCCTGGTGGCAGGGGACGACGTTCGGAAACCCCATCACGTCCGACACCGCCTCCTCGAGGTGTGCGAACGACCGGCTGCCGGCGTACGACTCGTCGCCGCGCATCAGCGCGGCCCACTGGGCGTCGCTCATCGTCCCGGTGCCGCTGTCGGTCAGCAGGTCGATGTACACGTCCTCGGCGGCGACGTTGAACGCGTTGTAGCCGGCCTCCTCGAGGACCGCGTCGCGGCGCTCGCGGGAGGGGAGGGTGATGGGCTCGACCATCTTCGCCTTGTAGTTGCGCATGGTCGCCCTCGGCCGGGCCGCGCCTTAGATACCCCACGAGACGTAGTGGACATCGTTCGACACCTCCGGACGGCGATGGACTGGTCGGCACGGCGAGGGACACCTGTCGATGGATATCGGCGACCGCGACGCGAGGGTCGGTCGGAACTACCATCTAGCGTACAGGAAATAGCTTCAGCGAACCCTTTTGCTCGCGACTTCCGACGATCGTCGTATGCCGACCGACGAGGACCCCCGTTCGGACAGCACTCACCGACACCCCCTCCAACCGTCGTTCCACCTGAAACGCCCACACTGCCGGAGGCCACGATGACTGTCTGGCGAACCGCCGACCCCTCCGCGCGGCTCGCCGACCCTGCCGACGCCGCGCCGCCGCGCGAGACGACGCTCGCCGACGCCCAGGAGGAGGTGAACTTCGTCGTCTTCGAACCCGGGTGGCTCCCGGACGACTGCCGCGTGACGGCCGTCTCGCTGCGCCCCGAACAGCCGCCCGGCCGCCCCGGCGACGTTTCCGCCGCGGACATCGGACAGACGCCCCACAGCGATGGAAACCCGTGCAGCGTCCGCGTCGTCGTCGGGGGTGAGGATCGGCGGTTCCGGCTCAAGCAGTTCCTGTACGACTGGGCGCCCCCCGCCGCGAGCGTCGCGCCGCTCTGGCGCACGCCAGAGCCGACGCCGTTCGCGTGCGGCGACACCGTCGGCTGGCTGGGAACCGACTACGAGGACCGGCGGGGCGCCTGCGTCCAGCGCGACCGGACGCAGGTCGAACTCTCCGTCCTCGACGGCGGCTTCGACGACGAGGAGGTGCGGGGCGTGATGGACGGGTTGACCCGCGCGGCGCCGGACGCGGCCCGGGTCGTGCACGACGTTCCGTTCCACCAGTTGAGCTACTGGGTCCGGTACCGGTGCCGACCGGTCGCCGTCCCCCACGGCCTGTGGGACCACTCGCCCGTCCGACCCTACGAGGCGAGCCGCCCCCTCTCCCCCAGGGCGCTGGCCGGCGATCCGCCCGTCCGTCCGCTGGTCCCGTCGGATGATGGGTTCCGCCTCGACTCGGCAGTCGCGTTCCCCGAGGGCGACGCGGTCGAGTGCGTCTTCCGGCACCGTGAGAACGGGAGCGACCACCTCTGGCTGGCTGCGGCAACACCGGACAGCCCACTGGCGCCCTCGATCCCGCCGGAGCCGTCCGAGCAGTCTGCGGGGACGCGTCGGGCGGTCGACCTGCGCGGGACGACCGTCCACTACGCCGCGCTGACCGAGCAGAACGGCGCCTGGGAGGCGTTCTGGGTCGAGGACGGCGTCCACTACGCGGCGTGGGCCGGTTCGTCCCCGATTCTGGATGGCGATGAGTTCCGCGCGCTGGTTGAGTCGCTCGGCGCTCCCTAATGACCGATGGGCGGATCGCCGAACCGCTAAACAGGCAGTCAACGAGCGTCGAGTCCACCGGGACCGCCCCCTTCCGCAAGATCTCGAACGACGTGACGGGCGCCATCAACCGCTCCGGAAAGCGCCGGGGCGCGGCTTGCGCGTATCTGGAGGCGTGACACCTCGACTTCCCGCCGTTCCTCGACCTGAAGCGCAACACGGGCGACGAACGCTGACGGATCCACGACATGAACACCGCCGCGTGGGTTCCCGACCTGTTCGTGAAGCAGTTTTGCGCCGGCAAGCGCGGGACGGCGTCCTCGCACCTGACGTTCGTCGCCATCGACGCCGACGAGCACGTCCGGCCGGTGCCGGAGCTCGCCGTCGAGACGGACCGCGAACGGGAGTTACAGCGGTCGGCGCGGCGAGCCGAGTGACGTTCGAAAGTCCGGGTCGGCTTCGAAGTTCGAGTGAGGTTCGAACGGTTCGAGGGCGGAGCTGTCGGGGCTAGAACTCGCCCTGCACGATCTCGAGGACGTCCTCGCGGTCGCTCCAGTCTACGAACAGCGCGACCGACGTGGCCGAGGTGATGATGTCGTGGACGGTCATGTTGGCCGCCGCGATGGGGCCGACGATGTCCGAGATGACGCCGGGCCGGTTCGGCAGTTCCCCGCCCATCACGCGGACGACCGCGAACTCCCCCTCGACGGTGACCGAGGAGAGCGACTCGTCGCCGACGACCTCGTCGTGGAGGGTCGCCTGCGCCTTCTCGGCGATGCCGGTGTCGACGTAGAAGGTGATCGAGTCCATCCCCGAGGCGACCGCGTCGATGTTGATGTCCTCGTCCCGGAGCGCGACCGAGAGGTCCGCGAGGATGCCCGGCCGGTTCCGGATCGCGCGGCCCGCGACGGTGATACACGCGAGCGACTCCTCGCGCATGTCGATGAGGTTCTCGAAGGTCCCCTCGATGCGGGTGCCGCCCGCGAGCAGGTCGCCGTGCTGGTAGTGGACGACGCGGACGTCGAGGTCCTCGTCCTTGTAGACGAGCGCCGAGGGCGCGACGACCTCCGCGCCGCGGAACGAGAGGTTCCGCAGTTCGTCCACCGTGATGCGCGCGACGTTGCGCGCCCCCTCCACCACGCGGGGATCGCCGGTCATCACGCCCTCCACGTCGGTGACGATGACGACCTCGTCGGCGTCCATGAACTTCCCGAGCATCACCGCGGTCGTGTCCGACCCGCCCCGGCCGAGCGTCGTCACGTCGCCGGCGAGCGTCTGTGCCAGGAACCCGGTGATGACGGGGACCGTGTTCTCGAGGTCGGCCGCGAGCTTCGCCGCGCGCTCGCGCGTCGCCTCGGCGTCGAGTTCGCCGACCTCGTTGGTGATGACCGGCCAGTCCTCGCTACCCGGTTCGAGGAACGTCGCGTCGACGCCGCGGGCGGTGAGCGCCGCCTTCAGCATCCGGACCGACGTGCGCTCGCCCATCGAGACGATCTCGGCACGGTCGGCGTCGTCGACCTCGAACTCGATCTCGTCGAGCAGTTCGTCCGTCGTCGACCCCATCGCCGAGGCGACCACCGCGATCTCGTGTCCCGACTCCACCGCCTTCGCGATGGAGTCCGCAGCCCGCGCGACCCTGTCACCGGAGCCGAGAGAAGTCCCCCCGAACTTCGCGACGACCCGCATCTACCGTCGCACCCCCGCGCAGGGGTGCGAAGTGCCATCCGAGTGCATGGGGGCCGTAACACTGGTCGGCGTTTAACACTGTCCTCCGTCCCGAGGATTGCCGCGGTCGAATCCCGAGACGGCGTCGATGCACTCCGACGAGGCCTCGGGACGTTTTTATCCCGTCGTCGGCACGTAGGTTCATGGTCGGACGGAACCGCCGGTTCAAGCTCGCCGACACCGCCCAGCAGGTCGTCGGCGGCTTCCTGCTCGCGGGGCCGTTCGTGGTCACCGAGGAGGTGTGGACCCTCGCCGCCAGCATGGCGTGGTACCAGGCGGTCGCGACGGTGGTCATCGTGTTCGGCATCGGCTACGGCGCGCTGTACAAGGCCGACGCCGACCGCGACCCGGACCGGGAGACGGAGATCGCCGGGGTGCCGGTCCGGTTCGTCTCGCTCATCGCGGTCTCGTACCTTTCGGTGCTCATCCTCGCGCTCGCGTTCGACGCGCCCGAGACGTTCCTCGCGGAGACGTACGGCGACGGGACGCTCGCCCAGGCGCTCGTCACCCTGAAAGCGGTCAGCGTCGGCGCCGTGTTCTCCGTGGTGGGAGCCGCGACCGCGGACTCGGTGTTCTGATCGACTCGTTTCCGATCCCTACGTGTCGGGTGCGTGAACGCACGTCGCCCGCCGTCCCCGGAGTCCACGGAGTCCCCGCAGAATTAAGTCCGGGTAGGCGGACGTTCCGACATGGATTACACGCTCGCCATCGGGGACGAGGAGACCACGATCCCGGGGGGCACCGGCCTGCTGCTCCTCCACCCCAGCATCGGCGAGACGGACCGCATCGACACCGACTTCCTGAAGACCGACACCGACCGTTTCCTGGTCGTCTCGACCCGAACCACCGCCCGCGAGGTCGAACAGAAGCTCGAACACTACGACGTCGACGAGTCGCGTGCGGATATCCTCGACACCATCTCGGTCGAGCGCGGCTACTCCCGACGCTCCTCCGACCACTTCCACTACGTCTCCTCGCCCGACGATCTCGAAGGGGTCGTCATGCAGGTCGAGTCGTTCCTGGCGAGCACGGCCGGCAAGCGCCGCGTCAGCGTCGACTCGCTCACCGAGATGGCGTACTACGCCGACGTGGACGGGGTGTACGAGGCGGCCGCGGCCATCCTCGACCTGCTGGTCGAACACGACGCGGTCGGACTGTTCCACCTCTCGAAGGAGGTCCACGACGAGGAGACGCTGGACCGGTTCCGCAACCTCTTCGACGGCGTCATCGACCTCGAGGAGGGCGGGTCGGAGTCGGTCGAACTACGATAAGTCGGGGTGTCCTCGCGGTCAGGCGAGTTTCTCGAACGTCTTCTCCGCCCACTTCACCGCGTAGTCTGCGCCGTGGGTCCGGTAGGCGGCGGTGTCGAGCGCGGCGAACGGCGCCGGCAGGTCGAGGTCGTGTTTCACCGTCGAGCAGGCGTACTCCGTCGCCGCCGGGAACGACAGCTCGCCCCTCGCGACCTCGCCCGGCAGGCCGTCGAGCCGACCGGTCAACCGCTCGCCCGCGTCGACCCACGCCGCGTGGAGTTCCGGGTATCGGTTTCGTTCATCCGGGGGGTCGTTCCATTCCGTGTCGCTCCCGTCCCTGTCGCCCCCGTCCCTATCGTCCTCGTCTCCACCCCCGCCCCACGAGACGAACTCCGGGCGGGTGTGGAGTCCGACCCAGGCGTCGAACAGCGCCGCGGCGAGCTGGTACACCTCGCCCGGGCCGAGCGGGACCGCCGCGTCGAGGTCGCGGTACCGCTCGCCGAAGAACGGGAGGAAGTGCTCGGGGACGTCCGCCGACAGTTCGACGAACGCCTCCGCGACGAGGAACGAGCGGAAGGGCTCGGGCGTCCCCTCGGCGCGCTTCTTCACGATGACGGTCGGCGGGACGGTCTGGCGGGTCCGGACGACCGTGCCGTCGCCGGGCATCCCGACGGTGAAGTCGCCGCCGGCGTACCGCCGGAGGGCCTGCGGCGCGTCGTCGGGGAGCCACTCGGCCGGGTAGCTCGCCGGGTCGAGCGCGTCGACCAGGAGCCCGAGATCCTCCGCGGCGGCCGGCGGAACCGTCTCGAAATCCCTGTCCGCGTCGAGGACGAGACAGTCCGGCGCGTACGCGTCGCGTACCGCCGCGAGTTCGGTCGCGAGCCCGTCCGGGGGGTCGTCCCCGAGATCGCGTCGCGAGAACACGGTCTAGGCGAACGCGAGCACGAACACGAGCCCGATCGACAGGGTCGCCGAGATGCCGACAACGCCGAGGACGATCTTCGTCGCCTTGCTCATGGTACACGGTGGTCGCGGGCGCGGCATAAAGGCTTCAATCCGTGTCCGTCGACGTGCGCCGGTCCCCTCCGGTCGATGTAGACCAGTCGGGATCGGCCGGAGCACCTACGCCGACGCCCGCTGGCGCGACGTGCTCGCTGTGGATGGATGCTGGAGAGACGGTCGGAGACAGATGGCTGGATGGACGAGACCGGATCAGAACGGTGGATCGAGACTGCGAGCGAGGAGCGAGGGTCGAGTCCGTCGCTCGTGAGTTCCGGGGTTCGTTCCTCGCCTCCCCCCGGCTCACTCGTCGTCGGCGCCCCAGGTCTCGGGCATCTCGATGACGTACCGGCCGTCCTCGCGCAGGGAGATGATGTACTCCTCGCGGTCGTACAGCTCCATCAGGTTCAGCTCGTACTGCCCGGGGTTGAGGATGCGGATGGACTCGAACTGGTCGTTCAGTTTCTCCCGCAGTGCCGCGATGTCCGGGTCGTCCTCCTCGGACTCCGGGTCGTCCGTCGCTTCGGAGGCGGCCGACGAACCGGCGGCGCTCGACCCGGCGGACGCGTCGGCGGCGTCGGAATCGCCAGCCGTGCTGGGCAGTTCCGACGGGCTGACCATCTCGCTGCGAGCCGCCGCCTGCGCGCCGTCCTCCTCGCCGTCGCCGACTCCTTCGGGCGCGGGACCGCCGGCCCCCTCGTCGACGCTCCCCTTCGGCCTGAACTGGAACTTGTTGCTCCCGCAGTTCGGACAGCCCGTGAGCATCTCCTTCGACCCGTCGGGGAACGTTCGACCGCAGTTTGTGCACTGGTGGGGCAATCTACGTCCTCGCTGGGGCGGGCTCGGCTCCCGAGGTGGCTCGGCTCCGATCCGTCGTGGTGCGTACGCTCGTCATCCTACTTCCTCGAGACGAGCGCGCTGATGAGGTTCTCGTCCTTGTGGAGCGTCTCGATCTGGTTCGCCGGACCGATGACCGTGAGCTTCTTCGCCTCCTCGTCCTTGCCCATGATCCGGCCGAGGATCCCCCCGCTCTTCGCGTGCGAGTGCGGGTACGTCTCGATCTCGATGCCGGTGAAGTCGTCCGGGCTGATCTCGGTCATCGTCACCTCGATGAGCTTCGACTCCTCCTCCGGTGAGAGGCCCTCCTCGAGGACGACGATGTCGCCGTTGCGCACGGTGTCGAGGATCAGCCGGATCTTCTCCATCGACGTCAGCCCGTCCATCCGCGCGCCGCTGATCAGGTCGATTCGGACGGCGTCGTCGTCGGGAGCGGTGGCTTCGGGCATTATGCGAAGTACTCCGCGATCTTCTCGTACACTTCGTCCATGTTGTCCCCCTCAAGCGCCGACAGCGGTACCGTCTCGTGTTGCGGGAACGCGTCGGAGATGCGCTTCACGTCCGACCCCTCCAGGTCGGTCTTGTTCGCGAAGATGAGCACCGGGAGGTCCTGGCTCTCGATGATGCCGATGAGCATCGTGTTCACCTGCGTGAACGGGTCGGTCGAGGAGTCGAGCACGTAGATGACGCCGTCGACGTCCTCGCGGAGCCAGTGCATCGCCTCGGCGACGCCTTCGGTCGCCTCGCGGGACCGCTTGACGGCGTCGTCCTTCTCCATATCGTGGTCGAGGAACTCCTTGTAGTCGACCTTCGTGGTGACGCCCGGCGTGTCGACGATGTCGATGGTCACCGTCTTGCCGTTCCGCTCGATGGTGACGTTCTCCTTCCGGCGGGCGCGACGCGTCTCGTGCGGGATGTGGCTCTCCGGCCCGACGGCGTCGCCCGTCCAGTCGCGTGCGATACGATTCGCCAGCGTCGTCTTGCCGGCGTTCGGCGGCCCGTAGATACCGATGCGCTTCGGTTCGGCCTCCGAGAAGAGGCCGTCCGTGACGCGTGATATGCTGTCTCTGAGATTCGTGAGCAGACCCATCCTGACCTCCGTCCTCCCCTGGTAGGAGGGCGTTACCCCACCAAACCGGGGACGACACTTAAGCACTACGTCAGACGCCACCAGGCAGGCGTTTCGGGGGCCGACGAGGGGGATTCTGTTCCCGATGGGAGTGCGATCCAGTCGCGTCGCCGGGGACAACCCCTATCGGATCGCGGGGATCGATCTCGTGTATTGCCCTCGGTTTCCCCTCGAAACCGTCGGTGGAGCCGCGTCGGATGGCTACTCGGGAGGGCGGGGGCAACGTACCGCCAACTCGATTACCACGGGGCGGACGTTCGATGAGCGGGGTGAGTCGGGGTTCGCGAGAGTCGGTCGGACGGGTTCGGTCTCTCGTCGGACGACATCGCTCGATCGGAAGGGACGGCCCGCCGTGCCAGTCGTGTAGGCCAACTCCATGGCGCGGTAAGCCGAGGGGAGGACGGCGGCGGAGGTCGGTTACGGCGAGTCGGGACGGCGGGTGGGGACGGCGATGACGGGTCTGGTGCCGAGGGACGGGGGCGAGTGCCGAGCAGCCCCCTCCCCTACCCCCTCGTTTCAGGTGGAACCCGTCGGAGGGCGGGTGGTGGTCAGGTCGCTCGACCTCTCTAGACACCACACCGAACAGAAATAAAGCTAACTTGCTAGTCGTGCGGATATTGTTATCTCTGGAGTGGGATAAAGGTACCGGGTCCTAGAACCCCCTCCCCCACCCCACTGTTCCGCCTCTCCACCGGAAACGAAGGGGTGGGGGGGTTACCCGACCCGACTGAACCCGTCCACCGTCCATCGGTCCGACCGAACGACCTCCCCACCGTTTCCCGTCCGCGTCGAACGACACAGGGAGACGACGCGCGGCCACTGCCCGTGACCGACACCCCCGTTTCGGGTCTACCACCCCGTCCCTCCCCGTCCCCCCTCGACGAACCCCTTCCTTCGATTCGTCTCTGCGAGTCTACACGACGGTCGCCGCGGCATCGGGAGCTCCTATTTCCGCAGGAGCAGGCGAACGATCGGGGTTCGACTCCGCCGGTTTCGACGATCGTGTCTCCACGAGAACTGTCGATAACAGGCCGCACGCGGGGAGTTCGACTGCCTTACCGATCCCGAGAGGAGTAGGTTCGATCGACGAATCCGGCATCTCGCCCGGGGAATACACCGAGAATTTCACCGGTGGAACGCAGACGATCATCGAAGCTGGACCCGCCTGGTCCCGGATGAAGGGCAAAGCTTTTACTGGACCTGTTCATCTGCTTCGCCTGCATCATTTGGACGCCGGAGGCCGGTCTCGATATGACGAAACCGACGCTTCGAGGGGGTTCTCCCCCGTTTCACCGGCCTCGCGCACCGGCGTTCCAATCGAAACGAAGGGGAAATGGGAACCGATGACAAGGGACGAATCGAACGAGACTGACGGAGACACGGAGGTCGGGGAGCGGGGGGACCGGATCGACCGTGACGACGTATCGACGCGGACGGACGCGAGCGACGACTCGGATACGAGCGAGCGCGCGTCCGCTGGTGAGACGCCGTCCGACGAAGACCCCTCGGAGTCGGTTCCAGTCGAAAACGTCCCCTCGGAGGGGGGAACCGCCGGGGACGCTACCGGCGACGGCGCGAACGTCGGCGACACCGGCGGTGCCTTCGAGTTCGGGTCGCGGACCCGCACCGAGACGGAGGTCGACCTCGACGTCGACGAGGTGCTCGCCGACGAGGAGGACAACACCGGTCTGTTCGACGACCTGCTCTCGGGCGAGCCGATCTTCGAGAACAAGGAGGTCCTCCGACCGTCCTACACGCCGCACGAACTCCCCCACCGGACGGACCAGATCAACAAGATGGCGACCATCCTCGTCTCGGCGCTGCGCGGGGAGACGCCGTCGAACATCCTCATCTACGGGAAGACGGGGACCGGAAAGACCGCCTCCGCGAAGTTCGTCTCCCAGGAACTCGAGTCCACGAGCCAGAAGTACGACGTCCCCTGCGAGGTCGAGTACATCAACTGCGAGGTGACCGACACGCAGTACCGCGTGCTCGCCCAGCTCGCGAACAAGTTCATCGAGAAGAACAAGGCGGTCATCGACAACCGACTGTCCGAACTCCGGGACCTCCGGTCGCACGCCGCGGAGAACCTCGACGCCCTCGCGGGCACCGAGTTCGCGTCCGTCGACGACGTGGCCGACCGCATCGCCGACCTGGAGGGCGACAGGGAGGAGATCGAGGAGGTTCCCATGACCGGATGGCCGACCGACCGCGTGTACACGACGTTCTTCGACGCCGTCGACTACCACGAGCGCGTGGTCGTCATCATGCTCGACGAGATCGACAAGCTCGTCGAGAAGTCCGGCGACGACACGCTGTACAACCTCTCGCGGATGAACTCCGAGCTGGAGAACTCCCGCATCTCCATCATGGGCATCTCGAACGACCTGAAGTTCACCGACTTCCTCGACCCCCGGGTCAAGTCGAGCCTCGGCGAGGAGGAGATCGTCTTCCCGCCGTACGACGCGAACCAGCTCCGCGACATCCTCCAGCACCGCTCGGACATCGCGTTCAAGGACGATGCGCTCACCGAGGACGTCATCCCGCTGTGTGCCGCGTTCGCCGCCCAGGAACATGGCGACGCACGCCGCGCGCTCGACCTGCTGCGGACGGCGGGCGAACTCGCGGAGCGCTCGCAGGCCGACCTCGTCGAGGAGTCCCACGTCCGGCAGGCTCAGGACAAGATCGAACTCGACCGCGTCGTCGAGGTCGTCCGGACGCTCCCGACCCAGAGCAAAATCGTCCTCTTCTCCATCATTCTGCTCGAGAAGAACGGCGTCCACAACGTCAACACGGGCGAGGTGTTCAACATCTACAAGCGCCTCTGCGAGGAGATCGACGCCGACGTGCTCACCCAGCGCCGGGTGACCGACCTCATCTCCGAACTCGACATGCTCGGCATCGTCAACGCGGTCGTCGTCTCCAAGGGTCGCTACGGGCGCACGAAGGAGATCTCGCTCTCGGTTCCGATCGACGAGACCGAGGCCGTGCTCCTCTCGGACTCCCGCCTCGGCGACATCGAGGACGCCCAGCCGTTCGTCCAGGCACGGTTCGACAACTGACCGAACCCCTCGATTAGACCCCTTCGTTTCCACTGAACGGGGCGATTACTGCTATCGATTCTGAGGATAGAACGCTCCAGTCGAAACGATCGGATTTTACGCCGGAACGCGCGACGGACTCGCTGACGATAGTGAACCGTTAACGCTCGGCGACAGGGCTGCGGACGGCCCTTCGGAAGCCGACACCTGCGCTGGAACGGTAGTCTCTACAGGATCCGTTACTGCCGCTTCCGCCGAGGAACCGCCGACACCGGTCGGCCCCGGCGACCCGGCGACCGCGTCGACCGGTACCGGGGGGGACGTGGTCGCCGCGCCGGAGAAGACGAGGCGGATCCACCCGAGGTACGGCACGCGGACACGCGCGATCCCCCGCACCCACTCGGTCTTCACCGGTCGGGCGATGTTGAGCGCCTGGTCGTACTGCGCGTTGTTGTCGCCCTTGGTGATGAACCCGTCGTAGGGGGCGGGGCAGTAGCGGACCTCCTCGCACGAATCCCCTTCGACGTAGTCGGGGTTCGCCTGGTCGAACCAGTTCTCGCCCTCCTCGACGTGGAGATGCGCGCGGTGGATGATGGGGGACTGGCCCCGTCGCTCCCGGTCCGGCGTCTGGTAGATGATCACCGAACCGTAGCCGTCGAACGTCCGGTACCCCTGGTCCTCGCCGATCGATTCGGTGACGATGCCGGTGTCGCCGACGGCGAACGAGGGGGAGAAGCGATCGGGTTCGGTCATGAACACGAGATCGCCCGGATGCATGTTCGGCTCCATGCTCGGCGACTCGACGGCGACCATCGGCGGCCAGACGCCGGCGATCGCGAACAGGAGGAGTCCGACGAGGGCGACGGCGAGCGCGGAGGAGAGCACCTCCCGGGCGAACAGGAGCGGGCCCGAATCCGCCCGGAGAAACCGCGTCAACGGGTCCCCGTCGGGGGACCCTCGGTCGTCGGTCATTGCCCGCCATTCCGCCGCGCTGGTTTTGAACCTTCTGGGTTCACCCATTTCGATTCGGACGAACGAACTCGAACGAGGATCGTCGACGTCGGTTTTCAGGTAGGGTCAGTCCCCCACGTTACTGACCACCTGTTGCCGTTCGCTACCCTTTTGCCCTCGCCCGTTGACTGCGTTCCTTGTGCCACTGGAGACGCCTTCCCGGGTCGTGCAGGCGCTCGCGGGCCGCGGCTACAACGCCGAACGGGAAGCCGTCACCCTCATCGCGGAGGCCGAATCGCCGACGCTCGCGCTCGACGCCGCCATCGAGGCGGCCCCCGAGGACGCGCTCGTGCTGACCCGCGACCACGTCCGGTCGGCGCTCGCCACAACCCCCGCGCCGGATCCCGACGGGGTCGCGGCCGACGGCGCGTCGACGACCGAGCAGGCGCCGACTGAAGGGGCGACAACTGAGCAGACGCCGACCGAGCACGCGCCGACCGCGGACTCCGGTACGTCGACGTCCAGTGCGTCGACGTCCAGTACGCCGACCTCCGGGGCCTCGGCGTCGACGACCACGGATCCCGCCGCGTCCGCGTCGGCGACGGGATCCACGGGGACCTCCGATTCCGCGGGAACCGGCGGCGGTACCGCCACTGCGGACCCCTCCACTTCGACTGGAACTGCGGCCGGGCAGTCGGGCGGTTCCGCAGCCTCGGCTCCAGTCGAAACGGAGGGGTCGTCGCGCGTCGGGGGCCGGGACCCCCCGGCCCCGGGCATCGCGAACGACGTGACCGGCCGGTCGACGGGGACGGGCGAGTACGACGAATTCGTCCGGGTGTTCCGGGACCGCTACGACCGCCTAGCGGGGCAACTCCGCGGACGGGTGAACCACCGTCCCGCTGAGGCCATCCAGGACATGCCCGGCGGGAGCGAGGCGGAGCTGATCGGCCTCGTCAACGACATCCGCTCGACCGCCTCGGGCCACTGGCTGATCGAACTCGAGGACACCACCGGGACGTTCCCCTGTCTCGTGATGAAGGACCGCGACATCGCGGACCTCGTCGACGAACTCCTCATGGACGAGTGCATCGCCGTCCAGGGGACGCTCGCGGACGACGCGGGCATCATGTTCGTCGACGCCATCCACTTCCCGGACGTGCCCCGCACGTACCGCCCGAACACGGCCGACCGGCAGGTCGAGGCGGCGCTCATCTCCGACGTCCACGTCGGCTCCCAGGAGTTCATGGCCGACGCCTGGCATCGGTTCGCCGACTGGCTCCACACCGAGGAGGCCGACCGCGTCGAGTACCTCCTCATCGCCGGCGACATGGTCGAGGGGGTCGGCGTCTACCCGAACCAGGACGAGGAGCTCGACGTAGTGGACATCTACGACCAGTACGAGCGCTTCTCGGAGTACCTGAAGGAGGTGCCGGGCGACATGGAGATCGTGATGATCCCTGGCAACCACGACGCGGTCCGGCTCGCGGAGCCCCAGCCGGGGTTCGACGAGGAGCTCCGCGACATCATGTCGGCCCACGACCCCCGGATCTCGGGGAACCCCTCGACGGTCTCCGTCGAGGGCGTGAACGTCCTCATGTACCACGGCGTCTCGCTCGACGAGGTCATCGCCGAACTCCCGGCCGAGAAGGCGAGCTACGATGAGCCGCACAAGGCGATGTTCCAGCTGCTGAAGAAGCGCCACGTCGCCCCGCAGTACGGCGGTCACACCCGGATCGCGCCCGAGGAGAAGGACTACCTCGTGATGGACGAGGTGCCGGACGTGTTCCACACCGGGCACGTCCACAAGCTCGGGTGGGGGAAGTACCACAACGTCCTCGCGGTGAACTCCGGGTGCTGGCAGGCGCAGACCGCCTTCCAGAAGTCCGTCAACATCGACCCGGACGCCGGCTACGCGCCGATCCTGGAACTCGACACGCTGGACATGACCGTCAGGAAGTTCTCCTGAACCTCTTTTGCGGGGGTCCTCCTCGCTCGCTCGTCGAACCCCCGCAAAACCCGTCCATGTTGTGGGATTCCTCTGGAATCCCACTACTAACGGGAAATCGAAGATTTCCCGTGATGCCAAAATTCCGCTCGCTCGGTCGCTTCGCTCCCTCGTTCGCGGAGGGTGACCTGGCGACACCGTACCGCTCCCGCACGACCACCGTCTCCACTGCGGGCGAGTCCGGTCGCTTCCACCCCGATTAAGTGACACTCCCCCGTCCGGACGGTAGATGGCCGACTCACCCGAGGACTCGGAGGACGCCCGAGCCGAAGGGTACGGTTTCGAGTGGGTCGAGTCTGCGGAACCGTCGGACGTGGGAACGTCTGACGCACCCAGCGATTCTCCTGCGGAAACGGAGGTCACGGTCCGGATCTCGGGCGAACCGTCGCGGCGACTCGGCGGACCGGCCGAGGACGAACGGGGGGATTCGAACGAGCCGTCGGAATCGGGATCGACCGCGTCCGCGGAACTCCCGCGACCGCCGGCGGCGTTCCGCGAATCGGATCCGACGGGCGCCTCGTGGTGGCAGGTGCTCGCTGTCGGGACCGTCGCGTGGGCGTTCGTCGCGACCGCCTGGAGCCTCCCCTTCGCCATCGGCGACCTGCCGGTCCCGTCGCTCTCGGGGGGGCTGTCCTCCGCGGCCGAGGCGGGCGTCCTGGTCGCGCTCGCGGCGGCGGCGCTGGTGCGCCTGGTCGTCCTCCCCGCCGCACTGCTCCGTGACGCGACGCTGCTCCGACGCGCCGACGCGGTCGAGTGGTCGCCATCGCGCCGGTTCTACGGGCCCGCCGTTGTCCTGGCGCCGCTCCCGACCTGCTGTCTCTACCTGCTGAAGCGTCGGCGCTACGTCGGCACCCCGACGACGCGGTACGGGGACCGGTTCGCCTTCTACGAGGGGCGGACGGTCCCGTCGAACTGGTGGGTCATCGTGGCCGTCGGGGTCCTCCTCGGCGGCGTGACCGAGGTGCTGGTCGCCGTCTCCGAGGGGATCGATGCGCTCCCCGACGGCGTCGGGATGGTGCTGAGCGGGCCGTTGCTGGCCGCGGTCGCCGGCGTCCTGTTCCTTCGGGTCGTGCTGGTCCCGCTCGCCTTCTACCACGACGCGACTGCCGTCCGCCGGGCCGACGTGGGCTGGCGGCCGCTCGCGCTCTGGTACGCCATCGGGGGCCTGGTGCTCGCGCTCCCGTTCGGCCTATTCTACCTGTACCGACGGGTTCGCTACACGGACGTCGGGCCGTTCTGACTGAAGAGACGAGCTACCGGCCGGCTGTACAGCGTGACCGTCGCGACGAAACGGGTTTCAGGGCGCTTCGAGCCGGTAGCGGGTGGTCTGCTCCCCCTCGAATCGCGGGCCCGTCCCGACCCGGTGGAACCCCGCGCTCTCGGCGGCCTCGCGCATCTCGTCCTCCCCGTCGAGCACGAGGAGTTCGACGCCCATCGCCTCGCTGGACGCGAAACGCAGGGGTTCCTCGAGCAGGCGGGCACAGACGTCCCTGGCGCCGCCGAACTGGGTCACGTGGACGGTGCCGTCCCGGGCGTCGAAGCTG
Source organism: Halorarum halophilum (assembly GCF_013401515.1). Lineage (NCBI taxonomy): Archaea > Methanobacteriati > Methanobacteriota > Halobacteria > Halobacteriales > Haloferacaceae > Halorarum > Halorarum halophilum. Next base: position 2,424,186 of record NZ_CP058529.1, on the reverse strand, counting down.
AGAAAGCCCAGCACGTCGTCCGGGTCCGTCTCCTCCTCCCCCGGGTCCGCGGGCGAGTCGTCGAGCGCGACGTAGACCGTCCGGTCGTGGATGACGCTCCGCATCGCCTCCGTCGGCGTGTCGGCGATGGTCGCGAGCGCGGCGGCGTCGGCTTCGACCGCGTCTCGGACGTGCATGTGAGCCGCTGGTTTGGCACCGACTACCGTAAGTCCCGCGGACGCCACCGCGGGGCTTACGTCCGCCGACCCGCTCCCCCCGGTATGAGCGTTCGCCAGGAGTTCGACGCGTGGGCCGCCGACGGCCGGGACCGGGGGATGGAGGAGCGGCACTGGCAAACCGCGAAGCACGCGCTCGCCAGGATGCCGGCAGGGCCGGGCGACACCGTCCTCGACCTGGGGACCGGCAGCGGCTACGCGCTTCGTGCGCTCGCGGACACGAAGGACATCGCCCGGGGGTACGGCCTCGACGGCTCCCCCGAGATGGCCCGGAACGCCCGCGAGTACACCGAGGAGGAGCCCTCGGCCGCGGACCTCGGCGGAGAGACCCCGGCCGCCTCGACCGCAGACCTCGGCTTCGTCGTCGGCGACTTCGGTCACCTCCCGTTCGCCGACGACTCGATCGACCACGCCTTCTCCATGGAGGCGTTCTACTACTCGGCCGACCCGCACGAGACGCTCCGGGAGGTCGCCCGCGTCCTCCGGCCCGGCGGGACGTTCCACTGTGCGGTGAACTACTACGAGGAGAACGTCCACAGCCACGCCTGGCAGGACAACATCTCCGTCGACATGACGCGCTGGGACGCCGACCAGTACCGCGAGGCGTTCGAGGAGGCGGGGCTCGCGGTCGCCTCGCAGGACAACGTCCCCGACCGCGACGTGGAGATCCCGCCGGCCGAGGAGTTTCCCACCGAGAACTGGGAGACCCGAGAGGAGATGGTCGAACGGTACCGGACCTACGGAACCCTGCTCACCGTCGGCGTGGCACTCTGAGATCTGAGCGTCCCCCGACTTCTTCGTCGCTCAGTCGTCGCTTCGTCCCCGCCCCGTCAGTCGTCCTTCGTCGGGAGGTCGTCGACGGCGGGCCCGTCGATGACGTGTCCGTCCGCCTCGAACCGGGAGCCGTGACACGGACAGTCCCAGGTCCCCTCCCCGTCGTTCCAGCTGACGACACAGCCCATGTGCGGGCACACCGCTGAGACGGCCTGCAGGTCGCCGTCCTCGCCGCGCGATACGCCGATCAGGTCGGTGCCCCGGCGGACGACCGTTCCCTCGCCGGGCGAGAGGTTCCGGAGCGTCTGGTTTCCGGGCGAGGAGAACGGTTTGCGCGCCCAGTCCTCCACGTACTGCCGGCCGACGTTCAGGTTCTCCCGGAGGAGCGTCCCCGTCCCCTCCCCGTCCGGAACGCGGGCCGGGTCGAACGACTGGGCCCAGTCGTTCGACCGGCCCCGGACGAGATCGGCTATGAGTCTCCCCGCGGCGGTGCCGTTGGTCATCCCCCACCCGCCGAACCCCGTCGCGACGTACAGGTCCTCGCGCCGCTCGAGTTCGCCGACGTACGGCCGTCGGTCGACCGACACGAAGTCCTGCGTCGACCACCGGTACGGGACCGCGGAGACGTCGAAGTGTTCGTGGGCCGACGCCTCGACCCGGTCGAACCGCTCGGCGACGCTGCCGCCCTGACCGGTCTTGTGGTTCTGTCCGCCGACGAGCGTCAGCGTCCCGTGCTCGTCGGTCTCGCAGGTCCGGACCGAGAGGTACGGCTCGCCGGCGCGGTAGAAGACACCCTCGTCGGGCGGGTCGGCGGCGTCGACGGCGACGACGTAGGACTTCTTCGGGTGGAGGCGGGCGAAGTAGAACGCCGGGTCGACCATCGGGAAGTGCGTGGCGAGGACGACGGCGTCGGCCGCCAGTTCCCCCCGGTCGGTGTCGACCCGACACGGGCCGTCGGAGCCGTCCTCGACGTCCACGGCCCGGGTCTCCTCGTAGATCCGCCCGCCGTCCTCGACGACGGACTCGGCGAGCGCGAGCAGGTATTTCCGGGGGTGGAACTCGGCCTGGTCGTCGAACCGGACGGCCGCCGCGGGCTGGTCGGGGAGTGGGATGGAGTCGACCGCCCGCGCGGGGATGCCGAGGTGGCGCGCGGCGTCGGCCTCGGCTCTGTAGCGTCGGCGCTCGTCGGGGTCGTGCGTGTAGACGTACGCCGGGAGCCGACGGAACCCGCAGTCGACGTCGAGGTCGTCGGCGGTCGACTCCACGTAGTCGATGGCGGCCTCGTTCGCCTCCGCGTAGGCGCGGGCGACCGTCGCGCCCGCCAGCTCCATCAGGTGTCGGTAGATGACCCCGTGCTGGGAGGTGACCTTCGCGGTCGTGTTGCCGGTCGCGCCGGAGACGATGCGGTCACGTTCGACGAGGGCGACCGACCGGCCCGCGGCGACCAGTTCGGCGGCGGCCGTCAACCCGACGATGCCGCCGCCGACCACCGCGACGTCGACGTGATCGCCGTCCGAGAGCGGGTCGTAGTCGGTCGCGGGGCTGGTCCCCGTCCAGACCGAGGTCCTCGTTCCGTCGGGGCGGGACGCGTTCGGGTCGTGAAACTCGTCGGTGGGGGACATGCTGGGACACCCGCAGTTCGGCCCGTAGTCGTAAACCACCGCGGCCGGGAGCAGCAAGCCGCGTTCCGAACGTCCGCCGGCGGCCGCTGGCAACGCTCCCGCGACGACCGCTGGCGGCGCCCCTGCGATCACCGCTGGCGGCGTTCCCCAGACGGTCGAATCCGAACCGCGGTAGAGCGGCCCCAGTGTCGGCAGTAGGACCGAGTTTTGCCGTCCGGACCGCCTCATAACAAGGTGATCCGGGGCCGACCTTCGACGACGATGACCGACACGGAACCGGACCGAACTGACGAGGAGGACGGCGCGGGGACCGCCCGGCGGTCGGTCGTCGTCTCGAACTTCGTGACGGTGGACGGTTGCTACGCCGGCCCGGACGGGGAGATCGACTGGTTCGTGTGGAACGACGAGACAGAACGGTACTCCAGGGACCAGATCGACTCCTTCGACACCATCCTGTTCGGACGAACGACGTACGAACTGATGGAGGAGTACTGGCCGACCTCCGCGGCGGACGAGGAGGACCCGGCCATCACCGAGGCGATGAACAGCCTGCCCAAGGTCGTGTTCTCGGAGACCCTCGAACGGGTCGACTGGGAGAACTCGCGCCTGGTCGACGGGGACGTCGAGGACGAGGTCCGGGAACTCAAGGCCCAACCGGGCGAGGACATCGTGATCTTCGGGAGCGGCAGTCTCGTGCAGACGCTGACGAACCTCGGCCTGATCGACGAGTACCGGCTCTTCGTCAACCCCGTCGTCCTGGGGCCCGGGAAACGGCTGTTCGAGGACGTCGAGGCCGAGGTCGACCTCGAACTGCTGGACTCGCGGACGTTCTCGAACGGCGTGGTGTTACTCGATTACCGGACGGCGGAAAGCGAGCAGGAGGCCCCCGCGGACGGTTCGACGTGAGTGGACCGCCGACGCTCACTCCACGGGGACCACGTGCGCGTCCGCAGGGTCGAAGCCGAACGTCACGGTCCCCGAGAGGTCGCGGTCGGTCTGGGCGGTGAGCGGCGCCCCGTCCCAGTCGCAGTGGACGCGCGTCGCGTCGCCGAGGAACTCCGTGCTCGCGACGGTCGCGGTCAACCGGTTCTCCCCGTCGTCGACGCGGAGGCGTTCCGGGCGGACGCAGACGGTCGCGCGGTCGCCGACGGAGAGTCCCGGACCGTCGACGACGAGGTCGTGCCCGCGGACGCGGACGGTGGCCCGGTCGCCGTCCGCGGCGACGACGCCGCCGTCGAACACGTTGTTGTCGCCGAGGAACTCCGCGACGAACTGGGTGTTCGGCTCCCGGTATAGCCGCCGCGGCGGCCCGACCTGCTCGACGCGACCGCCGTTCATCACCGCGACCCGGTCGGAGACGGCGAGCGCCTCCTCCTGGTCGTGGGTGACGTAGACGGTCGTGATCCCCAGTTCCTGCTGGATCTCCCGTACCTGCACCCGGAGGCGCTCGCGCAGGCGGGCGTCGAGCGCGGACATCGGCTCGTCGAGCAGCAGCAGGCGGGGGCCGGGTGCGAGCGCGCGGGCGAGCGAGACGCGCTGGCGCTGGCCGCCCGATAGCGTCGCCGGGTCGCGGTCGCCGAAGCCCCCGAGGTCCACCAGGTCGAGGAGGTCGGCGACGCGCTCGTCCCGCCCGACGCCGCCCGGCGCGTCCGAAAAGCGCAGGCCGTACGCGACGTTCTCGGCGACGTCCATGTGCGGGAACAGGGCGTAGTTCTGGAAGACGACGCCAACACCGCGGTCCTCGGGTGGAACCCCGCGCATCGACTCGCCGGCGATGTCGACGGTCCCGGCGGTCGGCGTCTCGAACCCCGCGATCGACCGGAGCGTCGTGGTCTTCCCGCAGCCGGACGGCCCGACGAGGGTGAAGAACTCGCCCGGTTCGACGTGGAGGTCGACGCCGTCGAGCGCGGCGGTCGCGCCGTACTCGACCCGGAGCCCGTCCAGCCGCACGTCGGCCGCGGACCGTCCGCCCGTTGCCGAATCCCTGCCGGTCGCGGACTCCTCATCGGCCACGGAAGCCACCCCCGACGCGCTCGATGACGACGAAGGAGGCGGCCGTCACCGCGAGCAGCACCGTCCCCATCGCCGTGGCGGGGCCGAGCCGTCGGCCGATGAACCGCTCGACGGCGACGGGCATCGTGTACGTCCCGCCGCCCTCGGCGAGCACGACCGTCGCGTCGAACTCGCCGACGCTGATGGCGAACGCGAACGCCGCGCCCGCGGCGACGCCCGGCCAGACGAGCGGGAGTTCGACGTCGAGGAGCGCGCGGACCCGCGAGGCGCCGAGGGACCGGGCCGACTCGACGAGCGTCCGGTCGAGGCCGTCGAGCGGCGGCGCGACGTTGCGGACGACGAACGGGTAGGCGGCGACGGCGTGGGCGGCGACGATGGCGGCTGGCCCAGACGCGGAGAACCGGTAGCCGAACGCCTCGATGCCGAACACCAGCCCCCGGAGCAGGCCGAGCCCGACGACGATGCCCGACACCGCCAGCGGCGCCATCGACAGCGCGTCGACGAGCGTCCGTCCGCGGAACTTCCGGGTCGTGAGCACGGCCATCGAGACGCCCATTGGGAGCGCGACGACCAGGGTGGCGACGCCGAAGAGGAGGGAGTTCAGGACCGCGGGGAGGGGTTTCACCTGGAACGCCGCGCCCGACACCTGCCGGCGGAGCAGGAACCGGTAGGCGTCGAGCGTGAGTTGCCCGTCGACGGTGAGGCTCGCGTACACCATGCTGACGAGGGGGCCGAGGACCACGACGGCGACGATCGCCGCGTAGCCGGCGATCGCGAGCCGGGAGGCGAGTCGTTCGCGGGTCCAGGCGGCCGCGCTCGTCCACGACTCGGGAACGAGTCGCTCTCGGGTGAGCGGCCGAACGTCCCGGCGCTCAGCGGTCTGTGCCCGTTCGTACCGGAGGTACAGCGCCGTGAGCGAGAGCGACACCGCGGACTCGACGGTCGCGAGCGCGGCCGCGTCGGCGTAGTCGAGCTGGCGGACCGCCGAGTAGATGAATACCTCGACGGTGGCGTAGCGCGCCCCACCGAGCGCGAGCACGATGGGGAAGGAGGCGAACGTGAACACGAACGTCAGGGTCGCGCCCATCAGCACTGCCGGCAGGAGCTGTGGGACGACCACGTCCCGGAACGCCCGCCGGGGCGACGCGCCCAGGGATCGGGCCGTCTCGACCGCGCCCGCGTCGACGGACTCCCAGGCGGCCGTCGTCACGCGGGTCACCAGCGGGGCGTTGTAGAAGGCGTGCGCGAGGATGATCGCGCCGAGCGAGGGGAGGAGGTCGAGTTCGCCGAGGCCGAGCGCCCCGAGCACGTCGTTGAGGGTGCCCGCCGCGCCGAAGGTCGCGTAGAAGCCGACCGCGACCATTACCGACGGGAGCACGAACGGCACCATCGTCAGCGACTTCAGCGTCTCGCGGCCCCGGAACTCGAAGCGGGCGAGCACCCACGCGCCCGGCAGGCCGAGCGCGACGCTGGCGAGCGTCGAGAGGAACGCCTGCCAGGCGGTGAACCCGAACACGCGGACGACGTAGAACTCGTTGCCGAGTACGTCCGCCAGGGGGCCGAAGGTGAACCGGCCGTCCTCCAGGACCGCCTCGACCAGCACCGTCGCCACGGGGTAGTAGAACAGCAGGACGAGGAGGAGGGCCGTCCCGACCGCGAGCAGCGGGAGCGCCCGCCGTTCGAGCGCGCCGGCCCGTCCGACCCTGCTCACCCGCCGGCGAAGCGCCGCGCCCACTGGTCGGTCCATTCCTCGCGATTTCCTTGCAACTCGTCGTACGTGAAGGTGACCGGTTCCGGCGGCTCCTTCGCGTACTGCGAGTAGTCCTCGGGCAGCGGGGCGTCGTCGATGGCGGGGAAGGCCACGTTGCGCTGGGCGATGCCGGCCTGGATCTCGGGCCGGAGCATGAACGCCATGAACTCCCGGGCGAGCCGCGGGGCGTCGCTGTCGGCGAAGCGGGCCATCCCTTCGGGGTTCGCGTACCCCTGGTCGTTCAGGAATCGGATCTGGTGCTTCTGGAGGTCCTTGTCTTCGGCGGCCGCGTACACCTGGTCGGTGGAGTAGGAGACGACCATCGGCGCCTCCTCGTTCTCGTAGGCGCTGTAGGTGTCCGACCAGCTCCCGAGCACCGTCACCCCGTTGTCACGGAGGCGGTCCCAGTAGTCGAGGTAACCCTCGGGGCCGAACTGCTTGATCGTGTGGAGCATGAACGCCTCGCCGGTCGCGGTCGTCGTGGGGTTCTGGACGATGAGGTCGCCCTCGTACTCGGACTCGGTCAGCCCCTCGAACGTCTCCGGGGCGACGAAGTCGCCGCCGTCCATCGTGGCGTTCCAGACGAGCGAGATGTAGCCGGTGTCGAACGGCACGGCCCGGTCCTGCGGGTCGAACATGAGCCCGTCGCGGACGCGGTCGAGCCCCTCCAGATCACCGGCCTCGGCGAACAGTGGGTCGGTGAACTTCCCCTCGCCCCGCCGGTTGTCGGCGTCGATGAGTTGGCCGGTGTCCAGCCCGACGTACACGTCGGCCTCGAAGTCGACGCCCTGGATGGCGCGCTCGAGGTAGTAGTTCAGCTCGCTCTCGGGCGTCTGGTAGACGAGCGTCGCGTCGAACTCCTCCTCGAACTTCCGCTTCAACCACGCGCCGGGGCTCGTGCTCGGGGCGTCCACGAACGGCGGGTACGCCGCCACGACGAGCGTGTCCGCCGTTCCGGGCGTCCCGGTCCCCGTCGTCGTCCCCGTCGGTTCGGCGCCGCCGTCGGGCGTGTCGCTGCCGTCGTCGACCGGATCGGCCTGACAGCCGGCGAGGAGCGCCGCGCCGCCCGCGCCCGCGGCCGTCAGGAACTGACGTCTGGTTCGACTCATTACCCGGTGGTTTCGGGCAGTGGTATTTAACGGACGTGGTCTGTGATGATTCGGATCGTGAGGCTCTATTTCCGTATGGTATCCTCATTCACCCCGCCTCACTTCTTCGGCCGTGAAGATCCAGAACACTACACCCGAGCGTGATGAGAGCCACACTTACCTCGGAGCACAGCTCCTCGGAACTCACCCTCGCTCCCGTCGGTCGCTCGCGTGAGCCTCCCCAGCCGATTCGCTCGCCTTCGCGGGACTCGCTCCGCTCGACCCGCGTGCTCTCGCTCGCTTCGCTCACGAGAACTTCGGCTCGCTCATCCCTCGCGCGCGTCTGCTCGCCCTCCGGGCTCGCAGTCACGCGCGCCATCCGCGACGGGAACGAAACGCCGTTTCTCGACATCGACTCGAGTAGGAGTGTCCTATCAGATCGCAACTCTCGGTAGGACAACCGTTTTGACCCGTGGGAACCCGGATGCGGACGTGCAGCCAAGTCGTCGGACCGTCCTCGCCGCGCTCCTCGCGGCGATGCTCGCGCTCACGGCGTTCGTGCTCGCCGACGTGCTCGCGACGGTCGTGTTCGCGATCACCGTCGCGTACGTCCTCTACCCGCTCCAGCAGGCGCTGAGGGGGCGTGGGTTCTCCACGCGCGCGGCGGCGGTCGCGGCGACGGCGACGGCGTTCCTCGCCATCCTCGCCATCGCGGTGCCGTTCGTCTACCTGCTCTACTCCCGACGGGCGGAGTTCGTGGCGTTCCTGCGGTCCATCCCGTCGGAGATCCCCGTCGAGGTCTCCGGGTTCTCGTACGTCGTCGAGACCGCGCCGCTCCTCGACGCCGCGGTCGCGGCGATCCGGTCGCTGGCAACGTCGGTGGCGACGACCGCGCCCGTGTTCGCGCTCAAGGCGCTCCTGCTCGTCATGGTCGTCTACGGGCTGTTGTACGCGCCCACCGCCCCCCGCGTGGCGCTGCTCCGACTCTGTCCCGGCGAGTACCACGACGTGCTGTTCGCGCTCCACCGGCGGACGGCGAACACGCTGCGGGCCATCTACGTGCTCCAGGCGGCCACGGCGTTCGGGACGTTCGTCGTCGCGTTCGCCCTCTTCGCCCTGCTCGGCTACAGTTCGCCGTTCGCGCTCGCGGTCGTCGCGGGGATGCTCCAGTTCATCCCCGTGCTCGGGCCGAGCATCGTCATCCTCGCGCTCGCGGCGATGGACGTCGTCGCCGGCAACGCCGTCCGGGCGCTGCTCGTGGCAGGGCTGGGGCTGTTCTTCGTCGGGTTCGTCCCCGACGCGGTCATCCGCCCGCGGCTCGCCGGCGAGACGACCGACCTCCCCGTGTCGGTGTACTTCGTCGGGTTCGTCGGCGGCCTGCTGTCGCTCGGCGCCATCGGGTTCGTCGTCGGCCCCCTCGTCGTCGCGCTGTTCGCTGAGGTCGTGAACCTCCTCTCGGACGGTCCCGTGAGCGAGCAGACGAAGCTCTCCGACCGACCCGCGGAGGAGGGGAGGGGGCGGTCGGTCGACGACCCGTCGGGACTGTCGGGCGGGTCGGTGACCGACTCGCTGGGCGCCACGGAGACGGCCGACGCCGGCGACGGCGTCACCCCCACCGACCCGACGGACGGGTGAGGCGGGAGCCGGCGGTGCCGGTCGCCCGCCCGAGGAACGGGCAGTCCGGGGAAGTTACGCGCCGGTCTCCATCGCGCCGCCGCGCTCCTCCCACTCGGTGAGGCTCCCCTCGTAGAACGCGAGGTTCCCGTACCCCAGGTGCCGGAGCACGAGGTACGTGTGGCTGATCCGTCGCGCCGTGTTGCAGTAGAGGAGCACCCGACGGTCGGGCGCGATGCCCCGGTCCGCGAGGACCGACTGGAGTTCGTCCCGCGGTTTCAGCCCGCGCGAGTCGGCGTCGACCAGTTCCATCCAGTCGAGCTGGACCGCCCCCGGGAGGTGGCCCTCCTCGTACTCCCACGCCTCGCGGGTGTCGACGAGTACGATCCCGTCGTCCGCCAGCGCCGCCTCCACCTCCTCGAACGTGACGAGGGGGGACTCGTCGGACTCGTGTGGCTCGTACTCGGTCGGCTCCGGGTCGGGGACGTCGGTCGTCACCTCGTGCTCGCGGCTCCAGGCGGAGTAGTCGCCGTCGAGCAGGTGGAGCTTCCCAGTGTCGTGGCCGTACAGCTCCGCAGTAACGAGGAAGCGTGCGGCGAACACGCCGTGGGTGTCGTCGTAGGCGACGACCTCGTCGTCCGCGTCGATGCCGGCGGACGAGAGGAGGTCCGCCCAGCGGTCGGCCCCGGGGAGCATCCCGGCGTCGCCGTCGCGACTCCGGAACTCGGCGAACGGGATGGAGACCGCGCCGGGGAGGTGGCCGATGCCCTCGTACTCCCAGCCGTCGCGGACGTCCACGACGCGCACGTCGTCGAGGCGGTAGGCCAGCCGCTCGGCCGAGACGAAGGTGTCCATACTCCCACTTCCGTCCGCCGGGTCAAAAGCGCGGCCGCACCGGCGAACCCGGACGACCGTCCGATACGCCGGCATAACTTGCCGCACCTGGCCGGACGCCTGGTCGGCGCACCCCCGCCTCGTCGGGATGGCAACCTGACACGTTTCCCGCCGCCCGAAACTACCGGAAACATCGTCCGGTACGTGGAACGAATGGCCGGCTCTGCCGGGGCGAGGGGTATTATGCTCCGGGGAGTCGTACGGTAGAGTCGCAATGACAGATTACGCAAAAGACGTTCTTGTGTCGGCGGACTGGGTGGAAGATCACCTCGACGAGTTCCAGTCGGACGACCCCGAATACCGGCTGGTCGAGGTCGACGTGGACACCGAGGCGTACGGCGAGGGCCACGCTCCCGGCGCCATCGGCTTCAACTGGGAGACCCAGTTGCAGGACCAGACGCGACGCGACATCCTCACGCAGGAAGACTTCGAGGAACTGAACGGCTCGCACGGCATCAGCGACGACTCCACGGTCGTCCTGTACGGCGACTCCTCGAACTGGTTCGCGGCGTACACCTACTGGCAGTACAAGTACTACGGCCACGACGACGTCCGCCTGCTCGACGGCGGCCGCGACTACTGGGTGGAGAACGACTACCCGCTCACGGACGAGGAGCCGGACTTCCCGGAGACGACCTACGAGGCGGAGGAGCCGGACGAGTCCATCCGCGCGTACCGCGACCAGGTGAGCGACGCCATCGACGCCGGTGTCCCCCTCGTCGACGTGCGCTCGCCCGAGGAGTTCAGCGGCGAGATCCTCGCCCCGCCGGGCCTGCAGGAGACCGCCCAGCGTGGCGGCCACATCCCGGGCGCCCGCAACATCTCGTGGGCCGCGACGGTGAACGAGGACGGGACGTTCAAGAGCGCCGACGAGCTGCAGGAGCTGTACAGCGAGGTCGTCGAGTCGGGCGACGACGAGATCGTCGCCTACTGCCGCATCGGCGAGCGCTCCTCGATCGCCTGGTTCGCGCTCCACGAACTGCTCGGCGAGGACCAGACCGTCAACTACGACGGCTCCTGGACCGAGTGGGGTAACCTCGTGCGCGCGCCGATCGAGACGGGCGAGGCGCAGCACGACTGAGGCGCTCGGACTTTCGACCCCGATTTCTTTCGAACGCTGTTCGACGAGCTGCGCTTCGGTGACTCACACGAGGAAGCGTCTCGTAAAGACTGCTACGTGCCCGAAAGCCCCCGCGAGTCTCGGGTCGCGCGGCCGCCGTGCGCCACGATGCATGATCTATCCTCGACTGAGAAGTGGGCACGTTGGCCCGCCAGTCGCCGGTTTCGACCGGCTTCCGCGACCGCCGACGATCCAGCCTGCACCGAACCTCACCCCAGCACGTACGCCGCGATCCTCGGCGTCAGGAACGCCTCGACGAACGAGGCGAGCACCAGCACCAGCGCGAGGCCGACGAGCACCCACGTCGCCCGCCGGAGCTCCGCGGCGACCGCGGCGGCGTCCGACTGGCCGCGGACCGCGCGCCACCCAACGACGCCCAGGTGAAGGCCGAGGCCGCCGGCGACGGCGATGGCCGGGAGCTCGAGGACGCCGTGCGGCGCGACGAGTGCGATGAACGCCAGCCGGTCGAACAGGCCGGCGAGCGCCCCGATGAGCACCCCGTTGAACAGCAGCGACGCGGCCGCGGGGACGCCGAACGCCAGCCCACCGAAGGCCGTGCCGGCGGAGACGAGCCAGTTGTTCGCGGCGATGTTCGCGAACGGGCCGATGGGGACCACGCCGAACACGCCCGCGACGTCCGCCGGCGGCGGGATCGAGACGCCCATCGGCGCCGTGTACGCGTAGCCGCCGGCGATGCCGGCGACGATGAGGAGCGCCCCGAGGACGTTCGCAATCGGGTGGTGGCGGACGAAGCGCCACAGTTCGCGCCAGCCGCCGCGGACGCCGCCCCGGAGGCGACTCCCGACCGTCCGTCGGTCGGCGGCCGCCGGGAGCCCCCGGCCGGCGTAGAGCGCGGTGGCGAAGGCGTCCAGCAGCGGCGCGACCGCGAGCGCGAGGATCACCCCGCCGATTCGACCCGCGCCGGCGACGTTCAGCAGTCCGACGAGGATCGACGCCCCGACGTACGCCCCGGCGGCCACGAGCACGAACGCGACCGTCACCCCAGGGTTCCGGCGGACGAACCCCACGCTCCCCCTGATCGCCCCCATCGCGCCGACGCCGTCGACGACGACCGCCGGACCGGAGAACGCCAGCAGCAGCAGCGTCGCCAGCACGACGAGCAGCCCGGCGAGCGCGAGGAGGCCGCCGACTGCCAGCCCGGCGGCGCCGCCGAGCAGGACGCCGACCGCGAGCGGGACGGCGACGGCGAGCCCGACGACGGCGATGCGGACGAGCACCAGCCCGAGGTACGACCGCCACCGGCCGGCGGTGGCGACGCCGTCGACCAGCGGCGGCCGCTCGTCGATCGCGGCCCAGAGGGTGCCGTAGGTGACGGCGCTGGCGACCGACTGCGCGAGCAGCGCCACGACCGCGGTGACGACGAGACCGGCGACGAGTAGCGCGCCGACCTCCGGAATCAGGAGCCCGTCGACGGCGGACTGGAGCTCCGGGGAGAGCGCCGGATCGGAACCGCCGCCACCGCCGAATCCCTCACCGAACCCGCCGGGGATACTGCCCTCGCCCTGCCCGCCACCCTCGGTCAGGACGGCCTCCTGGTCGGCGAGCGCCTGGACCAGCGGCTCGATCCGGCCCATGGAGGCGAGCAGGCCGACGGCGGCCGCGAACGCGGCCAGGAACGGGACGCGGGCGACCGGCACGACCGCGGTCGCGAGGAGGTAGGCCGACACGACGGCGACGGGGTGGTCCACGAGCACGCGACCCGCTGCGGTCAGCGCGTCGGAGAGCGACGGGGACCGGTCGGTGGACATGGCCCACATCTCGTCCCCCCGTCACGTAACCCTACCGTCGAAGCGGCCGACTCCGGGGGTTTCAAGCGCGTCACGGCCCAACCGACGAGCATGGACGGCGACACCCTTCTCTCCGACCTGCGCGACGACCACGAGACGGCGCTCTCGCGGTTAGGCTCCTCGAAATCGCTGTACGCCCTGACCGGCGGCGAGATGGCGGCGGACGCGGTCCGCGAGGCCGCGGCGGCGGAGGCCGAAGCGGCCGCCAAGCGGTTCGAGGCCTGGAGCGCCGACGAGGCCAGCGGCGACGCGGCGGCCCTGTTCGGCGACGTCGCCGAGGACGCCCGGGACCACCGCGACGCCGTCGCCCCGAACGGTTTCGACGCCGACGACGCCCGGGAGTTCCCCGAGTACGGCGTGCTCGCGGACCTGCAGTCGACGCCCGCCCGCGCCGGCGGCCTGCTGGCGCGCTGCCTGCTCGGGGACGCGCGGGCCGGGCAGATGGTCGGCTTCTTCGTCGGCAACGCGGACCCGACCGCGGCCGACGACTTCCGGGGCGTCCGGAACGACGTCTCGGACCGCCTCGACGACGCCGCGGACCTGCTCGACGCCGTGTGCGAGACCGACGAGGAGTGGGACGAGGCGCGCGAGGCGGCCGACGCGGTCGTCGAGGCGGCCTACGACGACTACGTCGAGACGCTCGAGGGGATGGGCGTGAAGCCGAAGAACGTCTGCTAGCCCCTGCTCGCCCCTCGACGGTACGTTAGACCCCCGAGACGCCCTCCCGGTAGGTGTTGATCCGGTCCACCGCCGTTTCGACGTGCTCCTTCGCCTCCCCGTCCAGCTCCTCGCCCAGTTCGCGGACGACGTGCGTGTGGCGGTCGAGCCACCCGTGGTCGGGGCCGTGCTCCCTGGTCGCGGCGTCCGCGAAGCGGTGCGCCTGCTCGCCCAGTTTGTCCCGCGTCTCCCCCTCCGCCCCCTCGGCGGCCTGGCGAAGGTGATCGCTCGCCTCCTCGAGTTCGGTTCGAACCATGTGCCGGGCTACCGCGTCGACCGACAAAACCGTACTCACTGCCCGGCGAGGGTTTTTATCCGAGTACGGGACCACCCCCGCCGTGACGTGAGAGCCGTCGCGGGGCGATGCGCGGTTGCGCGGCACGCCGTCCCGCGGACGAGACGCCCCGGTCCCTCCACGTGGTGTCTCCAGTTCGGCGGCCCGTCTCGAACCGGGTCGTCGCCCACCCGTGCCGCCTGTCAGCCACGGCGACCGCGCCCGTCAAGTGACTCGGGCCCCTGACTCCGACGATGAGCGAATCGCAGGGTCCGCTGACGCCGGACCGCCCCGGACTGGACCGCCCGCTTCGCGTCGACGCGCCGTTCGACCCGGCCGGCGACCAGCCCGAGGCGATCGAGAAGCTGGTCTCGGGCTACCGAGGGGGGATGGACAAGCAGACCCTCCTCGGGGTGACCGGGTCGGGGAAGACGAACACCGTTTCGTGGGTCGCGGAGCAACTTGACCGGCCGATGCTGGTGCTCGCGCACAACAAGACGCTCGCGGCCCAGCTGTACGAGGAGTTCAAGAACCTCTTCCCGGACAACGCCGTCGAGTACTTCGTCTCCTACTACGACTACTACCAGCCGGAGGCGTACGTCGAGCAGACGGACACGTACATCGACAAGGAGATGTCGCTGAACGAGGAAATCGACCGGCTGCGCCACTCGGCCACCCGGTCGCTGCTCACCCGCGACGACGTCATCGTCGTCGCGTCGGTCTCGGCCATCTACGGGCTCGGCGACCCGGCGAACTACCGCGAGATGTCGCTGGAACTCGAGGTCGGCGAGGAGGTCGGCCGCGACGAGCTCCTGGCCCGGCTCGTCGACCTGAACTACGAACGCAACGACGTGGACTTCCAGCAGGGTACCTTCCGCGTGCGCGGGGACACCGTCGAGATCTTCCCCATGTACGGCCGGTACGCCGTCCGCGTCGAGTTCTGGGGCGACGAGATCGACCGCATGATGAAGGTCGACCCGATGCAGGGCGAGGTCGTCTCCCAGGAGCCGGCGGTGCTGATCCACCCGGCAGAGCACTACTCCATCCCCCAGCAACGGCTGCAGACGGCGATCGAGGAGATCGAGGAGCTGATGGAGCGGCGCGTCCGCCGGTTCGAGCGCGACGGCAACCTCGTCGCCGCCCAGCGCATCGAGGAGCGAACCACCTTCGACCTGGAGATGCTCCAGGAGGCCGGCTACTGCTCGGGCATCGAGAACTACTCCGTCCACCTCTCGAACCGCGAGTCGGGCGACGCGCCGTACACGCTGCTCGACTACTTCCCGGACGACTTCCTGACGGTCATCGACGAGTCGCACCAGACCATCCCGCAGATCAAGGGGCAGTTCGCGGGCGACAAGTCCCGAAAGGACTCGCTCGTCGAGAACGGCTTCCGGCTCCCGACCGCCTACGACAACCGTCCGCTCACCTTCGAGGAGTTCGAGGAGAAGACGGATCGGACCCTCTACGTGAGCGCGACGCCGAGCGACTACGAGCGCGAGCACTCGGAGCAGGTGGTCGAGCAGATCGTCCGCCCGACCCACCTCGTCGACCCCGCGGTCGAGATCGCGTCCGCGACCGGGCAGGTCGACGACCTCATGGACCGCATCGACGACCGCATCGAGCGCGGCGAGCGCACGCTGGTCACGACGCTCACGAAGCGCATGGCCGAGGACCTCACGGAGTACCTCGAGGAGGCGGGCGTCGACGTCGCGTACATGCACGACGAGACGGACACGCTCGAACGCCACGAGCTGGTGCGCTCGCTCCGACTGGGCGACATCGACGTGCTCGTCGGCATCAACCTCCTCCGGGAGGGGTTGGACATCCCCGAGGTGAGCCTCGTCGCCATCCTCGACGCCGACCAGGAGGGGTTCCTCCGCTCGGAGACGACGCTCGTCCAGACGATGGGCCGGGCGGCGCGGAACGTCAACGGTGAGGTCGTCCTCTACGCCGACGACACGACCGACTCGATGGCGGGGGCCATCGAGGAGACCAGGCGCCGTCGCGAGATCCAGCGCGAGTTCAACGAGGAGCACGGCTACGAACCGCGGACGATCGAGAAGGAGATCGGCGAGACGAACCTCCCCGGCTCGAAGACCGACACCTCGGGGGTCACCGACGGCGACGTCGCCGACGAGGAGGAGGCGCAGGCGCGCATCCAGGCGCTCGAGGAGCGGATGCAGGAGGCGGCGAACAACCTCGAGTTCGAACTCGCAGCGGACATCCGCGACCGCGTCCGGGAGCTCCGCGAGGAGTTCGAACTGGCCCGCGAGGAGGAGGGCGTCGCGCCGCCGGAGCCGGGCGTCGGGGACGCCGAGTTCTGATCGGAAGCCCGGACTGAGGGCGGATTCACGGCGTTCGGCGGTTCAGTCGGCGGCGTCGGCGCCGCACGAGGACGTCGCCGCGCGGTCGAGCATCCCGTTGTCCGTCGAGTAACGGAAGTACGCGCAGAGCCCGACCGCCGCGACGACATTGGAGACTGTGACGGCCCAGAACGGGCCGTGCGCGCCGTACCCGAGGCCGAACGCGAGGACCGCGGCGACCGGGATGCGGACCGTCCAGTACTGGAGCATCGTCGAGTACATCGAGATGCTCGTCCTGCCGGCGCCGTTGAAGCCGGCTTCGACGGTGTAGATCGCGCCGAGCGCCCAGTACCCGAGCGCGAGTATCTGGAGGTACGCGATGGTGTACTCGAGGGTCTCGCCCTCGATTCCGGGCACGAACACCTCGGCGAGGAACCCGGGTACGAACCACTGGACGATGCCGAGAACGCCGACGCCGACGGCGCCGACGCCGACCCCGAGCCACGTCGCCCGCGTCGCCCTGTCGGGCCGGTCGGCGCCGAGGTTCTGGCCGACGAGCGTCGTTCCCGCAGAGCCGAGCCCGATTGCGGGCACGAACGCCACCGTCGAGATACGGGCGCCGACGGTGTACGCCGCGAGCGCGGCGCCCCCGCCGGTCACGGAGATGATGCTCACCATGACGAGCCGCGCGATCTGCCGGCCGCTCTCCTGGGCGGCCTTGGGCGCACCGACGTCGAGCAGGGCGCGGAACTCGTCGACGTCGATGCCGACCGCGTTCCGGGTCAGCGTGAACCCGCCGCGGCCGGAGAGGGCGACGCCGAGCGCGATGAGGAGTCCCACCGCGTAGGCGACGAGCGTCGCGTAGGCGGCGCCGGCGATGCCGTACGCGTCGAAGCGCCACATCCCGAACATGAGGATCGGGTCGAGCACGACGTTCACGACGATGGCGACGAGGTTCACGACGAGCGGGGTCCGCGAGTCGCCCGACCCCACGAACGCCGCCTCCATCGCGTCGCTCATCCCGCTGAACGTGTAGGAGAGCACCATCGTGCCGAGGTAGATCGCCCCGAGCTGGGCGACGCGGTCGCCGGGCTGGAACAGCTGCGTGATGTCGAGGGCGAACGCGTTGACGACGCCGGCGAGGAGCAGCCCAACGACGCCGGCGCCGACGAGGGCGTGGAACGCGGCGCGACGCGAGCCGGGGAGGTCGTCGGCGCCGACGCGCTGGGAGACGACGATCTGCCCGCCGAGAAACACCGCCATCGTGCCGGCGGCGAACAACCCGAGGAGCGGCATCACGAGGCCGACCGCGGCGACCTGGTCCTCGCCCAGTCGGCCGATCCAGAACACGTCGATGACCTGCTGGGCGACCAGCGCGAGCTGCTGGGCGACGATGGGAACCGAGAGGAACGCGAGCGCTCGCCCGAGCGATCCCTCGGTGATGTCCTTCGACGACACGTCCAGCATCCCGAATCATTCGACAGTTTGGTACCAACAATAAATGGTTATCGGTCCGAATCATACGGCCTGATGCCCCGTCGCGGACCGATCCAGTCCCGAACCCGACGCAGTTCGCGGGCGCTCCGTCAGCGGTTGCCAACGGTTCCTCACCGTCCACATCCGCATCCTTTTGCCCAGGGGGACGAAAGGGATGCCATGAGCAGTCGGCGGCGCAAGCCGGATTGGCTGAAGATGCGCCCGCCCGCGGGCCAGCGCTTCACCGAGATCAAGTCGACCCTCCGGGAGCACGACCTCCACACGGTCTGCGAGGAGGCGAACTGCCCGAACCTCGGGGAGTGCTGGTCGGGCCGCGACGGCCCCGGCACGGCCACGTTCATGCTGATGGGCGACCGGTGCTCGCGGGGCTGTAACTTCTGCGACGTCGAGACCGGGGGGATGGAGGCGCTCGATCCCGACGAGCCGTCGAACGTCGCGGAGGCCGTCGTCGAGATCGGCCTCGACTACGTCGTGCTCACCTCCGTCGACCGGGACGACCTCGCCGACGGCGGCAGCGCGCACTTCGCCGAGACCATCCGGGAGATCAAGCGCCGCGACCCGGAGACGCTCGTCGAGGTGCTCATCCCCGACTTCGGCGGCGACGAGGCGGCCGTCCGCCGTATCGTCGACGCCGGGCCGGACGTCATCGCGCACAACGTCGAGACAGTCGAGCGCCTCCAGTGGCCGGTCCGCGACCGTCGGGCGAACTACGGGCGGACGCTCGACGTGCTCGAACAGGTGAGCTGCGAGTCGGACGTGTACACGAAGACGAGCATCATGCTCGGCCTCGGGGAGTACGACCACGAGGTGTACCGGACGCTGCGGGACCTCCGGGAGGCCGACGTGGACATCGTCACGCTCGGCCAGTACCTCCAGCCGTCCCGCTCGCACCTCGACGTGTTCGAGTACGTCCACCCGGATGTCTTCGAGACGTGGCGACGGGTCGCGGAGGGGGAACTCGGCTTCCTCTACTGCGCCTCCGGTCCCATGGTCCGCTCGTCGTACAAGGCCGGCGAGTTCTTCGTCGAGGCGCTCCTCCGCGAGGGTCGGAGTGTCGAGGAGGCCCGTGCGCACGCCCGAGCGGCCAGCGGTGACTGACTCGGTAACAGTGCCGAAGCGTTCGGCATCGTCGCCGCGTTCGAGCGTGTCGTTCAGGCCGGTTCGACCGATGGGACGCCGATTCGGCGCCGCCGGCCGGCCGAGCCGCGCCGTCCTTCCCTATCGTTTGTCAAAAACCACGCGGGATTCCGGGGGTCATCAGGGAGGGATTCGACGCAGCGCCGCGAAAAGTTCCCATCCTCAAATTCGATCGGGCATCGATGGACACGTCTGGGAACGGAGGCAGTATTTCTGCTCACAGTAAACTATTTACGAAAACACTATGGCGCGGGCGGGCCAGATTTGGGGTATGCGAAGGAGGACAGCGTGAGCACGCTCGAGCGCGACCCCCGTGAGGGTATGGTCCAGGTCCTCGACGAGGAGGGCGGCGTCGTCGGCGACGTCCCCGCCCTCGACGACGACGAGCTCGTCGAGATGTACCGGAACATGAAACTCGCGCGCCACTTCGACACGCGCGCCGTCTCCCTCCAGCGGCAGGGCCGCATGGGGACGTATCCGCCCCTCTCCGGCCAGGAGGGCGCCCAGGTCGGCTCCGCGATGGCGCTCGCGGAGGACGACTGGATGATCCCGTCCTATCGCGAACACGCGGCCGCCCTCGTCCGCGGCTTCGGCCTCACGAGGACGCTGCGCTACTGGATGGGCGACGAGCGCGGGAACGCCCCGCCCGAGGACGCCAACATCTTCACCGTCGCGGTCCCTATCGCCTCCCAGATCCCCCACGCGACGGGGATGGCCTGGGCGGACAAACTGAAGCACGGCGGCAACCCCGAGAACGCCTACATCTGCTACTTCGGCGACGGTGCCACCTCCCAGGGCGACTTCCACGAGGGGCTCAACTTCGCCGGGGTGTTCGACACGCCGAACGTCTTCTTCTGCAACAACAACCAGTGGGCCATCTCGGTCCCCCGCGAGCGCCAGACCGCCTCCGAGACCCTCGCCCAGAAGGCCGTCGCGTACGGCTTCGAGGGCGTCCAGGTCGACGGCATGGACCCGCTGGCCGTCTACAAGGTGACGAGCGAGGCGCTGGAGAAGGCTAAATCGCCGGCCGAGGGCGAGCTCCGGCCGACGCTCATCGAGGCGGTCCAGTACCGCTACGGCGCCCACACGACCGCCGACGACCCGTCAGTGTACCGCGAGGACGACGAGGTCGAGCGCTGGAAGGCGAAGGACCCGATCCCGCGGATGGAGAAGTTCCTGCGGAACCAGGGCATCCTCGACGACGAGCGGGTCGACGCCATCCGGGAGTCCGTCGAGGAGGAGGTCGCGGCCGCCATCGAGGAGGCGGAGTCGTCCGTCCGGCCCGACCCGAGCACGATGTTCGACCACGTGTTCGAGGAGATGCCGTCCGAGCTGGCTGAGCAGGCCGAGGAGCTGGCGGCGCTGCGCGAGAAGTACGGCGACGAGGCGTTCCTGGAGGAGTGACAATGAGCACGCAAGAAACAGAGGCGACGCAGAACCTCACGCTGGTACAGTCGGTCCGAGACGCGCTCGCGACCGAGATGGAACTGGACGAAGACGTCCTCGTCATGGGCGAGGACGTCGGCAAGAACGGCGGCGTCTTCCGGGCGACCGAGGGGCTCTGGAAGGAGTTCGGCGAGGACCGCGTCATCGACACGCCGCTCGCGGAGTCTGGCATCATCGGCACCGCGGTCGGCATGGCCGCGATGGGGCTGAAGCCGGTGCCGGAGATCCAGTTCTCCGGGTTCATGTACCCGGGCTTCGACCAGATCGTCTCGCACATGTCCCGCCTGCGCACGCGCTCGCGGAGCAGGTTCACGCTCCCGATGGTGCTGCGGGCGCCCTACGGCGGCGGTATCCGCGCCCCCGAGCACCACTCGGAGTCGAAGGAGGCGTTCTACGCCCACGAGGCCGGCCTGAAGGTGGTCATCCCCTCGACGCCGTACGACACGAAGGGGCTGCTCATCTCGGCCATCCGCGACCCGGACCCGGTCGTCTTCCTCGAGCCGAAGCTCATCTACCGCGCCTTCCGCGGCGACGTGCCCGAGGGCGACTACGAGGTGCCCATCGGCGAGGCGTCGGTCCGCCGCGAGGGGAGCGACGTGTCGGTGTTCACCTACGGCGCGATGACCCGGCCGAGCCTGGAGGCCGCCGAGGAGCTCGCGGACGAGGGCATCGACGCCGAGGTCGTCGACCTGCGGACCGTCTCGCCGATGGATCGCGAGGCAATCGTGGAGTCGTTCAAGAAGACCGGCCGCGCGTGCGTCGTCCACGAGGCGCCCAAGACCGGCGGGCTGGCGGGCGAGATCACCGCCACCCTGCAGGAGGAGGCGCTGCTGTACCAGGAGGCGCCCGTCCAGCGCGTGACTGGCTACGACGTGCCGTACCCGCTGTACGCGATGGAGGACTACTACATGCCCAACGCGGCCCGCGTGGCCGACGGGATCAAGGACGCGGTGGAGTTCTGAGATGGCGACGAAGGAGTTCAAGCTCCCCGACGTCGGCGAGGGCGTCGCCGAGGGGGAGCTCGTCAACTGGCTCGTCGCGCCCGGCGACACGGTGTCGGAGGACCAGCCGGTCGCGGAGGTCGAGACGGACAAGGCGCTCGTCGAGGTGCCGAGCCCGTACGACGGCACCGTGAAGGAACTGCTCGCCGAAGAGGGCGAGATGGTCCCGGTCGGGAACGTCATCATCACGTTCACCGTCGGCGGCGACGCCGAGGCCGACGAACCGTCCTCGGAGTCGGGTGCGGACGCGGAACCCGACGCTCCGACCGAACCCGACGCGTCGGCGGAACCTGGCGCGTCCGCCGAACCCGAGGCGCCTGGCGCGGAGGCGGACGCCGTCGAGGCCACCGAGGGGCGCGTGTTCGCGCCGCCCTCGGCCCGCCGCCTCGCGCGGGAACTGGGCGTGAACGTCGCCGCAGTCAACGGGAGCGGCCCGGGCGGCCGGGTCACCGACGCGGACGTGCGCAACCACGCCGAATCCGGAGGAACGGGCGAGACGGGCGGCGAGGCGAAGGCGTCGAAGGGCCCCAAGCAGGTCGACATGAGTTCGGGAAAATCCGCCGTATCGCGGCGCGAGGACGCGGACGGCGAACCGGCGGGTGCGGGGACGGGTGGCGCGTCCGCGTCAGCCGCCCCGAGCACCGTCGAGCGGGCCGGGCGCGAGCGGACCCTCGCGGCCCCGGCGACCCGTCGCGTCGCCGACGAGGAGGGCGTGGACCTGAACGACGTGCCGACCGACGAGACGCGGGACGGCGAGGCGTTCGTCACCGCCGAGCAGGTCCGGAGCTACGCCGCCGATGTGGCGGCCGCCGAGGAGGCCGAGGCTGCCGGAGCGGGCGGCCCGAGCGCGACAGCCGGGGCCGGAAACGGCGCCGCGGCGGGAGCGTCGACGGCGACTGGCGGCGAGGAGACCGTTCCTTACCGCGGCGTCCGCCGGACCATCGGCAACCAGATGGCCGAGTCGAAGTACACCGCGCCCCACGTCTCCCATCACGACACGGTCGTCATCGACGACCTGGTCGAGGCGCGCGAAGAGCTGAAGGAACACGCCGCCGAGCGGGACGTGAAGCTCACCTACCTCCCGTTCGTGATGAAGGCGCTCGTGGCCGGGCTGAAGGAGTTCCCGGTCCTCAACTCCGAACTCCGCGAGGACGAGGAGGAGATCGTCCTGAAGAAGGAGTACAACGTCGGCATCGCGGTCGCGACTGACGCGGGGCTGATGGTCCCGGTCGTGAAGGACGTGGACCAGAAGTCCCTGCTCCAACTGGCCGAGGAGGTCAACGACCTGGCGAGCAGGGCGCGGGAACGGAAGCTCTCCCGCGAGGAGATGCAGGGCGGGACGTTCACCATCACCAACTTCGGCGCCGTCGGCGGCGAGTACGCCACGCCGATCATCAACTACCCCGAGACGGCCATCCTGGGGCTGGGCGCCATCGACGAGCGCCCGGTCGCCGAGGACGGCGAGGTCAGGGCCGCCCACACGCTGCCCCTCTCGCTCTCCATCGACCACCGCGTCATCGACGGCGCCGAGGCAGGCCGGTTCACGAACCACGTGATGGAGTACCTGGAGAACCCGCAGCTCTTATTGTTGGAGTAGTGGGTTCTCGTCGGTAGTCCCGCTTAAGCTCCCGCTCTACCCTCACCGTTCTCAGCTGTCAACGCTGACGTTACCGGGGTGACGACCGCGAAAGCCCCCGCGGCCCCTTTCAGTCCCATCCGACCCCCACCACGTCCTCCCCAGCCGATTTGCTCGTCGCTGACGCTCCTCGCTCATCCCTCGCGCGCATCCGGCCGCGCACGAGGCGCGGCCACCGCGCGCCAGTCCGCTAGAACTCCTCCACGTGGGGCCGGAGGTCGAGTTCGAGCGTCCACGCGCTCCGGTCTTGCTCCGCCAGGTGCCAGTAGCTCTCGGCGATGGCGTCGGGGTCGAGGTACTCCTCGGCGTCGGCCGCCGCGCCGGGCGGGCGGATGCCGCCGTCGATGACGACGTGCGCGACGTGGATTCCCTTCGGACCGAGTTCCCGGGCCATCGACTCCGCGAGCCCCCGTGCGCCGAACTTCGCCATCGAGAAGCCGACCGCGCCCTCGCGCCCGCGCACGGACGTGGTCGCGCCCGTGAAGATGATCGTCCCGCCGTCACCGTCGAGCATGTCGTCGACGGCCTCCCGCGAGCAGAGGAACCCCGCCCGCGGGCCGACCTCGTACGCCTGGTCGAACGCCTCGCGGTCCGTCTCCTGCAGCCCCGTCCACGAGGCGGCGCTCGCGTTGTTCACGAGGACGTCCACCGGACCGAGGCTGTCGCGCACGGTCTCGAACGCCGCCTCGATCTCGTCCGGTTCCGAGAGGTCCGCGGGCGCGGCGACCGCCTCGGTCGGGAGGTCGTCGGCGAGGTCGCGGAGGGAGTCCTCGCTGCGGGCGATCAGGCCGAGTCGACAGCCCTCGTCCGCGAACTTCCGGGCGACCGATTCGCCGAGACCGGGGCCGACGCCGGCGATGACAGCCGTCTGCATGCACGAACTGTGACGCGCAGAAGGCAAAGCCGTTCGGGGGCTCGGGGGTAGGGTCCCACCGCGTCCGATCGCTGTTCGATCGCTGGCGGTTGGCGCGCGTGACGCGACGCGCCCCCGGGCGCGAGCACACGTGCGCGAGGGATGAGCGAGGAGCGCCAGCGACGAGCGAATCGGTTGGGGAGGTTTGTGGCTCTCATCACGCTCGGGAGTAGTGATTCGCCCGTTCACACAGGAACCGAAGCTGAATACGTCGAGGAACCCCTCAACTTCTCCAGTCCAACTCGGCACACGATGCGCCACGAATCCCCCGAACAATCGAGTCGTTTAACAGCGGCTCGCGGGTACTACCTCCACGAATGCCCAGTGGAGACTACGACCCCGATTCCGTCGAGCCGAAGTGGCAGCGACGCTGGGTCGAGACCGACACCTACGCCTACGACGAGGACGCGGCGACGGACCCGAACACGACCTTCTCCATCGACACGCCGCCGCCGACCGTATCGGGCAGCCTCCACTGGGGCCACGTGTACGGCTCCATCCTCCAGGACACCGTCGCGCGGTACAACCGCATGCGCGGGCGGGAGGTGTTCTTCCCGTTCGGCTACGACGACAACGGCATCGCCTCCGAGCGCCTGACCGAGGAGGAGCTCGACGTACGCCACCAGGACTACGAGCGCCGGGAGTTCCAGCAGCTCTGCCGGGAGGTCTGCGAGGAGTACGAGGCCGAGTTCACCGAGAAGATGCAGCAGCTCGGCATCTCCATCGACTGGAACCAGACGTACCGGACCATCGAGCCGCGCGTCCAGCGCATCTCGCAGCTCTCCTTCATCGACCTGTACGAGAAGGGCCGCGAGTACCGCGAGAAGGCGCCCGCCATCTGGTGTCCCGAGTGCGAGACGGCCATCTCGCAGGTCGAGACCGAGGACGACGAGCGGGACTCCCACTTCCACGACATCGAGTTCACCGTGGCCGACTCGGGCGAACCGTTCACCATCTCCACCACACGCCCCGAACTCCTGCCGGCCTGCGTCGCCGTGTTCGTCCACCCGGACGACGAGGGGAACCGGCACCTCGTCGGGGAGGAGGCGACGATCCCGCTGTTCGGCCAGGAGGTGCCCATCATCGCCGACGACCGCGTGGACATGGAGACGGGTTCCGGCATCGTGATGTGCTGTACGTTCGGGGACCAGACCGACATCGAGTGGTACCAGGCGTACGACCTGGACCTGCGGATCGCCATCGACGAGTCCGGCCACCTCACCGGCGTCGCGGAAGGGTACGAAGGGCTCAGTTCCGCCGAGGCCCGCGAGGCCATCGTCGAGGACCTCGACGAGGAGGGCGCGCTGCTCGACCGCCGGGCCATCACCCACACGGTGAACGTCCACGAGCGGTGCGGAACGGGCGTCGAGTTCCTCGTCACCGAGCAGTGGTACGTGAAGATGCTCGACCGGACGGAGGAGTACCTCGCGGCCGGCCGGGAGATGGAGTGGTTCCCCGAGAAGATGTTCACCCGGTACAAGCACTGGATCGAAGGGCTCCAGTGGGACTGGCTCATCTCGCGCCAGCGATCCTCGGGCATCCCGTTCCCGGTGTGGTACTGCGGGGACTGCGGGGAGGTCGTCGTCGCCGAGAAGGACGACCTGCCGGTCGACCCGCTCTCGGACGACCCGCCGGTCGACGCCTGCCCCGAGTGCGGGGGCGACGAGTTCGAACCGGAGGACGACGTGCTCGACACCTGGGCGACCTCCAGCCTGACGCCGCTCATCAACTCCGGGTGGGACTGGGAGGGGGACGCCGAGGGGTTCTCGATGTCCAACCCGGAGCTGTACCCGATGGACGTGCGCCCGCAAGGCCACGACATCATCAGCTTCTGGCTGTTCCACACCGTCGTCAAGTGCTACGAGCACACCGGCGAGGTGCCGTTCGAGTCGGTGATGATCAACGGGATGGTGCTCGACGAGAACCGCGAGAAGATGTCCAAGTCGAAGGGGAACGTCGTCGCGCCCGACGAGGTGCTGGCGAAGTACCCCGTCGACGCCGCGCGGTTCTGGGCGACCGGCTCGGCGGTCGGCGACGACCTCCCGTACCAGGAGAAGGGCCTGCGAGCCGGCGAGAAGCTGATGCAGAAGCTCTGGAACGCCTCGAAACTCGTCGACTCGCTCACGCCCGACGAGGACCCGGACGTCGCTCGAGAGGACCTGCGGGAGCTCGACCGCTGGCTGCTCGCGGAGCTCGACGACCTGATCGGGACCGTGACGGGGCAGTTCGAACGCCGGGAGTTCTCGAAGGCCCGCGACGACCTGCGGAGCTTCTTCTGGCACACGTTCTGCGACGACTATCTCGAGGTGGCGAAGACGCGGGTTCGGGACGCTCCTGACGACGACCCCGCCGCCCAGTACACCCTCCGCGTCGCCCACAGGCGGTTCCTGAAACTGTTCGCACCGTTCCTCGCCCACGAGACGGAGGAGCTGTGGCAGGAGCTGTACGCGGACGCGAACGCCGACGTGGGGGACGCGACCGCGGGGGACGGCGGCTCCATCCACCGTACCGACTGGCCCGACCCGTTGGGGGTCGAAGCCGACCGCGCGGCCGGCCGGACGGCCACGGCGGTCATCGGCGCGCTCCGCCGCTACAAGAGCGAGCGCGGGCTCCCGCTGAACGCCGAACTCGGTCGCGTCGAGGTCTGGGGCGAGGGCGACGTCGCGGCCTTCGCGGACGACGTTCGCGGGGTGATGAACGTCGCGGACCTCGACGTG
This sequence comes from Halorarum halophilum, assembly GCF_013401515.1. Taxonomy (NCBI): domain Archaea; kingdom Methanobacteriati; phylum Methanobacteriota; class Halobacteria; order Halobacteriales; family Haloferacaceae; genus Halorarum; species Halorarum halophilum. The sequence continues at coordinate 2,397,647 of NZ_CP058529.1, read as the reverse complement.
CTCGCGGGCGAACCGGAGATCGAGACGGTCGTGACCGGGATCGACCTCGACTACTCCCGGGTCGGCCCGCAGTTCGGGTCGAAGGTCGGCGACATCGACGCGGCCATCGCCGAGGGCGAGTACGAGGTCACGGACGGGGAACTCCGCGTCGCCGGCGAGACGCTCGGCGCTGACCTGTTCGAGATCGAACGCGAGCGGCGGTACGCGGGCGAGGGCGACCTGCTGGAGGCGGAGGACGCGGTCGTCATCGTCCACGGGACCGCCGAGAACTGAGTCGCCGTCGCGAACCTCCACCTCCCCTCCACCGCACTCGCGCCGCTCTTCTAGTCGAGGTCCGCGCCGACGGCGTCGGCGACGGAGTCGAAGCCGTCCCGTTCCAGCAGGCCGAGTAGCCCCTCGTTGATGTCGCGGGCGAGGCCCGGCCCCTCGTAGATCAACGCGGTGTACAACTGGACCACGCTCGCCCCCGCCCTGATCTTCCGGTAGGCACCCTCGGCGTCTGAGACGCCTCCGACCCCGACGACGGGGACGTCCGTTCGCTCGGCGATGAAGCGGACGAGCGAGGTGGCCGACTCCTCGATGGGCTCACCCGAGAGCCCGCCCGTCTCCGCGCGGTTCGGGCTCCGGAGCGAGTCCGGCCGCTCGGTCGTCGTGTTCGTCGCGACGACGCCGTCGAGGCCGAGGTCGTCGACGACGGCGAGCGCCTCCTCGATGGCCGGGCGGGGGAGGTCGGGGGAGAACTTCACGAGCAGCGTGTCGGCGCCGGCGTCGAGCAGTTCGCCGAGGATCGCCTCCAGGGCGTCGCGGTTCTGGAGTGAGCGCAGGCCGGGCGTGTTCGGGCTGGAGACGTTTACGGCGACGTAGTCGGCGTGCTCGCCGACGCGCTCGAAGGTGTACAGGTAGTCCGAGGGGGCCTCGTCGAGGGGTGTGGACTTCGACTTCCCGACGTTGACGCCGACGGGGACGTACGGGAGGTCGCTCGCTGCGAGGCGAGCGCCGATCTCGTCGGCGCCGTCGTTGTTGAAGCCCATCCGGTTCACGAGCGCGCGGTCCTCGGGGAGACGGAAGAGTCGGGGTCTCGGGTTGCCGGCCTGTGCCTCGGCGGTGACGCCGCCGACCTCCACGTGGCCGAACCCGAGCGCGGCGAGGAACCGCGGGACGTGCGCGTTCTTGTCGAAGCCGGCGGCGACGCCGACGGGCGTAGGGAACGAGCAGCCGAACGCACTCGTCTTCAACCGGTCGTCCTCGACGGCGTACCGGGCCCGAACGGCGTCCTCGACCGGCGTTCCCTGCGCGGCCCGCATCAACTGCGCGGTCAACCCGTGGGCCGTCTCCGGGGGGAGCGCGAACAGCGCCGGCTTGGCGAGATCGTAGGCCCTCATCGAACCCACCCACGGCTGGCGGGGGTTTGAACGCGCCGGCTCGTTCCGGAGTCAGTCCGGTGGCTCAGAAGTCGTGTTCGACCTCGTCGGGGTCCGCTGCCTGGATGATGATCTTCCCGTCGCGGACCCGAACGAACACCTCGTCGCCGATTTCCAGGCCCGCGACGGCGAGTTCGTCCTCGTGCAGGTTCACGTGGACGTTGTGGTACTCGCCGTTCTCGTCTTTGGCGCCACTCGGGCTGAGCGTCTTTTTCCGGACCATCGCCTTGTGTTACACCACGCTTCGCCGCACGGAATACATAAGTGTTGTTTCCGGTACGCGGTGCGGCGACGTGCGCGCGAGATACTACCCCCGGTGCCACCCCGCCGTCACCCCCGGGTTCTGGGCCCGAATCGACGGACGGCGCGCCTATGATACAAAAAGCTTTCTTCGAACAGTCCTCATTTCCCCGATATATTTATAACACAGTGTGTGCTGGCGTCACATGGAGGCGAAAAACCATGGTACGTGAGGACGGTAAGCGAAATTTCGCACTGCGCGAGACTGACGGGGACGAGGAGAGTGTCTACTCGGGGAACACCCCCAGGCAGGCGGCACTGAAGGCCGCACGCCGCCTCGAACCCGGGAACTCCGAGGAGGCCGCCGACCGGACGGAGCTCCGTCTCCGCGAGAAGGGGACGGACAAGGTCCACATCTACGACGGGTGGGCCTGGCGCGAGAGCGCGCCGGACAACAAGCCCGACTGGATGCCCGGCGAGATCACCGAAGCGAACGTCTCGAAGAAGGGCATCGAACATCTCGAGAGCTAGTCGGCGACGTTCTAGTTGTTCTTTGCGTACGCGCACGATCCGAAACACCCAGCCACTTTTCCGCGAATACGACCGGCGAACACGCCGCCCTGCCGTGCCCACCGTGAGTCACTTCCTAACCGTCGAGCGATCACGTCCGGAGAACGGTCCCATCCGTTAGCCACCGGGTACGGCTCCTCCACGCCGAAGCCGGCACGGGGCGACGTACACGGTTCTCCATGAGTCGGTCCACCGTGAAACCGCATGACGGTGTGTCGATGAAACGACGGCCTTTTACGTAACCCTCCCATCCGAATGAATGCGAAGGTCGCACGGGGCGCACCCGGGCGACACGGCACGCCCCTCAGGGGCGATGTCGAAGCTCATCCAACGCCCTTAAGTATACCAAGGCATTTCGGTACGAACGTGAATGGCAGACCCAAGCGGGGTCGAGCCAGGAACGATCCGGTGCCCTTAAGTGTATCAGGGGGCTTGGATTGAATGCGAAAGACACGACGCGAATCCGTCCGGTTCAACGCCGGACGAGTTCGCCGACGTTCGACGGACTCCGAAGGGCTTATACCCTTGCCGGGCGTTCGTTGAAATCCGAAAGAAATGAGGATTCCGCCCCTGCGGTCCGCCGCAAGACGGTATCTGATGTTAGCCTCGATAGTTCGGTGACACCCGATCGGTGTCACCGAGCTCGGACCACGCAATGCAGCGAATCGCGTCTTCGGATGCGATTCATTTGGTGATTCACGTCTTACGACGTGATCTTGGAGAACCACGTTTCACAACGTGATTCCCGCCACCCCGCTCCCTTACGGGAGCGACATTCCGGTTGATCCTGCCGGAGGTCATTGCTATCGGGGTCCGATTTAGCCATGCTAGTTGTACGAGTTCATACTCGTAGCAAATAGCTCCGTAACACGTGGCCAAACTGCCCTACGGACTGGAATAACCTCGGGAAACTGAGGCTAATTCCTGATACGGTTCCCATGCTGGAATGCCGGGAACCCGAAACGTTCCGACGCCGTAGGATGTGGCTGCGGCCGATTAGGTAGACGGTGGGGTAACGGCCCACCGTGCCGATAATCGGTACGGGTTGTGAGAGCAAGAACCCGGAGACGGAATCTGAGACAAGATTCCGGGCCCTACGGGGCGCAGCAGGCGCGAAACCTTTACACTGCACGCAAGTGCGATAGGGGGACCCCGAGTGCGAGGGCATACAGTCCTCGCTTTTCTAGACGGTAAGGCCGTCCAGGAACAAGAGCTGGGCAAGACCGGTGCCAGCCGCCGCGGTAATACCGGCAGCTCGAGTGATGACCGATTTTATTGGGCCTAAAGCGTCCGTAGCCGGCCGAGCAAGTCTGTCGGGAAATCCACCAGCTCAACTGGTGGGCGTCCGGCGGAAACTGCTTGGCTTGGGACAGGAAGACCCGAGGGGTACGTCCGGGGTAGGAGTGAAATCCTGTAATCCTGGACGGACCGCCGATGGCGAAAGCACCTCGGGAGGACTGATCCGACGGTGAGGGACGAAAGCTGGGGTCTCGAACCGGATTAGATACCCGGGTAGTCCCAGCCGTAAACGATGTCTGCTAGGTGTGGCGCTGGCTACGAGCCACCGCTGTGCCGTAGGGAAGCCGTGAAGCAGACCGCCTGGGAAGTACGTCCGCAAGGATGAAACTTAAAGGAATTGGCGGGGGAGCACTACAACCGGAGGAGCCTGCGGTTTAATTGGACTCAACGCCGGACATCTCACCAGCTCCGACAGTAGCGATGATCATCAGGTTGATGACCTCTATGTTGAGCTACTGAGAGGAGGTGCATGGCCGCCGTCAGCTCGTACCGTGAGGCGTCCTGTTAAGTCAGGCAACGAGCGAGACCCGCGTCCCTAATTGCCAGCAGTACCCTTGTGGTAGCTGGGTACATTAGGGAGACTGCCGCCGCCAAGGCGGAGGAAGGAACGGGCAACGGTAGGTCAGTATGCCCCGAATGAGCTGGGCTACACGCGGGCTACAATGGTCGAGACAATGGGTTCCTACCCCGAGAGGGGACGGTAATCTCACAAACTCGGTCGTAGTTCGGATTGTGGGCTGAAACCCGCCCACATGAAGCTGGATTCGGTAGTAATCGCGTGTCAGAAGCGCGCGGTGAATACGTCCCTGCTCCTTGCACACACCGCCCGTCAAAGCACCCGAGTGAGGTCCGGATGAGGCCCCCGTTGGGGGGTCGAATCTGGGCTTCGCAAGGGGGCTTAAGTCGTAACAAGGTAGCCGTAGGGGAATCTGCGGCTGGATCACCTCCTATAGACCGGGACCAGGGCGACGCCCTGGCCCACTTCGCTTGGTCCGGCTCGTGACGCCGATCGGGCACCTTCGAACTATCGAGGCTGACGACGTTACCCCCCGACGGGGGTGGGCCCGTAGCTCAGCGGTAGAGTGCCTCCTTTGCAAGGAGGATGCCCTGGGTTCGAATCCCAGCGGGTCCATGTCCTCGGGGCTCATCGTGAACCGCTCCCCTTAAGTGTGGGAGGGCTCTACGATGAGTCCCGAAGCAAGACCGATGCACCATCCCGCGAAAGCGCGGTTGGGAAGGGTTGAACACGGACACGGAAGACACCGTGACGTGTGATGAGACTGTATGTACGTGCAATCCAGACGCCCACTGGACCCGTTCATCGGGTCACAGTGACACACATCAATTGGCTACTGTGCCAGCTGGTGGATGGCTCGGCTCGAGAGCCGACGAAGGACGTGCCAAGCTGCGATAAGCTCCAGGGAGTCGCACGGAGACTAAGAACTGGAGATCTCCTAATAGGAATCCTCATAGCAATTGCTTTGCGCAATGGGGAACGTCCCGAATTGAAACATCTTAGTAGGGACAGGAAGAGAAAGCAAACTGCGATGTCGTAACTAACGGCGAGTGAAAGCGACACAGCCCAAACTGAAGCCCTCACGGGCAATGTGGTGTTCGGGCTGGTAACAAGCGGATCGTGTTCACGAGAAGTCTCCTGGAACGGAGCGCGATACAGGGCGACAGCCCCGTATCGTGAAGACGATCCGCGGACCAGTACCCAGAGTAGCGGGGGTTGGATATCCCTCGTGAATTTCCCAGGCATCGACTGGGAAGGCTAAACACTCCTCGAGACCGATAGCGAACAAGTAGCGTGAGCGAACGCTGAAAAGCACCCCGAGAAGGGCGGTGCAATAGGGCCTGAAATCAGTTGGCGATGGAGCGACGGGGCACAAAAGGTCCCGTGACGAACGACCGAGGCGCGAGCCTCCAGTAGGACTCACGGGAAGCCGGTGTTCCGTCGTACGTTTTGAAAAACGAACCAGGGAGTGTACTTCTTCGGCGAGTCTAACTTGATCATCAAGGAAGGCATAGGGAAACCGATACGGCCGCAGCGCTTTGCGTGAGGGCCACCGTGTTCAAGCGCGGGGAGTCGAAGTGGTACGACCCGAAACCGAGCGATCTATGCGGGGGCAGGGTGAAGCGCACCGAAAGGTGCGTGGAGGCCCGTTAGGGTTGGTGTCCTACAATACCCTCCCGTGACCTGCGCATAGGGGTGAAAGGCCCATCGAGCTCGGCAACAGCTGGTTCCAACCGAAACATGTCGAAGCATGACCTCTGCTGAGGTAGTTCGTGCGGTAGAGCAACCGATTGGAAGACCCGCCTCCGAGAGGAGTCGGCCTTCCTGTCGAACTCCGAACACACGAACGCTGGAGACGCAGAGAGTCCGGTGTCCCGGGGTAAGCTTGGGCACCATGAGGGGAACAACCCAGAGCCTGGTTAAGGACCCAAAGTGTGGACTAAGTGCGATTCGAAGGTTGTCTCGAGCCCTAAACAGCCGGGAGGTGAGCTTAGAAGCAGCAACCCTCTAAGAAAAGCGTAACAGCTTACCGGCCGAGGTTCGAGGCGCCCAAAATGATCGGGGCTGAAGTCCACCTCCGAGACCTGGCGGCGCGATTCACATCGCGATCCTGTAGGTTGGCGTTCTGTTTGGGTGGAAGTACGGGCGAGAGCTCGTGTGGACCGGACAGAAACGAAAATCCTGGTCACAGTAGCAGCGATATTCGGGTGCGAACCCCGAAGGCCTGAAGAGTAAGGGTTCCTCGGCACTGCTTATCAGCCGAGGGTTAGCCGATCCTAAGTCCCGTCGTAATTCGAGCGGGACAAAAGGGTAACTGGTTAATATTCCAGTGCTACCACGCACTGAACGCCGACGCTTTGGAGTCGGTCGAGCCGGACCTTCGTCCGGTCGAATCCTCAAAATCCGTGGAAGCCGTAATGGCACGAAGCGGATGAACGGGGAAATAGCGCAAGTCGACTCAATCTAGAGCCCGTGAAAAGGCAAGCGTGGTATTCGTACCGAGATCCGACACAGGTACTCTGGCAGAGCAAGCCAAGGCCAACGGGATCAACCGACGTTAGGGAATTCGGCAAATTAGTTCCGTACGTTCGCAATAAGGAATGCCTGCCCTCCACGGGGCAGGTCGCAGTGACACGGGCGCTCCGACTGTCTAGTAACAACACAGGTGACCGCAAATCCGCAAGGACTCGTACGGTCACTGAATCCTGCCCAGTGCGGGTATCTGAACACCTCGTACAAGAGGACGAAGGACCCGTCAACGGCGGGGGTAACTATGACCCTCTTAAGGTAGCGTAGTACCTTGCCGCTTCAGTAGCGGCTTGCATGAATGGATCAACGAGAGCGCCACTGTCCCAACGTTGGGCCCGGTGAACTGTACGTTCCAGTGCGGAGTCTGGAGACCCCCAAGGGGAAGCGAAGACCCTATAGAGCTTTACTGCAGGCTGTCGCTGGGACGTGGTCGCTAACGTGCAGGATAGGTAGGAGTCATTACACAGGTGCGCGCGCCAGCGCGTCGCCGAGACATCACTGAAATACTACCCGTTAGTGACTGCGACCCTCACTCCGGGAGGAGGACACCGGTAGCCGGGCAGTTTGACTGGGGCGGTACGCGCTCGAAAAGATATCGAGCGCGCCCCAAGATTTCCTCACGCGGGTCGGGAACCCGCGGAAGAGCGCAAGAGCAAAAGGAAGTCTGACAGTGTCATTCCCAACGAGTGACGCTGACGCGAAAGCGTGGTCTAGCGAACGGATCAGGCCTCTCCATGAGGCCGATTTACGACAGAAAAGCTACCTTAGGGATAACAGAGTCGTCACGCGCAAGAGCACATATCGACCGCGTGGCTTGCTACCTCGATGTCGGTTCCCTCCATCCTGCCCGTGCAGAAGCGGGCAAGGGTGAGGTTGTTCGCCTATTAAAGGAGGTCGTGAGCTGGGTTTAGACCGTCGTGAGACAGGTCGGCTGCTATCTATTGGGGGTGTCAAGGTACTTGACGGGAACGTTCGTATAGTACGAGAGGAACTACGAATGGTTGCCACTGGTGTACCGGTTGTCCGGAAGGGCAGATGCCGGGAAGCTACGCAGCACGGGGTAAGAGCTGAACGCATCTAAGCTCGAAACCCACCTGGAAAAGAAGTACCACTGAGGTCACTCGTAGAAGACGAGTTCGATAGACTCGGGGTGTACGCGCCGAGGCAACGAGGCGTTTAGCCCGCGAGCACTAACAGACCAAGCCACATTCATCTGCACTGCGGCCCATGAACGGGTCCAGGCGTTAACTGGATTGCACGTACATTACAGTCTTCAACCGACGCAGGCGTTACATCGGATCGTTCCCGATGGTCGGCCTTAAGGCGGCCACAGCGGCGGGGAAACACCCGTACCCATCCCGAACACGGCAGTTAAGCCCGCCAGCGTTCCGGCGAGTACTGGAGTGCGCGAGCCTCTGGAAAATCCGGTTCGCCGCCTACCACTCATACATCATCGAAAGCCCACCAGCACCGCGCTGGTGGGCTTTCTTCATTTTCGGAGACGCGTCGAAAAGCGGCGAATCCGCTAGGCTTAAGCGCCGCAACCGTCTTTCAATGCACGCGCCAAGGTGGCAGAGTTCGGTCAGACGCGACGGCCTGCAGAGCCGTTCTACGCCGGTTCAAATCCGGCCCTTGGCTTTTCACGATTTCGCACGATCAGACCGTAGAGCAGCAGCTTTGTCTGCCGGTCACTCGGCGCCCGCTGCGAACTCCTCGACGATCGTCTCGCAGAACGCGGGGAGGTCGTCCGGGTTCCGACTGCTCACGACTCCCCCGTCAGTGACGACCTCCTCGTCGACCCACTCGCCGCCCGCGTTGTGGACGTCGATCCGCGGGCTCGGATAGGACGTCAGCGTCCGGCCGTCGACCACGTCCGCCTCGACCAGCGTCCAGGGGCCGTGACAGATCACCCCGACCGGTCTGTCGGCCGCGACGTGTTCGCGCAGTAACTCCACCGCGTCGTCGTCGACGCGGAGTTTGTCCGCGTCGACGGTGCCCCCGGGGACGATCAGCGCGTCGTACTCGTCGGGGGAGACCTCCGAGAGGCTTCGCTCGACCTCGTACGTGTCGCCCGGATCGAGGTCGTCGTTGACGGTGTCGGCCTCGCCGGTCTCGACTCCCAGGACGTCGACGCGGGCCCCTGCGTCGGAGACAGCTTGGTTCGGCTCGGTGAACTCCACCTCTTCGGTACCCTCGGGCGCGAGGGAGACCCCGACCCTCGTCCCCTCGAGACGCTCGGACTCGGTCTCGCTCGTCACACGGACGGACGAGCGGAATCCTGGTTGTTGTTCCACTTGCTTCCGCAACTTCGCATTGTTGGGGGTGATCGGTGGTTTCCACCAGGAGTACCGTCACGCTAGAGGGCGACGTGACCGCCAGCGACCCGACGAACCGAGAGCGCCGGGGCCCGATCGCGACAATATTTATACCACTCCGGCTCTTCAGCAGTGCTAACTATCCCCATGGAAGCGAGTGGCTATCTCCTCAGCGGGGTTCTGACCGGGCTGTTCCTCCTGGGGACGGTCCTCGTCCTCGCGCGGAACCGGAACTGGCAGCACTACTCGCCGGCCGGGGACGCTTCGGGCGTCGGCGAAACGGTGGAGCGACTGGCCGGGAGCCCCGGCACGTGGATCGGGGGATTCGTCCTCCTGACGCTCGGTCTCGGCCTTGGGACCCTGGTGGTCGTCGGCGGCCTCCCGGTCCCCGAGGGTGTCCAGGGCGCGGCCACGGTCGCGATGGCGGTGGTGGTCCTCGCCGTGCTCGCCGGCTACGTCTTCCTCGGCGTCTACCACTCCGTCCGGTACCGCGGACTCTACCGATCGCAGGCAGCGGCGGCGGGCATCTGGATTGTCGCCACCCTCGCTGTCGCGGGCATCGCCGTGATGCTGCTCACCGCGGGGTGAGCGTGAGCGTCACGTTCGCCCGACTGTGGGACCCGGAGTTCCGGCACCGGCACGGCTGGCTGCTCGGCGTCGTCGCGCTCGAGTTGCTCTCGGTGGTCGCCTACTTCGGGCTCACGTCTGCACGGATCACCGACCTCCGCTACGTCCTCTACCCGTTCGTCTGGATCACGGTCGGGATCTGGGCGGTCGCCGCAGTCGACGTCCGATCCGACGCGCCGACGAGCCACCGCGTCGCGGCCGCGGTCGTCGCGGCGGCCTACTTCCTCGTCCTGGCGTGGCTGGCCGGCCTGATCGCGGTGTATCTCGGCGGGCACGCCCACGCCCACTCGCACATCCACGGGCTCCAGATCGGGATGGCCGCTCCCGGATGGGGGCCGCGGGTCGCCTACGTCACCCACGCGTTCCACGTGTACTTCGTCCCGTACCGCGTCATCGGCTTCCTCGCGCTGGCGTACCTCGTGTACGCGACCGTCGTCGACGCGACGGGTGCGGCCCTCTCCGGGGCGCTGGGGCTGGCCTCCTGTGTCGGCTGCACGTTCCCGATTTTCGCGTCGCTCGCGGCCGGCGTCGTCGGGCCGAGCGTGGCCGCGACCGTGACCGACCTCTCGGTGGACCTCTCGACCGCGGTGTTCCTCGCGGCCGTGGCGCTGCTGGTCGTCCGTCCGGGGTTCCGGCGGTGAGCGACGCGGGGCGTCCGGGTGGCGGGCCGCACGACCGATCGGCCGTTCGCCGGGGTTCGGTTCGACTCGCCGCGCTCGCCGTCCCGCTGTTCGTCTCGCTCGCGATCGTGCCGGTCGTCCGGGCCCACGTCGGCGGACTCGGCGGGACGATGGAACCGGTCGCCGTGCCGACCTGGCTCGTCATCACCACCGGCGGCGGCGTGGTCGGCGCCTCGTTCCTCTTCACCAGCCTGCTCACTGACCGCGGGCCGATGCACTCCGTGGCGGGGTGGCGCGGTCGCGTTCCCGGCGTTCCGTCCGTCGCCGATCTGTTCTCCAACGTCGGCCGTCGCGGACTCCAGGCGATCGGCGTCGTGGGGGTCCTGGCGGTCGTCGTCTCCGGCCTCCTCGGCCCGCCGACGTCGACGGCGAACCTCGCCGTCCTGCTCACCTGGGCCGGCTGGTGGGCGGGCTACACGATGACGGTGTACCTCGTCGGCGACTCGTGGCCGGCGGTGAACCCCTGGCGGACGCTCGCGGGCCTCCTGCCGACGCTCGACCGCGAGTACCCCGGGCGGTGGGGCGGGTGGCCGAGCGTCGCCGGCCTGCTCGCGCTGGTGTGGCTCGAAGTGACGAGCCCCGTCACCGACGACCCGCGGCTCCTGGCCGGCCTCGTCCTCGGCTACACCGCGGTCACCCTCGCCGGTGCGGCGGCGTTCGGCCGCGAGGCGTGGTTCGGCCACGTCGACCCGGTCGCCAGGGTGTTCCGGTGGTACGGACGCCTCGCGCCGATCCAGCGCACCGACGACGGCCTCGAACTCGTCGTCCCTGGCGCGGGGCTCGTCCGGACGACGCCAGAGCGGGAGGACGCCCCGGCGTTCGTCGTGGCGCTGCTGTGGGTGACGACGTTCGACGGTCTCGTCTCCACGCCGGCGTGGGCGGCGGTCGCCAGGCCGCTTGTCGGTCTCGGCGTCCCCTCGCGCCTCCTCTCGCTGGTCGCGCTCGTCGCCGGGTTCGGGCTGTTCTACGCCGCGCTCGTCGGCGCATCCCGGCTGTCCCGCGACACGGCGGACAGCTACGTGACCGCGGACTACGTCCGGCGCGCGCTCACCCCGTCGCTCGTCCCCATCGCGGCGGGCTACCACCTCGCGCACTACCTCGGCTACTTCCTCGGTCTGGCGCCCGCGCTCCTCGTTGCGCTTTCAAACCCGCTCTCGGGGGTCCCGGGGCCAACGTTGCTCCTCCCAGGATGGTTCGGGGGGCTCAGGCTCTCGTTCGTCGTGGTCGGCCACCTCGTCGCGGTCGGCGTCGCGCACGTCGTCGCCTTCGAGACCTTCCCGGGGCGCCTCCAGCCAATCCGGAGCCAGTACCCCTTCATCGTCCTGATGATCGCCTACACGATGACCAGTATATGGATCCTCACTCAGCCGTACGTCCAGCCAGTATGACCGACGCACGCGATTCCCCAGACCTCGCGAGCACCGCCGGCACCGCCGGGAGCGGGGACTCCGCCTCCACCCGGGTGGGGACGGACCGGTCCCGGGGCATCGTCAACGGCCCCCCGATCGGTCCGGTGGAGTCCCGCCGGGACGTGCCGACCCGGGTTCCGGACGGTGAGACGCCCGGGGGGCGGTGTCCCTACTGCGACCGCCCGTTCCGGACCGAGCGCCTGCGGGACCTCCACGTCGGCGAGGTCCACGGGGACGAACTGACTGACGCCGAGCGGGAGGCGCACGATGAGGCGGACGAGGCGGAGCTCGACGAGCTGTTCTTCTACCACATCAAGGTCGTCGTCCTCATCGGCCTGCTGTTCTCGGCGTTCGTGCTCGGCTACACGGTCGTGTTGAGCGGGGGCGTGTAGACCCTCGTTGAGACGAGGGGTCGTCCCTAGCGGTACGGCGGCGCGTGCCGGCGCGGCTCCGTTCACGCGAGCGAAGCGAATGTGAACTCACGGGACCGAAGGTCCCGGGTAGTCCGCGCCGGATGCGCGCGAGGGATGAGCACCACAGCGCGAGCAACGCGAGCGCGATGAGCGCAGTCGGCTGGGGAGGGCGTGGCTCTCATCACGTCCAGGTGTAGTGGTTCGCATCTTCACGGCCGAAGCCGCACGACGATACCGAACAGGAGGGCTCGACGAAAAACCGAATTCGACCGCTACCTACTCCTCGCCGAGTAGTTCGTCGACCAGCGCCTCGGGGTCGAACTGCACCAGGTCGTCGTACTCCTGCCCTGTCCCGAGGAACAGCACCGGCTTCCCCGTCACGTAGGCGATCGAGATCGCCGCCCCGCCCGAGGAGTCGGCGTCGGCCTTCGAGAGCACGACGCCGTCGATCTCGGCGGCGTCGTTGAACTCCGTCGCGCGTCGCACCGCGTCCTGGCCCGCGACCGACTCGTCGACGAACAGCGTCAGGTCGGGCTCGACGACGCGGTCGATCTTCTCGAGCTGGGCCATCAGGTCGTTGCTCGTGTGGAGCCTGCCGGCGGTGTCGCCGAGCACGACGTCGATGTCGTTCGCGTCGGCGTACTCCACGCCGTCGTAGATCACGGCCGCCGGGTCGCCGCCCTTGTCGTGGGCGATGAGCTTCCGGCCGAGCGCGTCGGCGTGCTCGCCGATCTGCTCGTTCGCGCCGGCGCGGTACGTGTCGCCGTTCGCCAGCACCGACGAGTAGCCTCGGTCCTCGAGCCACTCCGAGAGCTTCGCGATGGTCGTCGTCTTCCCGACGCCGTTGACGCCGGTGAAGACGACGGTCACGGGTTTGTCGGCCGCGGCGATGCGCTCCTCGAAGTCGAACTGGCCGACCGAGATGACCTCGAGCAGCGCGTCGTGGAGCGCCTCCGTGACGAGCTGGTCGGTCGTCTCGATCTGCGCGCGCGCCTCCCCGAGCATCTTCTCGCGGACCGTGTCGAGGATCTCCTCGGCGACGGTCATCTCCACGTCGCTGCCGAGCAGCGCGAACTCGAGGTCGCGCAGCGGCTCCTGGAGGTCCTCCTCCTCGATGATGACCTTCCCGGTGGCGAACGCCTTCGCGCGCGTGAACCGGCTCGCGGTCGGGCCGTCGTCATCGTCCGGCTCCTCCTCGATGGCTCCGCTCTCGTCCGGCTCGGCGGGCGCGGTATCGGCTTCGGTCTCGGCGACCGCCCCTGCGTCCTCGCTCTCGGCTTCGGCCCGCTCGTCCGCCTCGGCCTCGGCTTCCGCCTCCGCGGCCTTCTCCTCGACCTCCTCGGCCGCGTCCTCGCGGAACGAGGAGAGCTTGTCCTTCAGGCCGTCGAACATCGCCTACTCGTCCTCGTCCCCGGGTTCACCCTCGCCCTCGCCCATCATCCCCTGCATCTGCTGCATCTGCTGTTGCTGCATCTGCTGTTGCATCTGCTGGGCCTGCTGTTCGAGCTGCTGGCTCTCGGCCTGAAGTTCGCCCTTCTCGGACTGGAGCTCCGAGATGCGGTCGTCGAGCGCGTCGCGCTTGCGGTCGAGCGCCTCGGCGGCGTCGCCCTGGGACTGCTCGGCCGCGTACCCGCCGCCGAGCGAGACGATGATCTCGTCGATGTCCGAGACCTCCGCGCGGACGTACGCGCCGCCGCCGAGGGGCACCTGCACCGTCGAGCCGGTGTCGAGCGTCTCGATGGCCTCCTGGGCCTCGTCGATGTCGCGCTGCTCCTGGCGGATCTCCTCGATGTCGGCCTCGACCTCCTCGATCTCGGCGTCGATCGCCTGGAGTTCCTGGGAGAGCTGCTGAAGCTGCTGCTGACCCTGACCGCCGCCGCCACCGAGGCTCATGCGGCCACCTCGAGGGTCGCGCGCCGGTTGCCGCGGGTCCGGACCTCACCGCTCACGGGACACTGATTCATGCCCAAAAAACGCCCCGCGAGCGGGAAGTACCTTCCGACTCGGCTATTCGCGCGACTGCACGCGGTGGTTCGGATGTCGGTCGCCGTGACGCCGGCATGGTGTGGACTTCGGTATCCTCGTGACCTCGTTCAGTCCCGTCCGTGGTCATTCCGGGTCAGCGTCGCCGCTGGTCATTCGATCGATCGAGTTCTCGCGGTTGGGGCGCGTGACGCGAGCCCCCTCGGGGGCGAGCACACGCGCGCCAGGGATGAGCACCGCAGGACGCGAGCATGAGCAAGCGTCCGAGGAGCGCAATCGGCTGGGGAGGCCGGTGGTGTCTCATCACGCTCGGCAGTAGTGGTCTGCTAGGCCACGAAGCTGATCGATGGGTAGCGGCAGTCTTGGTTTAGCAGTCGATCAGCTCTGTCCCACCAAACAGATCCCAAAAACGCCAATCGAAACCAAAATCGCGCCTACTCGATGAAGCCGAGGGTGTCCTCGATGCGGCCGAGTTCCGGGCCGGTGGTGTCCTCGCCGACGACGTAGCCGTCGTCGTTGGCGAGCAGGCCGGAGCCGACGAGCGGGGCGCCGTAGTTCACGGTGCCCAGGTCGGCGTACACGTCGAGGTGCTCCTCGACGGCCTCTAGCTCCTCCTCGCGCGACTGGGGGTGGCACAGCACGCCGGTGTTGTTCGCCACGGCGGCGGTGCCGACGGTGTTCACGTCCGCGAGCGAGCCGCGCTCGACCGGCACGTCGAGGGTCCGCTCGACGACGCCGACAGCCTCGTCCGTGAGCTCCGGGTGGACCCACGCGCCGTAGTCGTTCGCGAGCACGACGTTGCCGGCGGCGTTGAGCCTCCCGGGGAGCCGTTCGACGGGGTCGCCGGTCGCCTCGCGGATGGTCTCGAGTTCGCGGTCGGTCGCCTGCCGGGAGACGAGCGTGCCGTTCTCGTTGCCGGCGGTCAGCGCGCCGACGGTGCCGGAGCCGCCGACGGTCGTCGCCGTCGCCGGGAGGTCGAACTCGTCTGCGAGGTCCTCGATGCGGTCCTCGCCCGCGTCGGGGCGCACGAGCAGGCAGCCGGTCGAGACGTGCGCGTAGACGCCGACGTACGACGAACCTTCGAAGGAGACGCGGAGCACGACGAACCGATTACGCGGGCTCGGCCTCGACGACGACTTCGCCGTCCTCGTCGAAGCGGGCCGCGCGAACGCGGAACGTGCTCGGCGGGTTCTGCCTGCCGCGCTCCCAGATCGCCTCGTTGACGGCGGGGTCGAGCCTGACGTCGCCCTCCTCGACCGAGAAGTGCTTGGCGAGGTGGCCGCGGATGAGCGACATGGCGCGGTCGCCCCGCTCCTGTTTCGGTGCCTGCTTGGCGTCGCGGAGGGGGACGGTGACGACCCGCTCCTCGAAGTCGTTGGCGCTCATTTACTCGTCCGTGTCGCTCCGCCGCCAGTGGCGACGCTTGGGGTTTCGCGTGACGTCCATGTCGGTCTTCATCATCACCCAGGCCGGGACGCGGCTGTTCTGCCGCTCCAGCTTGGCCAGCCGCTTCTTCTTGGCCTTCGATTTCTTGGTCATGGTATCGCGGGAGTTGGCCCGGACGGCTTAAATTCTTGTCCATCCGCCGTTCCGCGCGTTCGGGTGGCGGTCCGTCCTCCACCGGGATCGGATCGGCTCCCGAACAGGCGGACCCTACCAGTCGCCGCCGAACGGCGCGACCGCGACGATGGGAAGACCGTCGTGCTTAACCCACCCCGCTCGCAACCCGGAGTCCAAGTATGGACCCGCGCTACGCCCGCTACCCGTTCTTCGGGAACGCCCGCGAGGCGGTCCGCGAGGCGGGCGTGGACCTCGCGACGCTCGTCGCCGAGCGCGACCCGGCGGTCGAACGGGGGCGCGAACGCGTCGAACGCGCGCTGGTCGAGGGAACCGTCGCCTCCGAGACGCCCCATGAGTGGGACACGCGCGAGGAGTTGCTCTCCTACCCACTCGCGCGGATCCTCGTCTCGCTGCTCGACTCCCCCGCCGCGGTGGAGAAGTACGCCGGCGCCGAGGCCCGGACGGCCCACGAGCGGTTCACCGCGGACGTCGCGCGCGACGGCCCGCCGGACCCCGCCCGGGCCGACCTCCACACCCTCCTCCGGGAGTTCGACCTGGCCGACCGGACGCGCCCGGAGGACCCGCCCGCCGGCGCGCCCGAACCCCAGTGGTTCCGGCTCGGCGTCGGCGCGTACCTCGAGTACGTCGACCCGCGCTGGGGCGACGACTGGCGGCTGGTCAACCGGGAACTCGCGGGGGGCGAGGTGCGGGTCCCGCGCGACGGGCTGTTCCGCGTGCTCCGGGAGGCCGTCCGCGAGCGCGTGTCCGAGGGGCTCCCGTTCGAGGGCGTGAGCGAGGAGCTCTCCGAGGAACTGGAGACCGAGATCGCCGATCTCCGGGACCTGCTCGCCGAGCGCGCGACCGTCGCCGACTTCGACGTCGTCGCGCCCGAGCACTTTCCGCCGTGTCTCGCCCGCCTGCTCGACCGGACCCGGAACGGCGAGGGCGACGAGTTCGACCCGCAGGAGCGGTTCGCCCTGCTGTCGTTCCTCGCCGGCCTGAACCTCGACGTGGGAGGCGTCGTGACGCTCACCGAGGGCGGGCTCTCGCCCGATCGGGTGGCCGCGGAGTTCGCGTACCTCCGCGACGAATCGGGGGCGCAGTACCCGCCGCCGTCCTGTGAGACGCTTGGCGCCTACGGCGTGTGCGACAACGAGGACGAGCACCGCCGCGTCGCGCCGCACCCCCTGGAGTTCTACGCCCGGCAACTGCGCGAGGCCGACGAGGTCGTGGACTGGCGGGAGCGGCGGCGGAACGCGGGTACCGGTGCCGACGCGGACGCGGATGCGGACGCCTGAGCGGGGAGTGGGCCGAAGGCGGAACGGAAGGCGGCGTCAGAATGGGCCGGAAGCGGTTCGAGCGGAATCTACGAGGCGTCGAGGAACAGGCCGACGAGCGCCATCAGGACCACGAACAGCGCCACGATGCCGACGAGGGCGTAGCCGCCGACCTCGTTGAGGTGGTGGTCGTTCGTGTACTGACTCCCCACCACGACGACGAGCGCGATGAACACGCCGACCGCGCCGACGGAAACGGCGATCTTCCGGCGCATCTCCGCGTCGATTTCCATGCCGCCGCCTTCCCCGGCACCCGGCAAAAGGGCTTCGAAGCGCCTCGCAACACCGTGTTGGTTCCACTGTAGACGCCAGGGAAACCCACCCGAACGGGGTGGACTGAGGGGTGTGACGTTGCACGTGAAACGAGGGTTTAGGTCCGTCGAGCACGTAGAGACGGTCGATACGGGATGACGCACTCAGTACACACATCCGCGTCCGCAGCCCGTCACACGCTCCCCGACGACGGCCTCACCGGCCGGGCCGGGCGGGCCCGCCGCGAACCGATGGCGGTGCGGGCGCTCCGGGACGACACGTACCTCGTGGACACCGAGCACGACAGCTACATCGTCGACCTCGACGCCCGCTCGTGCAGCTGTCCGGACCGAACGATTCGAAACGCCCGCTGCAAGCACCTCCGCCGCGTCGCGATGGAGGTGAACGAGGGGCTCGTGCCGCCGCCGGGCAAGCGCGACGGCGCCTGCGCGGTCTGTGGCGAACCGATCTTCGTCCCCGTCGGGAAGGGGAGCTACCTCTGTCCAGTCCACCGGCCGGCTCGCGGCGAGTTCGTCCGGGACCGCGAGTCCGGAAGCCTGCTGCTCGTCACCGACGTGACGAGCGAGCGGTCCGACGAGCGCGAGACGGACGACGGCCGGCCCATCGCCGAGTACGACTCGAACCGCGACTACGGCGACCACGAACCCGTCGTCGAGGCGGTGTACGTCGGCCGCGCTCGTGCGGCGGACGGCCACCTCGACGTGTCCGGCCTCCGGCGCTACTCGTTCCCCGCCTCGCGACTGAAGCGGATTCCGGACGATATAGCCCCGAACCTCGCGGTCGTCGGAGTCTGACGGGGTCCTCGGAGAACACTCCTCTACTCCAGCATCTCGGCGGCCTCGTCCGCGGAGAGCACGCCCTGCTCGACCGCGTTGAGGACCTCGGCGACGGAGCGGTCGCTCCCGGCCTCCTCGCCCGCCGCCTTCAGGTCCTCGATTGTCTGCCCGTCCTCGATGGCGGTCTCCTTCTTCACGCGGTAGTTGCCGCCGTCGGTCGTGTGGAGGTCGCTCGGGTGGAAGAAGTACCAGTCCTCGCGGTCGAAACGCACGCCGACCTTCGGGCTCGCGCCGAAGTTCCGCGCGAAGTAGATGAGGGCCTCGACCTCCTCGCCGGTGAGGTAGATGGGTTTCCCGGAGGAGGACTTCGCCTCGACGGCGTAGAAGACGTCGGCGTCGCCTGCCAGCACGTCGGGGAGTTCCCGGTCGGTAGAGGAGCCGCTGGCGGGCGCGCGCATCACCGCGAACCCCGCCTCGTCGAGCCTGTTGACGAGTTCGCGCTCGCGGCGGTCGCCCTTCGGATTGCCCGGCATTTCTGGTGCAACTCCGGGAGGGCTCCGGATAAAGGGGACGGAAGCGAGGTGAAAGTGAACTACGGGTCGAAAGGCGGCCCACTGGCGGTCGGCGCACGTGACGCGAGCGCCCCCGTGGCGCGAGCACACGTGCGCGAGGGATGAGTGACCGAGCGAAGCGAGGGAGCGAATCGGCTGGGGAGGGCGTGGCTTTCATGACGCTTGGAATTAGCCCGTTGCTCCGAAACCGATGTACTCCGAAACCGACGTAACGACCTCGAAGGGATTCCCTCCTAATAGAACTCGAACGTCACCACAGCGATCGAACACCGACCGCGAAAAAACCGAACTCCCCGAACCTACATGATCGAGTACGACGCGGCGACGGTCAGCGCCAGCGCCGCAAGCAGCCCGCCGAGCATCACGTACGACACCGACCGCGGCTCCGAGCGGAGGTGCTGGTAGTAGCCCGCGACCACGATCGCCTTCGCGGTCGAGACGACCATGATGATCGCGAACGCCGTCCAGTAGGTGAACCCCTCGAACTGCTCGATGAGCACCTGCAGGGTCGCCAGTACGAACAGGACCACGTATATCGCCGTGTACAGTTTTGTTGACGTCATTTTGATCACCTAGAGGATGTAGAACAGCGGGAACAGGAACAGCCAGACGATGTCGACGAAGTGCCAGTAGAGCCCGAAGTACTCCACCGGGCGCTCGTCGTCCAGGTACGCCCCCTTGACCGCCCGGATCAGCATGTACAGCGTGATGAGCAGGCCGACGGCGACGTGGGCGCCGTGGAGCCCCGTCGTGAGGTAGAACGTCGACGACGCGACGTTCGTCGAGAGGTTCCAGCCGTGCGGGAACGCCTCCGAGTGGACGTGGAACAGGTGCTGCCACTCCAGCGCCTTGTTGATGAGGAAGCCGACCCCGAGCAGGAACGTCGCCGCGAGGCCGCCGACCACGCCCCACCGCCTGCCCTTCTCGGCCGCGACCAGGGCGAGCACGACGGTGAAACTGCTCGTCAGGAGCAGGTACGTGTTGATGAGCCCCGGGAGCGGGACGTGCGCCGCCGGGATGAGGTGGTGCCAGCTCTGCCACCCCTCCGCGACCCGGATGAACACGTACGAGCCGATGAACGCCCCGAACAGCACCACGTCGGAGGCCAGGAAGATCCAGAGCCCGAGCTTCGTGTTCTCGATGTTCTCGAACGGCCAGCTCGATCCGAACGGGCCGGTGAGCCCCTGGAACGGCTCGCGAGTCATCCCGACCAGCCCGTAGCCGAGCACGACGACCCCCACCGCGAGCAGCCCCGCGTAGGCGCCGCCGGCGATGCCGGGGACGAAGCTCCCCTCCCGGATGCCCGAGAGGCCCAGCAGGGCGAAGAACCCGCCGAGGCCGACGACGAACGGCCAGATGCTCGCGTGGTCGGCGCCGTGATCGTCGTGGGCGTGCGCCGCGTCGTCGACGTGCGCGCTGGCCGGCAGGCCGCCGTCCGCGGCGCTCGGCCCGCCCGAACCGATCGACGGGCGGAGGTCGTCGACGAACGAGAGCGACCCGCTCGCGTAGCTCGGCCGACCGGGGAAGTTGTCGAGCGGTGGGGGCGAGGACACCGCCCACTCGGCGGTCGTCGCGTGCTCCCAGGGGTTGTCCGGCGCCGGGTCGCCGGCCCAGAGGCTCTTGGTCAGGTTCCAGAACATGATGAGGAACGAGCCGCCGAGCAGGAACGCCCCGACGGTCGCCGTCTGGTGGTAGCCGGCGAGTGCCATCGGGTACTCGAAGACGCGACGGGGCGTCTCCCAGGCGATGAACATCGGGAAGTACAGCACGTTGAACCCGACGAAGAACACCGCGAAGTGGACCTTCCCGAGGAACTCGTCGTACATCCGGCCGGACATCTTCGGGTACCAGTAGTACAGCGCCCCGACGAGCGCGGTGACGCCGCCGACCATCACGTAGTGGAAGTGCGCGACGACCCAGTAGGTGCCGCGGAACTCGTAGTCGAGCACGACGGCGCCGAGGAACACCCCGGTGATGCCCCCGATGATGAACACGAGCAGCCCGCCGAACGCGAACAGGAACGGGGTCGTGAACCGAATCCGCCCCTTGATGGTGGTGTAGATGAGCGCGAACACCATCAGGTCGAACGGCAGCGAGATGCCGATGGTGGTCGCCATGAACAGCGTCTTGATCTGGAGGTTGATCGCCGTGAGGAACATGTGGTGCATCCAGACGACGAAGCTCTGGAGCGCCACCAGCAGCATCGCCGCGATGAACCACTTTCGGCCGACGATGCGGCGCCCGGTGAACGTCTGGAATATCTCCGCCATCGCCCCCAGCGCCGGGAAGAAGACGATGTACACCTCCGGGTGGCCGAAGAACCAGAACAGGTGCGCCCACAGCAGCGACCCGCCGGCGCCCGTCGCGGCGAAGTAGGTCGTCCCCAGCAGCCGGTCGGAGGTGAGGATCATCATCGCCGCCAGCAGCGCGGCGAACGCGAACAGCATCATCCAGACGGTGAGCAGGATGGATATGCTGAACAGCGGCATGTCCCTGAGCCGCATCCCCTCCGCGCGCATCCGGTGCATCGTCGTGAGGAAGTTCACCGACGACACCGTCACCGAGGCGACGAACATGATCATCGCGAGCACCGTCGTCGTCGCGCCGGGTTCGGGCGTGTACAGCGGGATGTTCAGCGGCGCGTACATCGTCCACCCGCCCGAGAAGGTGCCGCCCTGGAAGAACGAGACGAAGAACAGGGCCCCGGAGAACAGGTAGAGCCAGTAGGAGAGCGCGTTCAGCCGGGGGAACGCGAGGTCCTTCGCCCCGAGCTGGAGCGGGACGACGTAGTTCGCGAAGCCGAACGCGAACGGCGAGAGGAACCAGAACACCATCAGGAGCCCGTGGGCGGAGACGGCCTGGTTGTAGGCGTTCGCCGACAGGAAGCCGGTGCCGGGGACCCACAGCTGCAGCCGCATGAGCAGGGCCAGCACGCCCCCGAAGACGAGGAAGAACAGCGCCGTCACCGTGTAGAGGATGCCGACGTCCTTGTGGTTCGTCGTGACGAACCAGCGCGTCAGCGTCTCGGCTCCCGGCAACCCGTGGTGTTCGTCGGTCTCGGCGGCCGCCCCGGCCGTCCCGTGGCCGCCGTCGGCCTCGACTCCCGCGTCGCCGCCGTCGGTCGCCGGCGTCGGGTCGGTGCCGTCGTCGTCGTCGGTCGTCGGGGCCGTGCTCGCCCGCCCGTCACTGCCGGCGTCGTCGCCATCACTTCGGGCGTTCGGGTCGTCGATCCGGTCGTCGGTGTCGTCGTTCGTCGTCATGCTCCTCCGAGCGCGTGTGCCGTACTGTTGCTCGCCGTTCCGTTGCCCGCCGTCCCGTTCCCGGCGGTGCCGTTTCCGCCCGATGCGGTGCCGTTCTCGGCGGTCGTGTTCGCGTACCAGGCCTCGTACTCGTCCTGTGGCATCACCTTCACCTCGGCGGTCATGTACGAGTGGCCGACGCCGCACAGCTCGTAGCACTGCGCCATGTACGTCCCCCGCTCGTCGGCGATGAACCACGTGTCCGTGGTCTGGCCCGGGATGGCGTCGGACTTCACCCGGAGCTCCGGGACGCCGATGTTGTGGAACACGTCCTCGGAGGTGATCGAGAGCTTCACGTTGGTGTCGACGGGGACCCGGAGGGTCGAGTCCTGGTAGCCGTTCGGGTAGATGAACTTCCAGCCGAACTGGAACCCGACGACCTCGACTTCGACGGTGTCCTCGGGCGTCGGCGGGTCCTCGACGAACGCCAGCGCCCCGTACGTCCAGGCGATGAGCGAGATCACGATGACGGCGCTCAGCGTGAACGAGACGAACAGTTTGCCGCCGCCACCGCTGCCGGTGGGGAGTTCCCCCAGCGTCGGGAGGTCTTCGTTCCCCCGCTTCACGTCGGCGTCCGCCCGGTACTTGTAGGCGTTGTAGAGCATGTAGCCCACGACGACGACGCCGACGAGCGTTCCGAGCACGAGGAACACGTCGAAGATCTGCTGGAACACCTGTACACGCGTTCCCCGCGGGACGATGCCGTTCTGGAGCGGCGCCAGGCCTACGCCCGCCCCGGTGTGATCGAGTATCATGACATCCGTTAACCCAGCACGTTGCACCCAATCCCCCCCATGTACACTTATTCATTGCGGAGAATGCCCCCGGAAGTCGGCCAGAAGTGGTCGTTAAGCGGTCGAACGCCGGGACAAGCCTTTTATCATGAACGATGGTACCACACACCATGGAAGAGGAGAACTCACCGGGGACCGTTCAGGACGTCGAACTGGGCGAGGAGGAGGCCGAACCGGACTTCGACCACCTGTTCGGCGTCATCACCGACGGGTTCGTCGGCGCCGTCGGCGGCGCGGTCGGCACCGCGATCGTAACCGTCGGCCTGCTCGTCGCGCGGACGTTCGGCGCCTTCGAGATGACGGCGTTCGCCGAACTGGCCGAGATGACGGGGACCGTCGTGTTCTACCCGCAGCACCCGGTCGCGGTCGGCTACTTCGTCTTCCTGGCCGGCGGGATGGTCGTCTGGCCGCTGCTGTTCGCGTCGGCCGGGTCGTACCTGCCGGGGGATCGCTTCGCCACCAGAGGGATCACGTTCGGCGCCGTCATCTGGACCGGGTTCGCGATGGCGTTCTACGACCCGTCGTTCTGGCTGCCCGGCTACGTGTTCTTCACGCTCGTCGCCCACCTCGGCTACGGCTTCGGGCTCGGCGCGGTGTTCGACTACCTGTCGACCCGACCGGACACGCTGGTCTGAGCCGATCCTCCCGGTCCACCGACTCCGGCTCTTCTCCCGCCGCGCCGACCGTCACGACCAGAGGTCGCCGTCGCCCTTCGCGTGTTCGGCGGCCACGTCCTCGTCGAGTTCGACGCCGAGCCCCGGCGCCTCGGGCACGGCGACGTACCCGTCCTCGATGAGGGGGTCCGAGCGCGTCACGAGGTCGTCCCACCAGTCCACCTCCAGCGCGTGGAACTCCAGCACGCCGAAGTTCGCAATCGACGCCCCGAGGTGGACGCACGCCATCGTCCCGACGGGGCCGCAGACGTTGTGCGGCGAGAAGACGATGTAGTTCTCCTCCGCCCGGTTCGCGATGGCCCGCGACTCCGCGAGCCCCCCGCAGGTGGTCGGGTCCGGCGTCACGACGTCGACCGCGAACTCGTACAGCAGTTCGGAGAACTCGTGGACGCGGAAGCGGTTCTCCCCGGTCGCGAGCGGCGTGCTAGTCGAGCGGGCGACCTCCCGTTGCGCCTTCACGTTCTCCCGCGGGACGACGTCCTCGAGCCACATGAGGCCGTACGGCTACAGCGCGCGGGCCAGCCGCTTGGCGGCGTCGAGCGAGTAGTCCCAGTGGCAGTCGAACGCGACCTCCACCTCGTCGGGGACGGCCTCGTCGACGGCGGCGACGATCTCGCGCTTGTCCTCCACGTCCGCGGCCGATAGCCGGCCGTTGAACGGGTCCGGCTCGTTGTCCGTCGGCGTGTCGAGGTCGAACTTGATGGCGTCGAACCCGAGTTCGACGGCCTGCTCGGCGGTCTCGGCGTACGCCGCCGGCGTGTAGGACTCCTCCTCGCCGTACTCGGTGTAGCCGGTGTCGACCGCGTACGCCTCGCCCGCGTGGAGGTCGCAGTAGATGCGAACCTCGTCGCGGTACTTCCCGCCGAGGAGCTGGTAGGTCGGCACGTCGAGGAGCTTCCCCGCGAGGTCCCAGAGCGCGATGTCCACGACGGCGATGGCCCGCAGTATGGCGCCCTTCCGGCCGATCTGGACGGTGCCGTCGAACATTTCGCGCCAGAGGCGCTCGGTGTCGCGCGGGTCCTCGCCCTCGACCATCGGCGCGAGCACGTCCGTCACGGCGTCGGCGACGAGCCCCGCCCCGCCGTACCCGAGCGTGTAGCCGAGCCCCTCGATCCCGTCGGCGGTTCGGACGTACGTGATGGCGTGGTCGCGCTCCTCGACGGTCCGCGTCGCGAACGAGACCGGCTCGTCCAGCGGGATGGACACGGCGAAACTCTCGACCTCGGCGATTTCCATGCGGGACGGTTCGGTTCGAACCGGCAAATCTCTATGCCACATGGTAGCACGAACCACTTCCGACACCGTTTACCCGCCGCCCGTCACACTACCTCACATGCGATTCCCGGACGCAAGCGTCGTCGACGCGATGCTCCATCCGCCGGCGCTCCCCCGGTTCGCGTCGGTCCGGTACGAGCCGGAGACGCCGGAACTGGCGGACGTGGAGGCGGCGGCTCGGGGTGAACTCGCCGAACTCCCGCTCGGCGACCTCCCCGGGGGAGCGAGCGTCGCCGTCGGGCTGGGGAGCCGCGGCATCCACGACGTCGTCCCAATCGCGCGGGCGGTGATCGACGAACTGGAACGGCGCGGCTTCGAGCCGTTCGTCGTCCCAGCGATGGGGAGCCACGGGGGCGCGACCGCCGAGGGACAGCGACGGACCCTCGCCGGCATCGGCCTCACCGAGGAGGCGCTCGGCTGCCCCGTCGACGCGCGGATGGACACGACCACCCTCGGCGAGTCGGCCGTCGGCGCCCCGGTCCCGTTCTCGACGGCCGCGCTCGAGGCCGACGGCGCCCTCGTGATCAACCGCGTGAAGGCCCACACCAACTTCACGGGCCGGTTCGAGAGCGGGCTGACGAAGATGGCGACCATCGGGCTGGGCAAACAGCCCGGCGCGAAGGCGGCCCACGAGCACGCGCTCGTGAAGGGATACGTCCGCGTCCTCGCGGCCGCGCTCGACGTGGTTCGCGCGGAGGCGCCGCTGCTCGGGGGCCTCGCCATCGTGGAGAACTTCCACGACCGGACCGCCCGCGTCGAGGGCGTCCCCGCGTCGGCGCTCCCCGACGCGGAGGAGCCGCTGCTGGAACTGGCCGACGAGTACATGCCGACGCTCCCGTTCGACGAACTCGACGTGCTCGTCGTCGACGAGATCGGAAAGGACGTCTCCGGCGCGGGGATGGACACCAACGTCGTCGGCCGGTACAGCGTGCTGAACGCGGACGACCCCGAGCACCCCGCCATCAAGCGCATCGTCGTCCGGGGGCTCACCGAGGCGACCCACGGCAACGGCAACGGCATCGGCCTCGCGGACGTGACGACCCGCGCGGTCGCCGAGGAACTCGACCTCGACCAGGTGTACACGAACGCGCTCACGAGCGGGTCGCTCAGCAAGGCGAAGCTCCCGGTCGTCCTCCCCGACGACGAGCACGCGGTCACGGCGGCGCTCTCCACGATCGGCACCTACGACCCGGCGGACGTCCGCGTCGCCTGGATTCGCGACACGGCGTCGCTGTCGTCGTTCCGCGTCTCCGAGGCGCTCGCGCGCGACCCGCCCGCCGGCGTCACCGTCGAGGGCCGGGAGGAACTCTCGTTCGCGGACGGCGAGCCCCGCTTCGAGCCGCTCGGGTAGGCCGGATCGGTCGGGTAGGTCGGACCGGCCGAGGCGGTCGAACCGGTCGAGTACCGCCGCCGCGAGGAGCGGGACCGCTACCGGAGGACGTTCTCGCCGGTCCGGCCGTCGAACAGGTGCGCCTTGTCGAGTTCGACGCCGAGGGTGACCCTGCCCCCGATGGACACGTCGCTCTCGTTCGAGACGCGCGCCGTGAACTCGGCGTCCTCGTCGTCGGGGCGGTCGACCGGCGCGACCGTCACGTCCATGTGCGGCCCCATCGGCTCGATCACCTTCACCAGCACGTCGAACGTCGCTCCCTCGCCGGGGTCGCCCTGGACCGCGACGTCGAACAGGTGTTCGGGTCGGACGCCGAACTCGGCGTTCCCGAGGTCGCCGGTCCACTCGCGGAGCTTCGCGTCGTGCTCGTCGGGCAGGCGGAGGTCGAACGCGTCGGAGACGACCCACCACTCCCCGCCGCGCTCCTCGACGCGGGCGGTGAAGAAGTTCATCGGCGGCTCGCCGATGAAGCCCGCGACGAACTTGTTGGCCGGCGCGTTGTACAGCTCCTGGGGCGGCGCGAACTGCTGGAGCTGCCCGTCGTCGAGCACGACGACGCGGTCCGAGAGCGTCATCGCCTCGACCTGGTCGTGGGTGACGTACACCGAGGTCTTCCCGACGCGGTCGTGGAGCTTGTTCAGTTCGGTCCGCATCTCGATGCGGAGCTTCGCGTCGAGGTTCGACAGCGGCTCGTCGAACAGGAACACGGCGGGGTCGCGCACGATGGCGCGCCCGAGCGCGACGCGCTGCTGTTGCCCGCCCGAGAGATCCGACGGGCGGCGGTCGAGCAGGCCGGGGATGTCGAGCGACTCGGCGACCTCCTGAACGCGCTGTTCGACCTCCTCGTCCGGGTACTTCCGGATCTGGAGCGGGAACGCGATGTTGTCGTGGACCGTCTTGTGCGGGTACAGCGCGTAGTTCTGGAACACCATTGCGATGTCGCGCTCGCGGGGGTCGAGCCCCTTCACGTCGCGCCCCTCGATGACGATGTCCCCTCCCGTCGGCTCCTCCAGCCCCGCGATCATCCGCAGGGTCGTCGTCTTCCCGCAGCCCGAGGGCCCGACGATCACGACGAACTCCCCGTCGTAGATCGTCAGGTCCAGGTCCTCGACCGCGACGACGGTCGAACCGTCCTCCTCGGTGAACGTCTTGGTGACGTCCCTGAGTTCGACGCTGACGTCGCGATCCGTCCGTTGCGTCGTCCGCTCGTCCGCTTTGGGTCCTGCTGTGTCGCTCATTGGTCGATGGTCTCCGTGGTCGGTCGTGCGGCCGGTGCTTCCGGAGTCCCGTTCGCACGGGTGATCCGCGTCGCCGGGGGCGAGTGGGGCCCGGTCATCCCTTCATCCCTCCCGTCATGCCGACGACGATGTACCGCTGGAAGAAGACCACCACCAGCGCCGACGGGATGACGGAGACGATGGAGGCGGCGGCCATCGCCGCCCAGTCGATGCCCGCGTCCCCGACGAACAGGAACGTCGCCACCGGGATGGTCATCGAGGTGAGGTCGGTGCTGACGGTGAACGCGAACAGGAACTCCCGCCAGGAGTAGAGGAAGGTGAGGATGGTCCCCGCGGCGAAGCCGGGCAGGACGACGGGGAACACGACGTGCCAGAACGCCTGGATCTTCGTGCAGCCGTCGACCCTGGCCGCCTCGTCGAGGGACTGGGGGATGGTGATGAAGAAGTTCCGCATGATGTAGATGACGAGCGGGAGCCAGAGGTAGACGTTCGCGATGACGATGCCCGTCTTCGTGTTCAACAGCCCGAACGTCGTCATGATCCGGTAGTACGGCGTCACCAGCCCGATGGGCGGGAACAGCCGCGTGAACAGCACAAACACGAACACCGCGTTGTCGAACGGGAACCGGAACCGGCTGAACACGTAGCCGGCCGGCGTCCCGAGCACCATCACGATCGCCGTCGACACGGAGGCGATGATCACGCTGTTCACGACCGCGCGCCAGAACCCCCGATCGATGAGCGCCCGCTCGTAGGCTGCGATCGTCGGGTCCAGCGGCAGGTACGTCAGCGCGAGGACGCCCTGCGAGGTCTTGAACGACGTGATGAGCTGCCACACCAGCGGCGAGATGGTGAAGAACACGGCCGCGAACAGCACCAGATGAACGACGTACCGGCTCTCGACGGCGTCCCACATTCGCTGTCGACGCCGGTACTTCTCGACGGTGAAGTCTGCCCCCGCCATGTTACACCTCGATCTCCTGCATCCGTGCGAGGATGAAGTAGACGTACCCCGTGGCGACGAGCAGCGTCACCGCGACGAGGAACACTGAGACCGCCGAGGCGAACCCGTAGTCGAGCAACTGGATGCCGAAGCGGTGGATGTAGATGGCGAGGGTCTCGGTCGCGCCGCCCGGCCCGCCGCCCGTCGTCGAGAACGGGATGGCGAACGCGCGGAACGCGAACATCCAGGTGATGAGCCCGGCGACGAAGAACGACGGCCGCAGGTACGGTAGCGTGACGTGCCGGAACGTCTGCCACGTCGTCGCGCCGTCGGTCTTCGCGGCGTCGTACATGTCCTGCGGGATGGACTGGAGTCCCGCGAGCAGCACGATGGTCGCGAACGGGATGCGCGACCACGAGTCGGCGAGGATGACGACGATCATCGCGGACACGGAGTTCGACAGCCAGGAGTACCCGGCGTCGAGTACCCCGAGGTCGATGAGGACCTTGTTGACGACCCCCAGCTCGCCGTTGAACATCCACTGCCAGGTGACGCCGACGATGGACAGCGGCACCGCCCACGAGATGAGGATGAGCGTCGAGTAGGCGTCCCGCAACCGCTGGTTGACGAGCTTGTTCAGCGCGAGCGCGACGATCAGCCCGGCGCCCACCGAGACGACGAGCGAGCCGAACGAGTAGACGAGCGTGTTCTCGACCGCGTTCCAGAACGTCGGGTCGCCGAAGATGCGCCCGTAGTTGTACGCCGGTTCGAACGTCTCGCCGAAGCCGCGCGTGTTCTGGAGCGACAGCCACAGCAGCATCACCGCCGGGTAGATGAACACGAGGAACAGCGCTACTAGCGACGGGCCGAGCAGCACCGTCCGGATGTGGTCGTTCACCCAGTCGGAGATCGTGCCGGTGAGGCCGCCGCCGTGGGGGCCGACCTCGCCCTCGAACTCCTCAGTGGCCATGGCGGGTCGGTGAATACCTCCAGGTCATCAGTTGTTGACCTCGGAGTCCACGAAGCTCTGCACCTGGTCCATCGCCTCCTGCGGGGACATCTCGCCCTGGATCGCCCGCTGGGCCGGCGAGAGCATCTGCTGGAACACCGAGGCCATCTGCGGGAAGAGCTCGAGGACGCCGTTCTCGATGGCGTTCCCCATAACCTCCCCGAACGTGACGAAGTCGTTCTCCGCCGAGTCGGTGTAGACCTGGTCCATGTACGAGATGTTCCCCTCGTAGGTGAACTCGAGCCACTGGGTGAAGTAGCTCAGTTTCAGGTCGCCGTACAGCATCGAGGCCAGCTTGTGGCCGGTGTCCGAGAACCGGTTGATGCTCGTCGTGTTCGGCGCGACGAGTCCCGCCTGGGTCGGCGACGGCCCCGCGTTGGCAGCCGGCGGGACGACGACCTGGTACTGGGAACCGGCCTCGTACTCCTGGAGCAGCCGCGGGATGAAGTCGCTGAACGCGGTCGTGTACGCCAGCTGTCCCGACGCCATCAGATCCACGATATCCCCCTCGCCGTACGAGATGACGTCGCTGGGGACGTAGCCCGCGTCGCGCCACTCCTTCATCTTCTGGATGACGCGGACGGCCTCCGGGGAGTTCATCACGACCGTGCCGTCGTCCTGGACCATGCGCCCGCCCTGCTGGAAGAGGAGCTCCCGGAACGAGTACGCCAGGTACGTCGAGGTGCCGGCGTAGTACGCGAAGGCGTTCAGGTCGGTCCCCTTGAACGCCTCGCCGAGCTCCTCGAGGAGGTCCCAGGACCACTCGCCCTGGAACCGCGAGGGGTCGATCCCCTGCTCCTCGACGAGGTCCGTCCGGAGGTGGCCCATGCTCGCCTCGCCGATGTTCGGGTAGCCGAAGGTGTGGGTCCCCTCGTACTGGGGGTCCAGGTCCCACTGGACGAGGCTCTGGAGCGCCGGGATGTACGGTTCGTACCCACCCTCCGGGTAGAGGACGTCCGTGGCCTCGAGGTAGCCCTGCTCGACGAACACCGGAACGAGGATCCCGTCGACGTTGAACGCGTGCGGGCTCGGCTCCTCGGACGAGAGGAACTGCTGCTCGCGCGTGTTCGCCTGGTCGACGCCGATCTCGATGACGTCCAGCTCGATCCCCGTTTTCTCGGTGAACATCTCGTGGGCGGCCAGTGTCGCGGGGTCGAACTCCATGTTCGCCGCGCCGTGGTTGAGGATCTGGAGCGTGTCCACGTCGCCGGCGGCGGTGTCCTGCCACCCCTCCGGCGGCGTCCACACGTCGTTCTCGACGGCGCTCTGGAACGCCTCGCTGTCCGTCCAGGTCGTGGCGCTCTGGCGGTCGGGAACCTGCCGGCGCGCTTCGATGGGCCAGCTGTCCGCGGCGCCGATACGGCGCTGCTGCCAGTTGTTCGCGAGCCCCAGCCCCTCCGCGGTCGAGAGGAAGTCCTCGCTACCACCGCCGCCACCACCGCCACCGTCTCCGCCGAATCCCATGCAGCCGGCCGTCGCGGCCAGCCCCGTCGCGCCTGCCGTCACCAGAAACGCCCGCCGGTTCGTGCCGTGGTCTGACATACCGCGTTAACAATTCGCAGGACGGAATATAGTTGTTTTCACGAGAATGCCATTTGATATTTATATGACGGAAAGTTACCAGGAAGCGACCAGGGACGAAAGAACCGCGCTACCGAACGACGTCCGCAGCCACCGTCCCGACCTCGTCCACCTCGGCGCGGACTCGGTCACCGGGGTCGATGGGGTGGGCACCCGGCGTGCCCGTGGAGACGACGTCGCCGGGTTCGAGCGTCATCACGTTCGAGTGGAACGCCACGAGCTCGCGCGGCGAGAAGTGCATGTTCGCGACGACGTTGCGCGACTCGACGGCGTCGTCGACGACCGTCCGTACCTCCACGTCCTCGAGGTCCATCCCGGGGCCGGGAACTGCGAGGTGCGGGCCGAGCACGAGGAACGTGTCGTAGCTCTTCGCCCGCGTGAGGAACCGCGGGTTCCGTTCGAGCACGTCCTCGGCGGTCATGTCGATGATCGGCGCGAACCCCGCGATCACCTCGTCGGCCTCGTCGACGCTCACGTTCCGGCACGTCCGGCCGATGACGACCGCGAGTTCGGCCTCGGCGGTGACGCGCTCCGACTGCGACTCGGGCGGCAGGCGGATCGGACCGCCCGGGCCGGTCACCGCGCTGCTCGGCTTGAAGAAGCTCGCCGGCTCTTCCGGCGGGTCCTCTGAGAGGTCCGCGGCGTGGTCGGCGTAGTTGAGCCCGATGCCGAACAGCTTCCCCGGCTCCCCGACGAACGGGCCGAACGACAGGTTCTCGCGGGGCATCCGCCCGGCAGGGACGTCGTCGAGGTCGCGCAGGCCGCCCGGTGCCCGCGGGAGGACGTCGCGGACGCTCGACGCGTCCGGGTAGGCGGCCTGGAGCGGGACGAACCCCTCCTCGTCGCCGACGAGCGGCCGACCGTCGGCGCTCCGGGCGAGGTACTGCATCTACTCGCCCGCCTCCCGCTCGCCGTCG
Source organism: Halorarum halophilum (assembly GCF_013401515.1). NCBI lineage: Archaea > Methanobacteriati > Methanobacteriota > Halobacteria > Halobacteriales > Haloferacaceae > Halorarum > Halorarum halophilum. The sequence continues at coordinate 2,366,006 of NZ_CP058529.1, read as the reverse complement.
TCTGCTTCCCCGGCCTCCTCCTCGTCCCCCGCGTCGTCCTCGCGGTCGGTCCAGAAGTCGAACGAGCGCCCCGGCGCGAACACGTCCAGGCCGACGGCCAGTTCGTCGCCCGTGTTCTCGACGCGGTGGGGCTCCGACGACTCCAGCAGCACCGAGTCGTACTGCCCGAGCGTCACCGAGTCGTCCTCGGTGTGGATGGTGAGTTCCCCCCGCAGGACCATGCACACCTGTTCGTTCCCGTGATCGTGCATCGGCGAGGAGTGGCCCGGCGGCTTCTCGAACCACTCGAAGCTGAACTGGTCGCTGCCGGCGAGCGCGCGCCGCTGCCAGCCCTCGTCGGGTTCGTACGTCTCGGCCTCGTCGAAGTCGACCGGCTTCATGGAGTAGAGAGGGCACTCGCCGGTATTCAATGGTCGTGTCGGTTGGGTAGTTACGATCCATTTGGTCGGATGGTGTTTGACTGCTACCGGGGTGACGACCGCGGAAGCCGGAGGCTTTCGAGGCGTTCGTGTCGCGTACAGAGCCAGATGCGCTTCGGGCCGTACAGAACCGCCCAAACAGTCGCTCAGATCAGAGAGTACGAAACGAGAAACCGACGGATGAGGTTAGAGATTCGACGCGCCCGAGCCGCCGTCGATGGGGATGGCGACGCCGTTGACGAACCCGGACTTCGGCGAGGAGAGGAACGCCACGACGTTGCCCAGTTCGATCGGGTCGCCGATGCGCCCGAGCGGGACCTCCTCGCCGCGGGCCGCCAGCGCCTCATCGTAGGAGTCGTAGTCGCCGCGCTCGACGGCGTCCTCCATCAGGTTCTCGATGCGCGAGGTCTCGTGCGAGCCGGGGAGCACCGCGTTCGACCGGACCTCGGGGGCGAGTTCCGTCGAGAGCGTCTTCTCGAGTCCGACGACGCTCATCCGGACGGAGTTCGAGAGCACGAGGTTGTCGATGGCCTCCTTCACGCTCCGGGAGGTGATGTTCACGATGGTGCCGCCGCCGTCCGCGCGCAGCGGGTCAGCCGCCTCGCGCACGAGCCTGACGACGCTCATCACGAGCAGGTCGTACGCCTCGTACCAGTCCTCGTCGGTCGTCTCGAGGAACGGGCCGGCGGGCGGCCCGCCCGCGCTCGTCACGAGGTGGTCGAGCCCGCCGAACTCGTCGACGGTCCGTTCGACCAGCGCCGCGACCTCCGCCTCGTCCGTGAGGTCGGCAGGTTGCCCGACGACCGTCGCGCCGTCCGTCGCCTCCGCGGCGACGTCCTCGACGGCCGCCTCCAGGCGCTCCTCGTCCCGGCCGTTCATCACGACGTTCGCACCCTCGCGTGCCAGCGCCAGTGCGCTCGCCTTCCCGAGCCCGCTGCTCGATGCCGTCACGAGCGCCGCGTTCCCGCCGATATCGAAGTCCATACCTGGACCTCACCGCCGATTCGCAAAAAAGCCCCGGGCGGGCGGAGCCAGTGGATGCGGTCGTGACGGGGCGGGTAGACGGTCGGGTCAGAGTCGATGGACGACCGGACCGTCGCGGTCGTCCTCACAGAAAGTAACGGTTAAACGCCGGGCGCCCCGTCCTCCCCGTATGCAACGACGCGCCGCCGCCGTCTACGTCGCGTTCTTCCTCGTCGTGGGCGCGGTGTCGTTCTCCCTCATCGCCACCGCGAGCGCGCCGCACTTCTCGGTGGAGAACCCCGAGCACACGCTCCAGCAGGGGGAGAGCTTCACCGTCGACGGAACCGAGTACAACGTCCAGAGCATCGAAGCCGAGATGTCCGGCGGTGGGGGCGGCGGCCACGGCGGCGGTGGCGGCGAGACCCTGGAGCGCTCGGGCGCCCTCAACTGGACGAACACCTCGGCCCGGCAGACGCTGACGTGGGAGAACGGGTCGACCGTCACCTACGACGGCCAGGACTGGAACGTCACCGTCCCGACCGGCCAGAACGAGAGCGTCACGCTCAGCGAGGTACAGAACCGCCAGGCGATCCTCCAGAACGACTCCGCCGTCGAGAACCAGACGACCACCGTCGACGGCCAGGAGTACGTCGTCCGCTCGGCCAACGGGAACGGCTCGCGGGAGCTGATCCCCGCCGACGAGTACTTCCCCGCCCCGGAGGAGCGCACCTACTCGCAGGGCGACGAGGTGCCGAACGTTGAGAACAACACGGCGACCGTCGACACCGTCAACTCCAGCGGCGCGACGCTCGCGTGGACCGCCCCGCAGACGAACGAGGTCGAGGTCGAGGATCGGGCGAACGTCACGGTCGGCTCGACCACGTACTTCGCCTACTTCCCGGACAACGAGACGATGGTGCTCACCCAGCAGTTCGACCAGTATCAGGCCTACCAGCAGGAGTCGACCGACTACAAGACGCACAAGGACGGGCTCTGGGGCGTCACGCTGCTGAGCGGCCTCATCTCCATCTTCATGATCGGGCTGGCGTACCTCCCCTCGCGGTACTGAGATCGGATCGGCCGTTCGGAGGGCGCTTTTCGGGGTCGCACGGTTCCTCACTCATCGTACCCTTTCCGACGATTTCGACGATTGTGTCTGGTTGATATCGTTCGCTCCGCTCGACAAGGTAGGCTTACCTCACGGACGGTTCCGGAGCTAACGGACTCGATGGCCGGCAAACCCCATTTGTAGCGGCGCGACCGCCCGACGGGAACACCTACCGGCTGGTGACATCCCGACCGTCGAGGCGCCACTGAGGTAAGCTCCGATTACTAAACCCATCGGATGCGGTACGTAGAGGCCCATGACCGCCTCCGTCGAGGAACGGAACGATTACGACGTCCGATCCTACCGCCCGGACGACAGGGATGGGTTCCTCTCGCTGTACGAGCGCGTGTGGGGGCGAACGAAGGGGGCGGACTGGTTCGAGTGGCGGTTCGAGGAGAACCCGTACGCGACGGACGTCGAGATGGTCGTCGCGGAGCGGGACGGCGACCTCGTCGGCGCCGAACCGCTGCTCCCGCTCCCGCTTCAGTTCGGGGACCGCGACCTGTTCGCCTACCAGCCGGTCGACTGGATCGTCGACCCCGACCACCGGCGTCGAGGGTTGTTCACGCGGATGACCGAGCGGCTCATCGACCGCTACTCGGCGCGGGCGGACCTGCTGTTCAACTTCCCGAGCGAGATGCTCCTCCCGGGGCTCCGGAAGTTCGACTGGCGGGTGGTCGGCCCCTTCCCGCAGGCGTACCGGATGCAGAACCCGAGCGCAGTGGTGACCCAGAAGAAGGAGACGAGCGACCTCCCCGGAAGCACCGTCGTGGCGGGAGTGACCGAGCCGTTGCTCCACGGCTGGCTCCGCGTCCGCGACCGGCTCAGGGGGAGCGTCGACGACTTCACGGTCGAGCGACACGAGTCGGTTCCGGTCGCGGAACTCGCGACCCTCACGGCGGACGCCCGACCGGACCGGATCTCCGTCCCCCGCGACCGGGCGTTCTACGAGTGGCGCTTCGACAACCCGCGCTGGGAGACGACGACGTACCTCGCGCGTCGGGACGGCGACCCGGTCGCCGCCGTCGTCGCCGCCACGGAGCACCTCGACGGGTACACGTGCACGCAACTACTCGACGTCCAGCCGATGCGGGAGGGGGAAAGGGAGTCGGACGCGATCGCTGCGCTGCTCGCGGACCTCGTGCGGGACTACCGGGACGTCGACCTCCTGAAAGCTTCGTCGTCAGTCCACGAGGAGGTGCTTCGCGCTCGGGGGTTCCTGCGCGACGACGCGTTCCCCCTCTCGCGGGTAGCGACCCGGACGACGCAGGTCGTTCGGCCGCTCGCGGCCGACGGCGACCCGAAGTGGCACGTCGACGGCCGCGACCTCACTGACCCCGACGCCTGGCGGCTCGCGCTCGCCGACCTGGACGTCGAGTGACCGGTTCTGCCCCGGTTCGACGCCTCTCCCGTCCGCCGGGCGACGTCGTTACTCGCTGTCCAGGGCGACGTCGTTACTCGCTGTCCAGGGCGACGTCGTTACTCGCTCGGGTCCGACACGGCGACGTTGCTCGTCCCCTCGACGACGAGGTCGTAGATCTCGGGGACCGACTCGAACTCGACGGTTCGCTCCGCGGCGTCGTACTCGACGATGCCGACGTCGTCGAGCTTCGGCAGGTGGACGTGGTGGAGCGAGGCGACCGCGGACGTGACCGCCCGCTCCGGGGGCGGGGAGCCGGCCGTTCGCCCGACGGCCGCGACCGCCGACGCGAGGTCGTCGAGCGCGAACGCCCCCTCGTGCTCCCGGAGGATCGAGACGACGAGTTCCCGGGCGGAGTCCGCCAGGAGCGTGTCGACGACCTCGTCCGTCCGTCCCGTCGCGAACGCCGATTCGATGGCGTCGAAGGTGGGGTCGTCCGCGAGCCAGACCGCGGGTCCGACGCGGGGCTCCTCCTCGTCGTGCTGGTACACGACGAGGCCGGTGTCGGCGAGCGCCGGCACGTGCTGGTGGTGAAGTCCCGTGAGCGCCCGGTTGCGCCGTGCGTCCGTCACCTCGTCCGTCGCGACTCCCTCCTCGCGCGCGACCACGTGGGTCGCCAGGTCGCTCATGGCGAACTCTCCGTGGTCGCGGAGCGTCGCCAGGACCGCCCGACGACGGGGGACCGCCGCGGCCGCGAGGAGTTCGGCGTCCGAGCGTGAGCGTTCTAGGCATCCCTGGTTCGTCGACGATTCACAGGGCACCTCCGGGGGGGCTTCGCTCATACACCTTCCCTTCGACGGATACCGCATAGCCCCTCGGCCTAATTGTTTACCGTCCACCGCGTCGTCGGGTTTTCCTCCGCGATGACGGTCGCCACCGCCGGTCAACGCTCCGTGTCCGACGCCTCGAACACCGCCTCCAGGAGCTTTCGTTCGGCGGCCCGCAGGTGCTGGTGGAACGTCGGCGCGGAGACGTCCAGCGACTCCGCGACGTCTTCGCCGGAACTGTCCCGCGGCCACTCGAAGAAGCCCGAGAAGTACGCCGCCTCCAGGGCGCTCTGCTGGCGGAGGGTCAACTGCTCGTCGAACGCCTGCCGGACGTCGACCTGCGCCTCAGGTCGCCGCTCCGTGCGCCGCTGGGCGAGCAACTGCGTCATCGGGTACGCCTCCTGCATCGTGTCGACGACAGACCGTACGTTCGCGCCCGGCGGGAGGTGGACGGTCACTTCGAGCGCCCCGTCCTCGATGGTGGCGCGGTGGACGCGGCCGTGCGCGGACGCGATGGCCGTGAGCATCGTCGACCCGGAGAGGGTGAGTTCGAACCGTATCTCGTCGCCGCCCTCGGACAGCACTGTCACCGACTCCCAGGACGGGTCGTGCTCCCGCACCGCGTCGAGGACGTCGATGGCGTCGGCGCCCGCCCGCCCGTAGACGGCGTACCGATCGTCCCCGAGCGGAACGACCCGTTCGAAGGAGATCGAGTCGTCCGTGCCGCCGGCGACGCCGAGCGAATCGAGGTAGTTCTGGACGACGAACTTCACCTCGATGACCTCCTCGCTCATCAGCGCCTGCTTCCGTTCGATGGCCGTGATGGCGTGGCCGACGACTTGCCCGAGCTGACCGATGACCGCCCGCTCGTCGTCGCCGAAGGCGTAGCGGCGGTCCGAGTAGACGTTCAGGACGCCGTACAGCATCCCGTCGTGGACGAACGGGATGGCCGCCGACGAGTGGATGCCGTGTTCCTCGGCGTGGTCCCACCAGGGCTCGTAGTCGGGGTCCTCGTGGACGTTCCGGGCGACCTGGATGGTCCCCGTCCGGATCGCCCGGCCGGTCGGCCCCTGCCCCGTTGACCCGTCGTCGACGGTGATCTCCACGTCGCCGAGGTAGTCCTCGACGCCGGCCTCCGTGCGGACGACGACCTTCTCGGAGGCCGCGTCGACCTCGCCGATCCACGCGAACGAGTAGGAGTCGCTGCCGGCCAGCGCCTCGCAGACGGCCCGTTCGAGCTCCTCCCGGGTCGCCGACTCGATGACCCGGTGGGTGATCTCCTGGACGACGCCGTTCAGCTGGTTCAGCGCGGCGAGCTCCTCGCGCTGCTGTGCCAGTTGCTCCTCGCGCCGCTTCCGCTCGGTGACGTCCGTGGTGTAGAGGACGATGCCGTCGATGAGCTCCTCCTCGCGCAGGTCGCGCCCGCGGACCTCGAGGACGACCCACGAGCCGTCCCTGTGTTCGAACCGGAACTCCATGGAGGGGGCGTCGTCGGTCTCCAGGACCCGCTTGAGCGACTTCCTCGCCCCCTCGCGGTCGTCGGGGTGGACGTACTCGAACCCGTTCTCGCCCGTCAGCTCCCCGGGCTCGTAGCCGAGGACGGTCTCGACCGACGGGGTCACGTACTGGATGGTCCCGTCCAGGTCGACGACCGCGTTGACGTCGGTCGACTCCTCGATGAGCACCTCGTACCGCTTCAGCTCGCGCAGGTGGGCTCGGCGCTCGACGGCGTGGTACACCGTCCGGATCAGCAGGTCGCTGTTCACCTCGTCCTTCACGAGGTACTCGTCGGCGCCGCTGCGCAGCGCCTTGAGCCCACGTTCCCGGTCGCGGAGCCCGGTGAGCACGACGACCGGGGCCGATGCCCGGTCGAGTGTGGTCGAGAGCGTCTCCAGCCCCTCGCTGTCCGGCAGGTCGAGGTCGAGCAGCACGACGTCGACCGCGACCTCGTCGAGCAGGTTCAAGCCCGCCTCGAGCCTCGACTCGTGGTGGATGGTCGGCGCCGTCCCGTCCTCGTCGAACACCTGCCCGTCTCCCACCTCCTGGCTCCGGACCCGGGCCGAGAGCTCGGTGGCCTCCTGGAGCAGTTCGGTGATGTACCGGGCGTCCCCGGGGTTGTCCTCGATCAGCAGGAGCTGGAGCGGGTCGTCGTGGCTCATCGGATCACTCCACCGGGTCCGGAAGCCGGACCAGCGTGAACCAGAACTGCTCGAACGATCTGACGAGCTCCATGAACTCGTCGGGGTTGATCGGCTTCGTGAGGTACGCGTTCGTGTGCAGTTCGTAGCTCCGCACGATGTCCTCCTCGGCCTCCGAACTCGTCAGGATGATCACCGGGATCGACGTGAGGTCGGGGTCGTCCTTCACCGCTTCGAGCACCTCGAGACCGTCCACCTTCGGGAGGTTCAGGTCGAGGAGCACCAGTTTCGGCCGGGGGGCCGACTCGTGCTCCCCGCGCTGGTGGAGGAAGTCGAGCGCGGCTTCGCCGTCGGTGACGACGTGCATCGTGTTGTTGATGCGGGCCCCGGTGAACGCCTCCTTGGTGAGTCGCACGTCGCCGGGGTTGTCCTCGACGAGGAGGATGTCGACGGGTTCACACGACGTCTGCCCGGTCATCGGCACCCTCCCCCGGCCCGAACGGCGGTGGCGAAAGCGTCAGTCCTCATCTTGTCCTCCGAACGGGATGGTAAACCAAAAGGTCGCCCCTTCCCCCTCCTCGGACTCGACCCAGATGCGCCCCCCGTGGCGTTCGACGATCTTCTCGCACAGCGCGAGCCCGATGCCCGTCCCGGGGTACTCCTCGTTCGTGTGGAGCCGTTTGAACACCTCGAAGATGCGGTCGACGTGCGCCGGGTCGATGCCGATGCCGTTGTCCGAGATCCGGAACACCCACTCGCCGTCCCCGCGTTCGGCGTCGATCTCGACCCGCGGGGGCTCATCGTCCCGGTACTTGATCGCGTTCGAGACGAGGTTCTGGAACACCTGCTCGAGCTGGTTGCGGTCCGCGACCACCGTCGGCAGGTCGCCCACATCGATCTCCGCGTCGTTCTCCTCGATCTGCAGGCGGAGGTCGTCGAGGGCGTTCGAGACCGCCGCCCCGCTGTCGACGGGTTCCAGCGGTTCGGCCTCCGTCTCGACGCGTGAGTACGCGAGCAGGTCGTTGATCATCTCCTTCATGCGCTCGGCGCCGTCGACGGCGAAGTCGATGAAGTCGCGGGCGTTCTCGTCGAGTTCGTCCGCGTACCGCCCCTCCAGCAGCTGGAGGTAGTTCGAGATCATCCGCAGCGGCTCCTGCAGGTCGTGGGAGGCGATGTAGGCGAACTGTTCGAGCCGCTGGTTCGACTCGCGGAGTTCGGCGACCGTCTCGTTCAGTTCCTCCTCGTACCGCGCGCGCTCGATGGCGGTCGTCAGGATGTTCGCGACGCTCTGGACGAAGCTGACGTCCTTTGCGGTGAACCAGGTCCGGTCGGTGTCGTGGGTGCCGAGGACCCCCCACGGGTCCCCCGGCGGCCCGATGATCGTGCTGATGCCGGCCGACACGTCGTGCTCGACGAGCAGATCCGGGCCGCTGAACCGGGACTCCGTCGCGAGGTCGTCGACGACGACCGGCGCCGTCGAGTCCAGCGTGTACCCCGCCTGCGAGTCGCTCCCGGTCCCGACCGTGGCGTCGCCGACTAGCCCCTCGCGCCAGCCGACCCCGGAGCGCAACAGCATCTCGCCGTCCTCCTGCAACTCGAGCACCTTCGTGTAGTCGGTGTCGAGGGTGTCGGCGACCGCCTCGACCGCCTCGTCGAACAGGTCGGCGAGCGAGGGGTTCTCGAGCGCGCGCTGGCCCAGTTCGGACACGACGTCCTGCTGGCGCGCGCGGGCCTCGAGTTCCCGCTCGTGCTCCTTCCGCTCGGTGACGTCGACGAGGACGGTCTGTGCCGCCGGTTCGCCGCCGTAGGTGACGGGGATACTGGCGATGAGTACGTGCTTGACCTCGCCGTCGGCGGTGACGATCCGCCGCTCCGTCGGCGGGACCGACTCGCGGTCCTCCAGCATCGATCGGATGCGCCCCGTCGACTCCTCGCGCTCGTCGGGGTGGATGTACTCGATCGCGGGCGTCCCCACCAGCGACTCGGTGTCGTCGACGCCGATCAACTCGGCCGTGGCCTCGTTGGCGAACTGGATCTCGCCCCCGGCGTCGTACGTGACGATGGCGACCGGCGCGACGTCGACCAGCCGGCGGTAGCGTTCGCGCTGTTCCTCGATCTCGCGCTCGCGCTCGACGCGGTCGGTGACGTCCTGCACCATCAGCATCCCCGCGAAGATCTCGCCGTTACCGTTCCGTACGGGGAGCGTGTGCGCCTGCAGGTGGCGGTCGTGGTACTCCACCTCGAAGGTGGACTCCTCGCCCTCGAGGGCCCCGCGGAAGTACGGCTCGACCTCGGTGAGGAGGTCCTCCGGGAGGCGCTCGTCGACGGTGGCCCCGATGGCCTCCTCCAGGTCGATGCCCACCTTGTCGACGAGTTCGCCGCCCGCGGCCGTGTAGCGCAGGTCCTCGTCGAACAGGCCGACGAGGCCGTCGGGGAAGTGCTCGACGAGCGTCCGGTACCGGCGCTCGCTCTCCTCGAGCGCGCGCTCGTACGCCTTCCGCTCGCTGATGTCCCGGACGACGCCGACGCGTTCCGCGTCCCCCTCCTCGTCGGGGAGCATGGCGAACGTCGCCTCCGCGGTGACCGTCCCCCCGTCGGCGGTCGCGATCTCCGCCTCGATCTTGGCGGTATCCGTCTCGCCCGCGAGCAGTTCGCCCTCGAGTTCGCGGGCCGACGCCGCCACGTCGTCGTCGATGACGAGCGAGACGTGGGAGCCGACGAGTTCCTCGCGCGAGTACCCCGTCAGCTCGGCGTACGCCTCGTTGACCATCGTGAATCGCCCCTCGCCGTCGACGGTGTAGACGCCGTCGTTGACGGTCTCGACGATGGTGCGGAAGCGCTCCAGCTCACGCTCGTACCGCTTCCGTTCGGTGACGTCCTGGGACATCCCCATCGCGGCGAAGACGTCGCCGGAATCGTCCCGGACGGGGACGACCTGGAACTGGAAGAACCGGTCGCCGAGTTCGAGCTCGAACGTGCCGAACTCCCCGTCGAGTGCCGCCTCGTAGCGCGGGACGAGTTCGTCGGCGAGTTTCGACGGCAGGACCTTCTCCGCCGGCATCCCCTCGAGCTCCTCGACCGTGACGTCCGCCACGTCGAGGGGGGTGCCGCCGACGGTCCGGTAGTTCAGGTCCCCGTCGACGAGGGCGACGGCGCCGTTGGGGAAGTGCTCGATGAGCGTCCGGTACCGCTGCTCGGACTCCAGGAGCTGGCGCTCGCGCTCCTTCCGCTCGGTCACGTCCCGGAAGTACACCGACAGGCCCGTCTCCGAGGGATAGGCGTTCAGCTCGAACCATCCGTCGAGCGGCTCGAAGAACGTCTCGAAGGTGACCGACTCCTGGGTGTCCATCGCCCGCCGGTACTGGTCGCTGATCTCCCCCGCCGCGGCCTCCGGGAACTCCGCCCAGACGGACTTCCCGAGCAACTCGTCCGCGGAGCGCTGGAGGAGCTCCGCGGCCCGATCGTTGACGTGGGTGAACCGCCACTCCTCGTCCAGCGCGTAGAACGCGTCCGAGATCCGGCCGAGGATCTCGCTCAGCTCGCTCTCGAGCTCGTCCGTTCGCTCCTTGAGCTCGGTGATCTCCTTCCCCGTGGTGATCACGCGGTCCACGTCGCCCTCCGGCCCGACCACCGGCGCGGCGTTGATGGAGAACCAGATCCGTTCGCCGTCCGGCCGCTCGATCGCGATCTCCTCGTCGTAGACCGGTTCGCCCGTCTCGAGTACCCGGGCGGTCGGGCGCTCGTCGAGGGCCAACATCGTCCCGTCGGCGTCGGTGACGGCCCAGTCGTCGGTGATCTCGGTATCCTCGACGATCTCCCGTTCGCTGAGCCCCAGGACCTGCTGTGCCCGACGGTTCGCGAGGACGGTCTCGCCGTCCGCGTCCTGGACGGCGATGGAGACGGGGGCGGTCTTCAGCAGTTCCTCCGTCTGGTTCCGCTCCCGGCGGAGCTGGCGCTCCCGTTCCTTCAACTCGGTGATGTCGTCGCCGGTGGTGACGACCCGCTCGACCTCGCCGTCGTCGTTCGTGAGCGGGATGGCGTTCATCGAGAGCCACCGCCGCTCCCCGTCCGGCCGTTCGATCTGGCACAGCCGGTCCGGCACCCGCTCCCCGGTGGCGAGCGCCTCCGAGTAGGGGTGCTCCTCGGCGCTCATCGGCTCGCCCTCCTCGTCGAAGAACGGGAGGTCGGGGACCGAGTGGTTCGCGACTTCCTCCTCCGTGATGTCGAGGATCTCCGCGACCCCGCTGTTGGCGCGAGTGACGTTACCGTCGGCGTCGCGGACCATGATGCCGACCGGGGTGGTGTCGAGAACCTGGTCCAGCAAGTCGCGCTCCTCCTCGAGCGCCCGCTCGTAGTTCCGGCGCTCGGTCAGGTCGCGCGTCACCTTCGTGAACCCCGCGAGCGAGCCATCGTCGTCCCGGACCGCGGTGACGGTGACGTTCGCCCAGAACCGAGAGCCGTCGGCGCGCACGCGCCACCCCTCGTGCTCGGCGCGGCCCTCCTCGCGTGCGGTCTTCAGGATGTTCGCCGGGATGCCCCGCCTGACGTCGGTGTCCTCGTAGAAGACGGTGAAGTGCTCGCCGACGATCTCCCCCTCCTCGTACCCCTTGATCCGTCTGGCGCCCTCGTTCCAGCTGACGACGACGCCGTCGGGGTCGAGCATGAAGATGGCGTAGTCCTCGACCGCGCTCACGAACGCGCCGAACTGCTCCAGAACCGGCTGGTCCCCCTCGACGGACGGGACGGCGGCGGTCTCCGTCACCGCCGCGTCGGTCGACTGTTCGTCCGTCGGCTGTCCGTCCCGCGATGGTTCGTCCGCCGATCGGTCGGGGGGCGATCGCCACCAGATGCGACTTCGCGCCCCCGTCTTCTTGCTGTGGAGCTCCCCCTGCTCGCTCAACTCCTCCAGTTTCCGGTGGGCGGTCCGTCGCGTACAGTCGAGTTCCTCCGCGACCTCCGTGGCGGTCAACGGCGTACACGGTTCGTCCTGCCGTTCGAACACCTCCAGGGCGGCCTCCAGCGTCGTCTCCGGCGTCGGTCCCGGCGTTCCCATTACCCCACCATAGTAGACCAGCCCTATAACTCGTCCGTTGACGGAAGCGTTCGGATGGGGAGACGCTACTCCCGACTGACGAGGGAAGGCGGCACCGTGCGGACGTTCGGGGACAGGATGGAGACGAACAGTGACCGGTTCACTGTGGGTAGCCCCCGGTTTCGACTGGAACGCCCCGTCACCGACGCACCGTTCGTGTGCTCGGATCTCGACGGCGGTGGCGGTAGGGACACAGTGACGACGAGCGCCCGCCGAACGAGGAGAGTTACCAAGCGACAGCGCCGGAGTACGGTCCCCCTGCCGGACGTGACGATCGGTGGGGGTGTGGTCGGCGGTCGGTCGGGGACGTAGTCGGCGGTCCGATGCGGATCGCGCTCGCGGCCAGCGAACGTACCACATCCACGATATTTGCTGTCGGGGAACACGGAAATTAATTAGCGGACGGCGGGTGTACCCGAACTAGGTCCGACACATGTCATCGACCACTACCCCACGGAATCCGGCGAACGATCGATCGACCAGCATCGGGCTCCTACTGCTCCGGGTCGCCCTCGGCGTCGTGTTCGTGGTGACCGGCGTCGGCAAGGTGTTCCAGGTCGGGCCGGACGCGGTCCCCGTCGCCGCGCTGGCGGGGCTGATCTCGGGTCTCGGCTTCCCCGCGCCGACCGCCCTCGCGTGGTTCGTGAGCCTCCTGGAGATGGTCGGCGGCGCCCTCCTACTGTTCGGCTTCCTGACGAGGTTCGTCGCGGGCCTGCTCGCAGTCGACATGGCCGTCGCCACGTTCCTTTATCACCTTCCGAACGGCTTCGCCGTCGCGGACGGGGGCTACGAGTACACGTTCGTGCTCCTGTGTGCTACCGCCGCGCTCGTCTTCACCGGGCCGGGGCGCTACTCGCTCTCCTACGGCGTGCTCGGCGGGGAGTTGCTGCCGGTCGGTGGCGACTCATCTCGGAGCCACTCCTGACCGGCGAGTTTTCCGAGAACGGGCGTCTCCAGAATCGGGATCGAACCGACCGAGAGCGACGCGGTGGGAGGGGGCTACCCTTCCGGAACTGGTCCGGGAGCCGTGATCTGGCGACGACCGTCGCGACACGGGCGGTTCGTCGTCCGCCGACGCGATCCCGAAACCACGGCGGTACGTCGGTATCGCGTCGGTCCGTGCCCTACTCGGTCCGGAGCACGGGGTCCGCGATCGGGAGGGTCCAGCCGGGCCACACGAGGTCGCGGTCCTCGTCGATAGCGACGAAGCCCGCCCGGCTGAGCTTCGGAAGGTGAACGTGATGGAGCGACAGCCGAACCTCCCGCTCCAGTTCGTCGCTCCGCCTCTCAGATCCGGTGCCGGTTTCCAGCGCCGCGACCTCGCTGGCGAGTCTGACCCGTCCGACGGGTCGGGCCTCCGTGAGCAGCACCGTGAGGACGTGTCGCCGTCGAGTCGACGAGAGCGCGTCGAACAGGTTGTCCTCCTCGACGTCGGTGAGCGTCGTGAGGTGTTCGACCAGCTGTGCCGGCGACGGTTCGGCGGGCGCGTGTTCGCTCATCCTCTCACACGGTGCGAGTGGACGGTATCGGATACGAGTTGTAGTTGTTCGAACCACCGTTTTATAAGGATCGTCGACGGACCCGCGATTCGGCTACAACAGGTCGTTCGCGGACGAGCCGAGGACGTTCCGAAGGACCTTCTCGTTCCCCCTGCGGATCCGCTTCGAGAGCGCCTGCTGGGTGATGCCGAGGTCCTCGGCGAGGTCGTCGAGGCTCGCCTCGCTCGGGGTGGCGAAGTAGCCCCTGTCGAGCGCCAGCACGAGCGCTTCCCGCTGGTCGTGGGTCAGATCGAACGCCCGCACTCGGGAGGTCTCCTCGGTGAGCGTGTAGACGCGCTCGACGTGGACGGAGACGTCGTGTTCGGTGAGGTAGTTGTAGAACGCTGCCAGGGCTTGGTGGTCGGGGAACCGGACCCGGAAGTGCCACGTCCCGTTGCTCGTTCCTTCGAGGATTGCCCCGCCCATATCGTGTATTCCCTTCAGCAACACTCCGGTCTCCCCGACCCAGTCGACGCGGTAGTGCACCATGTCGTCGATCCGGTCGAGGGCGGTGAGGCCCGTCACCAGATCGCTCTCGCGGACTTGTGTTTCGAGCGCGTCGAAGTCACCCCCTGACGCCCAGAAAAAGGGGATGGACGACCCCCCCATCGGCACGAGCCGTTCGAGTTCGATGACCATTCCGGGGATGCCCCCGAGCGCCGTTCCCAGCGCGAACTCGTCCGAATCGATGGTGAACTCGAGGATGACGCTCACGAGTGTGCCTTATTCCGTCCCCAGGCGGAAAGGCGTGCGCCCTGCTAATGTGGCGTAGAAGCGGGCGCGACGGGATTTGAACCTCGGTCGCACGGTCGCCTCGTTTCACTCGGCGCTGCGTGCTCCCTGGTTCGGAATCCCGTGGGTCGCCCTCCGAGTCTCGCTATCGCTCGACCACTACGGGCGCGACGGGATTTGAACCCGCGACCGTCGGATGGCTCCCCACACCGGAAGCCCGGTGCGGTTAGAAGTCCGACGCTCTCAATCCGGACTGAGCTACGCGCCCTCGTCCGAGCAAACGCGGGCAACGGCAAAAACGACCCGATTCACCCCCCACGCTCGGCGGTCCCGCAGGTCTTAACACCGACAGCGGCGAACCGGGGAGCGATGCGAGTCATCGGTACCGTCGGGCTGCCCGGCAGCGGCAAGGGCGAGGTCGCCGCCGTCGCCGAGGAGGAGGACGTGCCCGTCGTGACGATGGGCGACGTCATCCGCGAGGAGTGTCGCAGCCGGGGACTCGACCCCGCCGAGCACCACGGCGCGGTCGCGAAGGCGCTCCGCGAGGAGGACGGCCCCGCCGCCATCGCCGAGCGGACCGTCCCGGCGGTCCGGGAGGCCGCGTCGCGGGCCGGGGCCGACGCCGTCCTGGTCGACGGCCTCCGCTCGATGGTCGAACTGGCGCGCTTCCGCGAGGCGTTCGGGGAGAGCTTCCTCCTCGTCGCCATCACGGCGCCGTTCGACCTCCGGGCCGAACGGCTCGGCGCCCGCGGGCGCGACGACTCCGACCTCGACGTCGAGGCGCTCCGGAAGCGCGAGGAGCGCGAACTCGACTTCGGCATGGGCGAGGTCATCGACGCGGCCGACGTGACCATCGACAACACGGGAACGCTGGAGGCGTTCCGACGGCATGCCCGGGATCTGCTCGTCGAGGACATCGAGCGATCGGCGGCCGACGGGACGCGGGAGGCCGACGCGGGGGGTCGAACGTGACGACCGTCTACAGCATCGACGCCCGGATCGAGGTACCCGTCCGGGACACCGAGGTCACCGCCCGCGTCGCCGACGCGGTCGAGAACCTCTTCCCGAACGCGGAGTTCGAACACGAGCCGGGCACGCTCGTCGCCGAGACCCACACCCTCGACCCGTTCTCCGATCAACTCCACGAACAGGAGATCCTCGACACCGCCCGCCGGGAGTTCGCGAAGGGCACGACCGAGGACGGCTTCTCGTTCTCGCTGAAGAAGCAGGCCGCCTTCCAGGGCGTGATCAACTTCTCCGTCGGCGAGCCGGACGAACTCGGCGACATCGAGGTGACGGTGACCGTCCGCGAGCCGACCGTCGAGGAGTATATCGACCACATCGCGCCGCCGACCGAGGACGGGCGGCCCGTCGACCCGAACGGCAACCGGCGGCGGTAGGCCGAAGCGTCGCGCGCCCCCTTTTCCCGAAGCACTGTTCCCGTACCCTGCTCAATCCGCGAGCACCGACTCGTCCACGTCGGACAGTTCTGTACACCCGATGAGCCCCATCGCCAGGTCGAGGTCGGCGAGGAAGTTCTCGCACACCTCCCGGACGCCGTCGGCGCCCCCGAGCGCCAGCCCGTACACGTACGGCCGGCCGAGCAGCACCGCGTCGGCGCCGAGCGCGAGCGCCTTCAGCGCGTCCGCGCCGCGGCGGATGCCGCTGTCGAACAGCACGTCCGCGTTGTCCCCGACCGCGTCCACGACGTCCGGGAGCTGATCCAGCGCCGCGACCGCGCCGTCGACCTGTCGGCCGCCGTGGTTCGAGACGACGACGCCCGCGGCGCCCGCCTCGACCGCCCGCTCCGCGTCGGCGGGGTGCAGGATTCCCTTCGGCACGACCGGCATGTCGCTGTACTCGCACAGCCACTCGAAGTCGTCCCAGGTGAGCGTCGGGTCGCCAAACACCTCGATGAACTCCTTGACGGCGGCCAGTTCGTTGTCCTGGACGTCGCCGTCCAGCCGGTCGCGGAACGTCGGGTCCGAGAAGTAGTTGGCGACGCCCTCGCCGTCGAGGAACGGGAGGTACGCCCGCTGCATGTCGCGCTCGCGCCACGCGAGCATCGGCGTGTCGAGCGTCACGACGAGCGCCTCGTAGCCCGACTCGGTCGCGCGATCGACGAAGCTCTTCGCGAGGTCGTGGTCCGCGCTCCAGTACAACTGGAACCACCCCGGCGCGTCTCCGAGTTCCTCGCGGACGTCCTCCATCGTCGTCGACGCGGCCGAACTGGAGACCATCCCCATCCCCAGGTCGTCGGCGGCGCGGGCGGTCACGCGCTCGCCCTCCTCGTGGATGATGGACTGGACGCCGACCGGCGCGAGCATGACGGGGTGATCGAGGTCCGTCCCGCAGACGGTGGTCGAGAGGTCGCGCTCGCTCACGTCGCGGAGCACCCGCGGGAGCAGGCGGCGTCGACGGAACGCCTCGCGGTTCCGGTCGACGGTGTCCTCCCCGCCCGCGCCGCCGGCGACGTAGTCGAACGCCTCGGGCGTGAGGGCGTCGAGGGCGGCCGCCTCCAGGTCCTCGAAGGACATCGGGAGGTCCGGCGTGACGTCCGCCATCCCCTCCATGAACACCCGCGTCTGCCGCCTCGGTCCGGGCTGGTCCGGGAATCCGTCGCTCATGGACGGGGTGTGTCGGCACGCCCGCAAATAGGTTCGCGTGACTGCGGGTTCGTCGCGGCTGGACCGTCGGGGAAACGGACTGACGCCACGAAACGGGCGATACGGGCACGACCGGGGGAACGTTTAGGCGCCCGTACGAACATCATCAACGTTATGGAAGAATACCGGACGATGACCGAGGAGGAACGGACGGACCTGGTGGAAACCTACTTCAGACGGCTCGACGCGGGCGAGGAGTTCCTCGACCTGTTCGCCGCGGATGCGCGGGTGTTCTACCCGAAGTGGGGCGTCGCGACCGGGACCGACGAGATCGGGGAGCTGTTCGGCGACGTGGGCGGGACGGTGACGAGCATGGCCCACGACTACGAGTACTTCAACTACGTCGTCGACGGCGACACGGTCGTCGTCGAGGGGACGAGCAGCGGCGAGACGGCCGACGGGGTCGAGTGGCACCCGGACGGCGAGCCCGGCGGGGGCCGCTGGTGCGACGTGTTCGAGGTCCGCGAGGGGGCGATCCGGCGGCTCTTCATCTACCTCGACCCCGACTACGCGGGCGCGGACACGGAACGCTACCCCTGGCTGTGAGCGGCAGCGGGGGCACCCGCCGGCGGCGGTCACACTCCATCCGTCGGGCGGGAGTGGTTCAGACAGTCCTTACGAGTTACCCGGTCCCTGCCTCCTCGCGCGGGTCGTGTCTCCGCCCGCACTCGTCGCAGACGTAGTGGGACACCCGCCACCCGCCGCCCGTGGTGTACCGCGCTCGGTAGGAGTCCGTCGCCCCGCACCGGGGACAGACGCGGGGTGCGGGTTTCATACTCGACTCTCGGTCCCCCGTCAGGTAAACGGTTCCCCGGGCGCCCCCCGAAGCGGCGGTGGAGCCGGCTCAGGTGAACACGATCACGGCCGCGAACAGCACCAGCACCCCGAGCACGTCGCAGACGTTCGTCACGACCGGGATCACCACGTCGTCCGGGTCGAGCGAGAACCGGTAGGCGGCGTACGTCGCGACGAGCGTCACCGCCACCGCGAGCACGGCGAGGGTGACGCCCGAACTCACCGCGACGAGCACGACGGTCCAGGGCGAGAGCGCGGTCGACCCCGTGAGCGCGGCCAGCGCCCACGCGCCGAGGCCGACGACCGGGAACAGCGTCGCCGCCAGCGCGACCGTCGCGAGCGCGTTGCCGGCCAGGTCGTCGTCCGTCGGCGAGAACGAGAGCGTCCCGAGGTGGAACGCCGTCGAGAGCCGCGAGGCCAGGATCGAGCCGAGGTTCCCCGCGGTGCCGATGGTCACCGGCACGAGCACGAGCAGCGACGGCGCCGACAGCAGGCGCTCCTCGAACGCGCCGAGCACCAGCCCCGAGCCGAGCTCCACGAGCGTGAGCACCAGGAGGAGGGGGACCATCGTACGCGAGATGCGCCGGACGGTCCACTCCTCGGTCATCCCTCGCCTCCGGCCGCGGCCGTCCGTTCGGCCGTGATCGGTCGCCCGACAGGCGTCATCCGCCACCCCCGACCAGCGCGAGCGTCGCCCGTACCGACAGCAGGAGGAACAGCGTACCGAACACGTCGCCCGTAGTTGTGACCAGTGGGCCGACCAGCGTGTCCGGGTCGAGCCCCCGCCGGTAGCCCGCGAAGACGACGAGGATGACCACACCCGCGAGCGCGACGCCCGAGAGCACCCCCGCCAGGGTCGCGACGAGGACGAGCGTCCCCGCCGGCGCGACCGGTTCGCCCAGCAGGGTGAGGACGAGGTACGCGGCGAGCGCGGCGAAGGCCGCGATGCCGATGCCGTTCGAGAGGGCGGCGGCGACCGCCCCACGCAGGCGTTCGTCACCCGCGCTGACCCGGGGTTCGACGAGCCCCTGGTGGAGCCCGGTCGAGAGCCGCGCGCCGAAGCTCCCGTACACGTTCCCCCGCGTCGCGAGCAGCGCGGGCACGAGGACGAGCAGGCCGGGGACCGCCCGGAACTCGGCGCGCATCCCCCCCAGGACGACCCCCGCGAGCAGCCCCCCGACGACGCTCGCCGACAGCGCCGGCAGCGCCTCCCGGTAGGCCGTCCGGGCCGTCTCCCCGATTCCCATAGCCCGCCCAAGACGCCGACGCGTCAAAAAATCGGGCGTGTGTCCGAATCACACGCCACCGTGCGGCGGCGGCCCCGCGGGGCCGGTCGAGGATGGATCGATCGCCGCCCGACGAACTGAGCCGGAACGGACCGACGTATCCTTTGCGACGCGGGCCGCACTCCTGGCATGACCGATCCGCACGTCCTCCTCACGAACGACGACGGCATCGACTCGCCGGGGCTCGCGGCGCTGTACGAGGAGCTCCGCGCGGTCGCCGACGTGACGGTCGTCGCGCCCGCGACCAACCAGTCCGGCGTCGGCCGGTCCCGCTCCCGCGCGGTCGACGTCGACGACCACGAGTGGGGGTACGAGGTCCACGGCACGCCCGCGGACTGCGCCGCCTACGCCCTCCGCGCGCTGGAGGCGGAGTTCGATCTCGTCGTCTCCGGCTGCAACCTCGGGCCGAACTGCGGAGAGTACCTCATGGGCCACTCGGGGACCGTCGGCGCCGCCGTCGAGGCGGCCTACCTCGGGACCCCCGGGGTCGCGGTCTCGGCGTACCACCGCCGGGAGTTCTTCCCACCGAACGGGTTCACCTTCGACGTGCCCGCCGCGGTCACACGCGAACTGGTCGAGCGCCTCCCGGAGTCGGGCGTCTTCGACGACGTCGACTACCTCTCGGTGAACACGCCGCTGGAGGAGCACGGGGAACTCCGCGCGGTGGAACCGCTGGCCGACTACGACGTCGACGTCCGCGAGGCCACCGACGACGAGCGCGAGCAGTACGACGGCGAGTTCCGACTGGAGAGCGACTACTGGGACCGCCTCGACCAGCCCGACCGCTACCCCACGCTGGAGCGGACGGCGTACTCCTACCCGGCCTGGTCGGACCGCGCGGCCGTCGTCGACGGCGACGTGAGCCTCTCGGCGATGCACATCCCCCAGGAGGCGGTCCACTCGGCGGCCGTCGACGACCTCGTCGCCACGTACAACGCCGAGGTGTCGGTGGGCGTCCCCGCGGCCGACGACTGAGCCGTCTCGCGAACCCGAGACTCGACCGGAGCGCCGGACTCCCAATTTTCACTCGCCGTCGAGCACGGCAGTCAGCGCCGTCAGCGCGACCGCCCCGACCATCGCCGCCGCCAGCACCGCGAACGCGACGCCGAAGTCGGTCGCGTCGGCGACCGCACCCACGACCGCGGGCGCGACCGCCCCGGCGATCATCAGCACCGTCCGGACGACACCGAGCCCCCCGCCGGCGAGGTCGTCGGGGATGACCTCGGTGAGGTACGCGGCGCGGACGGGCCGGTAGCCGTGCCCGCCGGCGCCGAACGCGACGATGGTCGCGCCGAGCACGACCGGTCCCGCCGTCCCGACTGCGAGCAGGGCGACGAGGCCGACCGCCGCGAGCGCCGTCGTCCCGCCCAACACCGACAGGCGGCCGACCCGGTCCGAGAGGTCGCCGGTGACGAGCTGGACGAAGCTGACGGCGAACAGGACGCTGTAGAGGAAGGAGGCGGTCGCGGGCGCCAGTCCGGCCTGCTCGGTCAGGTACAGCGGGAGGAACGCCACCGCGCCGTTGTACGCGAACGCGACGCAGAGCGTCACGCCGACGAAGGCGGCGAAGCGGGGCCTCCCGAACAGCGCCAGGTAGGTTCGAACGCCGGCCCCTCCGCTCTCACCTCCGCCACTGCCCGCCTCCCGGTCGACATCCGGAACCCGACGGGGGACCCTGAGCGCCACCGCGACCGCGAGGCCGATCCCCGCCACGCCGGCCGCGAGGTACAGCGCGTGCCAGTCGGCCACGTCGGCGAAGAACACGACCGCCGCGCCCGCGGCGACGCCGCTGAGGGCGCCGACGGTGTCGAGCACGCCGAGCGCCCGGCCCGTCCGCGCCGGGTAGGTCCGTGACAGCAGGCGGACGGCGGCCGTCTTGTGCGCGCCCGTTCCGAGTCCGACGAGCAACAATCCGGCGACGAGGAGGAGGAACCCGGCCGACGCGCCACCGAGGGCGGGGAGCGCGACCGGAACGTCGCCGGGAACCGGAACCGCGAGCACGAGCGCCCCGCCGGCGGCGACGAGGGCGCCGCCGACTACCACCCGGGTCGCGCCGAGGCGGTCCGCCAGCGCGCCGGAGGGGAACTGCATCAGCGCGTAGACGACCATCATCGCGGTGTAGGCGGCCCCGAGCACGGCGTTCGAGACGCCGAACTCCGCCCGGAACGAGGCGGTGGCGAACAGCGGCGGGAGGACGTACCGGAGGAACTTCGCGAGGAACCAGACGAGCGCCGTCAGCGCCAGCGCGTCGTAGACGGCCAGGCGTCGCAGGCGCGCGGTCGTTCCCATCGGCCGACCCGTCGGCGCGCCGGGCCAAAAGGTGAGTGAATGCGGCGGGATAGCCCGTCCGTGCGGGGATGCCGCCGTCCTCGGACTTTTCCCGGCCGGCGACGGCGCCCGGAGCGTGCACACCAGACGCGACGCGCTTCGGCGGGGCGCACTCGGCGTCGCCGCGGCGACGGAAGTGGCGGGCTGTCTCGTCGCCGGGGCCGAGGAGGACTTCCCGGACCCCGGTCGGAACACCACGAACACGCCGCGCGCGCCGGTCGGCGGCCTGCGCGAACCGCTCCACCGCGCCGCCGGGTGGGAGGAGTATGCCTTCGAGTGGCGCCCGCGCACGGTGCCCAACGAACTCCGCCTGGCGGTCGGTGTCTCGGTCGTCTGGGAGGCGGACGTGACCCACTACCTCGACGACGTCCGGGTCGACCCCCTGTAGCTACGGCCGTACGGTCGGCCGATGGGCGAGACCCGTGGACGCGAGGCGAACCGAGCACAAACGAACCGGAACGGACAGCGATTAGTCGCGCCGCCGCGGAGGGTCGGTGTGGACGTAGTCGGCCTGCTCCCGCTCTTTGCGGACGCCCTGCTCCGGGTCGCGCGCATCGCCGCGCTCGTCGCCGGCGGGGTGTTCCTCGCCAACCTCGCCGTGGAGTTCGGCGCCGTCGAGCGGGTCGCTCGCCTCTCCCGGTTCCTCACCGGCCCGGCGAACCTCCCGGACGAGGCGGGGACGGCCATCCTGACGACGGCGGCCTCGACGACCGCCGGCTACGGGATGCTCGCGGACTTCCGCGAGTCCGGCCGGCTCTCGGACCGCGCGACGCTCGTGGCCGTGACCATCAACACGTTCTTCGGCTTCGTCCAGCACGTCTTCACGTTCTACGCCCCGGTGCTGATCCCGATCCTCGGCTTGCAGGTAGGGCTGATGTACGTCGGCGCCCGCGCGGGCATCGCGCTCGCCATCACTCTGGTGGGCGTCCTCGGTGGCGCGCTGTTGCTCCCGTCGGAGGGGGCGTCCGGGGGGTCGAGTTCGACGGACGCCGAAGGGGGGACGACCGACGCCGAGGCGGCCGAACCTGGAGCGGCCGAAGCCGAGGCGACCGACGGCGGCACGGCGACGCCACGGGATCGCGTCCGGGCGGCCGCCGACTCCTCGATCTCGACGCTCCGGCGCATCGTCCCCCGCCTGGCGGTCGTCTACGTACTCGTGACCGTCCTCGTCGCGCGAGTGGACGTCGAATCCCTGTCCGCCGCGGCCGGGCCGCTCGCGGAGGTCGCGGGGCTCCCGGCCGCCGCGATCCCGGTCGTCGTGATCTTCGCGTTCGACACCACCGCGGGCGCCGCGACGGTCGCGCCGCTCGTCGGCGACGCGCTCTCGCCAGAGCAGGCGGTGGCGACGATGCTCATCGGCGGGATCGTCTCGTTCACGGTGTCGACGTTCAAGCGGTCGATCCCGTTCCAGTTCGGCGTCTGGGGGCCGGAGTTCGGCACGAAGGTGGTGGCGCTGAACACGGCGCTGAAGGTCGTGTTCATCGGGACCGCGGTGGCGTTCTTCCTGATCTGAGCGGGGGCGTGGGTCACTCGACGCGGTACTCGTCGACGACGCTTCCGTCGAGTTCGACGCCGAGTCCTGGGTCCTCGGGGAGCGAGACCAGGCCGTCCTCGACCGCCAGCGACGAGGTGAACAGCGCGTCGAACAGTGGAAAGTCGGTCGTGTCGAACTCCAGCCACTTGGTCGCTGGCGAGGCGGCCATCACGTGCATCGTCGCCGCGAGGCCGACCCCCGTCGTGAAACAGTGCGGCGAGCAGACGACGTCGAAGGCCTCCGCGAGCGTGCAGACCTTCTTCTCCTCCGTGATTCCCCCGCACCGCATCGTGTCGGGCATCGCGTAGTCGACCGCGTCCGCCTCGAACAGTTCGCGGAACCCCCACTTCGTGTACTCGTTCTCGCCGGTCGCGATCGGCACGTCGAGTTTCCCCCGGAGCGTCGCCAGCCCGTCCACGTCGTACGGGGAGAGCGGCTCCTCGTACCAGTATACGTCGTACTCCTCGAGCATCCGACCGACGCGCAGCGCGTCCGCCCGGTCGTACCCGCAGTTCATGTCGACCATCAGCGCCGCGTCGCCGATGGCGTCGCGAATGGCCGCGACGCGTTCCTCGTCGGCGTCGACCCCCCGCCCGAGGTGGGTCTTGACCGCCGAGAAACCCCGGTCGACGTACCCCGCAGCGCGGTCGGCCATCACGTCCGGGTCGTCCCAGAACAGATCGCTCGCGTACGCTTCGAGCCGACCACTTCCGTCGGCATCGCCACCGAGCAACCGGTAGACCGGCTCCTCGTGGTACTTCCCGGCGATGTCCCAGAGCGCGATGTCGACGCCGCTGGCCGCGGCGACGCCCTGCCCCTTCCGGTCCCAGTAGAGGTCGTCGGTCAGCATCGCACCCCACAGGCGCTCGACGTCGAGGGGGTCCTCCCCGATCAGCCGGGGGGCGTACTTCCCCTCGACGATGCGCTCGACGATGTACGGTTCGGGGCCGACCCCCTCGCCGATCCCCGTGATCCCCGCGTCCGTCTCGACGACTACGAACGCCGCGCTCCGGATGTCCGTCTCGCGACCGCGCGACACCCCCAGGGGCTCGTCGAGGTCGACCTGCACCTGCACCGTCTCGACGTCGGTGATATCCATGCCATTCGATACCACGCACTGTCCCTTATAGCCTCGACAGCCACCACTCGCCCCGTTTCCGACGGTCGGCCGGCGCGTCCCGATGCCCGGCTCACACCACGCTCGCGACGAGTACCCCGGCCAGCACCACCAGCACGCTGGCCGACACCACGCGAACGCCGCGTCGCTTCCGTGGGTCGTCGAGAAGTCGCCCCGCCCGGCCCGCCAGCGCGCCGACCGCCCCGAGGTAGAGGGCGCCGAGGACGGCGTACACGACGCCGAGCACGAGCATCGCGCCCGTCGCGTCCGGACCCCCGGCGAAGCCGGGGAGGAACGCGAGGAAGAACAGCGCCACCTTCGGGTTCGCGGCGTTGGTGAGCAAACCGCGCCGGTAGCCCGCGCGGACGCCCGAACCGGTATCGAGGGTGCCGTCGTCGTATGCTCCCTCCGACGCGGCGAACTCGTCGTCGCGGAGCGTCTCGACCGCGAGGTAGCAGAGGTAGGCCGCGCCGAGGAGCGCGACGGCGCGGGCGAGCGCCGGAACCGCGCGGAACAGCGCGGCCAGGCCGAGCGCCGCCGCGGTCGCGTGCCCGAGGACGCCCGTCGCGACCCCGAGCGCGGCCGCGACGCCGACGCGCGGAGAGCGGAGCCCGCGGGTAAGCACCACCACGGTGTCCTGGCCGGGGACGAGGATGAGCGCGCCCGCCGCGAGGACGTACGCGACGACGGTGGGGGCGTCGAGGCCGAACACGGTTCTGTGTCCGTGGGTAGCTGGCAAACGTGTTGTGAAGTCCGGATTCTCGCCGGACCGCCGCCGCCCAACGAACAAAGCCTTTACCGCGCGGACCGCCTACGTCCGGCAAATGGTACTCGACGACCTCGGGAGTTCCCTGCGGGACACGATGGACACCCTCCGCGGGAAGTCCCGGCTCGACGAAGCCGACGTCGAGGAGGTTGTCCGGGAGATCCAGCGCTCGCTCCTCTCGGCCGACGTCGACGTGGGCCTCGTGATGGAGCTGTCGGACAGCATCGAGACCCGGGCGCTGGAGGAGGAGCCGCCGGGCGGGACGACCGCGCGCGACCACGTCCTCAAGATCGTCTACGAGGAGATGGTCGGGCTCATCGGCGAGTCCACGGAGCTCCCGCTGCAGGAGCAGACCATCCTGCTCGCCGGCCTCCAGGGGTCGGGGAAGACGACCTCCGCCGCGAAGATGGCCTGGTGGTTCTCGAAGAAGGGGCTCCGCCCCGCGGTCATCCAGACCGACACCTTCCGGCCCGGCGCGTACGACCAGGCCAAGCAGATGACCGAGGACGCCGAGGTGCAGTTCTACGGCGACCCCGACGCGGACGACCCCGTGCAGATCGCCCGCGATGGGCTCGAGGCCACCTCGGACGCCGAGGTGCACATCGTCGACACCGCCGGCCGCCACGCGCTCGAGGACGACCTCATCGCCGAGATCGAGGAGATCGACTCGGTCGTCGACCCTGACCGCTCGCTGCTCGTGCTCGACGCGGCGATCGGCCAGGGCGCGAAGGACCAGGCCCAGCGGTTCGAGGAGTCCATCGGCATCGACGGCGTCGTCATCACCAAGCTCGACGGGACGGCGAAGGGTGGTGGCGCGCTGACCGCGGTCAACGAGACTGGCTCGTCCATCGCCTTCCTCGGCACCGGCGAGACGGTCCAGGACATCGAGCGCTTCGAGCCGAACGGCTTCATCTCGCGGCTGCTCGGGATGGGCGACCTGAAACAGCTCTCCGAGCGTGTCGAGCGCGCGATGGAGGAGACCCAGGAGGAGGACGACTGGGACCCCGAGGACATGATGGAGGGCGAGTTCACCCTGAAGGACATGCGCAACCAGATGCGCGCGATGGACCGGATGGGCCCGCTCGACCAGGTGATGGACATGATCCCGGGCCTCGGCGGCGGCATCATGGACCAGCTCCCGGACGACGCGATGGACGTGACCCAGGACCGGATGCGGAGCTTCGACATCCTGATGGATTCGATGACCGAGGCGGAACTGGAGGACCCGAGCGTCATCGGCGCGGAGCGCCAGCGCCGCATCGCCCACGGGTCGGGCGTGCCCGCGGAGCGACTCGAGGAACTGCTGGAGCAGCACCGGATGATGAAGCGGACGATGGAGCAGTTCGCCGGGATGGGCGACGGCGACATGCAGCGGATGATGAAGAAGATGCAGAACCAGGGCGGCGGTGGCGGCGGCGGGATGGGCGGGATGGGCCCGTTCGGCGATTAGGTGACGCTGCTGTCGTTACGGGGATTCGTTTCGAGCTCTTCGCTGCTGTGTTCGATTGGATAGCGACGACTGCTCCCGTAATGACGACCACGGAAGCCCCCGCGACTCTCGGCTCCCGCGAGCCACTCTGTGCTCCTCGCCTCGGTCGTGGTTCGAGGGAGCGAAGCTCCCTCGTCATCACGAGACGGCTTCGCCGTCTCGCACGACTCCGCTCCCTCGGCTGTGGTGCTTGAGGCCTCGGGGCTCGCCGAGAGTCGCGGCCCCTTCCATTCCCACCCGCCGGGGGTTCAGCCGAGCGATGCGACCCGACTACCGAACGTGCACGCCGTCGGTAGTCCGCAGGAGCGGTTGCCGCCCGACGGTTGGCGGGATGCGGCGGTCTCCACGTCGCTGGCGAACGCGCCGACGCGATATCTCGACTACTACTCCGCGAAGCACGCCACCCGACACCGACCACCACCTCCCCGCCGGAACCACGAAACCTAAGACCCAGTGTGAACACGGACACCAACGTCGACCATGCCGCGGTTCGCGTACCCCTGTCCGGGCTGTCGCACCAGCAACAGCCTGCACGACGCCGCCTGCGACTTCGAGGGGACCGCCTGGAACCGCGTCGAGAAGGCGTACACCGACCTGCTCGCGGTGCTCGTCCGGGAGACGATCACCGAGGACGCCCTCCGCCACGCCGTCCACGGCGAGTGGGGGCGGCTCCACAACGCCGCGCTCGACCTGCTCGTCCGCGAGGGCCGGGTGCAGGAGACCGACGCGGGCCTCCGGCTGCTCACCGCCGAGGAGTACCGCGAGGAGGTGTCCGAGCCGACGACCGAGCCGATGGCGACCATCTACCGCCAGGGGAGCTACCCCGGCGCCCACGACAACGCCGTGTTCGCGATGATCGCCTGGTACGAGATGGTCGGGCTCTCCTGGGAGGAGACCCGCCAGCACACCATCGAGTGGCTGGAGGAGTCGGGAACCTGGGCCCGCGGCGGCTTCGAGGAGGCCTCCCCCGGCGCGTTGGTGGACAAGAAGCGTCACGTGTACGAGGCCGGCTACGGCTGGAAGGAGAAGGCCCGGGCCGCGAAGCGGGTCATCGAGGCCCACAGGGGCTGAGACTGGCACAAGGCTAAGCCCCCGGCCGCCGAACCCGGCGACGTGTCGCTCACGCGCTCGGCCTCCGTCGGTGACACGGAGTCGCCGCCGGCAGGGTCCCGGCGCGCGGTCGCCGTCGTCGTCGGCGTCGTCTTCCTCGACCTGCTCGGCTTCGGTGTCGTCATCCCCGTCCTCCCGTTCTACGTCCGCTCGCTCGGCGTCAGCGACCTGTTTATCGGGCTGCTCGCCGCCTCGTACTCCCTCGCGCAGTTCCTCGCTGCCCCCACGCTGGGTCGTCTCTCCGACCAGTACGGCCGCCGGCCGGTCATCATGGGCTCGGTCGCCGCCGCGGCGGTCGCCTGGACCGTGTTCGGACTCGCCGCCGAGGTGGGGAGCCTCGCCGGCACCGCAGCGGCCGTCGCCACGCTGTTCGCCTCCCGTCTGCTCGCTGGCGCGGCCGGCGGGAACATCGCCGCCGCGCAGGCGTACGTCGCCGACGTGACGCCGGAGGACCGCCGCGCGGGCGCGCTCGGCCTCGTCGGCGCGGCGTTCGCGCTCGGGTTCGTCTTCGGTCCGGCCATCGGCGGCCTCGCCGCGAGCGACGGGGTCGTCGCCGCCGCCGACGGCGTCCTCCCGGCGTTCGTCCCGACGACCCGATTCTCCCTGCCCAGTTTCGTCGCCGCCGGCATGTCGCTGCTCGCGCTCGTCGCCGCCGCGCTCGTCCTGAAGGAGCCGACGCGGGAGCGTCGACCCACCCCCCGAATCTCGCTCGTCGAGTCGTTCCGGGCCGCGCTGGCGGATGCGACGCTTCGACCGCTCGTGATCGCCTTCTTCCTCGCGTCGGTCTCGTTCGCCGGCATCCAGGTGATGTTCATCCCGTTCGCGGCGGACTTCTACGGCTACGGCGCGACGGAGGCCGCGCTCTTCCTCACGTACATCGGCGTGATCGGCACGGTGAACCAGGGCGTGCTCGTCGGGAGACTGGAGCGTCGACTCGGCGCGGCCCCGCTCGCGCTCGCCGGCGGCGTCTCGCTCGCGCTGGCGCTGGCGCTGCTGCCGTTCACCCCGCAGGTGGGGAGCCTGCTCCCGTCGTTCGGCGGGCCGGCGTGGCTCGACGGCCCGCTGCTGGCCCTGCTCGTGGACGGCGCGCTGCTCTCCTTCGGCAACGGCGCGATCACGGTCTCACTGTCGACGCTCGTCTCGCGGGGGGCGAGCGAGGAGACCCAGGGCGCCGCCTTCGGCGTCACGCAGGGCGCCGGGAGTCTCGGACGGACGGTCGGGCCGCCGGTCGCGGCCGCCGCCTACGTCGCGGCCTACTGGTCGCCGTTCGTCGCGGGTGCGGTGGTGCTGGTGCCGGCGTTGCTGCTGTTGCGGCGGTGACGCTCTCGCTGGTCTCGATACGGAACCGAGTCACTGTCCGTGAACCCACGTCCAGGCGAGGAGGAGACCTCCAACGAGACACACACCGAGTGCCCCTAGCGTCCCCAGCAACACCGCGGCATCGGTCGACCGATACAGCCCCGCGAGGACGGGCAGAAGCGGGAGTGCGGCCGCGACGGCAACGACAACCGGCACGTACCCCATGCCGGCACGATAGCCCGCCACTCCGACGAACACAACGGCGAAACCGAGCGCTACGAACAGTCCGCGCTGTATCGGGCGCACGTCGATGGACGTCCCGGCGTACGTCGTCAGTTCGTAGTAGGTGCCGCCCTTCTCGATGACGTACATCCCCGACCCGTACTGTGCGTAATCGCTGTAGTGGAACTCGGGCGGACGGTTTGCCTCGCCGGTAACTGTGGTGTGTCCGTCCGAGGATGCGAGCGCGGCGTCGATCACGTGCCGAGCCTCGGGTGAGAGGTCGTCGTACTGGTGAATCTCGGCCTCCGAGGGAACGTCGCTCTCCTCGATCGGTTCGATGGAGTGCCGGTGCGCCGGCGGGTCGGCCGGAAGCGCGAGCAGGGCCGAGTTCCCCACGAGCGGAACTGCGACGAGGAGGGCGAGTCCGAGGGCGAGACGGGGCTTCACGTCGGCGTCATCCCGATCGGATTGTAAATGCTTTCAGGTCGACCACCCGTGAAAACGGCGCGCTCGAGGCAGACCTCTGCTGCTGTCGGTTCGGCGCGGGCCGGGGTTCTACCGAATCCTGGCCACGGCATCCCCCACCGACTCCGGGCCGTCGACGTGAATCGCCCGCCAGCCGCGTTCGCGAGCCCCCGCTACGTCCGCCTCGTCGTCGTCGCCGACCATCACGTGCTCGTCGGCCGGGAGGAGCTTCTCGGCCCTGGCGAACACCTCCGGGGCGGGCTTGTGCCGGCCGACCTCGTAGCTCGTCAGGGTCGCGTCGAAGTACCC
The DNA here is from genome assembly GCF_013401515.1 of Halorarum halophilum. NCBI lineage: Archaea > Methanobacteriati > Methanobacteriota > Halobacteria > Halobacteriales > Haloferacaceae > Halorarum > Halorarum halophilum. The sequence continues at coordinate 2,336,443 of NZ_CP058529.1, read as the reverse complement.
CAGCAGCTCGTTGGCCTCCAGTTTCCCGCGCTGCCACTCCTCGAGCCCGTTCGTCAGGACGCCGAGCGCGACGCCGTCCGCCGCCTCGAGTTCGGCGAGCGCGTCGTGGACCGCCTCGGGTACCTTTGCCGCGTCGAACTCGGCTTCCCGGATGGTGTCGACGAACGCGACCGCGTCCACGTAGGACCCCGTGGCCATCACGGCGCGCTCGACGCCGGCGCGGAACGGGTCCGGGTGGTAGTTCCGGAACGCGTCGAAGAACCGATCGTAGTACGCCTCCAGGAACGCGTCGGTCGGGTCGATGCCCATCTCGACGCAGGCGTGCTCGACGACCGCGCCGTAGTCGTCGAACGCGAGGAGGGTCCCGTCGAGGTCGAACCAGACGGCGACGTCGCTCATGCGGAGAGGGGGCGCCGAACGGCCAAAAGTGTGGTGAGCGCCGGGACGACGGTCGGACCGGGGAGCGCGGGCGCGGTTGATCCGGTTCAGTCGCTCTGGATGCGCGGTGCGAGCATGAACGTGGTGTGGCCCATGCCCTCGGCGAACTCGTAGTGGAGCTTCACGGGGAACTCCTCGCCGAGTTCGATGCGGACCTCCGCGTCCGACGGAATGGCCTTGTTCATGTCCTTCAGGTAGTCGAGCGAGAACAGCGAGTCGGCTGGGCCGGCCTGGAGGTCGATGAGGTCCTCGCGGGGGAGCCGCAGGTCGACGTCGTCGGTGTCGCCCTCGGCCTCGATGATGAACGCCTCGTCGGCCTCGTCGACGCGGAGGCGGATGTGGTCGCTCACCATGTCGGCGGCCTTGATACCGCGGTCAAGCTGGGCGCCCTCCAGGACGATCTCGGCGGCCAGATCGAGGTCGGGGATGTCCGGCTCCTGGCGGATGGAGTCCGGGTCGATGAGAGCGAGCGTGTAGCTGAGCCCCTCCATCTCGATGTGGAGCTTGCGGGTCTCCTCGTCGAGTTCGAGGTGGACGAGGTCCCCGGAGCTGGCCATGCCGGCGATGTCCTCGAGCCGGTTGAGGTTCACGCCGATGACGCCGCCGTCGGCCTCGTAGGACTCGAACGCGGCGGCTTCGAGCGACAGGTCGACCATCCCCACGTTCGCGGGGTCCACGGCCCGGATCGCGAGCTCGTCCTCGTTCAGCCGGATCTTGCACTCGTCGACCAGCACGCTCACCGAATCGAGCGCGTCCCGGAGGGTCGACGCGCTCACGATGGCCTTGAACATATACGACCCGCTACGGTTGACCCCCTCAAAATACCCGCGGTTCGCGCCCCGAACGAACGGCCGCACGGCCGCCGGAGGCCGCTCAGTTCGGCGAGCTACCCCCGATGGTGAACGGTGGAATCGCGGGGCCTGATTGAACGTTCGCGAGGGTAGAATGGTGCAGTGAGGGTGGTGGAATGGTGCGATGAGGATGGAGAGTTCGGGCGAGGCGGAACGAACCGCATAACCGCCTCGGCCCGCTACTGAGAGGAAATGGGTCGCAAGGACGAGTACTACAACTACTTGTAGCTGATATGGATATCATATATCCACACACTTCTCACGAATATGTCTAAGACTCTCTATTTTTATTTACAATCGCTCACATTGGTTCCGGCGAGATATCCAATTCTCCAACTTCTATCAATCATAACCATTGAGCCCCTTCGTCCACCTTCGCCAAGCTTTATAATGGTCAAGGAGTAAGAGTTCCCTGTCCGTCACTCAGGCGGAAGTCAACTCCAACCGACGGACTGGCGACACAACCGCTCTCCCAACTAGTGGTGTGCCGCACAGTCGGGAAATGGAGCTGCAAAACCTCTAATCTGCACCTTTCAAAAAACACCGCCAGCAGTTAGCTGAGCGGGGTAATTCATCCCAACTTGTTAGTAGCCTGTTAGCACCAGATGTCGTACGCGCTGAGCGCGAATATCGATAGTCCTACCAAGACGAATATAGCCACAAGCACGAGTGCCGCGGTTGTTTCGCCCATCATCACGACGGCGCCGAGTGCCGCCAACAACAGTACGGTGCTGCAGAATACGACCATAGGGGCCGCAGAGAGCCGGGAAAAGTCGAACGTAATAGATGCTGCAGACATAATACTGCACCTTTCGCTTCCAAACCTCGTCCAGCGTAGATTTGCCTTCACTCATCGGTATGGTCACTAATGCATCCAGTTGTCTAGATGCTACCACTCCTTCCCTGCCATGTATGATAAATTCATCCGTAATCGCAAGGCTACAACGTCAAAGGCTGAGAGTGCTGTAAGCCTCCCGCACATCGTTACTACAAGAGGTTGAGGGGATTCTCTGATTGCACTGCTGGACTCGGTTCAGATTAGTGCTTGAACGAAGAGGGCGTCCATTGGTAGTTCGGAGTGGTTCAATTGTCAAGACGTATCTCTTACGTCATCTCCTCAAAGGCAACTCAATCGTTCTTGCCGGACAGTACCTCCCGAGCTTCAGGAGTCGTTGTAATTTCCTCCAGAATCTGGTCCTCACCTTTCCATTTGACATAACGGTACCAGACTTCACTTGCGTCGGGTGTCGTCTGGTTGAGGTCTCGACGCTCGTCACTAAGACGGTCAAATTCAGACCGCAGTTCCTTTGTGCTCAGTTCATCTGCGGCAAGGGTAATCATGAGGAAATCCCGATACTCATCAAACAGGACGTGATGGCGCCGTGCCGACCGTCGAAATTCCTCTGTCCTGTCCTCCAGATTTGTTCCCCTCCGATAACCCGTGATGGCCGCGATGAGCAACGCGGGTACCGCGATGTATCTGTTTGGCATGACCCCCCAGAAGTTAGTGGCGAGAATCAGTGCCGCGGCGACGAACATTACACAGTCTAATGCCCGAGATAGAGCCCGGTAGAAGTTGGCGGCGGCGAAGTGTTGCTTGTACGTGTAGCAAATTGAATCTGCTTTGTTCTCGGCCCGATAACGCAGCTTACTCCGGAGTCCCTCCATCAGTCAATGTCCTCCCCGAGAGCGTCTCCGTACTTTTCGTTCGCTGCTTCACTCTCCCCTCTACGTCGATGCTCACTTGCTTCCCGCATTCGCTTGCGGGCTGTCTTGGCCTTCTTTATGGCTTCTTTTCGGTTCGAGCGGTCCATGTTCGAGTCCAATCGGTCACCGTTGACGGGGTCCCGCGTGCCTCGTGAGACCCTCCGGGGAAGTTCCTCGACGAACCCCTCAACCAACTCCTCCGTTGAAGCATCTTGATTCGGATGATTATGAACGTAGTCGTAAGCCATCACCTCCATGTGATACGAGCTGATGGGGATGTTGCGATTCTCACGGAGCTTTTTTGCAACCCGAGCGACCTTTTGGAGTCGCCCTCCACGAGCGCTATCAACGGCCTCAAATCGTTGCTTGTAACCTCTCGGGTTTGTCCGCACCCACGAGCGTCCCTTGCTGTACGTGTCCGGGATTTTGTAGCCGCCAGTTCCATCTCGGAACGCTGGGGCAACATCTACAGTGAAGTCATGGAACTGGACGCTCACGACGTTCCGGTCGATACTCACCTTCGAGTTTGGATATCGTTTCTCCAGCGCACGCTTCACCGCACGCAAACAGTTCCTTGAACCATTCTTTCCACGTTCCCACTTTCCGTGCTCCTCACGGCTTAGTACAAACATCACGTCTGTATCGGAGTCTTCCGAGAGGGGGCCGACCATCGTTCCTCGTGTAAAGGACCCAAATTGGTGGCTCTCCACGATATCCATCTCTTCTTCCAGTATCTGCTGGATTCGCTCGCGACGTTCGTTGATTGTCTCTCCTTGCCGATTCGTGGGACCGGTCTCGTTAGCGTAGTCGTCTAACGAGGTTTGCTCGGAACTGGCCCCCACGGATTCTTCCTCCTCCCGATTGTCGGGATGGCCTGGCGGCGCGATTCCAGTGCCCATCACGCCCACCCCCGTGCATCCTCGAATGCATGAAGCGGCGGTTGCCCGATACAGAGAGCAGAAGTGACCTGTCGACTCCATCGGTCGTAGTCAAGTGCTGATTTCTCTATTGACACGTTACGAGGGTTCGATTTGCGTAACCATCGCTGACCGGCGACTCCGGTAATGCATGGTGGGAATTCCGATACCAAGTTCTCTGACTGGAAACCGATTAGCATCATGTTGTCTGGGTTGTATTCGAGTGAGATTCGTTGAATACGGTCTAAGAGTGCCTGATAGCGAAATCCATAGCTGAAATACTGCACACAGTAGTACGCGACCCTAGAACATCCGAGTTCATCGAATGCGTTGTAGCACAGGCCCCGTTCGAACTCGGTTTCTCCTTTTACCAAAGGAACCGTCTCAACGCCGGCAGCCTGAAACCTGGGAACGATATCCGAGAGGTCTGCTACGTACGTCTGGATTGTTTCAATTCGTTGAGCACGCGAGTCACGGTCATAGACTGGACGGTCGCACGGGACGATAGCATCGGCCCCGATGCGCTCGGCAAGCGCCAATTCCCGTTCTGGGAACCACTCTTCCAGTTCTTCGTCGGGAATCGTGGAGGTAAGAATGACTTTGGCGTCAAGTTCAGAGAGGTCAACTCCATTCTGCTCCAAGCGTCGCGCGTGAGGGTAATCGAGCATCATCGCCTCAGCTGTCCTCGCTTTCGAGATGAGTTCTAGATGCTCAGGCTTTGCTTCTATCCGTGGAACCGGTCCAGTGAGATAGCTACTATCCACCCGCGAACCCCCTGGTTTGCGCTCCTTTCGCCATGGTCGCGTTACGCTGACACAAACGGAGGGGGTGGGTTTATATCATAGCTTAAACCACGCAATTCGTTGCACCATTAGCACCACTGAGCGATGTTTTGATATACAACCACGTTTGTTGTTGTTTCTGTGGTAGATAGCTACGACCTCGATGAGTCGCTCCAAACAATCATGGAGTGGGGAAAGTACGAAGCAGCCGCTTACAGGGTCCTTGTTCGCTATGGGCCCTTAGAAGCATCTGAGGTCGTAGTTCGAGCGGACATCCCCCAAGGACGTGTTTACGATATCCTGAACAATTTACACAGCCAAGACGCGGTTGTGAAACAGGGTGTCCAACCGACGAACTGGGATGCGCAAAATCCTCGAAAGCTCATTGAGCCAAATCAGCGAAGATTCGAAGATATGGCTGTTGAGGCGATTGAGGCTCTGGAGCCCGCGTATGACCTAAATCTTGAATCGGAATCGCATCCCGCATGGGTAACTACCGGTGTCGCTGCTGCGTCGGTCAAGGCTCGTGAGCTCTTCGAGCAGGCGCAGGAACGAATTTGGATTCTTGAACGTACGTTCTGGCTTTCATCCAGAGACAAAGACCTCCTTCAATCGAAGGCTGAGGAAGGGATTGATGTGAGAATTGTGGGCTGGAGTGGCCGTCAAGCACTCCAAAACGTTGCAGAGGAGATTCCGAGTGCCAAATTCAGGGAAGCTGATAAGGTTGATACCTCGTTCTATGTGGGCGATGAAGGGACGGTATTGATTAATCTCAATCAAGGCGATACAGGGATGCTCTTCCATGATGCTGGCACAGCAAAGATTTTCACAGAGCACTTCGCATCAATTTATGAGTCAGCAAACAAGGTGCACGCATAATGCACAGGAAATTGCTCCCACTGGCATTATTGGGTGCTTGTGAGGGAGATGAAATTGAGGGTCGCACGCGCCTTCAGAAGCTCGTCTTCCTTATGGAGCAGGAGTTAGAAGAGGAGTCAAAGTCATCGCTTGACAGCCCAGACTACGGCTTCATCGCATACGACTACGGGCCATTCTCCAAAGAGTTGTACGATGATTTGGATTCATTGGAGGATGCTGACCTTATCGACGTCGAAGAAGAGGATATCACGGACGGGAAGGTGAAATACACCTACCGTCTCACAGAAGAAGGCCGGTCTTGGGCACGGCATTTAATAGATAACGAGGGAGCAACAGGGGTCTATTCGCTGGCCGAGGACCTCAAAGAAGAATACAACGATATGCTACTCTCTGACCTCATTAACAAAGTATACGCTGAATATCCTGAATATGCGAAGAACAGCGTTTGGTAGTTGACGTTCAATTCTACACGAGTAGTTGCATCGGCTGGCTCCTCTTCGATTTTGCAACTTTCCTTCGTTAATCAATTCTGTTCATCACTTCAGCACCTCTACACTGGGATTGGTGTTCGCGTGCCCGCATTGCATCCGAAGGGTGTGTGGTTGAAATGTAGTACTTCGTCCCACACTGCGGGCATGCTCGCCACGCATCGTCGTGCTCGCCGGGAGCTGGGGGCCACGTCTGTCTCAGGTGCTGAATCACTTCCATACTCCTCTCGCGAAGTAGGACCCTATTGGTTTGTTCCAGACCTGTGGCCTGCGTATAAGCTCTCGACCTCATATACAGCCGCGATGACATCACAGTATGGCATCGACAGAACCTGTTGACTGCGGGGACAACGCCTCCCACGAGTTAGTCGCAGAGGAGCAGCGAAGGGTCAACGTCGACCAGATGGACGGCATCAACACTGTCGGTGAGATGATGGCCCGCCGGGCTCTAACTGCGCCAGAGGGCGAATGACACTGGAGGATGCTGGGGTCGAGGGCCACGTTTCAGACCACATCAACTCCGACCGCATCGTAGACGGCCGACCAGTAGACCGACCGCACATCTGCGTGTACCGCATTCCTGAAGACGACGATAAGACGCTTGAGGAACCGCATGAGGCGCACGACGTAGTTCTTCGTGCCGCGGTGAATGAGGATGGGGCCCGTACCGTACGCGAGTCGTGGGGGTTCTTCTCGAGTACAAGAGAAGCAGCGCGGAAGGCCGTTGACCTCGCTGAAGAGGAGGATGCGGTTATCTGGGACGACATCATCGTTATTCGAGAACCAGACGAAGGGGCTGAATGACGCGGGAACCGCGGTGGGAACCAGAACGCGTTCCAATCGTTCCTGCGAGTGAGGACCCAGCTGACGAATTACGTGCGGAGTTGAGAATGGCACGCGAGCAACTCGCTCAGATGGAGATGATGGCTTCGTCTCGCGGCCCACCGCGAATGCCTGGCCCTTCAATCTCCCATCCACGGCTTAGGGGCTTGTCCCCAGACCAATTGCGAAAACACATCCGCCGAGTCGAACGTGACCTACAGGATTCCATCTCAGAGCCCGACTGGGAGCAGGAACTCGCTGACTGGGAAGAGGAGCAGGAACGGTTTGAGGAGAATTGGGAGGAATACAAAGAGGCGCAGAAGGGAGAGAGCGATGAGTGAGGAACCTCCCTGCCCGCGATGTGGGCTGGCTCACATCACGGAATCCGTCGATGGTCTCGCAGACCACCTCAAAGCCTGCCCAGAGTGCGAGATACGGTTCGACCTGCGTTACTTCGCTGACTGGTCGCCTGAGAGGAAGGGGGATTGACTCCAGAGTGGATGTTTCTCGTGGACGTGTTCTCGGTCACGTTCGCGCTCGACGAGCCAGAGCAGGAGTCGGAGGCGCACTGCAACTGTGATTACGACGGTGACTCTGAGGAGGACCCGTGCCGCCATATCAAGGCTGCCGCGGGGGCGTTCAAACTGGCCCTCGAAGGTGGTGAGGCGCAGATTCACCGGTCCCAGAGAGACGCACTTCGACGTGAGCGTGTGAGATTCGTCGACGGCCCTGACCCGATGACGAAGGACGACTGGTTGGACGCAACTGATGGCCGGTTAACGGTCGGTGGTATGGATTCCGTCGTCTGACCCACACCTTCATTTCTTCACAAGCTCAAAATGGAAATACAGTGGCAACCCAGGTGCGTTCAGTCAAGTCTCCTATGTGACTTCGAAGATATTGAGTCGAGGTTTATGGACGGATGAGCGTTATTGGAGCGCATTCTCGGAGAAGTGTGGGCTATGATGGATGAGAAGCTACTCTGTCTCATGTGCAACTAGATATTATAGAAGATACTCTCCCCGACATGTATTTAATGTCCTAGTTGTTTCCCACTCCAGATGAGTAGTTGTCGACGCCGGACATTCCTCTCCTCAATTGGTGCAAGCGCAATTGTTGGAGCTGGTCTCAGTTCTACGGTTTCAGCAGCGAACAATGCTGTCCTTCAGGGCCAAGTTGTAGACTATATGGGCGACCCAATCGCACAACGGGCGGTAGAGGTTGGCTCTAAAAAAGGAGGCAGTTCAAGGACAGTCACTGACCAAGAAGGACGATTCAAACAAGAGGTACCAGCGAATACTCACTGCCGAGTGGGGTTTTATAAATATAAATACGGCCCATTGCCACAAAAGCCGGACGGAATACCCCATGTCTGTTCGCTCGGTCGATATCCTACGGTTCCGGGAAATAATGACCTTGGTACGCTTCAGATTGAACAAGCCCATCTTGTAGAGGCTCGAGCGCTTGATTCTGAAGGAAATCCCGTTGGGAATGCTGATGTAAGATTATACGCGGAAGGTGTAGATGGTGATTATTGGGGAACGGGTCCGAACTCCCTTACCACAAACCACGAGGGTTTCGTCGTTGTCGATGACTCCCCGTACACCGGCATGGAGCTAATTGGGTCTATCGACTTCTCAATTTCAATCCCGAACAAGAACGGCGGCTCCATCGAATATGAGAGAAAATTCTACGTTGACGAACCGTTGTCAATCACAGCGCAGATTGGAGAAGGGATGACCATTAGCTCGGTGGAGAAGAAATCGACTGAGACACAGGAAATGACGCCAGTTGAGACTACTGCAGGTACGTCAGAACCGACAGTAGAACCCTCACCTAAAGCAACAGAGGCATCCGGTTCATTAACAACCAGACCGCCAAGAACTCAAACAGGGAACGAAACCAGCCAGAACGACAAGGTAGAGAGGAGAGGCTTCTTCTCCAATGATTCCGCCGGTGAGGAGTTCGAAGCGCTAAGTGACCCATTCGTGCTTACTGTCGCCGGGTTCGCCCTCTCTGCATGTGGAATTGCACATCAGCTTATCAGGGGGAGCTGATATGGTTCGAAATAACCCTCAACGGTGGAGTACGATTCTAGGAACTCCATTTGTAATTGCTGGTCTCTGGCTATATTTCGGCCAGTCTCAGTATCCGACCAACGTTGGCATCCCCTTCCTTTTCTTTGGAATATTCATCGCCGCTATCGGTGTGTATGTTCAACGAGTCTCACCAGAACCTCCCAGTCTCCAAGACAACGAGGAAATAGTCGCAACACGACATCCGACACAACGCGTTGCAGTTGTGAAGGTTGTTGTTGGCTTCCCCTTGTTAATCGCAACTGTATATTTGCTCTACTTCACACAGGTTCCCTACATTTACCCAACAATCTCACTCGTGACAGGGTTATTCTTTTTCTCCACTGGGCTCTACACATACTGGTCCAATCAGCTTACGAGCTATTACGTAACCACAGAGCGAATAATCAAAGAGTATCGATTTTTAGCATTACGAAGAGAGGAACTTCCCCTTAGAAAGGTTCGGGGAGTACAGGAGCGGAAGACCGTTACTGAGACTCTTGTGGGGCTGGGTAATGTACGGGTCGCTAGTGGTGGGGGGCGCTCGCTCGAAATCGTAATGCGGAACATGGGGAACCCTGAACAATTTGCAGCAGAAATTCGCAAATCAATGGCGGGCAAATAAGGTAACCACAAGAGTATAGCCGAGTTGGTAGTTTCTGTGAATCGCATTCTCCTCTTTCATCCCGGTAGTGGCCACTCTCAATATTGACTGGGGAATTGAAATGATTATATATGGCTACTTCACAGGCCCATTAGAGCTAACCTTCCCATCATATGTCCCGAACTCTCATTACTAAAGAAGAGCCAGAACCGACGACGCGTCTCGGGAAAGTGTACGCGTGGGCCGAGTGGTTTTTCCTTGGTCTCGTGTACCCGCTCCGCTGGTGGATGCGAGGGTTCTTCCCGTATCTGTACCACGTCGTCGGGTCTCTCGCTCGCACTGTCGCGTATCTCATCGTCACGCTACCACTCATGGCGGTCATCCTGTTTCTCGTCTCGTTGCCCGTGGGAGGCCCCGAGGTTGCAGCCCCACCGCTGTTCGCCCTGCTCCACCGAGTTGATGCGCTGTATCTCGCCGTGGAAGCGAGCCCAGCGTATCAGGCGGGCGTTGTGATGGTCGTCTACTTTGTTGGAGGTATTCTCCCGTACCAACCGAAGGACTGGCATCGAAAACAGTACCGGACGCATCGAGAGCCAAAAGCACCGTTCAGTTGGGAGTTCACGTGGTACAAGGTCCTCGCTGTCCTGCCGCCGGCCGTCATCTTCGCGCTCATCTGGGGCGCTCCCAACCTCATCACGCGTGTCCCCTACAAGCGGCTGGGGGTATTCACAGCACTCGTCGCCGTGATGTACATCCTGTCCCGGCTCGTCCGCTGGCACGCCCTTACGAGATACGACCTCTCGGATGTCGGTGACCAAATGTCGAGCAAGACGTTAACGGTCAACGGAAACTTGGCGCAGTTTCTCGGACTCACCATCGCTGCGTACTGCCTCTACACACAATCGCTTTCAACGGTATTCATCGGTGTCGCGTTATCGCTTTCCCTTCGCCTCAGGGATTTCCGGCGGATGCTTTATGAAGACCGTGACGGATTCACTGATATCGAACCGCGGCTGTGGGTCTGGGGGGCACTCGCTCGTGTCCCGTTCGGCTATGTGATAGTCCTCGCGTATCTCACCCGACCCGCCCGAGTGGTCAACTCTCCGATACTGCTCGCATGTCTATTCTCTCCTGTGGTGACGCTCACAGCGTACTACGTGGTGCGCTACTACGTGACTGATGGGCGGATGTACCTCCAGTTCCCGCGCGCTGCCGTGGCTCCTGACCCGTATGACATCAAGGAGGACCTCCGGCGGAACTCGGGCATGTTCAATCACAAGCAGGCACAGGCAATTCACCCGCGGAATCTCATGTGGAATTCGTTCCGCAAAGTTGGCGACACGGTTCGGACGCTGAATTCCGCGCTCGAAGCGGCCAACATCAATTACGAAGATGCGATGTTTCGCGGGTACAACCCTATCAACCTCGTGAAGATGGAGAAGAAGAACGGGAGTTCCTACTATGCGCGAGAGGACCATCTGCGTGACATCGAAGCGCATCTGCACGTGGTTCGCTCGCAGGTGGACTCGTTCGAGGGCCCGTACGCAGACGCTATCGTCGACGCAGTCGGTGAGGTGGAAGCCGCCATCGAAGATGCACGCGAGCGCAACGAGGAAATCGGGTCGACGACGTGGGACGACTTTCGACAGAAACTGTCGCGGTGATATCCAATCTCCCTCGAGTCCAGGCTGTCGACGCTATACCTAACTCCGTCCATGTTCAATTTCTTCAGTATGTGCGGCCGCACGTCACTCGCCATCGACCTTACCGTCCTCACGGAGCGGTTCGACGCCCATCCCGCTGCCGGCGTCACCATTCGCCCACGGTATAATATCGCTCCCAGGGACGACTTGCTCGCCATCCAGAACGACGCGCCCGCAGAGTTCGACCTGCTCGAGTGGGGCTTCATCCCCCAGTGGGCTGACGACCCCGAGGAGGGCCCCCAGCCCATCAACGCGCGCTCAGAGACTGTCACCGAGAAGCCCATGTTCCGCGAGGCGTTCGAGTCGCGGCGCTGTCTCATCCCCGCCGACGGCTTCTACGAGTGGACGGGCACGCGTGGGTCGAAGCAGCCATACCGCATCGAGCGCCCCGACCGCTCTCCGTTCGCGTACGCAGGATTGTGGGAGACTTGGACGCCCGCGGAAGGTGAGCCACGCGTCACCTGCACCATCCTCACCACAGATGCGAACGAGGTCGTCGCCCCAATCCACGACCGGATGCCCGTCATCCTCGAAGAACAGCACGAGGAGACGTGGCTCACTGGCGGGTCGCCCGACAAACTCCAGTCGGTGCTGACGCCGTACCCAAGCGAGGAATTACACGCCTACCCCGTGTCGACGCGAGTGAACAGCCCGCGGAATGATTCGGCGGACCTGCTTGAGGCACTCGACATCGGCGACCAGTCCGGGCTCGGCGATTTTGCCGGATAATGCGACATACGGAGGGTGGGAAGTCTAAATATCGATATTGTCTACTGCCATCGGTTTTCGTGGCGTTGAGGAGTCTTGAATCGGCTCCATTGTTTGCCTGCTCACCCTGACCGGCGTCGGCCTCCGGCTCTTCATGGTGGCGCTCGGGATGCTTATTCCCAGATTGAACCTCGGAAGCACGCTGACCGGGTGCATCACTCATCGCACGGCTGCACTGCTCGAGCATTCACCCTCACCAACCACAACTGGCCGGCGCGGTCGGCGGTGCACGCAGAGAGATGGGAATTGCGAAAGCCGTTTTACTCAGAGGACATAGATGTACGCGCTTTCATTCTCGTATTCCTCGGGAATCTCACCAACCCTCCATCCGCGACCGGTCGTCTCAATGTAGTAGTATCGAACGTTGTGCTTCTCGTAGTACGTTCCGGCGATGTCCTCACCGCCTTTCACATCCACTGCCATGTGACCTGGAAGCAAGAACAACGCCGTTCCATAACCAAACGAGTCCGCTGTCAGCAGACTTGCGAGCATAATCGCGGAATCCTCACAGTCGCCCCCTCCGTCAACCAGCGACTCCAACATTCGTTTCGCATAGTCGTCAGCCCCGGTACTGACGTCGTCTGGCACGTAGGGGAAGATTCTGGACGAAATCAATCAGGAACTCGACCTGCTCACGCTTACCAGTGATACCCTCGCTGGTCGCTTCCTCTGCTAGGAGTGCCGCGAACCCGTCAGCAACTCCGTCATCGTGAGCCTCGTACACGTACTCCCGATAGTCGGTATACTGCCGGGATTCGACACCCCTAATATAGCCGTGTTTATATGCAGTGAAGCCAGCGTTCCACGAGTTACCGAACGTTGACCCGGAGAATCGCAGCAAATACGCACCCCCACTATTTGTGCGCTCATACTGCGAGAGCTGATGCAATGAACCAATAGAGAAACGCGATTGCATAGCCCACATAGGCAATCATCTATTATTTGAGGCTATTCATCCTCAATAAACTCTCTCAATTCACACTCATCACACCTAAATCCGTTGACTACTACATTAGAACGAAGAGTGTGCTCTTCCACAATCTCTATTGCTTGATATTTATATCGACTACAATTAGGACACTCATCCATCGGGGTATATTTGTAAACTTTTGATTTGGCCATTATACCCCAACGCGGCATTGCGCTCCTCTTTACGAATTCTCTCCTCTTTCCGTCAATCCGTTCCTCAAACTCCTTTACGTTCACGAGAAGGCTAAAAAGTCAACCGTATTAACAGTATCTATGTCATTTCCATGCGCTTCAGCCTTCCTCCAATATTGCAGAATCACCTCTAAAAGTCAGATATTTGTCAATATGGGTTATTGAGGGGCAACGTCCGCCTCAGTTCTTCTCTTATGAGCTGCGTCCGTCCACGTTCATCCATCAAGAAACGTTCAAACCGCGGGTACTTGTGCAGAGATTCGTCCCGTGGAATTCGATGGATATCGAAGTACTCTTTTTTGTCGGTCAAATTATCTACTTTACTGGCTTCCACTCTTTCTAACCAATCACTGAAGTCACGGTCGCCTTTCGATTGGTTCTCTCCATCATTAGGGAGGAGCTGTAGATTCGCGATATGGTCTCGATGCTCCCGATACCAGCCCACCTGTTCTGGTGCGACATCGTGCTGCTTGAGGAATTCCTCTTTAGATAACTTCCCTCGTGGGAATATGTGGTCTACTTCGTACTCCGCGTGGCCAGCACGCCGGTCTCCATGATAGAGATGTGTTAATAGTACGTTCAGTCGAGCCCCCGACTGGTAGCTGACTTCATTTAGTAATTGGTCGAGAACCCCCTCGTCAAGATGTGTAGTCGCTCCGCGACCGCTCAAGTCCTCTAATATCTCTACTGCTGGGAATTCGTCTCCATCAGATTCCCAGACATGGTTTCGGGCTGTTTCGAGTACTTGCTGTGACCCGATGTCACCGAAGATGCTGTTCAACACTGACGTGGCAAGCCAATAGTGAATGTTCTCGTTCTCTCCAGATGTATCATAGTCATTCTCGTAGAGAAATTGGACAACCGGTGTAAGGACAGTCTTGCTGGAGAGAGCTGCATCGTGAAATCCCAGGTCTGCAGCGAGTTCGAACGCATCCTCAATGGCCTGTTCGAACTCGTTATCACGGAAGATGTCCTCTGCCGTTGTGAGAAGCTCACCGTCGTATCGGCCATCTTTTCTGAAAGAAGGTGTCTCGCCGGAAAGCAAGAGCAGAGTTCTGAGGGTGAATCGTTTGCCGAACGAGAATCCCTCTTCAGAAAGCCGTTCGTTTCCGGAGAGTCGTTCGGTGAGCTGTTCAATCTCATTTTTTGCATCTGTTGGAGTTCCCGCTTCCTCAACCGTGTCCCAATACCCCGTGAGCAATGCAAGCAGAATGTCGACTCCAGAGAGTTCTATCCCACCTTTGTTTCGACGGATGAACAACTCTCGAGCAGTCTTTTCGTCAGTAATCGTCGTTTCGTGCAGGATGGCTTCTCGCTCATGCACCCCCGACCACAGTTGCTTTGCGCTGTCCATCGCGTCCGACCGCTGAGCGTCGCTAAGTGATGTTGGAAATTCAGCTCGAACCTCGTCTAAGAACTGCTCCTCCTTGAGAAACGCATCCGTTGTGAGCTCGTCGTCACCCTCCATGAGAGCCCCTACCTTGAGCCAAAAGCTATCGCCGGCACTGTTGAGGCCCCCACTCTTCCTAAAGTCGAATTCGTGTACAAGACCGCGGTCATGGTTGTCATCCTTCGTTCCAGAGAATAGGTCAAGGTATAGGTGTCGACGATTGTATGAACTCTCGTTCTTCTTCCACGCTCCATGGATTCGCGTAGTATAACTCCCGAATATTCCGATATAGAACGAGGTCAACCGCTGTTGACCATCAAGAACCAGTGAGTATGATTCTGGAAAGTCAGGGAGTCGCTCGCTGTAACGACGAACCTCTTCTTCGTGTGAATAACCTCGTTCGTCGACGTAATGCCTGATAAACTCATAGGCGGGGTCTTCACGGTTTCTGCCCGTTCTCTCCCATATTAACAGGGACCCAAGTGGGAGACCGCGTAGCAACGAGTCCCAGAGCATTTCTACTTGCTTCTGACTCCAACAGTAGTCACGTTGAAGACACGGGATGAACAGTGAGTTGTTCAGTTGAGGGAGTGTCTCTGCGACTGAATTAGTCTCAGGCGTTAACTCGTCAACCACGGTGTCACCGAGTTGTAAGGAGATGTAATAAATGATAGGGCCCTGCGAAGACCTGCATCAGTACGTTGACCGATAGTTCCCGAACAGGGCAATATCGTACCATGACTGGGAAGTCCGGGAGTAACTCACCTGTGGCCATGCCGCGGACAAGCGCACGGACCTGCGGACCGCGACTTTGCCTGACCGTGGTCAACAGCTGCTGGTTGTCCTTGCGGAGGGGGCAATTGTAGAAATATACCTAAACCGGTGGCCCACAATTCAGTGATATGGAATGTTCAAACTGCCTCGATGGGGGGCTATTAGAACTCGTCCCCGTATCCGAACAGCCGCCGGATTTTGGAACTATCAACGGTGGCGTCCACGAGCGTTACGAGTGTGCTATCTGCGGTTCCAGGGGCTCAATGTACCACATTCGAGGTGAGTCTGCAGTCAGTACAGGAAACGTCTCTCTTTGACCAGATTCCTGTAGGGGGCTTTCAAAGGAGGTTGAGGATGGAGCGAACAACTCAAGCGCTGTTCTAACAACAGTACTGGCGATTCCTATATCAACGAGACGCGGAAGTCGGACTGGAGACTCGCGTACCTTTCGAGGCGAGAGTCACCGACCTGCGTACTTGTATGGTGCTAGGAAGTGTCGCATACCCTAATGAATCAAGATGTGACTTTCCTATAGTGCACTCCATTTCTGGGATGTTGAAACGGGCGCTCGCGTTCTGCGAGCGTCCCCGATATTAGCTCCCCGCGTTAGCGGCATATGCCTAAGGGAGGGTAGCCGACAAACTGGTGAGACAAGATAATTGAAACACCCGTCTGTGTACGCTTCAGGAGTTGAGCGTGCCATTCACACTTTCGAAACGTGGGTTCCGTTCTCTTCAATTTGCACAACCCTGTGAGGGACTAGCATACTGAACTCGGGTGTATCTCAGTACTGAGTGAGAATTTTTACCAATGTGGCGGGGCTGAACAGCCGGAATACCACGAAAAGAGAATATTGTTCATGGCTGTCGCTCACGACCGGGCTTCCCCGGGGGCGGGTCTACGAGTGGCGTTTCAAAGCCACATCATTCTCACCGAACACACCGTCGGTGAGGTACCACGCCACGTCTTGGAGACTGAAGCCAGTATCAGACAACGGAACCCATGTAGACTCGACAGAGTGAGTGTCCACGGTAGTCAGCTCTGGCGTTGACGGGTCGTCCTTCCTCCGCTCGTCGTCCTCGTCAGCGTGCTCGCGAGCAGTGTTGTTGTGGTCGCTCTTCGAATCGTCCGTTTCGCGGTCTTTGCGACGTTCGCGGAGTTCGTCTACGAACGTTCCGTGGTCACGCATCTTGTTGAGAAGGCCTGACAGGTGCTTCTTAGCGAACTCGCTGATGTGAACAAACATCCCTGCGCGTCCGTGAGATTCCTTATTGACTAGGTTCTCCTCTTCGAACGACTTCACGTGCTTTCCGATGGTAGACTTCGATAGGCCCGTTCGGTCTGCGAGGCGGTCGTACGACACACGACCGTTGTAGCTCTCGCGGACGATGAGGTGCATCAGGTCATGGGCGGACATTGTACGCCGATTGAACAGCATCCCAATGACGGTTTTCTGCAGGCCATCAGATTTGAAGTACTCCTTGAGTCTTGTCTTGTACGTCGTGGGGATGGTAGTCTCGATGGCATTGCCGCCGAGTGGGCCGTTCCCTTTAGGGTCGTACCAGTCATCGGCGATGAGGTCGTCCTGCTGGATGCCTGCCCAGTCCATATGGGCATTCAAGACGGTGTTAAGATGTTCGATGACCGCATCCCACGCGGGTGCGGGGTGGGCCTTGTAGAGTTTGGCCTCAAGTTTCGGATTGCCGAGCGCGTGGTTGGGGCCGAGCTGTTCGGCGAGTTGGTGCTGGTAGACCTTGAGGTAGTGCTTGTGACACTTGACCTCGTCAGTGTACGTTTCGCCGCGGAGGTCGTACTCGTACTCGATGGTGTCATCGAACCCGATTTCCTCAAGGTTCGTCGAACTGAAGCCCCAGAGCTTGTAGTGGCCTTTTTCGATTTCGCCTTTCTCTTTACCGTCGGCGTTTCCCGTAGCCACGAGACGAGCGGAGTCGCGGAGGGTCTCGACCGCGGCATCGGTCATCATCCGGTCGAAGCGGTGGTGAACTTCCACGCTATCGAAGCGTACGGTCTCGTCGATGACCCTGCTGGCGAACTCTTTCACCCTCTCCTTGCCGTACGCGGCGGCGAGGAGTTCGAGTGCGTCGACGACGACGTCTGTCAGGTCATCAACGTACGATGCTTGAACGGTGATGGCCGTGCCCTCGTAGGTCTGGTCCGAGTGCCATCCCGCTGGCCAACTGTACGCGTTCCCATCCTCGTACGTGAGTTCGGGCGACCGTTTGTGGACGATGACTTTGCGCTTCGCGGCGTTTTTGGCGATACCCTGCGACCCCGCCGACGGGTCGTCGTACAGGTTGTGGTGGTAGCTATTGTACTGCGTCCACGACCCGTCGTCGTTGGTGCGACCGTAGTGCATCACCGTGCTGAACATCCCCACGGTTTGGTAGTCGTCGTTGGTCGTCCACGAGGCGTTCAGACGACTCAGGGCGAACGGGTAATGCGAGTGGCCCTTCCGACCGGTCTCGCTGTGCATCTCGCGCCACGCCTCCAGACACTCGTCGTAGAACTGGTTGTTGTCGTTGAGTTGGAAGTGGACGTTGACCCCATGCGGGGCACCTGTGACGTATGTTTTTACGTCGTCGACGTCGCCGGTCGAGATGGATTCCTCACCATCCATCCTCACCACCTTGGGCCGCGTGAGACCGCTTGCTGGTAGTCTTAGATGCTATTCTTGGAGGGCTTTCAGAGCTATCCATACCCAGTCAACATCAAGGGGGCGTGTTTAAGCGTGTTCCGAGGTGGAAAGCAAATTCTTGCATATAAATGCACAACCGACCAACAATATACCCACACATACGCATGTGTGTATGTGGTGGCCGGCAGATTCCGTGGGTTATCCATACTCTGCTGTTTCTCCACTCGATGCCTGCTTCATGGTATAGTCTGAACCCGGACTGGAACTATCAACTACTGTTCAATCTCCCCAATACTGTCGGTATACGCCGGCCGCCACTCGTCATGGTTACGGAGGTATTCGTACATGGCTCGGCGTGAGAGGATGTTCGTCACGGTACCCGTAGCGACGCCGTACTCATCAGAGACCTCGGCATGCGTCTCGCCGTCTTCCTTAGCGGAGATTATGTTCATGACGGTTTCGTACTCGGCGCCGCGAGCGAGTCCTCGCTTGTCCGCGGTGTACTCCGTTCCCTTCGGTAGACCCCCGTGCCACCAACCGTTCTCTACGCGCAGTTGGATTTCCGCTTGAGCTTTCTCGATTTCTTCCCGTTTTGCGTGGTCAGACTGGCTCGCGTGAAATGCCTCCTGAACCATTGAGAACGGCTCGTCTGGGTCGATATACCCGCGGCGTTTCGTGTGGAGTTCGATACCCCACTCGGCGAGGTCTAACCACAGACGCATCCGTTCACGTTCGTCACGCCCGAGTCGCGTCCCGTCGCGAGCGATGACTGCATCGAACTCTTCGCGTTTGGCGGCGGCCCGCATCTCGTTGTATTGCTCGCGGGCATCGTCCCACCCGGACACGCGATTCCCCTCGTTGTAGACTTGGTCAACTTCGTATCCGTTCTCCTCGGCGTACTCGTGGATGTCCCGTATCTGCGATTCGATGGAAGAGTCGCTCTTGTCCGACCGGCGAACGTATCCAACGGCCACCTTCGGTTCATCACTCATCGTTTCCACCCCGTGTAGTCACGGACGCGTAGAGAGAGCCGTACTGAACGTCCCAATCTAGTTCACCATCTACGATGTGCATCGCGTACGCGAGGTGACGTGGAATCGTGACCGTGAACGACCCAGCCTGGTCGTCGTAGCGGACGACCGTTGTTGGACGGCTAGTCTTGGGGTTGGTTCCTTCCGGGGTAGCTCGGAGTCGGTCG
The DNA here is from genome assembly GCF_013401515.1 of Halorarum halophilum. NCBI lineage: Archaea > Methanobacteriati > Methanobacteriota > Halobacteria > Halobacteriales > Haloferacaceae > Halorarum > Halorarum halophilum. Next base: position 2,317,230 of record NZ_CP058529.1, on the reverse strand, counting down.
CGTGACTCGACGTGCCACGAGAGGTGTTCGTCGGTGAGGCCGAGGGTCACCGCGTCACCCTTAGGGATAGTTGACGCGATTCGACCGCTCGGCTTGGTTTGGACGGAGGTCACGTGAACAGGTACTATACAGTACCTGCCACTTTATATGTATCCCTGTATTCACGAAGACCCGTCTCCGTGAACGTACGACCAACAGTGAGAGAGACACGCCCAAAAAAGTCGACAAAGGGAGTCTCGTCGATTGACCTAATTTGAACACACTCCTAACAGCGTTGTTAGTCGATGTTAGTGCTGGAGTGGTAGGAGCAGAAGTGAGCTGACGATGTGTATTTAAAAGATTGGACGACCTCTCATCCCAGCCAGCAACACAGCTATACCCCCCGAACTCATGTCGAGTGTACGAGTGGTTGTTGGTGGTAGAGTTAGCCGTGGGTATTTCTCAAACAATGGTGTAACAACGGTCTGTGAGTACAGTACCCCCTGAATCGGGACTAACAACACCGTTAGTTTGGTCTTCCCATGCTCTGACTCGGCTCGTTCTCTGAATTCTCGCATCTCAAACCGCGTAAGGGCAATTCGATGGAATCTCCTCGTACCGCCCTCTATGCAGCTAACAGATTGGAGTTAGGTGTGATAGGACTGTTCGGCTCCGGACGACCATCATCCTCGTCGCGATAGCCCAGGGAATTCTGACGGATGAGGCAAGTCGCCTATTAATCGGTGGAGAAACAACTGGACTATTGGACACCCCATCTCCGGAACGCCGGTCGTCGCTACCTTCACCAACGTCGTTTTGTCGGCTATACGCCTCGTGAGGGTAGGTTTCTTGCGCCACAAACGGAGAAACGGTCTTTGAGAATCTATACGTCCTCGAGTGCATCCGTGAGCGCAATGTCCTCGAAGTCCGCAATGTATACGGCTTCAACTATCTTTTCGTGCCATGCCACCGTCCCCTGGAGTTCATCCAGGGTGTTTGTAATCTTCCGCAGCGTCGCGGTGTAATCACAACTATCGCTCGTTGACGGGCTCTGCTGCGACATCAATTGGACCCGGGTTTCCACCTCCAGAAGTCGCTCTCGAATTGCTTCCATGGACTGAGGTGGCTCTGCTTCATCTTTGAGGTCGACGGCGTCCACTGTCCGTTGACCACGGTCTGAAAGTGTGGCCGTCCGTGGGTCATTCTGCTCAGGTCCGGCCCTGTCACCGATGATGTGACCTGCGTCCTCAAGCTTCTTGTGCCGATACCGAGTCTTCTCGTCACTGAATCCCGTTTCGCGACGAATCTGTGAGGTTGTGACCTCGTGACCGTCACACCGAGCCACAGCTTGGAGGAATCGAATATCATCGGTGGTGAGTTGAGTCATGACCCTCCATCTTCCATCCACCCCTATTGGTGTTGTCAGCACCTGTTCTAGCTGTTCAGATGGGTGGTGGAGGAACCCCATGGCAACAGATGGGGTAACACGCTACCGTCATCCCTCTATGGAGGGGGCTTTCTGTACCCACGAGATGACAAGGTGTTGAATTCAGTTGAGAGTAGCGCAGGACATCACGTAGCTCTGCAGGTGCCTATCGAATAGGTCCGCCTGCACCGAAGACACCACTGGCCAGTTCCACCCACCAATGGAGGATGTCAAGGTGCTCCTCAACAGTTAGCGATGAGTTCTCAGCATCACTACTGTAGTTCAATACTTCCGTGAGAATGTTTGTATGTCTCCTCTGCCTTCCGACCTACCCTCAGAGTCGGTCATTATACCACGATAGCGTCTCTCCAAACCGGAGCCCGTCAGTAGGCGTCTCAATCGAGATGTCTGCCTCTTCAAGGAGCGGGAGCAACTCGTCGTAATAGTCGCGTCCAGCGTGGAACACGAATCGGTTGCCGTCCTCAAGCAGGCCTTCTTCCGTGAGTTGGCGATACACTGTCTGAGCCCAGTCGCGCTTCCGGCTTACAGGCGCACCGCTCAGTGTATCATCGTATGGTTCAATCGCTGGGCCGTTTGGATTGAGGAGATGGTACTTCGCGGAGAGGATATACCAAGAGCCGTGGGCGGACTCAGCGTATTGGCGCGCCTTCCGAAAGAACGCTGACTCCATGTACAGGTCCGCTGGTCGTGCAGCGTGCTCACGCTTGCTCTTGGTGCAACTCAGAAGTCCGATTTCCATGGCCTGTAGTTGGAGTCGCGTCTGAAATATGTATCCTCACTGAGGGTCAAGGAGGTCGTGCTCTTGGAGTGACTCCTGATTAGTTGACTGCGGAGGTCTCCGCAATCTGCCTGCTCAGGTGGTTGAGGAACGCAGGGTCGTACTCCTCATCAACGTGATTGACGTTCCAGAGACCGGATTCGCGGATTTTCTCGCTGCGACTGTACGTGCCGAGCCAATCCCTCGACCGGGGGTCGATGGAGTTCCGTCGGTAGTTGCTTAGGAGGGCAATCATGTTCCGTTCGATGTAGGCTCGTTCGCTGTCGGCACTCGGTTCGTCGTCGACGTTCACCCAGAGGAATGGGAGCTCACGGAGATAGTCGCTTACTCGCCGTTCCAGCTCAAGTTCAGCGAGACGCTGTTCCCGTGCTGCACTCGACCCCTCCCCCCACCAAAGATACTCATCGTGCAACTCGTCACGTTCAATGAACGCTTCCCCCACACGCTTGCGAAACACGGACCCACGATGGTTCCCCCCACCTTCGTATGTCCCACGTTTGGCCCCACGATGGGTTCGGAGGCGGTCCCAGAGAGAGGTACTACTCCCTTCGGAGACGGCGTGCGTGCCAATGCGAGTAATTCGTGGTTGGGATTCGGATGCTCTTGATTCGTCGGGAGTAAAGAAGATGTAGATACCACGGTCTGGCCAGTCCATGTAGCCCGTACACTCTTTGAGCTTCTGTGGCCCCCCGACCCTTTCCTCTAACTCAACGAGTAGCCGATACAGATGGCCAACATCATCTACGCGCGTCATTAGTCCTCTCTTCTCTTCCTCCGGCCGGGGTTGAAAACGATTACGTAGAATCCAAGATAGCCTATTGTCACGACGCACCGATTACTTCGAAAACTCTCCTCAAGATTCAAAATCGGGGGAAGGACACGTACGCATCTGGTGGTGACGCACAACCGTGGTAGTATTTATACATGTGAATGTTCCAACACTCGCTGTGCCAGGACTCCACAAGCATAAAGGAAAGAACTCCTACTATTTCGTTCCACGCCGTCATGGTGATTACCACACGTACCAAATCGAGGACTTAGGCCGAGACATGATACTGCGGCATGGATACGGTGATGGGGACCGCGTCCCATGGAATATCTTCTACACGCTCAATGACCTCGGACTCCTCTATTTTAAAGAGAGTAACGCTGACCCGAGAACGACAGCCCCTGACCCAGATGAGGTTGACTATGACCTCGCTGAGGAGCTTACTATCAAAGAACGCTGCGAGTTCGTCGCTCACGTCTTGGATAACTACGCCTTGTCTGATATCGAGTCTGACGCGTTCTTTAACCTGCTCCTGTCTATCACTAACGCACCGACTGAATACCTGGACTCGGCCATTGAATCTATACTTTCCAATACACCCTTTTCGGCAACAGAAGTAGTAGAGGAATCAGAGGCGGTAGCAGATTATCCACCTCTATTGTTTGCCAGCCTCCTTTACTACTGGTATGAGATGCTCAGGCGCGGAAACAACGCCCAGACGTACGTCAAACAGTACGGTGGTGAATGCATCCACCAGAACGACGAATATGCATACTTTTTGGTCAACAGCGAGGCGGAGCCACCTGAGGACATAGATACGTCCGACCTTCAGCTTGAGATGCCACGGCTGTTATTAGATAGCCTATCTGACCCCGTTGATGGAGTCGACGAAGGATTGCCTGGCGACCTGTTTGAGGAGGTGACGGTCAAGTTGGAAACACGCAAACTGAACCAGGAAACCACTGTTACTGGTCCCGTGGTTGCGCAGGGAATTGCTGAGCTCGAGTTCGTTGGAACGGCAATCGTTCCACTATCTGAGATGAGAACATTGAGCCCGTTAGAAAAACTTCGAGCAGAACTCTCGCTGGACGGCGATTCGTCTTAGTTTATTAGTTGCTACGAAAGCAGAACATCGTTAGTAAGTGTCTCTGTAGCCCGGGCGGAGTTCGCTCAATGACCATCCATGAACTCGTCTATGAGCTCTCTGAACAGGTGTTTTGAACAACCCATGAAATGGTCGGGGTTCATGCGGAGAGGTCCAATTCCCACTAATGAGTCAAGCGATATTAATGCAAATTGGACCTACAATTGGAGTATTCTATCTGTACAAACTCCGCTTTGAGTGTCCAACCAAACGTGTAAATAGTGTATACTCATCTTCAGTCCTATGGACGAACACGGGGCACTAGACAAAGTCCAACGAGAACTTGAGGATAAGTACGGCCCCAAACGTGTTGTCCGTGAGCCATCTTTCGGAGAAGGTGGGAAGTCTCTTCGACCAGATATCCTTGTCTTTACAGATGAGGAGCGAACTACTCCTTTCCTTGCCCTCGAATATAGTAGCCTCAGCACTTCTCACAGAAGGAATGAGGATATTGAGCAGGTACGTAGCTATATCCAGCAGATTGGCGCGCCGTTTGGAGCGATTGTTTCTGGAGAGCTCCGATACATCTTCAAGATTGACCAACATGATGAGCTAATTGAGGTCCCGATTTCGGACTATCCAGATATTAGTGATGTACCAGATGTAGGTCCCAGACCAATCGGTTCCCATAACCTATTCGAGTTCCTCGTCGCCAGAACAAGGGACCAACTTTCGTCAGAACATTCCTGGCGAATTTCAAGTGAGTTCGCTCAACAACTCTATCGTAAATATGAGGCTGACAGCCTCTCGGTCTCCCTTCATTCAGGAGATGAGTTTGATGAGGGAATTGCACGTGTAGACACGTCTATTCAGCAGCGCCATGAGTCGTACGCCCCGGACGTAACCCCTATCGACTCCCCAGTACTTCGGACAGTTTTCTCTGTCTTCTCAAACTACGACCTTGCGAGTACGTCACTCGACATCCGGCGTCAAATTGTTGATGATACCTTCATGAGCGACTTCTTCGATAGTGAGGGGGAGAAATTTTCAACTCCTCCAGAAGTAGCTAACGCCCTTGTGGAGTTGCTGAACATTAACAATGAGGAAGTAGTACTTGACCCTGCTTCTGGATGGGGCTATACTCTCAGGGCAGCTAACGAGTACACCGACGATGTTGTAGGAGTAGAAGTTAATCCAGGCGTAAATAATGCCGCCCTGTTCTTCAACGACCTTCTGGAGAAGTCGGGAACGTACGTGACTGGAGACTTTCTGGAGATGGCTATCCAGGAGGAGCGAGATTCACTCCCCAATACTCAATTGAGCTGGTTTGGAACTGAAGCTGACGCTGATTCTCAGCCGCAGATTCCTGTTGAGTTTGACCGAATTATCTTGGACCCCCCCTATGGGGGTCGTCCCTCAGATGAGGTCATTGAATATATCAACGAGGGGGGCCGTGTGCAACTTCATGAGGCGTTCCTCTCACTGGCGTTAGACCGGCTAGCGGAGGGTGGGCGTTTAGCTGCCATCTTACCGACGACTACTCTAGCAGCGGACCGTAGCGCTTGGTTGCGAGAGAAAATCACCCTCGATTACGATGTGCGGGGAGTCATTGAGATTGGGAGTTCCCAACTTTTCCCCTATCTCAATCTCAGTTTGGTTATCCTTGTAATCGATAACACTAACGAGCGGAGAAGGGAGTTCCCGGGGGTCGTATTTGATGAAGGTACGAGTCCCACGGAAGAACTACCGCGAGCTGTCGAGCAAATCCTAAACCGTGAGGCGGAACTTGTTCGTATTGATGACCCCTCGGAGTCCATTCTGCCCAGTGAACTCCTTGGAATGGCACAAGCAGAGCGCCAACTTCATGAGCGATTTGATAGGGTGGCCTCCTTGGGAGAGGTTGCTGCACAAATTGATGGGGGGGCTCGTCTCTCTGATAATGAATTGGAAGGAAATGTACCCTATCTAAAACTCGGTGCTGACCTTGACGATTCCAAGACGTCCGTGGAGGATGACAAGCCCGTTGCGGGTTCCACTGATGTTCTCGTCGCTATCAAGGCGACCCCCGGAAAGATTTACCGGCCAGAGCAGACCGTTGTTCCCTCCTCAAATTGGGCAATCGTACGCTTCGATTCAGAGGACGCCGCACTAGTATACGCTGCGTATCTGGCCTCCGAACCTGGGAATCAACAACTCACGTCGATGTCACGGGGGGCGACGATTCAGTACGTGCCTCTTCGTCGAGTTAGTGACGTTATCGTCCCTGTTTACTCGGACAATGAACTCGCCGAGAAAGCGAGGCAGGTCCGCGCAAAAAGACAACAGCATCTCGCACAACAGGGAGAATTTTCTGACATTGATTTTGAGGGGGTGTTCTAGCCATGAGCGTAGGTGGTGCCCCTGAGACCGCGGACATACTGGAAGGCACTGTTCTTGAAGAACAATTCGAAGAATGTGATGAAATCATGAGGGATATTATGGCTGATAGACTGGACCCTCAGGATGAGGAGAATCTCTATACGAGAATCGACTTCCAGTACGGTAGAACAAAGGAGAAAACAGTGGAAGTCCTCTCTGACCGGTTCGAAGCAGACGGCCTCAACACCGCGATGAAAACTTTGATTGCAGGAATCATTGAGGCCCAAGGGTTCCACTTCAAACTTGAACGAAACGGGAAAAGAGATGATAGTCTAGAGAATGTAACTCGGTGGTTCAAACTCTATGCAGCCGTTGTCCTTGAGGAGTCTCCAGAGATTCCATTCGAGTTTGCCCTCACCCGGTTCAAGAAGTACAGGGACGTCGTGATTGTCCATCCAGATGGCATTCCGTCGGCGACAAATCGGCCTGAGGCGTCGCTGCTAGGTTTCCTCACTTTGGCATGGACGGCGATGGAGGAAATACTGCAGCTCTGGGAGAAGATTCTCGCAAAATCACAGATTGAATTAATGGGAAGAGAATCAGCTTTAGAAGGTGATAATCCAAAATATGGGTTCATTCACAATCGGTACGAAACACGAGGATTTGTAACGACATACGTCGAGGGACAAGAAGGGCCAGATACACGCTTTACGCTCGATTCTGCTAGGTATTTCCCTGATGAAGGTGACGTCGTAGAGTTAGAAGACGAGTCGGCGAGAGGGAGGGATTACCGAGAGGCTACGTACCTCCAACAGTACCAGCCGTGAACATACACATCGTCCCTCACGGTCGTATCACTTCCCACGTGAAGCGTGGGCTTCGCGCCTACTCGGGGGCCGATAAGGTGTGTCTCCTCACCAGTGATGCTTTTGAAAATGAGGGTGTTAAACTTCAAAACGACCTCGTCGAGTTTGGATACGATGTTGAAAGCCACCTGATTGATGCATTCGACATCCGAAGCGTGGTAGATACTATTGTCAGCATCGCCAAACAGTATCCCGCAGACAACTTCTTCATCAACATTACAGGAGGGACGAATCTTGTCGCAGGGGGTGCGACATCTTCTGCCTTCTTTATTGGAGCGACACCCTACTACGTCCTTGAACCGCAGGGCGAAGACGAGGATATTGATGACCTTGTTATCGAACTCCCAGCCCCTACCCAACCACTCACATTTGAAATTGAAGGACTCCAGAGAGACCTTCTCGTCACTCTCGGCAGATGGGATGAAGAAGGCCGAACCGGCGTTATAATGCGCGAGATTGGGGAGGAACTGGGAGAGTCTGCACAGAAAATCAGTTACCATGTCGACCAGCTGGAGGAACGGGGGTTAGTCGAGCGGAGCCCTTCTGGACGTACCAAACACGTCTCCCTTACGGATGTGGGGAAGCTGTATCTCAAGTGGACAGGAGTGGAGTGATTCCCATTGGCACCAGAAAACGATAGACTGCCTCACTGGACTTCGGCGATAATAGACTCTTGCTTTGTGAGAAATTGGTGAATTTCTGACGGAGTGTTACACCCATACTCCTGCAACTGTGAGTGAACCTTAGTCGGGTAGGGGAATGCCTGAACGGTTCCTTCTAAACACCACGAACAAACGACCTATCATGCCACAGTTCTCGGAGGGGGACCGGGTACGGATTGACTTCCCTGACGAGACGGACCCTGACCATGCCGGATACCACGGTGCACATGGAGTAGTGACCGATATTTTCAGGGATGATGCTGATGTAGTTACCGGGGACGACAGTTCCGTGGACATCTTTCGCGTTGCTTTAGAAGAAGGTAAGATGGTTGATTTCCGCTGGCGTGACTTACGACCTCCGCTGAAGTAGATTTTCTATAGTTTGTGGCCTTTGAGTGCCGAGGCCGAACTATTATCGACCTATTTGCCTTGGTCATTTATCATAGAACGATTGAAGGGAGACAACGGTGCACGACGTGAATACCAAAGATAATCAATACCGTGAATTTGACTACCCGTACTGCTCTTTCAAGTCAGAATTCACCAAGAGAGGCTTGTCCAGAGGAATTAATGTCTTCCTCCACTGTACTGGGTATACTATAGGACATTTCTCCGTTAAAGGCATCTTTTAACAGTGATTTAGGAAACCTATCGAGGATTTTCCTACTTGTTTTGATATCAACATCGATTTTCCGTATGGTACTTTCTAATGAATGTATTTTTGAGATTATTTTCTGTTGTTTTTCAATAGAGGGAAGGAGGATAGACATACTGTTGATTTCGCCGGTGTTGATATTTGCCTGACTTACGGCTTGCTTTGATTTTTCATTTATTTCGCTCCTTCCTAAGGTAGAATTCATGTACCGGACATAGAACTCTGGTAGAATTCGTTCTTTATCTAGATAAATCCGGATAAGATAGGATGCAAAGACCGCGTTCTCTAATCCCCCATCGTAGATGGCGGTCTTCCCAACAAGCTCCTTACTGTTTGTCCGGTTAAATAATACATCCCCCTCCCTGAGAGAATATTTCTCAAATTCGCTATCTGTGAGTTCAATGTGCTTCAAATCAGAATAATCCATTGACCCCTTTTCATCATAGTTACCCATACGAAGGATTGGATATCCTTGTCCATCTTCATTCATTGCCTCGGAAATACCGTACTGTGAATCCTCGATAACATCACCAGAGTTGACCTTAGTGGCGTTAGAAGATTTCACGCCACTTAGAAATATGGTGGATTCTAGCTGCTCACAAATCGTGTTTGCACGCTCAATTTCATCACTGCTTTCCTTGACAAGTGAGAATAGGTAGTCCAGCTTTTGCACAATACGTTTTTGCTCACTAATTGGAGGAATTGGAATAGATATCTCCTGCAAATCTCCCTTTCTAAGGCTAGGAACTGCACTAGACGTGTCATATCGTTCAAGGTCTAGGTATTCGAAGAAATAATAGAGATATCTTGGTATGGCCTCATTCTCATATACATCAGTATAAAAGGTAGTGTCTATTGCCCAGAAGGGTTCTGTAACAAACCAGACCTTATCAATTGAACCCTTTCTTCCTAATATAACGGCAGGCTGCTCGTAGAGTGCCTCATCATGATAACCATTAACACCGCCAGAACCGTAGACAGGCACATCTCCTCCATTCCTGTCACGTTTTGGAAGACCATCTCCGTAAGTGATTTCGCAGACATCACCAACGGCTTTTATTTCCCAGCATTTGGGTAAACGCTCCTCATTCATCTTCAGCGCCCTCTTCAAGTTCCTCAAGTACAGTTTCCACGTTCTCTGTAACAGTCTCTTGAATCGAGAGCAACTCTGTTATAAGTTCCTCGGGCTCTGGTATCTCTTCTTCTTCACTCTCAAATTGTTTGTATTTCTTATAGTTGAGTGAATATCCGTTCTCTTGTATTTCCTCAATGCCTGCTCTAAAGAACCCGTTACTTTTTTCACTAGAATTAAATTCTTCAAGGAATCCCTCAAAGTGTTCGATTGTTAGCGGGTTACTTTTCTTTATTTTCTCAATGTCCGTTCTCAAGTCATAGAACCATACTTCTTCTGTCGGTTCACCCTTTTCAAAGAATACGACATTAGTAGTTACATTCGTATATGGGTGAAACGCCCCAATTGGTAAAATCAAGACGGTATGGAGATTAAAGTCCCGTAGCAGTTCTTCTCTCACCCTTTTAGCATGTCCACTTTGGAAAAGGACTCCGTCCGGAACAACCATCCCGCACTTGCCACCCTCTTTTAGTAAACTCATGGCATGCTGGACAAAGTTGAGCTCAGGCGATTTCGTTTCGACCATAAAATCCTGTCGAGGCCGTTTCCTCTTCTGGTTACCTCCGTATGGAGGATTAGTGAGTATTATATCATATTTCTCTTCAATATGAGGACCTGGCTCAAGGGAATCACCAACAACGAAATTTTGCGGTTGGAGGTCATGTAACGCGAGATTCATTAGACCAAGACGACGTGTTTCAGGAACTAACTCCATACCCGAAAGATTCTCAGTCATTAGAGCTTGGCGCTCCTCCCGAGAGAGGTCCAGTCCCTCATTCGTCTTGTCTAAGATATGCTCAAATGCATGGATTAGGAACCCGCCCGTCCCTGCAGCGGGGTCATGTATTTTATCATCATGGTCCGGGTCAACAGCCTTTACAACTGCTTTGATAGCCGCTCTCGGGGTGAAGTACTGTCCTGCACCCTTCGCTTCCTCAGCGTACTTCTCAAGAAGTGACTCGTAAGCTGCTCCCTTGACATCAGTGTCAATTTCAGACCAATTCACCTCATCAATCTCACGCACAGCCTTTCGGAGATTGACCGGCGTTCGGAACTGGCTATTCACTCGTGCGAAAATCTCCCCAATAATTCCCTCCTGCTCGCCGAGCTGAGGCAATACGGTCGTATTATAGTGCGAAAGCAGCTCCTCTCCGTCTTTCTGTTTTAGTGTCTCCCAACGACACTCCTCAGGGACTTCTATCGGTTCCTCTCCAAATGTTTCCTTTTCGTCCATCATTTTCAGGAAAAGGAGGACCGTTACTTGCTCGACGTAGGTCCCAATGTGCATCCCGTCGTCGCGCAGGATTCCGCAAATGTCCCAAATCTTATTCTTGACATCCATCCGTCCGTTTTCGCTCATGCTAGAATCACTTCCTCGTTAAGTTCGTGAATCACGTCTCTTAACTCCTCTTCGCCACCGAACGCTTTCGCAGCAGACCTCCAACCTCCACGTCGTGAAAACGGGATACGGTTGAAGTCTTCCTTTTTAATGACCTTCTCCTGCACGAAGTGACGCTGAATCATGTTCAGCCAATCGCGCTCTTTTTCGGTGAAGTCCTTATCCTGAATCCAGGCGTCGAAGGCCTTCTCAACCCGGTCCTCCGTGGTGGGGAACTCGTCTTCACCGAGGGCGTGTTTGATGAAGCCGATGATATCGGTCATCTCCTGCCCATAGGCCTTTTGCAGCTTCTCTTCGGAGAACTTCTCCGGCTCGTCGTGAAGTTTTCGATTGAGTTCCCGGAGGTGCTTTCGCTTGAGGGCTTCCGGGGACTCCATTATTATCTTTATTGCTTCAATCTCGGACTGGTTCTGCCTCACGTACCGCTCGAAGTGAGTGACATAGTCGTCAGGCCGTATCTCCTTACCGTCCTCCGTCTCGAACATATACCCCGAGAACTCGAGGTGGTCCTGAACGTCGTCAGCGACGATGATTTCGTCGTCCTCGTGGTCCTCTCGCTTCTTCTTCCCGGACTTCTCTTCGTCGACGGTCCCATCAGGGCGATACGTGTTGAACGGCGGCGTCTCGCTGAAGTAATCGACGATACCGATGCAGTCGTAGATAGTGAACTTCTCTTTGCCAATCTCGTCGCAGGTGCGAGTCCCCCGGCCAATCATCTGGTTGTAGAGGACGGCGGAACGAGTTGGCCGGATGAAGATGATGTTCTCGATGGGTTTGACGTCAACTCCCGTGCTAACCATATCGACCGTCACCGCGATTTTCGGGTACTTCTGATTTCGGAAGCGCTTAATCCAGCCGTCGGGGTCGTCGGTCGTGTAGGTGATTTTCTTGACGTAGCGGTCGTCCTTGTCGGAGTAGACCTCTCTGAATATCTTCTCTAGCTCGGTAGCGTGACGGTCATTCTTAGCGAAAACCAGCGTCTTCTCGTCCTCGCCTGATTGCTTCCGGAACTCTTCTGCTATGAGGCGATTCGTAGAGGGGACGGTGATTTTGTTTTCGAGGTCTTCGGGATTGTACTCCTCATCCTCGTAGTAGAGACCGACCATGGTGATGCCCGTCTGAATCCGGTACGTCTCGTAGGGAACGACGTGACCATCATCGACGGCCTGCCAGTAGCCGTATTGGTAGACCCAATTTTCGTTGAAGTAGCTGAGCGTGTGCGTCGCCGGCGTCGCCGTCAGACCGAGCTGGAGGGCGTCGAAATGATTCAGAACGACGCGCCAGTCCCCGTAGATAGAGCGGTGGGACTCGTCGGAGATAATGAAGTCGAATGCATCCTGCGGGATGTCGAGTTCGTCGTGATTTTCGAGCAGACTGTACATTCCCTGGAGGGTTGCGACGACGATATCCGCGTTCTCGGGATAGATGCCGTCTTCAACTTGCTCGATGATGTAGATGTCGCTCAGCTTCATCGCCGGGCCGACGTCGTAGTTATTGAACGCGCTCTCGGCTTGATTCCCGAGGCTGTTACGGTCGACGAGGAAGAGGACGCTATTGACGTAGCCGGATTTCAGGAGGCGGTAAGTTTCAGCACAGGCCATCCGAGTCTTTCCAGTCCCGGTCGCCATCTGAACGAGCATCCGGCGCTTGTTCTCTTGGATAGACTCTTCGATGCTCTGGATTGCCTCGAACTGGTTGTCCCAGAGGTTAGGGTCGGACTCTCGAATCGGGTTATCCTCTAGCCACTCCTTCGCGGCTTTGTAATCGGTATTGAGGAACTGGTCGAGACCTTCGGGTCGGTGGAACCCTCGGAGTTTTCGTTCACGCGGTGCCTCTTCCCGAAGGTCCTGAAACCATACTTCGTCTGAGTTCGCGGTGAACACGAATGGGACGCCGTATCGCCCGGCGTAGTTCTCTCCCGTACCGATATCTTGTGCGTATCGTTTGGATTGGGTTAGAGCAGCGTAGGCGTCTTTCTGGGCTTCTTTCGCTTCCACGACCGCGATGGGCTTCCCTGAGACCAGGAGGGCGTAATCAACGGGACCAGAAGAAGTGGGATATTCCCTTTCGAAGCCCGTATCACCTCCCTCCTCTTCGAGGTCTACCCAGCCTGCTTCCTTTAGCTGGGTGTCGATGACCTCCCGGGCTTCTTTTTCGGGGTCGGTGCCTTTGTCAGCCATTGCTCACTACATTTCACTCGGGGTATAAGTGCTCTTCCGACAGTCACTCTCAATATACCCCACAGAGAGCGGAAACCAGCAAGTGTATTGACGAGGCATGAGGTAGTTTGAAATAAGATTTGACTGTGATTCGGAGGTCAAGATGGTAGAGATTGTAAATGTCGTCGCGTCGGGTGCTCTAAATGTCGAACTCGATTTAGAACGCCTCGCTGACGATATCGGTGAGCCGGTCGCTTGCTACGACCCGGACAAGTATCCAGGGATGTACCTCCGATTCGAGGAAGACGCGCCGCTAATAACGGTCTACAGAACGGGGAAATTCATCATCACCGGCGCGGACTCCGAGGATGAATCCTACTCGCTCCGAGAACAATTTCTGAGTCTGTTCTCTGACATGGGAGTTATTGAGGAACCGGAGGACAAATGGTTCGCTATTCAAAACTACGTCTGTACTGGTGAGTTAGAGCAGAATCTCGATTTGAATGCACTCGCTATCGGGTTAGGCCTCGAGAACACTGAATACGAACCAGAGCAATTCCCGGGTTTGGTGTATCGCCCCGAATCGGGGGAGAGTGTTCTGCTTATCTTCAATACGGGGCAGGCAGTTATCACTGGGGCGAGAGACTTACAGACCGCGGAGAATTCATTCAAAGAATTGAAAACAAGGCTCTCAGAGCTTTTCAAGTCCTAAAGCCAGTCAGGCGAGTTTCAAAGAATATCGTCCGTGGTTTCTGCTGTTCGGAACGACCCCAAGTCCGTGTACCGGAGCCCATAGGGCACACGTGTGGCTAGCGGAATTGGGTCGGACAACTCAAACAGGGAGTCCGGTTCGAATACGACGACTCGCTTGTCGCGGTCAAAGTTGGCTTGGTCACCAATATAGGATTCAAGCGAACGTGCGAGCGTCGCTTCCGTAGCCGGAACTATCTCTTTCACTCGAGCCACGTACGTGACGGCGCCCACGTCGCCAGTGATGTACATGCCAACGTACTCTGGGTCCTGGTTGACACGGACAAATCCCCATGCGTTGTTCTCTTTTAGAAAGGGAATCCCGTCCTCTCGAGAGGGGAAGATGGCAACCTTCGCATCATCAAGGCCTTCGAGGTTACTACGAGACAGCTGTCCAACGACGGCATTCGCGTCCACCTCTGGCGTCCACCCCCCGACCCCCTGTTCCGGTCCATTAGTGCCAGTCTGCACAGGCTCACGGAATTCGATGACATCTTGGACCAGCTCAACTAGTGACCCAACATTGATGGTATCCAGCGGGAGAAGCAGTTTCAGTATTTGCTCGTGTTGCAGGCCCGATTCCTCTTGAATCGCGAGGAGCGTGAGTAGGTGCGAGGCAGGTATTGTACGTATATGGTCGCGATACTCTGAGCCACGAATCGTACTCACGACGGTATCAACATCGTCATCGCCGATAACATAAAGGCCATACACCGACGACGAGTCGAGGTTCTGCTCGGCGACCAACTCGTCCATATAGCCGCCAGCCTGACCCGGGTCGATAGTATACGCAGTACTCTTCTTCGTCTCTACGACTAGGTGGACATCCTCGTCTCCTTCACTGGCGTTTGAACTCCAGAGACCGTCATTGCCGATAGTGTCTGTTGTCCCCTGATACGGCCCGTATTCCACAGTGAAGCCGAGACGTTGTCCAATGTTGTTGACGATGTCTTGGAGGGCCCGATTATGGTATGACTCTGACCCGTTTAACGCCTCATTCAGAAACTGTTCGACCTCTTCGCTCGTTGTCTGCTCATCTTCGAGGATACTTCGAAACTTCTCGGCACTCGTCGAACCATCACGATACTCCCCAGCAATGTCAACAAGGAGGTCAAGCGTCAGTTCAACCATAGACCAAGAGTTGAGCGCGTAGCATATAATCCCAAATGCCGACACCAGTGTCACTCATCCATTCAACCCACGTTATTCATCGATGTCAGAGACAAGTGATGTGGACTATTTTGCGTGGTCAACGGCAGAGAAGAGACTTTACCCACGGACTCCCTAGAAATGACTCGTAGGTACATTTAACAACGAGAGCCCCACGAGTTCAAGACCATGAGTTCCCCCACCAGTCCTTCAACCCTACGAGCATTCTTGGATATCCTTAAGGACGAGCTGGGCTGGCAATTCAATCTTAACGAGTTTGACGACCGCCTCCGGCTTCAGAAGTTCGTCTATCTCGCCTCCGCATTTGGCTTCGAGCACCCATATTCATACGGCATGCATCTTCGTGGGCCCTACTCTCCGCCGCTTGCGCAAGATTACTATTCTGACCTGAGTTCTATCGAGCCTGCTGACGACGCTCTTCGCACGTTCGATGTTGCGAACTTTACAGAGCTCGTAGAGAGCCGCGACGTTCGGTGGTTAGAAGTCGCGGCGACGTTGCGTGCCTACGTCATCCGCCTCCAACGGACGGGCACAGGAGGGAACGTCATTGAGCGTGCAATTGAGGAGACGATGGAGGAAAAGGACGAACCGCGACGCTATGTGGAGCAGGTCTACGATGATTTACGCCGTGCCCACGCCATTTCTGACTAAGAATTACAAACCAAATATCGTCCTGAGATGGTTGAAATTCTCAGCCGAAATACTCCAATCCACACGCTTAATAGAATTCGAGACCGTAACTACTAGCATGGACGCTGAGAGGGCATACCGCGAGGTACGTGAGCGAGCGGGGATGCGTTCGGATGTCCGCGACCGAATTCGGGAGAAGTCGCGCGCACTGTCTGACCTTCCCGATTACTGAGTAGCGGCTAGTCTATCGAGGAAGACTCGTTTTCCAGGGTCCTGTTCACCGATGAGCGTGTCGTATTCCGTCCGCTCAAGGATTTGGTAAACGAACTCTATGCTGAGTTCCCTGTGTTGCTGACGAAAGTGTGACCACGGGTCGTCAACCCAGATATTGTAGTCTTCGAACGCAGCAACGACATCATTCTTCCGAACGATAGAGGTGCATCCCCAATCCTCGATGTACCGGAACATCTTGGCCTTCCGTGCGAGCATTAGGAGCCGCTTCGATTCGTGGACATACTCCTCGGACCAGTCGAACCACTCGCCATGGACTCCTGTATCTGGAATTTCGAAATCGGGTTTGAAAGTCCCCAGGTACGTTTCCACTAAGCTTAGTGAACTGCGGTGGTTCGCGTTCGGTAATCCGTGGCCGAAGATAAGGTTCGAGAGAAGGCAGCCAGCAACATTCGGCACGGGTTGACGCCATTGTGTTCCCGTGACTTCCTCGACGATACGACGGAGTTCCGGCCGCTTATACCACTTGAGCGGGTCCCCTTCCTGCTCCCACTTCTTTTCAATAGACCGGAATGCTTCTAGGAGTGTCTCCACGATGAGCGACTCTCGCCGCGTGAGGCTGGCGATGTCCTCGTCTGGAAATTCGCGAGAGTATATCTCCGCGGTATAGAGGGCGTGAATTTGTTGGTCGTACCTCTGAGACACAATCTGCGACTCAAAGTGCTGAACCTCGTGCCCGGCAGCTTCTTGGAGGAGGTGCTGCTCCCGCGCCTCAACACGTTCCCGAGAAGGGTGGCAGAACTGCAGCGAGAGCACCGTGCCGTCGTCCAATCGACGATGGTACGACAGGTCCTCGGGCACAAGCAAATCCCTCACTGGGGATGGCGAAATAGCTTATCATCGGCCCTTAACAGCTCCTTGAGCAGTAGTCAACATTTCAACTGCCCCGTCTAATCCGAGATAGTCGTCTAACGAGAGGTGAAACTTAGGGTCTGTAGCGTCGCTCTGCTTCGTGTACGTCGTCGGGACGGAACTCAATGTAGCGGTCCTCCGTGATGTCGACGCTCGCATGTCCCATCAGTCGCTTGAGGTACGGTAACGGCATCCCGTTCTTCACCCGGTTGACAGCGTAACTGTGCCTGAAGGCATGTGGGAATATCCTCTTCTGGTTCTTCCCTCGTTGGTTCGGCTCCAGGTCCTCCTGTACTTCTGCCCGGTCTGCAACCTCATACACCGTCTTCCTGACCATTACAGGGGAGAACTCAGGGGTCTTCTGCGTGATGAGCAGACTGTCGCTATCGGTGTGGGTCGGGTACTTGTGACGGCCCCCGCGATTAATCCATTCCCGGAGGCGTGCGGCCGTTGCCCCGGTGTACCATACGTCGCGTGTCTCGACCTCGTCCTTCCTGGTCTTTGCGTTCGTGACGATGAGCCGATTCTCATCCATTATTACGTCATTTGTGTCCAGTCGAGTCAACTCACTGGCTCTCAGGCCACAATCCCACAGGATTCGGATGACAAGCTCCTCACGAAGCGTTTCACATGCCTCCACCATGCCTTCGTAGACAGGCTTCTCGAAGTAGATGATTTCCTGCCCTGACTGTTTTCTCAGTGTAGTTTCAGTAACTTCCTTGTCTATCTTAATCTCCGCAGCGGGGTTGTCCCCGGGGTCATCTTCCGATGCTGGTTCTAGACTTTCGTACCAGTCCAACTTTTCCTCCGGCTCCTCCCGTCGGTCAATCTCCATTGACGCTGATTCGGTCATCCAGGTCCACCACATCCGGATGTAGTACCAGCGTGTTCGGATGGTGCTGTTTGCGTATCCTTCTTTATCTCGTTGGTGCCGAATGTACTGCAGGAGGTCGTTGGACTCCAGGTCGTCTAAGTCGTCGATTCCTCTCTTATCAAGCCAAAGCAACAGGGGTTGAAGTGACTGCTCCTTACACCTGTTTGTCTTCTCGGGGTCACGACCGTCAGTGTACTCCCGCCAGTCGTCGTACGCATCGATTGGATGCATTCACTCTCCCCCGTCCTCGTCGTCTTCAGGGACCTCTGCAAATTCGAGTTCAAATGCATCCGTATCGTCGTCATCTAGCTCTTCACGGTAGATGTACGACTCGAAAAGAGGAAGAAGTGTTCCCTCTGCCCAATTCTGCAGGTCTTGACCATCGAGCGTGTCCTGATGTAGGTTATTGAGGCTCTGATTGTTTTGAGCTAAAGTAGCCTCAATGTTGGTTACCGTATCAAGGATTTCAAGCAGTTCGTCAGAGTGCCCTTCATCGTCCGCAGCGATGTACTGCTCTACAGCTAATCGGACCATCTCACTGGTGTTGTTAACCGCGGGGTCATCTTCCGCAGCGGTCTTCCAGCGTTCTTTTTGCTCGTCGTCGACAACGACGTGTATGGTCTTCCGTTTGCTCATCTACACGATGGGAGAACTGTTAGACGATAAAGCTATGGAGGCGATATGTCCATATGAGTGACGAGTACTACAACAAGGCGAAACAGCAGGGCTACCGCGCCCGCTCCGCCTACAAGCTCCAGCAACTGGACGACGAGGCGGACCTCCTCTCGCGGGGCGACACGGTCGTGGACCTCGGCGCGGCCCCCGGCGGCTGGCTCCAGGTCGCGGCCGAGCGGGTCGGCCCGGACGGCCGCGTCGTCGGCGTCGACTTCCAGCGGATCGACGACCTCGAACACGACACCGTGGAGACGGTCCGGGGGGACATGACCGAGGACCGCACGCGCTACTACCTCCGGAAGGCGCTCGGCGCCGAGGAGGACGAGCACGTCGTCGACGTCGTCGTCTCCGACATGGCGCCGAACATGTCCGGCGAGTACTCGCTGGACCACGCCCGGTCCATCCACCTCGCCCGGCAGGCGTTCGACACCGCGCTCGAACTCCTGAAGCCGGGCGGCGACTTCGTCGTGAAGGTGTTCGACGGCCCCGACCTCGCTGACTTCCGCGCTGCCGTCGGGGAGGAGTTCCAGTACGTCCGCGCCTACACGCCGGAGGCCAGCCGGAAGCAGTCCTCGGAGCGCTACCTCATCGCGAAGGGTCGCACCGACGCGCCCGTGGCCGAGGGCGACGAGGTGGAACTGGAGATCACCGACACCGGCGACGAGGGCGACGGCATCGCGCGGATCGACGGCTTTACCGTGTTCGTGAGCGACGCCGCGGAGGGCGAGACGGTCCGCGCGAGAGTCGGCGACGTGAAGCCGCGGTTCGCGTTCGCGGAGCGGCTCGACGGCTGAGATCCTAGCTATGCAGTGATGTAACTATCCGAACGCGGGTCGGAGTGCAACAGCTGGTCGGTCAAGTCTGCGACCGTCCCACTCTCGAGGTCACCCCGAACGAATTCCCACGTGAACCACACCGATATCACACTGGAATCTGATATCCATAGCCGACTCATCCGTCGGTCAGATCGAATTCGTCTTCCAGTCTATCGGCCGTGTCGTGTTTGTCTATCTTCCTGTAGGCTTCGACGAGCGGCTTGAGTGGAAGTAACGGAATCCCTCGGTCGGCAGTCGCCTCCAACTCAACGGCGCCTAAGTCGACAAGCGGCTCTTGGTGTTCCCTTTCGCGTTTGCTGAACAGTACCTCGAGTTCCTCATCGTGTACTCGATACTCGTCTATTTGTGACACGCCTATCTCGTGAGTCCCGACGAACTCGTCGGAGAACACCGCTCGAAACCGTTTGGCTCCAGATTCCGTGGTGAGAACATCGATATCGGCTGGGTCGTCGTCGAGTCCTCTCAGAACGGAATCAGTACTTCCGAACATGCACCAGGACACGCTGTTTGGGATGTTCACCACGAGTTCGTTCAATACGGCCTCTTGAGAAGCGGATAACGCCATATACCCATCTTCGGTCCACAGAATGTAAGAACTCTGTTAGACGTTGGACCGATACAGGATCTCAGCGGTTCATCGGCAGAAACAACGTACTGTTCTGATTGGAGGGACGACGGAACCTCTCACCGTTCGATGGTCCCGACCGAGCCGGCTACTCTATTCCAACCTTCAGTCGGCGTACACTCGGCGGTCCGCGGCCCCGCGGGACCGCACCGCGCCGACGACGAGGTAGACGAACGGCGTGTCGACCACGGCGATGAGCAGCTTCAGGACGTACTGGCCGACGACGAGCGCGGCGATGCTCGGCCCTGCAACGGCGGTCAGCGGCAGGCCGAGCTGGGTGCCGATCCCGAGTTGAGGCAGGACGTAGAACGCGACGCCGACGAACAGCACCGTGTCGATGAGCTGGCTCGTCGCCGTCGAGCCGACGTTGCGGAGCCAGAGGTGCTCGCCGTCGGTGGCGTCGCGGATACGGTGGAAGACGAGCACGTCCCAGTTCTGGCTCACGAGGTACGCGAGGAGGCTGCCGGCGACGATGTTCCCGCTGGCGCCGAGCACGGTCGCGAACGTCGAGGCGAACTCGGGGTCGGCCGCCGGCGCGGCGATGGTGCTCCACACCAGCGCCAGCACGACGAAGTTCATGAGGAACGCGACGTTGACCATCTCCTGGGCCGCCCGTCGGCCGTACAGCTCTGCGTAGCAGTCCGACGCGAAGAACGTCACGGCGTACGCCAGCGCCGCCCCGGGGAGCGTCAGCGACGCGCCCGCGAAGGGGAGCGAGACCGGGATGGCGATCGCCAGCAGTTTCGCCGCCGTCACCTGCGCGACCACCAGCGCCGTCACGAACAGCGCGACGATGGCGAGCCGGTCGATGGGGAGCGAGTCGCGTGCGGTCGCGCTACTCATCTTCCTCGTCCAGGCGGCCGTGGCGCTCGTCGATCTCGTCGAGCACGTCCAGCGTCTTGCGAATCGACGCGCGGATGGCGTCGCTCCGGTTGACGAACTTCCCGTCGTCGCCGACGTGTTCGTCGAGGTCCTCGAGGAGTTCGCCGGGGATCTCGACGCTTATCTTGGGCATACTTGGGGATTCTCTCGGGATTATTTGAATGCTCGCTTCGGTGTCGGCTCGGTTGAGGTCGAAGGTTGATGCTTCGAGACCGGCTCGAAAGCCCCCGCGACTCTCGACTCCCGCGTCTCGTTGCGCGCTTCGCTCGGCTCCCTCCGGTCGCCTCGCTGCAGTGCTTACGTCGACGGGGTTCGTCGAGTTACGGGAGAGCAGGCTCTCCAGAATTCACGGGCGCAAGCGCCCGTGAACGCTGCGGCCCCTTTCAGTCCCACCCGACCGCAGCCACACCCTCCCCAGCCTCTTGCGATGCTCGCTCACTCGCTCCGCTCGTTCGCTGCGCTTCTCGTCCCTCGCGCGCGTCTGCTCGCCCTTCGGGCTCGCTGTCACGCGCGCCACCGCCGGCATCCCGACCAGTGACGCCCGCACGTACTTGTCCCGCCCGTCCGTGAACGGACCCATGACTGACTCCGACTCCGATATGAACGAACACGCCGACTCCGAAGGACGACTCGTCGCGGGCTGGCACGGCCGCTACTACGAGGACTTCCAGGTCGGCGACGTGTACAAGCACCCCTTCGGGCGCACCGTCACGGAGACGGACAACGTCTGGTTCACGAACGTGACGATGAACCTCAACCCGATGCACTTCAACGAGGCGTACGCCGCCGGGACCGAGTTCGGCGAGCGCCTCGTCGACGGCACGTTCGTCATCGCGCTGGCCGTCGGGATGAGCGTGATCGACGTCTCGGTCAACGCGACCGCGAACCTCGGCTACGACGAGGTGCGCCACCACGCACCCGTCTTCCACGGCGACACCATCTTCGCGGAGAGCGAGGTGCTCTCGAAGCGGGAGAGCGACTCGCGCGAGCACGTCGGCATCGTCGAGACGGAGCTCCGGGCGTTCAACGGCGAGGGGACGAAGGTGCTCTCGCTGAAGCGGACGCCGATGGTGCTGAAGCGGGCACACGCCGACCCCTCCGCGGCCCGGCCGCCGGGGTGGCCCGCCGGGGTGGGCACCCAGCCGGAGGATCTCGCGGACGACGGGAGCGGGACCGACGAGTAGGTGGTTCCAAAGGGCAGGAGGGGTCGACGAGAGAGAAGATCGACGAGTGAGACGGGCCGACGAGTGGAGGGGGAGCGCCCCCGGCCCGGCTACGTTGTGCCGACCGGTTTGGCGAGGTTCCGCCGGCCGCCGAGCGTGAGCACGAACAGCACGACGAGGCCGACGCCGTACGCCGCCATCAGCGGCACCGTCATGAGGAACATCGTGATGACGTCCGCCGGGGTGAACAGCGCCGCGAACAGCATGATCGCGATGGTGACCTCCCGCCAGCGATCCCGCATCGCCTGGTAGGAGACGCCCGCCGAGTTGAGCAGCACCATCAGGATCGGCACGTCCGCGAGGACGCCGATGCCGAGCGTGGTGAAGATGACGAGCCAGAAGAAGTCGCTGATGCGGTAGCTGATGACGATCCCCGCCCGGAGCGCGTCGCCCACGAGCCACGAGATGATCGTCGGGGCGATGACTGTGTAGCCGAGCACGAGGCCGCCCAGCAGGCCGGCGAGCAGCATCGCGACCCACCCGAAGATGACCTGCCGGCGCCCGCGGACGAACCCGCGCTCGCGGAGCGCCGGCCACGCGTAGTAGGCCGCGAACGGGAGCACGGCGGCGATCCCGAGCAGCGTTGAGATCTTCACCTCGAAGATGAGCGCCTCCACCGGGTGGAGCACGATGACGCCGAACTGTTCGGCCCCCTCGCCGACGACCTCCGGGGGCAGGCGCTGGACGAAGTTCTCCCGGACGTCCCCGATACCGCCGGAGTAGAGCCACGCGAAGGTCCCGACCATGACGACGCCGAACACCGCGACCAGCACGAACAGCCGCGAGCGGAGCGAGTTCGCGACGAACGCGATGTCGTCGTAGTACCCCCCGATGTCGTCCTCGTCGGAGTCGCCGTCGGTCAGCCCCTCGAGGAACGTCCCGCCAGCCCGGGAGGCGCGGTCGCCGATGTCGTCGGACGCGCCGGGGACGGCCGCGCCAGCACCCGCTCCCCCGGCCCGGCCGGCCGCCTCGCGCGCTCGCTGGACGTCGTCGTGGCGGTCGAGGACGGCGCGCGCCTTCTCGGTGTCCCCGCGCTCTGCCGCCGAACTGGCGAGGAAGTTCGCCCGTCGCTCCGAGACGCCGGCGAACACCGCGTCCGGGGCGCGCCGGACCTCGTCGGCCGACAGCGCCTCGATGTCGACCGCGTCGGGGTCGCCGCCGGCCGCGTAGGCGAAGTAGAGCGCGAGCACCCCGCCGAGCAGCGCCGCGAGCAGCAGTCCGGCGGCGGCGAACAGCCCGAGCAGGGCGGTCCCGGTGGCGGGTACCGCGGGGGGAAGCGCCCTGGCCAACGCGCCGGTCAACGCGGCCGCGGAGGTGCCGTATTCGGTCAGGAGCCTGTCGGCGAGCTCGGGTCGCTCCACGAGCACGTAGCCCGCGGCGAAGACGAGTGCGGCGATGCCGAGCAGCACGTTCCACAGCGCGCCAATTCGGCTCCGCCAGTCGACGAACCCGGTCCCGCGCCGGACCCTCCCGACGACGCCGACGTCGCTCGCGAGGAGGTCCCGGGCCGGGCCGCTGGCAGCGGGTGTGGCGTCCGACTCTGGAGCCGCGCCCGTCCCGGCCTCATCGGCCGCTTCGGCCTCGTCGAACCGGTCGAGGATGGCCTGCGCCTTCTCCGGGTCGTCGTCGTCCATCGCGGCCTGCGCGGCCGCGAGCGCCTCCTCTTCGGTCATCCCGGCGAACGCTTCCGGGGGCGCCGAGCGGACGCCCGCGGCGTCGAGCGGCGCGAGGTCGATGCTCCCGGGTTCGCCGACGGGTTCGTCGACGGCGACGGCGGCGTCGAGTTCCGAGTAGACCAGGTAGGCCAGCGTGAGGATCACGGCGACCAGTCCGACGGCAACGGCGACGGCGATCGTGGCCGGGTCGGACAGGTACGGGAGCCGGGCGGTCGTGTACGGACGGATCGCCCGGTTGACGATCGTCGGGCCGTTCTGGAAGAAGAAGAGGCCGACGGCACCCCCGAAGAGGACGGCGACGCCCGCGAGCCTGTTCCAGTGTCGGCGGGCGGTCCCGGGCACGTCGACGCGGGCGCTCCCGCGCTTGGCGGTGACGACGACCTTCGCCAGGTAGAGCGACGCGCCGTACAGCACGAGGAGCGGCACCGCCCACATGACCTGCGTGAACGGGTCCGGCGGGGAGAAGAACGCCCCGAAGACGAAGATGAGCACGACCGCGTAGCGCCACTTCTCGCGGAACGTCTCGTAGGGGATGATCTCGGCGTACGACAGCGCCGTCACGACGAGCGGCATCTGGGCGGCGAAGCCGAACGAGAACGTGAGGAGCATGATGAACTCCGCCCACTTCACGATGGAGTAGTTCGGCTGGATGCCGGCCGAGAGGGCGTTGTTCGCGAGGAACGCGAACATGAACGGGAAGAAGACGAGGTAGCCGTACGCGACGCCGCCGGCGAACAGCCCCGCCGCGAGCAGGCCGATGATCACGAGCTTCCAGCGCGGCACGGGTTGCTGGGGCCACAGCCCCCGTTCGCGCAGCGGTTCACGGGCGAAGTAGAGGAACACCGGGATGGCCGTGATGATCCCGACCGCGAGGCCGATCTTCGCCTGCAACAGGATGACGTCGAACGGCGTCTGGGCGATGATCTTCACCTCCTGGGCGGTGAGCGAGTCGAGGCGGGCCTCGGTGACCGCCTTCAGGAAGTCCCAGACGTACAGCCGCAGCGAGTAGAACGTTCCGAGGAACCCGACGAGGAAGACGATGAACACCTTCTGGAGGTCCTTCTGGGCGGACCGGAGCATGGCTCGGGCCGTGTCCTGACCCTCCGCCAGCGCGCGCTGGGTGTCCTCGTCGAGTGCGCTCGACATACCCGAGGGGAGCCCCCTCGCGGTTATCAACTTTTTCACCTCACCTTCCGCCCTGCGCACGTTTGCTCGCCCTTCCGCCCTGCACTCGTCTGCTCGACTTTCGACCTGGCTCGGTCGGTTGGCGCGGCTTCGCCGCGCCTCGCTCGCGGTGGGTGACCTGGTTCGCGGTAGTGGACCGGAGTCCGACGGCCGTCGAGGCCCCGTCGATTCGAGGAACCTCGGTAGCCCTTACCGACCGGTAGACGCGGCCGCGGTCGTGACGAGCCAATCGGAAAAGGCCTATAACTGACCGGGGAGGTAGGTCGGGTGATGACCGAGGACGCGGACGGGCCGAAGGAGCCGACGCGCAGCGACGGCACCGACGAGTCCGCGTCCGACCGCGAGGACGACCCCACCGAGACCGACGCCGCGACGAACGGCGCCGGGGAGGGCGAAGCCGAATCCGCCGAGGGGGGGACCGACCCCGACGAAGCGGAGGCCGACTGGACCGAACCGAACTCGGACGCGGGTGACGACGAGGACGAAGCGAACTCGGCGACGGACGCGGACACGACGAGTCCGGCGACGGACGCGGACGAGGGAATCGACGGTGACGGCGACGCGACCGACGATGACGCGCTCGGCGGTGACACGGCCGACGGTGCCGACGATGGTGCCGTCGATGGCAACGACGACGATGGAGACGACGAGGTTGTGGTGGACCGTCGGAGCCCGTACGCCGACGACGGCGACGACGTCGACGATACCGACGATGCAGACGACACAGCTGCCGACGAAGGCGACGAGGGCGAGGGTCCGGAGAGCACGGACCACGACACGCCGCTAAGCGGCCCGGTGGAGGACGTCACGTCCGGGTCGGCTGACGACGGGAACCCGGGACAGGAGTCGCGGATCGAGGAGGTCGAACCGCCGGACGAGCCGGTGCCGGACGCCACCCCCCGCGACGCGCCCCCGGAACCCCCCGGCGGCTTTCCCGAGGAGGACGAGGAGCTGACGGCGGCCGAGAAGGGAATGCAGACCGTCGAGAACGTCGGGAACGCGCTCGGCGGCGGGGGCGAAGGCCCCGAGTCCGACCAGGAGATGCCGCTGACCGCGCACATCGAGGAGATGATGCGACGGCTCTCGGCGGTGTTCCTCGTCGCGGCCGTCGTCTCCGGGCTGGTGCTGTTCGTCGGGAGCGTCTCGCCGGCGGTGCCGAGCGCCGCCGAACTCATCCGCTACTTCTGGGACTTCCACGTCGGCCTGCCGTCCTCGCCGGGCGCCGACGACGGCTACTCGCCCTACGTGTACGGCCCGCTGGAGTACCTCCTCACGAAACTGAAGGTCGTCGGGCTGGCCGGCCTGCTCGCCGGCCTCCCGATGTTCGTCTACCAGACGTACCGCTTCATGCGCCCGGGGCTGTACCCGCACGAGCGCCGGTACTACCTCGCCGCCGTCCCCACGAGCCTCGTGCTGGGCATCGTCGGCGCCGCGTTCGCCCACTTCGCCGTCCTCCCGTTCGTCTTCGACTACTTCATCAGCTACACCGTCGGCACCGCCGAACTCGCGTTCGGTCTGAAGGAGACGTTCAACCTCATCCTCATCATGATGGGCTACTTCGCCATCGTGTTCCAGATCCCGCTGTTCATCCAGCTCGCCATCATGATGGGCGTCGTCACGCGCGAGTGGCTGGAGGACCGCCGGCTCATCTTCTGGGGCGCGTTCCTCGGGCTGGCGCTCACGTTCATCACCGTCGACCCGACGGGCTTCGCGCCCATCATCGTCGTCGCGACGATGATCGTCCTGTTCGAGGGGACGCTCGCGCTGCTGCGCTGGACGGGGAACTAGCCGTCGGGTGCGACCCGGTCGGCCTGCCACCGGTCGTGTCGCTCCGTACTATCGCACGAACCGTCGTGTGTGCACAGCGTCGATGGAAGACTTTACACGCACCTCTCTATTATCAGGTTTAGAATGGGTTCGACTTCCGATGCGGACGCGGAACTGCGCGAGCGGATCCGTCAACAGGAGGTCGTCGCCGAACTCGGCCAGCAGGCGCTCGAGACGGACGACCTCGACCAGTTGATGCACGACGCGTCGGTCGCCGTCGCCGAGACGCTGGACAACGAGTACTGCAAGGTGCTCGAGCTGTTGCCCGACGGGGACGAGGTCTTCCTTCGCCAGGGGATCGGCTGGCAGGACGGACTAGTCGGGAACGCGACGGCCCCGACCGACCTCGACTCGCAGGCGGGCTACACCCTGCTCTCCGAGGAGCCTGTCATCGTCGACGACCTCCGGACCGAGGAGCGGTTCTCCGGGCCGGACCTGCTCGTCGACCACGACGTCGTCAGCGGCATCAGCGTCGTCGTCGGCTCGCTCGAGGACCCCTGGGGCGTCCTGGGGGTGCACACGACCGAGGAACGGGCGTTCACCGAACACGACGCCAACTTCGTCCAGTCCGTCGCGAACGTCCTCGCGTCCACCATCGAGAACGAGCGGACGAAGCGACGGCTCGAGGAGGAGACGCGGGTCAAGGACCGGATCGTCGAGACCAGCCCGGTCGGCATCGTCATCGTCGGCGCGGACGGCGCGCTCCAGTTCGCCAACGAGCGCGCCGAGGAGATCTACGGCCGTAGCGAGGGGGAGATCGAGACGTACTCCCACGACGATTCCCGGTTCGACCTCGTCGACGCGCAGGGGAACCCCTTACCGGAGGACGAGGCGCCGTTCACACGGGTGATGGCGACCGGGGAACCGGTCTTCGACGTGGAGCTCGGCCTGCGCCAACCGGACGGACAGCGCGTCTGGGTCTCGGTCAACGGGTCGCCGTTACCGGCCAACGGCGGCGAGGGTGGCAGCGCGATCTTCGCCTTCACCGACATCACCGAGCGAAAACGGCTCGAAGGCGAGTCGAAGGAGATCCTGAGCCGGGTGACAGACGCGTTCTACGCGCTCGACGAGGAGTTCCGGTTCACCCACGTCAACGAGCGGGCCGCGGAGCTCCTCCAGCACTCCCCGGAGGAGCTGCTCGGCGAGAACCTCTGGGAGGTGTTCCCCTCCGCCGCCGAGATCGACGACGTCTGGGACGCCTTCCACACGGCGCTGGAGACGCAGGAGGCGACCAGCTACGAGCTCTACTACGACACGCTCGACTTCTGGGTCGAGGCGAACATCTACCCGTCCGAGACGGGCGTCTCCGTCTACTTCCGTGACATCACCGACCGCGTGGAGCGCGAGCAGGCGCTCGAAACGTCGAACGAGCGGCTCGAACAGTTCGCCTACGCCGCCTCCCACGACCTCCAGGAACCGCTCCGGATGGTGTCGAGCTACCTGCAACTGATCGAGCAGCGGTCCGACGAACTCTCCGAGGAGTGTCTCGAGTTCCTGGAGTTCGCCGTCGACGGCGCCGACCGGATGCGCGAGATGGTCGACGGACTCCTCCGGTACTCCCGGGTCGAGTCGCGGGGCGACCCGTTCGAACCGGTCGACCTCGAGTCGGTCTTCGCGAACGTCCGCGAGGACCTCCGGGTGCAGATCGAGGAGCACCAGGCCGAGATCACGACCGAGGACCTGCCGCGGGTCGAGGGCGACGCCGGACAGCTTCGGCAGGTCCTCCAGAACCTCCTGTCGAACGCGATCCTGTACAGCGGCGACGAACTGCCGCGTGTGCACGTCTCCGCGGAGCGATCCGGATCCACGTGGACGGTCTCCGTCGCGGACGACGGGGTCGGCATCGACCCCGGGAACGAGGATCGGATATTCGAGGTGTTCGAACGGCTCCACGGCCGCGAGGAGTACCCCGGCGCGGGCATCGGCCTCGCGCTCTGTCAGCGCATCCTCGAGCGTCACGACGGCGAGATCTGGGTCGACTCAGAACCCGGCGAGGGCGCGACGTTCTCCTTCACGCTTCCCGCAGCGGAGGACCCCGATCAGTGAACCGTCGAGTCTATCCCTGGCACTGAACCCTCGAGTCCGTCCCTGATGTAGTCAGGCGCGTGCTCGGCACTCGCCCCGGAGGGTAGCCGGAAGTCGCCCCGATCGTTCGGGGGCACCGCTTTTCTCACCACCACCCTAACTCCGGGCGATGGCCACGGTGCTGCTGTGTCGGCACGGCGAGACGACCTGGAACCGCGAGCGCCGCGTGCAGGGGTGGGCCCCGACGCCGCTCACCGGCCGGGGGCGCGATCAGGCGCGGGCGCTCGCGGCCCACGTCGCCGCCGAGTACGACGTCGACCGCGTGTTCGCCTCCGACCTCGAACGCGCCGCCGAAACCGCGCGGTTCCTCGGTCGTGCCGTCGGCGCGGACCCGGAACTCGACCGCGCGTGGCGCGAGCGGGACTTCGGGCGCTTCCAGGGGCTCTCGTACGCCGACCTGTTCGAGGGCCACCCGGAGTACGCGCTCGGCCGGACGGGGTACGCGGCCGCCGAGGCGGTCCCGGAGGGCGGCGAGAGCCTGCTCGCGATGCGCGAGCGCGTGCTCGACGCGTGGAACGCCGCGATCGCGGGGCTGGCCGACGCGACGATCGCCGTCGTCACGCACGGCGGGCCGCTGTACGCCGTCACCGGCGCCGTGAAGGGACTGGACGTCGTGACGGCGACGCTGGAACAGGAGCAGGGGAACTGCGCGCTCAACGAGTTCCGGGTGACGGACGGCGAGTCCGAACTGGTCGCGGAGAACGAGACAGGGTTCCAGCCGGAGCCGACCGTCCAGCCGAACCACTGACCCACTACTTACCACCTGGCCAGCCGGGCGACGAGAACGCCGCTTGCCGGCCGTCTATCGCCCGGTCGGGTACTCCCGCGAGAGGGCGTCCTCCGGGTCGGCGTCGTCGCCGAACCCCTCCGTTTCCACTCCGCCGGCGCCGGCCGTCGGTTCCGACCCGGCGCTCGGGGAGTTTCCCGCCCCGTTCTCGGCCGGACTCACACTCGCGGAGTCCTCCTGTCCGCTCGTGGCCGGGCTGACGCTCCCGGTCGTGTACCCCTCTAGGTCGAGGGTGACGTGGTCGAACCCGAGGTCCAGGAGGTGGTCGCGGGCGGCCGTCACGAAGTCAGGGTTCAGCGCCGCCTCCAGTTCGTCGGCGCCTACCTCGATGCGGGCGAGGCCGTCGTGGTCGCGCACGCGGAACTGCGAGAACCCCCAGGTGCGCAGCAGGCGCTCGGCCTTCTCGATGCGCGTCAGGCGCTCCTCGGTCACCTCGAGGCCGGTGGGGATGCGCGAGGAGAGGCAGGCCATCGAGGGCTTGTCGGCCACGTCGAGGCCGTAGTGGGCGGCGATCTGGCGCACCTCGTCCTTGGTGATGGCGGCCTCCAGCAGCGGCGAGGCGACGTTCAGTTCCTCGACGGCCTGCAGGCCCGGCCGGTGGCCCTCG
This sequence comes from Halorarum halophilum, assembly GCF_013401515.1. NCBI lineage: Archaea > Methanobacteriati > Methanobacteriota > Halobacteria > Halobacteriales > Haloferacaceae > Halorarum > Halorarum halophilum. Next base: position 2,286,967 of record NZ_CP058529.1, on the reverse strand, counting down.
CCGGGGTCCGAGGCGTTCGTGCCGTCGCAGACGGTGCCGATGCCGCGCTCCTGTGCGGCCTCGTACATCCGGGAGAGCCGCATCGTCCGGCAGTGGTAACAGCGGTCGTCGCCGTTCACCACGAAGTCCGGGTCGTCGAGTTCGGAGAACTCCACGAGCGCGTGTTCGATGCCGATGTCGTCGGCGACGCGCCGGGCGTCGTCGAGTTCCTCGGCCGGCAGCGTCTCGCTCTTGGCCGTGCACGCGACCGCGTCGTCACCGAGCGCGTCGTACGCGAGCGCCGCGACAACGCTGGAGTCCACGCCGCCCGAGAAGGCGACGAGGACGCCGTCGTGGGTCGATAGGGCCTCCTTTGCGGCGGCCACCTTCGCCGCGACGTCGTCGTTCATGGGTGTTCTGTGGACTCGCGGGCCAAAAGCCCCGCGTTTGGGGTGGTTCGTGTCGTGCGGAGTTCCGGTTGCAGCGCCAGCCGACAAGGTGGCAACGACCGCGAAAGTCCCACCCCGCACTCGTCCGGGGATCGGCGTAGCTACGATTCCGAACGCGTCGCAGTGGGAATCGGCCATTTCCCTTGCATCGCCCACCCGATTGGGCGCCTCTTGCGGGTGGCGCGCGTGACGCGAGCCCCCTCGTGGGGTTCTCGTGAGCCGAGCGGGACCGGAGGTCCCGCTGGAAGCCGGCGCTTCGCGCCGGCGACGACGACAGGAGCGAACGAGAGCACGCGGGTCGAGCGGAGCGAGTCCCGCGAAGCGAGCACACGCGTGCGAGGGATGAAGCGAACCGGCGCGCCCTCGTGGCGCGCCGACCGCGAGTGAATCGGCTGGTCACGCGAGCGTCAGCGAGTGTGACTTCCGAGGAGCGTGCTCCGAGGTAAGGGAGGCCGGTGATGTCTCGTCACGCCAAGCACTAGTGGTCTGCTTGTCTCCACAGCCGGCAAGAGAACGTCATCGCCGCGATTCCTCCACGCACGTACTCACCGAAATCACCCCGAGGAAACACCATTCCTACACAAACGACACCGTCCCACACACTCGGGAACGCTTTTGACGAGCGGGGATAACTCCCGAGCGAATGGAGTTCACGTCGATTCCGGGGGTGGGCGAGAAGACGGCCGACGCGCTCGCCGACCTGGACGACCCGGAAGCGGCCCTCAGCGCGGGCGACGTGGCGGCGATCGCCCGCGCGCCGGGGATCACCGAGGGTCGGGCGGCCGCCGTCGCGCGCGGCGCCATCCGCCGCCGCCACGACGACCCCGGCGGCTGGACCGCGACCGACCGCGCCGACGAGGTGTACGCCGACGCGCTGGGCCTCCTCCAGGAGCGCGCCGTCACCGACTACGCCAGAAAGCGGCTCCGCACGCTCTACCCCTCTGCCGTCCAGTCACGCATCGACGAGGTGCGCGCGTGGGCCCGGGAGGCCGTCGAGCGGGAGCCGAACTCGGAAGTACTCGACGCGCTCTCGGGCGTCGAACCCTTCGCGGAACCGCGCGGGCTCCGGGTTCGCGAACGGGCGCTCGCGACCGCAGACGCCGAGCGGTTCGCCGAGGCCGAGGCCGCCTTCCCCGAGCTCTCGGTCGAGGTCGTCGAGGACGCCCGCGACCTGGCGGAGCTCGCGCGGTCGTACTCGACCGTGATCGCGCTCGACGAGGCGTTCGCCGGCATCGACGTGGAGGGCGACGTCCGGGTCGTTCCCGACCCCGAGGACAACGTCGAGGAGGTCGCCCCCGAGCGCCTGCTCGCGTTCTTCGCGCAGAATCGCGGACGGCTGGAGGCCGCCGCGGCGGTCCACGAGGCCGCGGACATGGACCCCGTCTGCGACCTCGCGGCCCTCCGCGACGCGCTCTCGCGGCTGGACGAGGACGGCACCGTCGTCGGCGACGACGAACTCCGGCGGCTCTCGAACGCGGTGGACGACCTCGACGCGACGGCCGGCACCGCCGGGTCGGTCGCGAACGACCACCTCCGGGACGCCATCCGCGAGCAGGACGTGACCATCCAGGGCCAGGACTTCCTCTCGCTGGTCGAGCAGGGCGCCCGCGTCGACAAACTGCTCTCCCGGGAACTCGCGGACGAGTACGACGAGGCGCTGGCGCGGGCCCGCGAGCACTTCGTCGACGCGCTCGGGCTCGACTCGGGCGAGACCGAGTACGCGGAACGGATCTTCGCGGGCGACCCCACCTTCCCGGTCGAGCACAACGAGGAGCCCCTGAACCGCCTGCGGACCGAACTCAAGACCGCGCGGGACCGCCGCGCCTCGCGGCTGAAGGCCGACCTCGCGTCGGACCTTGCCGACCTGCGCGAGGACGCCGACGACCTCGTGCGCGACGCGCTCGAACTCGACGTCGAACTCGCCGTCTCGCGGTTCGCCCGCGACTTCGACTGCGTGTTCCCCGAGTTCGCGGGCGGGGCGGCGGGTGCGGGCGAGGCGGTGGGCGCGGACGAGACAGCGGGCGCGGACGGGGCGGTGAGCGGGGGCGGCGGAGCCGCCGGGTTCGCCATCGAGGCGGGGCGCTCCCCGCTGCTCGACGTCGACTTCGCGGACGTGGACCCCGTCGACTACGAGGTGTCGGGCGTGACGCTGCTCTCGGGGGTGAACTCCGGCGGGAAGACCTCGACGCTCGACCTCGTCGCGCTCGTCGTCACGCTGGCGCACATGGGGCTGCCGGTCCCGGCCGACTCCGTGCGCCTCCAGCGCTTCTCGGAGCTCCACTACTACGCGAAGTCGCAGGGGACGCTCGACGCGGGCGCGTTCGAGTCGACGTTGCGGGACTTCGGCGACCTCGTCGAGGGCGCGACCGGCCGACTGGTCCTCGTCGACGAACTGGAGTCCATCACCGAACCGGGCGCCTCGGCGAAGATCATCGCCGGCATCCTCGAGGCGCTCTCCGGCCAGGGCACGACGGCGGTGTTCGTCTCCCACCTCGCGCGGGAGATCCGCGCGGCGGCGGACTTCGACGTGGCCGTGGACGGCATCGAGGCCGTCGGGCTGGAGGACGGCGAACTGGTGGTGAACCGCTCGCCGCGGAAGGACCACCTCGCGCGCTCGACGCCGGAGCTGATCGTGGAGAAACTGGCCGGTGAGGCGCGGGAGGCGTCGGACGGTCGAGGGGCGGGGGACGGAGATGGGGACGCGAATCGTGGCGGGTCGGCGGGGTTCTACGACGGGCTGCTGGAGAAGTTCTAGACCCTGACCGATTCCGGTCGTCTGGGCGGAAACGGCCGCGACCGACGGACTGAAACTGAAACTGGAATCACCGCGAACCCCGGTACGACGCCCCCATCCGTACACTTTCACTTCCGCCGCGCCACCGCCAAACGGTTAAGTAGTCCGGGGCGAGACCTCTCAACACGATGCCCGGTGACCCCGAAGAGGGGATGCTCTCGTGGGACGAATCCGTGTTCAGGGACGAGCACGTCTTCGAGATCGACTACGTCCCGGAGACGTTCCGTCACCGCGAGAGCCAGCTGGAGTCGCTGAAGTACGCGCTCCGGCCCGCGGCGCGGGGCTCGCGGCCGCTCAACACGGTCGTGCGCGGCCCGCCCGGCACCGGGAAGACGACCGCGGTCCAGAAGCTGTTCGGCGAGCTGCGCGCCCAGACCGACGTCGAGACGGTCCGGGTGAACTGCCAGGTCGACTCGACGCGGTACGCGGTGTTCTCGCGCGTGTTCGAGGGACTGTTCGACTACGAGCCGCCGTCCTCGGGCATCTCGTTCAAGAAGCTGTTCGGCCAGATCACCGACCGGCTGGTCGAACAGGACGACGTGCTCGTCGTCGCGCTCGACGACGTGAACTACCTGTTCTACGAGAACGAGGCCTCGGACACGCTGTACTCGCTGCTGCGGGCCCACGAGGCCCACTCGGGCGCGAAGATCGGCGTCATCTGCGTCTCCTCGGACCTCTCGCTCGACGTGATGGACGACCTCGACTCCCGCGTCCAGTCGGTGTTCCGTCCCGAGGAGGTGTACTTCCCCACCTACGACACGAACGAGATCGTCGACATCCTCCGCGAGCGCGCCAAGCGCGGCTTCCACGACGGCGTGCTCGGGAGCCAGGAACTCGACCGCGTCGCGGAGCTGACGGCGGAGTCGGGCGACCTCCGTGTCGGCATCGACCTGCTCCGCCGCGCCGGGCTGAACGCCGAGATGCGCGCCTCGCGCACCATCTCGACGGAGGACGTGGAGGAGGCGTACGACAAGTCGAAGTACGTCCACCTGTCGCGCTCGCTCCGGGGGCTCTCGGAGTCCGAGCGCGCGCTGGTGGAGGTGCTGGCGACCCACGACGGCGAGCAGGCGGGCGCGGTGTACGAGGCGTTCCACGAGCGGACGGACCTGGGATACACGCGCTACTCGGAGATCATCAAGAAGCTGGAGCAGCTCGGCATCCTCGAGACGGAGTACGCCGAGGTCGAGGGACGCGGACGGTCGCGCTCGCTCTCGCTGGCGTACGAGCCGGACGCGGTGCTGGACCGGCTAGAGTAGGTCGGATTACGAGTTTAGCGTCTCTTCGTCGTTGCTGGCGGCTGTTGTTCGTGTATCGTTGCTGCCGGCTCGGTAGCGGAGCAGACCACTACTGCTGGGCGTGACGAGACACCACCGGCCTCCCCAGCCGACTGCGATGCTCGCTCGCTGACGCCTCGCGCGCGTCGCTCGCCTTCGGCTCGCAGTCACGCGCGCCATCCGCCAGCAAGCGCTAGACCGCACCGCTGCTGCTATCGCGACTGGCGGCCGGACGAGCGTCCCGGGGGACTACCGACGGCGTGCCACGCGATAGCCGGGCCGCATCGCTGGGACGAGTTTCCGGCGGGTGGGGCTGAAAGGGGCCGAGCGTGCGGGGGCTTTCGAGTTCGTTGCGGTCACGATCCTCGCGCCGATACCCGACCAAACACCTTCGATAAACTCGATCGAGAACCCGGCAGATCCCACTCAGAAGAATCAGCACACATCCGAAAGACGTAATCGGCGCACGCGAATCCCCACCTACATGGACGCCTACGAGCGGATCACCCGGAACGTCTCCGAGGTGGTCACCGAGGAGGAGGTGCGGGCGCTGGCCGAGGACCCCGAGGGCAGGCGGGCGTACGTCGGCTACGAGCCGTCCGGCGTCCTCCACATCGGGCACATGCTCACCGCGAACAAGCTCATCGACCTCCAGGAGGCGGGGTTCGAGATCGTCGTCCTGCTCGCGGACGTGCACGCCTACCTCAACGACAAGGGCACCTTCGAGGAGATCCGCGAGACGGCCGAGCGGATGAAAGCCCAGTTCGTCGCCTACGGGCTGGAGGAGGAGCACACCGAGTTCGTGCTGGGCTCGGAGTTCCAGCTCGACGAGGACTACGCGCTCGACCTCCACCAGCTCGAGCTCTCGACCACGCTCAACCGCGCCCAGCGGGCGATGGCCGAGATCCAGGGCGGCGACACCGCGAAGGTGAGCCACGTCGTCTACCCCCTGATGCAGGCGCTCGACGTCGAGTACCTCGACCTCGACCTGGCCGTGGGCGGGATGGACCAGCGGAAGGTGCACATGCTCCACCGCGAGGTCGTCCCCGACCTCGGCTACGACGCCCGGCCGTGCCTGCACACGCCGATCATCGCCAACCTCGACGACGGCGTCGGGAAGATGTCCTCCTCGACGGGCGTCACCATCTCGATGGAGGACTCGACCGAGTCGATCGAGGAGAAGGTCAACGCGGCCTACTGCCCGCCGACGCGCGACCCCGACCCCGACGGGGAGGGGAACGAGCGACGCAACCCCGTCCTGGAGATCTTCCAGCACCACGTGTTCCCGCGCTTCGAGACGGTCGTCGTCGAGCGCCCCGAGCAGTACGGCGGCGACCTCGAGTACGACGACTACGAGGCCCTCGCGGCGGACCTCGAGTCCGGCGAACTCCACCCCGCGGACGCGAAGGGCGCGCTCGCCCGGTACCTCGACGAACTCGTGGCGCCCGGCCGCGCGGTGCTCGCCGAGTACGACGAGTAGCCCCGCACCCTCTCCGAGTCCGTCGCTGCCTCCGTTTTTCACGACCCACCGACCACGAGGCCGATCTCATCGTGGTGGGCGCCCGCGACCGCTCCGGAGTCGGGCGACTCGTCTCGGCCGGCGCGGTCACCCCGCGGGTCCAGCGTCGCTCGGCGGTGCCGGTGCTGGCGGTGCCGGAACCGGACGAGAAGTGGCCGAACCGGTGGGGTCTCCTCGGTTCGACTACGCGAAGCCGAACTGCCGCATCAGGCCGCTCGCGAGGCCCTTCACGACGAGGCCGGTCCCCACGATCACCAGCGCGATTCCCGCCGCGACGACGAGGTCGGCGTAGGCGACGAGCGCGATACCGACGACCAGCAGCAGGAGGCCGACCAGTCCGACCGTACCGAGTTTGTCGAGCATGCTCGGTTCTCGCTTCCCCGGGGCCTAAACCGCCCCGGTCCCGTCGTCCCGGGCATTCCGTCGCGTTCCTCCCGGCGATTTTAAACCCCGCCCCGCCGAACTCCCCCCAACATGAGCGACGACGACTCCGGCGGGCGCACGGACCTCCGGATGCCCGAGGACGACGAGGTGTTCGCCGAGGTGACGGACATGCTCGGCGCCAACCGCGTGGCGGTGCGCTGTGCCGACGGCACGGAGCGGACCGCGCGCATCCCCGGCCGGATGCAGAAGCGCATCTGGATCAGGGAGGGCGACGTCGTGCTCGTGGAGCCGTGGGACTGGCAGGACGAGAAGGGCGACGTGACCTGGCGCTACGAGAAGGCCGAGGCCGACCAGCTGCGCGAGGAAGGCCATATCCAGTAGTATCGACTTCGCACCCGACGCGACCTCCGGCGTATTCGGCTATCTCGAACCCCCTGACGCTCGATACGTTTGATGCTTCCACGCTACGTACCGATGCTGGCACCACTCGGGGCGGGAAGTAGCGCGGGTGGGAGGTCGGAAGAGCGGGATTATCGGGCTACGTTTGTTTTCTTAATTAGGGGAAACAACTATGTATCGTAATTTCAAATACACAACAGATGTCTGACGCTCCTTCCGAGGAGTTCTCTAGCGGACTAAACCGCGGGGGAGGTCACCAACGCCGTCCGCAGATAGTGGAGGACGGCGGGGCCGAGATAGACCGGTTCTTCGACGCGCTCGGGGATACGCGTCGTCGCCTCGTCCTCCTTCACCTCAACCACCACGACAACGACGATCTCGAACACATCGTGGAGTCCATCGCGAAGTACGAGGGGGTCGAACCCAGCGACGAGGAGGTCGGACGAATCCGCGTCGACCTGTACCATCGCCAACTTCCGAAGTTAGCGGACCACGGGCTGATCTCGTTCGACACCCGGACGAACGAGATCTGCCTCGAACCCGTGCCGGAGGCAGTCGAGCGGATCCTGGATCTCACGCGGGACCTCGAGGGGCTGGACGACCGTTAAATCACGGACGGTGCGTCCCCGCCGTCTCTCGGGCCGGAAACGAGACGCCAGCGCCCCCTGTAACGTCTCGCAGAACGACGCGCGATACGGACGGCGTGTCCGGCTCACGTGACGGCGACCGATCACGATCCGACGATCGCACCTGTGGGGCTTTTCACGCCGGACGACGTAGCCATGGTGAATGACAGGTGAGTTCGGACTCGTCGACCCCGAGGAAGCCGACACGCCGGGCGACGAGTGGGAGTCGCTCGACGTCTCGGACGACGAGGCCGACCGCATCGCGCGCCGGCAGGACGCGGCGTTCAACGAGTTCCGGATCCGGGTAAAGGATACGGAGCAGTTCAAGGTCGAGGCGTCGGTGTTCGACGACGCGACGCTCGCGGCCGTGTACAAGCTGGTGCAGGACGGCCACATCGGCGCGTTCGGCGGCCCCGTCTCGACGGGCAAGGAGGCGAACGTGTACGAGGCGCTCGGGCACGACGACGAGGAGCTCGCGGTGAAGGTGTACCGCATCAACACCTCGAACTTCCGGCACATGCGCGAGTACCTCCAGGGCGACCCGCGCTTCGAGGGCATCGGCTCGGACAAGAAGAAGGTCGTGCTCGCGTGGGTACGCAAGGAGTACGCGAACCTCCTGCGCGCGAAGGCGGCCGGCGTCAGGGTGCCCGACCCCATCGCCGTCCAGCGGAACGTCCTCGTGATGGACCTCGTCGGTCACGCCGACGACCGCGCGCGCCGGCTCTCCGAGGTGGACGTGGAGAACCCGGAGACGGCCTACGAGGTGGTCCGGGAGTACATGCGCCGGCTCTACTCCGCCGGGCTGGTCCACGGCGACCTCTCGGAGTACAACATGATCATCCACGAGGGCGAACTGTTCGTCATCGACCTCGGGCAGGCGGTGACGGTCCACCACCCGAACGCCCGGGAGTTCCTCGAGCGCGACTGCGAGAACGTCGCCGCGTTCTTCTCCCGGCAGGGGATGGCGGTGACCGGCGAGGAACTGCAGGAGTACGTCACCGCGCCCGAACCCGAGCCGTCGGCCGACCTGGAGTAACCCGTCGGGGAACTGGGGCGTCGGCTCGCGACCGTCCGCCCCGGAACGTCAACGTATTTCACGCCCGCCGCCGTCGCCCCCGTGAGCGACAACCCGTGACCCGACACACGCGAACCCCTCCAGAACAGGTCGCCGAACGCGGCATCAGGTTCGCGCTCCTCGGCGTGTTCCTCGTCGGACTCCGCCGGCGGAGCCCCGGCGCGGTCGTGAACGCGGTCCTCGCGCTCGCGGCCACGTACCTCCCGGGCGTTCTCGAACGCCGGTACGACGTCGCGTTCCGACCGTGGCAGCGCGCGTACGCGGACGCCGCGATGCTCACCCACGCCGTCGGGATGCTCGGCCCGTACGAGGACGTCTGGTGGTGGGACCACCTCACGCACACCCACTCCGCGACCCTCCTCGCCGGCATCGTCCACGCCGCCACGCGCCGCCGCGGCCGCGACCCCCGCCCGCGCGTCGTCGCCGTCATCGTCTTCGTCGGACTCCTCTGGGAGCTCATGGAGCACGCCATCCACTGGGTCGCCCGCCGCTTCGGCCTCGAACCCATCCTCATCCCCTACGGGAAGACCGACACGCTCCTCGACCTCGCCTTCGACCTCCTCGGCGCGCTGCTCGTGCTGACGTTCGGCGATACCCTCCTCAGGAACTTCATCGGGACTCCCGACTAGCTCCCGGCCACCCCGACGGCGCTCGGTCGATCTCACTTCTCCTGCCGGGCGTCGTGAACGGGAGGGTCGCGACCGTCCGCTTCGTGACGGTCGCGATCCGGAGGACGAACGAGGCGAGGAGGGCGACCGGGAGGAAACAGACCGCCACGGCGACCAGGAGGACGACGAGGAGTACGGGCCGGGGGAGGGGCGACCCGTTGGACGCCGTGAACGACAGCAGGACCGCCCCGGCCACCACCTCGGCGAGTCCCCCCGCGTACAGTAGCACCCGCGACAGGGAGGAGAGTTCGTCCTGCAGGTAGATCGACTTGAAGTACTGCCTGGCGACGTCGACGTCCTGGAACCGGTCGACGAGCCGATCGAGCGAGTCCATCACCGGCTCCGGGAGCTCCTCGCCGTGGGCCGACCGGAGCTGTCGGATGCGGTTGATCTGCCGGGCGTAGTTCGTCGCCAGCGTCACCGAGAGCACGTCGAACGTACCCGTCCCCGACCGTTTCAGGAGGTCGTCGACGTGGTCCATGTGTTCGGTGACGTTGTCGACGAGCTCCTCGATCTCCTCGCGTGCCGCCTGCGGGGTCCCGTCGAAGGTGAGGCCGCCGAGGCACTGGGCCTCCTGCCGGGTGTTCTCGACCAGCAGCCGGAGGAACGCCAGCGGCTCCACCGGCGCGATTCGCCCGGCTGCGTCCTCGACCTCGTTCCGGTACTCGATCACGTGTTCGATCTGCGAACGGAGTTCCCCGGGCGTCTGCAGCTCCTGCGAGAGCAGCAGCTGGTTGATCGAGACGACGACGGTGACGAGCGTGAGGTTCCCGCTCACGAACCCGCCGAACAGGTAGGACAGTCCGCCGGACCGCTGCAGGGGAACGACGCCGGCGAGTTCGAGCAGCGCGAAGGTGACGAGCGGGATCATCGAGCCGCCGACGGCGACGTGAAGCCGGTCGCCGTCGAGGAGGAGCCAATCGATCCACCGTCGCTCCGCGTCCGGGGGTTCGGGAACGGCCAGACTGTCATCGTCCCCGGTTCCGTTCCGTTCACGGGTTCCAGTTTCGTCCCCGTCCGCCCCCTGCCCGGGCGCGGTCGACGTGAATTCGGCCGGCGCTGCCGCCGTGTCCCGATCGGTCGTCGGTCCGCCCATCGGCACGGCGCTTGGCAATCGACGAGTGAAAGCCCGACGGCTGATGGCGAAAGTCGCTTTTGGGACCGGGCGAGCGGTCGCCAGCCGGGACCCGAGCGCCGCACGGCCGGACGTGCCGCCTAAAAACCCTTAAACGCGTTCGGCCGGAACGTGGATGCATGAGCACCCAACACGTGAAGGTCCCGCAGGACCGCATCGGCGCGGTCATCGGCGAGGGGGGTGAGACGATGCGCGAGATCGAGGACCGCGCGGAGGTGCGCCTCGACATCGACTCGGAGTCCGGGTCCGTCGCCATCGACGCCGTGGGCGACCCCGTCACGGGCATGGTCGCGCCGGACATCGTCCGGGCGATCGGCCGGGGCTTCACCCCCGAGTCGGCGCTCTCGCTGCTCGATCACGACCTCCGCCGGTTCGACCTCGTCGACCTCGCCGCGAAGACCCGCAACAAGAACGACCTCCAGCGGCAGAAGGGACGACTCATCGGCGAGAACGGCCGCACCCGGCAGCTGATGGAGGAGCTCTCCGGCGCGGAGGTCGTCATCAAGGGATCGACGCTCGGCGTCATCGGTCAGCCCGAGGAGGTCGAGGCGGTCCGCCGCGCGACCGGGATGATCCTCGACGGCGCCCCGCACGGCGCCGTCTACTCGTTCCTCGAGCGCAAGCACAACGAGCTCCACGGCGTTCCGGACCTGTCGCCGGAACCCGAGGAGACACGGTAACCCCTCGGACGCTCCGGCGGTTCGGGGCGCACGTTCTCCGTCCGATTAACTGGTCGAACAGCGACCGCTACTGCTGGTCGAACGAGAGCCACCCTTCTCTCGGACTCGTTCGGCTCACCCTCGAAATACCCTCGAAAAGCCGCCCTCCACGCACGCGAGGCTCGCGGTTCTATCGTCCACCAATCACTTCTGCCGCCCACCACTCACCACCAGAACCCCCCGTTGGGAGCCAGCGACGCCGCTCGCGAAACCGTATATAAATACTCGCGTGTTAGCCAATAGCATACGGCGGAATCGAGGTGTGTGAGGGAGGTTGTCAGCACCTAGCCGAAGGACTTATATAGAACTCCGAACAATCAGAGCATGTCATGTCTCAGCGCCAGCGGATGGGCAACCAGCCCATGATCGTACTCTCGGAGGACAGCCAGCGGACGTCCGGAAAGGACGCGCAGTCGATGAACATCACGGCCGGCAAGGCCGTCGCCGAGTCCGTCCGGACGACGCTCGGCCCGAAAGGGATGGACAAGATGCTCGTGGACTCCTCGGGCGGTGTCGTCGTCACGAACGACGGCGTGACCATCCTGAAGGAGATGGACATCGACCACCCCGCAGCGAACATGATCGTCGAGGTGTCCGAGACCCAGGAGGACGAGGTCGGCGACGGCACCACGACGGCCGTGGTCATCGCGGGCGAACTCCTCGACCAGGCCGAGGAGCTCATCGACTCGGACGTCCACGCGACCACCATCGCGCAGGGGTACCGACAGGCCTCCCAGAAGGCCAGCGAACTCCTCGAGGAGAAGGCGATCGACGTCTCCGCGGAGGACCGCGAGACGCTCGAACAGATCGCCGCCACGGCGATGACGGGCAAGGGCGCCGAGTCCGCCCGCGACACGCTCGCGAAGCTCGTCGTCGACGCCGTGCTCGCCGTCCGCGACGAGGACGGCGTGGACACCGACAACGTCTCCGTCGAGACGGTCGTCGGCGGCGCCATCGGCAACTCGGAGCTCGTCGAGGGCGTCATCGTCGACAAGGAGCGCGTCGACGACAACATGCCCTACCTCGTCGAGGACGCCAACGTCGCGCTGTACGACGGCGCCCTCGAGGTGAAGGAGACGGAGATCGACGCCGAGGTCAACGTCACCGACCCCGACCAGCTCCAGCAGTTCCTCGATCAGGAGGAGAAGCAGCTCCGCGAGATGGTCGACCAGCTCGTCGACGTCGGCGCCGACGTCGTGTTCGTCGGTGACGGCATCGACGACATGGCCCAGCACTACCTCGCCCAGGAGGGCATCCTGGCGGTCCGCCGCGCGAAGGACTCCGACATGAAGCGGCTCGCCCGCGCGACCGGCGGCCGCGTCGTCGCCAACCTCGACGACATCGAGGAGGGCGACCTCGGCTTCGCCGGCTCCGTCGGCCAGAAGGACATCGGCGGCGACGAGCGCATCTTCGTCGAGGACGTCGAGGACGCCAAGTCCGTCACGCTCATCCTCCGCGGCGGCACCGAGCACGTCGTCGACGAGGTCGAGCGCGCCATCGAGGACTCGCTCGGCGTGGTCCGCACGACGCTCCTCGACGGGCAGGTCCTGCCGGGCGGCGGTGCCCCCGAGACCGAGCTCGCACTCGAACTCCGCGACTTCGCCGACTCGGTCGGCGGCCGCGAGCAGCTCGCCGTCGAGGCGTTCGCCGACGCGCTGGAGGTCATCCCGCGCACGCTCGCCGAGAACGCCGGCCTCGACCCGATCGACTCGCTGGTTGACCTGCGCGCGAAGCACGACGGCGGTCAGTTCGACGCCGGCCTCGACGCCTACACCGGCGACGTGGTCGCCATGGAGGAGGACGGCGTCGTCGAGCCCCTCCGCGTGAAGACGCAGGCCATCGAGTCCGCGACCGAGGCGGCCGTCATGCTCCTCCGCATCGACGACGTCATCGCGGCCGGCGACCTGAAGGGCGGCGGCTCCGACGACGGCGGCGACGAGGAGATGCCGCCGGGCGGCGGCGGCATGGGCGGCATGGGCGGCATGGGCGGCATGGGCGGCGCGATGTAAGCGTCGGCCAAGGCCACACACACCCACCGCACACCGTCGCACCGCCTCGCCGAACGAACCCGCGACTTCTTTCGACGCGCTCCGAACCGCTCAGAACAACCCGCCGAGCCACAGCGTCGCCAGCGCCGACAGGACGAACAGGCCGGTCGCGACCACCATCGTCCGCGACGGGCCGCCCGTCACGGCGTCGCTCCCGCCCGTCAACTCCGCCCGGACACCCAGCGCGGTTCGGCGCTCCGCGCCACCGTTCCGGTCGCCACCTTGCGCCCGTGTTCCCTCGATGTACGTCCCGACGAGCACCGACGCGGCGACCATCGAGACGAACAGCACCGCGAGCCCCGCGTCGATACCGGCGAGCCGGGCCGCCCCGGCAGTCGCCACGAGCACGACGACGGGGTAGGCGACGCCGTAGCGGACGTACGCGAGGGCGTCCCGACGCTCCATGCCGGCGGGTCGGACGAGCGCCCTGAAAGCGGTTTCCGTTCCCGACCCGGCGGGCTTTTCCCCGCCTCGTTACGAGGCGGTGGTATGAACGAGTACTGCCGCGCCGATGCGGCCGCGGTCGCGCGAAAGCACCGGGCGGCGCTCGACGCGCTCGCGGCGGATCTGGGTGAAGGGACCGGGTCCGCCTCGGCCACCGACCTCGGCGGCGGTGTGGATGCCGCCTCGGCCACCGACCTCGGAGACGGGGCAGACGGTCAGCTGGTCCGCCCGGACGACTCCACGTCCGACGACGGGACGCCCGCCTACGACGAGGCCCGAACGGTCTGGAACGGCCTGGTCGACCGTTTCCCCGCGGCGGTCGCGTACGCCCGCGACGCGGCCGACGTCGCTCGAATCCTCCGGACCGCGCGCGAGACCGGACTGGGCGTCGCGGTCCGGTCGGGCGCCCACTCGGTCGCGGGGACCTCGGTCTGCGACGGCGGCATCGTGCTCGACTGCGGGGCGATGAACCGCGTGGCGGTCGACGCCGACGCCGGGACCGCCGTCGTGGGCCCGGGCGCGACCTGGGCCGATCTCGACGGAGCTACCGCGGCCGCCTCGCCCACTGACCTCGACGCCGCGACGGCCGCCCACGGGTTCGCGACCCCCGGCGGCGTCGTCTCCGACACCGGCGTCGCCGGGCTCGTCCTCGGCGGCGGAACCGGGTGGCTCACCCGCGAGGCGGGGCTGGCCTGCGACCGCCTGACCCGCGCGGAGGTCGTGACCGCCGCGGGCGAGTGCGTGACCGCGACAGCCGACAGGAACCCGGACCTGTTCCGGGCGCTGCGCGGGGGCGGCGGGAACTTCGGCGTCGTCGTCTCGTTCGCGTTCGACCTCGTGCCGATCCCCGACGAACTCGCGGTCGCGGAGACGTGGTACCCGCTCGCGGAGGCGCCGGGACTGCTCGCCGCGTACCGCGACCTGCTCGCCGACGCGCCGCCGTCGACGACCGTCTCGCCGTACGTCTCGCGCGTCCCGGAGGGGCCGGCGTATCCCGACGCGGTCGCGGGCGACCCTGGGCTCTGTCTCCTGGGTGTCTCCACCGCGCCGGCCGACCGGGGAGCGAACGACCTGCGAGCGTACCGAGACCTGGGCGAACCGCTGGCCGACAGGACGACCCGACCCTCCTACCCGGAACTCCAGTCGATGCTCGACGACGACTCGCCGGCGGGGGACCGCTACTACTGGAAGTCGATCGCGGTCGACCGACTCGCCGACGACGTGATCGCGACGTTCCTCGACCGTGCCCGCGCCGCGCCGGGGGAACGGGACACGGCGCTGATCTGGCCGCTCGGCGGCGCGGTAGCGGAGCTGGCTCCCGACGAGACCGCCTTCCCGCGCCGGGACGCCGCCGCGGTGGTGAACTTCGAGGCGGCGTGGTCGGACCCCGAAGCGGACGACGAGCACGTCGACTGGGCCCGCGACAGCGTCGCGGCGATCCGCGACCTCGGCGGGGAGGGGGAACTGCCCAACTTCGCGGGGAACGAGACCGACGACGCGGCCGCGCGGGCGGTGTTCCGCGACAACTACGGCTGGCTCCGGGACGCGAAGACCGAGTGGGACCCCGAGAACGTGTTCGGACCGTCCGGGCGGCTCTCACCCTGGTAATCGCACCCGGTATTCGCACTTCGTCGTGCGGTTCGAGCCGGACCTCAACACGGTACCACGACCGACGGTGCTCGCACCGAACCGCTCCTACCCGAGCACGTCGTCGTGGTCGGCGATGACCCCGTCGACGCCGACGGCCGCCAGCCGCGACGCCTCCGCGGCCGTCTTCACCGGCCAGACGTTCACGTCGAGTCCCCGACCGTGGGCGGTCTCCACGAGGTCCGCGTTCACGAGGCCCTTCGGCGGGTGGAGGGCGTCGCAGTCGAGAGACAGCGCCTGCTCGACCGGGTCGTCGACGGTCGTGAGGAAGAGGAACGCGAGCGGGAGGTCGCTCCTCGCGTCGACGACGCGGAGCGCCTCCGGCCGGAACGAGGAGACGAGGACGTCGTGCGGGGCCGCCTCGGCGATCTCCGCCGCGGCGGCGGCGACGTCGACGGTCTTGAGTTCGACGTTGACGCCGACGGTCGCGGACACCGCCTCGAAGACGTCGGCCAGGAGCGGGACCCCCTCGCCGGAGCCCAGCACGTCGCAGTCCGTGAGTACGTCGTACGACGTCTCCGCGACGGTACCCCGGCGGTCCGTAAGGCGGTCGAGTTCTGCGTCGTGGAAGACGACAACCTCGCCCGACCCGCACCGCCGGACGTCGAGTTCGATCATGGCCGCCGTTCGGGCCGCCGCGCGGAAGGCGCCCAGCGTGTTCTCGGCGTTGTCGCCGGCGAACCCGCGGTGGGCGATGAGTATCGGCACGGCCGGGACTTCGCTTCCGTGAGCAAAACCGTACGGGGCTCGGTCGCTCCGTGAGCGGCATTCGAGACTGCCGCCGGGAGACCTCCGTCGCAAGAGCTAATCCTCCGCTCTCTGGATTGTAGGGGGTGACGAACAACTTCGAATCGCGCTTCGGGCGAGTGAGTGTTCGGTGACCGATATCGAGGGGGCGATCCTCGACCTCGACGGGACGGTGTACAGGGGAGACGCCCTGATTCCCGGCGTCGAGGCGGCGATCGCCGCCCTCCGCGAACGGGACGTCGACGTGCTGTTCTTCTCGAACAAGGCCATCGAACGGCCCGCGGCCTACCGCGAGAAACTCGCCGGGCTCGGGGTGCCGGTCGACGACGACCGGATCGTCACCTCGGCCACCGTGACCGCGGCGTACCTCCGCGAGCACCACCCCGGCGAGTCCGTGTTCCTCGTCGGCGAGGCGCCGCTGGCCGAGGAACTCTCCGAGGCCGGGGTGCCCGTCGGCCCGCCCGCGGAGGCGGCGGTCGTCGTTGCCTCCATGGACCGCACGTTCGACTACGAGGTCCTGACGGACGCGATGGTCGCGCTCGAGGACGCCGACGCGTTCTACGCGACGAACCCCGACCGGACGTGTCCGGTCGAGGGCGGGGAGATCCCCGACGCGGCCGGGATGATCGGCGCGATCGAGGGCGTCACCGGCCGGGAACTCGACCGCGTCCTCGGGAAGCCGTCGTCGGTCGCCGTCGAGACGGCGATGGACCGCCTCGGCGTCGCCCCCGAGCGGTGCCTGATGGTCGGCGACAGGCTGGAGACGGACGTGCTGATGGGGAACCGGGCCGGGATGCGGACCGCCCTCGTCCTCTCGGGGGTCACCGACGCCGAGGACCTCCGGGAGGCCCGGACGGCGCCGGGACGGACCGACGAAACCCCCTCCCCGGACCACGTCATCGACTCGCTCGCGGACGTGCTCTCCGTGCTGTAGGGTTCGCTCAGAGTTCGAACGGTTCCTCGCCGGGTGCGAGGTGTGCCTCCAGCACGTCGGGATCCAGCGAGAGCCCCAGCCCGGGGGATTCGGGGACGGGGATCTCCCCGTTCTCGATGAGCGGGTCGCCCGTGTGCAGGTCGTCCCACCAGTCGACCTCCCGGGCGTGCCACTCGAGCGCGAACGCGTTCGGAACGGTGGCGCAGGCGTGGACGCTCGCCATCGTCCCGACCGGGCTCGAGATGTTGTGCGGCGCGACCGGCGTGTTGTAGGCGTCCGCGAGCGTGGCGATCTTGCGGAACTCCTGCAGGCCGCCGCACTTCTGGATGTCGGGGGCGACGAGGTCGACGGCCCCCTCGGTGAGGTACGGCAGGAACCCCTCGACCCTGACGAGGTTCTCGCCGGTCAGGATGGGCGTGGTCGTGCTCTCGGTCACCCTCCGGTGGGCCGCGACGGTGTCCGGGGGGACCGGGTCCTCCAGCCACGCGACGTCGAAGGGTTCGAGTTTCCCCGCGAGCCGCGACGCGGAGGGAACCCCGTAGTTCCAGTGGAGGTCGAAGCCGAGGGTCGGGTCGGAGCCGATCGCCTCGCGAACCGCCTCCACGATCGCCACCTTGTGCTCGATCGCCGAGTTGGAGAGCCGCCTCGTCGCCGTGTCCGCCCCGTCGACCCTCACGTCCAGGTCGAACTTGAGCGCCGAGAACCCCTCGTCGACGACCGTCTCGGCGACCTCCGCGTACGCCTCCGGCGAGTACATCTCCCGGGGGTCGGACGAGGACATCCCCGACAGCGCCTCGCCGGCGTGACAGTCCGCGTAGATTTGCACGGCGTCGCGATACTTCCCGCCGAGCAACTGGTAGACGGGGAGCCCCGTGAGCTTCCCCACGACGTCGAACAGCGCGGTCTCGATGCCGCTGACGGCCGCCTGGGAGTACCCCTTCGTGCCGCCGAGCCCCGAGACGAGCTGGGTCATGTGTTCGACGAGGCGGTCGAGGTCGAACGGGTTCTGCCCGACCAGCCCCGGTCCCAGGAACTCGACGTACTCGCCGGCCGGGCCGGTGAACGCCTCGCCGAGCCCGTACTCGCCCGCGTCGGTGCTGACCTTGATCAGGTTCCACGGGAAGTTCCCCGCGACCCCGACGCACTCCACGTCGGTTATCTCGACGTCGCGGCTCTCGGTCCGCCGCCGACCGCCCTCGCTCAGATCACGCCAGCCGACGCCCGCGTTCATGTCCGCGACGAGCGGCTGGTACTTGTTCCGGCTCAAGACGCGTCGGGAGACGGATTCCGGGACGGTAAGCGTTGCCTCGGTCCCCTCCCCCTCGACCGTCCGCGGACGGAGGGTTCTGCTGAAGGCCTCGTCGGTATCGGCGGGACGACGAGACGGATCGGATCGTGGGGAACCAGGGGGCTCGAGGGCTGTCGGCTACGACTCCCGCAGGTAGAGGACGACGAGGACGACGATGAGCGCGACCTGGACCACCTTGTCGACGATGCCCAGCGCCGAGAGGTCGGGGGCGTTCACCACGTACCAGACGACGATCTGACCCGCCGTGAACGGGATTCCGAGGAAGTAGAGCAGCCGACGGCGGTAGTTCGCCAGCACGCCGAGGCAGCCGGCCAGGAAGCCAACGCCGGCGGCGATGAAGCTCCATCCCATCGGCTCGGTGACGAACGAGAACCCGAGGAACAGGTGCAACACGCCGGTGATCGCTGCGAGGACGATACCCGCCCAGTGGAGCGAGCCCACCGTGTCGAGTTCGAGGAAGCCGTTCCCGCGTGTCGCGCTCATGGGAGACACTCGACGGACTCGTACTTAATCCATGTGCCGGGGTCGGCGAGAACAGCGCCCTCGACCCCGAAGGAGGGTTCCTCCGGTCACAGCCGGTCCGCGACGAGCGCCCTGATCCGCCGGTGGAACCGGTCGCGTCCGAACCGGTCGCGCGGAAGCGACGGCTCCCGTCCCGTCTCGATGGCGCGCGAGACCGTCGCCGCGGCGTCGGGAACGGACGAGAAGAGGTGCTCCTCCGCGCCGTCGAGGACGTCGCGCTGGCCGCCCGAGTCCGGCGCGAAGGCGAGCGTGCCCGCGGCGACGTACTCGGCGACGGTCATCCCGAAGTGCTCGTCCGGCTTCGTGGAGAGCCCGTACCGGTGCGTGGTCAACAGGGATTCGAGCCGGTTTCGGGAAACGTCCGTCTCCAGCGAGACGTACTCGCGGGCGTCGGCCGCCGCCGCGACCCGGTCGACGTACGAGCGGTACGCCGGCGCGGCCGTTCCGACCACGTGCAGGTGGACGTCGTGGCCGCGCTCCCGGACCGCGTCGACGATCCGGACGGCGTCGAGCGTCCGCTTGTCCGGGGCGATCCGGCCGGCCGCGACGACGCCGTGCTCGCGCTCGGCCCAGTCCAGTCCGCCCCCTATCGGGTCGACGGGCGGGTGGAGGACGGTCGGCTCCCGCCCGTAGCGCTCGGCGACCGCCTCGGCCGTCCAGGACGAGTTCGTGACGAGCGTGGCGTCGGCCGGAAGCCGACGGTCGCCGAGGCCGGCCAGGCGGGTCCACAGGGGGTCGAGCCGCCCGGCGTCGTCGTCGTCGACGGCCCGGCCGTTGAACTGCGGGTAGTGGACGTACTGGACCGACGGACGGGAGAAGTCGAACTCGTTGGCGGTGCTGACGAGGAGATCGACCCCCTGGGCGTGCCGGCGGACAAAGCAGTCGAGCAGGACGCTCCGCGGGGCCAGCAGCGGTCCGGCATGGTCGGCGACGAGTTCGAGCGCCGGCCCGAGGAACTCGCTGCCGGGCGGCGTCCGGACCGGGACCGCCGCCGCGGTGTCGAACATCCCGTTGAGCGTCGACAGCGGCGGATGCGAGAGCGTGAACAGGGTGACGTCGTGGACGTCCTGGAGCGCCTCGCAGACGTGGAGACAGACCGCGTCGGCGCCGCTCCGCAGGTCGAGCGTGTTGTGCACGACGGCCACCCGCGCCATATCGGTCGGAGGGTGCGCGGCGACAAAACTGCGTGGTCC
Organism: Halorarum halophilum; assembly: GCF_013401515.1. Classification (NCBI taxonomy): domain Archaea; kingdom Methanobacteriati; phylum Methanobacteriota; class Halobacteria; order Halobacteriales; family Haloferacaceae; genus Halorarum; species Halorarum halophilum. The sequence goes on along the minus strand of NZ_CP058529.1, from coordinate 2,267,102 downwards.
CTCCACCCGCCAGTCAGCGTGGTCCCGGTCCCGCGTCCGCCGACCCGCCCGGTCCTGCCGTCCGTCGCCCCCCGACCGTGTGCATCAGTGGCACAACAACTTTCCTCGACCGGTCCGGGGTTCCACGTATGGACTGCGCGTTCGTGGGTGCGGGCGCCGTCGCCCGCGAGTACGCCGCCGGACTGCCGGACAGCCCCCTCCGGCTGACGGCCGTCTGCGACCTCGACCTCGACCGCGCGACCGCGCTCGCCGACGAACACGGCGCGGCGGCCTACGCGGACCTCGGGACGATGCTCGAGGCCGAACCCGCCCCCCTGCTCGTCAACCTCACGAGCCACGAGGCGCACGCTGGCGTGACCCGAACCGCGCTCCAGGCGGACCGCCACGTGTTCAGCCAGAAGCCGCTGGCGATGGACGCCGACGCCGCCGCGGAGCTGGTCGCGCTCGCCGAGGACCGGGCGCTGGCGCTCGGCTGTGCACCGACGACACCGGGGAACCCCGCGCAGCGCCGGGTCGCCGCGGCGCTCGCCGACGGCCGCCTCGGTCCCGTTCGGCTGGCGTACGCGCACGCCCACGTCGGACGGGTCACCGAGTGGCACGACGACCCGACGTCGTTCCTCCGGGTCGGGCCGCTGTACGACGGCGCGGTGTACCCGCTGACGCTGCTGGTCGCCTGGTTCGGTCCGATGGAGCGCGTCCGGAGCGCCGACGCCGTGTCGCCGTGGCCCGAACGGGAGGAGCGTCGACCGGAGCGGCCGAGCCACGTCGAGGCGACCCTGGCGTTCGCGGACGGGCCGACGGTGCGCCTGACCGCGAGTCTCTACGCGCCCCACCGGAGCCGCGAGTTCAACTCGCTCGAACTCCACGGCGACGACGGCTCGCTGTACCTCGCCGACTGCGGGGCGATGGCGGACGGGCGCGACCTCGTCCGGTTCGCCCGGTCCGGGCACGAGTACACGTCGATGCCGCCAGGGTACCCCGCCGAGGAGGGGTCGTTCCTCGCCGGCCCGGAGCGGCTCGCCGCCGGAATCGAGCGGGGGCGACCGTCGGTGCGGACGGGACGACGCGCCGCACACGTCGTCGCGACGTGCGCCGCCATCGAAACCCTCGCCACCGAGAACGCCCCCGCCGAGCGCGTCGCCGAGGGGGAACCGTCCGTCCGGATCGACGACGCCGGAACCGAGGCGGAGCCGCGATACGCGCCGGACTTCCGACCGACGTCGACGGGGGTCCCCGACGCCGCGATCCGGCTCCCGCGGGTCGGGTTCGGCTGTGCGCGCTACCGCGACGGGGAGTACGTCGAGCGGGCGGACTCCATCGCGGCCGCGCTCGACGCGGGCTACCGGCTCCTCGACTCCGCGGAACTGTACGGCAACGAGCAGCGCATCGGGGAGATTCTCGCCGCGCCGGGGACGCCGCGCCGTTCGGCGTTGCACCTCACCAGCAAGGTGTGGAACACGAACCACGAGCACGTCGCGGAGGCCTGCGGGACGACGCTCGCCGCGCTCGGCGTGGGGACGCTCGACTCGTACCTGCTCCACTGGCCCGACGCGTGGGAGTACCAGGGTCCGCTGACGGACCTCGCGTCGCTCCCGGCCGACGAGCAGGAGCGGCTGACGTTCCCCCGCGACGAGGACGGGGACGTCCGCGAGGGCGACGTGACCCTGGCGGAGACGTGGCGGTCGATGGAGCGGTTGGTCGATCGCGGCCTGACCCGCGCCATCGGGATCTGCAACGTCCCGCTCGACAGGCTGGAACGACTCGTCGGGACGGCCCGGATCCCGCCGGCGATCGTCCAGGTCGAACACCACCCCCGCGAACCGCGCGAGGCGCTCCGGTCGTTCTGTCACGACCGGGGCATCCGGCTGCTCGCGCACACCCCCCTCGACTCGGGCGACCTGCTGGACGACGACGCGGTCCGGGCGGTCGCCGACGACGCCGGCGTGACGCCCGCGCAGGCGGTGCTGGCGTGGTCGATCCGGCGCGGCGTCGTCCCGATCCCGTCGAGCATCGACCGGGACCACCTGGTCGACAACCTCGCCGCGGGGGGGCTCGACCTCGATCCCGACCTGCTCGCCCGCCTCGACGCCCTCGGGACGTCGGCGGAGGAAGGGGACGAACCGTGAGCGAAGCGACCGGCCTCTCGATCGGCAGGCGGTGCCGCGTCGAGGTCGCGCTCGCCGCGCTGGTCGGGGCGATCGGGTTGCTCGTCGGACTGCACCTGGCCGGGCGGTACCTGACGATGGGGACCGCGCTGCGGTGGACGACGGTGTCGGGGATGGTGGTCGGCTTCGAACTCGGCTACCTCTGGACGCACCTCGACGCGGGCCGCGTCGAACGCGCCGGCGACCGGGTCCGCCGGTCGCTCGGCGTCGCCAACGTCGTGACGCTGACGCGGGGCGGACTGTACGCCGTCGTCGCCGGCTTCGTGGTCGTCCCGCCCCACGAGCCGCTGCTGTGGGTCCCCGCGGCGAGTTACGGCGCCGGTGCCGCCCTCGACTGGTTCGACGGCGTCGTCGCCCGAGAACTCGGCCGGACGACCGAGTTGGGCACGAGACTCGACCTCGCCTTCGACACGCTGGGGTTCGTCGTCGCGCCGCTGGTGGCGGTCGTGTGGGGGCGCCTGCCCGTCTGGTACCTCTCGCTGTCGGCCGCCCGCTACGTGTTCAAGGCCGGCGTTGCGTGGCGTCGACGCCGCGGCCACCCCGTGTTCGCGCTGCCGGAGAGCAGGGTGCGCCGCCCGCTCGCCGCGTTCCAGATGGTCTTCATCACCGTGGCCCTGGCGCCGGTGCTCCCGGCGGGAGTCCTCCGGGTCGCGGCGGCCGTCGCCCTGCTCCCGTCGCTTCTCGTGTTCCTCAGGGACTACCTCGTCGTGTCCGGCCGGCTCGACGGGCGAAACGCCCAATAACGACCGCGGTGACCACTCCATGACCGAACGTCTCGCCATGACCGTCCAGATCACGCTCGTCGGACCGGACGACGACCGACGGCTCGCCGTCCGAGGTGCCGTCGGGGGGGACGACTGAGATGGGCGACCGGGCGCGGACGCTGTTCTTCGACTCGCCCGGGGAGGTGTCGCTCAGGGAACGGTCGATCCCGGAGCCGGGTCCGGAGGAGGTCCTGGTCGAGACGCGGGTCTCGGCGATCAGCGCCGGCACGGAACTGCTCGTCTACCGGGGCGACGTGCCCGAGGAGCTGTCGGTCGGGCCGACGCTCGCGGCGTTCGAGGACGGTGCCGAGGAGTTCTCGTACCCGCTGGCGTACGGCTACGCGGCCGTCGGGACGGTGACGGACCGCGGCGACGACGTCGACGAGGCGTGGGAGGGGCGGACGGTCTTCGCGTTCAACCCCCACGAGAGCCACTTCCTCGCCAGCCCGGACGCGCTGGTCCCCGTCCCGGCGTCGCTCTCGGCCGAGGCGGCCACGCTGCTCCCGACGGCCGAGACGGCGACGTCGCTCGTGCTCGACGCCGCGCCTCGCGTCGGCGAGCGCGCGGTCGTCCACGGCGCCGGCGTCGTGGGGCTGTTCACGACGACGTTGCTCGCCGAGTTCCCGCTCGCGGAACTGGCGGTCGTCGACCCGCTCGCGGACCGGCGGGCGGTCGCCGAGCGCCTGGGCGCCGACACGACGCTGCACCCCGACGAGGTCGGCGAACTCGGCGATCGGCGGGCCGCCGACGAGAATGAGGGGATGGACCTCGCGGTCGAGATCTCGGGCGAACCGGCCGCGCTGGACGACGCGATCGACGCCGTCGGCTACGACGGTCGCGTCGTCGTCGGGTCGTGGTACGGGACGAAGCGGACCGACCTGAACCTCGGCGGGCGGTTCCACCGGAGCCGGATCGACCTGCAGTCGAGCCAGGTGAGCACCATCGCGCCGGAACTGCGCGGGCGCTGGACGTCCGACCGGCGCCTCGACCGCGCGCTCGACGTCCTCGAGGGGGTCCCGGTCGAGGAGGTCGTCACCCACCGCGTTCCCTTCGCGGACGCGCCGACCGCGTACGAACTGCTGGCGGACCAATCCGACGGCTCGCCGCTCCAGGTGCTGTTGACGTACGACTGAGCCGCCCCGAGTTGGATTACCCACGAGTGCTCGGATTCCTCGTTCGGTTCCGGGGCAGGCGACTCGTCGGGATGCCCGATCGTACCAGCTTCCCCGGCTTTCCGGGGGAAACTCCATACCCTCCGCGTCCCTAGTGAGTGTATGAGCACCAACAACAGAACGACCGTCGAGGACGTGATGTCCACTCCCCTGGAGACGATCTCGAAGGACGCTTCGGTAATGGAGGCAGCCCAGCGGATGCGCGAGAAGGAGATCAGCGCGCTGATCGTCCTCACCTCGCCGCGCTCGATCATCAGCAGTACCGACGTGCTCGACGCCGTCGCCGACGGCCGGGACACCTCGGAACTGCAGGTCTCCGACGTGATGACCACGGACGTCGAGACCGCCGCGCCGGAACTCTACATGGAGGAGGCCGCCGCGATGATGGCCACCTACGGCATCAAACACCTCCCGGTCGTCGACGACGACTACGTCGGGATGATCTCCTCGACTGACGTCACCGCCCACCTCTCGTAAGCGTCGACGCGAGCAGAGACGCCCCCGTCCCCGCACCAACCCCACCCTGATTGTTAATACCAATCGCGGCCGTGAATCGGGTGTGTACGAACTCTCCGTCTCCCGCGACTTCGTCGCCCAGCACTTCCTGACGGTGCCGGACCCGGGACCGGAGGGAGCGGTCCACAGTCACCACTACGAGGCCGAGGTGCGCTTCGCCGGCCCGGAACTCGACGAGTACGGCTACCTGGTCGACATCGACGCCGTCGACGCGGTGCTCGACGACCTCGAATCGCGCTACCGCGACGCGCTGTTGAACGACCTCCCGGAGTTCGAGGGGAACCCGAGCGTCGAGCGGTTCGCCCGTGTCTTCGGCGACCGGGTTGCGAGTCGCCTCGACGCCCCCGCGCCCGAGCGGCTCACGACGCGGATGTGGGAGGACGACGTCGCGTGGGCCAGCCACGAGCGTCGGCTCTGAGATGGCGGGCGAGCACGCCCGGGTCAGGTACCTCGACGCGAAGCGCACCGTCGACGAGCGGGCGTTCGACCGGCGCGTCCGCGAGCGACTGCGGTCGGCGCTGCCGCCGGCCCCGTCGGTGTTCGACGCGGGCGCCGGAACCGGCGTCACCGTCCCGCGTCTGCTGGATTGGGGCGTCGACGCCGGGCGCTATCGCGGCGTGGAGCGGTCGGCGGAGCTCGTCGAGCACGCCCGCGAGGCCCGCGCGGCGGAGCTCGAACGGGCGGGCTACGACCCCGACCCGACCGAGTCGGGCTTTCGTGTCGCCGACCTGGAGGTCGCCTTCGAGCGGGGGGACGCGCTCGAGGCGGCCCGGACAGCGGACGCCGACCTCGTCGTCGCGCAGGCGTTCGTGGACCTCGTGTCGCTCCCGGAGGCTGTCGACGCCTTCGAGGCGGCGCTCGCCCCGGGCGGCCTCGCGTACTTCCCCATCACGTTCGACGGCGGCACTATCTTCCAGCCGGACCACCCCGACGACGACGCCGTCGAGCGTGCGTACCACCGTTCCATCGACGATCGGCCGGGTCGCGACAGCCGGGCGGGCAGGCACCTGCTCGACTTGCTCCGACGCGCCGACGGGGACCTCCTGGCAGTCGGCGCCTCCGACTGGATCGTCCGCCCGCACGATGGGTCGTATCCGGCGGACGAGGCGTACTTCCTGGAGTGCATTCTCGGGTTCGTCGCGGACGCGCTCGCGGACGCCGATGTCGACGCGGAGGGGTGGGTCGAGACGCGTCGGGAGCAGCTCGCGGCGGGCGAGTTGAGCTACGTCGCCCACGGGTACGACCTCCTCTACCGCGCCCCATGATGGCGCCCACGCACGTCGCGGTCAGCCTCGCGCTCGCGCTCCCGGTCGCCCTCGTCGCTCCCGAGTTCTCGACCGCCGCGGTCGTCGGCGCGGTCCTCGGCGGCACGGCGCCGGACCTCGACCTGCTGGTCGGCCAGCACCGGCGAACGCTCCACTTCCCGGTGCTCCTCTGGCCGGTCGCAGTCCTCGCGGGCGTCGCTGCGCTCCTCGCCCCGTCCGCGCTCTCCGTCGGCGCGGCACTCGCCGTTGTCGCCGCGGCGGTCCACAGTGCGAGCGACGTGCTCGGCGCCGGCGAGGAACTCCGGCCCTGGGAGCGGACCAACCCGAACGCGGTGTACGACCACGCCCGCGGCCGGTGGCTCGCCGCGCGGTACGTCGTCCGGTACGACGGTGCGCCCGAGGACCTCGCGCTCACGGTCCTGTTCGCGGCGCCGGTCGCGCTCCTGCTGACGGGCCCGCCGCGGTGGCTCGCCGTGGGCGTGATCGCGGTCGCGATCCCGTACGCCGTCCTGCGGAAACGGCTCCCGAAGTACTTCGCGAGGATCGTGTGATCGGCGACGGATCGTCGGTATCCGGCGAGGGAGGTCGTTTACCGCGGTCAACCTCGGTGTCATCGATGTGCCACGGCGTCACCGACGGCGGCAACGCTCACCCGACACGCCCGCTCTAATACGAGGGGAGCCGTATGGCCCCGTATGAGCGACGATTCCGACGACCGCTCGCGCGCCACCGACTCGCTTCACGCCGGCCAGGAGCCCGACCCCGCGACCGGGGCGCGGGCGCCGCCGCTGTACCAGACCACGTCGTACGTCTTCGAGGACGCCGACGACGCGGCCGCACAGTTCGCCCTCGAGGAGCCGGGGTACATCTACTCCCGGCTGATGAACCCGACCCTGGAGACGCTCCAGGAGCGCCTCGCCACCCTCGAGGGCGGCGTCGGCGCCGCCGTCACCGCCTCGGGGATGGCGTCGCTCGACCTCACCACCTTCCTGCTCGCGGAGGCGGGCGACAACATCGTCACCGCCTCGTCGCTGTACGGCGGCACGTACACCTACTTCACCCACACCGTCGAGCGCCGCGGCATCACCACCCGGTTCGTCGACACGCTGGACTACGACGCCTACGAGGAGGCGATCGACGACGACACCGCCTACGTCCACCTCGAGACCATCGGGAACCCGGCGCTCGACACGCCGGACATCGAGCGGGTCGCGGACATCGCCCACGACCACGGCGTCCCCCTGTTCGTGGACAACACGTTCGCGACGCCCCACCTCTGCCGGCCCATCGAGCACGGCGCCGACCTCGTGTGGAACTCGACGACGAAGTGGCTCCACGGCTCCGGGACGACCGTCGGCGGGGTCGTCGTCGACGGCGGCACGTTCCCGTGGGCCGACCACGCGGAGAAGTACCCCGAACTCGCCGAGGACAACCCGGCGTACCACGGCGTCAACTTCGCGGAGACGTTCGGCGAGGCGGCGTTCACCTACGCTGCCATCGCCCGCGGCCTGCGCGACCTGGGTAACCAGCAGGCCCCCTTCGACGCCTGGCAGACCCTCCAGGGGCTGGAGACGCTCCCGCTGCGGATGGACCGCCACTGCGAGAACGCGATGGCCGTCGCCGAGTACCTCGAGGACCACGCGGACGTCTCGTGGGTGAACTACCCGGGGCTCGAGTCACACCCGACCCACGACACCGCCAGCGAGTACCTCGACGGCGGCTACGGCGGCATGATCACCTTCGGGCTGGAAGGGGGGTACAACGCCGCCCGGACGACGGTCGAGTCGACGGAGCTCGCGAGCTTGCTCGCCAACGTCGGCGACGCCAAGACGCTCATCATCCACCCGGCCAGCACCACCCACCAGCAGCTCTCGGCCGAGGAGAAGGAGGCATCCGGCGTGACCGACGACCTCGTCCGCATCTCCGTGGGGATCGAGGACCCGGCCGACATCATCGCCGACCTGGACGCCGCCATCGACGCCGCGACGTAAGCCGTCGGTTCCCCCGGTCGGGGTCCGGATGTGTTCGACGTCGCGTCACGACTCTGCCGGGTTCGCGGCCGCGGGGAGCCGGACCGTGACGAGCGTCCCGTCCCCGCCCGCGTCGGAGACGGACGTGTGACCGCCCGACTCCTCGACCGTCATCTTGAGCAGCCAGAGGCCGGTCCCCCGGCTGTGACCGAGCTGCGACTCCGCGTCGTCGCCGAACACGACCTCCTCCAGCTCCGGGAACCCCGGCCCGGCGTCCGCGATCGTGATCACCACCTGCCCGTCGGCGCGGTCGTCCGACCGGCTGATCTCCACGTCGACGCGCGGCGAGGGGCGGTCGCTGTGGACGACGGCGTTCTCGAGCGGCTCCCACAGCGCCGGGACGATCCCCTCGATCGCCCGGACGCACGCCCGCTCCGGCCCCGTGAGGTCGATCTCCGCGTCCGGGTGGTCGCTTTCGAGGCCCTCGACGTGGCTCCTGACCGCGGCCGCGACGTCGACGGTCGTCAGTTGTTCAGTCCGGATCGCCTCCTCGATCATGCGTGCCCGCTCGGACACGTCGTGGAGGTGTTCCGCGCGGTCGCGAACCACCGCGAGCGCCTCCCGCTCCTCGGTCGACGCGGCTTCGATCCGATCGAGGTAGCCGAAGACGACGTTCAGGTCGTTGCGGATGTCGTGGCGGAGGACGCGGTTGAGGATCGAGGCCTGCTGGCGCGCCCGATCGAGTTTGCGTCGGGTGAGGTGCTGGTGTACGTCGTAGTTCCCCACGAGCAGGCCGATCGCCCCGCCGCCGATCGACCAGTTGATCAGGCCGAACTGGTAGTCGACGATCACGCCGCCCTTCACGATCTGGAAGTAGTAGGTGGCGAGCGCGGCCAACCCGAAGAGCACCGCCCCGCCGGCGAACCACAGGCCGAGGACGAGGACGTCGTCGCCCGTGATGGGCTGGTCCCTCGTCCAGGCGACCGTGTAGGCGAGGACCCCCAGCAGGAGGACGGGGGCGATCCAGCCGAACGCGAAGTCGAGGAGGGTAGTGGAGTCGCGGAACAGGAGCGCGGTGGCGGCGCCGACCAGACCGACCGTCGGGACGGCCAGGAGCGAGACTCCGGCGCCGTACCTCCCCCCCTGGTCCATCATGGATTGAGTGAATTGCGGGTTTAGTATAAATCACCTTCCACGTTCGACGATCCGAGCCCGGGGGACGAATCGGGTGCGGTGAGCCGAACCGGCCGAACGGAAGTACTCCTCGGAGTACGGGTTTTCCGCAGGCGTTCGGCGCGGTGAACGACCCCGGACTCGACAGGAAGACGAACGTGTCACGTAGTTCGCGACCGCATCGAAGCGCTTTTCGCTCGAAATTCGGTATCCGGTTCCCATGGTCCCCGATACCTCCACCTCCCCAACGGTCGACACGTCGACCGCGGACGATAACCGCAGCGCAGCCATCAACGGCTTCCTCGGCGGTATCGTCGGCGCGCTCCTCATGCTCGTCCCGCTATCGACGCTCCTCGGGGGCGCGATCGCCGGCTATCTGGAAGAAGGACGGCCGGAAGACGGCCTCAAGGTCGGCGCGATCGCGGGGCTCCTCATGCTCGTTCCGTTCGTGCTCGTCCTCTCCCTCTCGTTGTACTTTCTCGGGTTCGGCGGGGTGTCCGCCGTGTTCGGATTGATGGGCCTCGTCGGGCTGCTCTTTAGTGCACTGTACACCGTCGGGTTGAGCGTTCTCGGCGGGTACCTCGGCGTCTACCTGAAAAACGAGCGATAACCGGCTGAGTTCGGGCCGACGGGACGAAGACGTCCTCCTCGTGCAGCAGGTGCAGTTCGCGGCCTCTCGTTCGGCGAAGGGCTGTCAGTTCGTCGCACTCGCCTCGCTCGTCGGTGTGGTGGCGCGAAAACGGACGGGCGGTGAGGGATCGTGAACCACGTCGAGACGGTCGCCTCGCTGCGCTCGGCGCTGCGTCTCGTCTACTTCAAATCCCTCTTGCAGAACGGTTCCGGTCGCTCACTGCGTTCGCGACACGGAACACGGGCGGCGAGGGATTTGAACCCCCGACCTTTTGGTCCGGAACCAAACGTTCTGTCCGCTGAACTAGCCGCCCTCATCGTCCAGTATCGGCCGTTCGACGTTAAGGCTTCGGAAAGCCGCTCTAGCTCCCCGCGGGCGCCCCCTCGTCGTCGACGAGCGTCCGCTTCCACGTCCCGCGGGTGAACCACGCCGCCGCCGCGATGGCGCCGATGATCTGCCCGACCGCCATACCGATCCAGATCCCCTGCTCGGCGAAGCGGAGGTGGAACGAGAGCACGTAGACGATCGGCACCCGGCCGAGCCACAGCGCGACCAGCGAGAACGCCAGCGCAGTCTTCGTGTTCCCCGCGCCGCGGTAGGCGCCGAGGACGACCTGGAGCACGCCGATGAACGCGAACTCGACGGCCCGGACGCGGATGTAGTCCGCGCCGTAGGCGATGGTCGCCGCCGCGGCGTCCGTGCCGGTGGCGATGAAGGCGCCGACGATGGGCGCCGCGAACAGGAACGCGACGACGGCGACGCAGAGCATCACCGCCGTCCCGGCCTTCGCCGCGAGCCAGACGGCCTGTTCCGCGCGTTCGGGCTTCTCCGCGCCGAGGTTCTGCCCGACGATGGTGTTCGTGGCCCGCCCGAGCCCCAGCGCGGGGAGGAACACCAGCGAGACGAGCCGGTTCCCCAGCCCGTAGGCGGCGACGACCTCAGGCGCGAACGTCGCGACCATCGCGGTCAGGGCGATCAGCCCGAGCGCGGACGCGGACTGCTCCAGCGCCGAGGGGACCCCGATCGTGACGATCTTCCGGATGTACTCCAGCCGCGGCCGGAAGTCGGGCAGCGCCACCGTCGGCCCGGCGTCGGTGCCGAGCAGGACGTACAGCCCGACGACGGTCGCGAGGCCGCGCGAGACGACGGTCGCCACCGCCGCACCCTGCACGCCCGCGCCGTCGAACCCCGTCGCGGCGAGGAGGCTCGCCTCCAGTCCGCGGCCGCCGACCACGCCGAACACCGGGTTCCCCTCGAAGCCGAAGATGAGGATCGGGTCGAGCACGACGTTCACGGCGACCGAGAGCGCCATCACCAGCATCGGCGCCCGCGTGTTGCCGTAGCCGCGCATCAGCGCGGAGAAGACGAAGAAGCCGAAGAGGAACGGCATCCCGAGGAAGAACACCCCCATGTAGCCGCTCGCGAGGGGGATGACCTGCGTCGCCGTGGCCGCGCCCGCCGGGAGCACCCCGAGCAGCCGGTCCACGAGGAGGAAGCCGAGCAGGCCGACGGCGACCGCGATGGCGGTGATGAACGAGAGCGTCTGCCCGGCGACCGTGCCGGCGGCCCGGCGGTACTCGCCGCCGAGCGCAGGCGGGTCGTCCGCGTCCGTATCCGCGTCGTCCACCTCCTCGCCGTCGTCCCCGGCCGGTTCCGTCCCGTCGTCCCCGTCCACGTCGTCGTCCGCCCGTTGACCCGCGCCGGTGTACTGCGCGACGAGCGTCGCGCCGGCGACGTTGAAGCCGCCGCCGACGCTGATGAACAGGAAGATGAGCGGGAACGCGAGGCTCAGCGCGGCGACCGCGTCGGTGGAGTAGCGCCCGAGCCAGAGCGTGTCCGCCAGGTTGTACGCGACCTGGAGGAGCTGCGTGGCGACGATGGGCCACGCGAGGGCGAACATTGGGCGGGCGAGGTCGCCCTCGGTGAGCGACCCGCTCGCGGGGACTTTGCTCGACACTTTCGGTTCGTAGTACCGGCTCTCGGCGGGGGGTGTTGAACGCGTCGGAACGATTCTCGGGTGGTCCGTTTGCCGCTTTTGCCGCCGGGATCGGCTCGGTAAGCGCGACTGCTTCCGTGGTAGCGACCGCGGAAGCCCCCATGGCTCTTGGCGTTCACGAGGGCTATTCTCTAGCGAACGAGGGGGCTTCCTGGGTGGTCGCGGTCGTGGCTAACTCCGCCTTGACCGACCTGTTCACAGCGCAGTTGCCACTACGAGCACAGAACCCAGAACGGAAGAGAATCCCCGAAAATCAGGGCGCTTCGCCCGTCTCGATCGTGAAGTCCGCACGCGGGTAGGCGACGCACGTCAGCGTGTACCCCTCGTCCAGTTCGGTGTCGTCTAGCATCTGCTGGTTGTCGTGGACGACGTAGTCCTCGGCGTTGCCGCCGTCGGTGATCTGGCCCGCACAGGAGACGCACTGCCCCTCGCGGCAGGCGTACGGCAGGTCCCAGCCCTCCTCCTCGCCCTGTTCGAGCACCGTCTCGTTGTTGGCGAGTTCGATCGTCGCGCCCTCCTTCACGAACTCGACCTCGAAGTACTCCACCTCGTCCTCCGGAATGTCCGCCGGGCTGGACGACTCCTCGGCCGCGCCGCCCTCCTCGAGTTCGCCCTCCTCGCCGGCCGGGACCGCGCCAACCGCGCCGCCGCCCCCGCCGATGGCCCGGTTTCCGGGCTCGGGGAAGTCGGTCTCCGGAACGGTGGAGGCGCGTTCCTCGAGCACCTCCTCGGAGATGTCCGCGGTCGGCTCCCAGCCCGTCCCGCGGGCGAAGTGCAGGGCGACGAAGACCAGGACGAGGCCCGCGCCGAACCCGACTGCAACGGGGTCAACCATACGAGCGGCTACGGAGTGGGGGTTGAATAGGATTGTGATGTGTTCGGGACCCGTCGTGGGGCGATTCCCGGCGCGGAGCGTCGCGTACCCCGCCGATGCTCACTCGCGCTGGACCTCGTGCCGCCCGAAGCCGTACCGCAGCCGGTTCGCCAGCCGCCGGGAGAACCGCCCGTCGCCCCGCGAGCTGAACCGCTCCGCGAGCGCCTGGTAAATGAGCGGGAGCGGCACCTCCTGTTCGAGCGCCTCCTGCACGGTCCACGTCCCCGTCGACCCGCCCTCGATCCGGTCGGCCACGTCGCCGAGGTCGCTCCCCTCCTCGCGGAACGCCTCCTCGCACAGTTCGAGCAGCCACGACCGGATGACAGCGCCGTTGTTCCACGTCCGCGCGACCGCCTCCAGGTCGAGGTCGTACCGCCCCTCGTGGAGCAGTTCGAATCCCTCTCCATAGGCCTGCATCAGCGCGTACTCCACGCCGTTGTGGACCATCTTCACGTAGTGGCCGGAGCCGGCCTCGCCCATCCGGTCGTGGCCAGCCGGGCCGGTCGCGACGGCGTCGAAGACGGGCGTCAGTTCCTCGTAGGCCCACGCCGGCCCGCCGACCATGAGCGAGAAGCCGGCCTCGGCGCTGGCGGGCCCGCCGGAGGTGCCGCAGTCGAGGTACGCCGCGGGACACGACTCCGCGCGGCGGACGGAGTCCTCGAAGTGCGAGTTGCCGCCGTCGACGACGACGTCCTCGGCGTCGAGGTGCGGTTCGAGTTCGTCGAGGGTCGCGTCGACCGCGTCGCCGGCGGGGACCATGAGCCAGATCCGTCGCTCCTCGCCGAGCCGATCCGCGAGGTCCGACACCGAGTCGGCGGGGGTCGCGCCCGCCTCCGCGGCCGCGGCGGTCGCCTCTGCGTCGAGGTCGAACGCGACCACGTCGTGGCCTGCGTCGAGCGAGCGGTCCACCACGATGCGTCCCATCCGACCGAGGCCGATGACGCCGAGTTCCATACCGGCGCGTCGGTCAGGTGGGGGGTAGGCGTTCCGGTTCCGCAACTGGGCGAGTTTCGGCTTCAATTTCAGGCCCCGTTCTCACCCGAATCCTTCCAACCGTCCGAGTTCACCCGAAGTCGCGTCCGTTGCGGATGAACACGCCCCGACTTCCAGCAGGACGTTCGGTCGGGCTGACGGTCACGAGTCGTTCAGCATACTCCCGACAAGGATCGTCGCTACGCCGTGAAGCGATACCCCCGATTGGACGTACTGGATGACGTAGCCGTTGAAGAAGGGGTCGGCCAGGATGGTCAACACGTACACGGCGACAACCCACCCCGGAACGAATCCGAACGTCCGGAGTACATACTGGGTATACGTGAACCCCGCCCAGAACAGGAGTAGCCCCGCGGCCAGTGGCAGCGCCAGAACGAGGGCGCCGAATACGATCCGCGTGCTGACGTAGTACATCAGTAGGCCGCTCACAGAAACGATGGCTAGACCAACGAGACAGGCGAGCAACGGCCCACCAATGTCGACCGCTCTCGGTCTCAGGTACGACCGAAGTGAGACGATTCCGGCACCCAAAACGAGGGAGACGACCGTCAGCAGTAGCATCCATTCGTTCGACCTGTTGACGACGGGTAGTACCGCCATGGTCGCCCCTCCGGTGATGAGGAAGATCCTCGCGAGAGAGAGCAGGAGCTCGCTATCGCCGGTCGTCGATTCTGTGCGTGTTCGCATGCTATCCCGACTGAAGGTGTCATCGGTCTCACCTGGTTCCATCGGTACTTCTCGGAGCCATGTAGTACTGCACGCGGGACCGTCGGGGTTATCCCCGACCCCACCACGGTCCGCATATGGACGACCGAGTGTGGGAACACGCGGAGGTACTGGTCGACTGGAGCGCCCGTGTCGACGAGGGCGACCGGGTCGTGATGGACGTCGCCGAGGACGCCCACGACCTCGCCGTGGCCGTCGCCGGGAAACTGGGCGAGCGCGGCGCGACCCTCCTCGCGACCTACGGGAGCGACGAGGTGACGCGGGCGTACCTCCGCGGCCACGACGACGAGTTCGCCGAGAACGACCCGAAACTGTCGATGCTCGAGGCCGCGGACGTCTACCTCAGGCTCGCCGGCGGGCGCAACACCACCGCAACGGCGGACGTGCCCGCCGAACGACGCCGCGCAGCCGCGAAGGCGAACGTGGCCGTCCGCGAGGCGCGGATGGCCACCGACTGGGTCAGCACGGTCCACCCGACGCGGTCGCTGGCCCAGCAGGCTGGAATGGCGTACGAGGAGTACCAGGACTTCGTGTACGAGGCGGTCCTCAGGGACTGGGAGTCGCTGGCCGACGAGATGGCGAACATGAAGGAGGTGCTCGACGAGGGGAGCGAGGTCCGCATTGAGACGGACCGGACCGACCGGGACGGCGGTCGAGGGCCGTCCCGTCGCACCGATCTGACGATGAGTATCGAGAACCGCACCGCGGTCAACTCCGCCGCCTCGGTCGCCTACGACTCGCACAACCTCCCCTCCGGCGAGGTGTTCACGGCGCCGTACGCCACGGGGGGCGAGGTCTTCTTCGACGTGCCGATGACCATCGACGCGACCAGGGTCGAGAACGTGTGGCTGGAGTTCGAGGGCGGGGAGGTCGTCGACTTCGAGGCCGAACAGGGAGCGGACGCGATCGCGAACGTGCTCGACACCGACGAGGGCGCCCGCCGACTCGGGGAACTCGGCATCGGGATGAACCGCGGGATCGACCGCTTCACCGACTCCATCCTCTTCGACGAGAAGATGGGCGACACCGTCCACCTCGCACTGGGGCGGGCCTACGACTCGTGTCTCCCGGAGGGCGAGACCGGGAACGACTCGGCGGTCCACGTGGACATGATCACGGACGTGAGCGAGGACTCGCGACTGCTCGTCGACGGCGAGGTGATCCAACGGAACGGGACGTTCCGGTGGGAGGAGGGGTTCGAGGAGTAGACGATCGGGAATCGACGGGCAGCCGCCGGAATACGGGCGGTGGGGAGGCTGACCGCCGGGGTGGCCGGCAGTGGACGTTTTCACTCGCCGTGCGGACGGTTTCCGTCGCACCGCTGCTGTACCAGTCCGGCGTCGCGCACTCGCCCGACGGCGTCCTCGCGAACCTCGAACACCGGATGGACGACCCGCCGTCCGGGAGGCGCTCGACGCCATGCGCGAGCGGGACTTTGTCCGCCGCCTCGACGACGGGGACGCGTACTACCTTCTCACCGAGCGCGGGCAGGAGTACGTCGAGACTGAGGTCGATCAGGAGGGGGTCGGGTTCGTCGACTGAGTTCGGGCTCCTTCGGCTCGGTGCTCACCGCGGCTCGTCAGTCACTTCGGGTCGTGGACGTGCCCGCACTCCGGGCACTTCACCTCCTCGCCGCGGACCTCGGCGCTCGCCTCCCGCACGTCGCGCATCACCTTCGAGATGCGGTCCTCCGCTTCCAGTTCGTCCTCCACGGCCAGGTCGACGCCCTCGACCTCCAGCAGGAACTTGGCGACCTCCGTCACCTCGTACATCATGTCGTCGAGCTGTTCGGCGGTGAAGAAGCCGCACATCGCGCCGTAGAGGAACGTCGCGCCGGCCTTGTTCACCTTCTCCTCGAAGGACGCCCGCGCCTGGTTCACCGCCTGCGGGGTGTACGTGTCCGTCATGAACGGCACCAGCCGCGGGAGGTTCTTTCCGATCTTCGTCATCTCGACGCCCGTCTCCGTCCGGAAGTCGGCGCACAGTCGCGCGATGGCCCACTCGCGCGCCGTGACGTACGTGCGGTCGCGCAGGAACTGGTTCACGCGGTCGTACTCCGCGCGCTCCATCTTCTGGAAGCGGTCGTACTTCCGCACATCCGCCGGCACGTCGGCGTCGACGTCCGGCCCGGGGACCGACGAGGGGTTGGAGCCGGCATCGGCGGTCTCCGGCCCGGCGCGTCCGGCATCCCCTTCGGAACGCTCGCCGTCCCCGGCACGCTCGGCATCCTCGCCGATGTCGGCATCCTCGTCCGTGTCGACATCCCCGACAGTTCCGGTGTCCTCGAGACGGCTGGCCGCTTCGTCGACGTCCCCGACGGGTTCGGAACCGAGTTCACCTTCATTGGGTTCGTCGTCTGCGGGTTCGTCGTCCGCGGGCCGGGGTTCGGTGTCGACGTTCGAGGCCCCGTCGCCAGGGCCCGAGTCCGCCTCGGCGCCGGTTCCGACGGTGTCGCGTTCGGGGCCCCCCTCGGAGTTGATCCCGCCGTCGGCTTCGTCCTCGAGCGTGTCGTCGGCTTCGCCTTCCCCCCCGACGTCGCGTTCCGGCGTCCCCTTCGACTCCGGTAGCTCCTCGTCGTTGTCGTCCTCGTCGACGGGCCCTCGTCCCTCCTCGTCCTCGGCGCGTCCCCCGTCCCCTTCGGGCGGTTCCTCCCGCCCTCGTCCGGCGTTGTCGGCCATACCCCCCGTATCCGGCCCGCTCGTAAAAACCCGTTCCCGTGCGTCAGACACCCGGCCGGCGGCCGGTCCTCCGGAGGGATCGCGCGGTGCCGCTCCCGGCGGGAACGCGGGAGAGTACGCCGAACCGGCCGCGGCGGCACGCTTTTGTCCGGCGCTTCCGACCTCGGTTGCATGAAAGTGCTGCTGGGGATGGGCGGGAGCGACGACTCCCTCACCGCGCTCGAGAGGACGGTCGAGCGCACCCGGGTCGCCGGCGACGACCTCACCGTCGCCGTCGTGGAGAACCCCGAGGTCGACGCGTCGCTGGCGGACGTCGAGTCCCACGCCCGGTCCGTGCTGGACGAGGCGGGGCTGGACGCCGAAGTGCGATGCGTGAGGGGGGACGCCGGGAGCCGACTCGTCGACATCGCCGAGTCCGAGGGGTTCGACTGCATCGCAATCGGCGGCGGACAGCGGAGCCCGATGGGGAAGATCAACCTCGGCCAGATCGCCCAGTTCGTCCTCCTGAACTCGCAGGTGTCGGTGATGCTGGTCAGATGAGCGACCGCATCTACCCCGACGAACCGGCCGGCCCGTTCCCCGACCCGCCGTTCTCGTTCACGGACGGCGAGGGTCGCGAGATCGAGATCCGGCCGTACGACGGGAGCGACGGGGAGTTCGAGGCGCTCGTGGAGATGTACGACGCGTTCGACCCGGCGGACCGCGCGCAGGGAATCCCGCCGAGCAACGAGGAGCGCGTGCGCGACTGGCTCGACACGATCCTCGGCAGCGGGGGCTACAACGTCGTCGCCTGGGACGGGGACGCGGCGGCGGGCCATGCTACGCTCGTCGCCGACACCGACGCGTACGAACTCGCCATCTTCGTGCTCCAGGCGTACCAGGGCGCCGGAATCGGGACGCGGCTCATCGAGGGACTGCTCGGCCACGGCGCCGCGAACGGCGCAGAGAACGTATGGCTCACCGTCGAGCGCTGGAACCGCCCCGCGGTGGCGCTGTACAAGAAGGTCGGCTTCGAGACCACCAGCTCCGAGTCGTTCGAACTGGAGATGACCGCGCGACTCGCGGACTCCGACGGGGATACCTAGCCGGTTCAGACCGAGAGGACCGGCTGACTCGCGTACAGCAGCACGTACTCTGCGGCCTTCTCCAGCACCTCGCCGGGTTCGCCCGTGAGGGGTTCGCGGGGGATGACGATGAAGTCGGCAGAGATCTCCTCGGCGGTGTCGAGGATGACGCTGCCCGGGTGGCGCGACTTCCGGTTCGTCGAGAAGCCGTAGGCGATGGAGGAGGAGATGCCGACGTCGTGCTCCTCGGCCAGCTCGCGCACGGTCCCCGTGAACGCCTCGGTGTCCTCCGCGACCTCGGACTCGTCGACTGCGTCGGTCTCGATGGCCCGGACGACCTCCTCGCCCAGCACGTAGACGGCGTGGACGGACGCGTCGTAGCGTTCGGCGACCGCGACGGCGTACTCGACGGCCTCCAGCGACTCGTCGCTCCCGTCCACCGGGGCCAGTACGCGCTCGACGGTCAGGCTCATGGGGGTCACTCCGGCGGAACGAGTGAAAGGTGTTCCCCTCCTCTGTGTTCGTGTTCGTTTAAGGTATCTCGGTCGTTAGTGGGGTGTCGATTTCTGCTTCCACTAGCGTAGTGACGACTGCGGAAGCCCCCGCGGCTCTCGGGTCGGTGCGGCCGCTGTCGTTCGAAAGACTGCGCTTTGCGCAGTCTTTCGTGATGACGAAAGGCGCGGAGCGCCTTTCGAACCACGCTCCTCGGTCGGCTCGCTTCGCTCGCCTCCCTGCGGTGCTTTTCGGTCCGCGCTTACGGAAGACTCGCTCCGCTCGACTTCCGAACTCTCGTTCGCTGCGCTCACGAGAGCTTCCCCGAGAGCCGCGGCCCCTTCCAGTCCCACCCGCCGGACTTTCGGTCGAGCAAAGCGGCCTGACTACCGACCGCGTGCGCACTCGGTAGTCCACTGGAACGTTCGCCAGCCGATGGTCAGGGGGATGCGGCGGGCGCACCGCGAGCGAACGAAGTTCTCGTGAGCGAAGCGAACGAGAGCACGCGGGTCGAGCGAAGCGAGTCCTGCGAAGTGAGCGAGCCGCGCCCGCCGGGGAGGCGTGGGGAGTAAACACGACGCTCGATCGACCATCCAGCAGGGTGGGACTTTCCAAGTCGCGGTAGTGGTAGCAGAAGCGCCGAAACCAGCCGAACAATCGCCGCCCCCTACTCCGAATCAGAACCGAATCCGGTCAACTCCGCGTCCTCCAGCGCCCGCTCGGCGGCGTCGTCGATCGAGAACTCCCGCACGATCTCCCCGTCCCGGATCAGCGGCTCCAGCAGCGCCTCGCCGTCCTCGGGTTCATCGCGCCCGCGCAATCCGACCAGATGCTCACCCGCGGAGGTCCGGTACACCTCCTTCGCGCCCGAGAGCTTCCCGCGTTTCGCCGCCGGTTCGCCGTCGACCTCGACGATGTCCAGCGCGAAGTCCACCGGGTCCGCGTTGCTGACGTAACCGCCGACGCCGAAGCCGTCGCCCACGTCCCGGAGCTTCCGGAGGTCGTCCGGACCGAGCCCGCCCGAGAGGAACACGTCCACGTCGCCGAGCTCGCGCGCGTCCAGTTCCCACTGTACCTCGCGGATGATGTGCCGGAAGTCGCCCCGGCGCGAGCCGGTCGTGTCGAGCCTGACGCCCGAGAGCCGGTCACCGAGCGTCTCCACTGCCCGGATCACCTCGTCCTTCTCGTCGGAGTAGGTGTCACAGAGGGCGATCCGGGGGGTGTCTTCCGGCACCGCCTCGTCGAATGCGCGCCAGGCGGCCTCCTGCTCGCCACGGCCGAAGATGATGAGCAGCGCGTGGGGCATCGTCCCCGACGCCTCCCGGCCGATGACCTCGCCGGCGGCGACGTGCGAGAAGCCGTCGAAGCCGCCGACGAGCGCGCTTCGCTCGATCATCGCGGCGACGCTCGGGTGGACGTGCCGGGCGCCGAACGAGAGCACGTTCGCGTCGGGCGCCGCACGGCGACACTCCAGCGCGGCGGTGGCGACGCCGGAGGCGTGCGAGAGGAAGCCGAGCAGCGACGTCTCCGCCCGCGCGAACGAGAGGTAGTCGCCCTCGATGCGCATCACGGGGCCGCCGTCGAACAGCGTCCCCTCCGGGAGCGCGTCGACGTCGACGTCGTGGCCCGCGAGCAGCGCGGCCGCGTCCTTCACGCCGGCGAGGAGTTCGAACTCGCCGTCGGGGAACTGGTCGGCCGTCACCTCGGCGACGACGCTGGGGTTACGGCCCGCGTGTCGAAGCGTCTCCTCGGTCCGGGCAAAGTAGGCGTCCGTCGCGCGACCCTCCCGGATGGCCGCGGGGGTGACGACGTCGAAATCCGGCGCGGAGGAATCCATTGTCGGCCGTTCACCGGGCCGGGCCAAAAAAACACGCTTCCGACCGCGTCCGGTTCCGAGTCGTGGTTGCCGCTCGCGTCCCTAGCTCCGGCGTGCGAGCAGGCCGGCGACGCCGACGGCGATGACCGCGACGAGGAAGCCGAACCCGGCGCCGGTCGTCTCGGTCGTCGGGCTCTCCGGCATCGGGTCCGCGGTCGTGTCGCTCCCACCGTTCGGGTCCTCGTCCGTCCCGGGGGCCATCGTCGCGGTCTCGCTCAGCGTCTCCGTCGGCGGGGCGAGCGACGGGCGGATGTCCTTCACGGCGTCGACGTTCGGCCCGTTGACGACGACGATCTGGGTGCCGTTCTGGACGACGAGGAACGCGTCCGCGAACGGGCCGTCGGGGACGACGTAGTAGCCCTCGTCGGTCTCCCGGGCGTCGTGTGCGTCGAGCATCCGCAGGTACGCGTCGCGGAACTCCGTCGCGTCGGACTCGGTGTCCCAGGCGGTCTTCCAGACGTAGCCGTACCTCGCGTTCTCACCCTCGCCGTTGCGGTACGGGAACACCCGGTCGTTCGCCCAGCCGTTCGAGGGCGCCGCGTCGTAGTTGTACACGTCGTACTGGCCCTCCGTGGCGAACAGCGTCTGCGGATCGATCGTGTCGGCGTTGTACTCCGACGCCTGGTACCAGAACATCGAGTAGATCGACGCCTCGCCGACGGTGTCGGAGCCGTTCTCGCCCTGTCCGGGGAACGTCTCCCAGCCGTTCCGCGCGGAGTCCTCGAATTCGATCGGCTCCGGCTCCTCGTCGGTCACGTGGATGACCTGCTCGGTGGAGGCCGGGGGGTTCCGCATGCGCTCCTCGTAGGCCGCCCAGCCGCCCTCCTGGACGAGTTCGTCCACGTACACCGGGCCGTCGGAGTACGGGTTGAAGATGGTGAGGAGGATGCCGAGGTTCGGCGGGCTGCCGCCGCCGGCCTCGCTGCCGGGCGTCTCCACGCAGTCCCACTCGTTGCCACAGCGCTGGGAGTAGCGCGCCTCGACGTAGTTCGCCCCGCCCTCGACGATGCCGTTGATGGCGAGGTTGCCGTCCTGCGTCTGCCCCCTGTACGTCTCGTTCGTCAGGTCGTACTGCTGGTCCTGGAGCGCGTGGACCAGTTCGTGGACGAGCGTCGCGTTGCTGACCGTCGGCGAGTCGGGCGAGTCCGTGATGATCTTGATCTGGTCGTCGGCGGGGGAGTAGAAGCCGGCGACCGACGACCCCTGCGTCTCGCTGAGCGCCTCGGCGGAACTGGTGTCCTCGCCGACGATGAACAGCGACTCCCACACCTGGTCGTTCCACCGGTTGTACGCCGTCCCGTTCCCGGCGTCGGTCGCGGTGCGGTTGCGGTACTCCTCGCGGGAGATGACCTCGACGGGGACGGTGGCCTCGAACTCCTCCTCGCGGATGTACTCCACGCGGGCCATCGACCGCGCCACGAACAGGTCGAGTTCCCTGTCGGTGAGGCCGTCCGACTGGTTCACGTCGATGCTCTCGTTGTGCCAGACGCCGTTCTCCCACCCGATGGTGTCGTTCTCGGGGTCCGGCGGGCCGTCGCCCTCCCCGTCGGACTGCGCCTTCGGCACTTCGCTCGGGACGGCGGCGGCGGTGGCCGGTGCGACCACCGACAGCACGAGGAGGGCGGCGAGGACGAGCGCACCGAACCGCCGAACGGGTTCGGACGGGGAGGAACGTCGCATATGTCGGCATGGTACTGGGGGTGTAAGTACCTTGTCCGGGGTTCACGGGGGCGAGCGCTTTTCTTCGCGGACCGCGAGGCCTCACGTATGTCGTTCGACCCCGACATCACCGCCGTCATCGTGGTCGACATGCAGAACGGGTTCTGTCACCCGGACGGCAGCCTGCACGCGGAACCGAGCGAGAACGCCATCGAGCCTGTTCGGACGCTCGTCGAGCGCGCGTCCGCCGCCGACGTTCCTGTCGTCTACACGCGGGACGTCCACCCGCCCGAACAGTTCGAGGACGCCCACTACTACGACGAGTTCGAGCGCTGGGGCGAGCACGTGGTCGAGGGCTCCTGGGAGGCCGAACTGATCGACGACCTCCCGACCGAGGACGCCGCCCACGTCGTCGACAAGCACACGTACGACGCCTTCTACCGGACGAACCTGGAGGGGTGGCTCGACACGCACGGCGTCGACGACCTGGTGTTCTGTGGCACCCTCGCGAACGTCTGCGTCCTCCACACCGCCGCCTCCGCCGGCCTGCGGGACTACCGCCCGATCGTCGTGGCCGACGCGCTCGGCTACATCACCGAGGACCATAGGGACTACGCGGTCGAGCACGCCGACTGGCTGTTCGGCGAGACGACGGAACTGACGGACGTCTCGTTCGACTGACTCCTCCTCGTCAGCGTTGGTGCCGAAGGTTCAAACCCGAAAACGGGACCAGACCCCACGTGCGGTAACTCGCAACCCGGGGCGGGCAGCGGTCGTGCGACGCCGACGCCCCGCGGATTCGCAGGCGTCGCCTGTTCGCCATCCGTGCCATCCGTGAGCCGTCGTTCCCCTACTCCTCGTCGGTCGATTCTCCGTCCTCCACGTCACCCGACTCCCCCTCCTCGTCCCCGTAGTCCGCCGGTAGGAGGTTGTCGGGTTCGTGCTGCGAGAAGACGACGCGCCGGG
Source organism: Halorarum halophilum (assembly GCF_013401515.1). NCBI lineage: Archaea > Methanobacteriati > Methanobacteriota > Halobacteria > Halobacteriales > Haloferacaceae > Halorarum > Halorarum halophilum. The sequence continues at coordinate 2,244,122 of NZ_CP058529.1, read as the reverse complement.
AGTCGTCGAGCGGCCGGAGGTACGTCCACATCTCGCCGCGCGCGGCGACCCGCTTCAGCATCTCCCCAGCCTCGCGGAGCGCGTAGTACACCGGGAACACGACGACCAGTCCCTCGTCGGGCGCCTTCATCGCGACGACGAGGAAGACGACGTCGCCCTCCTGGCCCCGGTAGGCGTCGTACTCGTCGAACGCCGCGTCCTCGACGAGCTCCTCCAGATCACGGAACTCGTCGCCGGGGAGGAGCACGTCGAGGCCCGTCCGGTCGGACTCGACGGCGGCCGAGGCCGTCGGGAGCGCCGTCACGTCGCCGGGGTGGAGTTCGAGCGCCTCCCAGCCCGCCTCGCGGTACTCGTCGGCGGTCGCCTCCATGTCCTCCACGACCGCCTCCCAGCGGTCCTGCACGCCCGAGAGCGGGTGACTACCGGCCATAGGAGTGGCTCGGGGTACGCCGCGTGAAAACGGTTGCCTTCGGCGGCCACCGGGCCGCATCGAAAGGTATTCCGGAAGGGGCGAGCCATGCCAGGGCATGGACCTGCTGTCGGTTTCGGACCTCCGGACCCAGTTCGCCACCGAACGCGGGCAGGTGAAGGCCGTCGACGGCGTCGACCTGTCGGTGCGGGAAGGCGAGACGGTCGGGCTCGTCGGCGAGTCGGGGTCCGGCAAGTCGGTGACGGCCCTCTCCGCGATGGGGCTCGTCGACGACCCGGGCGAGGTCGTGGGCGGCGAGGTGACGCTCCGGAGCCCGTCGCTCGCGGCGCGGCTGCTCCCGCGGTTCGCCGACGGTGTCGCCACGTATCCCAAGGTGCTCGTCGACGCCCTCCACGAACTCGCGGACGCCTGCCGGGACGGCGACCTCGGCGGCGTTGCGGCCGAACTCGACGGGATCGCGGAGGACTGCACCGCCCTGGCGGACCCGAATGGGATTGGGAAGACCGCCCGCGACGCCGCCGAGGAGCTCCGGGCCGCGGCCGACCCCGACGCAGTCGCCGCGGATCTCGACGCGGCCGCCGACCGCGCGGCGGACGGCTACATCTTCCTCGAGGAAGCCCGACTCGTGGACCCACCTGAATCGTTCGACGGCCGCGACCCGCGGGTACTGACCGCCGAACGCCCCGAGGGCGCGGTCGATTGCCTCGAGGTCGAGGACGCGGTGATCGAACTGACCGCCGCGCCGGAGGAGGCGATGCGGGCGGTCCGCGGCGGCGAGATGAGCATGATCTTCCAGGACCCGATGACGTCGCTGAACCCGGCGCTCACCGTCGGCGAGCAGGTGGCCGAGTCGCTCCGACTCCACCAGTTCGACGGGCGGACCGACGACACCTGGCTGAACGCCGTCCGGGAGATCCTCCCGAAGGTCGGGGGCGGCGAGGTCGACGAGACCGTGCTGGAGCGGACGATCGAGGTGCTCTCGGAGGTCGGCATCCCCGAGCCGGCGTCGCGCGTCGAGGAGTACCCACACGAGTTCTCCGGGGGGATGCGCCAGCGCGTCCTCATCGCCATCGCGCTCGCGTGTCGCCCTCGGCTGCTCGTCGCAGACGAGCCGACCACCGCGCTGGACGTGACCATCCAGGCGCAGATCCTGGACCTCATCGGTGACCTCCAGGAGGAACTCGGCATGTCGGTGCTGATGATCACCCACGACCTCGGCGTCGTCGCCGAGACGTGCGATCGGGTGGCCGTGATGTACGCCGGCGAGATCGTCGAGGAGGGTCCGGTCGAGGAGATCTTCACGAACCCCTCCCACCCGTACACGTACACCCTGCTCGAGTCGGTTCCGACCGAGCAGAAGGAGCGACTCCAGCCCATCGAGGGCAACGTTCCCGACCTCATCGACCTCCCCGATGGGTGCCACTTCGCACCCCGGTGCCCGTGGGCTCACGAGGAGTGTCGCGGGGGCACGATCCCGTTCCTCCAGCACGGCCCCGCGGACGTGGACCACCGTTCGAAGTGCGTGCTCGAGGAGTTCGACACGGCCGAGTACGGCGACGACGACGCGCTCGGTGCCGGGAGTCATGAGATCGGCGACCGGCTGGTCGAGGTCGACGGGCTGAAGAAGCACTTCTCCCGGGCCGACGGCTACCTGGACCGACTCCTCGCCGACGAGCGGAAGAGCGTGAAGGCCGTCGACGGCGTCGACTTCGACGTGTACGAGGGCGAGACGCTCGGACTCGTCGGCGAGTCCGGCTGCGGGAAGTCAACGACGGGTCGGGCGCTCCTCCGGCTGCTCGAACCGACCGACGGTCGGGTGGTCTTCGCCGGCGAGGACCTCACGGAGCTGTCGAGCGACGAGCTTCGGGAACGTCGGCGGGACGTCCAGATGATCTTTCAGGACCCGATGTCGAGCCTCGACCCCCGGATGACGGTGGGCCAGATCGTCGCCGAACCGCTCCAGATCCACGACCTCCCCGCGGAGGACCCGCCCGAGGGTAGCTCCCGGCGCGAGCAGCGACGCCGTCGAGTCGACGAACTTCTCGAGGCCGTCGGGCTCGACCCCGGCCAGCGCGGCCGGTACCCACACGAACTCTCGGGCGGGCAGCGCCAGCGCGTCGGCATCGCCCGCGCCCTCGCGGTTGACCCGGACTTCATCGTCTGTGACGAGCCGGTGTCCGCGCTCGACGTCTCGGTACAGGCCCAGATCCTCAACCTCCTCGAGGACCTCCAGGCGGAGTTCGGGCTGACGTTCCTGTTCATCGCCCACGACCTCTCCGTCGTCCGGCACATCTGCGACCGCGTCGCGGTGATGTACCTCGGGAAGCTAGTCGAGGTGGCCGACACCGACGAACTGTTCCGCGATCCGCGGCACCCGTACACCCGGGCACTTCTGTCGGCGATCCCCGTGCCGGATCCGACCGCCGACACCGACGACCGGGTCATCCTCGAGGGCGACGTTCCCTCGCCCATCGACCCGCCGTCGGGCTGCAACTTCCGCACGCGGTGCCCGCAGGTCATCCCGCCCGACGACCTCGACGTCGAACAGGAGGAGTTCCGTGCGGTGATGAACTACCGGCAGCGGGTCGAGGACCGGGCGCTCGATCTCGAGGGGATCCGCGAGGAGGCCGCGCTCGTCGAGGGTGGCGGATCGGAGCAACCCGCCGCCACCGACGGCGGACGGACGGTGGACGCGGACGTACCCATCGCGGAGGCGCTTCGAGCCCGGTTCGGCCTCACCGGTCTCCCCCGGCGGGCGGACGAGGCGGTCGCGGAGAGCGCCGAACGGCTGGCCGCCGACGACTGGGCGGCCGCCGAACGCGTGCTCCGGGAGACGTTCGAGAGCGTCTGCGAACGCGAGGAGCCACCACTCGACGAGCGGGACCACCCCGCGGCGTGTCACCTGGTCGAGTAGATTTTTGCGGGGGTGTGGTACATTACCACATGGACTGAACGGCTAATCACAAACCTTTTCTTGGCAGTTTTTGCATGAACCCTCATGGCACAGGACTCACTCGACAGACGCAGTTTCCTCAAGGCGACCGGCGGGGCGGCGGCCGGCGTCGCCGTGACCACCGGCAGCGCGGGCTGTCTCGGCGGCGGTGGCGGGGGCGGCGGTGGCGGCGGCGGAGAACTCGTGTACGCCCGGGGCGACCACCCGGCGAACTACGACCCCCAGCAGACCACGAGCGGCGAGGTCGCGAAGGTCACGAACCAGGTCTTCGACCAGCTCATCAAGTTCGGCGCCGGCAGCGGCGGTGAACTGGTCGACGGCCTGGCGACCGACTACTCGCTCGACGGGCAGACGGCGACGCTGACGCTCCGGGAGGGCGTCACGTTCCACAACGGCGCCGAACTCACCGCCGCCGACGTGCGTGCGACCGTCCGTCGGTTCACCGACTCCGAGTACGACTACTATCTCGGCGACTCGAACCGGTCGGGATACGGGGCGTTCACGTTCGGCGACTGGGTCGAGAGCGTCGACGCCTCGAAGGACCTCGAGGTGACGTTCGAACTCACCCAGAAGTTCGCGCCGTTCCTCCGGAACCTCGCGATGTTCGCGGCGGCCATCCTCTCGAAGCAGCAGATCGAGGAACTGGGGTCCTCCCCCGACAAGCAGACCGACCTCGGTGGGAACCCGCAGGGGACGGGCGCGTTCACGTTCGACACGCTCGACAACGAGAACAACCGCCTCCGCCTCGCCGCCAACGACGACTACTGGGGCGACGGCCCCCAGCTCGACGCGGTCATCTTCAAGGCAATCAAGCAGAACTCCACCCGGGCGCAGGACGTCATCAACGGCGACTCCCACATCACCGACAACCTCGACTCCCAGTCGTCCACGCAGGTGGAGAACTCCGACTCGGCGACCCTGGCGTCGAAGAACGGCATCAACGTTGGCTACATGGCGTTCAACATGGACCGGAAGGAGGCGTTCCGGAACAAGCAGGTTCGCCAGGCCATCAGCTACGCGGTCGACACCGGGAGCATCGTCGACGACATCTACGAGGGCTTCGCCGAGCAGGCCGACCAGCCGCTCCCGCCGGACGTCCTCGGGCACAACGACGACCTCGAACCGTACCCGCACGACCCCGAACAGGCCCAGTCGTTGCTCGAGGAGGCCGGCGAGACCGACCTCGAGTTCGAACTCGCCACGTTCTCGAACCCCCGCGGCTACAACCCCAGCCCGGTCGAGACGGCGAACCAGGTGCGCTCGGACCTCGAGGAGGTCGGCATCACCGTCGAGATCAACCAGTTCTCGACGTTCTCGTCGTACCTCGAGTACACGGACGCCGGCAAGCACGACGCCTGCTTCCTCGGCTGGTACACCGACAACGCCGACCCGGACAACTTCCTGTACGTCCTGCTCGACCCGAAGGTCGAGATGGACCAGGTACCGGACGGACAGGACTGGGTGAGCTTCGACACGGAGGGGTACAGTCCCCTCAACGTGTCGGCATGGGCCAACTCGGAGTTCATGAAGAAGGTCCGTGAGGCCCAGTCCACCTACGACGAGGGTGCCCGAGAGAAGCTGTACAAGGAGGCGAACGCGCTCGCCCGCGAGGAGGCTCCCTGGGTGTTCATCGACTACGCGCAGACGCTCCGCGCGGTGAACTCGGCGGTCGTCGGCGACAGCTACACGGTGAGCTCCGTCGGCGGCCCCCACCTCGACACCGTCGAACTCGAATAGGTCGGCCCCCGCGGTCGGATGAAAACCGTTTACCTCGGCCACCCGCGACACGATAACCTACATCGAAATGGTCTCCAAGCGGTTCGTCCTGAAGCGGCTGTTGTTGCTCGTCCCCGTGCTGTTCGGGGTGGCGACGTTCGTGTTCGCCATCCTGCACCTCGCGCCGGGCGACCCGGCGAAGATTATCGTCGGGCAACGCGCGTCGACCGAACAGGTCGCGCAGGTTCGCGCCGACCTCGGGTTGAACGACCCCATCCTCGTCCAGTACGGGCGGTTCCTCGTGGATGCGGCCCAGTTCGACTTCGGCGACTCCTACCAGATCGCCCGCGGCACACCCGTTCGCGAGGTGCTCGCGGACCGCCTGCCGGTCACCATCGAACTCGCGCTGTACGGCCAGGCAATCGGCGTCCTGCTCGGCATCCCGCTCGGCGTGCTCTCGGCGGTGAAACAGGACACGCTCACCGACCACGCGACCCGGATCGGCGCGCTCACCGGGCTCTCGGTCCCCATCTACTGGTCCGGCCCGCTGCTCATCCTCCTGTTCGCGACGTTCCTCGGCCTGTTCCCGACGAGCGGGCGCATCGGCTCGACGGTGTTCCTCTCGGACCACTGGACGCTGCTCGGGATGGAACTCCCGCTCACCGGGATGGTAACGGTGGACACGCTCCTGCTCGGCGACCTCGACGCGTGGTTCTCGGCGGTCCACCACCTGTTCCTGCCCGCGGTCACCATCGGCGTGTACTCGATGGCGCTCATCTCCCGGATGATGCGCTCCTCGATGCTCGAGGTCGTCCGCCAGGACTACATGCGGACCGCCCGCGCGAAGGGCCAGGGCGCGAAGATCACCGTGATGAAGCACGGCTTCCGCAACGCGCTCATCCCGGTGATCACCGTAATCGGCATCCAGTTCGGTTCGCTGCTCGGCGGCGCCGTCCTCACGGAGACGGTGTTCGGCATCGGCGGCATCGGCACTATGCTGGTCGCCGCAATCGGCGCGTCCGACTACCCGCTCGTGCAGGGCGCCGTGCTCACGTTCGCGCTGCTGTTCACGCTCGTGAACCTCGGCGTCGACATCACGTACAGCTACCTCGACCCCAGAATCCAGCAGTAAGATGGCATCAGAACACCCGAACACGTCCGAACGGGCGTCGCGTCGCGGACTCCTCGACAGGCTCCGCGCCTCGCCGTTCCTGACACAACTGCTCTCGAACCGCCTCGCGCTGGTCGGCATCGGGATCATCCTCGGGATGGTGCTGATCGCCGTCTACGCGCGCGTCTTCTACGACGTCGGCGCGCTGGCCGACTCCAGGCTCGGGGGGACGATCCCGAGCCGCGCGCCGCCCTCGTGGGCCGGCGGCACCGCCCAGACCGGCCTCTTCGGCACCGACGCGGCCGCCCGCGACATCTTCAGGCGGACGATGTACGGCGCGTGGCTCGCCCTGAAGTTCGGCACTGTCACGGTCGCCGCGTCGACGACGCTCGGCATCTCCCTGGGCATCCTCGCCGCGTACTACGGCGACGTGGCCGACAACGTCATCATGCGGACGATGGACGTGCTGCTCGCGTTCCCCTCGCTGCTGCTCGCGCTCGCGCTGGTCGCCATCTTCGGCGCGGGGCTGTGGAAGGTGACGATCGCGCTCACGCTGGTCTACACGCCGCGGTTCGCCCGAGTCGTCCGCGGAGCCGCGCTGAAGGTGCTCGAGGACGAGTACATCGACGCCACCGTGGCGCTCGGAGCGAAGGACCCTAGAGTGCTGGTGCGCCACGTCCTGCCGAACTCGCTGGCGCCCATCACCGTCCAGTCCACGCTCAACTTCGGGCTGGCCATCATCGACATCGCGGCGCTGTCGTTCCTCGGTTTCGGCGCGCAGGCCGCCACCCCGTCCTGGGGACTGATGCTGGCCCGCGGCGTCGAGAACGGCCTGCTCACCGGGAAGTGGTGGATGTCGTTCTTCCCGGGGCTGTTCCTCGCGCTCACCGTCCTCGGCTTCAACCTGCTCGGTGACGGGATGCGCGACGCGCTCGACCCGCGGATGCGCGACACGGTGGACTGACCGCCGATGGCGGCCGCCGGCACCGTCGACTGGCTCCGCCCCCGGCTTCGCCTCGTCGGGGGCGCGGTCCTCGTCGGCACCGCACTCGGCCTCGTGGCAGGCGGCGCAGTTGCCGTATTCCTCTCCTTGCGGGCTGTCCGCAGCGTCTTCGCGCTCGGCGCGCTCGTGCTGGGCGTTGGGGTGCTCGGCTGGTCGGGGTCGGCGATGGCCGGCCGCGGGATCGAGACGATGCACCGGTACATGGACACGGGGTCGGACTGGACCGAGGAGAACTCGCGGCGAGCGATGGCCCGCGTCGGCGGCGCCGGCGCTGGCGTGATGCTCGGCTCCGGTCTCGTCGAGGTCGTGATGTTCGTCTAGAAACGGACGTTCCGACCCGCCGATCAGTCGCGGACGTTCCGGCCGACCGCGTCGCCGAACGACTCGCTGTCGCCGTCGTCGCGACCGTCGTACACCACGTTCCCCCGAACGAGCGTCAGCGACGGGAAGACGCCCTCGAACCCCTCGAACGGCGTCCAGCCGCACTTCGAGTGGAGGTCGTCGCCGCGGATCTCCCGGACGTCGTCGAGGTCGACGAGCACGAGGTCGGCGTCCCGACCGACCTCGATTCGGCCCTTCCGCGGGAGAGCGAAGATCCCGGCGGGATTCGCCGCGGTGAGGTCGCGCACGCGTTCGAGTCCCAGCCGACCCTCGCGGACCTCGTTCAGCAGGAGCGGCAGCATCGTCTCGACGCCCGGGACGCCCGATGGGGCATCCCAGATGCCTGCGTCTTTCTCCTCCCGAGTGTGGGGCGCGTGGTCGGTGGCGACGATGTCGACCGTGCCATCCCGGACGCGCTCCATCAGGGCCTCGCGTCGTTCCTCGTCGCGGAGCGGCGGGTTCATCCGGCCGAGCGTTCCGAGGTCGGGGAGGTCCTCGCGCGAGAGGAACAGGTGGTGCGGGGTCACCTCGCAGGTCGCGCCAGCGTCGCTGGCGGCGTCGACGCCCTCCGGGGTGGAGGTGTGCGCGATGTGGATGTCGGCGCCCGAGTCGGCCCCGACCTCCAGGGCTCGCTCGACCGCGGCGGCCTCGGCTTCCGGAGTCCGGAAGGCGCTCCACGCGTCGGCATCGTCTCGCTCCGTCGCGCTCGCTCGCGGATCTGTTCCCTCCCCGCTCGCGTGTTCCGTGCTCCCGGGGAGCACGCTCTCGTCGAACAGGTCCGCGTCCTCCGCGTGCACCGTGACGGTCACGCCGTGGTCGGCCGCCCGCTCGACCGCGTCGGCGAACAGGTCGGCCTCGATGCCCATGTCGCCGGTGGAGTCGGCGAGGAACACCTCGCCGAGCGCGAACAGCGGCCGGTCGAACAGCGACTCGGGGTCCCAGTCGGCCGTGACGCCGCCGTTCAGGCCGTAGTCGACGAGCGACTTCGCGGCGAGGTCGGCCTTCGCGTCGAACGCCGCACCCGTCGTCGTCGTCGGGTCGGTGTTCGGCTGGTCGACGACGGTCGTCACGCCGCCGGCCGCGGCCGAGCGCGACCCGGTCGTCCAGTCCTCCTTGTGCGGGAACCCCGGCTCCCGGAAGTGGACGTGGGCGTCGATGGCGCCCGGGAGGAGGTACTCGTCGGCTGCGTCGACGACCGCCTCACCGTCCTCGGGGTCGAGTGCTCCCGCGTCCGCGACGTCGGCGATCTCCCCGTCGGCGACGCGGACGTCCCGGACCCGGCCGTCGGCGAGCGTGGCCTGCGTGAACAGCATCTGGCCTGTGTGGGCGGCGGCGGGCCGTAAGTGCCGCGGTCGGTTACGAGTACGAATGGTGCCGCTGCGACCGAGAGATATGGCTCGAAAGCCCCCGCGGCCCCTTTCAGTCCCACCCGTGGTGTGCCTGATCGAACGTCGCGGGCCGGGGTACCGCTCGTACCGCGGTCGGTACCCGGCATCGCGCTCACCCGTCGTCGGTCGGGAGTTCGGCCGCGTCAAGCCGGACGGCCTCGCGGTCGGCGACGAAGGCGGCCTCCAGCGCGTCGCGGACTGCGTCGGGATCGGAGGGACCGCCAGCGGCCGACACGGAGCCGACCGACTCGGGGTCGAAGGGGACGCCGAGCGCGTCGTACACCGGAACGAGCACGTCCCGGATCGCCCCCTCCTCGGCCACCGTCACGCACCCGGAGACGAGCGCGGCCCCCTGCCGGACGCGCTGGGCGATCCCCGCGACCTTCCCGCCGTCGACGACGCGGACGGAGTGGGCCCCTGGGCAGTACGAGTCCGGCGGCTCCCCAGGTTCCACGTCGGCGCCGACGCTCCGCAGGGCGTCGACGACGGTGTCGACGGCCGCGTCGTACCGGTCGTCCATCCCCCGGCGCATGTCCGCCAGCGGGACGGCGTGTGCGAACGCCAGCGTCAAGTCGGCGTAGGCGACCGCCCGGCCGCCAACCGACCGCTCGCTCGGTGGAAAACCGCGTTCCTCGGCCGCGCGCTTCGCGTCGGCGTACCCGTCCTCGCGGGCGTCCCGTCGCCCGAAGGCGATCTGTCGGCCGGGCGCCCACACTCTGAGCGACGGCTCGCCGGCCTCGGCCGTCTCGGCGAGCATCGCCGCCGTCGCCTCCCGATCGCGTTCCCGCGTCAGGAGCGCCCCGCGGTACACCCGGAACACGCCCGCCGGTCGGAGTCGCGGCGCCTAAGCGCTTCCGCCACCGACTCGCGGTATGACCGGGGACGCGGGGGTCGAGGGGGACGGACGGGACGAGCGGGTGGTGCTCCCTACCAACGTGGTCGAGCGGTACCCCCGCTTCTCGCTGTACAACTCCCCGTACCCCGCCCACGACCACGGCCACGCCATCGACCTCTACCCCGACACCGACGTGGGGATTTCGCCGGTCTCGGGGGAGGTGCTGGACACGCGGACGGTCCGCTGTCCCGACCGGCCGTACGCCGTTGACGAGGACCACCTCGTCGTCGTGGACGTCGGCGAGTACGTGGCCCGAATCCTCCACGTCGACCCCACCGTCGAACCGGGCGACCGGGTCGCAGTCGGCGACTCGCTGGGCCGGATGGTCCGCTCCGGGTTCTTCGGCCGCTGGGTCGACGACCACGTCCACCTCGAGTTCCGCGACGCCGACCGGAACCCCTACCGCGCCTCCGGGTCGCTCCCGATCGACGTGGACGTGCCCGTCCGTCCGCTCGACTGGGACGGGACGGGGACGGTCGTCGAGACGGGCGACAGCTACGCGCTCCTGGATTCGCCGGCCCACCCCGGCGACGGCTACGCCGCGCTGGCGTCCGACGCGGGTACACCCCTGGACGGCGGGCTGGCCCACTACGGCGCCGGCGGGCTGTTCGGGTCGCCAGAGGGGGCGGGACCGGCGACGGTCGAACTGCTGGGCGAACGCGTCGGCACTGCGACGGGTCGGGACGTCGCGTGGGGCGACGTGGCCGTGCTGGCGAACGGCGAGCGGGTCACCGGGCTCTCGCTGTTCGCGTCCCGCGGCCCGGCGTGGGGCGCCAAGTTGGTAACCCGTCCCGAGAGCGGCGACCCCGCGTTCGCCGTCGGCGACAAGGTCCGGGTCTCGATCCGACCGGCGGCCGATCCGGTCCGACTCGACTGACCGCCCCGTCGGGCGGTCCGTCACCCTTCCGCGACGACCGCCTTTTTGCTGCTCCCCCGTGTCCGTGCCGTCGATGGACCGTCGCCTCGAGATCGCCCTGGTCGCGGTCGCCGTCGTGCTCGTCCTCCTCGTCGGTGTCGTCGCGGTCGGCTTCTACCAGTTCACGCGGCCGATCCCTGACTCGTACACCCACACGTACGAGTACCGGACGTACATCCAACCGGACGAGACGCTCACGAACGTCACGCTCTACCTCCCGCTGCCGGTCGAGAACGGGAGCAGCCCTGCCGGCGACGCGCTCGTCGGCGGATCGCCCGGCGTGACGGACGCGCCGCCCGGGTGGTCGTTCGCAGTGGAGGACACGAGCGCCGGCCCGATGCTCGCGCTCTCGTTCCCAGAACTGGCGCCGACGTACTACGAACGGCAGCCGCCGCGAAGCCTCGAACCCGGCGCGGGGACGCCGACACGGGGCGAGACGCCGACGGGAACGCCGATCCGGTCGCTCGACTACTACCTGGTGTCGGTCGAGTGGGCGAGCGAGGAGCCGATCGACACCCGGTCGCCAGTCGGGAACGAGCCGACGCTCCAGCCGCGCCTGAACGCGACGGAGACGCCCTGCGACGGTCCGACGACGGAGGGGCAGGCCTGCCGCCGGTTCGGCTCCTGGATGTACCTCTCGTACGACGCGCCGGCGAACGCGACCCTCGACGTGCTCGTCACGTACGAGGGGTACAACGAGTGGTTCGCCGGCGGCTGGACGGGGACCTTGTTCCGGCAATCCACCCGGACCGTCGTAGTGGGCGACGGACCCGGCTGGATCGCCGCGGACGGCGAGGAGGAGGTCGGCGTCGGCACTTACCGCGGCGCGCCGCAGGCGGTTCCGGCGCAGGCGGCCTGACGGTGCAGGCAGCTTGACGGTTCTGGCCGGTGGACCCGCCGGCCTCGTCGGGTCGTTCTCACGGCCCCACCGCTTCCTCTCGCTCGGCCTCGCTTTCGACGCTCTTTTCTCCAACCGCCGAGTTCGTTCCCGTAATGGCTGAATTCAAAGTCGTCGTCGGCGACTCGGCCGGCGACACCCGGCAGTTCGACGTGGACGGACAGGACGCGAACCGATTTCTCGGGCTCGACATCGGCGACGAGGTCGACGGCACGGTCGTCGACGCCGACGGCATGACGCTCGAACTCACCGGCGGGTCTGACAAGGCCGGCCGGCCGATGCGCGAGGACGTGCCCGGCGCGGCCCTGAAGGAACTGCTCCTCGACGGCGGCGTCGGCTACGAGCCGTCCCGCGACGGCGAGCGCAAGCGCGTCACCGTCCGCGGCCGCCAGGTCTCCGAGGAGACCGTCCAGATCAACGCCCACCTCGTCGACGGCACGTTCGAGGGCGGCGCCGAGGAGGTCGAGGAGGACGTCGAAGAGGCCGACGCGGTCGAGGAGGACGTCGAAGAGGCCGACGCGGTCGAGGAGGAGGACGTGGACGAGGCCGAGGAATCCGAGGAATCCCAGGAGGCTGAGGAGGCCGACGAGGCCGACGAAGCCGACGAGGAGGAAGAAGCGGAAGCCGAAGACGAGGCGGACGAGGAGGAAGACGAAGCCGCGGAAGAAGCGGCCGAATCGGACGAGGAAGCCGAGGACGACGAGGAGTAACGCCTTCTTCGCTCCCATGTCCGACAGAGTCGCCAGCGACGCCGCGGCCGTCACCTCCCTCCGCGCCCACCTCGCGCGTTCGGGGGGAACCCGCCTCCCGTGTCTCCGCGTCCCCGACGAGGCGGACCTCGAGGCGGGCGACGAGATCCGGCTCGTGCTCGACGGCGAGTCACGCCACGCCCGGGTCGAGGGCGACGCAAGCGGTCGCCTGATCCGCGGGGCGTACGACAACCGGCGGCTGGCGCGTCAGCCCGGCGACGGAGAGAACCGGCTCGTCGAGTGGTGCCGCGAACACGACCGCGAGGCGGACGACGCGGTCGAGTTCGACGAGGTGGACCCCGGGTATCTCTACGGCGTCCGGGTGCCCGGCGAGCGCGTCGTGTACGAGGTGACCGGGCGGCCGAACGAGAGCCTGCAGAACATCGCGGATTCGCTGCTGGGCGACGAGTAGTTCCTTCGTTGCTGTGTGCGGCGGTGTCGTCTGGAGTAGAGCGGTTCAACTGCTGGTAACGGGGTGACGATCGGCCAGAAAGCTCCCGCGACGCTCGACTCGGTGCGACTGCTGCGCTTCTCGCTCCCTCCGGTCGCTGTGGTGCTTGACAGTCGCGCATTCGCCGACCGCCGCGGCCCCTTTCAGTCCGACCCGACCGCACCGCGACCTCTCCCTCCCCAGCCTCTTGCGCTTCTCGCGCTCCCTGCAGTCGCGCTGCGATGCTCATCCCTCGCGCGCGTCGGCTACGCCCTTCGGGCTCGCCGTCACGCGCGCCATCCGCCAGAACACGCTCGACCGAACTTCCGGGGCGACCGTCACTGCGGACTACCGACTACGTGCACACTCGGTAGGCGGCTCGCGACGCTCGGCCGACCTTCCCAAAGTGGGGCTTTCGAGGTCTCTGCAGTCCCGTAGACGGCCGACCCACACATGACCGGACGGGATTCCGACGAACAGCTCTTTTATCCCTACACCCGCCACTCGGTGTATGAGCAAACTCGACGAGTTCCTCGCGGGCGAGCGACTCGACGACGTCGCCATCTTCCTCACGCACGAGTTCCTCGACTCGCAGGGGAAGATCGCCAACATGGGCGAGGCCGTGGAGGACGGCGTCGTTCTCGTCGTCCCCGGCGACGAGGGGCGCAAGGCGTTCGCCTCCGGCACCGGCATGGACCCGATGGACTTCGCCCGCCGAGCGATGGACGAGGAGGGGCCGATCGACCCGAACCTCGGCGGCGGCGATTGTCCGGCACGGGACGAGAAACCCGACGAGGAGCACGAGGTCGAGTTCGTGTTCGCCTTCGCCGAGGAGCAGAACGAGGGCGTCGGCGGACTATACGAGGAGGGCGACGTGATGCACGCGTACGCCCACTGCGCGTGCGGGACGAACTTCTCCCGGAAGTGGGTGATGGGGGAGCGCGAGGCCGAGCGATAGCGAGGCCTCGATGAACGGCGGGGAGCTCTTGGGCGAACCGCCATCTCGAGGAGAGCGCGAGGTCGAGCGATAGCGAGGCCTCGAACGGGAACCCGAAGCCGACCGAACCGACCGGTTACTCCGCCGCGTCGCCGTCGTCAATCGCCTCCCGGTGTTCGGCCTCCTCCTCGGCGAGGCGCTCGAACTCCCGGAGGAGCACGCGCTTGGTCGCGCGACCCTCCGTCGTCCAGTGGTGCGCGTAGTCCAGCATGTCGTCGTAGATGTCCGGCTTGCAGCCGGCGGCCTGCGGGTGCCCGCCGCCGCCCACCGCGCCGGCGACCTCGTGGCACCGGCGGAACCCCTCCGAGCCGCGGACCGAGACGCTGCCGGCGGGTTTTACGATCACCGCGGCGTCCATCCCCTGCTGGCGGAGCGTCTCAGCGACCTCGTTCTGCGAGCAGCGGCCGTAGGTGACGCCGACCGACCAGTCGCCGACCTCGTGCTCGTCGGCCCGCCCGACCGCCTTCTCGATGAGCAGTTCCTTCTCGACGCGGCGCTCGGTGATGTACTCCTCGACGGCCGGCGGGAGGTCGACGCCGTAGGCGCCGACGACGGCGGCGTACTCCTCGGCGTCGGTCCAGTAGGCGTAGTCGGCGACGTCGTCGCTGCGCTCGTCGGCCTTCAGCCAGAGGTCGTGGTCCCGCGTGACCGCCGCGAGTTCGGCGAACCGCTCCGGGAAGTCGTAGTCGAGCGAGCGGAGCGTCACGTCCGTCGAGCACTCCTCCTCGCTGTCGCCGACGACGAGGTCGATCCCCAGCGCCCGGACGGATTCGGCGAGTTCCTCGTCCCACTGGTGGTGGTCGAACCACCGCACCTCGTCCGCGCGCCGCACGACCGTCCGGAGGTCCTCCTCGACGTACTCGAACGCGTCCGGGGCGATGTCGCAGACGAACACGTCCGCGTCGGGTTCGAGGTACTCGGCGGCGTACTCCAGGTCCTCCTCGAAGGAGTGGGGGCCCGAGGGGAGTAGCGCGACGGGGGACTCCTCGAACTCCTCGTCCTCCTCGGCCTCCGTGGATTCTCCCTCATCCACGGCGTCGTCGTCGGCCGTCGCGTCGTCGCCGTCGTCCTCCCCGGCGAGGCGTTCGCGCAGGCGCTCCTCGAACGGCGCGACGTCGAGCGCGGCGTCGTACGCCTCGCGGATCAGCGCGACGCAGCCGAGGCCGTCGGCGTCCGAGTCGGTGATGACCACGACCTCGGCGCCCTCGAGCGCCTCCTTCGCGCGCTCCTCCTGGCGATCCTCGTCCAGCGAGTCGGGGTAGAAGAACCCCTTGCCGGGGAGCTTCGACTTGCGCTCCAGCGAGAGGGAGTCCGTGTCGATGAGTGCGTCGTCCATACCACTCGTCCACGTCCGGGGAAGAAAACACCGGCGTTAGCCCCGCCGGTCCGGTTCGGTCGCTCGATCAGGCCGCGTCCGCCGCGTCGCCGCCCTCCAGTTGCCGGACCGTCAGCACCGGCGTCGGACAGGTACGGACGACGCGCTCGGCGACGCTGCCGATGAGGAACCGGTTCTCGCCGTGTCGGCCGCGCGTGCCGGTCGCGACGAGGTCGGCGTCGATCTCGCGGGCGTACTCGGAGATCTCGTTGGCGGGTCGTCCCTCGCGGACGACGGCGGTCACGTCGCGCTTGGCCCGCTTCTGGACGCCGACGATGGCCTCGCCGCCGCGCTCCTGGAGGGCGTGGCGCATGTCCTCGCGCACCGCGTCGGGCGAGGAGTCGACCTCGCTGGCGTCGACGACGTACAGCGCGTGGACCGCCGCGTCGAACTTCTCCGCGAGGTCGAGCGCCACGTCCACCGCCCGCCCGACGCTCTCGGAGCCGTCCGTGGCGACGACGATGGTGTCGAACATCGTGCGCCGTAACGCCCGTTCGCGCCTTAAATCCCGGCGGGTTCGACCGCCGCCGGACGCCCGCCCGTCGTCCCGATTGCGTCGCCCTCGACTGTCTCCACCCCCGCAGCCCCTCCACGAGACGACAGGCGTTATCCCCCTCGCGCCCGCAGCCGTGAGCATGGGATACGCCTGTCCGGTCTGCGATGTCCCCCAGCAGGACGGCGAGCACCTCGCGAACCACCTCGCGTTCACGGCGATGCTCCGGGAGGACGAACACGAGGCGTGGCTCGACGAGCACGTCCCCGGCTGGGGCGGGGAGACGCCCGCCGAACTCGCGGACCGCGTCACCGACCACGCCGAGGAGACGGAGTACGACGAGGTGTTCGAGGACACCACCGGAGGGGGCGGCCACGGTCACGACCACGGGAGCGCCCCCGACTTCGACCAGGGCGCTCCGGGCGGCCGGGGACCGGCCGGTGCGGGCACCGGGGGGTTCGAGGGGATGGCGCAGGGCGTCGCGGACGAGGCTGTCGAGTCGGTGCTCCAGGACGCGCAGGAACTGACCGAGGAGATGTACGGACTGGACGAGGAGGAGGGGGAGGACCGGGGAGGGGAGACGGACGACGAGGCGGACACCGAATCCGACGCCGAACCGGACGAGGACGCCGCCGAAGGGAACGACTCTTGATTCGGCCGTCCGCCTAGCCGGACATGGACACCGAGGGGACGCTGGCGCCCGAGACGCCGGACGAGGCGCGGGAGGAGTACGACGAGCTCGTGCCGGCGGCGAAAGTCGCCGTCCGCGAGGCCGCGAAGGCGATGGAGTTCGACCGCGAGGAGTACGGCGAACGCGTCACCCGCGAGGTGATCGAGACGGTCCGGGACGCGCTGTTCGCCTCGCTCCTCCGCGTGCACGTCGGCACGAGCGAGGAGTTCGAGGAGTGGCTCGACTCACACCCCGAGTACGAGTCGGACGTCGCCGGCAGCGAGAACGTCGAGCGGGTCGTCTGGCACCCGGTGCCGTTCGCCGGCGAGGGCGGCGTGGCTGTCGCGGCGACGTTCCACGAGGAGCGGGAGGCCGCGCTGGGGACGCTCCGCCGTCGGGCGTTCGGTCGGGTGTACCGCGAACACGTCTCGACGGGCGATGACGGGGAGAACGGGACCGTCGAGGACGGGGGGGACGGAACCGACGCGGACGGCCTCGAGGACGAACGCGAGGGCGACGACGAACAGTCCGGGACCGACGACCGCGAGGCGTAACCGGTTTGCGACGGCCCGCCGAAGCCGACGTATGCGACCCATCGCCCGGAACGGGCTCCTCCTCCTCGTCGGCGTCGTCGTCGCGCTGCTGGCGCTGGGGGCGCTCCCGCAGTTCCTCGCCGCGGGGGACCCGTACTACCTCGCCGCGAACGAGGCGGACGACGGCCCGGCGCTCGACGTGGGCAACTTCTCGCAGCAGCAGTACCCGTACCTGTTCGAGGCGCTGGCGAGCGACGACGGCCGGTCGTCGGCCTACCGGCGCGGGCCGTGGGGACTCAAGGAGGCGTTCACGAACTCGCCGTTCGACGAACTCCAGTCGCTCCGGGAGTTCGCGCCGGCTGGCGCGACGACAGAGGACGCCGCGTTCGTGACGTACGAGGGGACTAGATACCGCATCGAGGTGATCCAGGAATGAGCGACGACCCGACCGACGACCGCGACCCGACCGAAGACACCGACGGGTCCGGCGACAGTGATCCGACCAACGACCGCGATCCCACCGAACCGCCGGCGTTCGACGACGGCCGACGACACTCCTGGCCCGGCGAGCCCGAGTGGCCGGTCGTCGAGAGCGCCGTGGAGTACGAGACGGGCTGGGTGACCGCCGGCTACGACCTCGTCGAACAGCCGAACGGTTCCCGGAAGCGCTACTACTGGGCCGAACTCGCCAGCGCGGTCGTCGTCGTCGCCCGCGCCGACGATCAGTTGCTGTTCGTCGAGCAGTACCGGCCGACGATCCGGCGGACGCAGCTCGAACTCCCGGCCGGCATCGTCGAGGCCGGCGAGTCGTACACGGCCGCCGCGGAGCGCGAACTCCAGGAGGAAACCGGGTTCCAGGCAGGGAGCACCGCGCTCCTGCAGGAGGTGTGGTGCTGCACGGGGCTGTTGCGCCACCGCCGGGCGTTCGTGTTCGCCGAGGACCTGACGCCGGCCGAGCAGTCGCTCGACGACAACGAGTTCCTGACGCCGCGGTCGGTGCCGGTGGCGGAGGCGGTCGAGGTGGCGCGGGAGGGGTCGACGAACGACGCTACTATAGAGGGCGTATTGCTGGCGAGCGAGGAAGATCTTCTCTGAATTCCCGGTGTCGTCGAGGTTCGGGTAGGTACGTCGTCGCTTCGGTTAGGGAGTAGTGGTGGACAACTGCTTGGCGTGACGAGACACCACCGGCCTCCCCAGCCGACTGCGATGCTCGCTCGCTGACGCTCGCTGTGCTTCTCATCCCTCGCGCGCGAGTGCTCGCCCTCCGGGCTCGCAGTCACGCGCGCCACCCGCAAGAATGCGCTGACCGTGCGTCCTTCATCGGAACGAGCCGATTGGGCTCCAACGTACTCGGCGACGTACTTTTCCTCCCCGGCCGACTTCACACGCCCATGGACGGCGAACTCTCCCCGACCGACGTCGAGGAACTCCTCGAGGACGGGGCGGACGTGCGCGTGGTGGACATCAGGTCCCCGCGGGCGTTCGCGGGGGGACACATCCCGGACTCAGAGAACGTCCCGTTCCAGGAACTCCCCGACCGCGTCGAGGGGCTCAGCGGCGCCGAGCGCATCGTCACTGTCTGCCCGCACGGCAAGGCCAGCGTGCAGGCCGCGCGGCTCATCAAGTCCTTCGAGGGCACCGCCGACGCCACCGTCGAGAGCATGGCCGGCGGCCTCACCGAGTGGGAGGGCGACCTCGAGACCGACGCCCCCGAGGGCGAGGCCGACGAGGGACCGCAGTCGCCGTTCTGACCGCGACCGCTAGCGCGACTCGTCTCCCCTTTCCCGACTGGCGTCGTCTCCTTCCCCTATCGATCTCGCCGTCGTCGCCCCGACAGCGCCGACAGCACCGCCCCGAGTACAGCGACCGAACCGAGCGCCCCGAGCGCAGTTGCCGCCCCGAATCCGGGCATCGTCACGTCGGTTCCGACGACACCGTCGCCCCGCACGGTCACGGTCGTGCCCTCGTCGTCGAACGAGACGCGGTGCTCGCCGGGTTCCGAGAACCGGACGAGGACTGACAGCTCCCGCGTCGCGTTCGGCGCCAGCCGGACCGCCTCGGTCCGGACGCGCTCGCCGTCGACGACCACCGGCACCTCGCCCCCGGCCGGCACCGCCGCGTCGTTGGACACCGTCGCGGTCACCCTGACCGTCTCGTTCGTCCCGACCGTCGTCCGGTTCGCCCGGACCGAGACGACCGACGGGTCGGCCGGTTCGTGCACCTCGACCCGATAGCTCCGCCCCGCGACAGACACCGTGTACGTCCCCGGTTGCTCGAAGGTGTGCGAGACCGAGACGTTCGTCCGCTCGCCGGGGTCGAGCCGACCGGTCGCCTCGGCCGCCGGCTCGCCGTCGACCCGGAGCGTGAGCAGGTACTCGCCGGTCGCGCCGCCGACGTTCTCGGCCGCCGTCCGGAGGGTCAGCGTCTCGCCGGTCGCGAGCGACAGCGGCGCGGCGCGGGTCCCGTTCCGGTACGGCCCGCTCACGACCGCGGCGTCGGGCGGGGTGAACGCGACGCGGGCCGGGAGCTCCCCGAACGCCTCGTCGTGGTCGGGCTGCGACCACATCTCGGGCACCGACGAAGTTTGGGTGTACCTGTCCGCAGTATCAGCGACCCCGTCGCCGCCCACCTCCTCGACGGCGTTCAGGAACATCTCGCTCGTCACCGGCTCGGACCGGGCGTTCAGCCGCGCGAGCACCGAGCCGAACGTCCCGCCGCCGTCGGTCGCGAGGCGGGTGCGGCGGTCGAGTTCGCCCGTCACGAGCGACCCCTTCACGTACTGCGCTCCCGCGCCGTGTTCGGTCCCCCACGTCCCCGGCTCCGTGAGCACCGCGTCGGCGTACGGGTCCCGGTGCCCGCGCGCCAGGTCGGCGGCGAACTCGGAGAAGCCAATCCGTTCCTGTCGGAGCGTGAACAGCGCCGCGTAGTAGTCGGCGCTCCCCTCGACGACCCACCTCGCCGAGGTCGTCGTCTCGAACCCCTGTCTCATGTGGACGTACTCGTGGATCCAGGCGTTCTGCGGCGTGTCCAGCCGCTCCTCGGCCCCGACCCAGGCGTCCGCGTCGCCCGTCTGGAGCCCGCGGACACCCCAGTTCGGTCCCGCGGGCGCGGCGATCAGGAACACAGTCTCGTCGCGGTCGCCCACCCGGAGTGATCCCGAGACGTCCGCCAGCGAGTCCAGCACCGTCTCGGGGTCCTCGGCCATGTCGGCCGCCTTTGGGACGACGAGCCGGAACGTCTGGCCGTTCGCCCGTCTGGTGTGGGTCTTCTGGCTCCCGAGGAACGCCATCCGGTCGCCGGCCGCGCCCTCGCCGGCGACGGTCGTCGTCCGGTTCAGCGAGAGCGCGTCGCCCCGATAGCGCCACTGGACGCCGGGGTTCGGCGTCCCCACGAGCGCCCAGGGGCCGGTGTCGACGAACAGGTAGCCGGCGGACTGGGCTCCCGTCGCGTCGACCGACTTCGCAGGACCCGCTCTCGGGACGCCGGTTCGGTTCGTCGCCCCCGCGTCGCCGGCGAACCGCACGGTTTCGGTCGTTCGGTTGGCCGGGATCCGGTAGGTGAGCGTCGGCGCCTCGGTCCGCTCGTCCCACTCGTACCGGTTCGTCCCCTCCCCCGCGGAGAAGCCGGACGTGGAGACGACCTCGGCGCTCGGCGAGAGGGTGGTCGAGAGCGACGAGACCTCCTCGGGGACGGTGAACCGGAGCGTGACGTCGATCTCGCCCGGCCGGTCGGGCGTCAGTTCCAGCGTCGAATCGAGGCGGATCTCGCGGGTGGCGGCGGTGGCGTCCGCCCCGTCGACGACCGTCGCGTTCGCGAGATCGGTCGACGCCGTCGACGACGTGGTCGACCCGGGCGGGGAGGCGGGGCCGACGGGCGCGGTGGCACCGGCCGCCGGCGCGACGGTCGAGAGGACGAGGAGGGCGACGAGGACGGGAGTCCAGGGACGCATTCGTCGACGGGTTCGGCTCCGCGTCGGAAATACGTTCCTCGACGGAACGCAGACCGGACGTCGGCGGAACGGGGGGCGGCGCGTCCGCTGGCGGACGGTGTCGTTCGAAAGAAGACGCTCGACGGGCGGGTGTTCAGGTACCGGTCACGCGACGTTGAACCCCTTCTCGCGGAGGAAGTCCTCGACGCGACCGCTGTGGTTCCCCTGCAGTTCGATGGACTGGTCCTCCACCGTACCGCCGCAGGCGAACTTCGACTTCAGGTCGCTCGAGAGCGAATCCATATCCACGTCCTTGGGGTCGAACCCTTCGATGACCGTTACCTCCTTGCCGTACCTTCGCTCGTCGATGCGGATCGTGATCTCCTGGGACTCCTTCGCGACGTCCTCGCAGACGCAGAGTTCCTGGGGTAACCCGCACGTCGAGCATACCTCGGACATTTCCAGGCGGACCTACAGGACCACCATATTAAACAGTGTCGGGTAGCCCGGTTCCCGGCCCGAGGAGGCCCGAATCGGCGGGTTCCGTTCCGTCCCGGTCAGGAGGCGAACCGGCGGAGCACCGGGGCGTAGCGGCGCACGAGCGCGTCAGTCGTGTCGACCGCGTCGTCCGCCTCCCCGTCGCTCGCGCCGCCGCCGTACCGGGCGTGTTCGTACGCGCGCCCCACCGAACCGACGCGCTCGTCGAAGCCGTGGGCGGCGAGCGCGTCGAGGTACTCCCGCGGCGTCTCGCCGGCCCGGCGCGGTCTGTACGCCACGGCGCCGAGGTACTCGAGGCGGCGGAACGCGCGCACCGCGTCCGCGTCGGGGTCCCGTCGCGGCTGATAGAGCAGCCACACGACGCGGTACGCGCGCTCGGTGATCCCGAGCCTGCGGGCGCCGGCGACGAGGCCGACGAACAGGGCGACGCCGAGCACCCCGTCGCGACGGGTCGGCGCCCACCCGCCCTCGTCCTCCTCGGTGTCGGTAGCGTTCGTCGTCGCGGCCCCCGACCCGGGCACGCCGCCCCTCGGCGTCCCGAACGTTGCGTTGCCGAGCCCGCCGCCGGGGCCGCGGACCTCGCCGGGGTCGGGCGTCGCCGCGGTGCCGTTCTCGCTCGGGGTGGGCGTCTCGCTCGGCGTCGGCGTGGGCGTCTCGTAGGTGCCGTTCTCCGAGCCGTCCGAGTCGACGTTCTCGTCGCCCTCGGTCCGGGCGGCCTCGACGCGCTCGGTCTCGGCCGACTCCCGCGGGTCGCTCGGCGTCGGATCGAAGCGGATCCAGCCGTGGCCGGGGAAGTACACCTCGACCCATGCGTGCGAGTCGAGGCCGCGGACGACCCACTCGTCCTCGTCGACGCGCTGGCCGGACGTGTAGCCCGTGACGAACCGGGCGGGGATGCCCTGCGTCCGGAGCATCGCAACCATCGTCGTCGCATAGTAGACGCAGTAGCCCTCGTCCATCTCGAACAGGAAGCGGTCGGCCGTGTCGCCGCTCGGTGGCGGCACGTCCAGCGAGTAGTCCTTGTTCGCCTCGAGGTACTCCTCGACGGCGACGGCCGCGTCGTAGGGGTTGTTCGCGCCGGACTCGGAGACGACCTCGCGGGTCCGCTCGTCGACGCGGTCGGGCGTGCTGCTGGGGAGCTGCGTGTATCGCGAGGCGACCTCGTCGGGGTAGTTGGTGCCGGCGCGGCGGAGCTGGCCGTCGGTCGCGTTGGGCACCTCGCTCTCCACGACGTAGCTGTCGTTCGCGAGGAGCGACGTGCCGGGCCGCAGGCCGTCGTGCTCGGTCACCTGGGCCGTGTCCGACACCGCCCCGCTGACGGACGTGGGCTTCCACGCCGCCGGCATCGCGTCGAGCGTCGAGCGGGCGGTCACCTCCTGTCTGAGCGAGTCCGACTCGCCCGGGGGGTCATCGAGGCTGCCCTCGCTGTAGGGGCTCGTGTCCCCTGTACGCACCCATCCCTGCCCGGTGTAGCGGTCGTAGGAGCCGACGCGCCAGTACTCCGGGCGGTCCGACTCCACGACGAACCGGACGGCGGGTGAGAGTTCGATGCTCCCCAGGACGGCGACGCGGTCGCTGTTGGACACCACGCTCGACTCGACGGACGGGCTCTCGCCGCCGGGGAGGACGGGGTTGTTCGCGCTCCCCGGGACGACGGTGACGACCGAGGTGAGCACGACCATCGCGGCGACGATGACGGTGACAGTGTCGAGCTGGGCGAGGGCGCCGCGTCGACCCGCGGCCGCCAGTCCGGCGAACCCGACCGCGATCGTGATGCCGGCCGCGCAGGCGACCGCGGCCGCCGGCCCCACGTCGCCCGTCAGGACGAAGAAGCCGGTCGTGAGCCCCGCGACCCCGGCGGCCCACACGTACCGCTCGCGCGCCGCGAGGTACACCGCGAGGAACGTCGGCGCCGGCGCGAGCAGCAGCGCCCACGCGCCGACGTTCAGCAGGCGGAGCACGGACAGCCCCGTGAGCAGCGCCAGCACGTCCGATGCGACCCGAGACGCGGTGAACAGCGACCGGGCGCTCTGGGGAACCGAGTAGAAGTACGCGATCAGCGCGATCGCCAGCCCGACGGCCGTCAGCGCGACCGCGGTGCGCTCGCGCAGGAACCCCGCGAACCAGACGGCGAGCAGGGCCGTCACGAGCACCTCGAGGACCAGGAACTCGACGCCGCCGACGACGTCGAGGATGTGGTGGAACGCCGAGAGGAACGCCACCACGGCGAGCGCGACGCCGAGCGCCGGCAGGCGCCGGATCGACGTCCAGGAGTCGTGTTCAGTCTCCGCGCCGCGTCGGGCATACTCGGGTTCGCGCCCGCCGCTTCGCATCGAGCGGAGGCCGTCCGTTCCCCCGCTCACGAGCGGACACCTCCGCTCGTGAGTTCCGAGCACGCGAAGCGCGTGAGGTAGCTCACGCGAGCCACCCCTGGTGGTGAGTGTGGGCAGGGAGCGGAACGACCGTGCTCACGTGAGCCACCTCCCGTGTCGAGTGCCCGTCACGCCTCGACCTCCCGGCGCTCCGCGCCGCGCGTGACGCCGTAGGTCGGTCGGTAGGAGCCGACGTACTCCTCGAAGTCGACCGCCTCGCCGCCGACGGCGACCTCGACGCCGTCCGCCCGGCCGTAGATGGTGATGTCGGCCTCCTCGGTGGCGACCCGGCCGGGACCGACGAGCGCCAGCCGTTCGAGCAGGCGCACCTGGCTCCCGCGGTCCGGACCGGCCGACACGGTGCCGTCCGGCAGGACGAGGTCGACGGGGACGCCGTCCTCGACGAGCGCGAGCGCGATGCTCGCGGCGGCCTCGGCCATCCGGTCGGACGCTTCCGTCGCCGAGGCCGCGCCCGCCGCGACCGAGACGGCCTCCGTCTCCGCCTCGGCGGCGAACTCCTTCACGATGAGGTCCTCGCGCTTGGCGGTGGACTTCCAGTGGATGTCGCGCAGGGAGTCGCCCCGGTCGTACTCGCGGAGGCGGTCGAACTCGCGGCGCTCCTCGTGGACACCCGTCTCGTGGAGCGCCCGGAGGTCGCGGCGCGCCCACCCGGCGATGGCGTGGACGCGGGGGTAGACGAGCACGCCGGCGGTCTCGCTCGTCGCCACGTCGATCTCGAGGAGGCCGAGCAGGTCCCGGGCGGTGATGCTCGCGGGGCCGAGCGCGTGGCGGCCCCGAGCCCCGTACTGGACCTCGTACTCGACCGGGTCGCCGCCGACGACCGTCTCGAAGGACGTCTCCTCGGCGGCGAGCCCGTCGCCCACCGACTCGCGGACCCTGCCGGCGAACGGGCGCGAGAGGCCCTCCTCGGGGTCCGGGCGGGTTCCGTCGGGGTCGCCGAAGTAGAGCCGGACGGTCCCCTCGTGGCCGACGTGGGCGTCGGGCGGCGTCTCGCGGGCGGCCCGTGGTGCCTCGAACCGCCTGAGCTGCAGGTAGCCGGCTCCGAGCGCGACCAGCCCCGGGATGACGACCGCGTTGAGCGCCCGGGGGCCGAACAGCCCCGCCGATGCCGCGGCGAGCGCGACGACGGCGACCACGACCCACCCGCGTCGCGTCAGCCGCATCGGCTCACTCCACCGGCACCGCGTCGAGCGCGTCCGTCACCACGTCGGCGCCGGTCTCGCTGCCCGTCCGCGGGCGGATGCGGTGGGCGAACACGGAGGGGACCTCGGTCTGGACGTCGTCGGGGATCACGTAGTCGCGGCCGTCGATGACCGCACGCGCCTGCGAGGCCCTGACGAGCGCGATGCTGCCGCGCGGGCTCACGCCGAGCTGGGCGTTCTCGCGGGTGTAGCGCGCGAGCCCCGTGACGTACTCGCGGACGGGCTCGCTCACCTCGACCTGGCTCACCGTGTCGCGTGCGCGGCGGACGTCCTCGACGGTCGCCACCGCGTCGAGCGACTCGATGGGGTGCTCGCCGGCCGTCCGCGAGAGCATCTCCGCCTCGTCGGCCGCCTCCGGGTAGCCGAGCCGGAGCTTCTTCACGAAGCGGTCGATCTCGGCGATGGGGAGCTCGTACGTCCGTCCCGGCTCCACGTCGTTCTGGGTCGCGATGACGGTGAAGGGGTCGGGGAGCTCCCGGGTGACGCCGTCGACGGTCACCTGCCGCTCCTCCATCGCCTCGAGCAGCGCCGACTGCGTCTTCGGCGGCGCGCGGTTGATCTCGTCGCCGAGCACCACGTTCGCGAACACGGGGCCGGGCTGGAACTCGAACTCGCTCGTCTTCTGGTTGAACACGTTCACCCCGGTGACGTCCGACGGGAGGAGGTCGGGGGTGAACTGCACGCGGCGGAACTCGCAGTCGATCGATCGCGCGAGCGAGCGCGCGAGCATCGTCTTCCCGACTCCGGGCACGTCCTCCAGGAGGAGGTGGCCGCGTGCCAGCAGGCCGACGAGGATGTGCTCGACTGCGGCGTCGTTGCCGACGATGACGCGCTGCACGTTGTCGGTCACCCGGTCGACGAGCGCGGCTGCCTCTTCGACCGGGAGGGCCGTTCGACCCTCGAGGTCGGCGTCGACGTCGCTCATGCGACTTCCGATCCCACCCGGACCGCGAGCGTCTGGGCGTCGTTCACACCGGGCGTCACGGGCCGGCCGGACCTAACTCTGCCGCCGGAACGGGCGGGGGACCGTCGCGTGGCGTCGCTGTCAGGGGGGGATGGGCTGGAATCGTTCATCGGTCGAGTAGTCCGAAGGTACCATACTCAGCTCTACACGAAGGTATATGTTTTGTCACCGTCAGAACCATCGCAGCGGGACCCATCGCCGACGGTCCGATCGGACCGGACAGCCCCGATGTCAGATTCCGTCGAGTGCCCGAAGCAGTTCGACAGCCGTCACGACCGACGCGACACCGTCGGAATCCGTCAGCCGAGGGGCGGACGCACGCAAGACAACTCTCAGTATTGCGATTCCGGGGAGACAGGTTTAGGTACCTCCGGGGAGGAGCAGGAGTAGATTCACCTGGTGTGTCATGTCACAGGGAGCATACGGTCAGGGCTTCGTTGAACGGGTCGTCGAGGCGTGCGACCGGATCGAGTCGGGGCTCGGACCGTCCGCCACGGCAGAGACAGTCGCCGCCGCGCTGTGCGAGCACCTGTTCGCCGGCGTCCTCGGCTACGACGAATCGAGCTACGTTCGGAACCGGGCGGTCGCGCGGTTCCGCGACGACGCGGGCAACGTCGCCGCGACGCTCGCGGCCGTCGGTCGGGGCGGCGACGTCGACGCGGCCGTCGACGCAGCCTTCGCCGCGGCGGGCGGCGAGCCGTACGTGCAGTTCGTCGTCGCCGCCAGCACCGACCGCCTCGTGGCCTACGAGCGCGTGTCGGCGGCGGAGGCGGCCGAGGCCGAGGACGCCGACGCGGTCACGCACCACGGCGTCGCCGCGACCGTCCACACGGACGTCCCGCTGGACCGGGTCGTCGCGGCCGGCCGGCGCGGTCGGCTCTCGCAGACCCTCCGCCCGGGCCAGCAACTCGCGGTCGCGAAACTGACGGCGCTCCGGCCGGCCGAACTGTCAGCCGCCGAGCGCTACGAGGAGTTCGACGCGCCCGGCCGCCACTCGGTCGCGGACGACGACGGGCTGGGCACGCTCGTCGGCACGCTCCGCGACTGCGTGACCGACGTGCTCGTCCCGGCCGTCGAGGAGGCGTTCGCGGACGTCCGCGGGCGCACCGACGCCTACGAGGACCGCGAGACGGCCCTCGAGTCCGCGGTCGACGCCGCGCTCCGGGGACCGGGCGACGACACGGGGGCCGCGCCCGCCCGCCTGCGCCTCTTGGAGCACCGGCGCGAGGGCGAGGCCGTCAGCGACCTCCGGGCCGCCTACGGCTCCTGGGTTCGCGGTGCAAACCGCACCGGATTCACGCCCTCGGAGAACGAACGGGCGTTCGTCCGGGTCGCCGCGTTCTCGCTGCTCGAGGAGGCGTTCGTCGTCCGCGTCGCCGAGGGGATGGACCTCCGCGACGAGACGCTGACCGGCGACGCGGTCGAGCGGTTCGAGTCGTTCGCCGAGGAGTTCGGCGTCGAACGCGACGCCGGCGACCTGCTGCTCGTGGCCCGCGAGTCGTTCGCGGACCTCTACGACCGCCGGGCGCCGCCGCTGTGCGACTGGGCGCTGGAGCACGACGCGGTCGTCGAGGCGTTCTCGCGGGTCCTCTGGTACCTCGACCACTTCGCGTTCGACGTCGACGGCGGGCGCGCGGCGCTCGCCTACGACCGCCTGCTCGACGTGCTCGACCTCCCCGGAATCGAGGTCGACGCGGGGGACCCGCTCCCCGACGCGGTCCTCGACCGGATCGCGTTCCCGGCGGACAAGGGCGCGTTGCTCGACCCGGCGGTCGGCGACGGGCGATACCTCCTCGCGACCGCGGACCGCCTGCGTCGGCCGCACGCCGCGTCGGACGGTGACCCGCGCGAGCGCCTGCGGGCGATCCAGGGGCGACTCGTCGGCGCCACGCCGGACCCGCTGGCGTGCCGCGTGACCGAGACGCGCCTGCTCCTCCGCCTGTTCGACGACTACCGGGAGGCGCGCTGGGAGGAGTCCGAGTTCACGCTCGACCCCCTCCAGATACACCTTACGGACCCGCTCGTGCGCCCGGACGCGCAGACGACGCTCGGCGCGCCAGGCGAGGCGCGCGCGGCCGACCCCCTCGACCGCGAGGACTTCGCGTACGTCGTCGGCCGGTTCCCGGCGCGGCTCCGCCGCAACATCGCGGAAGGGCCCGCCGCGGAGGCGTACGCCGAGTACGACACGGCGTACTACACCTACGACACCTCCGCGCTGTACGTCGAGCGCGCCCGCGACTGGCTCGCCGAGAACGGGACGCTCTCGGCGGTCGTCTCGGGTCGCTTCCGCGACACCCGGTTCGGGGAGAAGCTCCGCGAGCGCCTGCCGCAGTGGTACCGGATCGACGAGATCCGCGAGGTGCCGGGCAAAGCGGCCGGCCGGACGCCGGTGCTGCTCGCCGCGCGGCGCTTCCGGAAGAACGAACCGCTGGTGTCGCCCGCGGAGTACGAGCCGCCGACGTACACGTTCGAGTACGCAGAGGGGCTGGACGGGGAGTCGGTGAGCGTTCCCGCGTCGCTCCTGGGTTCGGACGAGTGGGCGCTGGACGCCGCGCCGACCGCGGACGCGGACTCGGAGGCGGACGGGAACACCGCGGACTAGCTCGTCTTCGGGGAGTGGTTCGAGGTCGGGAAGCCGTTCGAGGGAGCGTCCGTATCCGTCGCGTTCGCTCGCCGTCTCGGGCTTTTGCGCCGCAACCGCGGTTGTGAGGAGGACGAGCACTACCTCCAGGCACGAGAAGCTACGAGTACCGCCTACCACTCCAGGGAACACCCTCGTTCCCGGACACCAGGACCGGAGGCGCAAAGCGGTTAGTCCCGGCCGGCCAACCCTCGCCCATGCGAACCACCGAGGCGTTCGTCGGCCTCCGCTGCGTGGACTGCGAGGCGCTCCACGACCCGGAGACGACGACACACGGCTGTCCGGATTGCGGGGGCATGCTCGACCCCGAGTACGACCTCGACCGCGTCGACCTCACGCGCGAGGCGATCGAGACCCGCCGTTTCGACTCGATGTGGCGCTACGAGGAACTGCTCCCGTTCCCCCGCGAGGCGGCCGTGTCGCTCGACGAGGGGGCGACCCCGCTGGTCGAGTGCCCGACGCTCGCCGACCGGATGGGCGTCGGCGCGGTGTACCTCAAGGACGAGGGCCGGAACCCGACGGGGACGTTCAAGGACCGCGGACAGACCGCCGCGATGACCGCCGCGAGCGAGCACGGCGCCCGGGAGATCGCGCTCAACAGCGCCGGCAACGCGGGCCAGTCCGCGGCCGCCTACGCCGCCCGCGCCGGGATGGACGCGCACGTGTTCCTCCCCGACAGGGCGGGGTTCACCCAGAAGGCGATGACGGAGGTCCACGGCGGCGACCTCCGGGTCGCGAAGGGAGAGATCACCGACGCCGGTTCCGAGTACGCCGCCGCGATGGCCGAGGGTGCGGAGGGCGACCGCGCGGGCTGGTACTCCACCAAGACGTTCGTCACGCCGTACCGCCACGACGGCAAGAAGACGATGGCCCACGAGACCATCGAGCAACTGGGCTGGGAGACGCCCGACGCGGTCGTCTACCCGACCGGCGGCGGCGTCGGCCTCGTCGGGATGCACAAGGCCGCCAAGGAGTTCGAGGAGCTCGGGCTCTCCGAGGGGCTGCCGGGGATGTACGCCGCGCAGGCCGAGGGCTGCGCGCCGGTCGTCCGCGCCTGGGAGGAGGGGACCGAGGTCCACGAGGCGTGGATCGACATCACGACCGCCTGCAACGGCATCGCCGTCCCCGACCCCGGCGCCTCGCCGCTGATCCTGGAGGCCCTCGCCGAGAGCGACGGCGGCGCGGTCGCGACGAGCGACCGGGCAATCCTCGACGCCGCCATCGAGGTCGCCCGGACCGAGGGCCTGGAGGTCGGCGCCACCCCCGCCGCGGCCGTCTCGGGCGCCTTCGAACTCGCCGAGCGGGGGGAGTTCGGGCCGGACGACACGGTCGTCCTGCTCAACACCGGCGCCGGCAACAAGGACGTGGACACCCTGCGCGCGCACCTCGGCGAACGGGAGGAGGAGTCCCGCGATTGAGTCGGAGCGCCGAGTCGGAACCCGACGACTGAGCCGGGGGGTGGCGACTACGCCGCGGACCGAGGACTCCGCTCGCCCGTCCCCGTCAGAACGTCGATCCGTCGACGACGTTGTACCACGACCCGGCCTGCTCGAAGCACAGCGACTCGCTCGGTGAACCGCTCCCGTCGTGTTTGGCGATCGCGCCCGACTCCGGGTCGACGCCGGTCAGGTCGCGCTCGGGGATGACGGTCTGGTCCGGGCGCAACGCGGTCGTCGTGCTCCCGTCCTGCCGGAACTCGAACACGCCGGAGTTCCCGTCGAACGTCGCGGCGTCCCCGTCACCGCCGATCGTCAACCGCTGATCGCCGACGTTCCGCAGACTCCACCCGTCCGCCGCGAGGGACCCGCGGAGTTCGATCCCGCGCTGACCGGCGACGGCGCCGTCGACGCCGTCGATGCTCCCGCCCCCCTCGATCGAGTGGATCGCCATCGGGGTCCTGGAGACCGGTCCGAAGTCCATCACGCACCCCGAGTTCGCGTCGCCGGCCTCGGCGAACAGGTCGTAGATCTCGGACGACGCCCACCCCCCGGCGACGTGGAGCAACCGTCCGTCCTGGACGTTCACGGACCCGGTGAGGTGGGCGAACGTCGAGTTGTACGGGTTCGTGTCGGCCGTAGTCTCGATGGCCGGCGTCCCGTCGACGTCGCCCACGAGGTTCTCGACGCGGGTGAACCGGAACGACCCGGCCCCGTCGCCGTCCGTGTCGCTCGGCCCGTGGAAGAGGACCCAGCGGTCGCAGTTCTCGATCCCGAGGACGTCGTGGATGGCGTTGGCCTCCGTCCGGTGGTCGACGACGCGGAGGTAGAACGCGCGTTGCCACCCGTTGTCCTTCCCGACGCCGACGCGGTCGGGCGAGAGGTCGTGTGCGGACGAGTCGGTGACGCGGAACGCGGTGCCGGTACCCTGGCCTGGCCCCCGGAACTCGCCGCCGACCCAGCGGACCCGTCCGGCGGCCCCATCGGTGGCGTTCTCCAGCACATCGACGCAGACGCCCGTCCCGGTGTAGTCGAGGATCGCACCCCGGGCGTCGATCACGGCGTCCCCCTGGCCGGGATCGACGGTGATCGTCTCGGAACCGGCGTACGTCCCGCCGGGTTCGAGCACGACGGTCCGGTTCGACCCGACCGCCTCGGCGACTCCGGCCAGACCGTCGTTCGGGCGGGGGTAGCCGATACTCGCCCTCCCGCGACCCCAGGCGAGGTCGCTCTTCTCCGCGAGTTCGCCGGAGTGTGTCACGCCGGCGGGGTCGGTGAACCCGCCGGTCACGTCGACCGCCTCGAACGAGGGGTGGCGGCCGGCCGAGGCGAGTCGATTCCACTGCTCGCCGTCGCCGAGGAACACGTTCTCCGTGTCGGTCGCGAGGAACTTGGCGCCCGGTTTGGGGACGTAGTCGCCGAGTTTCGATTCGACGTCGCGGAGTTCGACGTCGGTGTCCATCCGCTCGAAGTTCGCGTTCAGCGGGACGTGCCAGTCGGTCGTTCCCTCGGAGGGCGTCTCGTAGTCGTGGTTTCTCGTCATCGTTGAATCATGAAATGTTCGAAGATCGCGACGTCAGCCACCGTACCAGAACTCTCCGTACCCCTGGCTGGCGTCGTCGTCCGGGACGGGGGCGTGCGGGGGTGCCGACCGGCCGTCGATATCGTCCTCGTCCGCCGAATCCCTCGCGGGCGGCGTCCAGGAATCGGTCGTCCGCACCCCTCCGTACCCGAACCCGGCCGACGGGGACGCCGAACCGCTCGCGACGTCCCCGGCCACCGCGACGCCGGCCGCCCCGAGGAGTTTCAGGAACCCTCGTCGGTGGATAAGCTGACCGTACTCGACCCCGTCGGTGGCGTCGTAGTTCGCCATCGACTCGGTAGGCCGACCCTACGCGCTTAAGCGATTTTGCGGGTTGGAAACCGATGCCGACGGATCGGCGTCGGATGGCGTCGAGTACGTACCGGACCACGATGGAACCGGACCATACCGATGTGCGATACCGGCGGATTGTGGAGGCGAGGTCAGGTGGACGAAGTTCAGTCCGTGGTCCGAGAAACGGTCGGTCGACTGGGGAGAGAGGTGAGTAGAACGGCTTCGATGTGGTGGCTCAGTTGAATGCCTTCGTCACAAGCGGCTCTCCAGGGCAGACACGCGAGCTACTACTGGATCGATTGCTGGAAATCACAACGAGTGAGACGAACAGGTGTAGCGGGAGTCGCTAAGTACAGGTGAGCGGTGGAACGGCCCGAGTTGAAACCGGGAATCTCTCGACTCTATTTTCGTGAGGAGCATTCCGAATCCTCTCACTGCAATTTCGACGCCTTCAGCTAGCCGGGTCGTGCCGTTGCTCGTCGTCCTCTCGGTGGGAGACCTCATCGAGCGTATCGACGTGTACCGGGTGCCGGTAGAGAAATAGCCCG
Source organism: Halorarum halophilum (assembly GCF_013401515.1). Classification (NCBI taxonomy): domain Archaea; kingdom Methanobacteriati; phylum Methanobacteriota; class Halobacteria; order Halobacteriales; family Haloferacaceae; genus Halorarum; species Halorarum halophilum. The sequence goes on along the minus strand of NZ_CP058529.1, from coordinate 2,211,698 downwards.
ACGGCGACGACCCAAACCACGCCAAAATATAATTCGGTTTGGAAGGCCATCGACAGGTCGGAGTATCCGGTTTGCGCCTGGACAACTCCAAAGGAGAGTGCTCCGAGACTGGCGACCACGCTCAGCCAGCCCATGCCACTCAGCCATCCGAGTCGAAACGGTGTCTCGGCACTGGCGAAGAACGCTCCCGCGAAGAGTCCGGCTGCGATGCCGAACATCAGCCACTGGATGCTGAAGAGTCCGCCTTCGATCTGTCGAACGGCGAAGGCGGTCTCGAACATGAGTTCCTGTTGTTCCGGTCCTGCCTCTGCCCAGCGATCGACCAGGATTCCGAGAGCGACACCGTCTACCGCGATGAAGACGGCGTAGACACCTGCACAGACCACCATCGCAGCGCCACCAAGAGTCGCCCACACTCCGGCAACACCTCTGCGGAGTCGCCACGTCAGGGCTAGGATAGCGGTACACATCAGCAGGATTCCAAGGAGCTCTCCTAGGTGGTAGAGCGCCCACGTCGATTCGACCGCATAATCCGCGAAGGCAGCCTGCGTCTCGTGCGGCGGTGTCCACGGATGTAATAAAGCTGATATTACATAGGTCACGAGGCCTAAGATCGCCGCGCCGGCCCCAACGGCCGAGAAATACCGTTCCGACGGTCCGTTTGCTCTGTTATTTTCGGACGATGACATTAGTGATCCGCCCTACTACACGTCGAATGAAGTCATAATCATAGTCCCACGTTGTGCCCTCGTTGTTGTATACGTGGATTCACTACCGTTTCGAGTTGAAACCACGCTGAATATGCGATACGGACGTCGCTCGCGTCGATGTTCAGTTCACGGCTTCACGTATCGGCTGATCTTGATGGAGTGCCGTGAAAAACACGAGCGTCTCCAACATCGTTCGAACACTACGTAAGGTGTAGGACTAACTGTGAGAGGCAGTAGTTCAGTCGTATATCCCGGCACTAGTGATGAGGTCTCCGTCCTCCATCACGGAGACGCTGAATGCCTGGCCTGCCAGCCCATTCGCCCTGATTGTCGTTTCGACCTCCATCTCATGGGTGTCTCCAGTGTCGGCCTCAATGACCACAGTGTGCGTTCCCGCTTGGGAGATGTACCCCTCTATCGTCCGGCTCTTTCCCGCACGAATGGTGAACTCCTCGCTCCGCGTCTCCCCGTCTGTCGTCACAGTGACCGTCACCGTATGGCTCTGGTCGTGGTGGTTACTCAGCGTCAGGCTTCCGGGTGGAGGGTCGTACGCCGAGCCAAAGCAGCCACTCACAAAGACCGTCGCTGTGGCCCCCAGCAGGGAGAAGACAGAACGACGTGAAATCTCCAGAGACATTCTACTCTCCGGTATTCAAGTGGGTGATAAGTACTTTCTGCAGTTGTCATTCGCTATGAAATCAGGACGATGAACGGTATCTGGTGCGGGATATACGCAATTCTACTGAGCGGTTGGTTCATATTAGCCCATGTGAACGTTACAGGGAGCTCCGAGACTGTTCGAAAGCTACGTACAGAGGATATACGTCCCAGAGTCAGAGGTTCCTCAATTGCTAGACCGGGTAATTGGGACGTGTTCGTCAGCGATGGAGTAGTCCCAGTACCCGGCTGCGAACGTCGTCGGCGGAGTCGTACGTCTGGTTGTCAGTCGGGGCGAGCACTTCCTCGAGGGATTCCTCCCCACCCTGGGTTTCGATCTCGTAGTCGCCGTAGGCCTCGACCAGTTCGTCCGTCGTGGTCGGATAGTCGTGGGTTTCGAGCTCGTCATCGAGGTCACCGAGCCGCTCACCGGGGTCGCCGCGCATCGGTTCGGGTTCATCGGCGCGGGTACGCGCCTCCTCCTGCATCCGCTCTTGCTGGCGCCGCTTTTCGTCGTCCGCTTGGTCGTCTCGGCCCTGTTTGTCATCTGCCATCCCTTCCAGTAGGAGAGCGATCCGGATAATTGTGTGGTCGCTCGCCGGTGTGGTCACTCGAACGTTCCGAGATGGTTCTGATACGGGAAGTGATGTGGTGGCTCAGTTGAAAGCCTTCGTCACAAGGGGCTCGGCGGGGGTAACGTTCGTCATCGCCACCACGAAAGGGTTCCCGTTCGGGGCCTATAAACATCTCTCCACGGCTCCGTCTCCTCCCGATGAACACGTCACCCGCGCGAAGTCGCTACGACGGCGGCTTCCCGGACTCGGTCCGGCCTCCGATCCGGTAGCGCGTGTCGAGCGGGTAGCTCTCGTAGCGCGCGAGCACGAAGTGGATCGAGGACGCGACGGCGAGCAGCCCGAAGTTCCAGATCGGCGACCCGTAGTAGATGGCGTCGACGATCACCGGTTCCGGATAGATCGGCCAGAACGGCGAGAGCGGCGCCGCGATGTCCGGCGCCGAGAGCACGTCCGCGAAGAGGTGGCTGATTCCGCCGGTGAGCAGCCCTCCCGTGGCGAAGACGAAAACCGTCTCCCTGGAGATGGCGGTGCTCCTGATCCACGGATGGTCGTTGAATCGATCGGTGAGCCAGTGCGCCGCGACGGCGCCGAAGACGAGGCTCACCAGCGCGACGAACAGGACCGTGTGGGTCACGCCGTGGTGGACGACCGGGAGGAACGCCTCGAGCACCAGATCGACGTCCGGCAACATCGCCGTCGTCAGCGTGAACGCCGTGAACCCGAGCGCGCCCCGTCGTCCCCAGACGATCCACGCCGGCGCGGCGAACAGCAGCGCCATCCCGAAGTGGCCGCTCACGTCGACCATGCGACGGACGTAGCTCCGTGGTTAGTTACCTGTTCGGGCCGACGTCCGTTCACGACGACGTCTCCTCGAGCGACTATCGGCCGGGGGTCGAAGCGACGGAACCGCCGCCGAACGGGTGTCGGCCGTTCGATCGTCCGTCAGAGGATTTATCTAGTTGTGCTAATACCTCCGCGTAGGGCTGATCGCGCAGCCCTCCGAGAACCCACAGACATCGGCGTCGATCGAGACCCGAACGCCGGTTCGGCGGCTCGACACGGCCCGGCGTTTTTCGCCTCCGACCGTAACGCACGCGTCTCGTCCAGAAGAGTGACCGCGACACCCTCACCTCCTCCCAGTCGACGCTCACGACAGACGTGTCGAATCCGGACCAGGTGCGGCGGACGCAGTCGTCCCGTCGCACTCCCGGCCGACACAAGAGTTATTCCGTGGTACAGGCTAGCAGTCGATGGCGGCCCGGCATCCACCGGTGATCGCCTTAGCTTGGGTGGACGATGACCGCCAGGTGAACATGCTGGCCGGTCTCGTTCCACTTTCGAGGAACTCCCCCGAGTGCCGACAGTCTCGTTCCCGACCGTCTCGATGCCGACCGCCCACTCGACGGGGCGCGGCACTCGACGAGTGACGGATGTCCACGCCGCACCCCCCTCGCCAACTCGAAAACGACTATTGTGTACGACCTGTATGGTATTCGTGGACAAATTATTTATCCTCGTTCTTCATGCCACCACACATGACAGCCGGACCGCCGATCGAGGAGCTGCACTTCGAGGACGCACCGGACGTCGGCGACGTGCCGGGGCCGAACTCCCGGGACCTGCTGGCGAGACAGCGCGAGATCGACAGCAGCGCGGTCGCCTACCCCGAGGACATCCCCATCGCGTTCGAGGAGGGGAAGGGGGCGACCGTCCGCGACGCCGACGGCAACACGTACATCGACCTGTTCGCCGGCATCGGCGTGCTCAACGTCGGCCACGCCAACCCGTACGTCCTGGAGGCGGTCCACGAGCAGGCGGACAAGCTCGTCCACACCGTCGACTTCCCCACCGAGGCCCGCCTCGAACTGATCGAGAAGCTGGACGAGATCGCACCGGCCGGGTTGCAGGGGCAGAACCGGGTCGTGTTCGGCGGCCCGACCGGGAGCGACGCGATCGAGGCGTCGATCAAGCTCGCGAAGTACAACACGGGCGGCGACGGCCTCGTCGCCTTCCGCGGCGCCTACCACGGCGCGACGACCGGCGCGATGAGCCTCACCTCGAACACGGGGTTCAAGGAGGCGTACACGCCGCTGCTCGGCGACGTCGTCCACGCGCCGTACCCGAATCCCCTCCGGCAGGGGAAGACCCCCGAGGAGTCCGTCGACCACGCGCTCGAGGAGGTGCAGGCGATCATCGAGGACCCGTACGGCGGGCTCGCGAACCCGGCTGGCATCTTCGTCGAGCCGATCCAGGGCGAGGGCGGCGTGATCACGCCGCCGGAGGGGTTCCTCCGGGGGCTCCGCGACATCGCCGACGACAACGACGTGCCGCTCGTGTTCGACGAGATCCAGAGCGGCCTGGGCCGGACGGGCGAGTGGTGGGCCAGCGACTGGGCCGGCGTCACGCCCGACGCCATGACGTCCGCGAAGGCGCTCGGCGGCGTCGGGTTCCCCCTGTCGGCGACGATGTACCACGAGGACCTCGACACGTGGGGCTCGGGAGATCACGCCGGCACGTACCGGGGCCACGTCGTCGGCATGCGGGCGGGTACCCGCGCCATCGAGTACATCCAGGACCACGACCTCCTGGCGCACGCGCGCGAACTGGGCTCGTCCATCCGCGACCGGCTCCGAGAGGCCGGCGAGGGAACGGACCGCCTGGCGGAGGTGCGCGGCCGGGGGCTGTTCGTCGGCGCCGAGTTCCGCGACGAGAACGGCGACCCGAACGGCGAGGTCGTCGACGCCATCCAGCAGTACTGCTTCGAGCGCGGCGTCCTCGTGTGGACGGCCGGCCGCCACGGCAACGTCCTCAGGCTCCTCCCGCCGCTCGTGCTGACCGAGGAGCTCGCCGAGACGGCGATGGACGTCGTCGCGGACGCGATCGAACAGGTCACCGCGGAGGCCGCGACGGCACGATGACCGACCCGGTCGTCACGGACGGCGCACCCTGCACCGACAACCCCTACTCGCAGGGCGTTCGCGCCGGCGACACGCTGTACGTCTCCGGCTACGGCCCGGTCGACCCGGCGACGGACGAGCCCGTCGAGGGCGACGTCGGTGACCGGACGGAGCAGGTCCTCGACAACGTCGCCGCGGTCGTCGAGGCGGCTGGCGGCGACGGGCTGGACGACGTCGTGAAGGTGACCGTCTACCTGACCGACCTCGACGACTACGACCGCGTCAACGAGGCCTACGCCGCCCGATTCGGCGAGGATCCGCCCGCCCGGGTCTGCGTCGAGGTGTCGCGACTCCCCGAGGACGTCGACGTCGAGATGGACGCGGTCGCCCACCTCGGGTAGGGTTCGAGTCGGTTCGTCGAGTGGCGATGGGATCGTCGCCGGGTGTCCCTCAGCCGTCTTCGCGTCCACCGCACGCGACGACTGCGTACGCTTAAGGTGCGGCGTGACATATCACCGTGGTATGCTTTCTCACGATATTCGGAGCCGCCTGCCGCAACTCCGGCGGGAGTTCCACCGGTATCCCGAGCCCGGGTGGTGCGAGTTCCGGACGACGAGCCGCGTCGTCGAGGAGCTCGAACGGCTCGGGGTCGACCGAATCGCCGTCGGCCGGGAGGCGCTCTCGACGGATCACCGGATGGCGGTCCCCGACGAGTCAGAACTGGCGTTCTGGCACGAGCGCGCGCGGGCGGCCGGCGCACGGGAGGACGTCCTCGAACTGACCGCCGCGGGCCACACCGGCGTCGTCGCCACCCTGGAACGGGGCGAGGGGCCGACGGTCGGGCTCCGCGTCGACCTCGACGCCATCTCCCTCCAGGAGTCCGACGAACCGGGACACCGCCCGGCCGACGAGGGGTTCGTCTCCGAGCACGACGGCTACATGCACGCCTGCGGCCACGACGCCCACCTCGCGATCGCGCTCGGCACGATCGAGGCGGTGAAGGAGAGCGACTTCTCGGGGACGTTCCGCGTCTTCTTCCAGCCCGCCGAGGAGATCTCGGGGGGCGGGAAGCCGATGACCGAGAGCGGCCACGTCGACGACGTCGACTACCTGCTCGGGTTCCACGTCGGCCTCGACACCCCCACGGGGACCATCGTCGCCGGGGTGGAGAAGCCGCTGGCGATGGCCCACCTCACCGCGACGTTCGAGGGTGCGAGCGCGCACGCCGGCAAGGCGCCCAACGAGGGCGCGAACGCGATGCAGGCGGTGGCCACCGCGATCCAGAACGCCTACGCGATCCCCCGGCACGCCGACGGGATGACGCGGGTGAACCTCGGCCGGATCGAGGGGGGGATCGCGAGCAACGTGATCGCCGAGGAGATCACGCTCCACGGCGAGGTGCGGGGCGAGACGATGGCGCTGATGGAGTACGCGCGGACCGAACTCGAGCGGGTCCTCTACTCCGCCGCCGAGATGCACGACTGCGACGTCACGCCCAGGGTCATCAGCGAATCCCCACGCGTCGACAGCGACCCCCGGCTCCGCGACCTGATCGGCCACGTCGCGAGGAACCACGACGCCGTCGAGGAGGTCGTTTCGACGGTCGAGTTCGGCGCGAGCGAGGACGCCACGTTCCTGATGGAGCACGTCCAGGGGAACAGCGGCCTCGCTTCCTACGTCATCGTCGGGACGGACCACCCGACGAACCACCACACGCCGACGTTCGACGTGGACGAGCGGTGCCTCGGCATCGGCGTCGACGTGCTCACCGACGCGGTCGTCGAGACCGGCCGCCGCAGACCCGGAGCGTAGCGGCTCGGAATCCCCTGTTCGTCGAGCACGCACGTAGCCGTCGGGAAGTAGTGTCCATAGCGAAAACTGTGTACGCCGGGCCGGATTCGACGGCCGTCTAGGTCGGAACGCCGATCGATTCAGGGGAGCGAAACGCGCGGAGACGGCGGTTAGCGCCGTCTTCTCCCCCTTCCCGACGGCCGCTCGGTTTCCCCGACCACAAGCGTTAATCCCGCCAGTACACGTAAACCGTGTATGACGACCGACGACGTCCCCGACTCGCTGGAGACGGCGGCCGACGCCGACCGGCCCCGCGGGATCCTCACGCCCTCCGACCGCGACTTCCTGCTCGGACGGAAGACCGACTACACCGAGCACTCGAAGAAGCAGAAGCGGAACCGCATCCGGCGCCGGGTCCGGAACGCGATCCTCGATTTCAGCATCCTCTTCGAGTACCTCGAGGAGCGCGACCGCAACACCGTGTTCGATCCCGACGACGAGGACCGGGAGGCGTACACGCAGGGCATCACCGACATGCTGGCGTTCCTCCACCTCGGCACGATGGGCTACTACACGCCGTTCAAGGACATGCTCTCCGAGGGCGTCGGCAAGGCCGAACAGCAGCTCGCCGGCTCCGACTACCGCATGGTCAACGTCGAGTTCAACGTCGACCCGGTCGGCCAGATCGACGTCGACGAGGTGGTCGAGAAGCTGGAGAACGGCGAGTTCGCACAGATCACGGACACGGAACTCCGGGCGTTCGTCCGGCTGCTCACCATGTCCGAGGAGTTCTCCCCCGCCGCGGCCCGCGAGGAGATCAAGGAGAGCGTCGACGAGTTCCTCCGGAACGTGGACGAGAGCGCCGAGGCCCGCGAGGCGAAGCTCGACGAGCTCACCAACTGACGCCGGTTCGGCCCTCGTCGGGTTCGCGATTCCATCGTCTCTTCTTCGTCTCGCCGGTCCGACCAGCGCAAGTACTCGGCGTCGTGCGTGACCCGTCCATCGACGCCCGTCGGTGCCCACGCCGGGAGCATTTATTCCGATAGACGGCCATCCCACTAGATTCACGAGCACAGGTTAGAGCCCCCCGGAATCCCCCGACTCGTGGGGTCGCGGACGTGGTCGGGTGGGTGACCAGATTGTATACGCTTTCTGTATATGGTGGGTACGAAAAAGAAACATTTATCATGGATTCTATCTATCGGTGTGGTATGCCACCAGTCAGCACGGCGTGCAGACGGGTGACGGGAGGAGCGTGTGGTGATCGGGAGGCGCGCTCTACGAACGTCCGGGACCCTCCGATCGGGGTGAGAACCCCATGAGCGACGGCGGCGAGCCGCGCACCGGTGGGGACCGGGGTGCGGTGGAGCAGTTCCGCGAGGAGCTCGATCCCATCGTCTTCGTCTTCGGCGCGGGGCTGACGGTCGGGCTCATCCTGCTGTACTTCCTCGCGCCCGAACTCGTGGTGGAGTGGATCAGCGTCGCCAACGACGCGATGCTCACGTACCTCAACTGGGCGCTGCTGCTCATCGTCTTCCTCGTCGTGCTGTTCCTCCTGTTCCTCATCGTCGGCCCGTGGGGGAACATCACGCTCGGCGACGACCCGCCCGAGTACAGCTTCTTCTCCTTCTTCGCCATGCTGTACTCGGCCGGCTTCGCGGCCGGCGTCGTCTTCTGGGGACCGACTGAAGCGCTGTTCTACTACGACAACCCCTCGCCGCTGTTCGACGTCCAGGCAGGGACGAGCGAGGCGATGGTCATCGCCGTCCAGCAGACCATCTTCCACTGGGCGCTCCCCCAACTGGCCGTGTTCACCATCATGGGGATCGCCATCGGCTACTTCACCTACAACTACGAGAACGTCCCCCTCCGCGTCTCCTCGGCGCTCACGCCGCTCATCGGGCGGGACAACCTCGACGGCCCCGTCGCGAAGGTCGTCGACATCGTCGCCGTCTTCGCGACCATCGGCGGCGTGGCGACGTCGCTGGGGTTCATCGGGAGCCAGTTCATCAGCGGCCTGAACTACCAGTGGGGCATCGACCTGGGGACCACCGGCATCATCCTCGTCGTCACGACGATGACGTTGCTGTTCACCGTCTCGATGGTGCTCGGGGTGAACCGGGGCATCCGCCGGCTCTCGAACTTCAACATGGTCATGTTCGTGATCCTCATGACGGCGACGTTCGTCGTGGGGCCGACCGTCTTCCTCGTCCTGCTGGGGACGCAGGCGTTCGGCGGCATGATCACCGACTTCGTCTCGATGAGCCTGTTCACCGGTGCGGGCGTCGAGGGCGGGACGGGCTGGGCGAACGCGTGGACCGTCTTCTACTGGGCGTGGGCGCTCTCGTGGTCGCCGTTCGCGGGCCTGTTCATCGCCCGCATCTCGAAGGGCCGGACCGTCCGCGAGGTCGCGTTCACCGGCATCGGCGCCACGTCGGCGGCGACGATCCCGTGGTTCACGTTCGTCGGCGGGACGGCCGTCTTCTACCAGCACACCGGCGTCGCCGACTTCAGCGCGGTGTTGGCCGACGGCGGTCCCGGTGCGGAGGCGTCCGGGTTCATCCTCTTCGAGGCGTTCCCGTTCGGGACGGTGTTCATGCTGGCGTTCATGCTGCTGGTGACGACGTTCTTCATCACCTCCGCGGACTCCTCGACGCTCGCGGTGTCGATGATGACGACCGGCGGCAAGGCGCGCCCCTCGAGCATCAACCGGGTGTTCTGGGGCGTCGTGCTGGGGATGTTCGCCGCCATCCTCATGACGCTCGGCGGCACCTCGGCGCTCCAGTCGGCCGCCATCATCACCGGTGGCCCGTTCGCGTTCGTCTGCCTGTTCGCCCTGCTCGGGCTCGTCAGGGAGTTCAGCTCCGAGTACGGCAGGGTGCTGCTCCGGGAGAACGCCTGGATCTTCGGCTCGCGGCCGGATACCTCCCCGGGCGGGACGGAGCCCCCCGAGCCGACCGAGACGACCGACGACGACTGACGCCGATTCGGGCCGGTCCCGACCGACCCTCCCCTCCTCCCTCGTCGGGTCCGACGCACTGACCGCTCCTCCCGTTCGGAGAACGTTCCCCGCTCCGACCGCCCGGCGACCGCCCCGACTGCCGGTTGATAACAACTTTTAATGTACGTAGTACACATAAACTGTGTATGGATAGGGGGACAGCGGAACCCGACACGGACGCCCTCCCCGGCCCGAACGCCGAGGCGTGGGTCGAGTTCCACGGGGAACACGCCGCGCCGAGCGAGTACTCCCACGAGTTCGTCTGGGACGTGACCGCCGAGGCGGACGGCCCGTTCGTCACCGACGTCGACGGCAACGTCCTGCTGGATTTCACCTGCCACATCGGCGCGGCGCCGCTCGGCTACAACAACGAGAAGGTCCTCGACCCGCTGGCCGAGTTCGACCTCGTCGAGCCGATGAAGATCGCCGGCCAGGACATGTACTTCGGCGCCGGCCCGACGCCCGAGGAGTCGGCCGTCCCCGGGTCGAGCCACCTGATGGAGAAGCTGACTGAGGTGTCCGACCACTACGGGCTGGACACCGTCTTCCTCTCGAACTCCGGCGCCGAGGCGATCGAGAACGCGATGAAGGTCGCCCACGACAACCGGCCGGCCGCGAAGTACGGCTACACCTTCGACGGCTCGTTCCACGGTCGGACGCTCGGCGCGCTGTCGCTTACGCGCTCGAAGGACGTCTACACCCGCCACTACCCGGAGATCGCGGGGATCAGGACCGTCCCGTTCTGCTCGGACCGGACCTGCGACCCCGAGGCCTGCGACTGCGGGTTCTTCGCCGGCGGGACCTCTCAGCTCCGGGGCGCGCTCGCGCCCGAGGGCGGCCACGTCGACCCCGAGGAGGTGGCGTTCATCGTCCTCGAACCGATCCAGGGCGTCGGCGGCTACCGCTTCCCGAGCGAGTCGTTCGCGGCCGAGGTTGGCGCGGTCAGCGACGAGTACGACATCCCGCTCGTCGTCGACGAGATCCAGTCCGGCATCGGTCGCACCGGGAAGCTGTGGGCCTCGGACCACTACGACATCGAGCCGGACGTCATCTCGGCGGCGAAGGCACTGCGCGTCGGCGCGACCATCTCGCGGGAGGAGCTGTTCCCGGCCGAGAAGAACCGCCTCGGCTCCACGTTCGGCGGCGGCGACCTGCTCGCGTCGGCGATGGGCGCGCTCACCCTGGAGGCGATCGAGGAGTACGACCTGCTCGAGAACGCCACCACGCGCGGTCGGCAGGCGAAGGAGCTGCTCCGCGACGACGCCCCGGACGGCGTCGTCGACGTGCGCGGCAAGGGCCTGATGCTCGCCGTCGAGTTCGACACGGCCGACCGCAGGGACGTAGTCGTCGAGGCGGCGCTGCGGCGCGGCCTGCTGACCCTCGGCTGCGGGCGGAAGACCATCCGGCTGCTCCCGCCCCTCGACTCGACCGAACGGGAGATCGAACTCGGCGTCGGCATCTTCTGCGAGGCGATCGGGGACGTCGAAACCACGCCGAAAGCGGTCTAAAACCGGACGACGCCGCTGCCCGCTCTTCTACGAACCGCCGGAACCGACGCGACCGCCGGCGCCCGTGACCTCGACGTCGTCCAGTTCGTCGAGCGCCGCGAGCACGCCGTCGAGGTGCTCGCGGCCGCTCCCCTCGATGCCGACTGTCACGGGCACGCGGTTCGGCTCGTCGTCGGCACCACGGCGGGCGCGTTCGAGCGCGTCGAGTTCGGCGCCCTCGGATTCGACCGTCTCGACCACGTCGGCGACGGCGGTCGGCCAGCCGTCGACCGCCAGCCGGGCCTCCGCGTACCGACCGAGTTCCCCGAGCCCGGTCCGGGCGAGTTCGGCGTGCTCGGTGAGGTTCACGTTCCCGCCGGAGACGACGACCCCGACGTGCTCGCCTCCCACGTCGAGTTCGTCGGACAGCAGCGCCGCGACCCCGGCGGCGCCGGCGCTTTCGGCGACGGTCTTGGCTCGCTCGGCCAGCAGCGTCACCGCGACCCCCAGCTCCCGGTCGGTGACGCCGACCACCTCGTCGACGCGCTCGCGGACGACCGCGAACGTCGCCCCGAGCAGTCGCGTGTCGGCGATGCCCTCGGCGACGGTGTCGACGTCCGACAGCTCGTGGATGCGGCCCTCCGCCAGCGACGGTTTCGCGTGGAGCGCTCCCTCGGGCTGGACGCCGACGACGCGGACGTCGTCCGGGAGCGTCGCCATCGCCGTCGCCACCCCCGAGATGAGCCCGCCGCCGCCGATGGGGACGAGCACCGCGTCGAGGTCGGGGTACTGTTCGGCGAGTTCGAGCCCGACGGTCCCCTGGCCGGCGATCACCGCCTCGTCGTCGAACGGGTGGACGAACGTCCGGCCCGTCTCCTCAGCGAGTTCGAGCGCACGCTCGTAGGACCGCTCGTAGATGTCGCCCTCGACGACGACCTCGGCGCCGTAGCCGCGGGTCGCCTCGATCTTCGCCGCGGGCGTCACCTCCGGGACGACGATCGTGGCGTCGACGTCGAGCAGACGACCGGCGAGCGCGACGCCCTGAGCGTGGTTGCCGGCGCTCGCCGCGATCACGCCCTCGGCCCGCTCGTCGGCCGACAGCTCCGCCATCCGGTTGTACGCGCCGCGGATCTTGAACGACCCCGTCCGCTGCGTGTTCTCCAGCTTCAGCCCGACGGACGCGGCGCCGCTCAGCCGGGCGAGGGTCCGCGAGGTGTCCAGCGGCGTCCGGTGGACGACGTCCGCGAGGCGGTCGCGGGCCGCCCGGACGTCGGCGAGGGAGACGACGTCCTCGGCCGTCCGGTCGACGTCCCGCTCCGAGGCGTCCGCGCTGTCTCCGGCCCCGTCCGTGATGCCCACGCCGTCCCCGGGTTCCCGGTCGGTATGGTCACTTCCGGCGTCCCCGCCGACGGACGGTTCCTCGCTCATGGCCCCCGTTCGGAGAGTTCTAGGACGGCGTCGGTGAGCACGTCGACGCCGATCTCGAGGCTGCGCTCGTCGACGTCGAACGTCGGCGTGTGGTGGCTCGTCGGGTGGTCCGTGCCCACGATCAGGTACGACGCCAGTCCGCCGTTCTCCTGGACTCGACGCATCAGGAACGTGGCGTCCTCGCTCGCGCCGAAGTCGGCCGTGGGAACGACCTCCTCGACGCCCCGAACGTCGCGGGCGACGTCGGCGACGAGGTCGACCAGTTCCGGGTCGCTGTCGGCGCGCGGCGACTCGCTGACGACGTCGACGTCCACCTCGCAGCCGTGCATCTCGGCCGCAGCCCGGACCCGTCGGCGGAACTCCCGCTTCATCGTCTCCATGAGCTCGGTCGTCTCGCCGCGCGCCTCCGCCGCCACGCGGGCCCGTTCCGCGACGACGTTGCTCGCGGTGCCGGCCTCGGCCGTCCCGACGTTGACGCGGGTCATCCCGTCCGCGTGACGCGGAATGCCGTAGACGTTCGTGATGGCGGTGCCGAGCGCCTGCATCGCGTTGTCACCCTCGTTGGGCGCCTTCCCGGCGTGGGCGGAGGTCCCCTCGAAGGTCACGTCGAAGTGGGCCATCGCCAGCGGCTTCTCGATGCCAGCGACGACCCGCCCCGTCGGGTGGTCGAGGCCGACGTGGACCGCGAGGAGGTAGTCGAGGTCCTCGGCGAACCCGCTCTCGGCCATCGGGTTGCCGCCGCCGCTCTCCTCCTCCGCCGGTTGGAAGAACACGCGGAACGTGCCCGAGAAGTCGCTGTCGCGGATCGCCTCGAGGACGGCGAGCCCCCACGTCATGTGCGCGTCGTGGCCGCAGGCGTGCATCGTGCCCTCGATCTCCGAGCGGAACCCCTCGGCGACGGGGTGGTGTTCGTCGTCCGTCGACTCCTCGATGAACAGGCCGTCGATGTCGACGCGGAGCCCGACCGTTGGCCCCTCGCCGCGGTCGAGCCACGCGACGGCGCCGGTGTTGCCGCCCGCCATCCGGTCGAGGAGGTCGGCGTCGGCGCCGCGCTCGCGCGCCCGCTCCACCCACGGGCCGAACTCCTCGTCGTCGGGGACCGCCATCCGGTCCGCCGGATCGTACGCTTCATGCCCGACGGCGATCCCGTCGGGGTCGATCGCGCGGAGCTCCTCGACGAGCCGGTGGGTCGTGTAGAACTCGCGCCACGCCGGTTCCGGGTGGCGGTGCAGGTCGCGGCGCAGCGGGGTGAGTCGGTCGCGGAGTCGTGCCGTCATGGGAGCCCATGACACGCCCCACGACCTTAATTGTACACAGTTCCCGTGTATGCGGAATACACAAAAGGATAAGTCGGGTCCCCCCGAACGCCCGGTACGCGTCGACGGGACGCCGAGCCAACTATGCCCGACCAGTCAACCACGGCCGAAGGGCCGGACGTCCTCGTCCTCCGCGAGGGGACGGAGGGCCTGTCGATGGAGTCGTACGCCGAGGAGCTCCGCGAGCGACTGCCGGAGCGGACGGTCGAACTCGCTCGGACGCCCCGCGCCGAGCGGGAACTCGTCCGGAACGCGCGGGTCGTCACCGGGATCGGGATCGACGAGGAGGGGCTCTCCCGGGCCGACCGGCTGGAGCTGTTCGCCTGCACGTTCGCCGGGACCGACCACCTCCCGACGGACGCGCTGGCCGAGCGCGGCGTCGTCGTCACGAACGCCGGCGGCATCCACGCACCGGGCATCGCGGAGCAGTCCATCGGCAACATGCTCGTGTTCGCCCGCCGGCTCCACGAAGGGTGGCGCCGGAAGGCGAACGGGGAGTGGCGCCACTTCCAGTCCCACGAGTTCACCGACAGCACCGTCACGGTCGTCGGTCTCGGCTCCATCGGGCAGGCGGTCGTCCGGCGGCTCGCGGGGTTCGATGTGGAGACGATCGGCGTCCGCTACACGCCCGAGAAGGGGGGTCCGACCGACGAGGTGGTCGGCTTCGACGAGGACGCCATCCACGACGCGTTCGCCCGCAGCGACTACGTCGTGCTCGCCTGCCCGCTCAACGACCTCACCCGGGGGCTCGTCGGGGAGGCCGAGTTCGCGACGCTGCCGCCGCACGCCGTCCTCGTCAACGCCGCCCGCGGCGGAATCGTCGACACCGACGCGCTCGTGGCCGCGCTCCAGTCGAACAAGATCCGCGGCGCGGCGCTCGACGTCACGGAGCCGGAGCCGCTCCCCAACGACCACCCGCTGTGGGACCTCGAGAACTGCCTCATCACGCCACACACCGGCGGTCACACGCCGAAGCACTGGGACCGTCTCGCGGACATCGTCGCCGACAACGTGGCCGCGCTGGACGGGGACGGGGAGCTCCGCAACGTCGTCCTCGACCCCGGCGCCGACTGAGCGATCCGGCGGGTCGCCGTCCCGATTCTGGTTGGAGAACTCCGCAAGAGCTTTGCTTCCTTTAGGCACACCTAAACCATGGCGCGGGACATTCAGGAACGCGAGGCACCCACGCGGCGCGAGTACGTGAAGTACGGCGGCGCGCTGCTCGGCGGAACGGTGCTCGCCGGCTGTACGGGTGATACCGGGTCGGAGTCCGAACCGACGGGGACGGGAACGGGGGATCCGTCGACGAGCGCGGGGGAACAGTCGTCCGCCGATTCCGCCGCCGACGAGCGTGACCCCTTCTCCGTCACGATGGAGCCGATGGGCGAGGTTTCCTTCGAAGAGACGCCCGAAACGTGGATGGCGTACTTCAGCACCTACGGCGACATGGCCGTCGCGCTCGGCCAACTCGACGGGATCAGCGGACTCGTCTTCACGGAGAACTGGCCGACGGCGTTCTACGATCACCTGCCCGGCGTCGACGTCTCCTTCGACGACGTCCCGCAGCTCTTCGCCGGCGGCGGCCTCGACAAGGAGGCGTTCTACGAGATGGACTGCGACGTCCACCTGATGGACCCGAACTTCATCAGCCGCCTCGCGGACGGCTGGGAGGAGTCCGACTACGAGGACATCCGGACGAACGTCGGGCCGATCATCGGGAACTCGATCCGTCGCCGCGGCGAGGACTGGCACGACTATGCCTACTACTCGCTGTACGACGCGTTCGGGAGGATCGCCCAGGTGTTCGACGAACGGGAGCGGTACGAGGCGCTCGCACGGGTCCACGAGGATATGCGCTCGACGATCAAATCGGAACTCCCGCCGGCGGAGGAGCGGCCCACCGTCGGACTCCTCTCGATCAACTCGGACTTCGAGAACGGGGCGTTCTACGCCTACCCGGTCCACGACGGCAACGGGCACAAGCAGTACCGCGACCTCGGGATGCGGGGCGCGTTCGACGACCACATCGACGCGAGCTACGGGGAGTGGGACTACGAGAAGCTCCTCGAGGTCGACCCCGACGCGCTCCTCTTCCAGTACGGGTTCTCCCACGTCTCGACCGGGGAGTTCGAACGCCGGATGCAGCGGATGCGCGAGGACCCACTCGGACAGCAGCTGACCGCGGTCCAGAACGACCGGCTCTATCGGGGCGGCACGTCGTACCAGGGGCCGATCGTCAACCTGTTCCAGACCGAGGTGGCCGCGAAGCAGTTCTACCCGGACACGTTCGGCGAGTGGAACGGCCTCGAGACCCTCTCGGAGGGGACCGGTCGCCTGTTCGAGTACGAACGCGTCGCGGCGATCGTCAACGGGGACGTCTAGGTCCGTTCGTCCCCGGCGGTATCGGCACGGCCGGTCGGAATCCGTCGGGACGACCGTTCCGAGCTACGCCGTGAACAACCGGCGGGGGAAGTCGGCCAGCGCCTCGGCGCCGTCGGCGGTGACGTGGAACGTCTCGCTGATCTCGACGCCGAAGTCGTCGCCCCAGATGCCGGGGATCATGTGGAACGTCATGTCCTCGGCCAGCACCGTCTCGTCGCCCGGCCGGATGCTGGCGGTGTGCTCGCCCCAGTCCGGCGGGTAGCCGAGTCCCATCGAGTAGCCGATGCGGTCCTCCTTCTCGATGTCGTACTGGGCGATGGTGTCGCGCCACGCCTTCTCGACGGCCTCGCAGGTGACGCCCGGTTCCGCGGCGTCGAGGGCGGCCTCGAGCCCCTCGACGACGACGTCGGCGGTGTGCTCGATCTCCGAGGGTGGGTCGCCGACGAACGTCGTCCGCGCGAGCGGGGAGTGGTAGCGGTGCCGACAGCCCGAGAGTTCGATGATCACCGGGTCGCCGTCCTCGAACTCCCGGTCGGTCCACGTGAGGTGGGGCGTCCCCGTGTGGTCCCCGGAGGGCATCAGCGGGACGATCGACGGGTAGTCGCCGCCGTACTCGTCGGTGCCGGTGATGAGCGCGTCGTAGATGGCAGCGGCGGCCTCGTACTCCGGGACCCCGGCCTCGATGGCGTCCAGGCCGGCGAGCATCGCCTCCTCCGAGATCCGGGCGGCCTCGCGCATGTATGCGAGTTCCCGCTTGGACTTCCTCACCCGGACCCAGTTCACGAGCAGGGTCGTGTCCTCGAACTCGGCGTTCGGGAGGTTCGACCCGAGCCGTGTGTAGGACTTCGCCGTGAAGTAGTACGCGTCCATCTCCAGCCCGATCCGGCCGCCGTCGACGTCGAGGTCCGCCAGCACGTCCGCGAGGAAGTCCATCGGGTGGAGGTCGTGCGGGGAGTGGACGTGGTCGTCGCTGTACGACCTGATGTTCTCCTCGGAGAGCCAGGTCGTCGCGCGCGCGCCGTTCGCGTCCATCTCGCGGCCGACCCACACCGGCTCGTCGCCGTCGGCCGTGAGGACGACCGCCTGGTGGACGTAGAACGACCAGCCGTCGTAGCCGGCGAGGTAGTTCATGTTCGCCGGGTCGGAGACGACGATGGCGTCGAGGTCCCGATCGCGCATCCGCTCCCGCGTCCGCTCGATCCGCCGTTCGTACTCGCTCGGCTCGAAGATATCCCCTGGCATGGTAGTGGTTCTCGGGTGTGAACGTCGCGCACGCGAGTGAAAAGTTTTTTCGTGTATATCGGATACGGATACTGTATACGACCCCGCCGACCGCCCGTCAGTCCCCCTCGTCCCACTCGGCCAGGACGCGGTGTTCCGCGGCCACGTCGTGCACCGCGTCGGCGTCCAGCGGCCCGTCCTCGGTGACGACCGTGACCAGGTCGGCGGGCGTCCGGTCGAACAGGGGCGCGTACGCGTCGACTCCCTCGGGAACCTCGTACGTGGTCGATTCGGGACGGAACCCGCCCTCGCCGGCGACCTTGTCCCGGGCGGCGACCGCGTAGACGGGAACCCCCTCGTAGGCCGCGGCGAGCGCCAGGCCCCGCGTCCCGACCTTGTTCGCGACGTCGCCGTCGGGCAGCACCGTGTCGGCGCCGACGAGCGTCGCGGCGACGTCGCGTTCTGCGACGGCCGACGCGACCGCGGCGTCCGGGAGCAGGGTCACCGTCCGGTCGGCCCCGGCCGCCAGCTCCGCCGCCACCTCGCGTCCCTCGCCGCCGGGGATCGACTCGGCGACGAGAACCGGCCCGTCGTGGTCAGCGAGCGCGGCCGCGACCGTCCCCGAGCGCGACAGCGTGAGCACCGGACCGTCGAGGAGCGCGGCCGCCGTAGCAGCAGCGCGGTCGTCCGCGTCCACGGCATCCGCGACGGCCTCGATCGCGCGCTCGCGAACCGCCTCCGGACGTCGGTCGGCCTCGGCCAGCACGCGGCTCACCCGGTTCCCCACCGCCGCCATCCCCGGCCTGGCGTCCCGAAGGTCGCGGGCCGTCGCAGCCACGGCGTCCCAGGACGCCGCGACGGCCGCCTCGTCGCGGAGGGTCTCCAGCGCGCGGACCGAGATGGTCGCCGAGCCGTGGACGTCGTCGTCCCGGACCGACTCGACGGTCGGGCCGACCGCGCGGTACGCGCCCCAGAGCTTCGGCACCGTCTCCCGTTCCAACATCGCGGTCGCCGGCACCCACTCGTGGGCGGCGAGTTCCTCGTTCGGCGTCACTTCGCGCGTCGCGCAGTCGAACAGGAGCGGGTGGACGGTGAACTCCCCCTCCTCGTCGTCGACCCGAACCGTGTCCCCGGCGCGGACGAAGGTGAGGGCCTCCGGACCGATTCCGACCTCCTCCTCGACCTCCCGGTACGCTTCCTCGACCGGGTCGTCGGTGTCGCCCTCGACGTACCCCGAGACGCCGCCCCAGCGCCCGCGATAGGTACCGACGGCGTCGCTCCGGCGGACGAGCAGCACCTCCCCCCGGTTCCGGAGGAAGGCGGTGACGACGTTCGCCATGGTGGCCGGTCATACCGCGGGCAGTACGAAGGGTGTGGCGACCGTCGGCCCGTCGAGCAGCGCCCCCCGTCACCGCCAGTCGCACATACGGAGAGGGGGTGGTCCAACCGCCGAAACAGAAGCGACTGTCACATGGGGGGGATTAATACCGAACGAAAATTAAGAATTAAAGGAGCACACCTGATGTCCCGTGTGCTCACGGCTGCCCGAAAAGAAAAATCGATGGTCATCGATGGCATGGTCGGGTCGCCCGTCGTCCGGGGTCATCTGAGGGAAAGCAGGGGAAAACGAGCGACGGCGGGGGCGGACCTGGCACCCTTCCGCCCCCGTTCCTGACGGCGATGGAACCTCACGTTCTCCGTAACCGGCGTTCCTCGTCCTCGCGCCGCTGTCCGACGCAGTGGCGTAGCCATCGGTCCACGGACGACCGGTGACGGTGGACTCCCGAACGAGAACGGTTTTGTCAACTCCTGAACGAGATGTCCCCGATGCCCTCCAGAGATCCCATCCGCCGACGAGTGCTGACCGTCGGCGGGCTGTTCGCGGCGGCCACGTTCGGTGGTTGTTCGCAGGCCCTCCCGACCGAGACGGACGACTCGTCCCGACAACTCGTTCTGTCGCTGTCCTCGCTCGAGGGATCGCTCCGCGAGCGGTACGTCACCGACCTCTCCGAGACCCGTCCGCCGTGGGACGAACGGGCGTTCGACGCGACGCTCAACGGATCGACGTTCACGACGCAGCACCGCTCCCCCTTTCCCGCCCGTGGGGACGACGAGCCGATGTACGCGCGCCGGAACGGGACGTACTACCACCTCGATTCGCACGTCGTGGGCGAGGAGACGGTGGGCCACCCCGTCCTCCGACTGTACGAGGTCGGCGACCAGGACGACCCGGAGAGCGTCCCCGACCACGTCGCCAGGTCGGCGCTCCCGGACGTCGATCGGCGAGCGATCCGGATCGCGCACTTCGCCGCCAGAGCGCGGGGGAACGTCGGCGGCGTTCCGTGGGACCTCGTCGAGCGCGACGGCTACGTGTATCGCGACGAGGAGGCGATCGCGGCCAGCGACCTCCTCGACGAGTCGGGTCCGTCACACGTCGAACATCGGGGAACCATCTACGAGGTCGAGGTTACCGAGGAGACGTTCCACGAGGCGATCTACCGGGCCGACGTCGACCCGGTCGCCGAGTCCGAGGCGGAACTGGAGACGATCCTCCGAGCGTCGCTCCTCGACGCGCGAATCGACCGTGACGACCTCTCTTTGGGGGAACGCGACGTCCTTCGGCGGGCGATGAACGACTCGTACCGGGAGTCACACCCGTTCTCGGACGCGTTCCGGTCGGTGCTGAAGAGGCTCAACCGATGGCCCTACCTCGACGGCAACGTCGAGAAGGACGCCGGCGTCGAGTCGGGTCGCCAGCGTCGATTCCTCCTGTACGGCGACCGGTACTTCCAGTTCACTCTCTGGTTCGCTTCCGGGGAGTAGTCGTCTCCCATCGACGACGAACTGGAGTCGATCGAGGACGCGCCAACCGGGCGGCGGTTCAGGAGAACTTGCGGAGGCCGCCGTTCCCGGTCCCGTAGATGGCCCCCTCGGCGAGGCTGGGGCCCATCTCGAAGCTCCGGTCGCGTCCGCTTGCGAACGCCTGTCCCCGCTCGCCGGTGGCGGCGTCGAACACCGCTCCCCATCCCTCCCGGACGTCGCTGTCTACCGGTACGTACACCTTCCCGTCGCCGATGGCGATCCCGCTCGCGTAGCTCCCCGAGTACGACCGTGTCCGCCAGCAGGGCTCGCCCGTCGCCGCACCGAGCACGTACAGGGTCGTGTCGGTGGTGACGTACGTACGGCTCCCGTCCGTGGCGACGGTCCGTGGCCGCTGTTGCCGCTCGGTCTCCCCGACCGGGAGCTGGAACCGCCAGCGTTCGGCCCCCGAGGCAGCGTCGAGGGCGATCACGGCGCCCGCCTCGGTTCCCGTGTACACGGTCCCCGCCGCGACCGCCACGTTGCACTCGATCCGGGCCGTCGTCTTGTGACGCCAGCGCTCGCTGCCGTCGTCCGTCGCGAGCGTGCGGACGTAGGTATCGTCGCCGGCGACGTAGAGCGTCCCGTCGACGACCGCGGGCGGCGACGTCATGCGCAGGCCGGTCGGAACGTGCCACCGGAGTTTCCCGTCCGCGAGATCGAACGCGCGGACGCCGACGCCGCCCGCCACGTAGACCGTCCCGTTCGCGATGACGGGCGGCGCATCGAAGATACCTGCTGCCGGCTCGGCCGCGGTCCACTCGCGGGCGCCCGTCGCCGCGTCGACCGCCTCGATGCCGGTCTCCGTGGCGACGACCAGCCGCCCGTCACCGACGGCCGGTGCGGGTCCCGGACCCTCCATCTCGAGACGCCAGCGTTCCTCGCCGCTGTCGGCGGCGACCGAGAACAGGCTCGCGTCCAGATCGTGCACGTAGACGGCGTCCCCGTCGACGATCGGCACGTGGTATCCCATGAAGGTCTCGATCGGCACGCTCCAGTCGAACGTGAGATCGCCGTCGGGGACGGCCTCCGCGGCGACCGTCGCCGTACCGGCCGGGCCGCCGAACGTCCCGGGCCAGGTCGTCGTGGTCGTCTCCACCGGGTCGTACGGCGGGCAGTCATCGCTCCCGTCGAAGGGATCCGGGGAGTAGTCCACGAGCGTCGAACAGCCGGCCGTGCCGACCCCTGCCGCCGTGCCGAGGGCCGCGAGCAGCCGCCGGCGGGACGGGTACTCGGTCATGCGAGCTTCCGCACCCCGTGGTGTGTGTGGCTGAGGAACACCGCATCCCCCGTGACGACCGGTTGGGCGATGGGACGGGGACCGTACAGGTCGGGGAAGTAGTTGCCGTCGACGTTCCAGTCGTCCGCGTCGTCCCCCCAGCGGCGCGTCCCGTCGGTCGCGTCGAACGCCCCGGTGCGCAGGTACACCCGCCCGTCGGCGACGGGTGGCCGGGCCAGATACGGGAGCTTCTGCGCGTCCCGGTCGCGGATCGGAGCCTCGTTCACGACGCGCCAGCGTTCGGTGCCGTCCGCGGCGTCGAGCGCGTACAGGTTCTTCGCGGCGACGTACACGCGGTCGCCGTCGGTCGTCGGTGGCCCCGCTGTCTCGGCGCCGGTGACGAACCGCCACCGACGGTCCCCGCTGGCCGCGTCGACGGCGTGGACCGTGCCGCCGACGGTCGCGTAGACGGTGTCGTCGCCGACGGCCGGGCCGTGCGGACGGGACCCGTACGGCCCGTCGAGTTCGTACCGCCAGCGGCGCGAACCGCCGTGGTCGTACGCGAGGAGGAGTGCGCCGCCGTCGTTCGTCTCGACGGCCACGTAGACGCCCGACTCGTCGGCGGCCGGCGTCCCGATCGCGAGGGGGTCCGGATCGTCGAACAGCGGTGGAACGAGGCCGGTGCGGTCGACCGTCCAGTGCTTCGTACCGTCGGTGGCGACCGCGTGCAGGTTCCCCCGGCTATCGGCGACGTAGATCCGGTTTCCGTACACCGTCGGCGTACCCACCTGCCCGCCGAGCGCCACGGTCCACGTCCGGTCCCCGTCCGCTACGGCGTACAGCGCCCCGTCGCGACCGCCGACCACGACCACGTCCCCTGCAATCGCGGGCCCCCCGGTGAGCCCGTTCGGAATCACATACTGCCAGGCTACCGTCCCGCTCGCAGCGTCGATCGCCACTACCTGGCCACTGTCCTCCTCCGGATCGAAGAATCGTGTCGCGAGGCAGGCGACGTACACCGAGCCATCGGCGACGACCGGGGTGCTCAGGTAGCCGTATAGCGGGGGGTCCGTCGACTGCCGGGAGACAGTCCACTCGACGCTCGGGCTTTCGGGACCGGCCGGAGCGTGTCCCGTCGCGGCGGGGTCGTACCCGGCGGTCGGCCAGTGCGTGGGTGACGCGTCGAACGTCGATTCGGGCGGTGGTGCTTCGTTACAGCCGGCGAGTCCCGTCGAGAGGGCGACGGCACCGGCTGCGAGGACGGCGCGTCTGGAGGGCATAGCAGGTGCTCGTCACAGGGTGGTATATTGGTTTCTACCCGTCTAGGCCGACTGAACGGAAGCTACCGCACCGTTTTTGAACTGATCGCGCTGGCTCGCCCCTCGCGCTCGTCCGGAGCGACGAACTGGTCGAACTGGTCGAATCCGGGACCGCCCGGTCGATTAGTCGTCGGCCGCGGCGGCCGCGGACTCGTGTTCGATCGTCGTGCCAAGCACGTCGAGGAACTCGGCGAGCCACTCCGGATGGTCGGGCCACGCCTGGCCGGTGACGAGGTTCCCGTCGGTGACGACGCCGTCGACCCACGAGCAGCCGGCGTTCTCCACCTCCGCGCGCACGGCGGGGTACGACGTCATCTCGCGCCCCTCCAGCACCCCGGCGGCGGCGAGGATCTGCGGGCCGTGACACAGCGCCGCGACCGGCTTGTCCTCCTCGAAGAAGTGCCGGACCGTCTCCAGGACCGAGTCGTACGTCCGCAGGTACTCGGGCGCGCGGCCGCCGGGGACGACCAGCGCGTCGTAGTCCGCGGGGTCGACGTCCTCGATGGCGGCGTCCAGCGCGAAGTCGTGGCCACGGGTCTCCAGGTACGTCTGGTCGCCGCGGAAGTCGTGGACGGCCGTCTTCACCGATTCGCCCTCACCCTTCTCCGGGGCCACCGCGTGGACCTCGTGGCCCGCCATCTGCAGCGCCTGGTATGGGACCATGACCTCGTAGTCCTCGACGAAGTCGCCGGCGATCTCGAGTATCTTCTTACCAGTCATGCGTGCACACCTGGCAGGAAAATTCGGCTCCCGAACGATAACGGTTGTGTCGGGATGGAGTCCTCGTCGGCCGATGCGGGGCGACAGAACTCCCCGAATCCGGGCCGGACGACCACTCGGCATATAGGGTCGACGCCCCTAGAAGGTGCGGAATGACGACCGACGTGCGGACCGGTGAGAGCTGACGTGACGGACGACGGGGCGGGCGGGAGCGCCTTCACGTCGGACGGCGGATCGATGTGGCGCATCTACGCGGAGTACGGTCGGGAGAACGTCGGCGACGCGGTACTCGGGACGGTGATGGCGCTGTTCTCGCGCGCGCTCGGCCTCGTGCCGGCGCTCGTGCTGGGGCTCGCGATCGACGCCGTGCTGCTGGGGACGCGACCGTTCCGCCTCCCGCTGGTTCCCGACGGGCTGATCCCGGGGACTCCGGCGGGTCAGCTCTGGTTCGCCGTCGCGCTCCTCGTGACCGCGACGCTCGTGGGGGCCGCCGGGTCGTGGCTCCAGAGCTACGGGTGGAACAAGTTCGCCCAGAACATCCAGCACGCGCTCCGGGTCGACACGTACGAGCGACTCCAGCTCCAGGACCGCGCGTTCTTCGACCAGTCCAGGACCGGGGAGCTCCTCTCGGTGTTGAACAACGACGTGAACCAGCTGGAGTCCTTCCTGACCGACGGCCTGAGTTCGGCGTTGCGGTTGCTCGCGCTGTTGGTCGGCGTCGGTCTGGTGATGACCGTCCTGAACCCCTGGCTGGCGCTCGTCTCGCTTGCCGCGGTGCCGGTACTGGGCGTCTTCACCCTCCTGTTCGTCCGACGCGTCCAGCCGAAGTACGCCAGGATGCGCGAGAGCGTCGGCGCCCTGAACGCCAGACTGGAGAACAACGTGGGCGGCATCGAGGTCATCAAGACCGAGGGCGCGGAGGCGCACGAGGTCGGTCGAGTCCGGGACGCCTCCCGGTCGTACCTCGACACCAACTGGGACGCCATCACGACGCGGATCACGTTCTTCCCGGGGCTGTCCGTCCTCTCCGGGCTGAGCTTCGCGCTGACGTTCGCGGTCGGGGCGTTCTGGGTGCTGAACGGGCCGCCGTGGTTCTTCAGGGGGACCGTCTCCCCCGGCGAGTTCGTCACGTTCATGCTGTACACCCAGCAGTTCATCTGGCCGCTCGCGCAGTTCGGCCAGATCGTCAACAGCTACCAGCTGGCCAAGGCGTCCAGCGAACGGGTCTACGGCCTGCTCAACGCCGATCGGTCGGTTCGGGAGCGGGCCGATCCGGTCGCGCTGGCTGAGGTGACCGGCCGCGTCGACTACGAGGGGGTAACCTTCGGCTACGACGACGCCGGCGATCCCGGTGAGTCGTTCCTCGGGGACGAGTCGGTCCTCCGGGACGACCCCGACGACGCCGGCGAGTCGGTCGACCCGGTCCTCCGGGACGTCTCGTTCACGATCCCGGCCGGTGACACCCTCGGCGTGGTCGGCCCGACGGGGAGCGGGAAGTCCACGCTCGTGAAGCTCCTCGTGCGCCTCTACGACGCCGGCGAGGGAACCGTGCGCGTCGACGGCCACGACGTGCGCGACCTCTCGCTGGAGAGCCTGCGTCGGGCCGTCGGCTACGTCTCCCAGGAGCCGTTCCTGTTCTACGGGACGATCCGGGAGAACATCGCCTACGGCACCTTCGACGCCACCGACGCGGCGGTGGAGGCGGCCGCGCGCCGGGCGGCGGCCCACGAGTTCGTCGAGAACCTCCCCGACGGGTACGACACCGTCGTGGGGGAACGCGGGGTCCGCCTCTCCGGGGGTCAGCGCCAGCGGATCGCGCTCGCGAGGGCGTTCCTCAAGGACCCCGCGATCCTCGTGCTCGACGAGGCGACGAGCCACGTCGACACCGAGACGGAGGCCATCATCCAGCGCAGCCTCCGCGAGGTCGCGGCCGACCGCACGACGATCGCCATCGCCCACCGGCTCTCGACGGTGAAGGACGCCGACGAGATCCTCGTCCTCGAGGGCGGACGCGTCGTCGAGCGGGGCACGCACGCCGACCTGCTCGCGATGGACGGGCTGTACGCCAACCTCTGGCGGGTCCAGGCCGGTGACTTCGACGACCTCCCCGACTCGTTCTTCGAGGACGCGATCGCCCGCAGGGCGGCCATCGAGGGCAACGCAACGACGGACTAGAGGCCCCCAACTCGTCCCAAACTCCGCGAGGAGGAACCTCGACGAACCCGGTCGAGGGCGCGACCCCAGCCTAGCGAGCGGTACCGCCACCGGCGGCCTTTTGCCACCGACGTGCGACCGCCCCGTATGGAACTGTTCGCCGTCCCCGACCTCCCCGAGATCCGGGAGGGGGACGACCTCGCCGCCATGGTCCGCGACCGGGTCGACCTCCGCGCGGACGACGTGGTCTGTGTCGCCTCCACGGTCGTCTCGAAGGCCGAGGGGCGGACGTTCGACCTCGGCGACTTCCCGGCCGGCCCCCGAGCGCGGGAGATCGCCGCGCGGCTGGGCGCCATCTCCGGCGAGGAGAAGGACCCCCGGTTCGCCCAGGCCGTGCTGGAGGAGTCGACGGAGCTGCTGATGGAGGCGCCGTTCCTCCTCACCGAGACGCGGTTCGGCCACGTCGGCGTCAACGCGGGCATCGACCGCTCGAACGTCCCCGACGGCGACCTGCTGCTCCTGCCGGAACGCCCCTCCGAGTCCGCCGAGCGAATCCGCGAGGGGCTGCCCGTCGACCGGGTCGTCGTCACCGACACCTGCGGCCGGCCGTTCCGTCACGGCCAGCGCGGCGTCGCCATCGGCTGGGCCGGGATGCACGCCTCGCGCGACTGGCGCGGCGAGACCGACCGCGACGGCCGGGAGCTCGGCGTCACCGTCGAGAGCGTCGTGGACGAACTCGCGGCCGCGTCGAACCTCGTCGCCGGCGAGGGCGACGGTGGCACGCCGGCCGTCGTCGTCCGCGACTTCGAGTGGGGCGAGCACGGCGGCAGCGACGAGCTCTTCCGCGACGTGGGCGGCGACTTCGTCCGACAGGCGCTCCGGGGGTGGGAGTTCGATGGGTGACGGGGTGCTCGGGATCGAACTCACGCCAGAACACCCCGTGGACCGCCTCGTCGACCTCGGGGCGGCCGCCGAGGGGGCGGGCTTCGACGCGGTGTTCGTCTCCCACCACTACAACAACCGGGACGCCTTCCAGGCGCTCGCGCGACTCGCGGCCGCGACCGACGACGCCCGGCTCGGCCCGGGCGTCGTCAACCCCCTCGAGACGCATCCCGTCACCCTCGCCTCGCGGGTCGCCACGCTGGACGAGGCCTCCGGCGGCCGCGCCGTCTACGGCGTCGGACCCGGTGATCCCTCCTCGCTCCGGAACCTCGGCCACGCCGACGAGCGCGGCCTCCGCCCCGTACTGGAGGCGTTCGAGGTCGCGCGACGGCTCTGGGCCGGCGAGCGCGTCGACGGCGGGAGCACGTTCGAGGCCGACGACGCGGGGCTGAACTACGAACCGCCGCAGGGCGCCGACATCCCGGTCTACGTCGGCGGCGAGGGTCCGCACATGTGCCGGATGGCCGGAAAGCGCGCCGACGGCCTGCTGTTCAACGGCTCGCATCCCGACGACCTCGCCTGGGCCCGCGAGCGCGTGGCCGAGGGCCTGGCGGACCGCTCGGACGGTGTCGACGCCGACGGGTTCGACCTCGCGGCCTACGCCGCCGTCTCGGTCGCCGAGGACGGCGAGGCGGCGAAGGAGGCCGCCCGTCCGCCGGTCGCGTACATCGCCGCGGGCGCGCCGCCGCCGGTGCTGGATCGACACGGAATCGACCCCGAGCGCGCCGACCGCATCGGCGACGCCATCGCCGCCGGCGAGTTCTCGACGGCGTTCGAGGCGGTGACGCCGGCGATGCTGGCGGCGTTCTGCATCGCCGGGACGCCCGAGGAGGTGGAGGAGGGAATGGCCGCGGTGCTGGCGCACGCGGACTCGCTCGTCGTCGGGTCGCCGCTCGGGCCGAACCTCGAAGAGGCGATCAGGCTGGCCGCGGACGCGGCGCCGTAGGCCGGTTCGATCGATCCGACGCGTCCCGTCGGTTCGGTGCTGCGGACGTTCCGTCGGTTCGGAACCTCCGCTCAGTGCCGCTAGCGCGTCTCGCTCGGGTTGCGGCGGGGCGTCGGGGTCACGATGCCGAGTTCCCGGCCGAGCGCGCCGAGCGCGAGGTAGCCGAGGAGCCCGACGCTGAACGCCATGATCAGCGCGCCGAGGAGTATCGTGACGAACGAGAGCGGGTCCCCGAGCGCGACCTCGAGGCCGATGATGCGGGCCATGCCGACGATGCTGTTGCCGAGTTCCACGAGGAAGTCGATGACCGAGACCATGTCCGGGCGTTGTTCCCGGCGGGGCTTGAGCGTTGATACTCGTGCAGCCACGTTCCCGGGCCGGGGCATCCCCGCCCTCCTACTCGAGGGCGCGCCGTCGGAACCGCACGACGACCCACCCACAGACGACCGCGACCGGAACCGTGAGCCAGCCGAAGAACAGGACGGAGGCCACCGACACCTTCAGGGCGGTCCCCGCGGCTACCGCCGGCCCCATCCGCTCGACCGGGAGATACAGCGGTCCGACGACGAAGTACCACGCCCACATCAGCGGATGGGCGAGCAGGCCGACGAGGAACCCGGCCAGAATGGCCCGCCCGGTGGTCGGTCTTCCCGGCCGTTCGACGAGCGCCCACCAGAACGCCCCGCCGAGCACCCCACCGGCGACGACCGCCTGCGGGCCGTACATCAGGTGGGAGGACCCGGTCGGCTCCGGGGGGAGCACGGCGAGGAGGACGAGAGCGACCGCCGCCGCCGCGAGTGTACAGACCGCCGCCATCACGCCCGACCACTTCGCGCTCCCGTCCATAGCTCTCGTATCGAGACGGCACGAATAAAACGCGCCTATCGCTTCCGTCGTGCCGAGGAGGCGCGGCTCGTTCGGCTTCCGGTGTTCCGTCGACGCCGTCACACACCCCGGACGCACCCGAGCTATCGCGCCGGAGTTATGTCCGCGGACGCCCTCCTCTCGGCCGTGACGGGGGACTACTCGCTCGACGACTTTCTCGACGCCGGGGAGCGCGAGGACCCCGCCGACGACGCCGACGAGCCGGACGACGTTCCCGCGGAATCCGACCGGGAGCCGGAATCGGCGTCCGACCCGGAAACGCCGGCCGACTCCGGAACGGACGCCAGCCCCGAACCCCCGGCCAACGCTGACTCGGACACCGACTCGCCGGACGACGACTCAACCGCCGAATCCGGCGGCATCGAAACCGAATCCGACGAGGACGATCCGATCCCCCCGGAGTCCGTCGCCCCCGCCGAACCGACCTACGGCTGGTCGCCCGACGGCGCCGAGTGTACGGGGTGTGGCGAGACCGCCACGACTCGGTGGCGCCAGGACGGCGAGTACGTCTGCGCCGACTGCAAGGAGTGGTAGCTACCGGCGCGTCGGGCGCTCGAACCCGGACGCCAGCGTCGCCTCCTCGACGGTGAGGGTCGTCGGACGGCCGTGCGGGCAGGCGTAGGGCTGCTCGCACTCGCCGAGTCGCTCGACCAGTCGGGTAGCTGTCTCACGGTCCAGCGCGTCCCCGGCCTTAAGCGACGGGTGGCACGCGAGGTCGGCCAGCGCCGCCTCCCGCGGGTCCGCCTCGCCCCGCGCGAGCGACGCGGCCGTCTCGCCCAGCGCGTCCGCGTCGGCGACCCGGCCCAGCGGCGCGGGGACGGCCGCGACGCGGTACGTGTTCCCGCCGAAGGGTTCGAACGCGAACCCCAGGTCGCGGAGCGCGTCGGCGTGCTCCTCCACCCCTGCGGCGGCGCCCGGGTCGAGCGAGACGGTCGCGGCCGGGTCCAGGTCGGCCGAGGGGACCGCCTCGTCGGCCAGCGCGGCCCGCAGGCGCTCGAAGTTCACCCGCTCGTGGGCGGCGTGCTGGTCGATCACGACCAGGTCGTCGTCGGCCTCGCACAGCACGTAGAGGTCGCGGAACTGTCCGATTACGGTCGCGTCGGCGAAGTCCGACTCGGCGCCCTCCACGGGCGCGAGCGAGGAGTCGAGGTCCATCGCCACCTCGCCGGAGCGCCGGAGGTCCGCCGTGGTGAGCGCGTCCCGGACGCCGGTCTCGACCGCGTCGGCGACGGTGTTCCCATCGCGGAGCGCGACGCGTTCCTTCGCGGGGTGGACGTTCGCGTCCACCGTCTCGGCGGGGAGCGAGAGGCGGACGACGGCGACCGGCTCCCGACCGGACGGGACGAGGGTGCCGTAGCCCGACGCGACCGCCCGGCGGAGCGCCTCGTTCGCGACCGGCCGGCCGTTGACCGCGAGGTGGACGTGGTCGCGGGTCGAGCGCGTGACAGCCGGCGCGACGAGCGCGCCCTCGGCCCGGAGTTCCCAGCCCACCATCGGTTCCGATCCGGCCCCCGTTTCGAGGTCCGCCCGGTGGTCGAACGCGGTCGCGTGCCCGGCGGTCTCGCGGTCGTAGATGGCCACCAGCGCGTCCGTGGTCCCCGTGCCCGGCGTCCGGAGCGTCTCCCGGCCGTCGTGGGTCAGCGAGAACGCGACGTCCGGCCGGGCGAGCGCGTAGTCCGCCAGCAGTTCGGAGACGCGGCCGAACTCCCTGGCTGGCGAGGCGAGCGACTCCCGGCGCGCGGGCCTGTCGGCGAACAGCTCCGTCACCTCGACGGTGGTCCCCCGCGCCCGGCCGGCGTCCGCGACGGCCGTTTCCCCGTCGGCGACGCGGACACGGGTGCCGATCTCGTCGTCGTCCGCGTTCGTCGTCAGTTCCAGCGTACCCGCGTCCGCAACGCTGGCGAGCGCCTCCCCCCGGAAACCGAGGGTGTCCGCGGCCGCGAGATCACCGGCGTCCCTGATCTTGCTCGTCGTGTGCGGTTCGACCGCGAGCGCGGCGTCCTCCCTGTTCATCCCGCATCCGTCGTCGGCGACGCGGATGCGGTCGGTCCCGTCGCCGTCGACCTCGACGTCGATCCGTTCGGCGCCGGCGTCAAGCGCGTTCTCCACCAGTTCGGCGACGACGCGGGCCGGTCGGGTGATCACCTCGCCGGCGGCGATGCGCTCGACCGTGGCCCGGTCGAGTTCGCGGACGCCGGCCTCGCGGCTCCCGGCCATCTCAGACGTCCTCCTCCAGCCGCCGCTGGAGCCCGTTCAGGCGGTTCAGCGCCTCCATCGGGGTGGTGTCGGCGACGTCGACCTCGCGGAGCGCCGCCAGCGTCTCACGCTCCGCGTCGGTCAGGTCGACGGTTCCGGCGCCACGCGACCGCCCCCGCTCCGCGCCCCCGAGGTCGTCGAGGGTGCGCTGTGCCGAGTCGGAACCGGGGTCCTCGTCGGCGGGTTCCGCATCCGCGTCGGCTTCCTCGGCTACGAGCGCCCTCGCGCGCTCCACGACCGGGTTAGGTACGCCGGCGAGTTCGGCGACCTCGACGCCGTAGGAGGCCGCTGCGGCGCCGGGTTTCGCGCGATGGAGGAACGTCACGTCCCCGCCCTCGCGGGTCGCCGCGAAGTGGAGGTTCCTGACGCGCTCGCGCTCGTCGGCGAGTTCGGTGAGGTCGTGGTAGTGGGTCGCGAACAGGGCGGTCGAGCCGAGTTCGTCGTGGAGGAATTCGACGGCCGCGCGGGCGATGGCCCGGCCGTCGGTGGTGGCGGTTCCGCGACCCACCTCGTCCAGGACGACCAGCGAGTCGGCGGTCGCGTCGTGGAGGATGTCCGTCAGCTCGCGCATCTCGCGCATGAACGTCGACTCGCCGCCGGCGATGTCGTCGCTGGCGCCGACGCGGGTGAACACCCGGTCGACGACCGGGAGCCGGGCCGACTGGGCCGGCACGAACGAGCCGGCCTGCGCGAGCACGACGCAGAGCGCGACCTGGCGCATGTACGTCGACTTCCCGCTCATGTTCGGGCCGGTGACGAGCGCGACGGTGCCCCGCGGCAGGTCGGTGTCGTTCGGCACGAACTCCGGCTCGGTGCGCTCGACGACGGGGTGGCGGCCCCCTTCGACGAACACGCCCTCGGCGCCCAGTTCCGGGCGGGCGTAGTTCCGCTCGACCGCGGCGGTCGCGAGCGCGGCGAGTGCGTCCACCCGGGCGACGGCGTCCGCGAGACCCTGGATCCGCTCGGCTTCGGCAGCCACGTCGCCCCGGACCTCGGTGAACAGCTCGTACTCCAGCCGGTCGGCGCGCTCGTCGGCGCCGAGGATCTCGTCCTCGCGGCGCTTCAGCTCGGGCGTGTAGAAGCGCTCGGAGTTCTTCAGCGTCTGTCGGCGGGTGTAGTCGTCGGGCACCTTCTCCAGTTGCCCGTTCGTCACCTCGATGTAGTAGCCGTGGACTCGGTTGTAGCCGACGTCGAGGTTGTCGATGCCGGTGCGCTCGCGTTCCGCGGACTCCAGGTTCGCCACCCACTCGCGCCCTTCGCGGGCGGTTCCGCGCACCTCGTCGAGGTCGGCGTCGAAGCCGTCGCGGACGACACCGCCGTCGGTGATGTCCGTCGGCGGGTCCTCAACGATGGCGGCGTCGATCCGTTCCCGGAGGTCGGCAAGCGCGTCGAGCGAGTCGCGGAGGTCGGCGAGTTCCGGGACGTCGGCCAGCGCGTCGCGGATCTCGGGCACGGCTTCGAGCGTCGCGTGGAGCGACCGGAGGTCCCGTGCGTCCGCCCGTCCGCGGGTGACGCGCCCGACGAGGCGTTCCAGGTCGTACGCCTCGCCGAGCAGGTCCCTGACCTCCTCGCGGACGAGCGTCTGCTCGGCGAACGCCTCGACCGCGTCGTGGCGTGATTCGACCCGCTCGCGGTCGAGGAGGGGGCGGCGGAGCCACGCCCGGAGTCGGCGGCGGCCGAGCGCGCAGCGCGTCTCGTCGAGCGTGTCGAACAACGTCGCGTCACCGCCGGCGTGGGTCTCGAACAGCTCCAGCCCGCGGAGCGCGGTCGCGTCGAGCCGCAGGCTGCGCCGGGGGTCGTACCATCGGACCCGGTTGACGTGTCCGAGCGGGCCGTCGTCGCCCTGCGCCCACTCGGCGTAGGCGAGCAGCGCGCCAGCGGCGGTCGCGGCGGTCGGCCGGAACCGTTCCGGGTCGGCGTAGGCCGTCAGGCGCTCGCGGGCCGCGTCGGGTTCGAAGACGGTCGGGTCGTACTCGGTGGTCATCGCGCTGTCCGCGAGGTCGTCCCCGCCGGCGTCGACGTCCGGACCGGTCAGCAGTTCCGCGGGGGCGATGCGCGCGAGTTCCTCCTGCACGTCGGCGAGCGACCCGGCCGTGGCGGCGCACTCGCCGGTCGAGACGTCGACGTGGGCGAGGCCGTACTCGCCGTCGCTGTCGCCGCACACCTCGGCGGCGTCGCCGGTACTCCCCCGGGCCACGCAGGCGACGTAGGTGTTCGACCCGGTCGCGAGCAGTTCGTCGTCGACGACCGTTCCGGGGGTGATGACCTGCGTGACCGCCCGGTCGACCAGCCCGTTCGTCTCCTCTGGGTCCTCGACCTGGTCGGCGACCGCGAGGCGGTACTCGGCGTCGAGCAGGCGGTCGAGGTACTTCGCGGCGTTGTCGACGGGGATGCCGCAGGCGGTGTAGGTACCCGTGGAGTCCTCGCGCTCGATCCGCGTGAGTTCGCAGACCCGGGCGACCTCGTCGGCCGTCTCGCAGAACGCCTTGTAGAAGTCGCCGACGCGGAAGAGGAGGACGGCGTCGTCGTACTCCTCGGCGAGGTCGACGTACTGGGCCAACATGGGCGTGAGTTCGTCCCGGCGGTCGAGCATCTTCGCCGGCGCGCCCGTTACCATGGTTGTCGAGGGGCGGGGGAGGGGCGAAAGGGTTTCGCCCTCCCGTCGGGGGCCGGGTGATTCGTCGTCGTGTCCGCCGGTTCGGTCGCGGGCGTCGACGGTTCGACGAGCGCGTCGGCCCTCCACCCTCCACCGGACACGCGGCCCTTTTCTCCGTGCACCCCCGACGACGCGGTAGAATGGAGTTCGGCTTCGAACTGGCGCTGTGTGCCCACCTCGAACGGGAGGAGGACTGGGTGCTCGCCCGCCAGCTCGGAGCCGCCGTCGCGTCGCCGGGGAGCCGCGTGATGGACGTGGTCGGGATCGAACCCGGCCCGGGGTTCGCCGACCGGGCGCGTATCACCGACCGGGCCGTCCCCCACGCCGCCATCGAGGCCGACGTCGGCGTCGGCGAGGCGCGCTACTGGCGCGACGCCTTCGACGGCCACCCCGACCTCGCCCGCGAGCGGGTCGACGCCGCGGTCGAGTCCGGCTTCCTCTCGCGCGAGCGACGGGGCGGCCGGGAGTACGTCCGCCAGACCGCCCGCTACCCCGACGACTGGGTCGGGAAGCTCGTCGGTATCGAGAACAAACCCGACCTCGGCCGGCCGGGCGACCTCGAACGCCAGCTCAGGTTCGACGTCTCGCTCGGCCTCCTCGACGAGGTGGTGCTGGCGACGGCGAGCCACGTCACCGGCGCGCACCTGAACCGGCTCCCCCAGGAGGTCGGCGTCTGGCGGTTCGACCCTGACTCGGGCGAGCGGACGGTCCTCCGCGAGGCGAGCCGACTCCCCGTGACGGAACCGGGAATCGAGGTCGTGGACGAGCGACCCCTCCGGACCGACGTCGCGCTCGTCGACCCGGAGGCGAAGGCCCGAAAGCGCCGTCGGATCGCCGAGCGGGCGTACGGCAAGGGCTGGCGGACCTACGAGTTCCCGGACTGCGCCCGCTGTCTGGCGACCGCGGACGGGCGGCCCGAGTGCGGGCACTTCGACCGCGTCGTCAACCCCGCGGAGGCCTGCGGCCCGGACTGCCCGGGGTTCGAGGCCGGGGATGCGCTGGCGGTCGACCGCGCGGCGCTCAGAGACGCGGCGACGCCGTGGGAGCGCGACCCGGCCGGGACCGCCCGGCGACAGAGCGGGCTCGACCGGTTCTCCGACTGAGTCCGGCAGGGCGTCGCGTCGGCGGTGAACCTACCCTGATATTGTCAGAGCGGGTCAGCGTCGCCGCCAGACGACGAACCCGGCGACGACGGCCGCGACCGCCGCCGCGAGGCCGACCCCGAGGAGCGGCGTGAGGCGACCGGGCGAGAACGGCCCGGACCTGGGCGGGACGGTCGTCAGGGTCGGCTCGGTCGACCCGTCAGCCGTCCCCACGCTCCCGTCGGTCGAACCGGGCGTGCCGTTTCCTGCGGTCCCCCACAGCTCGTCGTCGGGGACGAGTCGGCTCCCGCCGTCCCAGCCGGTGAGGTAGGCGTAGCACGATTCGATCCGTTCGGTGTCGTAGCCGGCGCT
The DNA here is from genome assembly GCF_013401515.1 of Halorarum halophilum. Lineage (NCBI taxonomy): Archaea > Methanobacteriati > Methanobacteriota > Halobacteria > Halobacteriales > Haloferacaceae > Halorarum > Halorarum halophilum. The sequence continues at coordinate 2,176,823 of NZ_CP058529.1, read as the reverse complement.
CCCCTGCATCCGGTGGGTGCCGTCGGCGCGGAGCTGGCGCATCGTCGGCCCCTCCGAACCGCGGTCGGTGCCGACGCGTTCGGCGTCGTACGGCTGCCACGGCGTGTAGAACTCCCAGACGACCTCGCCGCGCGGGGTGACCTCGACGACCCGGTGGCCGCGGCGGTCGGTGACCAGCGTGTTGCCGTTCGGGAGGCGGTCGGCGTCGCGCGGCTCGCTCAGGCCGCCGCCGCGGAGGGTCCACGTCCGGGTCCACTCGCCGTCCTCGCGGGCGTACTCGACCACGCGGTCGTTCATGCTGTCGGCGACCAGCACGGTGTCGGTGCCGTTCTCGCCCTCGATGTAGTCCGGGTTGTGCTGCTCGTTCAGGACGTCGTAGTCGTCGTCCTCGCCGAGCGTCCAGAGCACCTCCTTCGTCCCGCGGTCGATGGCGATCACCTGGTCGAAGTTGCGGACCGAGACCAGGAAGACGCCGTCGCCGATCTCGTCCACGTCGTTGACGTGGGTCCAGTCCTCACCGTACGGGCCGCCGCCCGACTGCGGGAAGCGGTCGGCGTACTCGTCGAACCGCCACTTCCACACCATCTCCTCGCTGGTGCTGTTGTAGACGACGACGCGGTTGCGGCCGTCGCCCTTGTCCACGGTGACGTACTCGCCGTCGCCGAGGTAGTCGACGTCGTGGGCGTCCTCGACGTTCTCGAGGCGCTCGACCGACTCGTGCTCGCCCGTCGCCGGGTCGACTCGCTCGACGACGGAGATGCCGGGTTCGGTCGTCGCCACGAGCAGGTCCCCGTTCGGCATCGGGTCCACGTCGTACTGCCACCACCGGCCAGCGGCGGTGTCGTTGTGGACGCCGACGACCGACCCGTTCGGGCGGACCCCGAGCATCAGCGAGGCGGTCTTCCCGCCGCCGCGGGCGCCCTGGATGGTGACCAGCGTCGTTGCGGACGGCCGCTGGCTGATCGTCCCGACGCAGGGGTTCGGCGTCTGGGCCATCTTCGCCGGGTACGTCCCGGCCGTAGCGGCGCCCGCCGTCCCGGCCCCCGGTCCGACCGCGTCGGTCGTTCCGGCACCGACCCCGGCGGAGGCCGGCCCGACCGTGAGCAACACGGCGAGGATGGCCGCGACGAGGGCGGTTCGAGCGTCTCGACCCGTCACGAGGTGACCTCCAGTCTGACGAGCACGTCGTCGCGCTCGCGGGGGAACGGCTCGTTCGCCCGGCCGTCGCGGTTCGAGGTGATGGCGTACAGCGCGCCGTCGGGCCCCTGCTCGACGTGACGGACCCGCCCGAGTTCGTCCTGCAACACCGGGTTCGCCGTGACGGTGTAGGCGTCGTCGAGCCAGTCGGCGTCGAAGCGTCGGCCGTCGCCCACCGGCGGTGGGTCGCCGTCGGGGCGGGTGACCGTGGCGACGACGACCTGCTGGCTCCTGAGCCCGCCGACCAGCAGCCGGTTTCGCCACGATGGGACGGCGTCGCCGGTGTAGAACAGGCAGCCGGTCGGCGCCCACGTCGTGTTGCGGGTGTTGAACAGCGGCCGGTGGACGTCCGCCGCGTTCCGGTACTCCTCCGGTGTGCGGACGTCCGGCCAGCCGTAGTTCGCGCCGCCCTCGAGACGGTTGAGTTCGTCCTTCCCCGACGGACCGTGCTCGGTGGCAAGGGCCGTCCCGTCCGGGAGCCACGCCAGTCCCTGCGGGTTCCGGTGGCCGTAGGTGAGCACCCGGGGGTCGCCCAGGTCGGGGTTGCCCGGCGCTGGTTCGCCGTCGACGGTGACGCGGAGGATCGACCCCGCGAGGCTCGACGGGTCGGCCGCCAGCGACTCCTCGCCGGCGTCGCCGACGGTCGCCCACAGGCGCCCGCGCGGCCCGAACGTCAGTCGGCCGCCGTCGTGGATGTTCGAGGCGGGGATCCCGTCGACGACGACCGTCTCGGCCGCGCCGGGGTCGTCGGCCGACAGGTCGAACCGCGAGATGCGGTTCACCGGGCCGTCCTCGACCGCCGCGGTGTAGTAGACGAACAGGAGTTCGACGTCGGGGTAGTTCGGGTGGACCGCGACGCCGAGGGTGCCGCCCTCGCCGCCGTCGACCCACCAGGGGCGCTCGTCGTGGCCGGGCGGCACCGACCCGGCGCCGATGACGTCCGCGGGCGAGAGCACCGCGTCGAGTTCGCCGGCGCTGAACCGGGTGACCCGGCCGACGCGCTCGGTGATGAACAGGTCGCCGTTCGCGGCGACCGAGACGTCCCAGGGGATCTCCAGGTTCTCGACCAGCACGTTCGTCTCGACGTTCGTCGCGGGCGCGTCGGTCGGCGCCCGCCAGTCGTCGTCGGGGTCGAACGAGACGTCCGGTTCGGGGACGGGCGTCGACGTCGACGTCGACGTTTCGGTCGGTCGATCCGACCCGCTACTGGAGTCGGATGGAGGGGTGCCCGGCTGGGAACAGCCGGCGACCAGCGCGGTGCCGACGGCCGCCAGCGCCCGGCGCCGGGAGCAGGTGCGAGGCATTGGCGGGTACTCCGAGCACTCCGGCAAGTGTTTTCCGACTGGTCGGTCCGGGTGTGCTCCCGATCCCGACGTGCCCTACAGGTCGTACACCTCGCCGTCGACCGCGAGCGGGTCCTCGAACGCCTCCTCGACGGGATAGAAGTGGGCCGCGTGGACGACGCGGGTCTCCGCCGCGTCGAGGTCCTCGGCCAGCGCGAGCGCCCCCTCGCGGGTCATGTGCTTCGTGCCGAACGTCCGCGGGACCCCGTCCGGCCCGCGGTCGGCCCCGCCGATCGGGTGGCGCTCGCAGAGGCTCGCCGGGACGATGCCGTCCGCGAGCAGGAGGTCGGGTTCGGCCAGCGCGGCGCGCGATTCGGGGGGAACGTCGTAGCTGGTGTCGCCCGAGAGCGACAGCTTCGCCCCCGTCTCGGGGTCCTCGACAGCGACGCCGTAGCAGACGAGCGGCGGGTGGTCGACCGGGACGAGCGTCACGTCGAGGCCGCAGATCCGCGTCGGTTCGTGGGGGGTGACGTCGTGGACGGTCACGCGGTCGAGGTAGTCGTACTTCCGGCGGATCGTCCCCGCGACCGACTCGTCGGTCAGGGGGTCGGTCTCGTCGGCGGCGTAGACCGGTAACTCGTCGAAGACGCGGTAGGCGTTCCCGAGGCCGTCGAGGTGGTCGAAGTGGACGTGGGTGACGACGCCGGCGTCGGGGAGGGGGACCTCGGAGTCGAGGAACTGGCGGCGGAAGTCGGGGGAGAAGTCGACGAGGAGCGACTCGCCGGTCCGTTCGTTCTCGACGTGGACGGAGAAGCGCGAGCGCTCCACGCCGCGCTCGCGGGCCGCCCGGCAGGTGTCGCAGTCGCACCCGACGGTCGGCGTGCCGGTCGTATCGCCCGTGCCGAGCAGGGTGACGCGCATTCGCTAGGCGGGCGGAGGTGGGCGGGGAAGTAAGGGGTATCGGAGGCGTCGTCGACGACGGAATCGAGCCGGCACCGGGCCGGTTCGGGTCGCGTCGCGCCGATGTCGCGTCTCGGATCGACTCCCGAGAGTCGGATCAGTCGTCGTGCGAGTGGTCGGCTGTGCCGTGGTCGTGATCGTGGTCGTGGTCGTCGTGGTCGTGCGCGTCGCCGCCGTCGCCCGCGACCTCGGGCACCTCGGCGCCCTCGCCCTCGATCATGTCCATGTTCTTCAGGTTGTCGCGCTCCTCGAAGTCCTCGACCGCGTCCATGATGTCCTCCTGGGTGATGGACATGCGCTCGTCGGTCAGGGCCTCGAGCACGGCCTCCCGCAGCACCATCCGGAGGTCCGATCCCGTCAGGCCCTCCGTCCGCTCGGCGGCCTCCTGCGGGTCGAACTCCGCGATCTCCATCCGGCGCGTGATGATCTCGAGGATGTCCGAGCGCATCTGCCGGTCCGGCTTCGGGAAGTTAACGATCTCGTCGAAGCGCCGCCAGGCGGCGGCATCGAGCTGGTCGGGGTGGTTCGTCGCCGAGATGAGCAGCACCTCGTCGCGGACCAGCGAGATGTCGTCGATGCTCTTGAGGAGGGTGTTGACCGCTCGCTTGAGTGCCGCGTGCTCGTCGCTCCGGCGGGTCTTCGCGACGGAGTCGAACTCGTCGATGAAGAGGATGCACGGCGCGAGCCGCTTGGCGACCTCGAACGTCTTCTCGACGTTCTTGGCCGTCTCGCCGAGGTACTGGCTCGTCACCATCGAGAGCTTCACCTCGACGAACGGGAGGCCGAGTTCGTGCGCGAGCGCCCGGGCGGCGGTCGTCTTGCCGGTGCCGGGCGGGCCGACGAACAGGAGCTTGCCGATCTCGCGGAGGCCGATCTGCGCGAGGTACTCGCGGTGCTCGATGGCCTTCATTAGCTTGCGGATCTCGCCCTCCTGGTCCTCGGTGAGCACGAGGTCCTGGAGGGTCATCTCGATCTCCTCGGGCGCCTTCACCGTGACGAGATCGAGCATGTCGTCGCCGTCCTCGTCCTCGTCGTCATCGCCGAAGTACTCGTCGAGGAGCGCGTCGATCCAGACGCGGTCCGCGCGGATCGGCCGGTTCTCCTCGCGAGCCTCCGCGTGGGTGACGTCGAACCCGGCGTCGGCCTCCTCGGCGATCTTCGCGAGCACCGGGTTCGAGAGGAGTCGGTCGTCGTCCACGCGTTCGAGTAGCCACTCGGTCGTCATGTCCGGCTGGGTCAGCTCCAGTTCGCCGGAGAATTCTGTTCGCTGCGTGAACAGGAGGTCGGAGACGGCCTCCCAGGGTCGCTCCACCCCCGTCGCTGTCGTCGCGTTCGGTTCGGTCACGTGAAGCGGTCGGTTCACTCCGCCTGGCCCGGACTCGTCCTCGGCTGCCTCGCTCCAGAAGACGCGGCGGTACCGCGGCGGGAGGTCGTCGGCGTCGAGGGCCCGGTCCTCGCTGTATCGGCGTGCGGTGACGAGGAGTTCGACCACGTCCACTGCCGGGTCACTCATCCCACACATCTTCCCGTTGCGCCGGTTTAAGCACGTCGAAGCGCGCGAGTACCTGCCGGTGTACGCCTATCCTCCCCACCCGGGCGTGTACGTACGCGACGAACTCGTTCGCGTCGTCGTTCGCGTCGAGCGAGGATCCACACGTACGGTCTGCAATCGTCAGCCCGCCCTCGAACACGCACGATCTCGCGGATGTCAGGAACCGTCCCGCTTCGCGTCGCTCGACTCCAGGTCGTACAGCGTCGGGTCGGTGAAGACGACGACCGGGTTGCCGAACAGCGCGAGGTCGTACGACCGCCGTCCGTAGCCGTCGAGCAGCGGGGCGACCTCCCCGGCCTCGTCCGGTGCGGCGACCACGACCGGCGGCGGGTCGTCCGGGACGTCCTCGGGGGTGCGGGCGTACGACGTCTCGGCGCCGACCCGCTCGGTGTACCACGGGAGCGGGAGCCGGCGGATCCAGTAGCCGAGCCAGTTCGCGTCCGGGCCCGGCGGTGCGTCGTCGACCGACTCGTTCGGCAGCCAGAACCGCTCGCCGTAGTAGAGCACGCCGCCCCGGTCCGCGGACGCGCCGATGGCGGCCGCCAGCGGGTCGAGGTCGTCGCCGGGCTGGGCCCCCTGCGCGAGGAGGTTCACCCGGGGCGTCGGCTCGGTGTAGGACGTCGCCAACGCGACGAACCCCGCCTGCCCGACGACGAGGAGCACCACGCAGGCGAGCGAGGCGGCGGCGAGGCGATCCCCCTCGGTCCACCACCGCCGGCCGCGCCGGACGAGTGCGACCGCGCCGACCGCCGCCGGGACCGCGAGCGGGACGAGCGCGTGGACGGCGAGCCACGGCGCCTTGATGTCAGCCGCGACCGGGTAGCCCGCGAGCGCGACGAGCCCCCAGGCGGCCGTGGCGACGACGAGGGGGCGGACGGACGGGCAGGAGTTGGCGACGTCGACGGGTCGAGAGAACGCGCGGCGGAGTTCGCCCGCGAGGCCGAGCAGCGCGCACCCGTACAGCGCCGCACCGCCGATGGCGACGCTGCCGAGCAGGTGTCCGAGGAACGGGAGGTACGGCTGGTCGTGGGTCCCGGCCCAGAGGCTCCCGGCGAACGTCTCCCACGCGCTGACGGTGCCGGCGGCGAGGACCGCGACCGGCCGCGTCGCGAGGTCGTCGAGGCCGGGGGAGTGGCCGCGGGGGACGTAGAAGAACCACGCGACGAGGACGGCGACGAGGAGTGCCGGGACCGCCGCGGGGACGAGCGGACGGAGTCGGCCGACCGCGTCGCGGACGCCGTCGCCGCCGTCGGACCACCATCGAACCGCGAGTCCGACGGCGGCCGCGCCGGCGACGCAGAGCAGGTAGACGACGACGTTCTCCTTCGTCGTCAGCGCGAGACCGAGGAGGACCCCGGCCGCGAGGAGGTCCCGTCGGCTGCCGGTCCGGTGCGCTCGATGGGCAAGCGCGAACGCGCCGAAGGCGAAGGCGGCGAGGGGGACGTCCGCGCGGAAGAACCGCGAGAAGAACAGGAGCAGGGGGTTGAGCGCGAGGAACCCGGCGAGCGCGACGACCTCGGCGTCGTCCAGGGCGCCGCGGAACGCGAGGGCGGCGAGCGGGAGCGCCGCGCCGAGGAGCGCGGGGAGGAGGCGGACGGCGAACCCCGTCGGCCCGAGGGCGTCGAGGAGGGGCGCGGTCGCGAGTTCGAGGAACGGCCCGTGGACGATGGGTCGGTAGACGTGATCGCCGGTCTCGAGGTACCTGAGCGTCCAGTAGCCGACGCGGGCCTCGTCGAAGTGCATCGCGCGGGCGCCGAGGCCCCAGAGCCGAAGGGCGAGCGCGAGGACGGAGAGGAGGGCGACCGCGCGGACGGGGTTCCGGTGGATTTCGGCGGCGGTCCGGGCGGTACGGCGGGGCGTCACGGGGGCGACTGCGACTGCCTGTGGTAAGTGTCTTCCCGAGTCGTCGTCCCCCCGAGCGGATCGGACGCGAACCACCTGGCCCCCGCCGGGATTCGTCCGTTGGCGGAGTGTCAACCCGATGCCGTTCTAATTCTTTAGGGCTCGTACCTTTGCGTACGAAGAGCATACGCTCTCACGAGAATCGCCAGTGACAAACGAAACCGCGGACACGTTCACCATCCTGCTCGTCGAGGACAACCCCGGCGACGTCCGCCTCCTCGAGGAAGCGTTCTCGGAGGTGAACTTCGACCCTGAAGTGCACACCGCCTCGACCTGGGACGACGCGATCGAGTTCCTGACCGGCTGTCTGAACACGGAGTCGACCGCGTATCCGGATCTGCTCCTCCTGGACCTGCACCTCCCGCGGAGCAGCGGGTTCACCATCATCCGATCGCTGAACGACGACCCGAAGTTCCCCCCGCGTCCGATCCTCCTGCTCACGACCTCGGACGACGAAGCGGACGTTCGCAGGGGGTACGACCTCGGCGCGAGCGCGTACATCGAGAAACCGAACGACCCAGCGGAGTACGCCTCGTTGGCGAAGGCGGTCAAGGAGTTCTGGTTCGAACGGGCCCGCGTTCCACCCGCGTAGCTCGAGAGCTGGTCTCGCAGTTGATGGGGACTGGACCGTCCCTCCTCCACGCCGATGAACGGGTCGTCCGACGGGCTGCCCGTTCCGTTCGGTGACCGGTTCGATGATCTCCCAGCTCCGCTGTCGGGGAAGCGTACGTTACTGACAGTACCGGAGAGGGCGTGTTTTCCGTTCGGTTTTCGGCCGCTGACGGAGCCCCGACGACGGCTCCAACGTCGGGCAACGGGGGCGCGGTTCTCCCGGATTTATTGGCATGGACCTCCGAGTTCGTGGTATGGCAACGCCCGTCATCGCGGCCGCCCACCGGACCCCGTTCGGCAAGGGCGGCGGCGCCTTCGCCGACACCCGGAGCGAGGACCTGTCCGTCACGCTCATCGACCACATCCTCGCGGAGTACGACCTCGACCCGGACGACGTGGACGACCTCATGTGGGGCGTCGCACAGCAGCGCGGCGAGCAGGACAACAACGTCGCACGGGTCATCGCGCTCCTCTCGGAGCTCGGCGAGGGGACGCCGGCGACGAGCATCAACCGATGGTGCGCCTCCTCAATGCAGGCGGTCATCTCCGCCTCGGACGCGATCGCGGCGGGCAACCGCGACTGCATCGTCGCCGGCGGCGTGGAGAACATGTCCCGGGTCCCGATGGACGGCGACTCCTACGAGCACCTCCACCCCGAACTCTCGGAGAGGTACAACGTCTTCCAGCTCCAGATGGGCATGACCGCCGAGAAGGTCGCCGAGGAGTACGACGTCTCGCGAGAGGCCCAGGACGAGTACGCCGCCCGCTGCCACGAACGCGCGGCCGAGGCGACCGACTCGGGCCGGTTCGACGACGAGATCGTCCCCGTCGAAACCGATGACGGCGTCGTCACGGAGGACGAGGGCATCCGCCGCGACACGTCCGTCGAGGCCCTGGCGGATCTCCCGCCGGCGTTCACCGGCGACGGCACAGTCACGGCAGGGAACTCCTCGCAGATCTCGGACGGCGCGGCCGCGACGCTCGTCTGCTCGCGGGAGTTCGCCGACGAACACGGGCTGGACGTGCTCGCGGAGGTCGGCATGAACAACGTCGCGGGCGTCGACCCGACGGTAATGGGTATCGGCCCGGTCCCGGCTACGCGGGGCCTGCTGGAGCGGAACGGGCGCTCCATCGACGACTACGGCCTCGTGGAGCTGAACGAGGCGTTCGCCTCCCAGTGCGAGTACGCCCGACGCGAGCTGGGCGTGCCCGAGGACCAGTACAACGTCAACGGCGGCGCCATCGCGATCGGGCACCCGCTCGGCGCGTCCGGTGCCAGGCTTCCCGTGACGCTCATCCACGAGATGATCAAGCGCGACGTTGATCGCGGGCTAGCGACACTGTGTGTCGGGTTCGGGCAGGGCGCGGCGATCGAATTCGGTCGGTAGATCTCGGGTTTCTGCGGTTCTTCGTTTTCCGCTGTGGATTACTGAGTCGAGCGTTTGGGGAATCGGAGTGACTCGAAAGCGCCCAGTCGGTTGGCTTCGAGATTCGCTCTCCATGTAGCTGTTCTCGAAAGCCCCCGGCTGGCTACGCTCCCGCGGACCACGCTGCGCTCCTCACGCTCCCTGCGGTCGCGTTGCGGTGCTTACTACGGGAGACGGTCCTGCTCGCTCGGCTTCGCCTCGCTGTGCGGGCTGCGACTCCCGAGGCTCGCCTCGCAGGCTCGGCTCACCGGGCCCGGGGTTCGCGTAGCCAGCCGGCCCCTTTCATTCCCACCCACGCTGCCACCGCACAGCAGCCACAGGCCTCCCCAGCCGATTCGCTCGCTTCGCTCACTCATCCCTCGCGCGCGTCCGGCGGGCACTACCTGGGACCTTCGGTCCCATGAGTTCACCCTCGCTCACTGCGTTCACTCGCGTGAACGGAGGCCCGCCGGCACACGCCGACCGCACCAGCCCGCTCGGTCCACGTGGCGCGCGGCGGCCGCGCTCTGCGCGGCTGCTCGTGCGAGGGGCGAGGTCCCGACGGCCAGGAAGGGCCTCGCCGGTTGGGGAGGGTGAGATGCGGTCGGGTGGGACTGAAAGGGGCCGCGGCTGTCGACGACGGCGGACCCGGTAAGCACCGCAGGAGCGAGCAACGCGAGCGACGAGGAGCACAGGCGCGGTCCCTCGAGTCGACAGCCGCGGGGGCTTTCGAGCTACTGCTCACCGTGGAAACGAAGATACCGCAGAAACCACCCTCGAAACTCGACCACGCCGAATCACGAACTCGAACACACCGTGCCAATCGGTCGAACGGACCCGACACGGTTTTGCGCCACCCGCCGGAAGCGACGACAAATGATTTCGCGGCAGCTCCTCCGGGACGAGCCCGACACCGTCCGACGCGCGCTCGAAGACAAGGGCGTCGACGACGTCGACCTCGACCGCATCATCGAGATGGACGACGAGTGGCGGGACCTCAAGGGGCGGGGCGACACCCTCCGCCACGAGCGAAACCAGGTCTCATCGAAGATCGGCCAGCTCAAACAGGAGGGCAAGGAGGAGGCGGCCCAGGAGGCCATCGAGAAATCGCAGAGCCTCAAGGCCGAACTCGAGGAGATCGAGGACCGCGCCGACGAACTGGAGGACGACCTCCACGAGGCGATGCTCACCGTTCCGCAGATCCCCCAGGAGGACGTCCCCGTCGGGGAGGACGAGGACGAGAACGTGGAGCGTCGGCGCGAGGGGTTCGACGACCTGCGCGAGTTGCCCGACCCCGTCGTCCCCCACTACGACCTCGGCGAGGACCTCGACATCCTCGACTTCGAGCGCGGCGCGAAGGTGTCGGGCGGCGGCTTCTACTTCGCCAAGGGCGAGGGCGCGATGCTCGAACACGCCCTGGTCCAGTTCATGCTGGAGGTCCACCGCGAGCAGGGGTACGTCGACGTGTTCCCGCCGCTCCCCGTCAAGTCGCGGTCGATGGAGGGCACCGGCCAGTTCCCCAAGTTCACCGAGGACGCCTACCGCATCGAGGGCGACAACGAGGAGCCGTACGACGAGGACGACCTCTGGCTGCTCCCCACCGCGGAGGTGCCCGTGACGAACATGTACCGCGACGAGATCCTGCTGGACGACGACCTCCCGCTGAAACACCAAGCGTACTCGCCGAACTTCCGGCAGGAGGCGGGCGAGCACGGCACCGAGACCCGGGGCATCGTCCGGGTCCACCAGTTCAACAAGGTGGAGATGGTGAACTTCGTCCGGCCCGAGGAGAGCGACGAACGGTTCGACGGCCTCGTCGACGAGGCCGAGGAGGTGCTCCGGAGGCTGGAGCTCCCCTACCGCATCCTGGAGATGTGCACCGGGGACCTGGGGTTCACCCAGGCGAAGAAGTACGACATCGAGGTCTGGGCGCCGGGCGACGACATGGCGGACGGCCCCGAGGAGGGCGGCCGCTGGCTCGAGGTGTCGTCGGTGTCGAACTTCGAGGACTTCCAGGCCCGGCGGGCCGGCCTGCGCTACCGGCCCGAGCGGCACGAGTCGGCCGAGTACCTCCACACGCTCAACGGCTCGGGGCTGGCGGTCCCGCGGGTCGTCGTCGCCATCCTGGAGTACTACCAGAACGACGACGGGACGGTCGAGGTGCCGGAGGCGCTCCGCCCGTACCTCGGCGGTCGCGAGGTCATCACGGGGAGCGAGAAGGTCGGCGAGTCGGCGGTCGGCGCGGGCGAGAAGGAGTGAGCAGGCACCACGACTTTGGACGTTCGTCCCGAATTCGGAACGCCATGACACGACCCGGAGGTACACCTCGGGAGCGACGCGCGGACCGAACCGGAGGAGCGAAACGCGTCGGGGAGTCGGGGCGACTCGGATCGACGGGACGGGTCGGACCGCGGGAGGGCCGCTGAATGGTCGAACTCGGCTACACGCTCTCCAGCGAGGAGCATCCGCCGAGCGACTTGGTGGGCCACGCTGCCCGGGCCGAGGAACTGGGGTTCGACTTCCTCTCCATCTCGGACCACTTCCACCCCTGGGTGAGCCAGCAGGGCGAGGCCGGGTTCGTCTGGTCGACGCTCGGCGGGGTCGCGCACGCGACCGACGACATCCCCGTCGGCGTCGGCGTGAACTGCCCGATCATGCGCTACCACCCGGTCAACGTCGCGCAGGCGGCCGCGACCGTCGCCGAGATGCTGCCGGGGCAGTTCGTCTTCGGCGTCGGAACCGGCGAACTCCTCAACGAGCACGTCGTGGGGGAGCACTGGCCCCCACACGCGAAGCGGCTGGAGATGCTCGAGGAGGCGGTGGAGATCATCCGGACGCTCTGGGAGGGCGGACAGCGGAGCTACGACGGCGAGCACTTCACCGTCGAGAACGCGCAGCTGTTCACCCTGCCCGAGGAGCCGCCGCCGATCCTCGTCTCGGCGTACGGCCCGGCCGCCGCCCGCTCCGCCGCCGAGATCGGCGACGGGTTCTGGACGGTCGGCCCGCAGGACGTCGTCGACACCTGGGAGGAGGCGGGCGGCGAGGGGCCGCGATACACCCAGCTCACGGTCTGTTACGCCGAGGACGAGTCGGAGGCCATCGAGACCGCCCACGAGTGGTGGCCCAACTCGGCGCTACCGGGCGAACTAAGCTCCCAGCTTCCGACGCCCGTCCACTTCGAGCAGGCCTGTCAGATGGTCTCGGAGGAGGACGTCGCCGAGTCGAGCATCATCACCAGCCCCGACCCGGCGGACCACGTCGAGAGCATCGAGGAGGCGGTCGACGCGGGCTACGACCACGTGTACGTCCACCAGGTCGGCCCCGACCAGGACTCGTTCTTCGAGTTCTACGAGGAGGAGGTGCTCCCGGAGTTCGAGTGACCCCGACTCATCGATCCTCGAGCGAGCCGGTGTAGGTGATCAACTCTGCGACCGCGTCGCCCTCGAAGACGAACACGTCGACGAACCCGAACAGCTCCCGACCGTCCTCGGCACGGAGGCGACCGCGGACCGCTACCTCGTCGGACTCGGCTTCGTCGTCGTTGTCCCCGGCAATGCTCTCGACGTCGTCGACGTCCCGATAGACGGCGTCGATCGCGTGGATCGTGTCGGTCCGCGGGCGCTCCTCGCGCATGAACCGGACGAACGTCTCGCGCCCGGCGAGCGTCCGGTCCGGGCGGTAGTGGGTGAACTCGGGGCGGAGGAGCGCCGCGAGCGACTCGTAGTCGTCGCCGTCGATGGTCTCGTAGTAGCGCCGGGCGGTCTCCTCCGCGCTCATTCGGTGTGGGTGTATTTCGAGCGGACGCTTGAATCGGTCGGCTGTCCTCCGGGTTCGGATTCCCCGATGGCGTTCGCGCGATCGTTTCCGTCGGTACCGGTTCCTCGCCAGTCCCTGCACTCTCGTCGATCTGGACGAAGTAAGCACCACAGGCGAGTGAACATAGTAGTAGACGGTAACACGATTCCTCTCTTCGGAACGGTGTCAGAGACTGAACCGGTCGATCCGCTAAGTAGGTGTGCGAAGCTATGAGGGCGAACGGTTACTCAAAAACATTGGACGGGATTGCCCTCCAGCCACGGGTCAGGGTAAAGCGTGTCTGGGTCCTCAGGTGTTCGACCACTCTCTGCGCGGATGACAACAGACTGGTCGACGTAGTACGTCACGAATATGATTGGGGAATCAGCATAAACGACTTCACCCGACTGTTCAATCGTTTCCCCGTATTGGTATTGAACCCGGACCAGTGCCGCGTTGACAGGTGAATCGTAGACCCTGGTATCGCTAAATCCCATAGAAAATTGGTCAAGCTGTGCTTCCCACCTCGAAACCGATTCATTTCGTCGGTATGCTTGCTCGTATTCCTTGATGTACGTAACCACCGTATCCTGGTTCGCAGTCGAATCGAGGGGTGCGGGATAGGAAACGGGTTCCACTGCATCTTCATCACTTGTATCGAGTGCGTCAGGCTCTGGTCGCTCGGCAGTATCGCAGTCGTATTCTGGTGGTCCCTCCCGATCCTCAAACGAAGTGGCTTCCGCAGAAGTGTCTGTTTGCTCTGACACTGTTTCGGTATCGTCGTTCCCAGCAAGTCGTTCAGTACTGAGACAACCGGCGAGAATACCTGAAAACCCGGCTCCTGTGAGGATAAGTAGATTGCGGCGACGCATTCCATCTTTCACTTTTCGCACATTTACACTCTGTCGATAAATGTTTTCCCCGAACTTGCCGCGAGTATTTCGGTTTACTCTGAACAGGGAAAACCATGCTACAATCTGCTGATAGCGAGCGAGCCGAAGAGCACAGCGAGTCACGGACGACGAGAGCGTGGCTCCTTCCATTCCCACCCGTGGCTGTTCGGTCGAGCAACGTCCCAACACGGATTCCGACGTGTGTACGGGAATCCAACTGGTTGCTCCGGGGTCCACGCTCCGCGTCGCTTATGCCGGCCAGGCCCGGACTCGGGGTGTGGACCTGCACGTCAGGTACGAGGGCGACGACGACCCCGACAAGTGCACGGCGCGGAAGCTCGCGCGGTTCGACCTCGCGGAGCTCCACCGGTCGGACCGCGCCACGCCGTTCGGGGTCGTGCTCAACCCGCACGCCGAGCGGGCGCTCTCGCCCGCCGACGCCGCGGAGTCGAACGCCCTCGTCGCGCTCGACTGCTCGTGGGAGTCGGCCGGGGAGGCGCGGTTCTCGCTCCCCGGCGAGCACCGGGCCCTCCCGTACCTCGTCGCCGCCAACCCCGTCAACTTCGGCCGCCCGATGCGGCTCACGACGGTCGAGGCGCTGGCGGCGGCGCTCCGGATCTTCGGCGAGGCGGAGCACGCCGAGCGGATCCTCGCGAAGTTCACCTGGGGCGAGACCTTCCTCGAGATGAACGAGGAGCCCCTCCGACGGTACAGCGAGTGTGCGGACTCGAGCGAGGTCGTCGCCGTCCAGGGGGAGTATCTCGACCGCTAACGTCTCGGCCGGCGCGTCGGCGCGTCCTCACTCGGCGACGGCCCCGCCGATGGCGCCCGCGATCGCCGAGTCGATCGCGAACACGATCGTCACGAGGAGCCCGAGCACCAGCACGCCGGTCCCGGCGAGGACGCTGCCGAACGGCCCGCCGCCCGCGAACCCGAGGAGGCCGCCGAAGAGGGCGATGACGATCACGAACGCGACACCGGTGAGCGACCCGGCGACGGCGCCGTGGACCGCGCCGTTGAGGAGCCCGCCGCCTGCGAGGTAGCCGGCGACGAGCCCGCCGACGATGCCCGCGCCGAGCTGGCCGACGATGGGGAGTCCAGCGCCGAAGAGTGCGACCGCGAGGAAGGTGACGAAGCCCCAGCCGACCGCGCGCCAGTCAACCATGGTCGAAGCGACGGCAGCCGCGCGTATCTACGTTTCCCCGGACGTGTTCGCGCCGCGCTCCCGGTCCGTCGGTTCCCCGGACCCTACTCCGATCCCGGGTCGTCGGCGTCACCAGCGAGCAGGTTCTCCGCCTCCTCCGGCGGAACGTGCTCGTCGGTCGGGATGAACAGCCGGTCCGTCTCCGGGTCGTACGCGGAATCCGCGGGCGTCGCGTCGGTCGACGGCGCGGTCACGTCGTTCCCGGGGTCGACCCGGCCCCCCGGCGTCTCGCGATGATCGCGTGACCGCTCGACGGCGCCGCGGACGGTCGATTCGTCGACGCCGCGCCGTTCGGCCCACTCGGCGACGGGGACACCCAGCCACTCGACGGCCCAGGCGTCGAGCGCGTCGGCAGGCGAGAATCCCGCGTCCAGCAGGTCCGTCACGCAGTCGAGCGCGTGTCGCTCCGCCGCCCGCCACGACTCGGACTTGTTCACGCGGACGGGGTAGAGGAACGGTGCCTCGTACTCCTTTGCGAGCGAGCGCGAGAAGGAGACGGTTCGGCCCTCGCCAGCCTGGAACGCCCGGAGGTTCGTCGCCGCGGCGGCCGCCAGCAGGTCCTCGTCCATCTCGTAGCCGGCGTCCGCCAGCGTCGCCTCGAGTTCCCGGTAGTCGAGCGCGAACCACGCCGCGTCGGGACCCTCCAGCAGGAGGTGGTCGGGCCCCTCGGCGTCGCGCGCCGCGGAGAACTCCTCGGCGACCCGGTCGCGGACGGCGTCGTGGAGGGTCCGCAGTCCGACCTTCACGTCGGTCGCCTCGAAGCCGGTGTTCGCGGCGACGGCCTCGATGATCGCGTCGTCGATGGCCGGCCTGTGCATACCCGACGGCGCGGGCGCGCCGGCAAGAAGGTTGCCCTCCGGGAATCACGGCGGGGAACGGGAGACAGAAGTGGGAGATCACCGACACGGCGCGTGTCGGCGGACCTTCGTGTCCGCCGCGTTCACGCGAGGGACGACTGAAGGAGGGAGCGAGGAGCGGGGTTCGAAAGGCGCGAAGCGTCTTTCGTCATTGCGGGAAATCGAAGATTTCCCGTTAGCGGTCGGATTCGACAGAATCCGACAGCATCACGAGAGAGCGAAGCTCTCTCGAACGACAGCGAGGCCCCGGAGTCGAGCGCCCCGGGGGCTTTCGAGACGGTCGAAAGCCCCTGTGAAATCTCACGATGTCATCAGGTGTCCTCTCCACCAGGATATATCAACATAGGGGTATGAATCGATGTCCCCCGTGATTTCGGACCGACCCTATCGATCGGTGCAGGGTGAATACCTACCGTTCTTCGACGAACGTTCGACGGACCGTTTCTTCGGTTACGATGTAACGGTACACTTGAGTGAAATAGTCGTAGTGCGGTCCGGGAGTTGCCGTACTGTTCTCCGGCAGTTCGATATCAGCGTAGCCACCGCACGCAACGACGGCTTTATACCCTCCATCTCGACTCTCCACCTGTTCAACCTCACAGGACAGTTCTACGTCCGTATGTTGTCCGCGCCACAGGAATTGTACACGTATCGATATTCCATCAGAGAGACGTACTCCCGAACGGATGCGTCGTTGAGCGGCTCCGGATGGTCAGGACGCTCCTTCGGCCCGTCCGGAAACGAGATCGGTTCGGCAGTTACCGTCGCTGTTCGTGACAGTGTTGAGTCCGAGGCAGTCCCTGATGTGATTCCACCCGGGCCAGCAAGACATCCTGTTGTGACCAACAGTAGACCGATGAAAACTGGACGAAGGGGACGATTCATTTTAATTCCTATCCCCTGACTGCGACTAAATGCCTTCTGGTGGCTGACATTCACTGAGCCCTGAGGGGAAGGTATCTCTGCCCTCCGTAATGACACCCGAACCTCACGAGACGAACTTCAACAGGTCGTCTCGCTTCGCCTCGTGGAACCGTTCCCGCAGGATCTCCAGCAGGGGCTCGATGCTCCCGCGCTTCGCCGAAATGGGCGCGACGATGTGGTCCCACTGCTGCCACGGCGGATACAGCCCCAGCCGGTCGCACAGCTCGTTCAGGCGCTCGTCGCGGTCGTCCACCTTGTCCATCTTGTTGACGGCGACGACCGGCGGGACGTCCACGTCCTGGAGGAACGAGAACAGCTCCACGTCGTGGGGGATCTCCTCCTCGTTCGTGTGGCGGTCGATGATGTCGACGACGCTCTTGCCGTCCACCACCAGCACGCCCGCGAGGATGTGCTCGGCGTTGTCCTCGACGTACCGCACCAGGTCGGTCTTGATCGCCTCCCGACGGTCCGCCTCGACGCCGGACATGAAGCCGAAGCCGGGGAGGTCGGTGAACATGAAGTCCTCCGCGGCCCAGTCGTAGTGGTTCGGCTGGCGGGTCACGCCGGGTTTCTTCCCCGTCGTGAAGTCGTGGCCCGTGAGCTCCCGCATCAACGTGGACTTCCCGACGTTGGACCGGCCGACGAGCACCACCTCGGCGTCGCGGTCGGGTCGTCCCTCGAAGGTCATGGGATTCGGTTGGACGAGGGGGCGGATAAGGGGTGTGGCTGGACTCCGTCCTGGGAGTCTCTATGGATGGTTCGTCGGTGACGACTGCCTCGAAAGTCCCGACGGCGCTCGGGTCAGTACGACCGCTGTCGTTCGAACGGCACTTCACGCCCGAAAACCATCATCGCCGAACCGACCCAGCTACTCCTCGCTCTCGTACGGTTCGCCGACGGCAGAGGGCATCCGCGTCGAGCCCCAGACCGTCAGCACCACGACGACGGCGACGTACGGAAACAGGTTCACCAGCCGGTTCGGCAGTTCGATGCCGGCCGTCTGGAACTGGATCTGCAGCATGTCCAGCCCCCCGAACAGGAGCGCGGCGGCCGCGGCCCCGACGGGGTTGTAGTTGCCGAACAGGTACGCGACGATGCCGATCCAGCCGCGGCCGTTGACCATCGTGTCGCCCGTCCCGGTGAACGACCCGGCGTGTGCGAGCAGCACCGCGCCGGCCAGGCCGGCCATCGCGCCCGAGAAGAGCACCGACGCGTAGCGGACGCGCCTGACGCTCACGCCCGCCGTGGCCAGCGCCTCGGGGTTCTCGCCGGCCGCCTGGACCCAGTAGCCGTACCGGGTCCGGTACAGCACCACCCAGGCGACGACGGCGACGACGGCCGTGGCCAGCACCAGCGGCGAGGTGTCGAACAGCACCGGGCCGAGCAGCGGCAGGTCCGCGAGCACCGGCACCGTCACGTCGTTCACCCTCACCAGCCCCGGGCTGTTCCGGCTGCCCCACAGCAGTACCGCCGAGAACGGGCCGAACCCGAGCCCGATGAACCAGACGGCGAGGCCGGCGACGATCTGGTCCGCCCGGTACCGGATGAGCAGCACGGCGAACAGCAGCGTGTACACCAGGCTCACCAGGACCGCGGCGAGGATGGCGAGCCAGAGGTCGCCCTGCGTCGGCGACTCGCCGCCGAGCAGCCAGACGAACGCCGCCGCGTTCGCCGCCCCGAGGATCATGAACCCCTCGAGGCCGATGTTGAACACGCCGCTCTTCTCGGCGTACAGCCCGCCGATGGCCGCCAGCGCGATGGGCGTGGCCGCCTGGAGCGCCCGCTCGACGAACCCGACCGTCACGATGGCAGCGACCGGGAGGTCGAGCGCGACGGCGAGTACCAGCGCCAGCAGGACCACCGCGACGGCGCCCCCGATCCCGAGCCGGTTCCGCTCGACGTAACCCGCGACGCTCATCGGCTCTCACCCCCGAGGCCCGTCCGCCGGGCCGCCATCCGAAACAGCTCCGGGGCGGCGACGAACAGGACGACGAGCCCGACGACCCCGTCGATCAGCTGCGGGGGGACGTCGCTGTTGATGCCGATGTGGGTGCCCGCGGAGTCGAGTCCGCCGAACAGGAGCGCGGCGGGGACGACGCCCAGCGGGTTGTTCGCGGCGAGCAGGCTCACGGCGATAGCGTCGAAGCCGTACGTCGCCACGCCGCCCGGATCGCTGTAGTAGCCCTGGATCATGATGGCGAAGACCGCGCCCGCGACGCCGGCCACCATTCCGGAGAACGTCATCGTCGTGACGATGGTCCGCCCGGCGTCGACGCCGGAGAACGTCGCGGCCGCCTCCTGGTGGCCGCTCGTCACCATGTCGTAGCCGATCCGCGTCCGGATCATGACGACCGAGACGATACCGACGACGACGAGCGCGACCGCCAGTCCCACGATCGAGAAGTCGGGGCTGTCGAAGACGACCGAGGGGAGCCGAACGTACTCGGGGATGCGGGCAGTGTTGGGCGCGCGGTTCCCCTCGCCGCGGAGCGGTCCCTCGACGAGGTAGCCGACGACGCCGACCGCGATGAAGTTCAGCATGATGGTCGTGATGATCTCGTTCGCGCCGCCGTACGCCTTCAGGATCCCAGGGAGCGCGGCGTAGAGGCCGCCCGCGACGACGCCGGCGACCGTGCCGAGTGCGAGCAGCGCGAGGCCGCCGACGGTACCGCCTGGCAGCAGCGGCGCGAGCCAGAGGATGGAGACTACGGTGGCGAAGCCGCCGACGATGAACTGGCCCTGGACGCCGATGTTGAACACGCCGGCACGGAACGCGACGGCGACGGCGACGCCGACGAGGATGAAGACCGTCGTGAACTTCAGCGTCCGACCGATCGCGTTCCGGTCGCCGAACGCGCCCTCGAACATGTCCGCGAGGAACGTCCCGGGGTCGTAGCCGGCCGCGGCGACGACGACCAGACCGATGGCCAGCGCGAGCGCCGTGGACGCAGTCGCGATGCCGAGGCGCTGGAGCGCGCTCGCCCCCAGCATCCGGGCCGCGGCGGCGTCCAGCAGCGTCCGGCCTCGACCCGGGTCGGCGCCGCTCACTGCTCCACCTCGGAGTCCTGGACGGTCGCGGACCCGGTCCCGGAGTCTTCGACGGCCGTCGCGTCGTCGAGGCGACGCCCGGCCATCAGCAGGCCGAGCTCCTCCTCGGTCACGTCCTCGGGGTCGACCGTATCGATGAACTCGCCCTCGTACATCACCGCGATGCGGTCCGACAGCTTCTGGATCTCCTCCAGTTTCGAGGAGACGAGCAGCACCGCGAGCCCGTCGTCACGCAGGTCGAGCAGGCGGTCGTGGATGAACTCGATGGAACCGATGTCGACGCCGCGGGTCGGGTGCGAGGCGACCATGACGTCCGGGTCGTGTTCGATCTCGCGCCCGACGATGAACTTCTGCTGGTTGCCGCCAGAGAGCGACGCCGCCTCCGACTCGACAGTCGGGGGCTGGACGTCGTACTCGTCGACGACCTCCTCCGCGTGCTCGCGGACAGCCGGCCAGTCGATGAACCCCCCGCTGACGTACGGCTCCACTGTCTGGTTGCCGAGCAGCGCGTTCCGGACGAGGTCGTAGTCCTGCACAAGTCCCTCCGTCTGACGGTCCTCGGGGATGTAGGCGATGCCGGCGCGGATGCGCTCCCGGCGGCTCGACCCGGTGATGTCCGCCCCGTGGAAACTGACGGTCCCCGAGTCGACGGGGCGGAGTCCGGTGAGCGCCTCGACCAGTTCCGTCTGGCCGTTACCCTGGACGCCAGCGACGCCGAGGATCTCGCCCTCGCGGACGGTGAGATCGACGTCTGTGACCCGCTCGAGGCCGCGGTCGCCCGTGACCCGGAGGTCGCTCGCCCGCAGGACGGGGTCGCCGGGCGTCGTATCGCGTGGGCGACGGTCGAACAGCACCTCGCGGCCGACCATCATCCGGGCGAGTTCCTGCTCCGAGGTACGGTCCGCGGCGACGGTGCCGACGGCCTCGCCGTCCCGGAGCACCGTGATCTCGTCGGCGACCGACAGCGCCTCGTCCAGCTTATGCGTGATGAAGACGAGCGAGCGGCCGGCCGCCGCGAGGTCGGTCATCACGTCGATCAGGCCCTCGACCTCCTGGGGCGTGAGCACGGCCGTCGGCTCGTCGAGCACGAGCACGTCCGCGCCGCGGTAGAGGCTCTTGACGATCTCGACGCGCTGGCGCACGCCCAGGTCGAGGTCCACGACGCGCTCGTCGAGGTGCTCGTCGACGTCGAAGTCGTAGCGGTCACAGATCGCCTCGACGTCGGCCCGGGCGGCCGATTCGTCCACGAGGCCGTTCTCCGTCGGTTCGTGGCCGAGGATGACGTTCTGGAGGACGGTCATCGGCCCCACGAGCTGGAAGTGCTGGTGGATCATGCCGACGCCCGCGTCCATCGCGTCGCGGGGCGAGTCGAACGTCCGGGGCTCGCCGTCGACGGTGATGGTGCCCGCGTCCTGGTTGTACAGCCCGTAGAGGACGCTCATGAGCGTCGTCTTGCCGGAGCCGTTCTCCCCGAGGAGCGCGTGGACTGACCCCCGCTCGAGCGTGAAGTCGATCCCGTCGTTCGCGACGACGTCGCCGAACCGTTTGGTGATCCCATCGAGCCTGACGGCGGGCGACCCTGGATTACCGGTCATGATGGAGAACTGTGGTCATGGGAGAGGTGGAGAACCGAGTCAGTTGCAGCCGGCCGCGGTGCAGGGCACGTCGATGTCGCCGGAGGCGATCCCCTGCTTCGCCTCCTCGAGGTTCGTGGCGACGGCGTCAGGGAGCTCGCCCTCGAACGCCTGGCCGATGACGCAGTCGACCGCCTCCTGCTCGAGCCCGAGGGTGCTCGCCCCGGAGACCGAGCCGAAGTCGTCCTCCGCGACCGCGATGGCGACCTCCCGCGTCCCCTCGTTGATGTACTTCACCGCTGAGCCGAGGATGACGTCCTGGAAGTCCGGTAGCGTCTGTGACTGGTCGGCGTCGACGCCGATGGCGAAGCGGCCGTTGCTCTGGGCCGCCTCGAACACGCCACGGCCCGCGGCCGCGGCGGCGTGGTAGACGATGTCCGCGCCGTCGTCGTACTGGGAGCTGGCGATGTCGGCGGCCGTGTCCGTGTCGGTGTAGTCGCCGATGTAGCCGACGTTGACCTGGACGTCGGAGTTCACCCACTCCGCGCCGGCGACGTACGAGCGCTCGAACGCGTTGATGAGCGACCCGTCGACGCCGCCGACGAACCCGATCTGGGCGCTCCCCGGATCGGTCTGGCTGTCCTCGTGGGAGAGCTCCTGGGTCGTCATCGTCCCGCCGAGGACGCCCGCGAGGTACGACATCTCGTGGTTCGCCCACGTGTAGCCGGCGACGTTCGGCTCGTCGACGTGGTCGTTGATCAGCATCCAGTTCTGGTCGGGGTAGTCTGCGGCGTTCTGGGAGAGCGCCTCCGTGTGGTTGTACGACACCAGAACGATGAGGTCGTAGTCGCCGCTCGCGGCGAGTTCCGACTGGGTCGACTGGTACTGGGCCTGCTCGGTCTCCTCGACCTGGTTGATCTCGATGTCGTGCTCCTCGGCCGCGGTCTGGAGGCCCTCCAGCGCGAGGTCGTTGAACGCGTTGTCGTCGAAGCCGGCGGGGCTGGAGACGATGGCGATGTTCGTGGTGTCGCCACCGGAGCCGCCGTCCCCGCCTCCGTTGCCGTCGCCGTTACCGTCGCCGCCGCCCATGCAGCCGGCCAGCGCCGTGCCGCCGATGACGGCCGCGCCCGACGAGAGGAAGGTCCGCCGATCGACCGAGCGCGCGGGGTGCCTGGAGGACGATTCAGAGGGTCTTCGGTCCGAATCCGTGTTCGGGCTCATTCTGTTTATATAGCCGACAGGAAAACACAAAAAGATTACTCTAGTGTGGAAAACCATTTGTTTACTGCCTGAACCCCGGTCAGATCTCGCTCAGTTTCGTTCAGGGGGTCGTCGGAACCGCTAGAGGACCAGGGACGTGGCGAACGAGCGGCAAATCACGGTCCGTCCGAGGGTCGTGGGCGCCGACGTTAATCCCCCGGCAGACCACAGACCACCCATGGAGAAACAGCGCCTCCGCGAGCGCGTCTGGGACGCCCTGGAGGAGAGCGGGGAGGCCCGGTTCCCGTTCCCCCCACACGGGAGGATTCCCAACTTCGCCGGCGCCGACGAGGCGTGCGACCGACTGACCGCGACCGACGAGTGGGCCGACGCGAACGTCCTGAAGTGCAATCCCGACGCCCCGCAGCTCCCGGTTCGCCGGACCGCGCTCCGCGCCGGCAAGACCGTTTACATGGCGGTCCCGCGCCTGCGCGAGGAGCACCCCTTTCTCCGGCTCGCGCCCGAGGAGGTGTCGGACATCGACGAGGCGACGACGGTGTCGGGGTCGTCGAAACACGGCGTCCCCGTGGGTCCCGACGAGGTCCCGCACGTCGACCTCGTCGTCTCCGGCAGCGTCGCCGTCACTGAAACCGGCGGGCGGATCGGGAAGGGGGAGGGGTACGCCGACCTGGAGTTCGCGGTGCTCACGGAGCTGGGCGCGGCCGACGCGGACACGACCGTCGCGGCGACCGTCCACGAGCGACAGGTCGTCGTCGACGACGTCGAACTGGACGCCCACGACGTTCCGCTCGACCTGATCTGTACCCCCGAGCGCACGATTCGGGCCGAACGTGGGGCGCGGCCCGACAGCGTAGACTGGGACGCGCTGGGCGAGGGGAAGCTCTCGGAGATTCCGGTGTTGCAGCGGCTCGACCCGCGCTGATTCGCCCGCGGCCTGGCCCTATCGAGACGGGGTGACTGGCGAACGGGAGTTCGCGGTACCCGTGCAGGCCGAGGGTTATTTGCCGCGGCGCGGCCACGCCTCCGTGTGCGACTCGTCCAGGTGATGGTCCCGGCGGGCAAGCGCGAGTCGGTCCTCTCGACGCTCGACGAGGAGGGGATCGACTACGTGCTCTCCGACGAGACCAGCGGTCGGGAGTACACCGCCGTCGTCTCGTTTCCGCTGCCGACGGAGGCCGTCGAGCCGATGCTGCAGCAGCTCCGGGACGTCGGGCTCGAACGGGACGCCTACACCGTCGTGCTCAACGCGGAAACCGTCATCTCCCGCCGGTTCGAGGACCTGGAGAAGCGCTACGAGGAGGAGGACGAGAACGGCGACCGCATCGCCCGCGAGGAGTTGGCCGCGCGGGCCGACGAGATGGCGCCGGAGCTGTCGACCTTCGTGGTGATGACGGCCATCAGCGCCATCGTGGCGACGGCAGGGTTGCTGCTCGACTCGCCGGCCGTCGTGGTGGGGTCGATGGTCATCGCGCCGCTCGTCGGCCCGGCGATGGCGACGAGCGTCGGTACGGTAATCGACGACGCCGACCTGTTCCGTCAGGGGGTCCGCCTCCAGGTACTCGGCGCGGTACTCGCGATCGCGAGCGCCGCGCTGTTCGCCGCGGTGATGCGGTTCGCGAACGTCGTCCCGCCCGGGACGGAGGTGTTCACCATCGGCGAGGTACGCGAGCGGCTGGCGCCCGACGTCCTCTCGCTGCCCATCGCGCTCGGCGCCGGCGTCGCCGGCGCGCTCTCGATCTCCTCGGGCGTCTCCACGGCGCTCGTCGGCGTGATGATCGCCGCCGCGCTGGTGCCCCCGACGGCGGTCGTGGGCATCGGACTCGCCTGGGGGGAGCCCATGACGGTCTCGGGTTCGTTCCTGCTGGTCGTCGTGAACTTCGTCTCCATCAACTTCACCGCGCTCGCCGTGCTCTGGTACAAGGGGTACCGCCCCGATCGACTCTTCCAACTCGGCGATGCCCGGTCGGCGACCGTGAAGCACATCGCCGTGCTCGGGGTCATCATCCTGCTCTCGACGACGTTCCTCGTCGGCGTCACCTTCGCCTCCTACCAGAGCGCGACGTTCGAGGAGTCGGCGACCCAGGAGGCGGCCGCGCTCGTCGGCGACGACGGAACCGTCCTCGACGTGGAGGTGGCGTACGGCGGGTACCCGTTCCGCCAGCCGACGGCGGTGACCGTGACGGTCGGCCACCCGCGCGGGGAGGAACCTCCGGAGCTCGCGCAACCGCTCGCCGCCAGCCTCGCGGACGACGCGGAGGCGCCCTTCGGGATCGGCGGCAGCGCGAACGTCACCGTCAGGGTCCGCTACATCGCCGCGGAGTCGGCGACCACCGGTCAGGAGACGACGGGGTCGACGGCTGGCGATGTGACGGCTCACGCGGCGTGAGACAAACCGCTATTTGTGCCTAAGCTACGTTGAAGCCGTCACGCAGCGTCCCTGCTGTCGTGAAGCGAACATCGATCCTCCTCACGGTGCTGGTCGTCCTCCTGGCCGGCTGCACCGGAGCCGTCACGAACGCCACGCCGAACGCCGAACCCGGCGACTCGTCGAACACGAACAGCGTCACCGCGTCGGGCAGCGAGTCCGTCACCGCCGCGCCCGACGTCGCGGTCGTGGTCGTCGGCGTCGAGGCGACCGCCGACAGCGCCGCCGCGGCGCGCTCGCAGGTCGCAGCCGACGCCGACTCCCTCCGGACCGCGCTCGCCGACGCTGGCTACGAGGTCGAGACGGTCGACTTCCGCCTCGCGCCCGAGTACGACCACAGCGCCGGTCAGCGCGAACAGGTCGGCTACCGCGCGGTCCACGTCTTCGAGTTCGAGGCCGAACCCGACGCCGCCGGCGACGCGGTCGACCTCGCGGTCGACAACGGCGCCACGGCCGTACAGAACGTCCGGTTCGAACTGAGCGACGACCACCGCGCCGAACTCCGCCAGCAGGCGCTCCAGGGTGCGGTGAACGACGCCCGAAGCGACGCCGAGGCGGTCGCCGGCGCCGCGAACCGCTCGATCGGCACGGAGCTGTCGATGCAGGTCGGCTCCTCGGGCTACTCGCCCTACGAGGTCCGGTACACCGCCGACGCGGCCGAGGGCGGCACCTCCTTCGAGCCCGGCCCCGTGTCCGTCACCGCGTCCGTGACGGTGACCTACGAACTGGAGTAACCGCAGTACGCGGCGCCCGACTTCCCGCGCCGCCGTTTTCGAGACGCCCGCTCAGTTCAGTTCCGCGAGGGCAGGTCGGGTTCGAACCCGACGGCCTCGACCGCCATGTCGAGCACCTCGTCCACGTTCTCGTCCTCGGTGACGCTCATGTAGGCGTCGGCGTCCACGTCCCGCGAGCGGTCGCTCTTGTTGCAGACGAGGAGGACGGGCGCGTCGAACGTCGCCTCGACCTCCTCGAGCAGCGCGAGCTGGTCGTCCAGCGGGTAGCCGCAGTCGCCCGAGGCGTCGACGACGAACAGGACGGCGTCGGCGAGGTGGGTGAGCGCGGAGACGGCCTGGCGCTCGATGTCGTTGCGCTCGTGGGCGGGTCGGTCGAGCAGGCCCGGCGTGTCGATGATCTGGTAGCGGATGCGATCGCGCTCGAAGTGGCCG
Organism: Halorarum halophilum; assembly: GCF_013401515.1. Classification (NCBI taxonomy): domain Archaea; kingdom Methanobacteriati; phylum Methanobacteriota; class Halobacteria; order Halobacteriales; family Haloferacaceae; genus Halorarum; species Halorarum halophilum. The sequence goes on along the minus strand of NZ_CP058529.1, from coordinate 2,150,804 downwards.
ATCTGGACGGCCTTCGTCGTGAACGGGTAGGAGGCGATCTCGTTGCTCGCGCGGGTGACCTCGTTGACGAACGAGGACTTGCCGACGTTTGGGTAGCCGGCGACGACGATGGCGGGTTCGTCCGGGCGGATGTCCGGCAGGCCCTTCAGCGCGTCGCGGGCCTCGCCGACCGCCAGGAGGTCGTCGCTGATCTCGTCGACGATGTCGGCCATCCGGGCGAACGCCTGCTTCCGGTGCTTGCGGGCCGTGTCGACGTTCGACTTCCGTATCTTGCTGGCGTACTCCGAGCGCAGTTCGGCGATCTGGTTGGAGGCCCAGTTGACCTCCGAGAGCGACTGCCGCAGGTCGTCGACGTTCACGACGGCGTCGGCGAGTTCGTAGTAGAACGGGTCGACCTCGTACTCGAAGTCGGGCCAGTCGTTGGAGACGTTCTCGAGGTTGTCCGAGAGGATGTTGCCGGCGGTGCGGAGCATCGACTCCTGGGCCTCGATGCCGCCCTTGGCGCGGCCGGCGCGGGCCGCGCGCGAGAACGCCTTGTCGACCAGTTCCTCGGCGCGGGGCGTGGTTGGAAGGTTTTCGAATATCATGGCGATTCGTGGTTGATTACGTGTTTGGTGGTCCTGAGGCCGTAAAAGCGCGTTCGTTCGTGTTTTTGAGGGGAGCGCGTGGGGCGACGACGATTGAGGACACTGCTGCTACCGCGATGGCGAACCGCTCGAAAGCCCCCGCGGCTCTGCGGTCGCGCGCCTCGCTGCGCTCCTCGTCACTCGGCCTCTGGCCTCGTTCCTGTCGTTCGAGACGGTGAAGCCGTTTCGTGATGACGAGGGAGCTATGCTCCCTCGAACCACGGTGCTTGCCTCGTTCGCGGGACCCGTCCCGCGAGCTCACGAGAGCTCTGCTCTCGTGAACGTCGTGCTTCCCGCAGAGCCGCGGCCCCTTTCATTCCTACCCGATGGTGGTTTCGGCTGCGCATCGCTCACGCGAGCGAAGCGAGTGTGAGCTCGCGGGGCCGCAGGTCCCGCGTAGCGCCCCGACTACCGCTCGCGCCGCCTTCGGCAGTCCTCCGAAGCGTTCGCCCGTCCGACGGCAGGTCGCGTTTGTAGTGGCGGTGCTGTCATGTGCGTTCTTGCGGCTGGCGCGCGTGACGCGAGCCCCCTCAGGGGCGAGCATCGCGCGCGAGGGATGAGCGAGCCGGCGCGCCCTCGTGGCGCGCCAATAGAGAGCGAATCGGCTGGGGAGGCCGGTGGTGTCTCGTCACGCCAAGTAGTAGTGGTCTGCTCCCCCGAACCCGATCTCGCCACCACACTAAGCCACTGCTGATGCTGAACCGACTGAAATCCAAAGGCACGATTGCGTGACATCGAACCACACGAAACCACGACACAAAACCGCAAGGGGGCGTGGAAGCGGAGAACAGCACCTTTATCACTCGCAGGAGGCGAATTTACCGAACGAGATTATCTCTCGGAGGTCAATGGTGACGGAGAAAACACAACCGGAGGTGAACATCGGACTCGTCGGCCACGTGGACCACGGGAAGACGACCCTCGTGCAGGCCCTCTCGGGGTCGTGGACCGACCAGCACAGCGAGGAGATGAAGCGCGGTATCTCCATCAGGCTGGGCTACGCCGACGCGACGCTGCGAAAGTGTCCCGAGTGCGACGAGCCCGAAGCGTTCACTGTCGAGGAGACCTGCCCGGAGCACGACGTCGAGACGGAGGTCCTGCGGACCGTCTCGTTCGTCGACGCCCCGGGTCACGAGACGCTGATGGCGACGATGCTGTCCGGCGCGTCCATCATGGACGGCGCCGTCCTGGTGGTCTCGGCCACCGAGGACGTGCCCCAGGCCCAGACGGAGGAGCACCTGATGGCACTGGACATCATCGGCATCGACAACATCGTCATCGCGCAGAACAAGATCGACCTCGTGAGCGCCGAACGCGCCCGCGAGAACTACGAGCAGATCCAGGAGTTCGTCGAGGGCACGGTCGCCGAGGACGCGCCGATCGTCCCCATCAGCGCCCAGCAGGAGATCAACGTCGACTTTCTCATCGGCGCCATCGAGGACGAGATCCCGACGCCCGACCGGGACGAGACGCTCCCCGCGCGGATGTTCGTCGCGCGCTCGTTCGACATCAACCGGCCCGGCACGACCGCCGACGAACTGCTCGGCGGCGTGCTCGGCGGGTCGCTCTCGCAGGGCACCCTCGAGGCCGGCGACGACCTCGAACTCCGCCCCGGCCGCGAGGTCGAGGAGGGCGGTCAGTCCGAGTATCGGTCCATCGAGACGAACGTCCGGTCGCTCCAGGCCGGCGGCCAGCCGGCCGAGAAGGTCGGCCCTGGCGGCCTCCTCGGGGTCGGCACCGGCCTCGACCCGAGCCTGACGAAGGGCGACGCGCTGGCCGGGCAGGTCGCCGGCGTTCCCGGCAGCCTCCCGCCAACGCGCGAGGCGTTCGAGATGGACGTCGAACTGCTCGACCGCGTCGTCGGCGAGGGCGAGGTCGAGGAGATCTCGACCGGCGAGCCGCTGATGCTCACGGTGGGCACGGCCACGACCGTCGGCGCGGTCACGAGCGCCCGCGAGGGCGAGTGCGAGGTGTCGCTGAAGCGCCCCGTCTGTGCCGAGGAGGGCGCGAAGATCGCCATCAACCGACGGATGGGCGCCCGGTGGCGCCTCATCGGCGTCGGCACCCTGAAGTAGGGACCGAGCCGTGACGACGGTGATCCTCGACACGAACGCGCTGATGATGCCGGTGGAGTGCGACGTGCGCGTGTTCGAGGAGATCGACCGGCTGGTGACCGACGCCGAACTGGTCACGCCGGCGGCCGTCGTCGCGGAACTGGAGAAGCTGTCCGACGGCGCGGGCGAGGAGGCGACGGCGGCCGCGGTCGGCCGCGACCTCGCCGAGCGCTGTCGGGTCGTCGAGACGCACGAATCGTACGCAGACGACGCCGTGGTCGAACTCGCGTCGGGCGAGTTCGACGGCTTCGTCGTCACGAACGACGGGCCCCTGCGCGAACGGCTAGCGGACCGCGCCGTTCGCGTAATCTGTTTAAGGGGCGCGAACACACTGGCGGTAACAGAGCCATAACATGTACAAACGGGTTCGACTCAAGGACACGGTCGAGGTGCCACCCGAGCACCTGGCCGACGTGACGAACAGCAGGGTGCGAAAGCTCCTGCAGGACAAGTTGGAAGGGCGAATGGACGAGGACGTCGGCAGCGTCGTCAGCGTCGTCGAGGTGCTGGACATCGGCGACGGAGCGGTGCTTCCGAGCAGGCCCGGCGTGTACTACGAGGCGGAGTTCGACGCGATCACGTTCGACCCCGACATGCAGGAGGTCGTCGACGGGAACGTCGTCGAGGTCGTCGAGTTCGGCGCCTTCGTCGGCATCGGGCCGGTCGACGGCCTGCTCCACGTCTCGCAGATCTCCGACGAGTACCTCGCGTACGACGGCGAGAACCAGCAGCTCGCCTCGACGGAGTCGAACCGCACGCTCGGCGTCGAGGACGCCGTCCGCGTGCGCGTCGTGACCAAGAGCATCGACGAGCGGAACCCCCGCGACTCGAAGATCGGGCTCACAGCGAAACAGCCCGGCCTCGGCAAGCACGGCTGGCTCGAGGACGAGGCGGCCAAGCGCGACGAGGCGACCGCGGAGGGGAGCTAGATGGCGGAAGACCGGCTCGCGTGCCGCGAGTGCCACTACGTGAACGGGCCGGACAGCCAGACGTGCGACAACTGCGGCTCCTCCTCGCTGACGGAGGACTGGGCCGGCTACATCATCATCACCCACCCCGAGAAGTCGGAGATCGCCCCCGAGATGAACGTGACTCAGGCGGGCAGCTACGCGCTGAAGGTCCGCTGACGGGATGCTCCGGCTCCCCGAGGACCTCCGCGGCGCGTTCAAGGATCCCCTCGGGGCCGTCTACACCGACGCGGCCGCGCTGCTCGCCGACGCCGGCGACCCGATACTCGCCGTCGGCGACGTCGTCACCTACCACCTCCGCGTCGCCGGCCGCGACCCCGACGTCTCCGTTCTCGACGGGAAGACCAAACGCGAGGCCGTGAGCGAGGAGATCGCGTCCGTCCTCGCAGGCGAGAACCCCCGCATCGAGGTGGAGAACGAACCGGCCACGCTCTCCCCCGACATGCTCGACGCGCTCCGGGAGGCCATCGACCGCGACGCACACGTCGTGATCCACGTCACCGGCGAGGAGGACCTCGCCACGCTCCCCGCTATCGTCGCCGCCCCCGACGGTGCGAGCGTCGTCTACGGTCAGCCTGACGAGGGGATGGTGCTCGTCCCCGTCACCCCGGAGTCGAGGGCCGAGGCGCGCGCGCTCCTCCAGCGGATGGACGGGGACAGCGAGGCGGGGATCGATCGACTGACGCGGCAGGACTGATTTTTCGTCCACGACGCCGTGCCAACCATCCGTACGGGTTGGACTGAGCGGGGCCGCGCCTCGTGAACGGTGCCAGCGAAGGAAGCGCTGCAGTGGAGCGAACGCCGACGGCTCGCCAGCTACGACGGCGTGGCAACCGCCGATTACCGACGAGACGGCCACAATGCCCGTGAGACCGGCTTCGGACGCGAGTGTACGTCACCGATATGGGGATGGGTGACCGCCAACCCTCGTCGCAGCCGGCCGATCCGCCGTCGCCGTGAACGGTATTCGGGTGTTCGGACGGATCAGTCGAGTAGCACGACCCCCGAGCCGACGGTCGATTCGAACGCCGGCAGGGTCGGCCGCGAAGACGACGAGTCGGCCGTGGCGCGGAGGCGCAGCCGACCGACACGGGTGGGGAGATAAGTCGGTGTGGGACGGTGATTCCGTCGCGGGTGACGGCTTCCCGGGCCGGCACTTTTGGCCGATGGGTGTAAATCGGATGCATGGACGACCTCGACCCGACCTCGAAGATCCCCGAGTACAAGCACAGCGCCGTCCGGGTGACGCCCTCCTGATCCGCGTGCGAGCGAGTCACGACCTCGTGCGGATTCCCACCCGTCGTCGACCGCGCCGGCCGCTTCGAAATCCTTTTCCCCTCTTCGGCCGGATTTTCCGGCAACTGAACCATGGACATCGACATCATCTCCGAGGAGGAGAACCCCATGTTGCACCGAACCGACGTCCGCTTCGAGATCGTTCACGACGAGGCCACGCCCGCCCGCCTGCAGGTCCGTGACTCGCTCGCCGCGAAGCTCGACAAGGGCGCCAACGAGGTCGTCGTGCAGGAGCTGAACACGAAGTTCGGCATGCGCAAGACGGTCGGCTACGCGAAGGTGTACGAGACCGCCGAGGACGCCGAGGACGTCGAGCAGCAGCACATGCTCGACCGCAACGCCATCGGCGTCGACGAGGACGCCGAGGCCGAAGAGGCGTAAGGTACCCGCCCCCCGAATGCGCGTTCTCGGCATCGAAGGCACCGCGTGGTGCGCGAGCGCCGCGGTGTTCGACGACGCCGGGGGTGACTTCTTCATCGAATCCGACGCGTACGAGCCCGACAGCGGCGGCATTCACCCGCGCGAGGCCGCAGAGCACATGGGTGGGGCCATCCCGCGCGTCGTCGAGACGGCGCTGAGGTACGCACGCGAGGAGTACGGCTCGGACGCGATCGACGCGGTCGCGTTCTCGCAGGGCCCCGGACTCGGCCCCTGTCTCCGTATCGTCGGAACGGCGGCGCGGGCGCTCGCACGAACGCTCGACGTTCCGCTGGTCGGCGTGAACCACATGGTGGCCCACCTGGAGATCGGCCGCTACCGCTCGGGCTTCGGCTCGCCGGTCTGCCTTAACGCCTCGGGGGCGAACGCCCACCTGCTCGGCTACCGGGACGGTCGATACCGCGTGCTGGGAGAGACGATGGACACAGGCGTCGGCAACGCACTCGACAAGTTCACCCGCCACGTCGGGTGGACCCACCCCGGCGGGCCGAAGATCGAAGCTCACGCGGCCGAGGGGAGCTACGTCGAACTCCCGTACGTGGTGAAGGGGATGGACTTCTCCTTCTCGGGGATCATGAGCGCCGCGAAGGACGCCTACGACGACGGCGTCCCCGTCGAGGACGTCTGCTTCTCGCTGCAGGAGCACACGTTCGCGATGCTCACCGAGGTCGCCGAGCGGGCGCTCTCGCTCACAGGCACGGACGAACTGGTGCTCGGGGGCGGCGTCGGCCAGAACGACCGCCTGCGCGAGATGCTCGCCGGGATGTGCGCCGACCGTGGCGCCTCGTTCTACGCGCCCGAACCGCGGTTCCTCCGCGACAACGCCGGGATGATCGCCCAGCTCGGCGCGAGGATGGCGAGTGTTGGCGATACGGTCGAGGTGGCTGACTCGGCGATCGACCCGAACTTCCGTCCGGACCAGGTGCCGGTGACCTGGCGGGACGGCGACGAGTCGGCGTCGCGGAGCGTGGCCGCGGGCGACGACCTCCGCGGTGCCGAGGCGATCGTCGAGATCGCGGGCGACGAGGTGACGAAGCGACGGCTCCCGAAGGGGTACCGTCACCCCGAACTGGACGAGACGCTGCGACGCGAGCGCACCGTGCTGGAAGCTCGGCTGCTCGCGGACGCGCGGAAACAGGGGGTGCCGACGCCGCTCGTGCGGGACGTGGACGTGGCGGAGGCGACCATCCGGATGCAGCGCGTCGGGGAGCGGGACCTCGCCGCGGCGCTCACGGAGGCCAACGTCCGGACGGTCGGCGAGTACCTCGCCCGGATCCACGCGGCCGACGTGGTCCACGGCGACCCCACGACCCGGAACGTCAGGGTGGGGGAGGAACGGGTGTTCCTCATCGACTTCGGGCTGGGTTACGGCTCCGGCCACGTCGAGGACCACGCGATGGACCTCCACGTGTTCGAGCAGTCGCTGGAGGGGACCGCCGCAGAGCCGGAGGCCCTCGTGGCGGCGTTCGAGGAGGGCTATCGGGCCGTCGGTGCGGACGAGGTGCTCGACCGGCTCCGCGGCATCGAGGGCCGCGGTCGCTACCAGTAGGGCGAACAGGCGGTCGCGGAGTGGGGACGCCGACGGGGGGACCGCGCAACCGCAGACCAGTCGGCGGCGGGATTCAGCGCACGCGGCGAGTGGTCCCGGTTTCGCACAAGAACCTTCGCGTCCGATCGTCCGGTAGCGGCCCCCTCAGACGAACCGAAGCCCCCCGTCCGCATCGAGGACCCGCCGGATCGACCCCCAGATGGAGACCAGCGTGTAGTCGCCCGTCACGCCCTCGATGGCGCTGTCGCGGGTGATCTCGAGGTCGAACCCCTCCCCGCTGGCAGAGATGACGTGCAGGGCCGAGTCGGCGTCGGGGTCGGCGACGAGTCGCGACCGGGTGTCGTCCAGACCGAGCGACGCGAGGGCGACCGCCGCGTGGGAGTTGAAGTTGCGGGGGAACATCCGACAGAGGCCGCGAACGGGCCCCTCGTACAGCACCGTCCGCTCGGTGACCGCCTCCTCGTCCCACTCGTCGGTGTAGTCGAAATCGAGGTGGGACGGTGCCTTCGTCGCCTCGATGTCGACCGACTCGAGCTCCGACCGTGCGTCGACGAGGCCGTCGACTCCCAGGAGGGCGGCGTGCGGGAGGTAGACGGCCGTCCCGTGTTCGTCGGCGAGGCGTTCGAGCCCCTCCTCCACGTCGGGGTCCACCAGGGCGGACCCGGACAGCAGCATGAGGTCGCTCGTGGGGAGGACGGCGTCCCCCAGGCCGGCGACGGCCTCCGGGGCGGCCCCCTCGACGACGAGGTCGACGGGGCGGTCCGACAGTTCGGCAAGGTCAGTCACCTGGCGGTCCGTCGGCAGGTCGTCGCGCGGCGACCGGACGTAGACGTACGCGAGTTCGAACGCCGGATCCCGCTCGACGTAGTCGGCGAGTGCCCGGCAGATCCGACCGTACCCGAGCAGTCCGATCGAGTGGGTTTGTGTCACGTTAGCATTTATCGCCCCTTCGACTTAGCCCTGGTGCCGAACGAAGCCAGCAAGGTTCCCACAGGACCGCTACGTTAACGTTCGCCGACGACAGCACTCCGGACAGTGACCGTTCAGGGCGACCCCGAGGAGCTGGTTTCCTTCGTCGCCGACCGCGGGGAGGGAACGATCAGCGTCCGGGACGAACTCGAGGAACAGCAGCTCGATCTGATCGTCCCGGACCACGACGGCCTCGAGCCGGCGTCGACGGACCTGTTCCTGTTCCCCGTCGACGACGCCGTCGGCGTGACGACCGGCCGGTTCACCGTCGGCCCCCACTCCATGGTGCACGTCCGTGACGAGTACGGCGAGCACCTCGGGGGGCTCACGTCGAACCCGCGGGAGTTCGAAGGCGGCACCTACCACCTTGAGATCGAGGGGACCCCCAAGGTCTACGTCCGCGTCTCCGGGGGCCGGTTCACGGCCGCGTACCGCTCCGCGAACCTCGACTACGCGCCCATCGACGTCACGTTCGAGTCGCCGACGCGGATCGAGATCGGCGCGCGCTCCGTCCACACCCGGCCGGAGACGACCGTCACCGTCCCGGACGAACCCGGGGCGCTGCTGGAAGCCGTTCCGTTCCTCGCGTCCTCCGTGAAGGAGTTCTCCCCCGAGCGCTCGTGGCCGACCCTCCGCGGCCACCCGCCCGCGATCGAACGCGGCGACCGGCTCCACGTTCCGAAGTCGCTCTCGAAACCCGACACCGGCGTCTCCATCGAGGTCCCGCCGACCTACGCGGACGTCTACCGCGTCGCACCCCTCGCGTTCTACCTCGGCGCCGACCTCGTCGCCGGCGACGAGCCGGCGCTCCACCTCGATAACGGCCACGTCGAGCCGCTGGAGACGCCGCGACGGTCCGTGGAGGAGCGGCTCGACGAACTGCTCGGGCGGTGTCTTCTGCTGGACTCGCTGGCCCGCATCGGCGGCTACTACTCGATGCCGCGGCACGAGTACGACGAGCTCGCGCCCGAGCTCCCGTTCTACCCCCCGAACCTCTACGACGTGTCGCTCCCCGAGCAGCTCCTCGAGTACCTCGAAGTCGAGGCCGACGTGCTCGCGCCGTACCGCCCCCAGTGGCCGTACCTCCCCACCCTCCGGCCCGACCCGACGGACGCCGAACTGCTCCCGTCGCTCCTCGACTCGCTCGTCCCGATCCGCGTCGGCGACGTGGACGGGGCGGTCTCGGTTGCGTCGGCCGGCCGTCGTGATCTGCCCCCGCCGTCCCCGGCGACGACGGCCGAGCGGGTACCCGACGGCGCGGTCCGACTCCTTCCCGACGCGTTCGAAACCGCGCTGGACCGGGCGATACCGGAGCCGAGCGACGCGCGGTTCGCCGTCGTCGTCGCGGACGAGGACCGCGCCGAGCGCCTCCGGGAGTACGTCGCGAACGCCCGCCAGTCCCGGCTCCGCGCGGCCACGGTCGACGTGGTCGTGAACCGGGGGGCCGGGACTGTCGCCCCGCTGCTCGACGACGACCCGGACTTCCTCTACTACGAACCCGCCGCCGACCGTGATCGGAGCGACACCGGTGACGCAGTCGGCGATAGCCGTCTGCTGGGGAATCTGCTGGATTCGGCGCGTTCGGGGGACCAGTGCCCGCCGGTCGTCGCCGTGGGGGCGCCAATGGAACCCGCCGACGAGACGGCGCTGGTCGGACGGGGCGCGGTCGCGGGGCTGGCCCTCGACGCGCCGCCGTCTGTCGCGGAACTCGGGCGGTTCGCGTCGCTGCTCGCGGTCGGCGGGAGCGTCGAACGTGGCGCGGCGCTCGCCGAACTGACGCCGTCGTACAGGTTCTTCGGGAAGCCGACGCACGTACTCGTCCGCCGGGAGCACGGCTTCATCCACGCGGAGATCGACGCGCGCTCGATGGCCCCAGACGAACACGAGATCGTCCGCTGGGCGCCGGTGGTCGAGACGGTTCCGATCGGGAGCGTGACGCGGATCCTGAACGAGGACCCCGAGGACGTCTTCCACCTGGTCGGAACCTCCGCGGTGCAGGCCGACGTCCACTCGACGGACGACGTCCTCGCGCTGCTCGCCGACGACGATTACGTGATGAGCCTCAACGGCGACCCGTACCACGGCGAGCGCAGAGCGACACGGGACCTCGTCCGCGATTCGGCACGGCGGACCCTGGAGAAGGCGCGGGACCGATAGTCGAAGGGGGGCCTCAGTCCTCGTCGGCCCGCGGAACGACGTTCTGGTTCAGGTGGAACAGGTTCCCCGGGTCGTACTTCGTCTTGACGTCGACCAGCCGGTCGTAGTTCTCCCCGTAGATCAGGCGAGCCGGGTCCTCGCCGAGTCCCGGGAAGTTGCCGTAGCGGCCGGAGGCCACCTGGAGTTCCTCGATCTCGGCGAAGCCCTCGCGCGCCCAGTTCACGTTCGCCTCGTCGTCCGCGGGGTCCTCCCAGTTCGCCTCGAAGTTGACCATGAACGGCTTGTCCCGGTGTCGGAACGCGGTGGCGTCCCGCGGGACGTCGGCGACGGCGCCCCCGAGTTGCCAGAGGTCGATGGTCGAGAGGGCCGACGGCGCCGACTCGTTGTACCGGAGCACGACGTCGACGACCTCGTCGGTGAGTTCCGAGAGGAAGACGGACTTCCAGTAGTATCGCATGCCGTCCGGGTAGTCCTCGTCGAGCATCCGCTGGAGGTCCTCGAACGGCATCGGGCCGCTGAGGTCGACGATCGGCGTCGCGGCCGCTCGGAGGGGCGCGAAGACGTCCGACGCCTCGTCGAGGTCGCCCCGGTACGAGCCGAGCATGGCGAGACACGGGGCGCCCCAGGAGTCCTCGGGGAAGGGGTCCAGCGCGGGGACGTGGCCGGCGAACGGGAGCACACCCGCGTTCCGCGGGGCGTCGTCGGCCCACTCGCGGAACGCGTCCAGCACCGCGCCCGCGTCGTTGGCGTCGAACCAGGGGAAGAACGCGTACACCTCGGGGCCGACCTCGTGGAGTTCGTACTCGAAGGAGGTGACGACACCGAAGTTCCCGCCGCCGCCGCGGACCGCCCAGAACAGGTCCCCGTTCCGGTCCTCGCTCGCCACCCGGACCTCCCCGTCCGCGGTCACGATCTCGACGGACGTCAGGTTGTCAGCCGCGAGCCCGTACTCGCGCGAGAGGTGGCCGTAGCCCCCGTTGAGCGTCAGGCCAGCGATGCCGGTCTCCGACACCGCGCCGAGCGCGGTCGCCAGGCCGAACAGCTGGGTCTCGTGGTCGACGTCGCCCAGCGTCGCCCCGCCCTCGGCGCGGACCCTGCGGTTCTCGGGGTCGACGTGGACGCCGTTCATCCCCGAGAGGTCGATCATCAGCCCGCCGTCCGTGGTCGCGTTCCCGGCGACGTTGTGCCCGCCGCCGTGGACGGCGACGTCCAGTCCGGTCGCGCGGGCGAACTCGACCGCGGCGACGACGTCCGCGGTCCCGGTGGGACGGGCGATGACGGCGGGCCGTCGGTCGATCATCCCGTTCCAGACCTGTCGCACCTCGTCGTACCCCTCGTCCTCGGGACGGAGGACGTCACCCCTGCTCCCCCCGCGGAGTCGCGCCAGTTCCTCGTCGATGTCGTGAGTGTAATCCGGTGATGATTGTGCCATGATATCGTCCCACAGGGATACGACTCGGACGAGCATAGAGGGTTGTTACGGCATGGTTCTCGGATGCTCTCCGCCACACGCCACCCCGGACCGCCGGACGAGGCGGTCGTTCCACCGATCCCCGTTCGCCGGCGCCCCTTCGAGCGCCACGGTTTTAGCGCGGTGATTGGTACATTCGGCCATGTCGATTCACTGTCGGCCGTTCAACGCGCGCCCCCCACGGCGAACGGACGAGTGGCTGGCGGGCCGTACCGACGGCCCGTTCGCACGCCGGGCGACGACGCCCGCCGCCACAGCCCCCGTCGAACGACCTCGTGCCGGCGACGAGCGGTCGCTTCCGTCGGGGGTCGCGGGGTAGCGGATGGTCGATCTCGTCTTCGCCGCATCCCGGATCGGGGTCGCGCTCTTCCTCGTGTTCCTGAACGGGTTCTTCGTGGCCGCGGAGTTCGCGCTCGTCCGGTTGCGCCCGGTGGCCGTCGACTCGATGGTCGAGGAGGGGCGACGGTTCTCCGGGCTCGTCCAGGAGGCCACCCGGAACCTCGACGACTACCTCGCCGTCTGCCAGCTCGGCATCACCATCTCCTCGCTCGGCCTGGGCTGGATCGGCGAACCCGCGGTCGCGGTGCTCGTCGATCCGCTGCTGGGGTCGTTCCTCCCGGAGAGCGCGGTCCACGCCGTCTCCGTCGCCGTCGGGTTCGGCATCGTCACGTTCTTCCACGTCGTCTACGGCGAACTCGCGCCGAAGACGGTCGCCATCCAGGAGGCGGAGCGGGTCGCGCTGCTGGTCGCCCCACCGATGAAGTTCTTCTACTACCTGTTCGTGCCCGGCATCATAGTGTTCAACGGGGTCGCGAACCTCTCGACGCGGCTGATCGGCGTGTCCCCGGCCTCGGAGTCGGAGGAGAGCCACACCGAGGAGGAGATCCTGTCGATGCTCTCCCAGTCGGGCGAGGCGGGCCGGGTCGACGCGGGCGAGGTGGAGATGATCGAGCGGATCTTCGACCTGGACGACACGATCGTTCGCGAGATCATGCGGCCCCGACCGGACGTGACGAGCGTTCCGTCGGACACGCCGCTGTCGGACCTGCAGTCGATGGCCATCGAGGCCGAGTACACGCGCTACCCGGTCGTCGACGACGAGGACGGCGACCAGGTGATCGGGTTCGTCGACGTGAAGGACATCCTGCGGACCAGCGAGTCCCTCGACGGGGAGACCGGCGACGTCACCGCCAACGACCTCGCCCGCGACCTGATCGTCGTCCCGGAGACGCTCACCGTCGACGAACTCCTCACCGAGTTCCAGAGCGAACACCGACAGATGGCGGCCGTGATCGACGAGTGGGGCTCGTTCGAGGGGCTCGTGACGATCGAGGATGTCGTCGAGGAGATCGTCGGCGACATCCGCGACCAGTTCGACCTGCGCGACCCCGAACCGTCGATCGAACCCCTCGAGGACGGCGACTACGCGATCGACGGGAGCGTTCCCCTCGTCGAAGTGAACGAGGCGCTGAACGCCGACTTCGAGAGCGACGGGTTCGAGACCGTCGGCGGGTTCGTCCTGAGCCAGCTCGGACGCGCCCCCGAGGTCGGCGACAGCGTCGACGTCGACGGCTACCGGCTACGCGTGGAGGACGTGGAGGGGGCGAGGGTGATGGCCGTCTCCCTGCGGGAGATCGACGAGGATGGAGACGGCGGCGCGCTCGACGACGGGGCGGACGAGTAGGCCCGGGAAACGCCCGACTGAGACGTCCCCGGCTCCCGAACGAACCCCCGTTCTAAACTGGGTAGCAACCACCGCAAGCGCGTCCCGTTCGAGAAAGCGCCCGCTACCAATCCGTCTGGGGCGGGAACGTCGAGGGGATGGACGCCGCGCAGTCACTCCACGAACTGCTGGCGGAGGGCGAGGAGCTCACCATCGTCTGCCACAACAACCCGGACCCGGACTGTCTCGCGAGCGCGCTCGCGCTGGGCCGGATCGCCGCGGACGCCGGCATCGACGAGCGGCACATCCTCTACAGCGGCAGCATCTCCCACCAGCAGAACCGCGCCTTCGTCAACCTCATCGAGGTCGAACTCCACCCGTTCGACCCCGCCGCCGTCGTGGACCGACCGGAGGGGTCGCTGCTCGCGTTCGTCGACCACTCCATCCCCGGGTCGAACAACGAGGTGCCGGAGGGGACGCCGGTCGACGTCGTCGTCGACCACCACTCGGCGGAGGGGATCCGCGCCCGGTTCGTTGACAACCGCGAGAGCGTGGGCGCGACGGCGACGATCCTCACCGGGTACCTCAGCGACCTCGACATCGAGATCGACGCCATCCTCGCGACGGCGCTCCTGTTCGCGATCCGGCGCGAGACGCTGGGCTTCCTCCGGGGGGCCACGCACGACGAGTACACCGCCGCGGGGACGCTACACGACCACGCCGACCACGACCTGCTCAGGCGGCTCGTCAACCCATCGGTGAGCGGCGCCACCGTCGACGCCATCGCCGACGCCATCGAGAACCGGACCGTCCGCGGGTCGGTGCTCATCTCGCACGTCGGCCGGACGACCGAACGCGACGCCCTGCCGCAGGCCGCGGACTACCTCGCGAGCCTGGAGGGCGTCGAGACGACGGTCGTCTTCGGCATCATCGACGGGACGATCCAGCTCAGCGCCCGCTCGACGGACGCGCGGATCCACATCGGCGACACGCTCGGCATGATCTTCGACGACGTGGGCAGCGCCGGCGGCCACCGGGAGATGGCGGGCGGCGAGATCCCGCTCGGGCTGTTCGCCGACTACGGCGACGACCGGGACCGACTCATCGACATCGTGGAGGAGATCATCACGACCCGGCTCGTCGACGGGCTCAACCTCCGGGACGATAGCGGAAACGGCGCCGCCAACGACGAGAGGGGAACGTCGTCCGGCCGGACGTGACGTCTGTCGACCGCCGTCACTCAGGGCGACGCCTCGTCGACACGGGAGGTCGCGTCCGCACGGAGCTGCGTGAACGCCTCCGCGAGCACGCCGAGCGTGAGGAACGACACGAGGTAGCTCACGGCCGACGTGACGAGCTGACCGGCCGGGTTCGCCGGGCCGGCGAGCGCGGTCACGGCGAGGTTGAACGCAGCCGATCCCAGCCCGACGACGACGAACAGCACGAGGAGGAGGACGAACAGCCGGATCCAGTTTCCGCGGGTGAGCCGCCAGCTCTCCCGGAGCGCCGTGACGGCGTTCTCGTCCTCGACGGCGACGAAGAACGGCGCGAACACGAGCGCGACGTAGGCGATGATCCCTGGGACGATCAGCAGGATCGTCCCCACGAACACGGCGAGGCCGACGAGGATGCCGGCCACGAACGAGTTCACGAGCACCCAGCCGATCCGGCGCGTGAGGAACTCGCGCGGGATCCCGTCCGCGAGGCCGCTGACGAACGTGCGGACGGCGACGACGTTGAGCCAGGCGAAGACGAGCAGGAGGAGGACGCCGAGCACCGCGAGCACGGACATCGGCAGGGCGACCGTCGGCATGCTGGTCGCAACGGTGTCCGCGTCCAGGCCCGTCCCGCCCAGCCAATGGACGAACAGGGAGTTGAACGCGACCGTCCACGGGAGGCCGACGGCGAGCGCCGCGACGACGAGGACGAGGCCGTTTCGCGTGAGGACGCGACCGATTCCGCCGGAGAGCGAGGAACCAACTCTGAGGGTCACGGCCGCCAGTGCTCAGGTCAACCACTTAACAGGGCTGGTCCGGTCCCGCACCGAACCGGCACGAGGAAAACACCAATACGAACGGTGCTCCGATCGTTCACCGACGGCCACCACGAACCGTCCTGAACGGCTCGTCGCCGACGAACTCCGCGACTGGTGCGGGAACGACCCCGGCCGAACCTGGTGACGTAACGTACTCCGACTGACCCCCCTCGGACCGACGACCACATCCGAATCAACCACCCATGACGAACTCCACCGACCCGGACTCGGACACCGATGCTACCGCCGACACGATCCGAATCGCCTTCATGTGCGTCCGCAACGCGGGGCGGTCCCAGATGGCCACGGCGTTCGCCGAACGCGAGCGCGAGCGCCGCGGGCTGACCGGCCGCGTCGAACTGCTCACCGGCGGAACCGCCCCGGCCGAACACGTCCACGAGGAGGTCGTCGAGGTGATGCGGGAGGAGGGGTTCGACCTCTCCGACCGGACGCCGAGGGCCATCACGATCGAGGAACTGCGCTCGTGCGACTACGTGGCGACGATGGGCTGTTCCACGCTCGACGTCGGGGAGGTCGGCGAGGACGTCGACGTCCGCGACTGGGCGCTGACGGATCCCGACGGGCAGGAACTGGAGGACGTACGCGAGATACGGGACGAGATCGAGGGGCGCGTCGCCGACCTCTTCGACGAGATCGAGCGCTCGTAACCCGCCGTCCCGGCTCCCATCCGTCCCTTTCGATACGCCGCGCGCAGGATACTATCCCTGTATCGACATTTCGGGACGCCTCTGTAGCTCTCCTACCCGGTAGGGATGTAGCTGTTGTGAGCAGTGCTCCCCTCTACCTCCCGATACCACTATTATAAACGAGTTTACTATTACGCCGGGACGTGTCACCCGATGGTAGACGACCGATCGGACGCGTCCGACCTTGCATCGCGACGGAACTTCCTCCTCGCCTCCGGGGCCGCGGGGGTCACGGCCCTCGCTGGCTGTACCACGGGAAGCGGCGATTCCGACGGCAACGGCGGTAATGGTGGCAACGGCGGCAACGGAGATAACGGGGGGTCGAACGGCGGCAACGGCGGGGGAGACGGGCTCTCCGGCCAGGTCGTGATCACCGGCAGCAGTACCGTCTTCCCGGTCTCGGACGCGATGGCGGAGCGGTTCATGGAGGACCACCCCGAGGTGAACGTCACGGTGGACTCGACGGGGAGCGGCGGCGGGTTCGAGAACCACTTCTGTCCGGGCAACTCCGACATCAACGGCGCGTCCCGGCCGATCAAGGACGGGGAGGTCGAGCATTGCCGGAGCAACGACGTCGAACCGGTCGAGTTCCGCATCGCCGGCGACGCGCTCACGGTGGCTGTCAACAACGACGCCGACTGGGTCGACAGCATGACGTTCGACGAGCTGTCCCGGATCTGGCGCGCCGACGGCGCGCAGAAGTGGTCGGACGTCCGCGACGACTGGCCCGACGAGGAGTTCGAACTGTTCGGCCCGGCCTCCACCTCCGGCACGTACGACTGGTTCAACGCGAACGTCGTCGGCGAGGAGTACGACCACACCGCCCAGCACGAGCCCACCGAGGAGGACAACCTCATCGTCCAGGGGATCCAGGACTCCCAGTACGCGATGGGCTACTTCGGCTTCGCGTACTACAAGGAGAACTCCGACGCGGTCAAAGCGGTCGAGATCGAGAAGGAGAAGGGCGACGGGCCCTCCGAGCCGAGCCTCGCGAACGCGAAGGACGGCTCCTACCCGATGGCCCGGCCGCTGTTCATCTACCCCAGCGAGAGCGCCATCCGGCGCGAGACCGTGTACGAGTTCCTCTCGTTCTACCTGGAGCGCGCCGAGACGGACATGGTCTCCGAGATCGGGTACGTCCCCTCCAGCACGGAACTCCGCGACGAGAACCTTAGCAAGCTCGACGACGTCGCGGGGAACTAGTCGGGCGAAACCGCCCGAACTTGTCTCCCGAACTCGACTCACTTCGATGAGCAACGATTCACATCGGCTGCAACTCTCCGGCGGGCGACGACGCCGCGCGACCCGGGAGCGGCTGTACCACTGGTTGCTGTTCCTGAGCGCCTCGCTGTCGGTGATCGTGACCGCGAGCATCGTCCTGGCGCTGGCCGTCGACGCCGTGCAGTTCTTCGGCATGGTCGGCCCCGTCGAGTTCTTCACGGGGACCGAGTGGGTGACGGCCCGTGACCAGTTCGGCGTGCTCCCGCTCGTGACGGGCACGCTGCTCGTGACCGCCGTCGCGGCGCTCGTCGCCGTTCCGGTCGGCGTGGGCGCGGCCATCTACCTCAGCGAGTACGCGAGCGGCCGCGCCCGGTCGGTACTGAAGCCCGGCCTGGAGATCCTCGCCGGCATCCCGACGGTCGTGTACGGCTACCTCGCGCTCGTCTACCTGACGCCGTTCCTCCGCACGCTCGGGCTCGAACTCGGGACGTTCAACGTGTTGAGCGCGTCGATCATGGTCGGCATCATGATCGTCCCGATGGTGTCGAGCCTGAGCGAGGACGCCATGAGCGCGGTGCCCGACTCGCTGCGGGAGGGTGGGTACGCCCTCGGTGCGACGAAGTACGAGGTCTCGACCGGCGTGGTTGTGCCGGCGGCCCTCTCGGGCATCTTCGCCTCGTTCATCCTCGCGCTCTCGCGGGCGATCGGCGAGACGATGATCGTCGTCATGGCGATGGGGCTGCGGCCCCGGATGTTCGATCTCGCCGATCCGCTCGGGAGCCTCTCCGAGTCGGGCCAGACGATGACCTCGGCGATGGTGCAGGCCGTCACCAGCGACGTCTCCGCGGCGTCGCCGACGTACAAGAGCATGTTCGCGCTCGGACTGACGCTGTTCGCGATTACCTTCCTGATGAACTACCTGAGCAACGCGATCGCCTCGCGGTACCGGGAGGAGTACCAGTGACGCTCTCTCCGCCGATGACCGACCTCGACGACCCGGCGCCGACCGGCGACGGCACGCCACCGATCGGCGACGGCGTATCGGCCGTCGGCGACGCGACGACCGGCACGTCGACGAGTGAGGGGTCCGGCCGATGAGCGACGAGACGTCCTCGCGGTCCTCGGACCGGAACCCGCTCACGGGGGAGCACGCGGTGAGCCGCCTCCGCGGTCGGGTCTTCGAGGCGGTGACGTTCGGGGCGACCGCCTTCGGCATCGTCACCGTCACGTTCCTGCTGGCGTACGTGTTCAACGACGCCCTGCGACCGCTCACCGCCGACGCCGGCTGGTACCTGGTGTTCCTCGGTGTCCTCGTCGTCCCGACGCTCGCGCTCGTGGGCTACTACTACCTCCGGGACCCGGCTGCCGGGGAGGTAGCGCTGGCTGCGACCGGGATCCCGGTGGTCGGGCTGCTCGTCGGGGGCGGGCTCGTCGTCCTCTTCGTCGAGATCGTGACCCCGGTCCAGTGGTTCGGGACCCTGCTCGTCCTCCTTCTCGCTGCGGCGGTCGTCCTGGCTCACCGTCGTCTCAGGCCGGACGCGGCCGTCGAGAGACTCGCAGTGACGCTCCTCGCGCCGCTCCTCGCCGTCGTCGGCGTCCCCGCGGTCGCAGTCGACTGGACGGCCCGAACCCCGCTGACCGGGACGGAACTGTTCACCGTCGCGTTCTCGACGCCGGAACTCCTGTCGAGCGTCCCCGAACTGTTCGGCGCGCTGCCGATCCGTCCGGTCGGCTGGGTGCTCCTCGTCGCGTCGGTGACCGTTCCCACCGCGTTCCTGTTCGGCCGGATCGTCGCACACCGGCGCGAGGACGACCGCGGCGTGTGGGAGACGATCGCCGCGTCGGTCGTCGTGGTCTCCGCTGGCGTCTTCCTCGCCCCCCTCGTCGGGCTGAACGCGGAGAACTGGGTCGTCCTCGCCTCGGTCACGGTGATCCCGACGGGCACCTACCTGGAGGGCGTCCTCAGGCGCCGCGAGGGGACCAGCGGCCTCGCCTTCCCGGTCGTGCTCGTCGCGGGCGGCCTGCTCGGGACGACTCTCGTGGGAGCCCTCGGGTTCGCCGGCCCCGAGGCCTGGCTCGACTGGGGCTTCCTCACAAGCCCGACCTCGCGGGACCCCGAACGGGCCGGGATCTACCCGCCGCTCGTCGGCTCGGTCATGATGCTCGTCGTCATCGTCGTCTCGGCGTTCCCGGTCGGGGTCGCCGCGGCGGTGTATCTGGAGGAGTACGCGCCCGACGGCGGGATTGCCGGCAGGCTGGTCGACCTCATCGAGATCAACATCGGCAACCTCGCCGGCGTTCCGTCCGTCGTGTACGGGCTGCTCGGACTCGCGCTGTTCATCAAGGGGATGGACCTGCAGTCCGGCATCGTCGTCGTCGGCGGGCTCACGGTCGGCCTGCTTGTCCTCCCGATCATCATCATCTCGGCACAGGAGTCGATCCGCGCCGTCCCCGACTCGCAGTGTCGCGCCTCCTACGGGATGGGCGCCACGCGGTGGCAGACCACCCGGAACGTCGTGCTCCCGCGGGCGCTCCCCGGCATCCTGACCGGGACGATCCTGGCGCTCGGTCGCGCCATCGGCGAGACGGCGCCGCTGTTGATGATCGGCGCGGCCTCGAGCGTGCGGCTCGCGCCCGACGGCTTCTTCGACAAGTTCAGCGCGATGCCGCGCCAGATCTTCGCGTGGTCCTCGGAGTTCGACGCGGACTTCCGCTTCGGCGTGCTGGCGGCCGGCGTCGTCACGCTGCTCGTGGTCCTGCTCGTGATGAACGGGACGGCGATCCTCGTCCGGAACAGGTACCAGCGGGGGCGATGACCGTGTCGGAGAACACCTCCGGCCTTGCGGACTTCGAGGTCGCCCGGGCCGGAGGTCAGCACACCGCGCGTTCCGGTCGGCGGGCGGTCACTCGTCGACCCGGACGTCGAACGCCGTCGTCACCAGGTTCCCGTCCGGCTTCGTCTGGAGGAACAGCCGGTGCCGCCCAGGGGTCGGGAAGATCGCGCCGAACTCGACGCGACCGCTCCCCGGATCGGTCGTCTCGGGGTGGACGTGGAGGTAGGCGAGGTCGCCCTCCCGGAGCGCGACGAGGTGCCCGAGCGCGCCCAGGTACTCCGCAAGGTCCGCGACGAGTTCGCCGTCCCGACGGACGTCGAACAGCAACTGGGTGCGTTCGGCCGCGGAGACGTCCTCGGCGAGGAGCGTGACGTCGTACCCGTCCGCGGTCGCCCGCCGCGTCGCCGTCGGACGGGGTTCGACGTCGTCCGATCCCGACGCGAAGAGGTCGAACCCCAGCGTGGTCGGCGTGCCGTCGACGACGACGTCCACGAACGCACGGTAGACGCCGGGGTCCGGCAGCGTGAGGCCCGGAACGGTCCAGGTGCCGTCGGTCTCCAGCGAGGGGTGGAGGTGCTGGAACCGGCTCAGGTCGCGCCGGACGACGATCAAATGGCTCGATTCGCCGTGTATCGTCTCGTACTCGGCGACCGCCTCGCCCCCGGCGTCGACGAGTCGGAACGACCAGTCGGTCGGCTCCCCCGGCTCGAACCGCGTCTCCGCGGGCTCGAACCGGAGTCCGTTCGCTGCGAGGGCGAGCCCGCCGAGCGCGGCGTGACCCTCGGGACCGTACCCGCGGGGTGCGTCGGGGGAGTGTGCTCCGTGTTCGCCGTGATCGTCGTGTCCCGCCATGGGCAGCGTTCGGTCGCGGGCGACTTACCGATTCCCCGGCGGGTGTCGCTCACCTGTGCGGCCGATTCCGACGGTGTGACCGGGGGACGGGATGGACCGGAGGTCACTCCTCCGACCGAAGCGTCGCCCGGCGCTCCTCGTACTCCTCGTCGGTCAGATCACCCCTGGCGTACGCCGTCCGGAGCTCCTCGAGGGCGGGATCGGGGCGCCCCGTCCCGCCACGACTGGCGAACGCGCGGTAGAGTGCGACGCCGACCCCCAGCAGCACGACCAGCCAGAGGAGCAACATCCCAACGCCCCAGAGCGGGGAGAGTCCGCCGGGTAACCCACCCCACCCCCAGCCCATCATCCCCATCATCGGCATCGCGACGGCCATCAGCAGGAGGGGGGCGAGGAGCAGCACCGCGAGCACGACGAGCACGATCCGAACGATCGACTCACCTGTCTCGTAGTTCGCCATCGTCTGAATCCTCCATCGGAAGTTCGCCACGCCGGACGATAAAGGTGGAACCCGATCGACCTGCGGACTCGGCTCCCCCTGCGCGCTCCGGAAGCCACCCCCTCCCTTCGGGGCGGACGTAGGCCGTTCCTGGTCGAGTATCGGTTCCTCTCACCGGGATACTCCGACCGGATAGGTACCGGTACGCGACCCATTCGTCCTGGTTCCCGTCGGTTGGTCCCCGCCACACGACCGCCTCGAAACCGGCATCGGCGACTGGTAACTACGATTACGTTCGTCCTACCGAACCCTCCGACGATGTTCGACGTCACGAGACGGGGGACGCTGGAACTGCTCGCGCTCGCGACGAGCGCGGACTGGGCCACGCTGTCGGGGGTACAGGAGGGGGACGACGAGGGGGCGGCGGACGCCGGGCCGACGCTGACCAGGCTCGCCACCACCGTGCCGGGCGCGGAGATAACGGGCCTCTGCGTCTCGCCCGCCGGGGAACTGTTCTTCAACGTCCAGCACCCGGACGCGGACAACCCGGAGCCGTTCGATCACGGGGGCGTCGGGGCGGTCGAGGGCGTCTCGCTCGCGGACCTGCCGAGCGACGCCCCGAGCGTCCAGGTGCCCGAGGACGGGGAAGGGGAGGAGGTCCGGACGGCCGCCGGGAGCTACCGCGTGCTGGCGAACGGCGGCGACCCGACCGACGACGACGCCGAACTCGGCGTCCCGTACTCGCCCGACGGCGAGGCGCTGTCCGACGCGAACCTCCCGGACTTCAACGGGTTCGTCCCCTCCTCCGCGGCTCCGGACGAGGGCTACCTGTTCACCAACTGGGAGTCCCGGCCGGGGATGGTGAGCCGGCTCCATCTCCGGCGGGGGGCCGACGGGTCGTGGTCGGTGCTCGGGAGCACGAACGTCGACTTCCGCCCGGTTGAGGGGACGTGGGGGAACTGTTTCGGCTCGGTCACCCCGTGGAACACGCCGCTGTCCGCCGAGGAGAACTTCTCGGCCGCGATGACCGATCGCTGGAACGACCCCGACTGGGACCGCGGGGACGACGAGGACGGCGACGAGGTGGCGAACCTCGCGGCGTACCTCGGCCGACACCCGAACCCGTACCGCTACGGCTACATGGTCGAGATCGCGGAACCCGAATCCGCGACGCCGGCGCCGGAGAAGCGGTTCGCGATGGGGCGGTTCGCACACGAGACGGCCGCCGTGATGCCCGACGAGCGGACGGCGTACCTGACCGACGACGGCTCAGCGAAGTCGTTCTACAAGTTCGTCGCCGACGAGCCGGGCGACCTGTCGGCGGGGACGCTCTACGCGGCGAAACACACCCAGGACGAGGGCGACGAGGTCGCGACGGTCGGCTTCGACATCGAGTGGCTCGAACTCGCCCACGGCACCGACGCGGGGATCGAGGCGTGGATCGCCGAGTACGACGGCATCGGCTACGACGACTACGAGGACGGGGGGACGAGCTACGTCACAGACGACGAGATCGAGGCGTGGGCGAACGGCGACGCGGCGGACGACCGGGTCGCGTTCCTGGAGACGATGCGGGCGGCGGAGGCGGTCGGGGCGACGACCGAGTTCCGCAAGATGGAGGGGATCAACGCCGCCCCGGACGCCCGGCCCGGCGACTCCCTGTACGTCTCGATGTCGAAGGTGGACGCGACGATGGCCGACGGCGAGGGCGACGTCCAGCTCGCGGGCAACGAGTACGGTGCGGTATACCGAATGCCCCTGGAATCGGACTACGACGTGACCCGCCTCGAACCGGTCCTCACGGGCGGGCCGGACGCGAACATCTGCGGCGGCTGTCCGTACGACGCGTCGCCGAACGCGGACAGCAGCGTCTGTGCCGACTGCGCGCTCGACCCGCGACGCGAGGACGAGGAGGATGGGCAGTTCGGCTTCCTCGGGACCAACCTGCTGGGGAGCGCCCCGTCGGTCGACCCGGAGAACGCCATCGCCAACCCCGACAACCTCGTCGTCCTCGCGGACGGCCGCGTCGTCGTCGGCGAGGACACCTCCGACCACGAGCACAACATGATCTGGCTGTACGACCCCGGCGAGGAGTCGGGCGGTTCCGGACCGTCCTCCGCCCGAGACGCTCGGGTCTGAACGAACGCGTGGCGGAGGCGAGGCTACGACGCCTCGGTGTTCGAAAGAACGGGTGTCGGCGGCTCGAAGCCGGATGCGTCCGGTGCCGGGCCGCCAGTGGTCGGCGCTCTCTGCCGGAGTTCGAGAGGGGACGCCCTTACTCCGCGGGCGTTTCCGTCTCGGTCTCCGTCTCCGTCTCCTCTTCCGTCTCCGTCACGGTCCCCATCTCGGTCTCGGTCCCCATCTCGGTCGGCAGTTCCGTCCCGGTGGCGGTCTCCTCCTCGCTCACCTGGTCCTCCGCGACGACGAGGTCGAACCCCTCCTCGTCGTCCTCGGCGTCGAGGTACCCGACGGCGAACGCGGTGTAGGCGGTGCCGCCCTCGGGCGAGACGTCGAACGTGGCGACGACGTCACCGTCGTTCGACTCGGTTGCCGCCCGGACCTCGAGCGTGTAGTCGCCGGCCGGAACGGTCTGGTACTCCGTCGCGTTCCGGAAGGTCACGTTGTCGAAGAGCACGTCGCCCGTCTCCTCGACCGTCACGTCGACGGCCGGGGCGTCGGGCGAGAGGTGGGCTAGTCGGACGGCCGCCTCGTCGTCGGCGGGCTGGGACGCGTCGTCAGTGAAGACGACCGGTTCGAACGACGTCTCGGCGTCCTCGCTCACCTCGCCGGAGGCGGCGACGGTGTAGGTCCCGCTCGCATCGACGTCGACCTGGCTCTCGAAGAGGACGTCCTCGGAGTCACCTGCGGCGGTGACCGTGACGTTGTGCATCCCCTGCGAGACGGACATGTAGTCGGTCACGGTGCCGAACTCGACGCCGGAGGCGATCTGCTCGTCGTCGACGTACACGTCGACCGCGGGGGCGTCAGGCGACGCGTGGACGATGCGAACGGTCGCGTCTCCCTGCTCCTCCTGAGCCGCCGTGTTCGATACCGCGAGGGCCGCGCCCCCGAGGACGACGCTTCCGATCAGTGTGACCGTCAGCGCGAGGCCGACGATCCGCTTCGCTTGTGGTGATAACGTTGGTGCCATACCGACTGCACGGTCGACCGCCGCCGCCTTCGTTATCTAGGCCGTAGCTAATCGGTTCGCTCAGGTAGGTCGAGCGTCGAATTCCTTTGGCCGAACGTACTGTCGATGTGGACGGGCTTTCCAGCAGACGACGCGGGGGTTCGAGCCCGACCGACGGAGGTGTCGTCGTGTCACAGTTTCGTCGACCGCGCCGATCGACGCGGCCACCTTGAAATCGTCGGTGGACGGGTAGGGCCGACGACCCGGCGGCCGACCCACGCTGGGAGCACGAGTCGAACACGCTCACGACAGCGCGGGGGCGGCCAAAACGATTTATCACAAGGGGTCGTTATCCCCGGTATGGCAGACAAACCCCAGTCCGGCGACCTGTTCGGCGTCCCGTACAACTTCGACCGACCGAGCATCAGTCGACTCCTCTCGTCGTACTGGCAGCCCGGGCAGGGCATGCTCGTGGAGAAGCCGTTCGGCATCGGCTACACGCTGAACCTCGCGAACTGGCGCTCGTGGGCCGTGCTCCTCGTCGCCGGCGGACTGCTGTTCCAGGAACGCAAGTCGCGCGAATCCGCCGAACTGACCGACGACGCCGACGAGGGTCCCGTCGAAGTCATCGTCGACGACGACTGAGGCCCGGACCGACCGGCCTCCGAGTGTCCTCCGCCGCTTCAGTCCTCGCGCCAGTCGTCCGACTCGGCGCGCTCGCGCCACCGGCGCTGCTGTTCCCGCTCGGTCACGTGGTTGCGCCCCTCGGCGAGTTCCTTCCGGAGCGCCGACTCGAACGCCTCCACCTCGTCGACGAAGCCGCCGCGGAACGCCTCCACGAGTTCGAACGTCCAGGCGTCCTCCACCGCTCCGGCGGGGAGCAGGCGGTCCCGGAGGTCGTCGGCGAACTCCTCGTGTCCGGCCTCGCGCAGCAGCGACTCGGCCCGCGCGAACTTCTCCATCGCGTGGCCGGTTCGGTGGTGACAGCCGAGCAGGTCGCCGTACGCCCGGAAGACGTGCTCGACGCCGAGCTGCGCCTCGTGGAGGGCGTCGCGTTCCGTCTCCGTGAGCGTCGGTTCGGGGTCGCCATCCTCGGGCATGCGTCGGGGTAGGCACCACGGCGGCCTGTAGCTTTGGACGGTGCCGGCGGGGCCTCTGCCGACGTTTCGAGCGGGAACACGCGGGTGGCACGTCGGCGGTCGCGTCTCTTCGTGGGAACGCCCGAACCATTAACGACCGCGGGGGTGTTGGCGAGCGCATGGACCGGACGTTCCTCGCTGCCGCGGCGCTGACGGCGCTCTCGCTCGTCGGCTACGTCGCCGGCGTCGTGGCGCCGTACCCCGGCCGCGAGGCGTGCATCGTCGGCCTCCTCGCGGGCGTGACGCTCGCGGCGGTGACGTTCAGTTGGGGTGAGTCGGTGTGAAGCGCTCGCTGTCGTACACGTCCGAGGGGGCCGCGGCGTTCGACGACCCGGAGGCGGCCATCGACGCGCCGGGGACGACGTGGGCGTGGGCGGCATCGACGGACCGGGCGGAACTGGACTCGGTCGCCGAGTGCTTCGGCATCCACTCGCTGCACGTCGAGGACGTGCTCAACGACGTGCGCCCCAAGACGGAGGTGCTGGACGAGTACACGTTCCTGCTCGTGAGGGCCGCGCGCTTCCGCATCGGCGAGACGACGTTCCTCGAGGAGATCCGGACGCGCCAGGTCGGCATCTTCATCGGGGACGACTGGCTCGTCACGCTGACGACCGAGGAGGTGGCGCCCGTCGACGAGGTGTGGACCCGCGTGGCCGCCGACGACCGCCGGGCGCTCGCGAGCGGAGCCGACTTCACCGGCTATCTCGTGTTCGACCGGATCGTGGACGGCTACTTCGCCCTGCTCGACGAGGTGGTCGACGACATCGAGACGGTCGAGGAGCGCGTGCTCGACGAGCCGGACCCGGACACACTCCCCATCATCAACGACCTCCGGCGCGAGTTGCTGTCCATCCGCCGCGTCGTGTGGCCGACGCGGGACGCCGCGAGCGTTCTCTACCGCGGCGACACCGACCACGTCTCCGAGCCCATCGAGAAGTACTACCGCGACGTGTACGACCACCTCGTGCAGGTGGTCGAACTCACGGAGACGTACCGCGACCTGACCGCCGGCGCGCGCGACATCTACCTCAACACGCTCTCGCAGTCGACGAACGAGGTGATGCGCCGGCTCACCGTCGTCGCGACCATCGTCCTGCCGCTCACGTTCGTCGCCGGGGTGTTCGGGATGAACTTCGAGGTCATGCCCGAACTCACGTGGCCGTACGCCTACCACGCGACGATGCTCGGGATGGGCGCGGTCGCGCTCATCCTCACCGCCTACTTCCGGCGGGAGGGCTGGCTGTGACCGACTGCGTCCGGATTCAACGGGTTCCGGCGTCCCCGTCGCCCGCTCCGGAGCGTCCCGGCCGGTCGGCGAGGGGTGCCCCCGGCGGACGGGCCCGGTCCCACACGACGACCAGCGACGGCGTGACGAGCACGGCGGTCAGGTACGAGTAGAGGACCGAGAGCGCGGTGAGCGCGCCGAACTGGCCGAGGATGGGCGTGATGGCGAGCACGAGCACGCCGATGCCGGTCGTCGTCGTGAGCATGCTCCCCGTCAGCGCGCCGCCGGTGCCGCGGACGGCGGCCTCGAGCGGGTCGAACACGCCCCCCGTCCCGTCGTACTCGTCGGCGAAGCGGTGGACGACGTGGGCGGAGTAGTCGGTGCCCAGCCCGATGGTGATCGAGAGGATGGTCGCGGTCAGGGCGTTGAACGGCAGGTCGAGCGCGCGCATCGACCCGGCGAGCAGGGTGACGGTGAGGACGATGGGGACGAGGTTGAGCAGACCGAGCGTGGGGGTGCCCTCGAGGCCGTAGTAGACGAGGACCAGGAACACCGCGGTCGCGGAGAGCGCGAGCACGAGGCTCCGGATCGCGGAGGCGAGGATGACGTCCGAGACCTCCTGGAACACGACGACCTCCCCCGTCGCGATCGCCTCGAACCGGTACCGGTCGGCGACATCGCCCGCGTCCGTGGCGACCGCCTCTTGCGACGCGCCGGCCTCCGTCGTGTAGACGACCCGCGCCGCCCGGCGGTCCTCAGTCAGGTACCGGCGCGCCTCGTCGCCGGCGGCCGAGTCGAACAGCGCGTCGTACACCTCCTCGAGGTTGTCGTCGGGGACGCCGTCGTCGTCGACGTCGTTCCGGTCGACCAGCCGCCGGAAGGACGCCGACTCGTTCGCGTGGGCCCGGACGACGGTGCGGATGCTCTGCACCTCCGCCTCGCGGCCGTCGGTCACGAACGAGTCGGGCGGGTTCCGGGCGGCGCGGTCGAACGACTCCAGCGCGTAGTCCCGCGTCATCGGCCCCTCGACGTAGACGGTGACCGTCTCCCCCTGCGCGGCCGTGAACTCCTCGTCGAGGTAGTTGACGTCGCGGGTCGCGGTGTACTCGCTCGGCCGGAACGGTTCGGGCAGGTCCTCGAGGTACGGCGGGGTGTCCTCGGGCGGCAGGAAGTCCTCCTCGGAGAACGTGGTGTCGACGCCGAGGCCGTACACCCCCGAACCAACCGACAGTACGACCACGAGCGCGAGGAACAGCGCGGGGCCGCGCCGGGCGACGGCCATCCCCAGCGCGGGCACCGCGCCGAGCACCGACCCCGAGAGGCCGAGCGGACGCTGGCTGAACTGGGGGACGCCGCGACGCTCGCGTACCCGGTCCGTGAGGACCTTCGTCGCCGGGAGGAGGCCGCCGAAGATGAGGAACGTGAACGTGATGCCGACGGCCGCGACGACGCCGAACTCCCTGACCGGCGCGAGGCCGCTGGTGACGTTCGAGGCGAACCCGGCGACGGTGGTGCCCGTCACGATGAAGAAGGCCACCAGGAGCTGGCGGCTGGCGCGCGACATCGCCGGCCCGACGGCCCGCCCCTCGACGCGCTCCTCGCGGTAGCGGTTGACGCTGTGGATGCCGAAGTCGATGCCGACCGCCAGCAGGAGGGGCGGCACGGCGATGAGGATCTGCGAGAACGAGATGCCCGCGAGCCCCATGAACCCGAACGTCCACACGAGCGTGACCCCGAGCGCGAGGACGCCCAGCAGCAGGTCGATGGGGTCGCGGTAGGCGACGACCAGGAACAGGAGGATGAGGGTGATCGAGGCGGGGAGGACGACGATCAGCGAGTCGAAGATGACGTTCTCGAACTCGGCCGAGATGATGCCCGAGCCGAACACCCGGATGTCGCCGCCGACCGAGTCGACGACGGGTTGGGACCGCTGCTGCAGGCTGGCTAACGGACTGGCGGTGTCCGCGCCGGCGTCCGTCGAGACGCCCGCCGGCACCTCGTGCTGGACGACGGCGACGGTCCCGGTGGCGCGGGCGGCCGGCCGATTGAAGTCGTCGCTGAGCCGGTTCCTGAACGACCGGTTGCTCGCGGCCCTGCGGACCGCGGCGTCGATCTCGCCCGGCGTCGCCTCCTCGACCGTCCGGACCTGGGCGTCGGTCGAGGTGGCGTTCGGGTCGAGCGTCGTCGCGACCGTGGAGGCGGCGCTCGTGGTCGAGACGACCCGCAGCGACGGGCGCTCCTCCAGTCGCTGCTGCGCTTCGAGCATGCGCAGCAGCGACGGCTTCGCGAGCACGTTCCGGTTCGACTGGATGAGCTGGGTCGTGCCCGTGTCGGGGGCGAACGACGGCGTGAACTTCTCGTTGGACGCCTCGAACGCCCGCTGTGCGGGCAGGTCCTCGGTGAACTGGCTCGTGCCCGCCTCCGTCGAGACGTTCCCCAGGCCGACGGCGAACCCCCCGGTGACGACGAGGAACGCGAGGACGACGACCGCCGGGCGCTCGACGATCAGGTCGTCGACGGTCTCGAGGAGTCGCCGAAAACCGCTCATACGCCGTCGTCGCCCGCCGACGCATCGTCCACTCCGCCGTCCGCCGATGCGTCCTCCGCCTCGTCACCTCGGCCGCGCCGCCGCCGGCGGAGGAGCCACAGCGCGATCAGCAGCAGCGCGACGACTCCCAGGAACAGGAGCACCAGTTCGAGGACGTTGTCGTCCGGGGGCTCGACCACGGTCACGCCGACGTCGACCGGGTCGGAGAGCCGCTGGTCGCCGTCGGGGGTGGTGTAGAGGAAGTCGACAGACAGCGGGTAGGTCTTGGTGCCAGCCTCCCCGCTCGCGGACACGTCGAACTCGATGGTCGCGGACTCGTTCGGACCGAGCGACTGGACGAACGCCTGGTCGTCGTCGACCGAGAGCGGGGCGTCGGCGAACGCCTTCGCCTGGATGTCGCGCAGCGGCTCGCCGCGGTTGTTCGTCACGTTGAGCACGAGCGTCCCGTCCTCACCGACGATCACCGTCGCCTCCGCGGCGTCGACGACGAACGGGTCCCGCTCGGGCGCGACCCGGACGTCGGTCGTGAGGACGTCGCTCGTCCGGCGGTCGCCGTCGTCGTCCGCGTAGCGGACGCGGTAGGTGAGCTGTCGCGTCCCGGCGTCGGCGCTCTCGCTGATCTCGACGGGGAACGCGAGCGTCGTCGACTCCCCGGGCGCGAGGTCGCCGACCGCGGCCTCCGTCTCCACGGGGTTCACGTTGGGCACGTCGGTCAGCAGTTCGAGCGCGACCGCCGAGACGGTCCCGGGGCCGCGGTTGGTGAGCCGCACCGTCGCCCGCCCCTCCTCGCCGACCCGCAGGGTGCTCTCGACGGCTCGGGTGGCGAACGACTGCTCGGCGGCCGGGGTGGCCCCGAACGGGAGCGCATCCGAGCGCCGGGACTGGCCCTCCTCGTCCTCGTAGTCCACGGACGCGCGGAACGGGAACGTCTGGTTGCCCGTCCCGTTCTCCGCGCGCACGCGGTACCTGACGGTGCGCGTCTCGCCGCCCGGCCAGTCGCCGACGAACCGGGTGTCGTTGACGCCGTCGCCGACCCGGAGTTGCCGGCTCTCGACTGCCAGCGACACCGTGGCGTCCGTGAGCGTCTCGTTCCCCCGGTTGGTCATTTCGAGTACCACCGAGCCGGTGTCGTCCGCCTGTAGCTCGGAGCTGATCGACTCGATGACGAGCCGGTCGGTTCCGCTCGTCACGTTCGCGACGACCGAGATGGGGTCGCTCGTCCGGCGGTCGCCGCCGGCGGTGACGTACTCCACGACGAACGTGAGTCGGCGCTCGCCCGGCTGGGCGGTGTCGGGCACCGAGATGGGGAGCGAGAAGCCGGCGTCGTCGCCCTCCCCGACGTCGCCGAGGACCGCCTCGGTCTCCCGCGGGTCGAGGTTCTCGTCGGTGCTCGTCAGCCGGAGCACCGCGTTCGAGACGCCGCGGGGTCCGGTGTTGGTGACCGTACCGTTCACGCGGCCCTCCTCGCCGACCCGGAGCGTGCTGGTGACGTCCCCGACCGCGAACCGCTGTTCGGCCTCCGGCGTGACGCCGACGACGAGCGCGTCCGAGCGCCGCCGGTCGCCGTCGGCGTCCGTGTACCTGACCGTCACTTCGACCGGGAAGCGCTGGCCGCCGGTTCCGTTCGCCGCGGTCGCCTCGACGGTCACCGTCTCGTCGTCGCCCTCGTCCCAGGCGCCCACGAACCGCGAGGCGTTGCCGCCGGAGTCGAGCACGAGGTCCTCGTCCGGCGAACTGAGGACGACGGTCGCGTCCGTGATGTCCTCGTCGCCGACGTTCTCGATCTCCACCGACAGCGTCCCCGACTCGCCGGCCTGGACGTCGGCGCTCGAGTCGGTCACCTCGAAGCGGTCGCGCTCCTCGTCGACGTCGACCGTCCCGCGGAGCTGGTTGCTGGTCCGGGGGTCGCCGTCGCGGTTCAGGTACTCGACGACGAACGAGAGCTGTCGCTGCCCGGGTTCGGCGTCGTCGGGGACGCGGACCGGGATCGAGAAGTCGGCGTCCTCGCCGTCGTCGAGGTCGCCGAGGACCGCCGCCGACCGCCGGGCGACGACGTCCCCGTCCTCGTCGACGAGCCGAACGACCGCGTCGGCGACGGGGCCCGGCCCCTCGTTGGTGACGGTCCCCGTCACCGTCCCGTCCTCGCCGACGCGGAGGTCGCCCTCGACGTCGTCGACGGAGAACCGCTGCTCCTCGTCCGGCCGGACGCCGAACACGAGCGGGGTCGAGTTCCGCCGGACGCCGTCGCCGTCGGTGTAGGCGACCGTGGCCTCCAGAGCGTACCGCTGCGGGGCGGAGGTGTTCGCCGCGGTGGCCTGGAACTCCACGGTCTTCTCCTCGCCGGGCTCCCACTCCCCCGCGAAGCGCGCGGTCTCCGACCCGGTGTCGACCCGGAGGTCGGCGTTCCGCGACCGGAACGTGACCGCGGCGTCCCGCACCGTCTCCTCGCCGACGTTCTCGAACGTGACCTCGACGGTCCCCCGCTCGCCCACCTGCAGGTCGCTGTCCACGTCGACCACCTCGAACCGGGCGTTCTCGGTCACGACGAGGGTGACAGTCAACGTCTCCGTCTCCGACTCGTCGTCGCGCTCGTCCCCGGAGACGGACTCGGTGTAGTCGTACTCGACGACGACGTCCAGTTCGTACACGCCCGGCTCGGCGTCCTCGTCGACGACGACGTCGAAGCCCGACTGGGCGATGGAGCCGCTCGGGAGGTCGCCGAGCGCCGTCGTTCCGGTCCGCACGTCGACGGGCGCGTCGCCCGCCTCCAGGGTGACGCTGACGTCCCTCGCGGTCGTGACCCGCCGCTCCGCCTCGGGGGGCGTGTCCAGCCCGCCGTCGTCGACCGTTCCGCCGTTGGTGACCTGGACGACGAGGCGGGTGCGCTGGCCGGGTGCGACCGTGTTGTTCGGGGCGAACGCGCCGAGGTCGGGTTCTCCCTCGACGGCGCCGTCCTCGGGGGCGGCCGTCGACTCAGGTCCCGTCGCGGTCGTCGTCGCCGTCGTTCCGGTCGCGGGCGTCCCCGTCCCGTCCGCCCCGTCACCGCGCGTCCCGGCTTCCGGGGTTCCAGCCTCCTCCGTTCCGGTCCCCTCGGCTCCACTCCCCTCCGCTCCGTCCCCTTCAGTTTCGTCCCCGTTCGTCCCGTCCGCTGTCCCGGTGTCCGTCGACGACGGGTGGGGCGTCCTGGTCGCGGACGGCGTCGCCGTCTCGGTCTCGTCGTCCTCAGACAGTATGGCGGGCGAGGAATCAGCCGGGGTCGACCGATCACCGGCCGTCGCCGACGGGAGCGAGCCATCCACGACGACTGCACCGAACGTCGCGGACGCCACTACCCACGTCGCGACGAGCAGTCGGAGGAGCCGAGCGGACGACATCCGGGGGTTCACACGACCCGTGGACTGGTCGACCGGCCGACGCGGCTATCCGGTCCGTCGACGTGCCTGTCCGGTCGATCCGCGGGACTATCCGGCCGCGGCGGCGAGCAGTGCCACTCGAACCCGGTGGAGGGTGCCACGGCAACGACCTCCACGTGCCGGAAACATTGTACTACAGGGCTTACCGGGCGCCTGCCCGAACCGCCGGGGATAGTCGTTCGACTAACGTCCGAATCGTCCCGGAAAGGGCCGTCTAACGGAGCGGCACCCCGGTCGACGAGCGCGGCGCCCGGGGTCGAGGAGTACGGCCGGATCGGTGGGGAACCGTCGGATCGGTGGGGATGGAGATTCGCGGCCGGGTCCATCCGGATCACCGGAACTGGCCGGGCGACACGCCGATACGGACCGATCGAAACCGATGGAGGAAAACCGTTCCCCCGGGAACCACTCCCCGATGGACGTCCAGTTCCTCGGCGGCGCCCGCGAGGTGGGGCGCAGCGCGGTCCTCGTGAACGACTCGCTCCTCCTCGACTTCGGCATGCTGGCCGACAACCCGCCGCAGTACCCGGTCGGCGCCCTCGGCGCCGGCGGCGTCGACCCGGACGCGGTCGTCGTCTCCCACGGCCACCTCGACCACGTCGGCGCGGTGCCGGCGCTGCTCTCGGGGAGCGCGCGGCCGGCGATCCACTGGACGCCCCCGACGCGCGAACTCGCCCTCCTGCTCGCCCGCGACACGCTGAAACTCCACGGGAACAGTCCACAGTGCCCCTTCACCGGGGAGGACGTGCGGCGCGTCGGGGAGGTTTCCGAGGAGCACGGTTACGGGGAGCCGTTCGCGGCCGCGGGCCACGAGGTGACGTTCTACAACGCGGGCCACATCCCCGGGAGCGCGCACGTCCTCGTCGACGACGGCGACACCCGGCTGCTGTACACCGCCGACTTCCACACCCGAAGTCAGCGCCTCGTTGCCGGGACGACCGACCGCCCCGACGCGGACGTCGTCCTCTGCGAGAGCACGTACTCCGACGTCGAGCACGAGGACCGAGCCGTCGTCGAGGAGCGGTTCGCCGAGAGCGTGAAGACGACGCTCTGGGAGGGCGGGACGGTCGTCGTCCCGGCGTTCGCCATCGGACGGACCCAGGAGATGATGCTCGTCTGCGACGAGTACGACATCCCCTGTTACGTCGACGGGATGGGCACGGAGGTCACGGAGATGCTTCGGCAGTATCCCGAGTTCGTCCGCGACGCCGACGCGCTCCGACGGGCGAAATCCCACGCGCGGTTCGTCACCGGCCGCGACGGCCAGCGCAAGCGCATCGCCGGCCAGAAGGCCGCCATCATCACCACCAGCGGGATGCTCTCGGGCGGCCCCGCGATGACGTACATCCCCGAGATCCGGGCCAACCCGACCAACAAGATCGCCATGACCGGCTACCAGGTCGAGGGGACCCCCGGTCGCGACCTGCTGGAGACTGGGAGCGCCGAGATCGACGGCCGGGTGATGCCCGTCGGCGCCAGGGTGGAGCAGTACGACTTCTCCGCGCACGCCGATCGGAACGGGCTGTTCGGCTTCCTCGACGCCTACCGCGACGCGACGGTGCTCGTGAACCACGGCGACCGGTGCGAGGCGTTCGCCGAGGAGCTCCGCGAGGAGGGGTACGAGGCGCGGGCGCCGGAGCTCGGGGCCGTCGTCACCTGTCCCTGAGGCCAGGCGGACGGCTCAGCCCCGCCGGCGGCGGTCGGGCACGGCGGGCTCCGGGAGCGACGTACCGGACGCGCGTCGTCGTCTTGCCCGCCGAAAGACGGCGTCCGGGAGCAGGCCGACCGCGAGGTTCCGCGCTCTCGCCCCCGCTCGCGACCGAACCGTCCCGAGCCGTCCGAGGCGGTGCGACTCGGCGCGGATCCGGTCCGCACGCGGCTTCCGTTCGGCCTCGTACGCCTCGAACGCGGCCTCCGGGTCCTCGTGCGTGTCGAGGGCGTGTGCCAGTACGAGGCCGTCCTCGATCGCCTGTGCCGCCCCCTGTCCGGCGAACGGCAGCATCCCGTGTGCCGCGTCGCCGGCGAGGGCGACCGAACCGCGCGACCACCGGTCGAGTTCGGGCACCTCCTCCAGTTCGGTGACGAAGACGTCGTCGTCGTCGAGCGAGCCGACGACCGAGGGGATCGGCTCGGGGAACGCGGCGAACCGCTCGCGGAGCGCCGCAGTCGTCGCCTCGGCGCCGGCCGACCGCTCCGCGACGGGCGGCGTCGCCGTGGCGAACCAGTAGAACCGATCGTCGCTGATGGGCGCCCCGCCAGCGTAGGAGCCGTCACCCCACACTTCGACGCCCTGCGCACGGTACCGTTCGGGGAGGTCGACGGTCGTGACCGCCCGGTAGACGACGCCGTCCAGCGCCCGCCGTTCGACGCCGGGGGCGACGGCATCGCGGACGGTCGAGCCGATGCCGTCCGCTCCAATCAGGACGTCCGGACGGACGCGGATGCCGTCGGCGAAGCGGGCGACCGGCGGGTCCGTCCCGGGAACCGCGGTACACGGCATCCCCGTCTCGACTGCCGCGTCCAGTTCCTCGAGGAGGATGCGCTGCAGGTCCGCGCGGTGGATCGCCACGAACCCGTAGCCGAACTCGGCCCGCTCGACCCGGTCCAGGTCGAACCGCGTCAACACCCGCCCGCCCGCGGACCGGATCAGGCTGTCCTCGAGGGGGACCCCGTCGGCCAGAACCCGGTCGGCAAGGCCGAGCCGGTCCAGGACGAGGAGCGCGTTCGTCTGCAGCAGGATTCCGGCGCCGACGGGCCGGTACTCCGAGGCGGCCTCGTAGACGGTCGGCGTCCAGCCCCGCCGTTCGAGCGCGATCGCCGCCGTGAGCCCGCAGATCCCGCCGCCGACGATCGTGACTTCGGGGGTCTCACGCGTCATCGTCGCCTCCGACGCGAGTCGCGGCCCGCGACGGCCGGTCCCGACGCCGGGTCCGTGTTCGCGGAATCGCTGGTCGACGGCCGACCGCCGGCTCCGATTTTGGGTCCAGACGCTGTGAGGCTGTGAGGAGTGGTACGTTCACGGACGCCGATTCGGCCGCCACCGGGAAGCGTCGACTGCGGGGTATCCACGCTCCTTTAAGTGGCCACTCCGTCCCGTCCCCGTATGCGGTATCTCACCGTCCTCGTTCGGCCGTCCGACGCGGGCGCGTTCCACCCGCTGGGGGCCGAACTGACGGCCGAACCGTCCGTCAGGCGGGAGGCGATCCACCACGTGGACCTGCTCGCCGACGGGAGCGTGTTGCTGCTCGCCGAGGGGAGCGGCGACCGGGAGCGGTACGAGGAGATCATGCGCGGCTCGCCGCACGTCCTCGAGTACCTCGTCACCGGCGAGGACAGGTGGACCGCGATGAGCCGGCTCGAGCCGACGGACGCGTCCCGGCGCGCGCTGGAACTGGGGCGCGAGTCGGACGTCGCCATCGAGACGCCGATCCGCTTCGAGGCGGACGGCTCGCTCCGGATCACGTACCTCGGGAGCGACGAGCGCTTCGGGGAACTGGTCCGGGAGGTCGCAGACGGGGACGACGTGTCGTTCGAGGTCGTGGGGACGGGCGAGTACGAACCGGGTAGGGGGACGCTCATGGGACTGCTGACGGGCCGCCAGCGGGAGGTGCTCGAGGCGGCGGTCGACGTCGGGTACTACAGCACCCCCCGCGAGGCGACCCACGCCGACGTGGCCGCCGCCGTCGGGATCGCGCCGACGACCGCCGGCGAACACCTCCGGAAGGCCGAGGAGCGGGTGTTCGGCGCGCTCGCTCGGTGACCCGCCTTCCGGGGACCGCGGTCACGCCGAGGGGCTCGGAGGTCCCTTCCACCGCGACCCTCAGCGACGCGTCGACTTCGACCCTGTCGCTCACCGATCCACGCGGGTCGACGCGGTCTGATCGACCAGCATCCCGTTGACCGCGACCGGGTTGGGGACGCTCTCGAACACGAGTTCGTCGCCGTCGGCCCCGGCGGTCTCGACCGAGACGTCGCCGCAGTCGACGACCCGCTGGAGCGACGACTGCGTGAGCGAGACGTTCTGGACGCGGTCGAGCGGTACCGTCTTCACCGACTTCCCGACGATTCCCGTCCGCTTCGTCAGCTTCGCGGTGGTGATGACGCAGGTGACGCTCTGATTCCGCACGTACGCGACCACGCCCGCCCCCAGCCCGGCGAAGGCGACGGGCCACCCGACCCAGGTCCACTCCCCGGGGAGTCCGGAGACGAGCCCGATGCCGACCAGGAAGACGACCGCCGCGACAGTCAGCCGGCGCTTGACGAGGTAGGGGCTCGGTCGGCCGGCCCAGACGACGTCCTCGCCGGCGGCGAGGTGTACCCACGACGGCGCCTCGACTGATTCGGCCATACGTTCGCGTCATCGCCCCTCCATCGTCTTTGTTAACCCGTCCGTGGTTCCCGGACGCCGACCGTCGCCCGCGCCCGTCGTTCGGCCGGGTCGACGTCCAGTCGGGCGACTTCGGGTCCGACGACTCACTCCCAGTTGTACAGCGCGTCCTCGAACACGTCGACGACGTCCGCCTTCGTCACCGGTCGGGGGTTACACCGGAGGAGGCGCTGCTGGGTGTCGACCGTCTGCCGGGCCAGCCGGTCGATCTCGTCCTCGGTGACGCCCGCGAGGTCGTGGAGCCCGCTCGGGAGGACGTTCAGGTCGCGCTGGAGGCGGAGGAACTCCTCGCGCGCGAGGTCGGCGGCCGCCCGGGTGCCGAGCCCCTCCGTGTTCGCGCCGAGGAGTTCCGCGACCCTGGCGTACCGTTCGGGGTCGCTGGCGACGTTGTACCCGAGCGTGCTCGCGGGGGTGAGCACGGCGATGGTCTCGCCGTGGTAGGTGTGATAGTTGTTGCCGACCGGGTACGCCATCGCGTGACAGAGGTTCGCGCCGGCGGTCAGCCCCGCGATCGCGCCGTAGAGCGCGCCCTTCAACATCGCGCCGCGGGCGTCCAGGTCGTCGCCGTTGTTGACGGCCTTCCGGACGTTCCCCGAGAGGAGCGCGATCGCCCGTTCGCTGAACATCTCGGTGAACCCCGTCCGGCCGGCGTACACCGGGCGGTCGGCCGGGTCCTCCGGGCGAAGCAACTCGTCGTAGGCGTGGGTCGTGTACCCCTCGATGGCGTGGCCGAGCGCGTCCATCGCCGTCCGCGCCGTGAGTTCGGGCGGCAGGGTCGTCGTGAGCGTCGGGTCCAGCAGCGCGGCGTCGGCGCGGACGTTCGCGCTGGAGATGCCTTCCTTCACGTTCTTCTCCTCGACGGAGAGGATCGTCACCGGCGAGATCTCCGAGCCGGTGCCGGCGGTCGTCGGGACGAGCACCAGCGGCGGGCCCGAGTCGGTGAGCGGCTCCCCCTCGCCTGTCGGCTCGGCGACGTAGTCGAGGATCTCGCCGCCGTTGGCGACGACCGCCCGGGTCGTCTTCGCGGTGTCGAGACAGCTCCCGCCGCCGAGGCCGACGTAGAAGCCGTACCCCTCCTCGCCGAGCTCCTCGCGGACGAACGAGATGCACCGCTCGACGCTCTCGATCGACGGCTCGCGCTCGGAGCCGTCGTACACGTCCACGACGAACCCCGCCGCCTCGACGTTGTCGGCGACGCGGTCGGCGTGGCCGAGGTCGACGAGCGTCCCGTCGGTGACGATCAGCCCGCGGGCGTCCTCGTCGACGCCGAGAGCCGAGAGCTGTGCGCCGAGCTCCTCGATCGCACCGCGGCCGACCCGGAGCTCCGGCATCTCGACGTTCCAGACGGTCTCCGGCGCGAGTTCGTGCGGGATCGCCGAGACCGACCGCTCGTAGTTCACCGGCGCCACCCCCGACGAACGTCCTCCGTGTTGCGGTTGCGCATTGGTACCACGTGGGCCGCGGTCGACTTAAGTTCCCGACCGGGTCGGTCGGCGACGCTCCCGACCAGGACGCCCGGATTCGGCCAGTGTGGGCCCCCGGAACGCACAGGGCTCACCGCCGGGAGACCCGGCCGAGCCAAACGAACAGCAACCCCAGTCCGCCGGTCATCAAACCCCCGTACACCGTGAGACTGGGCTCCCCGGACCGCCACGACAGCACTCCCATCCCCAGCGCGACGAGCAGGAAGAACCCCCCGAACGCCACCAGCACGGCCACTACGGCCCGCGACTGTCCCGCCGCCTCCACGTCGGTCCGGCCCCGGATCGCCTCCAGTCCCCGGCGGATCTCGTCGGACCGGTCCGCCGGAACCCCGATCAGGAACGGCGCGCTCAGACCCCGCACGCCGGCGTACCCGAGCCGGCAGAGCACGACGTCCCCGACCCGCAGGGTGGAGACCGACCGCAGGCCGGAGAGGTCGTGCTCGTGCTCCCGGTCGCCGACCGGGACCGCCAACGTCCCCGCCGCCGGGTCGAGGCGCCCCTCGGGGAACAGCGCCGATCCGGCGACGGCGAGGAGGAGGAAGCCGCCGAGGTACGCGGCGAGCAGCGGCGGGTACGCGAACCCCGCGAACACGAGCAGGACGCCGACCGGGACCGTCACCGCCAGCCAGCGCGGGCGGAGCGACGTAGCGGGAGGGAACAGTTCGATGAGACGTCCCGGGTCGCCGTGCTCGGCGGCGACCGCGAGGTAGACGAGCGACAGCGGGCCGCCGACGAGCGCGAGCACGACGAACAGGACGATCCGGTCGGAGGCGCCCGACCGGACCGACGAGACGATGACGAACGCGACCACGAGGAGCGCGAGCAGGCCCGTCGCGAGCAGGACGCCGGCGACGAGGTGGTGGACCACGACGCGGACGCGCTCGCCGCCCGAGGACGACCACTCGACGGGCGGTGGCGTTCCCGGCCCGGGGGCGTCGGGTGGAGGTGCCGACGGCGGGGGCGCGGGGGACATCGTGTCGGGCTTCGTGAAGCTCCCACTTGGACCTTCACTCTCGAGGAAGACGGGGGTTGGCCACGTAGCATAACACCCGTCGAGACCGGATGGCCTCGTATGCCCGCGGAGCACCCTCGCGGCGACGCGGACGCCTCGCATAGTGACTCGGACGCCTCGACCGGTGACACGAACGCCCGTGTCGACCGGCGGACGTTCCTCCGCCGGACCACGGCTGCCGGTACCGGTCTCGCGACCGGCGCGGCAGGTCTCGGCACAGCGACCGTCGACGGCGTCAGCGCCCAGGAGGGCACCGGAACCGAGACGGGGGCCGAGGAGGGCGAGGAGGAGGCGGATACGGTCACGACGCGAGGTGCGTTCGCGGCGGACGCGCCGATGCTCGGGAACTCCGATTACACCGGGCTCTTCGTCCACGTCGCCGGCGTGAACCAGGACGCCTCGACCCGTAACGTGAGCGGCTGCCCGTTCGTGGAGAGTGACGATGCAGTCGTGGCGTACGACGTCACCCTCATCGACCGCGAGTCGGCCGGAACTCCTCAGGGGGATACGCTGCTGTTCGCGGAGGTGGACGACGATACGGTCGAGTACGGAAAGCTGTTCATCGTCACGGGACAGCGGTCCTGCGGTTCCGAACACACGGAGGTGCAACTCGAGGAGGTCGGCGCCGCGAACATCCGGACCGCCGGGGCCGGGGCGAACGACGGGGCGGATTCCGGGACGGAGACCTCGATCCCGGGCTTCGGCGTCGGTGCGACCGTCGCGGGGCTCATCGGCGGCGGTGAACTCCTCCGGCGACGGCGGTCGGAGTAGTGGGCGGCGGGGAAAACGGACCCTCTTTCGGGGCGGGGGTTAGCTCGGGTGGAACTCGCTCATCGCCTCCCGGACGGCCTCCCGGTTCCCGATGATGGTGACGCGGTCGCCGGTCTGCATCGTGAAGTCGGCGTTCGGGACCACCGCCTCGCCGTCGCGGGCGACGAGCGCGATGATGCTGCCGCCGGGGAGGTCCGGACCGATGTCGCGGACCGTCCGGCCGGCGAACTCCTCGGCGGTCACCTCGACCTCCTGGACGTCGCCGGTGCGGCCGAGTTCGCCCATCCAGTTGGCGAGCGCGGGTCGCTCGATGTAGTTGTCCATCGCCTGCGCCGTAGCGATGGTGGAGGCGACCGTCCGCACGCCGAGTTCCTCGAACGCCTCGACGTTCTCCGGGTTGTTCGCACGCGCGAGGATCGTCTCGGGCTCGAACTTCGAGGCGGCCAGCTGGGAGACGAGGAGGTTGACGTCGTCGTCCCCCGTGGCGGCGACGACGATGCGCGCGTTGTCGGCGCCGGCCGACTGGAGCACGCCCGTGTCGGTCCCGTCCCCGTGGTGGACGGTGTGGCCCTCGTTGCGGGCTAGCTGCACCTGTGATTCGTCGTCGTCGATGATGACGACGTTCTCTCCCCGGTCTTCGAGGCGGGTCGCGAGGGTTCGTCCCACGGTACCGCCCCCGATGATGAGTACACGCATTGGTATCACGTCCAGCGTCTCCGCGATGCGGCGGGCGAACCCGCCCTCGAGCACGACGGTCGCGAGGATGACGAGGAACACCGTGCCGACGAGCACGTTCGCGGCCCCCGCCATCCCCAGTTCGGTGAGTTCGACCGCGAACAGCGTCGAGACCGACGCCGGGATGATCCCGCGCGGGCCGACGAACGACATGAACAGCTTTTCCTGCCGCGAGAAGCGGTCGCCGACCGACGAGAGGAACACGAGCGCAGGCCGGATGACGAGTATGATCGCCAGGACGACGGCGATTCCGCCCCAGCCGAGCAGGAGGAGGTCCTCGAACCGCAGCAGCGCGGCCAGCGCGATGAACACGAACGAGAGCACCAGCAGCGTCACGTCGCCCTTGAAGTCGGTGACGTCCTCCTCGTACGGGATGTCCATGTTCCCGAGCAGTATCCCCGCGGTCGCGACCGCCGCGATGCCTGCCTCGCGGACGATGAAGTCGGCTGCGCCGTAGGAGACGAGCGCGCCGGCCAGCACCAGCAGGCGAGCGTTCTGGGGGGCGTTCCCCGGCGACAGGTCGACGTACCGGAGGGCGTAGAACACCAGGGCCGCGACGATCCCGCCGATGACGACGCCGGTGCCGAGTCGCTCGACGAACAGCGTGAGCAGCGCGCCGGGAGCCGTCGTGCCGGCGAGGATGGCCTCGAAGATGACGACGGCGAGGATCGCCGCGGTCACGTCGTTGACGATCCCCTCCGTCTCGAGGGCCGCCTCCACCCGGTCCCGGACGGGGACGACCTCGAGGATCGGGGTGACGACCGTCGGCCCGGTCGCGACGAGGAGCGCGCCGATGAGCGCGGCGATGCCCCACTGGATGCCGAGTGCGTACCGCACCACGACGGTCGTCGCGACGAAGGCGATGATCGCGCCGAGCGTGACGAGCCGCAGCGTCTCCTTGGGCGCCTCGCGCAGCTTCTCGATGCGGAGGTGGAACGCCCCCTCGAAGACGATGATGGCGACCGAGAGCCCGACGATGGCGGGAAGCGCGTCGCCGAACGACTCGGAGGAGATGACGCCGAGTCCCTCCGGGCCGAGCGTGATGCCCGCCGCCAGGAGGAAGATGATACTCGGGACCTGATAGCGATCGGAGAGGATCTGCGCGACAACCCCGACCCCGATGATCGCGGCGACCAGCGCGATGAGCGTTCCGTCGCCAGCCACTATCGCCCCTCCATTGGCGGCAGATTCTCGGAGGAATCCGATAAGTCCACCGTTACCCGGATGTTTCGCCAGCCATCCGGCGCGTTCGGGAACGATTCCGGAACCTATCGATGCGAGATAACGAATACATGAACGGGTGGTGGGGTCACGCCTCGTAGAGGAGGTCCACGTCGTCCGCGTACCGGTCGAGGATGT
The DNA here is from genome assembly GCF_013401515.1 of Halorarum halophilum. Taxonomy (NCBI): domain Archaea; kingdom Methanobacteriati; phylum Methanobacteriota; class Halobacteria; order Halobacteriales; family Haloferacaceae; genus Halorarum; species Halorarum halophilum. The sequence continues at coordinate 2,108,262 of NZ_CP058529.1, read as the reverse complement.
TCCGGCGCTTCTTCTTCATCGTCGGCGTGAGCAGGTCGTTGTCCTCGGTGAACTCCTCGGGGACGAGGCGGAACTGCTTGATCCGTTCGTGCCGCTCGAAGTTCCCGTTCACCCGATCGACCTCCTCCTGGACGAGCGCGTTCACCCGGTCGTTTCGGCAGATTCCGGCCGGGTCCTCGGGGAGGTCGATGCCCTCCTCGGCGGCCCACTCCCTGACGGCCGGGAAGTTCGGGACGACGAGCGCGCTCACGAACCGCCGGGCGTCGCCGAGCACCATCGCCTGCTCGACGTACTCCGAGGCGGCGAAGGCGTCCTCGATGGCGCCCGGGGGCACGTACTTCCCGGTCGAGAGCTTCATCAGCTGCTTGGCCCGCTCGCGGAAGGCGATGTAGCCGTCGGGCCGGATCTCGACCACGTCGCCGGTTCGGAACCATCCGTCCTCGTCGAACGCCTGTTCGGTCTTCTCCGGGAGGTTGCGGTACCCGCGGAACACGTTCGGCCCCTTCACGAGCAGTTCCCCGACCTCGGCGGTGTCATCGGTACCGCCTCGGTCACCGTCCCCCCCGTCGTCCTCGGAGGTGACCGCGATGGTCGAGTCCACCTTCACGTCGACCCCGACGACCGGCGGGCCGATGGTCCCGACCTTCGGCTCCTCCGGGGGGTTGACCGCGACGACCGGCGCCGTCTCGGTGAGGCCGTATCCCTCGAGGATGGGGACGTCCATCCCGTGGTACAGCTCGCAGAGCTCCGCCGAGAGCGACCCGCCCCCGGAGATGAAGAACTCGACGTTACCCCCGAGCGCCTCCTTCACCGAGGAGAAGACGAGCCGGTCGGCGAGCGCGTACCTGAGGCGGAGCCCGAGTCCGGGGTCGTCGGCCCGGTGGTGCTCGCGCCCGACGTCGGTCGCCCAGTGGAAGATGCGCTCCTTCACGCTCGACTCGCTCGCCTGCTCGCGGATGGCCGCATACAGCTTCTCGTACACGCGCGGGACGCTCGTGGCCGAGGTGGGCCGCACCAGCCCGAAGTCCTCCCGGAGCGTGTCGGGCGACTCCGCGTAGGCGACGGTCGCGCCGGCCGCGAACATGAGGAAGTGGCCGGCGAGCCGCTCGAACACGTGTGCGAGGGGGAGGTACGACAGCGTCGTCGTCGACGTGTCGATGCGGGCGACGTCGGCGCCGTCCTTGTCCGGCCGCGGGCCGAACCGTCGGTAGCACTGGTCGACGTTCGCGAGGAAGTTCCGGTGGGTGAGCTCCGCGCCCTTCGGGATGCCCGTGGTCCCCGAGGTGTAGATGAGGCTCGCGAGGTCGTCCAGGTCGCGGTCGACGACCCAGCCGTCGCCGGGGTCCAGGTCGGCCCCGCGGTCGTGGACCTCCGCGAGCGTGTGGACGTCGTCGCGCTCGTGCGGTTCGCCGTCGAGCAGGACCGCGAACTCCAGGTCGAGGTCGTCCTCGACGGCGATCACGCGGTCGAGCAACTCCCGGTTCTCGACGACGACGCCCGTCGCCCCGGGGTCCGCGAGCAGGTGGCGGACCTGCTCCGTGGACGACGAGGTGTAGACGGTCGTGACGACGCCGCCGGCGCCGAGCAGCGCGAAGTCCGACTGGGCCCACTCCATCCGGGTGTGCGCGAAGACCCCGACGCGGTCGCCGGGCGCGACCCCCAGGTCACGGAATCCCGCCGAGAGCCGCCGGACGAGGTCGTGCATCTCGCCGTACGTCAGGTCGGCGTAGTCGCCGTCGGGCGCCGCGTCGACGACGCCCTCGCGGACGAGCGAGCGGTCGTACACCCCGCCCTTGTACCGCTGGGCGACGCGCTCGGCGTTGCGCCGGGCGCTCGCGTCGAACGTCGCCGCCAGCGAGTCGCGCGTGATGTCGGGCTCGTACTCACGCTCGGCCTGCCTCCAGTCCATGCGAACGTGTGGCGAGGGCGGGGTCTTAACGGTGCCTCCACCGGAAGCGCGTTGTTCGGCGTTGTCGGGGCTCGTCGCCGGTCGCTGCGGGGGATCGTCGTCGTCACCCGGCCGGGATTCGGCCGGCGCGAGGACGGGCTAGGCGTCGTCGATGTAATCGAGGTACGCCAGCACGCCGCGCGTGTTCAGCCGCTCCTCGGCGCGCGCCTTCTGCTCGCCCCAGAGGTCGACGTAGCGCTCGGAGGCGTGGTCGGCGAAATGCGCCACGACCGCCTCGTCGTCGCCGAGCGCCTCGCGCCGCTGCCGGACGGCCTCGACCCACTCCAGCAGGGTTCGCTTGTACTCGGCCGCCAGCGCGTCGTCGAACTCGCGGGGACCGAAGTGGCCGTAACAGACGTACCGCGGGTCGAGTTCGCGGATGGTGTCGACGTCCTCGTGGCAGCCGTCGAGGTCGAACGTCGACGGCGGCGAGGTCTGTCGCAGTTCGTCGAACGCCGGGACGTAGATGCCGGCGGCGTCGCCCGCGAAGACGACGTCGTCGCCGCGGTCGTGGAAGATCACCTGGTGGGGGGCGTGTCCCGGCGCGTGGTGGACGTCGAGGTCGCGGTCGCCGAGGTCGATCGTCTCGCCGCCCGAGAGGGGTTCGATCCGGTCCTCGGGGATCGGCTTCGGCTCGACGTAGTGCTCCCACTGCTCCCCGACGGCCGCCCTGGTGCCCGCGACGAGCTGTTCCGGGTCCACGAGGTGCGGGACGCCGATCTCGTGGGTCATCACGGTCGCGTCCGGGTAGCGCTCGGCCAGGAAGCCGGCGCCGCCTGCGTGGTCGAGGTGGACGTGCGTCGGGAGGATCAGGTGGGGGGTGACGCCGAGGTCGTCGAGGGCGTCGAAGAGGTACTCGCGGTTCGTCCCGATGCCCGTGTCGATCACGGCCGGGCGCTCGGCGTCGACGACGTAGACGGCGCCGTAGTTCGGGGTGTCGTACATCCCCGTGTCGAGGTAGTAGATGTCGGTGCAGTCGGGGACCGCCTCCACGTCGCCGGGCTCCATGGTTCCCGACGGGCGAGCGCGACGCAAAAGCGTTCCCCACGAGGGCGGGGGCAACCCGCGAACTCGGCCGTCGCGGGACACGGTTTCCGATCGGAGAACGCGACTCGACCGTCCGCGTGACTGACTCGGCCGTCTCGGGCCCGGACCCCCCCGCCGTCGACCCGGCTACGCGTTCACGTCCGGCCCGTCGTCGACGAATCGGACGGTGAACCGGTCGTAGCCGCCGTAGGCGGTCTCGAGCGAGCCGAGCCACCAGTTCCAGCGCTCCACGAGGTCCTTGTCCTCGGGCGCGTCGGCCATGTTACGTACGACGTCCTCCACCGTGAGCGGCTCGCCGCGGTCCGCCTCGATCTTCCCCGCGTCCGCGAGGTCGCGCGCCTGGCGCGCGACGACCCGACGGTGGGTCTCCTCGCCGCCGAACTCCAGTTCGAGCGCCGCCATCAGTTCTCGACTGTCCACGGATGGGGTTCGCACTCCACGCTTTTGAGTTCGCCGGGTGCGTGTCAGACACTCGCACGACCATCGTCGGACGGCGGGGCCGACAAGGAGGGACGGCCGTCGCTCTCGGAGGATCCAGATCGGTGAGCGCCGAGGCGGTCGCTCGGCGACGGTAGCGGCTGAGGGGAGTAAGCCCCCTTCTGTTCGTCCCGACATTCGGCTGTGCGTCCGCGCCATGCCGCGAAGCGGCGGCCCGGACTACCATCGGGGGCGCGAGTGCGCCCCGTCGGCGCGGACTTGCACCGGCGAGGATTCGCCGTTCCACCCGTTCCCGGCCGTCGACGGGACGCGGCGTCCCGTGGGGCCGCGGCGAACCGAACGTCCGCCGCGACCCCGCCCTCGGTCGGTTAGCTCCCTCCCCTTGCGGGTCGGTTCGCGGACCTCATCGGTCGGGCCGGGGGGTCTCGTTTCTGTTCCAGCGCCAGCCGTCTCCGGCTCCGGACTTGCGTCCGGTCGCCCGTCCGGGCGGTGGGGGGACTTTCCTCATGCGTCGCCGGCGCGGCCCGCGGCCGCCCGGGGACGCACGGGGATCGGGCTCCCTCTGCCGTCGCTAGCTACGCCGCATCGCGGTTTAAGCGGTTCGCCGCGTCCCCCGTTCCTGGGGCGCGGGAACGGAGGCGACGGTGGGAGGGTTATCTCGATCGAGGGAACGGGCCGAGTAGGGTGTCGAGGTGCCGGATAGGCGACTCGAAATGGTCGCCTACCGGACCGTTCCGCCGCCGGATCGATCGAATCGGTCGCCTCACCGACCGGGCGAGCGAATCGGGCGAAACCCGCCGCCAGCGGCTGGCTCCGGGACTGTACGCTGATTATAACGGTTGTACACCTGAAGGGAAGAGTTCAAGTTACGTGAAGCCTTCCAGTGGTCTATGTCCGAGGCGCAGACCGTACGACTCACCTACGAGGACGGTGATCGCGCGGTCGAACTCGCTCGGGAAGCCGTCGAATCGTACGTTCTTCACGGGCAACGGGAACACCCGGGGAGCATGCGCGACGCGTTCTACGCGCGAACCGGAGCCTTCGTTCGACTCCAGTCCACACGTGGCCGCGGTCGAATGCGGGGCTGCGCCGGGTCGTATCGGGGGAAGGATCAGCTCGGTCACGCCATCGTCGACGCGGCCATCAAGGCCGCATCGTCCGACACGGGCGGCTCCGAGGTCGAACCGAAGGAACTCGACTCCATTCTCGTCTCCGCCTGCATCGTCTCGAACGTCACGCTCACCAACGACCCCGTCGCCGACCTCGAACTGGGTCGCCACGGCGTCGCTATCGACCACGGCGGGAAACACGGCTGGCTCTACCCGACGATCCCGGTCGAGAACGGCTGGAGCAAGGAGCAGTTCCTCTCTCGCGTCTGCCGGAAGGCGAAACTCTCCCCGACGGCGTGGCAGGACGAGGAGACGATGGTGACGCTCATCGACGGCCAGGTGTTCCGCGAGCGCGACGACGGCGGCAGCGTCGAGCAGCTGTAACGACCCCACGACACACGCGTCCTCCGAACCGCAGCGCCGGAGAGCGACCGCCACGCGGGTCGCGGTCGGGCTCCGTTGGGCGGCGCTCGTACGCGACTCCGCTAAACCGCTAAATCGGGCCCGTCATCCGCGTTCCTGCCGTCACCGACTCACTTCCAGGTCCAGCGTGCGTCGAGCAGGTAGCGGTAGATGCCGCTGATAAGGATGGCGCCGATGTTGGCGACCACGTACACCAGCCCGACCCACTGGACGAACGCGGCGAGCAGGCCGAGCTGGATGGGGATCGCCGACCCGCGGACCACGTTCGTGCGGACGAGCCCGCGGAGGAAGTCGCTGCGTCCGGTGTGTCGCGAGGCGCTGAACGTCCAGGCGTTGTTCACGACGTACTGGAGCAGGATGGTGATCTCGATGGAGACGGCGGCTGCCACGAGGTAGTTGATCCGTCCGAGTTCGACGAACGACCACAGCAGTCCGGTCTGGACGGCGGCCGCGCCGGTCCCGACGGTGACGAACCGCGCGAGCCGTCCGGTGGTCGTTCCGTTCACGGATGTTGTCGGTGTCGCCATGGGTGGTCAGCGGTAGCCGAGCGCGTCCAGTCGGTCGGCGATGGCCGCGTCCATCTCCCCGTCCTCCGACGGGGTCGTCGATTCGCCGTCGCTCCGGCCGCGTCCGTCGCCACCCCCGTCGCCGCCGATGCGCCCGGCGTGTTCTCGAACCGCGCCCCTGAGCGTGGTCAGGATCTCCGGGCGGTCGGCGTCCGGTTCGGCCAGCAGGTCGTGCTTCTGTTCGGGGTCGCTCTCCCGGTCGTACAGTTCGGCGACGCCGGTCTCCGTGTTCTCGATGTACGCCCACTCGGCCGTCCGGGCCGAGACGAGCAGGTCACCCTCGTGGAGCGACCGCGGGATCGGCTGCTGGGTCACCTCCTCGCCGCGGACGGCGACCGAGACCACCGGCTCGTCGCGCACACCGGCGTCGGCCTCCTCGTCCCCCGTAATAGCATCGACGAGGTCCTCGCCCTCCCAGGCGTCCGGCGCGTCCGCGCCCAGCAGCGACGCGACCGTCGGCGGCACCGCGTCGAGGCCGACCGTTCGCTCGACGGTCCGGGCGTCGGCGCCCGGTACGTCGACCACCAGTGGGACGTGGACGAGTTCGTCGTACAGTTTCGGGTAGTGCGCCAAGTGGCCGTGCTCCTGGAACTCCTCGCCGTGGTCGCCGGCGAAGACGATAGCCGTGTCGTCCGCGTGGCCGGCCGCCGACAGCGCCTCCTGGAGACGCCCGACGCTGGCGTCGACCTGGCGCACGCCGCCGTGATACAGCGTCCGGAGGTCCGCGAGCGTTCGCGGACCGACGGCGCGCCCGAGTCCCGTACGGATGTGCGCCCGGAGCATCCGCGTCGTGCCGAGGTGGTCCGGGGAGACCGCCCTGAGGTAGCGCGGCGCCGGGACGTAGGGCGTGTGCGGGTCCATGTAGTGGACCCAGAGGAAGAACGGGCCGTCGGACTCCTCGATGAACGAGATGGCGCCCCGCTCCACGTCGAGCATCTTCGACGTGTCCGCGAACGGGCGGCCGTCGTCCGACCGGCTGAGTTTCGCGGCCGCCCGTCGGAACGGCGAGCGGAGCAGTTGCAGCCACCCCTGGACCGTCGGGTGGGCGGCGAGGTACCGACTGTAGCGGCTGGAGGCGTCCCCGACGAACGAGTCGAACTCGTCGAAGCCGCGGTCGTACCCCCAGTGCTCCGTGAGGAAACCGTTCGCGGCGTTGTACCCGCCGGTTTCGATGTCCGCGTCCGAGAGCGCCTCGGCCAGCGTCGGCGTCGACGGGGTGCCGATGTCGGGGCCCTCGGCGAAGACGGGGCGGGAGGTGAGGATGCCCGGGAAGGAGAACGGCGTCCAGTTCCCGGTGGCGAACGCGTTCTCGAAGGTCGTCCCGCCGGCCGCCAGGTCGTCGATGACCGGCGTGCGGCCGCCGCCGAGCGCGTCCGCTCGGAGGGAGTCGACCGTGACGAGGAGGACGTTCTCGGCCTCCGGTGGTGTGTGGCTCATGTCGGTGTGACGGTCTCGCGGTCGCATGCGTCGTCCCGCCGGCTCACCCACCCCTTCGACGCGGCGTTGCCGCGGGTCACTCTCGGGGGGGTACCAGCCCCAGTGGTTAACGTGTTTTGCTTCCGTTCGATCCGGGCGAAACGGAACCGAACGCCCGACTCGGCCGTCGAACCGTCCATTCAGGCTCGCTCCGCGGGCCACGAATTGAGGTCCAGCGCCATCACGAACGCCGCCTCGCCGTCGGCGTAGTAGCGTTGGATCCGGCGGGCCGGTTCGAACCCCTCGTCGGCGTACAGCGACTGTGCGCGGTGGTTCGACTCACGCACCTCCAGTTTGACCACGGCGGCGCCGGCGGCCGCGAGCTCCCCGAGCGATTCGCGGAGCAGGCGCCGGCCGAGTCCGCGCCCCTGCGCGCCAGGCCGGACGGCGATGTCCTTGACGTGGCCGATGTCGCGGCCGTGGTTCGGGGTCACGTCGGCGACGACGTAGCCGAGGGCGTTGCCGGCGGCGACGCCGTCGTCACCGGCCGGCAAGCCGGTCTCCCCTACGTCCGCGACGAGGAACGCCGGTGCCTCGAGGAGCCTCTCGAAGGCGGCGAACGGCCAGGGCTGCTCGAACACGGCCTTCTCGATGCGGAACACGTCGAGCAGGTCGGCCCGCGTCGCCGGTCGGATCTCCACCGAACTCGCCGGTTCGGCCCCGCCGTCCGCGTCGTCCTCACCTCCCGGCATCGCGCGACTCGGGGTTGTCATTGGACGGAGTATGAATGTCCGACTGATAAGCGCAGCGGCCATTCGGATCCGGTCGTTCGTGCGTGGAACCTTTCGACGGGACGGGAGCGATTCGAGGGCCTCCGGCCCTCTCAGTCCTGATCCGGAATCCCGGCTTACTCCGGCCGTATGTTCCGGTTCACCCGGAACACGTTCTCCGGATCGTACCGCTTCTTGGTCTCGACGAGTCGGTCGTAGTTGTCGCCGTAGGTCGCCCGGATGCGATCCTCGCTCTCGTCAGCGGTCTGGAAGTTGATGTAGTTGCCGCCGGTCGAGAAGGGGCGGAACCGCTCCCACGCGTCGCGGACCCACTCCCGGTACCGGTCCCCGTTGGGATCGTCGGGCTGCCACATCCCGGCCGCACCGAACGCGAACCGGGCGTCCCGGTTGCCGACGGCCCCGTCTCCGGGGTCGTGTTCATTGAGCGCTCCGCCGATGTGTGCGAAGACCATCTGCCCCCCTGGAATCGGGTTCTCCCCCGTCAAGTCCCGCGCGGTCGACAGGAGATCGTCGCTCAGCTCGGCGGCGAACTCCGTCTTCCAGTAGTAGTGGTTGCCCTTCGGCTGGGTCGCGTCGAGGTACGACTGGAGCCGCGTGTAGGGTAGTTCTCGAAGCTGATCCACGACGGGGTCCTCCAGCGCCCGGATCGGGGCGAGCACCTCGTCGACGTCGCCGAGATCGCCGCTGTAGCAGACGCTCATGGCGCAGATCCGCTTGCCGTGCCACTCCTCGGGCACGAAGGGGGCCGGCGGCGCCCGACGGAGGATCGTGAACACGGTCAGTTCCCTGGGCGCCTCGGCGGTGAGTTCCCGATACGCCTCGAGGATCTCGTCGGCCCGCTCGAAGGGCCAGGCGACGAGCCCGCCGTAGACGGTCGGCCCGACCTCGTGCAGTCGGTAGGTGAACGAGGTGACGGCCCCGAAGTTGTGACCGGCACCGCGGATCGCCCAGAAGAGGTCCTCGTTCTCGTCGCGGCTGGCGCGCCGGACCTCCCCGGCGGCGGTGACGATCTCGACCTCGAGCAGGTTGTCGACCGTCCATCCGAACCGCCGGGTCAGGTAGCCGAAGCCCCCGCCGAGCGTCAGGCCCGCGAGCCCGGTCTCGGAGACGAATCCCCCCGGCGTGACCAGGCCGTGGAGCTGGGTCTCCCGGTCGATGTCGCCGATGAGACAGCCCGCCTGGGCGGTGGCGGTCCCCTCCTCGGGGTCCACGAGAACCCCGCGGAGACGGGACATATCGATGGTCACCCCCCCGTCGGCCAGGGCCGTGCCGGCGATGTTGTGTCCGCCGCCTTTCACGGAGAGCAGGAGGTCGTGCTCACGAGCGTAATCGACCGCGGCGACGACGTCGGCCGTCCCAGTCGGCTGGACGACGAGCGCCGGCGTCCGCTCGATCATCCCGTTCCAGATTCTGGTCGCCTCCTCGAACCCCTCGTCATCCGGGGTGAGGAGCGGGCCACGCAGCCGTTGGCGAACGTCCTCCAGCGTCTCCGCCGTCACCGTGGTCGTACTTCCGTCTCGGGTGGCGATGGTGGGTTGGGTCATAGTGCTCGGTTACTCGTTACTCGCCCGCGGACCGCGTTCGGAAGAGAGGTCCTCCGGGACGATGCCGAGCTGCTGGAGCATCGCGGCCGTATCGGGTTGGACCCACCGTTCGGCGATCTTCCCGTCCTCGATGCGGGTGAACACCATGTTCCGGATCTTGAAGGAGCGGTTCGTGGGCTCCATCCCCATGAACTCGCCCTCGTGGGTCCCTCGAAGTGTCACCCGCATGGCGACGGTGTCCCCGTCCGTGACGACGTCTTCGACGGTCGCGCTGAAGTCGGGGAACGCGTGTCGATAGCTGGCCAGGGCTTCCTCAATGGCCTCCCTGCCGCGAACGTCCCGGCCGAACGGGCCGTGTTCGACGGCGTCCTCGGCGTACACCTCGCGGACCATATCGAGGTTCCCCTCGGTGGCGATATCTTCGGGCACGCGCCGTGCGATGCGTTCGTTTTCCGTCGTGGCTTCGGACATGGTGTTCCTCCTGGACGGTACCCGGGATGGCCAGCGGGTAGATCCGGGGCTTCGTCTGGCTCGAGGGTACGGGCCGAGACGGCTTTGTTATGTGTTCACATGCGTCTATACGGCCGGATTTCCCCGATGCCGGGGGAGTGACCGGAAGCTTCGAGGGAGACCTGCGATCGAGGGGGGATCGTGCTCGTCTCGGACCGGACGGGGCGGGAGATACGCGGACCTACTGAGCGAACAAACTCGTCCCGTCCCGGGTACGGAAGCCGAATCGAAAAGGGATCTCGGTACCGCCTACCGCGAAGGCGCGACGGGGCCTCGCCCGGCTGCCCTCGCCTTACCTAATCGTCCGCGGGGGCCGCGCCGCCCGTGCCGGAGTCGTGCTGCGCCTTCGTCCAGGAGAGCTTGCCGCCGGCCGCGAGGATGTCGCGCTCGCGTTCGGAGGCGTCGAGCTGTGCCGTGGCCTCCCAGTCGTCGTTCACGCGGATGGTGAACTCCTCCCGACCTTCGCGGACGCCCTCGCCGACGTCGTCGACGATCTGCACGTCGTCGCCCTGCTCGATGCGCTCGTACGTCTCCTCGTCGATGGTGAGCGGCACGAGGCCGAAGTTGAACAGGTTCGCCTTGTGGATGCGGGCGAAGCTCTGTGCCAGCACGCCCTCGATGCCGAGGAACATCGGGCACAGGGCCGCGTGTTCGCGCGAGGAGCCCTGGCCGTAGTTCTCGCCGGCGACGAGGAAGCCGCCGTCGGCGTCGAGCGCGCGCTGGGCGAACGTCTCGTCCACGCGGCTCAGGGTGAACTCCGAGAGCTTCTCGATGTTCGAGCGGAACTTCAGGATGTCCGCCGTCGCGGGGATGATGTGGTCGGTCGTGATGTTGTCCTCCATCTTCAGGAGCGCCGGCCCCTTGATGTCCGAGGACAGCTCGTCCTTCAGGGGGACGTCACCGATGTTCGGGCCCTTGATGAGGTCGTCGTCGACGGCCTCGTCGGGGCTGATGATGTCGGGGTCGGACTCGCCCATGCCGGGGCCGTAGTTGCCGCCCATCTCCAGGCCGGGGTCCTCGAGGTCGCCGAGTTCGTCGGCCAGATCGCGCGGGTCGACGATCTCGCCCGCGATGGCCGCCGCGGTGGCGACCTCCGGCGAGCAGAGGAACACGGAGTCGTCCTCGATGCCCGAGCGGCCCTCGAAGTTGCGGTTGAACGTGCGCAGCGAGACGGAGTCGGAGGCGGGGACGTGGCCGATGCCGATGCAGGCGCCACAGGTCGCCTCGGAGAAGTTCACGCCGGCGGCCATGAGTTCGGCCGTCCAGCCCTCGCGGGCCAGCATCTCGGAGGCCTGCTTGGAGCCGGGCGCGACGATCATCTCGGTCTTGCGGCCGACCTCGCGACCCTCGAGCATCTTCGCGGCCGGGAGGATGTCCTCGTAGGCGCCGTTCGTACAGGAGCCGATGATGACCTGGTCGACGGACTCGCCCGCGACCTCGCGGACGGGCACGACGTTGTCGGGCATCGAGGGCTTCGCGATGAGCGGTTCGAGCTCGGAGAGGTCGACCTCGATGGTGTCGGCGTACTCGGCGTCCTCGTCGGGCTCGAGGTCGACGTGCTCGTCCTCGCGGCCCTGCAGGGAGAGCCACTCCTTCGTCTTCTCGTCGGTCGCGAAGATGGAGGAGGTGGCGCCCAGTTCAGTGCCGAGGTTCGTGATGGTCGTCCGCTCGGGGATGGTGAGCGCCTCTGCGCCGGAGCCGGTGTACTCCAGCACCTTGCCGACGCCGCCCTTCACCGTCAGCCGGCGGAGCAGTTCGAGCGCGACGTCCTTCGCCGTCGCCCACTCGGGGAGCTCGCCCTCGAGCTGGACGTTGACGACCTCGGGCATCTCGACGTAGTACGGGCCGCCGCCCATCGCGACGGCGATGTCGAGCCCGCCGGCGCCGATGGCGAGCTGGCCGAGCCCGCCGGGGGTCGGCGTGTGCGAGTCGGAGCCGAGCAGCGTCTTGCCCGGCGCCGCGAAGTTCTCCTTGTGGACCTGGTGGCAGATGCCGTTGCCGGGCCGGGAGAAGTACGCGCCGAACGTGCCGGCAGCGGAGCGGAGGAAGCGGTGGTCGTCGGTGTTCTTGAAGTCGAACTGGTACGTCTGGTGATCGCAGTACTGCGCGGCGAGCTCCGTCTGGACTTCGTCGAGGTCGAGCGCCTCGAACTGGAGCCACACCATCGTCCCGGTCGTGTCCTGCGTGAGGACCTGGTCGATCTCGATGCCGATCTCCTCGCCGGGCGTCAGCTCGCCCTCGACGAGGTGATCATCGAGGATCTTCTCCGTAATCGTCTGTCCCATATCGTCCGAAGTTCGGCCTCGCTCGGATATAAATCCGGCGAGTTATGACCTCGACAATCGTGAAGAATAGCTCCTCGTGGCGATTCTTGCGGCGAATTTTGTGTTCACCCGCCTCCGAGTGAACGGTCGACCAGCGCGCTTTTCCCCTCGCTCGCGCCACGACCACGCATGTTCGAATCCGGCGCGTTCGTGGCGGCCCGGTTGGACCCGGTCGCCGACGAGCAGGTCCAGCCGAACGGCGTCGACCTCACCCTCGACAGCGTCCACGTCCAGACGGCGCCCGGTCGCCTCTCGCGGGACGGCAAGCGGGTCGGCGAGCGCGAGGAGTGCTCCCCCGAGGACGGCTACTACCGGCTCGACCGCGGTGGCTACGTCGTCCAGTACGCCGAGCGGATCGCGGTCCCCGAGGGACACGTCGGGTTCGTCTACCCGCGCTCGACGCTGCTGCGCAACTCCTGCATGCTCAACACCGCCGTCTGGGACGCCGGCTACGAGGGTCGCGGGGAGGGGTTGCTGCAGGTCCACCACCCCATCAAACTCGAACCGGGCGCTCGAATCGCCCAGTTCGTGCTCGCCGAGGCCGACCACGAGGGCAGGTACGAGGGGGAGTACCAGGGCGAACGAACGTGAACCCGTAGACCTGTCCGAGGAAGGACTGCTTTCGGGTCCATCCCTCGTGCTTTCGTCCTGGGTGTAAGTACCAGTACTTCGAACGTGTGCTGGAATCTCACACGCGGGTGGGGTGAGGTGACGTGGACCACGACCCGGGAAAACGGGGGACGACGCGAGGATGGACCTTCGTTTCAGGCGGCTCGTGTCGTCCGACAAATGTGTACGTCTGACGAAAGATTGTTATCAGGTCATTCGTTACTTCGTACCAACACGTCCACGAGGGAATACGTCATGCCACAGGGTACATCGGAGCTCCACCGTCGCGCCTTCCACGAAACGGCGAGCCCCACCCTCATCGCGGACACGGAGTTCATCATCACCGACGCGAACGACGCCCTGCTCGACGTGACGGGCTACGAGCGCGAGGAACTGCTCGGTTCGACCCCCCTCATGCTCATCGACGACGACTCGGTGTACGAGGACGTCATCGACGCGCTCTCGAAGGGGGAGTCGTGGGTCGGGAACTTCGAGACGACGACGAAGGACGGCCAGCTCGTCTACGGCCGCGGCTCCGCGACGCCGCTCGTCCTCGACGGGGAGACGCGGGGGTACGTCGCGGTGTTCACCGACATGACGAGCCACCGGCGCTACGAGGAGTCGCTCCGGATCCTCAACCGGGTGCTCAGGCACAACCTCCGGAACGACGCCAACGTGGTGCTTGGACACGTCGAGCGCGTCGCTGACGCGGTCTCCGACCCAGAACTGACGGCCTCGCTCGACACCGCCGCGACGCGCGTGGAGGACATGCTCGGCCGGGCGCGGACGACGCGCCGGTTCGGCGGCATCCTCACCGGCGGCGACTCGTACTCGCTGGAGCCGGTCGACCTCGCGACCGCGGTCGGCGACGCGCTGGAGGACGCCCCGACCCAGCAGGTCGCCGTCTCCGTCTCCGGGACCGCGGACTCGGTCGACGTCGTGGCCGACGACATGCTCGCGCCGGCGCTCCGTGCGGTCGTGGAGAACGCGGTCGAGCACAACGATAAGGAGGTCCCGCGGATCGAGATCGGCGTCGAGGAGGGGCCCGACCGGGTGACCCTCTCCATCGCCGACAACGGCCCCGGCATCGAGCCCCGGCGCCACGACCGGGTGCTCGGTCGCGACGAGCGGACGCAGGTCGACCACGGCGAGGGCCTGAGCCTCTTCTTCGTCGATCGGCTGATGGAGATGTACGGCGGCTCCGTCGACGTGCGGGCGAACGAGCCCGAGGGGACGGTGTTCGAACTCCACTTCCGTCCGCCGGGGACGTCCGCGTCGGCGCCCGGCGACGCCGACCGCTGGACCGCCGAGGGGGAGGTGACCGACGGCGCCGAGGGCGTCGTCGACGCCGACCCCACCGGGAACGGCGGGAACCGGGAGGAGGTAGCGACCGAACCGCTCACGGAGTGGAACGGCGACGCGCAAGCGGAACACGACCGGCCTGCCGAGGGCGCCGACGGGATCGACGCGATGGAGGCGGCCGAAGCGGTCGGGGCGATCGAGGCGACCGGGGACGCCACGGGGGGTTCGGGGGACGCCGCCAGGGGTACGGAGGATGCCGATACCGCTATTGCCACCGCCGAGACGGACGACGTGGCGGACCTCGACCGGGCGGCCGACCTCGCGGCGGGGGCGGCGGGCGACTCTGTCACGCCGGCCCGCCTCCGCGGCGAGGCCCGGTGGCTCCCCGACGCGACCGCCGTCCTCGGGGCGTACGAGCAGCCCCACCACCTCGTTCGGCTCCGCCGGAGTGCCGGGCTCCGGGACGACGGGGCCGTCCTGCTCCGTGGCGACGCGGCGGCGCTGTTCACGGACGAGTCGGTCCGGGTCGTCGCCGACGGCGCCGACGGCGGCGAGTGGACGGTTCCGTACTCCAACGTCGCGGGTGTCGGCCGCCGTGCGGACGCGATCGTGCTCCACACGGACGGCGGCCGGATCGAACTCCCGCTGCCGCGCGGCGGCGGCGAGCCGGAGTTCGTCGACGAGGCGGTGGCGTTCCTTCGCGACGAACTTGCCCGGTGAACCGGGGGCAACATCGAGGAGGGCCGGTTGCTCGTCGGTGTTTTTCGTCGTTTTGCATGTACGGTAGCTTGCGGTTGGGGCGTGTGACGCGAGCGCCTCTGGGCGCGAGCACACGCGCACCAGGCTCACGTGAGCGTAGCGAACGTGAGTTCCGAGGAGCTTGCTCCGAGGTAAGATGAGCGAGGGAGGGGACCGAAGGGAGCCGACCGAGCGAATCGGCTGGGGAGGACGTGGCCCCATGACGCCTGGGAGTAGTGGTCTGCCACTTCACGAACGGACTGACCGCGCTGACCAACCTACCGCCAGCGTCCGTACGGGCAGCACGCGAACCGAAATCGCAGGCTGGGAGGGATTCGAACCACGGTCGCACGGTCGCCTCGCTCGCGCTCGGCGCTGCGTGCTCCCTGCTTCGAATCCCCCCAGCTATCGCTGTTCACGCTCACTTCGTTCGCGAGAACAGCGGGCTGGGAGGGATTCGAACCACGGTCGCACGGTCGCCTCGCTCGCGCTCGGCGCTGCGTGCTCCCTGCTTCGAATCCCCCCAGCTATCGCTGTTCACGCTCACTTCGTTCGCGAGAACAGCGGGCTGGGAGGGATTCGAACCCCCGACCGTCCGGTTAAAAGCCGGACGCTCTCCCTAACTGAGCTACCAGCCCTCGCCCGGTCTTGCCGGCGTGCCCGCATAAGCGTTTACGATACGACGGCGAGACGCGCCGGTTCAAAGCCCCGACGCGGCGACGTCGTGGACGTCGCGGAACGCGCCCTGAACGACCTCCGAGAGCGCCGGGTGGACGTGGATGGTCTCGGCGATGTCCCTCGCCCGGCCCCCGACCGCCACGGCCGTGCTCACCTCGTGGACGAGCATCGACGCGTGGGGGCCGACGACGTGGAAGCCGAGCACCTCGTCGTCCGGCCCGATGATCGCCTTGGCGAACCCGCCGTCGGTCGCCATCGCCTCCCCGAGCGCGGTCCGGTCGTACGCGAAGGTGCCGACCTCGTAGTCGGTCCCGTCGTCGAGTTCCGACTCGGTCCTCCCGAGGCTCCCGACCTGGGGCGACCCGAAGACGGCGTGGGCCATCCCCGGGTACTCGACGGCCGTCCGATTCCCGCGAACCGCGTTCTCGACGACGCACTCGGCCTCCTTGTCGCCCGAGTGTTTGAACATGTAGTTGCCGGCTATGTCGCCGATGGCCCACACGCCGTCGACCGACGTTTCGAGGTACTCGTTCGTCTCCACGAACCCCTTCTCGTCGGTCTCGATCCCCGCTGCATCGACGTTCCAGGTGTCCGAGTTCGGCCGGCGGCCGACGGCGAGGAGCGCCTCGTCGCCCCGGACCCGAATCTCCTCCCCGTCCTCCGATTCGGCGGTGACGACCGTCTCGCCGGCCGCTTCGGCGAGCGCCGTGACCTCGAAGCCGAGGTGGAGTTCGTGGTCCTGTTCGTAGACTTCGGTCACGCGCTCGGCGATGTCGCGGTCCTCGCGGTCGACCAGCACGTCGCCGTGGCCGACGACGACCACCTCGGTCCCCATCTGCCCGAAGAAGTGGGCCAACTCGACGGCGATGTAGCCGCCGCCGACGATGACGAGCCTGTCGGGGCGCTCTCGGAGCCCGAGCGCCTCGTCGCTCGTCAGGAAGTCGACCTCGTCCGTGCCGGCGATGGAGTCGGGAACCCGAGGCCGGGACCCGCCGGCGAGCACGATCCGGTCGCCGGTGATCCGCTCGGTGTCATCGCCCCCATCGCCCCCATCGCCGTCCTCGCCATCTCCGCCCGTATCGCCGCTGCAACCGCCCGCGTCGACCTCGACGGTCCGCTCGTCCACGAACCGTCCCGTCGCTTGGTAGAACGTCAGGCCGTCGGTCTCGCGCGCCTCCTCGGCCTTCGACTCCGCCTCCTCAGTGATGACGTCCGTCACGTGGTCGACGATCTCGCGGAAGGCGACGTCGTTCAGCGTGGCGTCGACGCCGACCGCCTCGGCCTCCCTGACCGTCTCGGCGACGTTCGCCCGGTGGATGAGCTTCTTCGAGGGGTTGCAGCCCCGGTTGAGGCAGGTTCCGCCGAGGCGGCCCCGTTCGACGAGCGCGACGTCGAGTCCCGCCTCGACGGCCTCGGCCGCGACGAGATTGCCGGTTCCTCCGCCGAGCACGACGAGGTCGAAGTCGGTCACGGCCGGGAAGACGGCCTCCCGACCCTAAGGCCTGATGTACGCGTACCCCTCGTCCTGCAGGCGGGTGAGCTCCCCGACCCCCGAGGGAACCACGTCGACGTCGTCGACGAGGTCGGACTCCTCCATCCCTTTCATCTCGAGGGTGTTACCGCAGGCGCTGAAGGCGATCCCCTTCTCCTGGAGCGACTTCACGCGGTCCGCGTCGGAACCGCCGGCCCTGACCGGTTCGATGCCGTCGGCCTGGGCCAGCACGACGATGTCGTCCATGTCGACGGTGTCGTCCTCCGAGAGGTTCTCCGCGAGGGTCAGCGCCGTCTGCTGCTGGTCCGGGTCGCCGGTGATGAGGTGGAAGACTGTTTGCATGCACACGAACGCGAGCGGGAACCGCGGTACTGGTTGGGGTTGCAACGGCAAGGGCCGGCTCCCAGTTCCCGGTCGGTCGTTCCCCGGGCACCGTCCCCGAGCTTGCACGAACGCCACCGGTCATCGGCGACTCCGGCCCGAACGATCACCTCGGACGCGTACCGTCGGCTGCCAACGACGAGGAGGACGGATGGCGGTCAGGAGAACGGATAACGGTCAGGGGTGCGAGCGACTACTCGGATCGGTAGACGTCGAGCGCTTCGGCGAGCACCTCGCCGGGGTCGCGGTTCTCGAGGGACGCCTGCGCGCGGAGCAGTCGGTACGTCTCGAACGGGAGGTCGACCTCGATGCGGCCGAGCGGGATGCCCTGGCTCCGGAGCGCGGCCTCGGCGGGCGTCCCGTCGTTCACGTCGGAGGCGAGCGAGCGGATCTCCCTGACGGTGAGGTCGGCGTCGAGCGCCGCCCAGGCGAGCGCGAACCGGGCCTCGCCGGCGGTCCGGGCGATGTGTTTCGCGGCGGTGGGCGCCAGTTCCCCGCGGGCGACGTGTCGGCGGATGGCCTGCGGGAGGTCGTGGACGCGCGCCCACTTCCGGATGAACGAGACGGGCACGTCGACCCCCTCGTCGGTGTGTTCGCTCGCGCGCTCCGCGGCGGCCTTGTACGAGCCGGTCCCCCTGACGAGGGCCGCACACGCGGCCGCGCCGCGGAGCATGAGCACGTTGTCGTCGTCGCCGACCTCGTCGGTGGCGAAGCGTGCGACCGTCTCGGCCGCCTCGGCGAGGCTCTCCTCGTCCTCCGGGTCGAACCCCACGGCCGTGTCGGCGCGCTCGCCCGTGATCTCGGGGTCGCCCCGAACCACGGGGTCGCCGACGGCCGCCTCGCGGTCCGCCGGAGGCTCGCGGGACATGGTACACCCGTGGCGTCGGGTGGCGATAATAAAAGGTTCGCGGGCGTGACCGAACTCGCCGCACTCCCGTCGCTCGCTCGCCACGGTCCCGTCCCGGCCCCCGACTCGTACGTCCGCCCGGCTTCCGCGCCTGAGTATCGACGCGGCTAACACCGCGCCCTCCGATGCCAGCCTACGGATGCTCCGGTACGTCACGACGAACGACGGGAAGGTGCGCGAGGCCCGCGAGTACCTCGGCGACGGCGTCGAACAGCTGGACTTCGACTACACCGAGGTGCAGGCCGACGACCTCGGTCCCATCGCCGCCCACGGCGCCCGCGAGGCGTACCGCCACGCCGGCGAACCGGTCCTCGTCGACGACGCGGGGCTGTTCATCGACGGCTTCGACGGCTTCCCCGGCCCGTACTCCGCGTTCGTGGAGGACACCCTCGGCGTCGGGGCCGTCCAGCGACTCGCCGCCAGGGAACTCGACGACGAGCGCCGGGCCGCGTTCGACTGCACGCTGGCCTACTGCGACGGCGACGAGTTCGACGCGACCCCCGACCCGGTCGACCGCGACGACCGCGTCGCCGCCGCGGCCACGGGCGCCGAGCGGGACGAACAGGAGGGGCGGGCGCTCCCGGTCAAACTGTTCACCGGCACCGTCCGCGGTCGGATCGTGGAACCCCGCGGCGACGGCGGCTTCGGCTACGACCCCATCTTCGAGCACGACGGGAGGACGTTCGCGGAGATGAACGCCGAGGAGAAGAACGCGGTCTCCCACCGCGGTCGGGCACTGGAGAAGTTCGCCGAGTGGTTTCAGGAGCGCAGCGACTGAACGTAGACGAGTCGCAACACCGAGCATAGCGAGGTGACCGTCTCGGCGTGGCTCGCCGAGCGATAGGGGCCGATGGAAGGTCGAACGACCGGCGGTGCGTTCGACCGGCTTCTCCTCGCGCGACGCTTGGCCGAACTGATCGGGGGTTGGCTCTCACGGTATTCTCGACAAGTCCCGACAATCGTCGCCTGCCCAAGCATCGCCGGAACCGACGGACGAACCTTCTTATCCGAAGCCGGGACCAGCGCCCCCGTGACGTAACCGGAACCCCGAGCCGGCCGAGGCGGGTGTGCAGCGCACCGGCGCGGGTATCCAAAAGCGCCGCCTGTCAGCTATTTCCGAGGGTCTCCGTCCGGTCCCGGGTAGTCCTCGCCAACCACCTCCTCGTAGAGACTCTCCGCGTCGAACAGCGTCGCGAACACCTTCGGCTCGCGGACGCTCACCGGGAAGCGGTCGTTCAGCCCCACGGCCGCTCGCGAGCCGGTGAGTCGCTCGTCGAACGAGAGGACGTGCATCGCGCCGCCCCGGTACGCCGAGGCGAGCGCCGGGTGGTCGTCCGCCGGGTGGTCGACCGACTCGCGCCAGGCCTCGACGCGCTCGCGCCAGTCCGCCGCGAGCGACGCGTCGGCCAGGTCAGCCACGACGGCCTCGGCGTCCGCCAGCACCGGGTCACTCGCGACGAGCGTCGTCCACGAGTGTCGTCGGAGGTGATCCAGCGCCTCCCGCGCAGCGCCGCCGACCAGCAGGTCGGCCGCGAGCACGTCCGCGTCCGCGACGACGCGCGCCGGTGAGGGGTCCGGCCCGTCGCTTACCCCCCGTTCCGGTGACCGTTCCCGCCGGTCACTCATCGCGACGCTCCTGGAGGGCGGTCGTCACGTCGTCCTGATCTACCTCGACCGCCGTCGCCCGTTCGAAGAGTCGTGCCCACGTCTCCATGTCCGGATCTGCGTCCGCGTCGGGTAAGACGGTTACCCGAGCCGTCGGGCAACGGCGTCCGCGAGCACGCCGAGGAGGAACGCCGCGCCGACGTTCCACGCGAGACCGACGACGCCGATCGCCACGACGAGCCAGCGGCGGTCGGTGTCCAGCCCCCGCCGCCCGAGGTGGACGGCGACGACCGTGAGCAGCACGCTGAGCACCGCCATCGGGAAGCCGGCGACGACGCCCGCGAACAGTGCTGCGACGAGGTAGAGCGCGCCGAGCACCACGTTCGCGCCGCCCGTCCGCGCGCCGAAGGCGTGCTTCCCGGCGAGCCCACCGCTGCCGTGGCACATCGGGACGCCACCCAACGGCACGGAGAGGAGGCACATCCCGCCCATCGACCGCGACAGGCGGTTCGGCGAGACCTCCCTGTCGAAGAGGTCCTTACAGAGGAGCGCCGTGGCGACGACGGCGTTCCCGACGGTCATCGCGAGCTGGCCGGCCATCCCGCTGAGCGCCGCTCCCGTGACCCTCGGCCACCCGGCCGAGAACGGGGTCAGGGCCGGAACGGCGAGCGCCGGCAGGCCGGCCGACCAGACGGCGATACCAGCGCCGACACCCAGCACGACGAGCGCGGCCGCTCGGCGGTACCCCATCGCGGTGACAGCCACGGCGACGAGCGCGGCTATCGCAGCCAGCCGGATGTCAGCGGCGGCGAGGTCGACCCCGGTCCGGAACAGGAGGAGCGCGACCGCCAGCTGGATGCCGCGGACGACGTCCTCCCCGACGTAGCGCTGGACCCGTTCGAGCGTCCCCGTCGCGCCGCCGATCAGGAGCACGCCGCCGCCGAGTAACCCGGCGGCGAGGAACTCCCCGTAGCCGAGCGTCCCAGCGATGGCGAGCCCCGCGAGCGCCTTCATCGGCTCGACCGAGAGCGGGAGGCCGTACGCGAGCCCCCACACCACCTGGAAGACGCCGAAGAAGACGAGGGCGTGCGCCAGCGAGACCGGGGTGAGCGCCGCCAGGGCGACGACGATCGGGAGGACGGTAAGCGAATCACCTAGCGCGCCCGTGAACTCGTTCCAGCCGAGATCGAGGGTTCGGCCCGAGCGGTACTCCCACGTGAACGCCACGGACGTACGTCTCTGTACCGGAGGCTTGTGTGTTTCCAGGAACCGGAATCGGGCTCCCGTCCTCGGTTCCGCAACCGAATTCGGTTGGTCGGGTCGAACGTTGCAGGTCCTCTCGACTGTGGAGCGCCGACGCGAGTGTTCACTGATAGTGAGGTCAGCGTGAGCACCGAGCGGTGTCTCGGCCGACGTGGGGATACATGCGTCCCGTAGCGTCCGCTTCGCGTCTGACGGAGGTCATGCGTCTGACGATGATTTATGGTCCATCCGTCGCATCCACGAACTGGGCGCGACGATACGACCCCGTGGTTGAGTTCACTGGGGTCGGGTTCGTTCCCGGACTTACCACAGTTCGATTACCACACCGCGCGCCCGGCACACCCACACCCCACCCCTTTCGAAACACGCTCCATCAGTCACGGACTCGCAAACCGACGTTCTTCGACCGTCCCTCGACGACTCAGCCGCCGAGCAGCGCGCTCCGGGTGTCGTCGGCACGTGCGATCTCGGTGATGAGCGCCAGGCGATCCCCCGCCTGGACCGCCGTTCCGGGAAGCGGGATCGTCAGCGGCTCGCGTTGCCGACCGTGTGCGTACACCCTCGCGCCGTCCAGTTCGATGTCGTGGACGCGTGTCCCGACCACGGGCGCGTCGTCGGGGACCGCGACCGCGACCAGCTGGAGCTGCTCTGTCAGCTCCCCGATGGCGTTGAAGTTCCCCCCGAGGAGCGCGGTCTTGGCGCCCGCCGCGCCCAGCCGCTCGGGGTAGATCACTTCGTCGACGGCGCGCGCGTACTCGTCGTACACGTCCTCGCTGAAGTCCTCGGAGATGCGCATGACCGTTCGGCAGCCATGATCCTTCGCGATCATGCAGACCTCGAAGTTTACGTTGGGGTCGCCGGTGATGGCCCCGACCGCGTCGGCTCCCTCGACGTCCGCCTCGTCCAGTACGGCGGGGTCACTGCCGTCCCCCGGAACGACCGTGAACCCGCGCGAACGGGCTCGGTCGATCTTCTCGGCGTCGTTGTCGACGACGACGACCTCGTGGCCCTCCTCCTGCAGCACCCGGGCGGTCCGGGAGCCGACCCGCCCGAACCCGACGATGATGAGACGCATGGGGCGTGGTACGCGATAGCACGACAAAAACCTACGTCCCGAACTGACCGGCCCCGGTGGCTTATCCCCCTCAACGACGTACACGTTTCCGATGATGGCGACG
This sequence comes from Halorarum halophilum, assembly GCF_013401515.1. Taxonomy (NCBI): domain Archaea; kingdom Methanobacteriati; phylum Methanobacteriota; class Halobacteria; order Halobacteriales; family Haloferacaceae; genus Halorarum; species Halorarum halophilum. Next base: position 2,085,993 of record NZ_CP058529.1, on the reverse strand, counting down.
ACGCACGCCCTGGCGGGCGTGCTGATCGGGCTCGGGGTGCTGGCGACGGTCCCGGAAGCCGGCGCACCTGTGCTCCTCGCCGGGGCGCTCGGCGGGGCGTTCCCCGACCTCGATATTCTCGCAGTTCACCGGCGGACGCTACACTTCCCGCTCGGCTACGCAGTCCTCTCGGGGGGCGCGGCCGCTTCCGCGCTGGTCGGCCCCGCGTGGCTCGCCATCCCCGTCGCCGTGTTCTTCGCGGCCGCGTCGGTCCACGCCGCGACGGACGTGTTCGGCGGGGGCCTCGAACTCCGGCCCTGGGAGGGGACCTCCGACCGTGCGCTGTACGACCACCTCAGGGGTCGCTGGCGGCGTCCGCGGCGGTGGATCCGGTACGACGGCGCCCCTGAGGACTTCATGCTGGCGCTCGCGCTGGGTCTGCCGGCGTTCGCCGCGCTCGACGGCCTCCCGCGGCTCGGCGTCGTGGCGCTCCTGGCTCTCTCGGGGGTGTACGCGATGGTCCGTCGGCCGCTCGTCGACGGCGGCGAACTACTGGTCGGCCGGCTTCCACCGCGCGTGCTCCGGCTGATCCCCGAGACGCTCATCGAGGATCTACGGTAATCGGTCGTTTTCCGTCGCTGTGCCGCCGTCGTCACCCGGTGACACCGATGTCTCCTGTCCGGCTAAGTGTCTGGCGCACGTCCCTCGGGTATGGCCGACTCCGAGATTCCCGTCACCGCCGAGACGCCGGATAGCGCGCTCCACACGACCGGAACCGATCACATCACGCTCATCGGCAGCAACGAGGAGGACACCGTCGCGTTCTACCGCGACGTCCTCGGGATGCCGCTCGTGCTCCGCCAGCCAAACCTCGACGCGCCCGACGTCACCCACCTGTTCTTCGACACGGGCGACGGCCGCGTCCTCACGTTCTTCGTCAACGAGGACCGCGACTCCAACCCCGCGCCCCAGCGGACCGGCGTCGGCGCCGTCCACCATCTGGCGTTCAGCATCGAGGCGGGCGAACTGGAGAACATCAAGACGGCGCTGAACGAGGAGGGCCACGGCTTCAGCGAGTTCGATCGCGGCGCGTTCCACTCGCTGTACACCCGCGATCACAACGGCCTCACCATCGAACTCGTCGTCGACAAGTACGCCATCCCCGACGACCGCCGCGGCGAGGTGCTCGCGCTCTCGCAGTCCAAGCGCGTCGCGGCCGGCGCCGACTACGTCGACGACGAGCACATGCAGGCCGCGCTTGAGGAACTGGACCTCCCGGTCGAGCGCGCGGAGGTTCCGGATGCGGCGACGGGCACCGGATACGACAACTGATCTTCGAATTAGCGCTACGCGACGAGAAGTATTTATGAACGTTCTAATGGATTATGGGGCGCTCGTGAAACGTCGCAGCTCACTCGTGAACGGTCCCTGAAGGGTCGCTGAAAGGTCAGCGGAGTACGAACTGACGTGAACCAGTTGCAAGGAAATGTACCTTATACGATGGTTGCCATCTGATGGGTAGTTGGAGCCAGACAATGTCCACGTCCGAACCAACTGACGCCCTCCGCACCGTCGCCGCGAACGCCCCCGCCGCCTCCCTCCGACACGGGGCCGAAACCCTCCTCGCGGGCGCCGTCGAATCCGTCCAGGTCGTGGCGTTCTGGCTCGCGGCGTTCCTCCCGCTGACGTACCTCCCGCTGTTCGCGGTCGACCTCGTCGGCGAGTACGCCGTCGCGTTCGTGGCCCTGCTCGCCCTCCACGCGGTCACCATCCTCGTCGGGCACGGCTACGGCTCCGGGAACTGAGCTCGCTCCGCAGGCTCCGCCGCCACCCGGTCCCCGTCTTCGGTTCTTCCCGCTCGCCCTCCCGTCCTCCTCCCTCCGTCCCCGTTCGGATCCTGGTTCACTTCACTTGGATGCTCGGCCCGGGTTCGGTTTTGCCGGTTCACGATTGCCGGTCCAATCCCTCACGACCGGTCGTCCAGCACGGCCCGTCGTTCGCGTTCGGCGCGCGCCTCGTCGACCGACTCGTTCGCGACGAGGCGGTCCACCTTGCGTTCGAACTCGCGCTCGCTCAGTTCGCCGTCGACGTACTGCCGTTTGAGCTCCGCGAGCGCGTTCGCGGACTGCTCCTCGGCCGACGGCTTCGGCGGCGCGAGTGCGTCGGAGAGCCCGAACGGCCGAAGCGGCGGATACTCGCGCTCGATCCGATCCGCGAGCGCCGCCAGCCGCGAACTCCGCGGGACCGAGGCTCGCCGGAGGAGCGCCCAGACGAACCCGACGCCCGAGAGCACGGTCGCGACGAGCAGCACGGACGTGACCGCGAGAACTGGGGCGGCGACGTCGAGGAGTTCGCCGACGATCGGCGTCCCCGTTCCGAGCGCGCTGTACACGACGAGTCCGAGGAAGCCGACGACGACGAGTAACAGGCCGCCGGAGACGAGCAGCCCCACGAGGGATATCCAGAGGAGGTTGGTTCTGAGCCAGCCCATCGCTATCCGACGATGTAGTCGCGCACACGTAAATCTCGTTTTCTTGCTCTCCGGGACATGATGACGGGAAGAACGCAGTTACGGACGACGGCTCTCCTCGGCGTATGATGCCCTCCCGCCGTGGCTTCCTCGTCCTCCTCGACCCGGCGTCACGATCGCCTTCGCGCTCGCCGCCGCGCACGCTCTGGTGACCGGTCGTCGGAGACGCATCCTCTCAGGGGGTACTCACAACCAGACAGGACAGGTGAGAACTGCGTAGCGAGTCTCTCACCGGTACTCGCCCTTCCATCGATTGCACACAAACGGTGTACCCGACCGCAAGAGACCTGCTACCCTACGATGGAACGAGCTGTGAACCCGATGGACTGGCGTGCGAACCGGAGCTCCGCAGATGCGCAACGGCAGTGCGAGCCGCCCTAACGGAGCGTGAGCGGGAATCCGAACACGAATCACGTGGCGTTGTCGCACCTCCTCGTTACCACCCACTGGACACAGGGCTGGGTTCACACACGGCTGCAGTCTATCGATTCGCGACACCACCCGTCGGTGAACGGTCGATGCTCCCGACCTGCCACCTGCTGTTTAGGATGAGAACCTCCGCACCCTGGGCGCCTCAGGCTCTCTATCAACAGAACTCGGAATGCTGGTATCGCTGAACCCGTTCGAAGGCTCCATCTCACACTCACCACTACACACGGTGAGGGAGCGTTCTTCCGGATGATTTCACCGATCGTGAACGGTCGCAGCCGTGCCGAGCCCCGCTCACATGGTCATGCACACACTGAACGACCTTCGAGCCGGTCGTGATGACCGGTGGGATGCGGCTCGTCGAACATCTGCCGACTGTCACTCGAACGAGTCGGCGGTTCGATGCGCGACAGTCATCGAGTCAGGAGGTGCGAACGTGACTTTGCCGCCCTCAACTTCGATCAGTCGGGACGACTACGGCATCGCAGCGTCACCAACGATCTCCGCTGACTCGCGCACCACCCTCCAGGCGGTATGCCTATAAGACGGTGTTCGCTTATCGCTGCGCATGGATGCTGACGCCGGGTCCGAGTTACGCGCCCGAGGCCAGGAACTACTCGAGCGGAGCATCGGCCCGGATGCGGAGTTCCGCCCCCAGCAGTGGGAAGCGATCGAGCGACTTGTCGACCGAAAGCAACGATTGCTCATCGTCGAGCGGACCGGGTGGGGGAAGAGTACGGTGTACTTCACCGCGACGAAACTGCTCCGAGAGCGGGGTGCAGGGCCGACCCTCATTATCAGCCCGCTTCTGTCCTTGATGCGTAATCAGATTCAGGACGCTGAGAAGCAACTGGGTCTCGCGGCGTGGACGATCAACTCCAACAACTCCGACGACTGGAACGAAGCAAAGACCGCAGTTGTTGACGGGAAGTGTGATCTCCTCCTCATCTCTCCCGAGAGGCTCGCGAACTCCGAATTCCAAAAGGAGGTCCTTCTGGAGATGGACGAGCAATTCGGTCTCCTCGTCGTCGACGAGGCACACTGTATCTCGGACTGGGGGCACGACTTCCGACCGGACTACCGGCGTATCAGGCGTATTCTCCAGGAGTTCCCGGATCACATCCCCGTCGCCGCGACCACGGCGACGGCCAACGACCGGGTCGTCGAGGACATCACCAGCCAAGTGCCGGACCTTCACGCGATCCGGGGCGAACTCGTTCGAGATTCCCTCCGGATTCAGACCATAGAAACCGACTCGCGGGCCGAGCGGTTGGCATGGTTGGCGGAGAACCTCGGGGTCTTCGACTATTCGGGCATCGTGTACTGTCTGACCACTGCCGAGGTCGAGGCTGTCGCCGGCTGGCTGGGAATGTTCGGCCATGACGTCGAACCGTACCACGGCGGAATGGACGGTGACCGGCGTGAGGAGCTGGAAGAGCGACTGATGGCGAACGAGGTGGATGCGCTCGTCGCCACCAATGCGCTAGGAATGGGGTTCAACAAACCCGATCTAGGATGGGTCGTCCACTACCAGCGGCCTCCGAACCTCATTCGATACTACCAGGAGATCGGCCGAGCAGGACGAGGGCTTGACCAGTCGTATGCAGTGCTGTTGAGCGGAGCGGAGGACGATGACATCGCGGAGTACTTCATCGAACAGGCGTTTCCGGCCCCCGAGGACTTTCACGCGATACTCTCGGTTCTCGAAGAGAGCGACGAGCAGCTCTACAAGTACGAACTGCTAAAGGAGGTGAACGTTACGTGGGGGGCCGCATCTACCTGTCTCAGCATTCTCCGGGTCGAGAACGCTATCTTCGAAGGGGAGAACGGGTTCGAACGGACGGCAAAGGAGTGGTCCTACGACTACGAACGGATCGAATCGGTCACGCAACACCGCTGGGACGAACTCGAACGCGTTCAGGAGTTCGTCGCGACGGACGGGTGTCTCACCCGGTTCATCGACGACGAGTTGGACGGCTCACTCGAGGCCGACTGTGGCCAGTGTGCGAACTGTGCCGGAGATTTCGTCCCCCGTACGGTCGAACGGGAGGACCTGATCGACATCGCCGTTCAACACTACCAACAAAACTCCTGGGACGAGATCTCTGCACGCTACTACGAACCCAAGCAGGAAGGTGGGCGCTCGAAGATTCCGGAGGAGTTGAAACACGAGGACGGCCGCGTCCTCTCGAGCTACGGCGGTCCGGGATGGGGTTCGCTCGTAGAACACGGTCGCGGAGCGGACCAGTACGACGACGAACTCGTGGCGGCCGCGGTAAGCCACATCCGAGACTGGGAACCCTCACCAACCCCTCAGTGGGTCACTGCTGTGCCCACGAGGGCGAACAGCCATCAAATCGTGGACCTCGCCCAACGGATCGCGGAGGGGTTGGATATTCCGTACGTGGACTCGCTCGGGCAGACCGGAGAGATCGAACCGCAGGAGGAGTTGGCGAACTCCTACCAGAAGCGGTGGAACGTAGAGGGCGCAATCGAAGTAACCGGTTCTGTCCGAACTGAACCTGTACTGTTAGTCGACGACCTCGTCGACTCGCGGTGGACGCTTACTGAAGCAACTATGGCGTTGCGAGATGCCGGCAGTGGACCCGTGTTTCCCTTCGTACTCGCAGAGGTTGTGATGTCTGTGTGAATTCGATCAGCGGCATATTCTGTTCGAAGTCACGGGGAGGTAATGGGTCGCGGTCCACCGCCACTGCTCGTGTGACTGTGAGGGATCGAGAAGAGCCTAGACCGCAGCCTGACCTCATTATCGTAGGGCGCCGTCGAAGTCCCTGACCGAATCACCGATTGCCGAACATGCGATTTTCCCGTGATGGAGTCACGCTGAAGGACCGCGTTGGTCCCTCTTGTCCGTACTATACCCTTCGGTGATCGTCCCTCGCTTCCAAACTCGGTTCCCTGGCTTGCAGTAAGCGGCCGAGAGACGACGACAACATCTCTCGACGTTCCACATCCAGTCACGAACGGTTCCAAACCCCGTCTATCGTCCGCAAGAACACACCACACCACGCGTTGAACTCGAACTAGGACGGGGCATCCCCCCGATGGATGGAGGCGCAACGGCCGCTCACAACTGGAAGAGTGCCGCTTGCGGGACATTTCCGAATGACCAGCCTAACGGCCAGTGCGCACACGCATCCGCTATCAGTTCCAAACACGGTTGCAGTCATGCGGTTTTACCCTTCTGAGCGCGATCGATGAACCCTAAACGTGGTGACGTGGCCACCAGCAATCACGTCATCGGGCTCCGACTCCTGTGCCGTTCGGGAGCTATCCTTGCTCACGTCGGTCACAGACGCAGGAACGCGCCGCTTCCGTCCTAGTTCACCTCGGACGTATCTCACCGCATTCCTTGCGGACCAGCGGCCCGATTTTGGATTCCACACGCGTCGCCGTGTGCGTCCGAGGGACGCTCTTCGCCGCTGCATACCCGTAAAACCGAGTTTGGAACCGATCTAGGACTCACGCCCGTCGTCCAGCGGCGACGCAGTGATTCCTTGGTGGGCTTTCCGAACCACCGCCCTCACAGGTTTACGGACCGGTCGGTCGCCCTGTTCCAGGGTGACCTCCTGGGCTGCTGTGAGCGGTGCGGGACGTTGCTGACTCGGATTTCGTTTCGGCGCCACCGCTGTTTCGTGGCTGGTGGTGAACTATGCCGGCGCATCGGTTCACCATCACGTTCCAGCTCGACGGCGGTGGCCAGCGTCGCCTCGTGTTTCAGCCGTCACCTGCCGGCGGTGGGTGGAATCGCGTTGAACTGCAGCGAGACCTGGAGGAGGAGCCGTGGCGCCGGGTGAGCGTGGTGCAGTTGGAGGCGATGCCGTGTCACTGTCCGATGGGTTCACTGGGCCGTAGTGGCTCACATTGTACACACGAAAACCGTTAAGTACGCTGGCTCACAATGTACACATCATGAGCACGGAGAAGAAGCGGGTCCAGTTCAGGGCCCCGAACCGACTCATTGATCGGACCGACGCACTCGCCGCGGTCCTGGGGGAGGACCGAACAGACATCCTCGTGACCGCGCTCCGTGAGTACCTCCAGGACGCTACCCATGACGACACGCTCACGCAGGAGATCGCCGCTGCCTACTACGACGACGAGATCACCTTCGACCAACTCAAGGCGCTCGTCGGCGCGGAGGAAGCGGCCAACCTCCGGGTGTTGAAACAGCAGCTTGACGAGGACTTCGTCGACGAGGTCGCCGAGCTGTAGATGCCGATCCTGATCGCAGATACCTCCGCACTGGTCAGTCTCGGCATCGCCTCGGAGTCCTCTCCCGATCCGCTTTCGCTCTGCTTGGACGAGTATGATGTACGAGTCCCGAACCACGTCGTCGAGGAACTCCACGATGTTGCGTCATACGACGACGATCACGGCCGGGCCGCGAACGCGGTCCTCGACCATTCGGCTCACTATACTGTCCAGTCTGTGGAGCTCGACGCCGAGTTCCCGCTTGACGATGGTGAGAACGCTGCGGTGACACTTGCGAATGACATCGGCGCCGAACTCGTGCTCTGTGATGAATTCATCCGGCTTGGATTGATCCACGCCTCACTGGCTGACACACGGCTCGTGACGACGCCAACGCTGCTTTCGGTGTTCGTGCGGACTGAGACGCTGACGTCCGAGAACGCACGTACATTGCTCGACGAGATCAGTACCGCCCGAAGCTGGGAGGCAAACAGCTACGTCGAGCGAGCGCGCTTGCTCCTCGACGACTCGTAGATGCGACCCTGTCCACGAATCGGCTGCGCGACTGGATAGGAACGTCACTGTCGATAACGTTCTTTTTTACAGACTCGTGTTCAAATTGATTTAAGATTCAATATGAGATAAACCTGAACATTGCCGGTATTGGTCAGTGACACTGAAGCATGCTTTTGAGTGTTTCTGACGTATAGTGGGTGACCGTATCTACTGTGTCCTGCTCTGTCGCAACACCATCGGTACAAAGAATTCCGCGAATAGCCAGACGTTGGTTGTGACTACCGTTATCAATTAGATACTCGGACTCTGACTTGGCGAACTGGATATACTCGAGCAGCTCTCGGAGCCCTTGGGAGAACGTTTCCTCTGACTTGGTGTACTTGAATTCTCCAATCGTTACATGTTCGAGGATCCGTTTACCTTCATCGGTCCTATACTTGAGTACAAGCAAATCAGGACGGCCCTCGTAGAACGCATCCTGATTCTTGCGCTTAAGGAACTGTTCGGCTAATTTAGAGTGGCGCTCAACAGCCTCTACATGCCGCTGAATTGTTTCGGGGAGTTCATCAACCGGGCCTAAGCTGTCGAATGACTCGCGAAATGTCAATGGCCCAGTCTGGTCATAGTATACTTCGATCTGTTGTGTGTCACCCTGTAACACTGCGAATGGACCCATCCCTGATCGAATTGGATGGAGCTGTATTCCAGAGTGTGCCTTTTGTAGCTGTTCGACGTACGCAAATAGGCAAAATAATTCGAAGAGCTTGTGGTTCTTTGTGGGAGCAATAACAGTCTCCTTGAGGACGGATTGCACCTGCGGCTGTTCATACCGGTCGTTTAGAAGGTCATCGAGTAATCGGTAGAGCTGTTCACTCCGACGATACAGTTCATGTCGCGACTGCTTCGCAGCCTTTAGATCTCGATTTGTAATGTTGATCGCATCTGCATCCGGCAGTTCGTTCAGATATCGGTTCTCCGTGACGGTTGTTGTAAGCCGATCGATAGCAGGTTTGTCCCACTGGCTCCAGTCATATGTCGTTCCGGCGATCTCCTGGTTGACGGTTAGCATTATCTCCGAGAGGAGTTTTTTGATAACACGATTTTCTGGCAGATCATACTGTAATACTGGAGATGTGATGGCGAACTGTGATGGGTCTGTAAACCCAGCTTGCGACCGAATCTGCGTAGTCTGCGGCCAGTCGATTCGACCCCGTACCTCTCCCTGAACAGTCTGTGTTTCTGTTCGGTGGTCAGTCTTAATCCGGCGCAACCACTTGGGGACTTGCTCAATATACTTCAGGACCGGCTCGTGAAGCACAAACCGAAGTCGTTTCAATTCTTCTAAAGATTCGATATTCTGATCTCGATAATCGATCGTTTGAGCGAGTTGAGTGGTGTTGATTCTACCGGCACCAAGATAGGTAATGAGCTCTGCTGTGACTGTCTTACGCAGTGTTTCTGCAGAGGTCCGACTCACGGGTTATGCTCCTCGTGTATCGATATCGATCCCGAACATATCTCGCGCTTTCCGGCGAAGATACACACTGTCAACACGCAGTGACACGTGCTTCGGAGGCTCTTTATCCGGCCTCGTGATATCATTCCCCGATTCAAGCTTTTTGATGAGTTCCTTCTGCTCACGCTCTCGAAGAGCCTCTAATTGTGGGAAATCTAATCAGTGACTCCAACCAGCGCGAGATTCTGCAAATTTGCGAGCCGGAGTAACGTTCTCGATTGGCGGCGGCATTGTCTCAATGTCACAACTCCGGCGTCACCTACCGGATTCTGTGAGGGCGGCCGCGATCTCTTCGTCGCTTCCCGCGTAGATACACTCATTTTGGCAAACCGTGAGACGCATGGGGGTGACCGCGCTCACGGGTGTCCTTAGCTAATGAACAAAGGCGGCAATTCTCTCTGGAAGACGGGTGGGATTGATGGTGCTAATCGGCGGAATACTTATGCTAGGGCGCCGCTGTGTAGGAATTACTGTCTGCGCCGCAGGCGCAAGCCTAGGCCGGGATTTGAACCCGGGGTCTCGTCCTTACCAAGGACGCGCTTTACCGCTAAGCTACCCAGGCAGGCAACCATCGGTTCGCCGCTGTCGTCTTTAGGCGTTTCGATTGGCGTCGCGTCGCCGTGTTACGGAATGACGCCGTCTCACGGATCGACGGACGAGGCCACTCGTTCGTCGGCCAGCGCGGCGATCCGATCACCTGCCGACTCCGGAAGCGCACCCTCCGCGGGCATCCGGTCGTCGTCGTCGCCGGCGAGCGCGGCGGCGTACGTCAGCAGGTCCGCGGGGGCGTCGGCGCCGACGGTGTCAGTCCCGGCGACGACCGCGAGTTCGAACACGTCGGCCTCGAGGTTCCGATCGAGCGCGGATCGCTCGGCCTCCCGAGTCGCTTCGCGGCGGAGCGTCTGGTCGCGGCCGAACGCCCGGACCGTCTCGACGGCCTTCTCCGCTGCGTCGGTTCGCGCGAGCAGATAGAAGCCGCGGGCGACGAACACGTCCGCCGCGAGCACGTCCATGTCGGCGGCCACGTCGCCGACGGCGTCGAGGTCGACGTCGTCCCACGGCTCCTCGTGTGCGAGTCGGCGGGTGAGTCGAAGTCCCTCGTAGATGAGCTGGACCCCAGCGGCCCGCTCCGCGACGCCGTCGCCGGTCGCGGTCGGATCGAGCGCGCGGGCGCTCACGAGCGTGAGCACCCCCGGCGTCATCTCCGCGTCGGCGACCCGGCCCGCGAGTAACCCCCTGAGCCGCGCCGGTTCGATGTCCGCCAGCGCCCCCTCGGCGGCCTCGCGGACCCGCACGGCGTCGTCCATCGCGCCAACGTTCCGCCGGCATGGGCAAAGACCTTTGGAAACGGCCCGCAACCCCGTCGCATGATCCGCTCCGAACGCGCCGACGGCGGCGCCTACCGGGCCGTCACCATCGACCGGCCCGCGGCCCGGAACGCGCTCCGCCCGGCCGACCTCGACGCGCTGGAGGCGGCCGTGGCCGAGGCGACCGAACCGGTCGTGCTCCTCCGGGGCGCCGGCGACGCCTTCTGTGCCGGCGCCGACCTCGACGTCGTGACCGACCTCTCGGACCCCGCCGCCTTCGCGGGTCACGGCCAGCGCGTCGCGCGGAGCATTGAGGACGCCGAGGCCGTCGTCGTCGCGGGGATCGACGGGGCGGCCCGTGGCGGCGGCGTCGAACTCGCGCTCGCCTGCGACGTCCGGGTCGCTACCCCCGACGCGACCTTCGCCGAGACCGGCGTTCGCTTCGGCCTGTTCGGCGCCTGGGGCGGGACGGCTCGCCTCCGTCGGGTCATGCGCGAGGGCGACGCGCTCGACTTCGCGCTCTCGGCCCGGACCGTCGACGCCGAGGAAGCCCGTCGACTCGGACTCGTCTCCCGGGTCGTCCCCGACCCGGCCGCCGTGGCCGCGGAACTCGCGGGTAACGAACCGGACGCCCTCGCGGCGGTGAAGGGACTGATTCGCGACGACGCCCCGGTCGACGAGCGGGAGCGAACGGAGCGCGAGGCGTTCGCTCGGCTTCACGATGCCCACGCCGCCGACATCGCCCGGGGACGGACGAACTAGGCGGTCGCGTCCCGTCGAGGGTAGGAATACGCTTCTACAGCCGGAGTTCGTCGGGTGCGGGCGGCATCGATCGCTTGTGCTTCGAGACCTCGTACAGCTCCTCGACGCGCTCCACGGCCGATTCGGGGACGCCGAGGTGCTCGACCGTCGCGCTCGTCGACAGCGGGCCGTCGACGTGGAGCGCGAGGATGGCGTCGAGCGTGTCGTACGTGAGCCCCAGTTCCTCCTCGTCGGTCTGTCCCTCCCACATCTCCGCGGAGGGGGTCTTCATCACCAGGTCCCGCGGGACGCCGACGAAGTCGGCCAGCTGGCGCACCTGCTGCTTGTAGAGGTTCCCGATGGGGTGACAGTCGACCGCGCCGTCGCCGTACTTCGTGAAGTAGCCCACCAGCGCCTCGCTGCGGTTGCCCGTGCCGAGCACGAGCTTGTCCTCCGCGTTCGCGACGAAGTAGTTGAGCACGCCGCGGACGCGCACGCGGACGTTCCCCTTCGCCATCCGGTCCTCGGTCGCGGCCGGGAACGCCTCGTAGAACGTCTCGGCGATCGACTCGATGCCGACCACGTCGTACTCGATGCCGAGGTCCTCGGCGACGCGCTCGGCGTCGCTCATGTTCCCCTCGGTGTTCACCTCGCCGGGCATCACCAGTCCGTGAACCGCGTCGGCGCCGAGCGCCTCGGCGGCGATGTAGGCGACGGTCGTGGAGTCGATACCGCCGGAGAGCCCGAGCACGGCGCCGTCGAGCCCCGCCGACTCGACCTGGTCGGCGACGAAGTCGATGACGTGCTCGCGGGTCGCCTCCAGTTCGGCCTCCGAGAGCCGGAGGTCGAGGGGGGTGTTCGATTCGTCGAGGAGAACGGTGTCGCTCATCGCCGATTGGTTCTGTGTCGACGGACTAATAGTCACGCGTCGGCCGCGACGGCTGGACGAGTGCCCACTTCGCCGGCGTCGGGCGGTCCCGCGCTACCGATTAGTTGAAGTGGCGGGATGGGGTACTCCGTGGTACGAAAGCGGTGCGCCGCCGGTTCACCGACCGACGTGTGGTGGATCCCGGTGCGACCGTAGTGAGCGCCGTTGGTCCAGTGGTAGGACATTGGCTTCCCAAGCCAATAGCCCGGGTTCAATTCCCGGACGGCGCACTCCTCCCGAACACGAACGAACAGCCTCGGCGATGGGGTCCACAGATCGGACTCACCGGGGCTCGTTCGGGCGCGACAGTGAGTCGGACAGTCTCCGGAGGCTACGGACGGGTCAACTTCGTGGTCGGGGCCTCGTGCGCCCTCCCGGCTGCTGCCCTGCTGAGCGCGCGGTCGATTCGCTCCCGGGAGTCGACTCGCAACTCGACGACCTGCCCGCTGGCGAGGTGGATGCTCACGTTCCGCTCCGCCCGTCGGTTCCGCTCGAGCCTCCCCGCATCACGCCCGTTGCGATGGGCGTAGTCCATGACGGCGATCCCACCGAGCGTGACGAGCGTGAGCGGGATCGCGAGGAGGCTCGCCGTGACGGCGACCAGGCCGGCGAACGCGGTCAGGGCGACGAGACCGCTCCCGAGGATCAGGAGCTGCTGACGGTCAACGTCCCACGAGTCGTCCAGATGCGCCCGGAGGAACTCGACGTCGCCGAGCCGGGCGGAGAGGTCCGCTTCGAGGTCGGCCAGCACCGCCCAGTCCGTCTCGACACCGTTTCTCCGGAGGTACTCCGCGCTTACGAGGCCGCCGACGGTCACGAGCGCCAGGACGGACGCGAGCCCGCTCGCTCCCAGCGCCAGCACGCCGACGAACGACAGGACGGCGAGGACGGCGCCGGCGACCGATACCAGCCGGTATCCGGTCCCGTGCGATGTCGCAGCCGTCCCCGGTCGGCTCCGTATCGAGTGGATGCCGTCCTGGGAGATGCCCACGAACCCGTCCTCGTCGGAGACGAACAGCACTCGTCGGTCGGTGATCCCGACGAAGCCGTCCGTCCGGTAGGCGTTCTCCAGGAGCGCTCCCGTCCCCGCCTCGACGACCGACTCGTCGGGCGCGAGATACTCCTGGAACTCGTTCGCTGGGACTCTCATGTGGGCCCCGTACTTTAGTTTCGGCCATTGTTATCTGCATCCTACGACATCGGGGCGGTCCCCCCCGGGGTGGACGAGGAACCGGCGGGGTAATCCGCTCCCCTTCGGCCGGAAGCGGAGGAGTTTAAGCCGATCCCGGCCGGCCACCCCGACATGGTCCCGCTTCAGCTCGACGCGCTCGCGGCCCTCGTCCGAGGGGTCGTCCCGCTCGTCCTCGCCACCATCACGTTCGTCGTCGTCTTCGGCGTCGCCCGATTCACGCTCCCGGACGTCTTCCGCCGCCTCGCCGAGCGCGAGGGGTGGTCCGCGAACGGGGAGACCGTGTTGCTCGCGGCGGCCAACGGCGCCGCCGCGACGCTGGCGGCGGTCCTCGCGCTCTGGGTCGCCGGCGTGGGCCGTGGTATCGGCACCGTGCTCGTGCTCGGCGGCATCGTCACCGGCGTCGCGGTCGAACGCCGCCGCCGCTCGGAGACCTCGCCCGTGACGGAACTGCTCGCGCTCGTCGCCGGACTGCTCGCCGTGGGCATCGCGGCGCTCGGTACGTCCAGCGGCATCGTCCGGGCCGTCGGCGTCTTCCTCGCCGGCGGGGCGTTCGGCGCGCTCGCCCGGGCCGGCCTCCGTGCCGTCGCGTCGCCGCGAAACGCGGACGTCTCGACTGCCGACGACTGAACGCTCGGGCCGGGCCACCCTCCCGGCGGCGACCCGTTCTACTCGGACGTCGCCGTCGGCGTCCGCTCGCACGCCGGCGGGTCCTTCTGGAACCAGACGCCGAACTCGCCGTCCCCGTCGACCTTCGCCATCGCACCGTAGCAGTCGCCCCTGCCGTCGTCGATGTCGAAGGAGTCCCACTCGTCGGCGCCGTCGAGCCTGAAGTAGACGGTGACCTCGCCGCTCGCACCGACCCAGGACTGCTCGATGGTCCGGCTCGTCACCCTGTCGTTCCCGGCCGCGAGGTCGTGGGACGACCAGTGGACGGGTTCGCCGTCCCGCTGCACGAGCAGGTGGACGGTGTGGTCCCGGTTATCCTCGTTCGCCACGCGCAGGTACGCGAGCCTGGAGTCGCCGTCGTCGCCGCCCACGCCCGCCTGGTTCGCCGTGTCCTCGCCGAGACAGCCCGCGAACCCGGCCGCGCCGAGCGCGCCCGCGGCCGCGAGCATCTCGCGTCGCGTCGTGTTCATGTGTCCGATTGCGAACCAGTAGGGATAAGGACTCTGTCGGTGTCTTGCGGGCGTCAGACGCCCGTGCGCCGCGTTTCGGGTGGAGACCCGCGGACGGGGACCGTTCGGGGTCGTCGGCCGGGCGACCGGCAGACCCATCAGTTCGGCCACACGAGAAGTTCGGTCAGCCGAGCCACTCGGCGGGATCGGCCGCGACGTACTCGCGCAACTCCTCCGTCGCGTCCTCGTCGTAGCGGAACACCCGGCGCCACCAGGGTCCCTTCCCGGAGTCGTTCGACAGGTCGGTGACCAGCCGGTTCGCGTCGGCGCCGGCGGTCGGCGTCGAGAGCGGGACCGCGCGGTCGAACAGCCGCGACCGGTCGGTGCCGCGGACGAGCACCGCCGCGTCGAACGGGTCGCGCCGGGCGTGGGCGTTCGAGGCGAACCGCTCCCGGGTCGCGGCCCCCGCCTCGCGGTACTCCTCGCCCGTCAGCACGTCCGCCACCTCGAACTCGCCGACGAGGTAGGCGCCCCATTCGGGCGCCAGCCAGTCCCGTGCGGGCTCGACCTCCCGCGCCGTCTCGTCCGCCTGCTTCGCTCCGTCGACGCGGGAGAGCGTCGCGTAGAACAGCAGGAAGTCGCCCGGATCCAGCCGCGAGAGCGGTCCGGCCTTCACGCCGTGCGGGTCGCCGTAGGTGTACGACTCCCGGTCGAGCGCCCCGGCGAACTCCGGGTCGAGGTGGACCGGCAGGTCGTGGGCGTCCGTCGGGACGTGCTCGGTCAGCCCGAGGTCGTCGTAGGTGGGCGCCGGCTCGACGGTCGACTCGCGCTCGGGGATGGGGACGTAGACGAAGGAGCCGTCGGGGTACACCGGGCCGCGCGCGCCCGGCAGGTTCGTGTTCGCGGCGACGTTGATGGCGACGGCTCGGGGCACGGGAGCAGGTGGGGACTCAGTCCTCGGCGCCTGGGGCGTCCAGGTCCGGCGGCGTGAGGTCGCGTTCGAACTCGTCGAAGACGTCGAGGTCCTCCGGGAGTTCGTACTCGACGCGGCGCTCGTCCGAGCGGTTCTCGAGCCTGTCACCGACCGGCTCGGCGACCGACTCCCAGCCCGGCTTCACCTTCACGCTGCGCGCCGGGCTGCCGACGGCGACGTGGTGGGCCGGGACGTCGCCCTGCACGACCGACTTGGCCCCAACGACGCTGTTCTCCCCGACCTTCACCCCGGCGCGGATCATCGTGTCGAAGGTGATCCGCGCGTCGTCGCCGATGATCGTGTGGAAGTTCTCGATCGCCGTCTGGTCGTTGATGTCGTGGTCGTGGCTGTAGATGTGGGCCGAATCGGAGATGGAGACGCGGTCGCCGATGGTCAGCCTCCCCCGGTCGTCGAGGTGGACGTCGTCGTGGATGACGGTGTTGTCGCCGATCTCGATATTGTGGCCGTACGTGAACGAGATGCCCTTGAACAGCCGGAGGTTCTCGCCGGCCTCGGCGAACAGGTGTCCCGCGAGCATCTCGCGGAAGCGGAGCGCGAACTCGATGTTGTCGGCCATCGGCGTCGTGTCGAACTGGCGCCAGAGCCACTGGAGGTGCTTCGAGCGCCTGAACGCCTCCTCGTCCTTCTCGGCGTAGTACTCCGACTCCAGGGTCGCATTGCACGGGTCGTACCCCTGGAGGCGGACGCGCTCTGCGGGGGTCACGTCGCCGCCGGCCTGCCAGCGCTCGTAGGCGTCACGGTCCCCGAAGAGGTCCACGAGCGTGTCGCGCACCACCTCGCAGGTGTCCTCCTCCCCCGAGAGCCGTTCGTCCACCTGCTCGATGAAGGTCGCGAGGCCCTCCTCGGCGTCGTCCGGGAGGGACGCGTGACGCTTGGTCATGGTGCCGGCTTCGCAGTCGGAGGGCAAAGGGATTCGGATGTGCACACGCCTCGCCGGAGCGGTCAGTCGGTAGGCCGCGGATTACGGGGTGGAGTCGCTCGCGGCGCGTCAGGGGCCGCGCCCGATCCGCTCGTTCACCCCTGCGACGGCCAGCCAGGCGAGCGCGCTCCCGGCGACGACGCCGGCCAGGACCTCCTCGAACCCGTGGTTCGCCAGGAGGAGGACCAGCAGCGCGCCGAGGATGCCGGCCAGCAGTACGACGATGATGTCCAATCGGGCCGCGACCGCGTCGGAGGGCATGCCTCGGCGTGCTCGACCCACCGAGTTGACTCTTTCTCACGCTCCATATGCCACACGTGGGCGCCTACGGACGGGTTCGGAGGATGCCGGCGCTGCCGGGATCCGTGGTGGCGAAGTTGCAGACGAACAGGTCGGCGGAGCCCCCGGATCCCGCGCCGAAGACGACGTCCGAGGGGAACACGAGGCCGTCGTCTGCGTCCGCGACGACGGCCGACTCCCCGGCCGTCGTCACGCGGACCACCTCGTTCCGTCCGTTGGCAGCGACGTACACCTGCTCCCCCCGGACGGTAATCCCGTCCGCGCCGAAGATCGCTGGTGACTCGAGGAACAGTTCAGGCTCGCCTGCAGCACCGTCGTCCCTAATCTGGACCCGGACGAGCCGTCCCACGTCGGCTCCCTCCCCGTCGGTCGCGCGGGTCACGGCGACGAGCAGCTCGTCCGCGCCGCGGAACGTCAGCCCGTTCGCGCCGAAGCTCTCGGTGTCGAGGACGCCCGCGTCGAGCCACTCGGTCGCCTCCGCGTCGTCGACCGGAACGCCGCCCTCGCCGACGGGCACCTCGTAGACGGCTCCCGCGAACGACTCCGTGACGAGCAGCCGGTCCCGTCCGGGGTCGTACACGATGTCGTTCGTGAACTGACCGGACACCGTCGCGTACGGCCGGGGCTCGCCGCCGTCGAGCGGGACCGTCCAGACCCCGCTCGGGACGCCGTCGGCGTTCACCGCCACGTACAGCGGTCCCTCGGGGGTCGCCTCGACGCCCGCGGCCGCGGGCGGCTCCCCAATCAGGTCCGTGTCCGCGAGCGTCAGGTCCGTCGCGCTCGCCGCCGTCTCCCGGGCGACGCGCCGCACCTGCCCGTCCGTGACGCCGAAGAACAGGTCGCCCCCCGGCCCGATTGCGAGGTTCTCCGGCGTGCGTTCCCCCGGCATCGACACGAACGTCTCCACGGCGTCGGACCCGTCCTGTCCGCGTCGGCGACCGCCATCGCCGGGGTCGGCCCCGGTGACGCCGGCGAGTCCGAAGCCCGCCGTGGTGCCGAGTAGGCGTCCGAACGCGCGCCTGCTGATTGGAGTCATGACAGGTCGTACCACGGCCTCGCTGTGCTTAATCTCCGGGCCGGATACGGCCGCCAACTCAACCGGTTCGGCTAAGTTCCCGGACGACCGACACCCGCGCATGCACTACCGCGAACTCGGTGACTCGGGCGTCGAGGTGAGCGAGGTCGCCTTCGGCGCGTGGGTGGTCGGCACCGACTGGTGGGGTGACCGCACCGACGAGGACGCAGTCGAGCTTGTCGAGTACGCGCTCGACCGGGGGATCACGTTCTTCGATACCGGCGACGTGTACGGGCACGGCCGGTCGGAGGAGCTCATCGGCGAGGCGCTCGGCGAGCACCGCGAGGAGGTCACGGTCGGCACGAAGGTCGGCTACGACTTCTACAACAACCCGCAGGCGGGCCACGGCGAACTCCCGAAGGAGCTGAACGCGGAGTACGTCCGCGAGGCGGTGGAGAAGTCGCTCGACAGGCTCGACATGGAGTACGTCGACGTGCTGTTCCTCCACAACGCGAACGTCGACGAGGTGACCGACGAGGTGCTCGAGACGCTGTACGACCTCCGCGAGGAGGGGCTCGTCGACGCGCTCGGCTGGGCGCTCGGCCCCTCCATCGGCTGGCTCGCCGAGGGCGACCGCGCCGCAGAACTCGACTTCGACGCGGTCCAGACCGTCTACAACCTGTTCGAGCAGACGCCCGGAAACCACTTCATCGACACCGCCCGAGAGCTCGGCGCCGATACGAGCCTCATCGCCCGCGTCCCGCACTCCTCGGGCCTGCTGAACGAGCAGGTCACGCCCGACACCGAACTCGGGGACGGCGACCACCGCTCGTTCCGCCCGGACGCGTGGTTCGAGACCGGCTGGGAGAAGCTCGACGAGATCCGGTTCCTCGAACGGGACGGCGAACGGACGATGGGCCAGGCGGCCATCCAGTGGCTGCTCGCCCACGACGAGGTGGCCTCGGTGACGCCGACGTTCCGCTCGCGCGAGGACGTCGACGAGTGGGCCGCCGCGCCCGACACGCCCGCGCTCTCCGACGAGGAGTTCGAGCGCGTCGCCGACCTGTACGCCCGGAACTTCGGGGTCGGCCGCGACGACGGCATGAACCCCGAGGACTTCCGGACGTCCGTCGACGGCGACGACCTCCGGGACGCGGGCATCCTGCCGGCCCAGTCGGCCGACGACTGATGGGGCGTCGCCGGACGTTCGCGGCACTCACGCTCGTCTGTCACGCGCTGCTCGCGGGGTTCGTGGTTCGTGACGCCCGCCAGCGCGACCGCGACGCGCGCCTGTGGGGGCTCGTCACGCTCGGTACGGGTGTCATCGGTGCGCTTGCGTATCGCGCGACTCGATAGGACGGCCGGCGGAGCGACCATCGAGTGTCTGCGAGGCGGACCGCGTACGTTACTCCGGCCGCTCTTCGGCCACCCCCTCCTCGTACCCCTCGCGTCCTCGACCAGCGGAGCCCCTTCCTTTCGACTAGAGAAGCGATAGCGGGCGGTGTCCCGGACCGGTGTTCCGTTCCACCTTCACTCCGGGTCAGTCCGGATCTCGAAGCGGGCGCCGCCGCCGTCGCTCTCCGTCAGCGAGATGCGCCAGCCGTGGGCCTCGACGATCTCCCGGACGATGGGGAGCCCGAAGCCGGTGCCCTCCGCTGCCGTGGTGAACCCGCGCTCGAACACCGCCTCGCGGTCCTCCGGGGGGACGCCCGGGCCGTCGTCGGCGACGTAGAACCCGGCCGCGTCGGGGAGGGTGTCCACCTCGACGGCGACGTCCTCGCTGGCGTGTTCGACCGCGTTCCGGAACAGGTTCTCCAGCAGTTCGCGGAGCCGCGAGGCGTTCGCGTCCACGGTCCCGAGGTCGGGGTTCATCGTGAGGTCCCCGCCCGGAACGGTCGTCCAGACCTCCCTGACGAGGGGGGTGAGCGCGACCGACTCGACCTCGCCGAGGGCCTGGCCGGTCCGGGCCAGCGAGAGCAGGTCCTCGATGAGGTCGGCCATCCGGTCGTGGGCCTCCTCGATGTGGCCCAGGTGCTCGTTGTCGACCTCGTCCCGGGCGAGTTCGAGTCGTCCCTGCGCGACGTTGAGCGGGTTCCGGAGGTCGTGGCTGACGACCGAGGCGAACTCCTCGAGGCGCTCGTTCTGCCGTTTCAGCTCCGCCTCGCGGGTCCGGAGCGTCGCCTCCCGCTCGGCGCGGTCGAGCGCCGCCTCGACGTTGTCGGCGAAGACGTGCGCGAGGCCCAGATCGGACTCGTCGAAGGCGTCCACCTCGTCGGTGCCCGCGATGAACACGCCGTGGTCGCCGAGCGGGAGGACGACCTCGCTTCGCAACGGCGTGTCCGGGTTCTGGACGCTATCCGCGTTCCGGACGTCGTCGTGGACGATCGTCTCCTTCGACTCGAACGCCCGCCATCCGACGCTCCCCGGTTCGAGGTCCGGAACGTCCCCCAGCAGCTCCCGGGCCTCCTCGGTGACGCTAACGGGGACGAGGCGCTCACCGGCCGAGGAGACGAGGTGGACGGCGTTGACGCGCAACCCGAGGATCTCGTGGGCGGCGTTCGTCGCGGCCGCGGCGACGGCCGCGGTGTCCCGGGCCGCCATCAGCTCCCTCGCCGCCTTGTGGAGCTGGTCGAGCTGTCGCTCGCGTTCGAGCCTGTCGAGCGCGACCGCGCTGTTCTCGGCCAGCAGTCGGGCGAGCTTCAGGGTCGCGTCCGAGACGCCGTCGGACTCGCCGCCGCCGGCCACCAGGACGCCGTGCTCGCCGATGGGGACGACGACGCCGGCGTGGACCTCGTGGCCCGCCCACTCCACGCCGTTGACGGTGAGCGCCTCCCCCGAGGCGTACACGTCCCACACCGGACCGCCACGCACGAACGCCCGTACGTCGCCCGACTCGCCGCCAATCACGTCGGTAGTGGCGACCGGTTCCAGCCCATCGTCGTCCAGGAGGTGGATGCTGGTGAACGGAAACCCGAGGATCTCCTCGGCGGTCTCGACCGCGACGGCACACAGCGCCTCCCGATCGGGAGCGGTCAGCAGGTCCCGCGTGGCGGCGTACAGCGCCGTCACCCGGTTGCTGCCGACGTCCTGGCCGTCGCGGGAACTCATCGAAACGGGGTACCGAATCAGCGTTGATAAACCCCACACCTTCAGTTACCGGATTCTGAGAATCCCACCGCCCGCTTCCGGTCCCGACGCGAGTTCGTCGCTGTGGGGCTGCCGTACGGTGTTCTTCACGTGGATTCCGAAAGAGTGGAGGTCCGGTGCGGGATGGGAGATTATCGATACGTTTCGACGGGAACTGCGCGCCGACCGTTCAGGCCAGGAAGACGTGCCGCGGTCGGTCCGCCAGGACGTCCCGTCCCCACTGGACCGTGTCGCGGAAGGCGTCCGAGCGGAAGAACCCCATCGCGTCCTCCCGCGAGGCCCACTGGCTGGCGATGAACATGTCGTTCTCGTCCTCCAGGTTCACCATCAGGTCGGTCTCATGGTGTCCCTCGGTGTCGTCGAGGACGTCGCCGACCGTCTCGAACTTCTCCACGAAGTCGTCGCGGTGCTCGGGCTTCACGGCGTAGAACATCCCCATCGTGCCGAACCCGGACTCCTCGCCGGCGCGCTCGACGATTCCGGGGAGCTCCGAGAGGAACCCCGCTGCCGTCTCGGCCGCGCTCGCCGTCTCCCAGATGGAGACCACCGCCGCGCGGTCGGTCCCCGTCCCGGTGTACACCGCGGTCTTCACGTGCGTGCCGTAGTGCTCGAAGTTCCCCCGCAGGCCATCGACCTCCTCGAACAGCTCGTCCGGGTCGGCCTCCGAGTAGAGCACGGTGGCGAACACGTCCTCGCCGTGGGGCTTGCCCGCGTAGATGTCTAGATCCTCCAGTTCGGCGCGGATGCTGGCCTCCTCCTCGTCGGCATCGTCGCCACCGCCGTGCTCGTCGTCGTGGCCGTCGTGGTGGCTCCCCTCCGCGTGCGGGTGGTCGCCGTCGCCGCTGTGGCCGCCGCCGTGCGGGTGGTCGCCGTGTGCGGACTGGCCGTGGGCGTGACCGCCGGCGGCACTCGACTCGTCGCCGGCGTGGTGGTGTCCCGCGTCCCCGTGCTCGCTCGTCGGCACGGACTCGCCGGCGAGGTACGCGCCGAGGTCGGTCGGCGGGAAGCGCCGGCCGACGTAGAACTGTCCGAACTCCCCGTAGCGCGAGGAGGCCTCGTCGAAGCGCATCTCGTACACGATGTCCTTGATGTCGGCGGGGTCGGCGGCGAACAGGGTGACGCCCCATTCGTGGTCGTCGAAGCCGACCGACGAGGCGATGACCTGCTTGATCTTCCCGGCGTACTCCCGGCCGACGTCGCCGTGGCCGGACATGAGGTCGGCACGTTCCTCGAAGCTGAGGTCGTACCAGTTGTACTCCTCGCCGCGCCGCTTGCTCATCGGGTAGAAGGAGACGTACTCGTCGTCGGGGATGTCGGGTTTCAGTTTCCCCTCGATGTAGCGGCGGAGTCCCTCGTCGATCTCCTCCTCGTTCCCCTCGAAGTAGTCGTCCGAGACGTATCCCGACACCTCGGTCACGGAGACGTAGGAGGTCGGCTGGCTCGTGAACGACGCGAGCGCGGTGGACTCGAAGCGGCGCTCGGCCGTCGAGAGCGCGTCGAGCGTCGGCCGGAAGTGGAGGACGAGCAGGTCGGCCTTGTGCCCGAGCACGGAGAAGACGGCGGAGGCGCCCTCCTCGGCGTCGACGAGGTCCTCGTGGCGTTCGAGGTAGTCGACGCCCTCGGCGATCGCCCGGTCGCGCTCGCGCTGTGGCGCCTCCCGCCAGGCGTTCCAGTCCACCTGCCGGAAGTCGTGGAGCACGTACCACCCTTCGTCGGTCCGCGGTGCTTCGGTCATGTTCGGCCGTTGGGAGGCGGGGGATTTGCCTGTTTTCCTTCGATTCTGTGGTGGGTCGTTCGTTCGGCAGTTCCAGCTCGACACACTCCGACGAGGTGGAACAGCTCGAAAGACCCACCCGGTGATCGCCTCGACCGAGTGAAGTGTCCCAACTACCACTTACGCGCCGTCGGTAGTCCTCCGGGACGGTCGCCCGTCCGACTCCCGGAAGCGTCGTGCCGGGCAATTCGGCGGAGACCATCTCGCGGTTGGCGCGCGTGACCGCGAGCGCCTCCGGCGCGAGCACCAACGCGTGCGAGGGATGAGGCAGCGAGCGCCAGCGAGCGAGCATCGCAATCGGCTGGGGAGGCCGGTGGTGTCTCGTCACGCTAAGCAGCAGCGGTCTGCTAGTTCGACACGGAATCAGCGATTTCTCACCCGACTAGTTCCCCTCGATGGCGTCGATGACCACGGCCGCGATGACGAGCAGCCGCGGGTCCACGTCGCCGGTCACCGTCACCGAGTAGCGGTCGCGCAGCGAGAACGCGCCCTCGATACGACCGACCTCGCTCCCGTCGGAGGCCTCCACGCCGTAGGCGAACGGGAGCCACGTCGTCAGCTGTCGGCGGACGAACGCGCGCAGCCAACTGTCCTCCTTCACCGTCGCCACGACGTTCCCGTCCGGGCCGAGCAGCTGGTACTCGTGCTTGAACATCGACATCACGCTTCGCTTCACCGAGCCCACGCGCTCGCCCGTCCGGGAGTCCTCGATGTCGTAGGCCGCGGCGGTATCGAGCACGCTGTCGGCCTTCACCTTGAACAGCTCCTCGCCGCCGTCGACGTCGGTGAACCGGAAGTCCTCCTTCAGGCGGAGCTTCTTCTGGGCGGACTGGAGGATGTCCTCGCCCCCCTCGGAGATCACGTACTTGTTGCCGATGGCGATCTTCTGGCGGACCTCGTACCGCGACCCCTCGAACATGGCGGCACTGTCGCGCCCCGGGACAAGAACGTTCGGACCTCCGGACGGCGCCGCCGAGGCGTCGGCGTTCGACTCCGCCGGCGGAACGAATCGGGATCCGGAGGCGGGGCCGTACCCGAATGCATTTGGCCGAGCGGGCGGTTCCTACTGACAGATGAATACGCTGCTGTGGGTTCTCGCGGGCGTGATCGCGTACTCCGCGATCCTGATCGCGCTCGAGTCGCGGGGCCTCCTCCCCGATTCGGTCCGGGTTCAGGGGCCGCTGACGACGATCCACACGAAACACGGACGGGCGTTCCTCGACTGGCTGGCGACGCCGCGGCGCTTCTGGCGCGCCTGGAGCAACGTCGGCGTCGGCATCGCCCTCGTCGTGATGTTCGGGATGTTCTACTTCCTGGTCCAGGCGGCGGTCCTGACGTTCCAGAACCCCGTCTCGACCCAGGCGAACCAGCCCCAGAACTTCCTCGTCATCCCCGGCGTCAACGACTTCCTCCCGCTCGCGGTGGCGCCCGAGATCGTGCTCGGCCTGCTCGTCGCGCTCGTCGTCCACGAGGGCGGCCACGGCCTGCTGTGCCGCGTCGAGAACATCGACATCGACTCGATGGGCGTCGTCCTGCTCGCGATCATTCCCATCGGGGCGTTCGTCGAACCGGACGAGGAGAGCCAGCAGTCCGCCGACCGGGGCTCGCGCTCGCGGATGTTCGCCGCCGGCGTAACGAACAACTTCGCGATCACGTTCATCGCCTTCGCGCTCCTGTTCGGCCCCGTCGTGGGCGCCATCTCGGCCGCCCCCGGCGTCGCGGTCGGCGGCGCCTACGAGGGTGCCCCCGCATTCGCGGCGGGCATCGAGGGCGGCGACCGGATCACCGCCGTCGGCGGTGCGTCCGTCGAGAACGAGTCGGACCTCCGCGCGGCGCTCGCGGACGCGCCCGAACAGTCCGTCGAAGTCGAGGTGAACGGCGACGAGACGGTGACCGTCGACCGGCGGGTAGTCGTCGTCGGCACGGTGGGCGGGAACCCGGCGAACCTCTCCATCACCGAGGGCGAGGCGCCCGTGAACGTGACCGCCGTCAACGGCACCGAGGTCGGCACCTACGCCGAGTTCCGCGAGGTGGCGGCCCAGCACGAGTACGCCCGCCTCGAGACGAGCGCCGGCCCGCGGACGCTCCCGCTCGGCGTCTACGTCTCCAGCGTCGCCGACGGTGGCCCGCTGGACAACGCCACGAACCTGAACGGCTCGTTCGTCGTGACCCGGGTCGCCGGCGAGCGCGTGGTCGACTTCTCCGACCTCGACTCGGCGCTCGCCGACCACGCGCCCGGCGACACCGTGACGCTCCGGGCGTACGTCGACGGGGAGTTCCGGGAGTACGAACTCACCCTCGGCGGCACCGCCGACGATCCGCAGATCGGCGTCTACGGCGCCCAGGGCGTCTCCGGGCTGATCGTCGACGACTTCGGCGTTCGCGAGTACCCCGCCGAGTCGTACCTCGCGCTGCTCGGCGGCGACACGGCCGACGCGCCGCCGCAGTTCAGCGGCCTCGCCGGGTCCTTCCTCGGTCTCGCGTACCTGGCACTCGTGCTCCCGCTCGCCGGCGCGGTCGGCTACCTGCCGTACAACTTCGCCGGCTTCTACGGCGTGTTCACCAACTTCTTCGAGGTGAGCGGGCCGCTGGCAGCGTTCGGCGAGACGCCGGTGTTCCTCGCCGCGAACGTCCTCTTCTGGACGGCGTGGATCAACGTCCAGCTGGGCATCTTCAACTGCATCCCCGGCTACCCGCTCGACGGCGGACGAATCCTCCGCATGGTGATGGAGGGAATCGTCGCCCGGCTCCCCGTGTCGGACCGCCCGCGGCTCGTCAGGACGCTCACCACCTCGGTCGGGCTGACGATGCTCGCGGCGCTGCTGGTCATCGTGTTCGGCCCGCAACTGATCTCGGGGTAGTCGTCGAAGGGTCGGCTCGATTCGGACCGGTTCCGTTGCCGCCGGGTTCTGTCGGGTCCGTCCGACCGCTCAGTCGTCGCTCGGAGGGCTCTCCGCCTCGGCGCCGTCGGCCCCTCCGTCCTTGCCGTCGTCGGCGTTCTCCGATCCCGAACTACTACCCGCCGGTTCCCACGAGCCGCCGTGTTTCCCGTAGAACTCGTCGGGGGTGTCGGGGATGCGCTCGAACTCCCCGAAGTCGCGCTCGTGGTGGCGGATCATCTGCTCGACGATCCAGGCGGAGAAGGTGTCGTCGAAGCGCCACTCGTCGGGGGGCGCGTCGGTCCGGAACCGGTCGTCGGTGGCGAACGCGACGTACACGTGGTAGAAGCCGAGGATGACGTCCGCGAAGTCGCGGGCCTTGCCGCCGGTCTCGACGCGCTTCTCGGCGAGGTGCTCGCGGCCCGCGTCGGTCAGTTCGAAGTACTTCCGGTCGGGTTCGTCCTCGCGTTCGATGCGCTCGGCCCACCCCTCGTCCTCGAACTTGTAGAGGATGGGGTAGACGGAGCCGTAGGACGGCTCCCAGTGCCCGCCGCTGATCTCCGTGATCTCCTTGAGGATCTCGTACCCGTACCGCGGTTTCTCCTCCAGTAGTTCGAGCACGAGATACGAGATGAGCCCACGCGGCGGGCCGCTCTTCCGCATTGGGCTTCGTTTCCCGAGTTCGGAGGGTAAGGGTTTCGGTCCGTACAACGCCGCTTACTGGCCGGTCAGTTCGTTCGCGCCTTCGAACTCGGACCCCGGACCCCAGTTGCTCTAGTTGCGTGTTAGTGCAACGGAAGCCGGAAAACGACGGAATCCGGGGGTCGCGAGAAGTGTCAAAAGGAACGTAGTACAATGGTGCTGACCACTCGCTCTCCCGGTCCAACTCGACGATTCCTCCCGCTCAAGTCCGCTCCGCCCGGTCCCGCTCCGCCTCGCGGACCGATGAGGCGGCGTCGTCACCCCGAACGATGGCGTATCCGCCGCCGACGAACAGGAGGCCCCAGACGAGGAACGTGACGTCCCACAGGAGCACGGATCCGGGGCCGGCTGGCCAGACGTGGTGGATGCCGAGGAGCTGGTGGTTCACGATCCCCTCAACGAGGTTGAACACGCCCCAGCCGAGGACCACCGACCCGAACAGCGTCCGGCCCGACGGCGGCACGGCGGGGTTCCGCCACGCGCGATAGAGGAGGCCGATCCCGAGGACGGTGAACGCGTACGTCGCGGCGTGGAAGAGGCCGTCGGCCAGCACGTTCAGTCGCAGGTCGGCCGCGATGCTCGGGTCGGGATGGGAGGAGAGCATGTGGTGCCACTGCAGGATCTGATGGAGGACGATCCCGTCGAAGAACCCGCCCAACCCCAGCCCGAGGGACACCCCGGCCAGGACGAGCGGTTTCACGCGTCGTCGGAGACCGAGCCACGTCTCCCCCTGGTCGCTCATACGGGAACGACGGGACGGAAGTGGAAAAACGTGGTTCCGGCCCGCGCTCCTCGCAGCCTATCCCTCGCGCCGGAGCCGTCGCACGACGAACTCCCACTCCAGCTCGCCGAGGAACTCCCCGAGCCGCGGTCCCTGCGTCTCGTCGAAGAACAGCCGGTACCCCGCCTCGAAGAAGTCGCCGACCGGCACGTCGTGCCGGCGCGCCGTCTCGTAGATCTCGCCCTGGATCTCCTCGCCGTCGTGGCCGTCGGCGACGAAGTCGGCAAGGTCGTCCAGCGCGGCCGCGACGTCGGCGTCGAACTCGTGGTCGGGGAGCTCCGTCTGCAGTCGATAGTTGTACTCGTTGTCGTTGCGCTCGGCCCAGCGGCGGGCGCGCTCGACCCGCTTCAGGGCGTCCTCGATCGCCCACTCGGGCGTCCCCTCGGTGAAGTGCCCCTCGTCGCGGGCCATCTTCACCCGGAAGTCGCGGTCCTCGACCATGCCGAGCACGGCCGCGAACGTGTACGGCAGCCGAACGCGGTCAGGGCGCACCTCGTCGACGACGAAGGGGTAGGCCCGCTCGGCGAACGCGGTCAGGTCCCCGTCGGCCCCCTCCTCGCCGAAGTGGACCCGTTCGAAGCGGTCGAACTCGTTGACGAGCAGGTCGAGCCGTTCCAGGTCGAGGTCCTTCGCCTTCTTCGGGTTCCGGGCGAAGAAGTAGCGCAGCACCTCGGGCTCGACGAGGTCGAGCACCTCCGACACGGTGACGACGTGGCCCTCGGAGGACGAGAGCGACTCGCCGTCGAGCGTGAACCACTCGTACACCATCGGCACCGGCGGCTCGATTCCGAGCACGTTCCGGGCGACGTCGACCCCCGAGGGCCACGAACCCTCGGCGTGGTCCTTCCCGAACGGCTCGAAGTCGACGTCGAGCACCTGCCACTGGGCCGGCCACTCGAAGCGCCACGGCAGCTTCCCCTCGTGGAACGAGGCGGTCCCCTCGTGGCCGCAGCCCTCGATGTGGCGGCCGCCCGCCTCGATACCCGAACAGCGGTACTCGACGGTCCCCTCGTCGACGTTCACGCCCGTGACGTCCTGGGTCAGGGTGCCGCACTCGGAGCACTGGGCCATGAAGGGGACGTAGTCGGCGTCGACCTTGTCCTGGTACTTCGCCAGGGTCTCGCGGGCGCGGTCGACGTTCCGGAGGACGTGCTCGACCACCTCGTCGAACGCGCCGTCGGCGTACAGTTCCGTGTTCGAGACCATCTCGACCGGGATGCCGAGCGCCTCGGCGTCGGCCTCCAGTAGCGCCGCGAAGTGGGCCGCGTACGAGTCGTGGCCGTCCTCGAACGGGTCGGGGATGTCGGTGTACGGCTTGCCGAGGTTCTGCCCGAGCGCGCCGGCGTTCACGTCGCCGAGTTCGACGATGTTCCCGTCGGTGTCCGCGAGCTTCCGCGGGAGCTTCCGCAGCGCGTCCCTGTCGTCGCTGGTGAACACCTGCCGGACCTCGTGGCCGCGTTCGCGAAGCACCGCGGCGACGAAGTAGCCACGGATGATCTCGTTGAAGTTCCCGATGTGGGCGATGCCGGAGGGGGAGACGCCGCCCTTGATGACGATCGGGTCCTCGGGGTCGCGGGCCTCGATCTCGTCGGCGACCTCGTCGGCCCAGAAGGCGCGGTACTCGCCCTCGTCGTCCTCCCCGCCGCCACGTCCGACCGCGTGGGGGTCGACCTGCCCGGCGTCGTCGGATCGGCCGTCGCCGCCGTCGTCGGCGTCAGTGCTCATCGCTGGGCCCAGTAGGTCGGCTCCCCGCCGCCCGCCGGGACGATGTCCGTGCCCGTGTGCTCGCCGCGCAGCACGGCGTCCTCCACGGCGGTGGGGTCGTGCCCGTCGAGGACGATGGTGCGCATCCCCGAGCGCTCGATGAGCTTCGCCGCGAGGATGTCGACCGGTGCGGAGGCGCCGGCATCCCGGCTCATCGGCGCGATAACCTCGACCAGTTCGGCGGGAGACAGTTCGCCGTACTGCTCGGCGTCGTCGACCTCGTTCGGGTCGGCGTCGAAGATGCCGTCCGCGCCGGTCGCGTACACGAGCAGGTCGGCGTCGACGTACTCGGCGAGCGCGGCGGCGACCGCGTCGGTCGTCTGGCCGGGCATCACGCCGCCCATGACGGAGATGTCGCCCCGGCGGATGGCGTTGCCGGCCTCGTCGTAGTCGCGGGCGGGCGTCGGGTCGACGATCTGCCCGAGCGCCGCGATGAGCAGGCGGGCGTTGATGCGGGTCACGTCGATGCCGATCTGGTCGAGCTGGACCTCGTTGGCACCGATCTCTCGGGCGGCGCTTATGTAGTCACGGGCGACGCCCCCGCCTCCGACGACTGTCCCCAGTTCGCACCCCTCGTCCGCGAGGCGCTCGATGACGGACGCGTGGCCCGCGACGCGCTCCGGGTCGAGTTCCGGCGCGAGCACGCTCCCGCCGAGGGAAATGACGACTCTCATTGCAACGGCGTTGCCGCGATTCGCTCTTAAGGCTCCCGGAGTGGGCGTTCGTGTGGGTCGCGGTGACGAGGGTTTCGGCGGGAATCCCGTCGGAGCATCTAACTCTTTGGCGCGTGCCGGCGAGCCTCCGTTCACGCGAGGGAACGAAGTGAGTGAGGGTGAACTCACGAGACCGAAGGTCTCGGGTAGTGCCAGCCGGGTACGCGCGAGGGAACGAAGGACTCGGCTGGGGAGGGCGTGGTGTGTGCTGTCGGGTGGATCTGAAAGGGGCCGCGGCTGTCGACTCGGTGCGGCCGCTGCGCTCCTCGTCGCTCACTCCGTTCGCTCCTGCGGTGCTTGTCGGTCCGCGCCTTCGTCGACAGCCGCGGGGGCTTTCGAGGTGGTCCCCGGACGAACCAACGATTCCCTCTCGTCGCCAGCCGAAACGAATGGCCGAAGGTCTAAGCCGCTCGGTCGCCCTCCCACGACCATGCAAGCTCTGAGCATCGTCGGGCCCGACGCCTACACCGTGCTCGACTCGCTCGCCGCGCGCCTCGACGGGCGCGTGGCGACCGTCCGTCGGGGCGAGCGGGACATGGATCTCGGCCCCGAGGACCTCGACGTCCACCTGAGCGACGACGGGCGGTGGCACGCCGCCGGACGGGGCGACTCCTTCGATGCGCTCCTCGACCGGCTCGCGCCGGAGTACGACTACGCCATCGTCGCCGGGTTCTCGCGACTCAGGCTGCCGACTGTCGTCATCGGCGAGGAGTCCGTGCCGGGCGAGGTCGTCGAGCGCGACGACGAGGTCGGCGACCTCGACCTCGACGCCCTCGCGGACCTGATCGACGACGTCGAGCCACACGTCACGCTGGAGGAACTCGTCCGGGAGGTGAAGACCCACCCGGACGCCGAACGCTCGGGCGCCATCGCGACGTTCACGGGCCGGGTACGCGCGAAGGACTCGCCCGACGACGACCGAACGACCCACCTCGCGTTCGAGAAGTACGAGGGTGTCGCCGAGGACCGGATGGCGACCATCGAGGCGGAACTGACCGAGCGGGAGGGGGTGTTCGCAGTGCGGATGCACCACCGCGTCGGCGTCATCGAGGACGGGGAGGACATCGTCTTCGTGGTCGTGCTCGCCGGCCACCGGCGCGAGGCGTTCCGGACCGTCGAGGACGGGATCGACCGCCTGAAGGACGAGGTCCCCATATTCAAGAAGGAAACGACGACCGACGAGGAGTTCTGGGTCCACGACCGCGCGTGAGCCGCACCCGACAGGGCTCGGACCCGACTAACCGGCAACCCCTTCCTAATCCTCGCCCCGTCGGGCGCCTGTCTGACGGGTGGCGTCCGGGCCAAATGACGAGCTCTAATGGCTCTATGAAGGGTCTAAGCTCCGTGTGAAACGTCCTGAACGAATCATTTTCCCCTCTTTCACGTCAACCATCTCATGAACGAAGTCGAATTACCGGTAATGGACTCTCCTTTATAACATCCCCTGGCGGGTAGGGAGGGATGAGGTGACCCAGGATGAGCGCAACCGCAAACCCCTCCACTGAAACCGACGTCGATAGCCCCTCCAAGGAAGAGCGACTCAAGGACTTCCTACTCGCCAAGGCGCAGGACGGCGAGCTCTACTTCAAGAGCAAGTTCATCGCGGACGAGGTCGGTCTCTCCCCGAAGGAGATCGGCGCCCTGATGGTGAAGCTTACCGACTCCGCCTCGGAGCTTACCATCGAGAAGTGGTCGTACACGAGCGCGACCACGTGGCGCATCGAACCCGCGTAAGCCGGCCAGGACCGCAGATGGGTATGCACAGCCACCGCCGGTCCCCGCCGTGCGTCGAACCGATGACGGTTCCCGCATCCGTCACTCTCCCACCCCCGCCGCTCAGCGAACGGCACGCATCCGCCCATGGGAGCATCGGGAGGACTTATCCTTTGCCGGGTCAAAACACCGCCGATGAGCGACGCGGCACAGCGTGACGTCCCCCGCCCCCCGGAACTCGACGCCGTCTTCCACCTGTCCGAGGTCCGGACCGACGGCGAGCGCATGCTCTACTACGGTATCAGCGAGGTGGGGGAGGACGCGCTGGTGGAGCGGATCTGGCCCGCGTTCCGCGAGCAGGGCTACGAGGTGCAGGTGGTCCAGACGGAGCGCGGCCTCGACGTCGTCGTCGCCCGCCCGTACTCGACGGGGATCGACGGGATCCCGTGGACGAACCTGTTCCTGTTCTGCGCGACCGTCGTCTCGACGCTGCTCGTCGGGGCGACGGCGTGGTACTACAAGTCGTTCGCCGAGATCCAGGCGGATCCCCTGGTCGTGCTCGAGGCCTGGCCGTTCACCGCCGCCGTCCTCGGCGTGCTATTGACCCACGAACTCGGACACTACGTGATGGGTCGGTACCACGACGTGGACGTCTCGCTCCCGTACGTCATCCCGTTCGTGCTCCCGTTCGGGACGATGGGCGCCATCATCCGCATGCGCGGGCAGATGCCCGACCGGAAGGCGCTGTTCGACATCGGCGTCGCGGGACCGCTCGCGGGGCTGGCGGCGACGATCGTCGTCACCGTCGTCGGCCTCCTGCTCGGCCCGTTCTCGGTTCCGCCCGAGGTCATGCAGGAGGGCGGCCGCGTCATCGTGTTCAACAACCCGCCACTGCTCGATTTCATCGCCGACGCCATCGGACAGCCGACGGGCTACGACGACCCCACGAAGACGGCCCACCCCGTCATCATGGGCGCCTGGGTCGGGATGTTCTTCACCGTGCTGAACCTGCTGCCGGTCGGCCAGCTCGACGGCGGCCACATCGTCCGCGCGATGGTCGGCGAGCGCCAGGAGACGGTCGCGGCGCTCGTGCCGGTCGCCCTGTTCGGCGTCGCCGCCTACCTCCACTACGTCAGGGACTTCGGCGTCAACGAGTCCGTCGGGCTCTGGGCGTTCTGGGGCCTGTTCTCGGCGTTCATCGCCTACCGCGGGCCGGCGAACCCGATCGACGACTCGTCGCTCGATGCCAGGCGAATGGTCGTCGGCGTCGTCACCTTCCTCCTCGGGCTGGCGTGCTTCATGCTCGTCCCGATCGAGGTGGCGACGCTCTGAACGGTCGGAGTAGAGACATCTGGATCACACGTTCGGTCCCGTAACCGGCTCTTCCGACGAATCAGTGGTCGTACCCGCGGTCGGGGAGCGGATCGCCGTCCATCTCGACGCGGGACGCGGTCGCCGTCCCAATCCGCGCGAGGGGTGTCGGTGACGCCTCGCGCGCCGCGTCGAACTCCTCCTCGGGAACCGTGAACACGAGTTCGAAGTCCTCGCCGAAGAACAGCGAGAGCTCCCTCCGTTCTGCCGCTGTGTCCGCGACGTCCGTCACGGCCGGGTGGACCGGAACGGCGGCCTCCTCGACGTCGAACCCGCAGTCGCTCGCCTCCGCGAGCTGGTGAAGCGAGCGCGCGAGGCCGTCGCTCGAGTCCATCATCGCGGTCGCGTACGGTCGGAGCGCCGTTCCGGCGGCGACGCGGGGCGTGAACCGGAACAGTTCGTTTCCGCGTTCGACGTCCCCGCCGTCGCCGTCATCGCCTTCACCGTCTTCGACTCTGCCGTCCTCTCCCTCCCCGTTCCCGCGCTGGAAGAGCCTGAGGGCCGCGGCGCTCCGGCCGAACGACCCCGTCACGCAGACGGCCTCGCCGGGACTCGCGCCCGAGCGCAGGACCGGTTCGGGTGCGAGGCCGAGGACGGTGGTCGCGACGGTGAACTCGTCGGTCCGGTCGAGGTCGCCGCCGACGTACTCGCCGCCGACCGCCTCGCAGACGTCACGCGCGCCGCGGACGTACGCCAGGAGCTCCTCCGCGTCCAGTTCCGGGGACGCGTAGGCGGCGACGGCCGCCTCGGACTCCGCGCCCATCGCCGCGACGTCGGAGAGCGAAGCGCCGACGGAGCGCCAGCCGGCCGTGTAGCGGGTGACGCCGTCGGGGAAGTCGGTCGCCTCGTGGAGCATGTCCGTCGTGAGGACCCGATCCCCGACGACCGCGCAGTCGTCGCCCGCGCCCGGGAGTTCCGCGGTGAGCAGCGACAGCGCCTCGCGTTCGTCCATCGCTCTCCCGTCCGCGTGGCCACCCCGAAACGCTTTCGGCGTCCGCTCGATCAGTGATCTCGGCCCCCATTCGCCGAGGAACCAGCCGAAGCATCCTCGGAGGCCACGTCGTGGCCGTCGAGCGGACGTACGTCGCCCGATTCTTTCCGACGGCTTGATACCGTATCCTGCCCGATTCGGGTGCATGGATCGGGACCAGATGCGCGCCACGGTGCTCGGATTCCTCGGCGCGTTCGCGGTCCTCGCCGTGATGCTGTACGTCGTCGGCGTCGACGACCTGTTGACGCAACTCTCCCGAGCAGACACCGGACTGGTGCTGCTCGTCATCGGGTTCACGGTCGCCTGGCTCGCCGCCTGGGCCATCGCGCTCCGGACGGTGCTCGGCGTGCTCGGCGTGGAGCTGTCGGTCGTGAAGTCGTTCCTCGTGTTCAACGGCGCCATGTTCTCGAACAACGTCACCCCGTTCGGGCAGGCCGGCGGGGAGCCGGTGACCGCGCTCCTCATCTCGAAGATCGCGGACACCGAGTACGAGAAGGGGCTGGCCGCCATCGCCAGCGTGGACACGCTGAACTTCGTCCCCTCGATCACGCTCGCGCTCGTCGGCGCGGGCTACTTCGCGACGGAGACGACGTTCGGAACCAGGCTCCGGTTCGCGACGGGAATCGTCGTGCTGATCGCGGTCGCGGTCCCGGGACTGGTGTACGTCGGCTGGCAGCACCGCTACACGCTGGAGCGCCGCGTCGTCTCGGCGTTCACCCCCGTCGTCCAGCGCCTGACAGGCGTCATTCCGGGCGTCACGATCCCGGACCCGGCGGCCATCGAATCGCGCATCGGCCACTTCTTCGGCGCCATCGAGCGGGTCGCCACCGACCGGGAGGGGATCGCGGTCTCGCTGGCCGCCTCGACGCTCGGCTGGGCGTTCCAGATGCTCGGGCTCTGGTTCGCCTTCGAGGCCATCGGCGCCTCGATCCCCCTCTCGGCGGTGCTGTTCGTCGTCCCGATGGGCGCCATCGCGGGCGTGACGCCGTTGCCCGGCGGCGCGGGCGGCATCGAGGCGGTGCTCGTCGCCGTGCTCTCGGCGCTCCCCGGGGTCATGATCTCGCCGGGGACGGCCCTCGCGGCGGTGGTCATCTATCGCGGTGCGGTCTACTGGGTGCCTGTGCTCATCGGCGGAACGGTCGTGAGTGTCGTCGGCGCGGACAGGTTGGGGTGAGATCCGGTCCGCACTTCCGTGCTGATGGACCCCACCGTCGTACCGCGTCCCCGGATCTGCCGCCCCGACGGAGATACGACGAGTTTAAACGCCGGGATACTGAATTCGCCCGTATGGTCACTCTCTACGACGTCCCGGCGGCGGACCTCATCGAGGAGGTCGCCGACCGGCTCGAGGATCGCATCGAGGAGCCGGAGTGGGCCGGCTTCACGAAGACGGGTTCGGACCGCGAACTCCCGCCTCAGCAGGAGGACTTCTGGTTCGTCCGGACGGCCTCGCTGCTCCGCAAGGTCGCGGACAACGGCCCCATCGGCGTCGAGCGCCTCGCCACCGAGTACGGCGGCTCGAAGGACGGCTCGACGCGCTACCGCGTCGCCCCCGCCGGCCACGCCGCCGGTTCGAAGAAGATCATCCGCGTCGCGCTCCAGCAGCTCGAGGAGGAGGGCTTCGTCGAGACGGCCAAGGGCGAGGGTCGCCGCATCACCGACGAGGGTCGCGGCTTCCTCGACGAGGCCGCCGGCGACGTGCTCGAGGAGCTCGATCGGCCGGAGCTCGAACGCTACGCGTAGCTCGATTTTCGGCGGCGCGTTTTGCGATGGCCAGTTCGTGAGCGACGGGAGTCGTTCGTCTCCCCCACGAATCGGAGCGGAGACGCGGGTGCTGGGGTGGTCAGCACCGGCGCACCGGTCGCAGTTTTCCACCGTCAGTATCGTCGAGACCTCGCGCCCTCCGCGCTCGGGTCTCGTCCTCACCCGCAATCGTTTTGGCCGCGCCACAGTAACGCACACCTAGTATGAGTGAAACCCCCGACGACGAGCGAATTCAGGAGCTTCGGGAACAGAAGATGCAGGAACTCCAGGACCAGGCGGGCGACGAGGCCGACCAGGAGGCCCAGCAGGCCGCTCAAGAACAGGCGGAACGTCAGCAGGACGCGCTGCTCAAGCAGTACCTCACCGATGGCGCCCGCCAGCGGCTCAACGCCGTGGAGATGAGCAAGCCCGAGTTCGCACAGCAGGTGAAAAAGCAGGTCACGGCCCTGGCCCAGAGCGGCCGACTCAACGACCGGATCGACGAGGAGCAGATGAAGTCGCTGCTGCGGGAGCTCCAGCCCGACCAGAAGAGCTTCGACATCCGTCGTCGCTGAATGGACCTCGCGCTCCTGTACAGCGGCGGGAAGGACTCCTCGCTCGCGGCGCTCGTGCTCGACGGCTTCTACGACGTGCGGCTCGTCACGGCTCACTTCGACGTCACCGACGATCACGAGCACGCGCGTCGGGCGGCCGCCGCGCTCGGGCTCCCGTTCGAGACGCACGAACTCGATCGCGACGTCGCCGCGGAAGCGGTCGGGACCATGCGCGAGGACGGCTACCCGCGGAACGGCATCCAGTGGGTCCACGAGCACGCCCTGGAGGAGGTCGCCGCGCTCGACGTCGACGCCGTGGCGGACGGCACCCGGCGCGACGACCGCGTCCCCTCGGTGTCCCGGGCGTTCGCCCAGTCGCTGGAGGACCGCCACGAGGTGGACTACATCGCGCCCCTCTCGGGGTTCGGCCGGAACGCGGTCGACCGGCTCGTCGAGGAGACGCTCGACGTGGAGTCGGGCCCCAGCGAGGAGATCCCCAAGGCCGACTACGAGGGGGAACTCCGCGAACTCCTCCGCGCCGAGGGGGGAGAGGAGGCGGTCGTCGACGTGTTCCCGGCCCACGAGCAGACGTACGTCCGCGGGACGCTGGACTGACCGGGGTCGATCCCGGCCGGGCGCGCAGGGACCGGATTGGCGGGACGGCGCGTCGAAACCGTGCCGCTTTCCCGCCGCCCCCGTGACCGGCACCCGTGTACGTTCAGCCGGGCGTCCTCTTCGCCCTCGCCGCCGCGCTGCTCTGGGGCGTCTACCTCTTCGCGCTCAAGCGCTACTTTGACGCGTACCCGGCCACCGTGCTGACGGTTCTCGTCAACAGCTTCGCGCTCGTCTGGTACCTGCCGGTCGTCTCGACGCGCGTCACGCCGGCCGACCTCCCGGCAGTCGAGGGACTCGGACCTACCGACGCGCTGGCGCTCGTCGGCGCCGTCCTCGGCGTCGGCGTCGGGTTCGTCCTGTTCCTGCACGCGCTCGCGCTCGGCGAGGTCTCCTACGTCGCGCCGATCAACAAGGTCGTCCCGGTGTTCGTCCTCCCGCTTGAGGTGGCGCTGCTCGCGGCCGACGTGCCGCCGCTCGCGGTCGCCGGGATCGTCGTCGTCACCTTCGCGGTGTACGTCGCGAACTACCGCGGCGGCGACCCGACGGAACCGCTCAGGCGGGCCGCGAGTTCGCGGGCCGCACAGCTCGCGCTCCTCTCGGCCGCCGTCTTCGCCGTCGGCGACGTGGCCAAGCGCGCCGTGCTCGACCAGGTCGGGGTTCCGCCGGAAGCCCTCGTTCCGACGGTACTCGGCGGCGTGGTGCTGCTGTTGCTCCCCAGCGCCGTCCGAAACTGGCCCGCCGAGCGCCCGCCGTACCGCGCATTCGCGGCGGTCGGGCTACTTGTCGCGGGCGCCGAGCACTTCACCTCCATCGCGTTCGCGGAGGTGCCCGCCAGCATCGCCTCGCCCATCGTGAACACCCAGGCCGTCGTCGCGGTAGTGCTCGGCGGCGTCCTCCTCGGGGAGACCCGACTCGGGACGCGCCTCGTCGCCGCCGCGCTCGCGGTCGTCGGCGTCGGCCTGCTGGCTGTCTGACGGAAGTAGCGCGGAGCGGGGTTCGGAGAGCCTTTTGTGCCCACCCGAAGTACCGACACCCGAGAACTGTGGACGCAGACCGCTACCTCGCCAGAATCGGGCTCGACCCGACGGACGTCGACCGGCCGAGCCTGGCGGTCGCCGAACGCCTCCAGCGCGCACACGTCACGACGGTCCCGTTCGAGACGCTCTCGGTCACCGGCGACCCCTACGACGGCGCCGACGACGGGGAGGGCGTGACGCTCGCGCTCCCCCACCTCTACGGGAAGATCGTCGAGCGCGAACGCGGGGGGTTCTGCTTCGAACTCAACGGCCTGTTCCACACGCTGCTCGACGCCCTCAGATTCGACGTCGACCGGATCGCCGCCCGCATGGTCGGCGACGACGGCGCCGGCCGGCCGCCGGCGAACCACCACACGAACGTCATCGACCTTGACGGCCGCCGGTACCTCGTCGACGTCGGGATGGGCGTCCCGACGATGCGCCGGCCGCTCCCCGTCGACGGCGAGGTCCGAACCGACGAGGTCGGCTACGCCTGGCGCGTCGTCGAGAGCGACCGCCCGGACGAGACGTACCTGACACAGTACCGCGAACCCGGCGACGACGACTGGCAGGACCGCTACCTGTTCAGCGACGTCCCCCGGGAGCTCTCCTACTTCGAGGCGACCTGCGACTACCTCCAGTCCGCCCCCGAATCGCCGTTCACCGGCGACCCGGTCGTCTCGATGGCGACCGACGAGGGCCACGTGAAGTTGCGCGCGGATTCGTTGACGCGCATCGTCGACGGCAACGAGTCCGAGGATTCGGTTGCGAAGGAGGACTGGCACGACGTGCTCGAACGCGAGTTCGGGCTTCGGTATCGTGCGAACTGACTCGCGGTGGCGCGCGGCGGCCGCGCCCTGTGCGCGGCCGACGTCGTGCGAGGGATGAGCGAGGAGCGCAGCGACGAGCGAATCGGCTGGGGAGGGCGAGGCTGCGGTCGGGTGGGACTGAAAGGGGCCGCGGCTGTCGGCGACCCCCAAGGCCGCAAGCACCGCAGGCGAGTACAGCGAGCCGAGGAGCATAGCGTGTCTCGCGGGAGCCGACAGCCGCGGGGGCTTTCGGGAACTGAGGACCGGCAACCAATTTGACAGCGAATCCGAACACCGGGGGGCTATCGCGGCGAGCACGTTCGAGGTGATCGTGTTCACCTTCGTGGACGACGGTTCGAGATAGCACGCGCCCACACCGAAGAACCACGACCTTAAACCGAATCACGCGAAACCCCGAACCATGCCAACGTACGAGCGCCTGAAGGGGTTCCGCGACTTCTATCCCCCCGAGATGGCCGCCCGCCGGGAGGTCATCGACGCCGTCGAGGACGCCGGCCGGCGGTACGGCTTCCGGGAGATCGAGACCCCGCGGCTCGAGCGGGCCGAGATGTGGACCGACAAGAGCGGCGACGACATCGTCGACGAGCTGTACGCCTTCGAGGACCACGGCGGCCGGCACGTCACCCTCGCCCCGGAGCTGACCCCGACGGTCGCGCGGATGTACGCCGCGAAGGCCCAGGAGCTGTCCAAACCCGTGAAGTGGATGTCCACTCGACCGTTCTGGCGCTACGAGCAGGTCCAGCAGGGGCGCTTCAGGGAGTTCTACCAGACGAACGTCGACATCTTCGGCTCCAGCGAACCGGAGGCCGACGCGGAGGTGCTCGCCGTGGCGGCCGACGCGCTCACCGGCCTGGGGCTCACGGCGGACGACTTCGAGTTCCGTGTCTCCCACCGCGACATCCTCGGGAGCCTCCTCCGCTCGTTCGACGCCGACGTGGACGTGACCGACGCCATCCGCGCGGTCGACAAGTCCGAGAAGGTCGACGAGGACGAGTACCTCGACCTGCTGTACGACGCCGGCCTGGCGTACGACCAGGCCCGCGAGTTCGACGCGCTGCTCGACGTCACCGACCCCGCGAACCTCGACGAACTCACCGAGTTCGCGCCGGAGGCCGAGGGGCTGGCGGACGCCGTCGAGAACCTGCAGGCGGTGCTGGCGGCGACCGACGACTTCGGGGCCGGCGAGCACTGCGACCTCTCTCTGCGGACCGCACGGGGGCTCGACTACTACACCGGCGCCGTCTTCGAGTGCTTCGACTCGACGGGCGAGGTGTCCCGCTCGGTGTTCGGCGGCGGGCGCTACGACGACCTCATCGAGGAGTTCGGCGGCCAGCCCACTCCCGCGGTGGGCGTCGCCCCCGGATACGCCCCGCTGACGCTCCTGCTCGAACGCGCCGGCGTCATGCCGGACGCGGAGCTGTCGACGGACTACTACGTCCTCCGGGTCGGCGACACCCGGGACGTCGCCGCGCGCGTCGCCCGCGACCTGCGCGAGCGTGGCAACGTCGTCGAGTCGGACCTCGCGGGCCGGAGTTTCGGCGCCCAGATGGGCTACGCCGACTCGGTGAACGCCGAGACTGTCGTCATCGTCGGCGAGCAGGACCTCGCGGACGGCAACGTGACGGTGAAGGACATGCGGTCTGGCGACCAGACGACCGCGCCCGTGGACGAGTTCCCCGGCGAGCACGACCGGCCGACGTACGACGACTTCGCGTAACCGGGCACGGCTCACGGTTCAGGGTTCGCGGTTCGCGCTTCGTGGGATGCGGGGCCTCGTCTCGCCAGATTTTATTGACGGTCCGACATCTCGGTCGTATGGAGGTCGCCATCCTCTCCGACACGCACGTCCCCGAGCAGGCGGACCAGCTCCCCGCACCGTTCCGCGACCGCGTCCGCGCGGCCGACCACGTCGTCCACGCCGGGGACTTCGGCTCGCACGAGGCGCTCGCCGAGGTGCGCGAACTCGCCCCGGACCTGACCGCCGTGTACGGGAACGCCGACCCCGACGACGTCGACCTGCCCGCGGTCGCGTCCGTCGAGGCCGGCGGCGTCACGTTCGTCGTCGTCCACGGCATCGTCAACCCCGTCGAGCGCGCGGTATCCAGCACCGAGGGGGTCGTCATGGGGCGGGACGACTGGCTGGACGCCGTCGCCGACACGACCCGGGCGAGGGCCGACGAGCCGATGGTCGGGATCGGCGGCCACAGCCACGAGGTCGAGGACGAGGTCCACGACGGCGTTCGCCTGTTGAATCCGGGTTCGGCCACGGGGGTCGGCAGGGCCGACGGCGCGACGATGATGACCGCGGAGGTCGCCGACGGCGACCTCGACGTGACGCTCCACGAGGCCTGAGCGGGCGGAACCCCTCGCCAACACATCGATAGCTCCCCCGCCGACGAACGAGTAGAAGGCTTATGCCGGGCGCGACGCGGCGTCAGGGCATGGTCTCCCGCAGAACCGCGCTGAGACTGGCAGGCGCAGCCCTCCTCCCCGCCGTCGCCGGCTGCTCGGATCGGACCGGCGGAACCCGAGAACCGACCGACTCGCCGTCCGCGTCGCCGACCGGGAGCGGGACGAACGACCCCTTGACCGAGCCCTCCTCGACGCCCCCGGACGACCTCCCGGAGTGGAAGCCGGCGTGGACGCGCTCGGTCGAGGAGCAGCACGTCCTCGGGCTGGACACGCACGACGGAGCCGTCTACGCATCGCTCTCGTCGGAGGGCGGCCCGAGCGCCGTCGCCGCGCTGGACCCGACCGACGGGACCGAACTGTGGCACACGTCGACGCCGGGTGAACTCGAAGGGCGAGCCTACGCCGAACCGAACGACGGCGACGACCGGTGGGGCGTCACCGTCACCGACGACCGCGTGTTCGCCGTCACGGGGCACGCGGACGAGTACGAGTGGACAGCGCTCCGCGCGCTCGACCGGGCGACCGGCGAGGTCGGCTGGAGCATGCGCCACGAACGCTCGCTGGCGGTCCGCGGCGTCCACGACGGGACGGTCTACGTCACGTCGAGGGAGTTCTTCGAGCCCGAACACTCCCACGATACGCCGGAGGAACCGCTACCCACCGAGTTGTTCGCGGTGGACGTCGCCGACGGCACGCTGCGCTGGTCGTATCCGTTCGCCGGCGTCGCGGACGTGGCGGTCTCCCCCGAGGGCGTCGTCGTCGCCGCCGGCACGGAACTCACCTGCCTCGATCACGACGGGAGCAAGCGCTTCGACGTGGACACCGGGACGGAGGGGCGCGCCCTCGCCGCGACCGCCGATCGCGTGTTCTTCCTCGGCGACGACGACACGATGGGCCGACCCGTCCACTGGTACGCCTTCGACGGTACGCGCGAGTGGGGGGAACGCCGTCCGGTCCGCGAGGCACTCCTCGACCGTGACCGGGGGGTACTGTACGCCGCCGGTGACGAGACGCTGGCGCTGGACACGGACGGCTCGGTCGCGTGGCGCGCCCCCGTTCACGGTGGCCACCCCCTCCTACTCGGCCCGGATCGGGGGACGCTGTACACCCGCGGC
This sequence comes from Halorarum halophilum, assembly GCF_013401515.1. Lineage (NCBI taxonomy): Archaea > Methanobacteriati > Methanobacteriota > Halobacteria > Halobacteriales > Haloferacaceae > Halorarum > Halorarum halophilum. The sequence continues at coordinate 2,044,177 of NZ_CP058529.1, read as the reverse complement.
GGCGGGGCGCGAACCGAGGCGTTCGGGCTCCCCGACGGCGAGCACCGCTGGTCGTTCGACCCGCGCGAGCGGTACGCGTGGCCGACCGCCGCGAGCGCCGACGTCGCCGTCGTCGAGGGGTACGCCGAGGGGCGGTCGCTGTACGCCGTCGACGCCGACGCGGGCGAGGCGACCCGCCGCCGGTCGTTTGGCGAGCGTGCGTCCCTGTTCACCGTCGAGGTCGCCGGGGGGTACGCGCTGGTCGGCACCGGCGACGCGTCTGTCGTGGCGCTCCCGCTCGAACGCGCCGCCTAAGTCGACCGCGTCCCTCGCGGCACCCGTGCGCGCCTTCCGCGTCGCCTACGACGGCCGGCCGTTCTACGGCTTCCAGCGCCAGCCGGACGTGCCGACCGTCGAGGGGACGCTGTTCGACGCGCTCCGCGCGCTCGACGTGTTCGGCGACGACGACCGGAAGCCGCCGGGGTACGCCGCCGCCGGCCGGACGGACGCCGGCGTCTCGGCGGTCGCGCAGACGGTCGCGTTCGACGCCCCCGACTGGCTGACGCCCCGCGCGTTCAACGCCGAACTCCCGGGGCATGTCAGGGCCTGGGCCCACGCCGACGCGCCCGCCGACTTCCACGCGACCCACGACGCGGTGCGACGGACCTACCGGTACCACCTCTACGCGCCCGAGGCCTCCGTCTCCCGGGCACGTGAGGCCGCCGCGCGACTCTCGGGCGAGCACGACTTCCACAACCTGACGACGGATGGGAACGGCACGGTCCGCGACGTGGACTGCTCGGTCGCCCGCGACGGCGAGTTCCTCGTCCTCCGCGTCGCCGGTGGGGGGTTCCCGCGGCACTTCGTCCGTCGGCTGGCGGGGGTCGTCCACGGCGTCGCCGGCGGCGACGCGGGGCTCGACCGGGTCGATCAGGTGCTCTCGGCCGAACGCCTCGCCGACGAGTGGGGCGTCCCGACGGCTCCTCCCGAACCGCTCGTGCTCGTCGGCGTCGACTACCCCGACCTGACGTTCGAACGGGACCCAGTGGCGATGGAGACCGTCCGGGAGGTGTTCGGCGACCGACGACGGGACGGGCTGGTTCGGGCGCGGGTCGCCGACGAAATTCTGGACGGCCTGTAGGAGCCCGTGCTGACGCGGGGCGAGCCGGAACCCGCGCTCAGTCCCAGTCCTCGGGCCACAGCCCCGCGGCCTTCATGCCCGGCTCGAACTCCGCCTCGCGGAACGCCTCCTCCAGTTCGTACTCGTCGAGCGCGGGGATCTCGACCGACTCCTCGGCGAGTTCGCGCACGAGCAGCGCGGCGAGCGCGCCGTGCTCCCTGACGTTCCGGTCGTCGACCTTGTCCCGCGTGTCCGCGTGGGTGTGACCCCACCCCCGGCCGCGCTCGCCGCTGTCCGAGTGGAGCTGGAGCGCGGGGACGCCGGCTCGCACGAACGGCCACTGGTCCGAGAACGGGTGGGGCTCCTCGCGCACTTCGATGGGGTGGCGCGTGGCCCGGCTCATTCGCCGGGCGACGTCGGCGGTCGCCGCCGAGGTGTGGCTCATCGCGACGAGGTTGCGGAACCGACCCGCGCCGTCGACGTTCACGACCGCCTTCACGGAGTCGAAGTCGGTCATGGACGCGAGGTGTTCCGAGCCGAGCAGTCCGGTCTCCTCACAGCCCACCGCGCCGAACCGGACGCCGATGTCGAGGTCCGCCTCGGCGAGGATCCGGGCGGCGACGAGGAGGGTCGCGATCCCGCAGCCGTTGTCGAGCGCCCCCTCGGCGATGTCGTGGGCGTCGTAGTGGGCGAGCACGAGCACGGCCTCGTCGGTGTCCGGGCCGACCGCGCCGAGGACGTTCCGACTCTCGCCCGGAACCGTCTCCGCCTCGACGGTCAGTTCGACGACGCCGTCCTCGCCGGCGTACTCCGACAGCCACGCGCCGGTCTCCTTGCTCACGCCGACCGCCGGGATGGACGCCTCCTCGCCGAACGTGAGCGACCCCGTCGGCGGGAGTTGTCCGGGGACGTGGTTGACGAACGCGAACGCCTCGGCGCCGGCCTCGGCGGCGTAGCCGTACTTCTCCATCCGGTGGACGAACCGCCCGCCCGAGGGGGTCGTCGTGCTCGCCACGGCGACCTTCCCCTCCACGTCGACCTCGTCGATCTCCGCGGGGGTGCCGTAGCCGACGTCGACCAGTTCCCCCCGAACGTCGCCGGCGGGGCAGTACGGCAGCGCGATGGCCTCGAACTCCCGGCGATCCGGGGCGACGAGTTCGAGTTCGGTCCGCCCGCGTCGCCACTCGTTCACCTCGAACGACTGCTGGCGGACGCGGCGAAGGCCGGCGTCCTCGAAGGCGTCGGCGACCAGTCGGGCGGCGCGAGCCTCCCCCTCGCTCCCGCCCATCCGGTTCCCGATCGCAGTGAGGTCCGTGAGGAACGCCCAGGGTCGGTCGTCGAGCCACGCCCGTCCCACGGCGTCGGCGATGTCGTCCATGGGTGTGAGTGGCCGAGCGTCGGCAAAAATCCGGGGGTGGCGACCGTTCGGCCGAGATCGTGACGCCGAGTCCCGACGCGGGCGTGTCGGTCAGCTCTCGGGGCGGTCGGGGCCGCCCCCGCCCGTCACGTTCTCGAAGTGGTACCTGACGCCGAGCGCGATGGGGGCCGCGACCAGGCCGGCGACGCCGGCGGCGGCGCCGACGCCCCGCCAGGTCAGTTCCCCGACCGGTCCCTCGCCCACCAGGACGACGCCCCGCATCCCCTGGTCGCCGTACTCCGTGCACTCGTACTTCGAGAGGCCGTCGCCGTCGAACCGGAGCGCGAACGTCTTCCCCGTCCCCTGGACCTGTTCGCTCGCGTAACCGAGCGCCGGATCGACGACGTCGTAGGCACCGGCGGTGCCGACCCACTCCCAGCGGACGACCGTTCCCGGGTCGACGTGAACCGCGGCGGGTTCGAACGCGAACTCGCCGCCGTTGCCCGTCGCGCCGACCTTCACCGTCACCTCGGCCTCGCCGCGGCGGTCGGCCACGCCCCGGTAGTTGCTCGTCCCGTCGAGCCAGCCGTCGAACGACCGCATCGGACCCAACTGCTCCGGCTCGGGCGTCCCGGTCGGGGTCTCGGCGTCGCCGCCGGTCGCCCCACCGGGGAAGGTGACCGCCGCGTCGCCGACGACCAGCGTGCCGCGCATCCCCATCGCCTTGTGCGGGGCGCAGGCGTACCGGATTACGCCGGACTCCGTGGGGGTGTACGCGAACGTCGTTCCGGCCGCGTCGTCGTACTCGGAGCCGAACGAGCCGTCCTCGGCGACGACGTTGTGGCTGCCGCCGTTGCCGGTCCACTCCCAGGTCACCTCTGTCCCCGGGTCGACGCGGACCGCCGGCGGGCCGAACCCGAACGCCCCGCCGTTGGCGTCGACGCCGACGGCGACCGTCACGGCGTCCGTGCCCCGCTCGTCGACGACCTCCGTCGCGCCGTCGGTGTCGGCGAACCACTCCGTCAGGTCGGTCGGGTCCTCGCCGGCCGCGCGGACCTGCCCGGGGAGGAGGCACGCCCCGAGGGCGGCGCCCGTCCCCGCCAGCACCGTCCGTCGGGTGTACCCGGAGCCCCGTCCGGGTGCGCCGTCGGTGTGCCCGGACATGGTCACGCCTCGTAGCCGGCGTACGCCATGACCTGCCGGAAGAGGTCGGTGTCCATCACCGGGGTGTACACCACGGCCGAGAGCATCCCGCCGGGGTACGAGGAGCCGTTGCGGACGTGGTCCACCTTGTGGCAGTGCATCAGGTAGATGCCGGGGTCCGCGTCCGCCTCGAACTCGACCGTGTAGCGCTCGGCCGGGGCGACGTTCACGACGTCCTGCATCAGCTGCATCCCCTCCGGGATCGCCGACCCGTCCTTCTCCACGACCCGGAACCGGTGGTTGTGGAGGTGCAGCGGGTGGCTGTGGAAGCCCGCGTTCACCCAGTGGAGCCTGACGGTGTCGCCGGGTTCGACGACGATCGGCGACCCCGTCTCGGGGTGGAACGTCGCGGGCGCGGACTTCCCGTTGATGGTGAACGTGTCCATCCCCCGGCTGGTGAGGTCGTAGCCCACGTCCTCGCCGCCGTACTGGCGGGAGAGCCGGGTGTCCCACTCCTTCACCGTCATGTAGTACTCCCTGTCCGCGCGCTCGTATCCCTCCGGCTCGACGCGGAGGATCCCGTACATCCCCATGTCCATGTGCCGGGGCGTCTGGTAGTGGCAGTGGTAGAGGTGGGTGCCGGCCACGTTCGCGGTGAACTCGTAGGTGTGCGTCTCGCCGGGGCCGACGGTGACGCCGGTCGTCGTCGGGACGCCGTCGTTCTCCCACGTCTTGCGGAGGCCGTGGACGTGGAACGTGTGGGGCATGTCCATCCCCGAGTTGTCGAGGGTGACGTTGAACTCCGCGCCCTCCTCGACGCGCAGGACCGGACCGGGGACCGAGGGGGTGCTGTCGTCGGCCTGCCAGGCCCAGACGACCGGGAGCGTGATGGGGCCGTTCATCGTCTCGCCCGGGTGGACGTGGTGGACCGCCGACACCGCCTTCAGCGTCACCTCGTAGTCGCGCTCGGCCAGGTCGACCACCTCGGGCCTACCAGTGGTCGGGAGGTCGCTCGTCATCGCCTGTGCACCGGTATCGACCCGGGAGACCGTCGGCTGCGAGGTCGTCACACAGCCGGCCGCCGCGGAGACGCCGACCGCCCCGGAGGCCGCCAGGAACCGTCGTCGTGAGATGCCGTCGCCGGGAGCGCCGATTTCGCTCGTCATACAGGTTCATCTCGGACGGCCGAGAACATATGAAGTGGAGACGGTTCCCGGGATCCGAGAAAGACTGGAGAGCGGGGCTGAACGGCCATTTCTCGACGGTATCGCCCAAATGTCACGTGTCGATCACCTCCCCGAGCGCTCGTCGGCGCACGCCTGTGAACCGTGGTTAAGTTGAACGAATAGTATTTGTATGGTGGGGACAAACAGAGAATTAGATGAGTCTAATAATTTGGTTCGGCTGCGGGTTGGGCACCGACCGGGGACGCTCCGGTCGGCGTCGGGCCGCATGAGCGTCGTGGGGGGTGGGCGAGCATGAGCGACGATCCATACGCGGGGACAGGACCCCGGTGCTCGCGTCGTCGAACGCTCGCTGCCGCCGGCAGCGTCCTCGCCGTCGGCGCCGCCGGCTGTCTCGGCGACAGCCGTGTCGGCGCCTCGGGGGCGACGGACGACGACGACCCGGTCGCGGTGGCCTCGTTCTTCAGCTTCTACGACTTCGCCCGGAAGATCGCCGACGGAACGCCCCTGCGGGTGAAGAACCTGGTCCCGACCGGCCTCCACGGTCACGGCTGGGAGCCGGACGCGAGCGTCACGCGGGACATCATCGAGGCGGACGCGTTCGTCCACGTCGGCGAGGACTTCCAGCCGTGGGCCGACCGGGCGATCCGGACGCTCGAGGACGACGACGTCGACACTCACCTGATCAACGTCCGCGAGAACGTCGAACTCGTGTCGCTCGCCGCTAGCCTGGACCCGGACGAGGAGGGCGTCGGGGAGGGTCGCGGCAAGGACCCCCACTTTTGGCTGGATCCCCGGCGTGCCGCCCAGTCCGTCGACAACATCACGGAGGGGTTCGTCGAACTCCTTCCCGAACACGAGGGGGCGTTCCGCGACAACGCCTCCTCGTACAAGACGGACGTGCTCGACCGCATCGACGCAGACTACGAACGGATCTTCGAGAAGGCGAGTCGGGACGTGGTGCAGCTGGCCGCGCACAACGCCTTCCAGTACATCGGCGTCCGCTACGGCGTCCGGATGAGGCCGCTCGTCACCAACCTCGCCGCGAGCGGGGACGTGAAGCCGTCCGACATCGCCGAGGCGAAGCGGGTGATCGACGAGAACGACATCAAGTACGTCGGCGCGGGGGTGTTCGAGACGCGGCGGCCTGCAAAGCAACTGGTCGCCGAGACCGCGGTGGAGGGGTACTACCCGGTGACTCCGTACGCGGGCGTCCGAGAGGACTGGGTCGAGAACGACTGGGGGTACGAGGAGATCGCGTACAACATCAACATGCCGACGTTCGAGATCGTCCTCGGGAACACGTCGCCCGAGGACGCCGGTCCCGACGGCTGGAACGAGCAGTGGCGGAACTTCGAGTGAGATGGAGATGAACACGACCACCGACACGGAGACGGAATCGATCGACGCCGCGTCGACGGACGCGGTCATCGAACTGAAAGACGTCGACTTCGGTTACACCGCGACGCCGGTCGTCGAGGACGTCTCGATCCGGATCGACGCGGGCGAGTACGTCGCCGTCGTCGGCCCGAACGGGTCGGGGAAGTCGACGCTGATGAAGCTCATGCTCGGACTCCTCCGTCCGGACGAAGGCACCGCCCGGCTGTTCGGCGAACCGGCACGCACGTTCGACGACGGCGCGCGCATCGGCTACGTCGCCCAGGAGGCGAGCGCGTCGAAGGAGATGCCGATCACGGTCCGCGAGGTGGTGAAGATGGGACGGTTCCCCCACGTCGGCTTCGGCCGCCTCTCCGAGGAGGACCGGCGGATCGTCGATCACGCCCTCGACGTCGTCGGGATGGCCGCGTTCGCGGACCGCCGCGTCACTCGTCTCTCCGGCGGGCAGCGCCAGCGGGCGTTCATCGCGCGAGCGCTGGCCAGCGAGGCGGACCTCCTCGTGCTCGACGAGCCGACCGTCGGCGTCGACGTCGAGTCGGTCGACGCGTTCTACGACCTGCTCGAGGCGCTCAACGCGGACGGGATCACGATCCTGCTGATCGAGCACGACCTCGGGGCGGTCACCGACCACGCCGAGCGCGTCGTCTGTCTCAACCGGGAGGTCTACTTCGACGGGTCGACCGACGAGTTCGTCGAAAGCGACGCGGTCGGGCGGGCGTTCGGGACGTCCGCGAGGGTGGTGGGTGATTCCTCGTGACCGGGACGCAGGCTCTACCGCTCCAGGCGAGTCCGATCGAGCCGTTCCTCGCGCCGCTGTACTGGGTTCTCTCCCTGTGGTCGGAACTCATGTTCCGGTTGGCCGCGGTGACGGGGCTCGAACTGCTCCAGTACCCGTTCATGCACCGGGCGATCCTCGTCGGACTCTGTATCGGAGTGATGGCCCCGCTCATCGGGACGTTCCTCGTCCACCGGCAGCTCGCGCTCATCGGCGACGCGCTCGCCCACACCGCCTTCGCGGGGGTCGCCGTCGGCCTGTTCGTCAACGCCGTGCTGAACCTCGACGTCTCCCCCTATCTCTCGGCGGTCGTGGTCGCGGTGATCGCGGCGCTGTTCATCGAACTCATCTCGGAGCACACGGACGCCTACAACGACGTCTCGATGGCGATCGTGCTGTCCACGGGGTTCGCGCTCGGCACCGTCCTCATCAGCCTCAACGCGGGCGGACTCGCGGTCGGTATCAACCAGTACCTGTTCGGAAACCTCGCGACGGTGTCCGCGGAGAACGCCGCCATCCTGCTCGTCCTGTTCGGCGTAATCGTCGCGACCGTCGCTGTCACTCGGAACCAGTTGCTGTACGTCACGTTCGACGAGGTGGCGGCGGAGGTCTCCGGGATCCCCGTCAGCTGGTACAACCGCGTGATGGTGATGCTCACCGCGCTGGTGGTGGTCGGCGCCATGCAGATCATGGGCGTCATCCTCGTCGCCGCGATGCTCGTCGTACCCGTCGCCGGTGCCACGCAGGTGTCTCGGAGCTTCTCCCAGTCGTTGCTCGCGTCGATCGTCCTCGCCCAACTGGCGGTCATCCTCGGGATCGGCGTCTCCTACTACGCGGAGGCGACCGCCGGGGGCGTCATCGTCCTCATCGCCGTCGCGATCTACGTCGGCTGCGTCGTCCTGGGGAAACTCAGGGAGCGCGTCGGGAGCGACGCGCCGGCACCCGACGTCGGAACCGTCGACGCGGAGCGATCGGGAGACACCGCCGAGTGACGCCCCGGAGCGGATCCCGTCGAGCGAGACACGCTCCCTAACGGCGCAGAAGTGCCCCGTACTCCGGATTACCGGCATGGCATCAATTTAGGCAATCCTAAAAATCGGCACCGCTTTACCGGTTTAGGCGAGCCAAAAACCATGGAACGCGAACTCGCGGAACGGGACGGACGGACTCGGCGGGACTACCTCGGATACGGTGCCGCGGTCGTCGGCGGAAGCCTGCTCGCCGGCTGTGCCGACGAGTCGGGCGGGAACGCGACGCCCACGGCGATCGACGGGACCTCGCCCGCGGACGAATCGACGGGGACCGAAGGGGGCTCCTACTCGGTCTCGATGGAACCGGTCGGGGAGCTCACGTTCGAGTCGGTGCCCGAGACGTGGCTCCCCTACGGCGGGGGATACGCCGACATGAGCGTCGCGCTCGGGCGGGCCGAGGGACTGGTCGGCGTCGGCGGGGCGAGCCGGTACTACACGTACGTCTACGACGAGCTTCCCGGGGTCAGCGTCGACCGCGAGCGACTCGAGGCGAACGACCCGGGCGCCGCAGACATGTCGAAGGAGGTCTTCTACGAACTCGACGGCGACGTCCACGTGATGGACCCGGAGATGCTCGTCAACTGGTTCGAGTGGTCACGGGACGACGTCGAGGAGATCGCGGGGAACGTCGGGCCGTTCCTCGGGAACCTCATCTTCCGCCGCGAGGACGAGTGGCACGACTACCGGTACTACACCCTCTACGAGGCGTTCGAGAAGGTCGCGGAGCTGTTCCAGGAGCAGGAGCGGTACCGGGCGTTCGAATCGCTCCACGACGAGTTCCTCGCCGACGTCCAGACGCGCCTCCCGCCGGCCGACGAGCGGCCCAACGTGCTGCTCGTCTACGAGGGGAGCGACGAGCCGGAGGCGTTCTCGCCGTACCGGCTGAACGACAGGGGGACGAGCAAGAAGCAGTGGCGCGACCTCGGGGTCAGCGACGCGCTCTCGGGTACCGGTATCCACGGGATCAGCACGACCGATAGGGGACGGATCGACTACGAGACGATGCTCGAGATCGATCCCGACGTGATCATGCTGCGGGCCCACGAGCGGAAGTCCGCGGCCGAGTTCCGCGACACGGTGCTCGAGTTCATGCGGAACCACCCCGTCGGCGGCGAACTGACGGCCGTGCAGAACGGGCGGGTCTACCGGGGCGGCTACCTGTACCAGGGGCCGATTCACAACCTGTTCCTGACCGAACGGGGTGCGAAGCAGTTGTACCCCGAGGTGTTCGGCGAGGTGACCGGCGACGCGGAGCTGTTCGACCGGCAGCGGGTCGCGGACATCGTCACCGGGGACGCCTGACGGCGAGAACGGCTCCCGGGACGAGTCACGACGCGTCGATCCCTCTTCTGCGACCTATCACGCGAACCGGACGGCGGGCCGCGGAACGTGCCCCTCGGCCGCCCTGTGGCCGGCGAGCCGCGGTTTCGTATCGCTGTATATGCTTTACCCATGACGGTTATCCGTCGGTCCGCCGTCTCTCCGATATGGCTTCGACCCCACTGGAGGCCCGCTGATGCCGGTCAGACCGGGAATCGTCGATCGCGTCGCGCTCCGCGCGAACCTCGCCCCGGCCGCCATCACCGACCTGTACGGCGCCGGGGCGCTCCACGCCGCGGTCACGGCCCTCGACCTCGACCTGTTCGAGGAACTCGAGGAGCCGCGCACGGTCGGGGAACTCGCGCGCGACCTAGACTGCGACGAACGCGGCGTCCGGGCGCTCGCCGAACTGCTCGCGGAGACCGGTTACCTCGGCCGCGACGGCCGGCTCTACTACACGACGAACCTGACCCGGAAGTGGCTCACCGACGCGAACGACACCAACCTCGGCCCGTGGCTCCGTTTCTGGGTCGACGTCGTGTTGCCGTACTGGCGCGAACACGTCGAGTTGGCCGTCAGGACGGGCGACCCCGGGGAGACCATCTACGACTGGCTCGGCGACGACGAGGGCGGGTGGGAGACGACCCAGGAGGGGTTCCGCGCGGCCGCGACGCTGCTGGTCGACCCGGTGAGCGACACCCTCGGCGACGTCGCTGGGAAGCGCGTGCTGGACCTCGGCGGAGGCCACGGCGCCTATGCGGTCGAACTCGCCGAGCGTGGCGCCGAGGTGACGCTGTTCGACCGCGAGGCGGCGCTCGGCGTCGCCGAGGAGTCGGTCGCGGCGGCGGGCGTCGAGGACCGGGTAGCGCTCCGCGGCGGGGACTACCAGACGGACGAGTACGACGAGGACTACCTCGGCGGGGAAGACGAGGCCGCCTCGGCTACTAACCTCGGCGGAGATGACGAATCTGCCTCGGCCACCGACTTCGACCTCGTCCTCCTCTTCAACGTCCTGCACGCCCACGACGCCGAGGAGTGCGAGCAGTTGCTCGAGCGCGCGACCGAGTCGCTGGCCCCCGACGGCCGCCTCGTTATCCTCGACCAGTTCGAGGGCGACGGCCCGACGGGCCTCGCGGACCTCGGTGTCGCGTTCGTCGACCTCGCGTACCTCGTCACCCTCGGCGGCCGGACCCACGACGTCGACGACGTCCGGCGGTGGATCGCCTTCGCCGGCTGCCGGGTCACCCGGTCGGAGACGTTCCGTCGCGCGCCCGGGGTCCGCCTGCTCGTGGCCGAGAACAGGGAGTCGTGACCGGGGCGGTGTGACAAGACTTAGGGCCGGCGACGGGTACTCACGGCCATGAGTTCGGTTCCCGAGCGGTCAGAGATCGAGGCGGAGTACAAGTGGAGCATCGGCTCCATCTACGCCTCCGACGAGGAGTGGGATGACGCCTACGAGGCGACACAGGAGGCGATCGATGACGTGCGCGCGTACGAGGGGCGGACGACCGAGAGCGCCGCGACGCTGCGCGAGCTGCTGGAGACGTACGAGGAGGTCATGCGGCAGGTGTCGCAGGTGGTCCAGTACGCCAACCTCCGGTCGAACGAGGACACGCGCGATCAGGAGTACCAGGCCATGGCCGCGAAGGCGGGGTCGCTCTCCTCCGAGGCGTCGAGCGCCGCGAGCTTCCTCGAACCCGAACTCCAGGGGCTAGAGGGAGACGACATCGAGGCGTTCCTCGAGGAGGAACCCGCGCTGGCCGAATACGAGCACTACTTCGACGACGTGCTGCGGATGAAGCCGCACACGCGCTCGGCCGAGGTGGAGGAGCTCCTCGCGGACCTCTCCGAGGTCACTAACGCGCCGAGCGAGACGTACTCGATGCTGACGGACGCGGATATGACGTTCCCGACCGTGGAGGGTCCCGACGGCGAGGAGATCGAGCTCTCCCAGGGGAACTTCACGACGCTGCTCCAGAAGCCGGACCGCGAGTTCCGCCAGCGTGTCCACGAGTCCTTCTACGAGCGCTGGACTGACGTGCGGAACGCGGTCGGCACGACGCTCTCGAAGTCGGTGAAGAAGGACGTGAAGATGGCGGAGGCCCGCAACTACGAGACGGCCCGCGAGGCCGCGCTCGACGGCCCGAACGTCCCCGTCGAAGTGTACGACAACCTCGTGAACACGGTGCGGGACAACCTCGACTCCCTCCAGCGGCACGCCGACCTGAAGCGCCGCGCGCTCGACGTGGACGACCTTGAGATGTGGGACCTCTACATGTCGCTGACGGGCGACGAGGGGCCCGAGATCCCGTACGAGCAGGCGAAGGAACTGGTCATCGAGGCCGTCGCGCCGCTCGGCGAGCCGTACCAGGAGCGGATGGCCGAGGGACTGGAGTCGCGCTGGGTCGACGTGTACGAGAACCGCGGGAAGCGCTCCGGGGCGTACTCCGCTGGGACCTACGACACCCAGCCGTTCATCATGATGAACTACCAGGACGACGTCTCCTCGATGTACACCCTGGCCCACGAACTCGGCCACTCGATGCACTCCGAACTGGCGAAGGGCGCCCAGCCCTGGCAGTATGCGAGCTACGAGATCTTCGTCGCCGAGGTCGCCTCGACGGTGAACGAGACGCTGCTGACCGAGTACCTGCTCGAGAACGCCGAGAGCGAGGAGCTCCGGGTGCACGCGCTCGACCAGTACCTCGAACGCTTCCGATCCACGCTGTTCCGCCAGACGATGTTCGCCGCGTTCGAGCAGGCGATCCACGAGCACGCCGAGGCGGGCGAGCCCCTGACGCCGGACGTCTTCGACGACCTGTACGGCGGTCTCAAGGAGGAGTTCTACGCGAACAGCCGCGTCGACGACCACATCCGACGCGAGTGGATGCGCATCCCGCACTTCTACTACAACTTCTACGTCTACCAGTACTCGACGGGTATCTCGGCGGCGGCGGCCATCGTCGAGCGGATCCTCGAGGAGGGAGAACCGGCTGCCGCGGACTACCGCGACGCGCTCGAGGTCGGGGGCGCCGAGTACCCCATCGACGTGCTCGAGGTCGCGGGCATCGACATGACCTCGCCGGAGCCGATCGAATCGGCCATCGGCGTCTACGACGAGTACCTCGGACGGGCCGAGGATCTGCTCGACCTGTAGGCTGCGACACGGGCGATCGACACGTCTCCCCGGTCGGATTTCGGCCCCGCACCTCCCCTCACTCGACCCCCCACGACTTCGAGACTCCGGACACCTCACCGGTTTCCAGCTTCGGAACGGTTCTCGATTGAAACACGGCAACGATGGTGGAGGACGGAGGACGAGCGAGCGCCGACGTGCGGCGTGATCTGGAAACGGGAGACGCGCCGTCTGAAAAACCTCCCGAGACCCAAAGCCACATTAACGGCGCAGCCTAACTCGTCGTACGAATGTCCCGGAGTCCGTCCCTCCCAGACCGTCCGCGCCTCGACCTCGATCCGGACATGAGCGAGGCGGAGCGGCTGGAGGCCCTGCGCCAGCACTTCACGCGGCTCGTGCAGGTGAACGACGAACTGGACGACCGGCTCGACCGAGCCGAAGCCCGCGGGGACGACCTGCAGGGCGAGGTCGACGAACTGAAACGCCGTAACGAGGCGCTGAAGACCTCCTCGCTGTACATCGCCACGGTCGAGGAGCTCACCGCCGACGGCGCGGTCATCAAACAGCACGGCAACAACCAAGAGGTGCTCACCGACGTCTCCTCCCGCCTCGAGGACGAACTCGACCCCGGCGACAGGGTCGCCATCAACGACTCGTTCAGCGTCCAGACGGTGCTCGACGACGAGACCGACGCCAGGGCGCAGGCGATGGAGGTCGACGCGTCGCCAGAGGTGACCTACGACGACATCGGCGGCATCGACGACCAGGTGCGCGAGGTGCGCGAGGCCGTCGAGGCGCCGCTCGTGAACGCCGAACAGTTCCGGGCGGTCGGCGTCGAACCGCCGAGCGGCGTCCTGCTCCACGGCCCGCCGGGCACCGGCAAGACGATGCTGGCGAAGGCCGTCGCCAACGAGACCGACGCGACGTTCATCAAGATGGCCGGCTCCGAACTCGTTCGGAAGTTCATCGGCGAGGGCGCACGGCTCGTCCGCGACCTGTTCGACCTCGCCTCCGAGCGCGAGCCCGCCGTCATCTTCATCGACGAGATCGACGCCGTCGCGGCCAAGCGGACGGACTCGAAGACCTCCGGCGACGCGGAGGTCCAGCGGACGATGATGCAGCTGCTCTCGGAGATGGACGGCTTCGACGAGCGCGGCGAGATCCGCATCATCGCCGCCACCAACCGCTTCGACATGCTCGACGAGGCGATCCTCCGGCCCGGCCGCTTCGACCGCCTCATCGAGGTGCCCAAGCCCGCAGTGGGGGGTCGCGAGCGCATCCTCGACATCCACACCGACGACATGACCGTCGACGACGACGTCGCCTTCGCCGACCTGGCGGAGGGTCTCGACGGCTACTCCGGCGCGGACATCGCGGCGCTGTGTACCGAGGCGGGGATGTTCGCCATCCGCGACGAGCGGACCACGGTGACCCGTCAGGACTTCGAGGACGCCCGCGACAAGGTCGAGGCCGGCGACGAGGGCGCGGTGACCCACGACGGCTTCGGCGCGTACCAGTACTGAAGGCGACTTCTTCCCGATCTTGGTTTTCGACGTTCGACCTAAACAGCCGCGGTGGCGCGTGCCGGCTGGCCTCTGTGCGCGGCCGACGTCGTGCGAGGGATGAGCGAGGAGCGCGAGAAGCGCAATCGGCTGGGGAGGCCTGGGCCGTCATGACGCTCAGGGGTAGTGGTCTGCTTCCAGACCACCACACGAGCGACGACGGAACTCCAAACCGCTGCCGGTCGTCTCCCCGAGACCACTCGTATTCGACACCCCTTTTCACCCGGCCCACCGCGTACCGACATGGACATCCACGTCGCCGGCGGCAGCGGCCACGGGCCGACCGCGATGGCGGCCTACGACGCCGCGCTCGCCGACGCCAACCTCCACAACTACAACCTGGTCGCGGTGTCCTCGGTCGTCCCTGCCGACGCCGCCGTCCACGAGATCGAGCGCGCGCCTGACCTCGGGCCGGCCGGGAACCGCCTGACAGTCGTGCAGGCCCGCGCGGCCGCCACCCCCGCCGACGCCCACGAGACCGAGGCGATCGTCGCCGGCCTCGGCTGGGCGACCGGCCCCGGTCCGGGACTGTTCTACGAGGCTGACGGGACCGATCCCGAGTCGATCCGGACGACCGTCGCGGAGGGGCTCGCCGCGGGGCGGGAGCTCCGGGACTGGACGTTCGAGGACGAACGGATCCTCCTCGCGAGCGCGGAGACCAGCGAGGACGCCTACACCGCGGCCGTCGTGGTGGCTGCCTACGGCGAGAGCGAACCGATCGCGTGATCGCCGGGTGAGCGTTCGCGAGTCTGGAGAGGATAATCCCGGCGGTTGACCCACAGTGACGACCGGGAAAGTCGACAGAGTCGATGCCCACCACGAACCGTTCCGAATCGGGGCTCCGTCTTCCGGTTTCGCCGGCGCACGGATGGGTCGAATCCGACGGCGTCGGGACGAGTCCTCGCCGGCGATCTCGGCCTCGTTCGCGCAACGCCGGCGTTCGCCACCGCCGACGCCTTTATCCCCCGGAACCGCCAACTGGAGCTACATCCTCAATGAACGGCAATAACCCGTACGCCGGAGCGCCGGGCGTCGTCGATGCCGGTCGGCCCGAGGAGATCGACCTCACCGTCGAGCAGAAGGACGCTCTTCGGCGGGCGGTCGCCGGAATCGTCTCGCGCACCGAATCGTATCTCCCGGACGGCTACGCGGTCGGCTCGGAACTCTCCTACGGGACGGAGGGTCCACAGGCGACCGTCGCGGTCCGTCCGCCCGTCGGCCACGCGGTCAGCGCGGGCTTCGCGCCCGACCTGGACGACCTCGAAACCGGGCTCGACCAGACCGACCGCGACGAGGTGGCGCGCGGACTCGCCGCCAGCGCCGCCGCACAGGTGATGAACGCCGTCGGCGACGACATCGAACCGACGGCCCGCTGACGTCCTGATTCAGTCCAACTAGTTCTCGGGCGGCGCACGCGGCCCGCCCGGCGCTTCGACGAACAGCGCGTAGCCGACGAGCATCGCCGCCAGCCCGGGCCCGACGACCGCGCCCCTCGCGAACGGGAGCGCTCCGACGTGGTCCAGCAGGAACCCGAGGAGTATCAGCGTTGGAATGGCAGCGAGCAACAGATCGTGTCGGGAGGGCGGCTGTGACTGCGATCCGGCCGTGACGCGAACGCTGTCGCTCCGTGGGTCGTGGACACTCATCGGCACTCGCCGGTCGTGTGCGATGGCCGTGACCAACAAATAACTTACTCCGAAAACACGGCGACGGGACGGCGAATCGGAGCCTCGGGGTCGTGCGGCTTCGTCCGGGTGACGGGCGTTACTTCCCCCAGAAGGGGTCGGTCTTCCGCCGCGTCTGCAGGTAGGCGTTGAGCGCCTCCAGTTCGTCCGCCGGGATCTCGTCCGAGAGCTCCTGTTCGAGGATCTTCGCGTGCTTCTCCGGGAGTTCGATCCACAGTTCGTCGCCCTCCTCGATCTGTCTGCCGACGGTCGGCCCGTCGATGGCGACCGAGACGCGCTCGCCGGCGCGGGCCTCGTCCACGTCGTCCCCCTGGTGCTGGATGCCCGAGAGCTGGCCGATCCGCCTCGGCTCGCTCCCCTGGAACTTCGCGACGTGGCGGTTGTTCTGGACGGTCCCCGCGACGATCTCGACGCCGACGACGGCGGGATCGTTCTGCCGGAACGTATGGTCCTGCAGGATGCGGAACCGGGCCGGCCGGACGATCTGATCGAGCACCGTCTCCTGCTGGCTGCGCTGGAGGTCGTCCACGTACTCCTCGTACTCCTCGACCAGCTGGTAGATGACGTCGTCCGCGAACAGGCGGACGTCGCTCGTCTCGAGCTCCTCCTCCGCGTTCGCGAGCACGTCGACGTTGAACCCGAGGATGACCCGGTGGGTCTCCTCGTTGGCGGTCTCGGCGACGGCGACGTCGCGCGGGGCGATGTCGCCGACCTCCGCCCGGAGGATGGGAATTTCCGCCTCCTCCAGCGCGTTCGCCATCGCCTCGAGGCTCCCGAGCGTGTCGGCCTTGACGACGACGCCGTCCTCGGCCGTCTCGACCTCGATCTCGGCGAGTTCCTCCCGCACCTCCGCGACGACCTCCTCCTCCGTTTGATCGCGGACGACCCGCACCGGCGCGCCGGCCATCGCCTCGTCGAGGTCCGGCGCGGCGATCTTCACGCCCGCAGCGGCCGCGACCTCCGGCACCTTCTCGAACCGCTTCTCGGTGCGCATCTCCGCGTTGGGACGCGGCTGCAATAGCGCGCGAACCTCCGTGACGATGGGGTCGTACTGCCCGCCGACGACGATGGTGTCGCCCGTCCGGATGACGCCGTCGTACAGCACCGCGTCCAGCGTCGCGCCGAAGCCGCGCTCCTCTTTCACCTCCAGGACAGTGCCCCTGCCGGGGCCGGCGACGTCGATGGACATCTCCGACTTCAGGAAGCGCTGGGAGAGCCCCATGAGGACGGTGAGCAGGTCCGGGACCCCCTCGCCGGTCATCGCCGACAGCGGGACGATCCCGATGTTCCCCTGGAAGTCCTGGACGCGCCAGTAGAAGTCGGCGGAGAAGCCCTCGTCCGAGAGGTCGCCGATGAGTTCGTAGAGGTTCTCGTTCAGCCGCGACTCCGCGCGATCGGACTGGGCCTCCAGCGACCGTTGGATGGGTTCTCCCTCCTGCGGGTTCCACCCGGGCGTCGTGTCGACCTTGTTCGCGGCGACGACGAACGGCGTGCCCGTGCGTCTGAGGATGTCGATCGCCTCCTCGGTCTGGGGCTGGAAGCCGTCGTTCACGTCGACGACGAGCACCGCGATGTCGGCGAGCGCGCCGCCGCGGGCGCGGAGCGTCGAGAACGAGTGGTGGCCCGGCGTGTCGATGAACAGCAGGCCGGGGAGGTCGAAGTCGTCCGGGTCGACCAGCGCGCCGGCCATCTCCGAGACCGTCTCCAGCGGGACGGCGGTCGCACCGATGTGCTGGGTGATGGCGCCGGCCTCGCCCTCCTGGACGGCCGAGCCGCGGATGCGGTCGAGCAGCGTCGTCTTCCCGTGGTCGACGTGTCCCAGCACGGCGACGATGGGCGTGCGGAGGGCGTCTGCGTCCGTGGTCGTGTCGGCATCTGTGTCTGACATGGCGAAATCCCCGAAGAACGGTCGTTACCGGAGACTGTCGTGGCGTGGTCGTAAGAGCTTCGAATCGGCGAGGTCGGACGAGCCGGGCACGAAAGTCTCCGATTCGCCCCGCAGTCCCACGGTTTCCCGCGACTCGAGGGCGACTGCGACGGTTGCGGTGCCTGGGTCGGTGGCGTATCGATCGGCGGGTCCAACTCCCGCCCACACCCGTCCCTGTCCCCGTCCGCCCCGCGTCAGACGGTGGCGTGGCGTTTATGACGCCCCACTGAGTTTGCACGCGTATGGTCGACATCCTCGCCGAGAACCTCTCGGGCAAGGCCGTCATGGGTTCGGACGGAACCGAACTCGGAATGCTGTACAACATCACGATGGACCTCAAGACCGGGTCGCTCTCGGACCTGCTGGTCTCGCCGAACGAGAACCTCTCGCCGGGCCGCATCCCGTTCGAGCGCGACGAATCGGGTCAGGTCCACGTCCCCGTCGGCCACGTGCAGGCGGTGAAGGACTACATCGTCGTCGACACGTCGTAGGATGCAAGTACTCGATTCGTCGGCGTTCATCCACGAGTACCACACCGACGAGCCGACGGCCTCGATCCCGATGGTCCAGGAGGAACTGGAGGGCGAACACGCCTTCCGGTTCGACGCGATGGAGGGCGCGGGGATGCACATCCACGTCCCCGACGACCAGACCGTCGAGCAGGTGCGCCGGGCCTCCGGCGAGACCGGCGACGAGGAGACGCTCTCGGACACCGACACGCGACTGCTCGCGGCGGCGTTCGAACTGGACGCGACGCTCGTCACCGACGACTACGCGATGCAGAACGTCGCCGACAAGCTCGGCGTCACTGTGGAGGTCATCGCGCAGGAGGGCATCTCCGAGCAGCGCGACTGGACGTTCCAGTGTGCGGGCTGTGGCCGCGAGTTCGACGAGAACCACGACCGGTGTCCGATCTGCGGCAGCGAACTGGCGCGGAAGAACCCCGCCTGACTCTCCTTTCTCCGAATCGGACCTCAGTCTAGCGGTTTCACCGACGACCTTGTTCTCCACGAAAACCCCGCCCCGGACCGGCCGGCCGGAGTCGAATCCAGTTCAGACCAGCCCGGTCGCGTCGGCGTACTGGATGGCGTACAGCGCCGCGTTGTACAGGCCGTGGGCGAGCGCGGGGAGGACGAGGTTCCGTGTCCGCTCGTACAGGTAGCCGAGCGGGATGGCGAGCAGCGTGGCGACGAGCACGTAGGCGGCCTGTCCGGCGAGCGTTCCCGTGCCCGCGGTGAAGTGGATGGAGCCGAAGAGGAACGCCGCCAGCCCGATGGCCGGCGCCGCCGGCAGCGCCTTCCGGAGTTCGCCCTGGACGACGCCCCGGAACACCAGTTCCTCGGCCGGCCCGACGACGAGGATCGACACCGGGACCATGTAGAGGAAGTACCGTGGCGCCTCCTGACCGGGGGTGAGCGCGCGGTTCGTCGCGACCTCGACTCCGACCGCGCCGAGCGCGAGCAGGAGGGCGAACTGGGCGAGCACCATCCCGGCCGCGGTCAGGAGTCCGAGGCCGGCGTTTCGTCCTCCCGGGATCCTGGCGGTCACGAGGTCCCGATCGCCGGCGTACGTCAGGAAGACGATCGCGGCGAGCGCGAAGCCGACGAACTGTCCGGCGCCCCGGATCGCCGCGAGTTCCGGCGATTCGGGTGCGGCGCCGAGCGCCAGTCCGATCCGTTCGGCCCATGGGAGCAGGGCCGCGGCCGCGACGAACGCCGCGACCAGCATCAGCAGCGACTGGCCGAACCGGAGCACGACCCGGTTCACGTCGACGTCCGCCGCCGACGCGGTCGTCCCCTCCGCCTCGGCCGTCGCGTCGTTCGGTCCGGACGTCGACGCGTCCCCCCCGGCCGCCTCCCGCTCGCCGTCCATCAGTCGATCTCCAGCGTGCGCTTCCCCCTGACGGCGTCGGCCTCGGGGAAGTCGCCGCCGCCGAGCAGGCCGCGCGCCGCCTTCTTGCCCCACTCGACGGCCGGCTGTGTGAACGTCGAGACGCCCGCGAGTTCGCCGTACAGCACGCAGGCGGCCTCCGTGGCGTACAGGAGTTCGCCGAGGCCGCGCTCGTCGACGCGGTTGATCTCGAGCCGGACGTTCTCGCGACCGGCCGCCGCGAGGCTCGCCTCCGTCGCCCGGAACTCCGCGTCCAGCAGGTCGCCGAGCGAGGAGCCGCCGAGGTACTCGAGCCCCTCGAGCTCCGTCTCGGGGATGCCAGCGTCGGCCGATTCGCGCGGTCGGACGAGCGTGACGAGCTTGTCGGCAGGGCCGGCGCGGTAGAGCTGGAGCTGGGAGTGCTGGTCGGTCGCGCCGAGCGCCCGTGCCGGGGTCTGGCCGCGGCCGTCCTTCCCGAGCGACTCGGCCCAGAGCTGGGCGTACCACTCGGCGAAGCGCTCCAGCGACTCGGCGTACGGCATCATCGCGTTCACGGCCGCGCCGCGTTCCGCCAGCGCGTACGAGACTGCGCCGTAGGCGTACCCCGGCGAGTCGTACAGCGACCCTGAGAGTTTCTCTGCCTCGCTCGCGGCGCCAGCGAGGAGTTCGTCGAGGTCGTGGCCGGCGACCGCGGCGGCGAACAGCCCGACGGTCGACAGCGCCGAGAAGCGCCCGGGGACGCCCTCGGGGACGTCGAGCGCCGGGAGGTCGTGCTTCTCGGCCATCGCGCGGAGGTTCCCCTCGGCGCCGGTCGTGACGACGGTCCGCTCGGTCCAGTCGACGCCGGCGTCCGTCATCGCCTCGCGGACGACGAGGAAGTTCGCCAGCGTCTCCGCCGTGGTGCCGGAGCGCGAGACGACGTTCAGGACCGTCTCGGAGAGGTCGAGGGAATCGAGGAGGTCGCGGACCCACGCTGGGTCGACGTTGTCGAGGTAGTAGGCGTCCACCGGGGAGTCGAGCGCGTCGGTGATGGTCGCGGCGCCGAGCGCGCTCCCTCCGATGCCGACCGTGAGCACCGACTCGGGATCGAACCCCGCGGCCGCCTCCCGAATGGGCTCGGGGTCGCACGTCTCTGGGAGGTTCAGCGCGGCGTAGCCGTGCTCCGATTCCCGGCGCCCGCTGGCGATTCGCTCGTGGGCGTCGGCGACGCGGTCGTCGAGGTCGTCGAGGGCCGCGCGGTCGAGGCCGAGTGCCCCGTCGAGCGCGTTCCCGATGTCGGCCTGCATGTGTGAGTGCGCGGTCCGGGGGCCGAAAACGGTTGCCCCCTCGTTCCGTGGTATCCCTCGGTTCGTCTGTGAGTACGATTGGCCGACTGTGAACAGTTCGAAAGCCCTGGCCCCTTTCAAGCCCCACCCGAGGCTTGGACGGGCTAGCGTCGAACCTGACTGCCACTCGTGGTGCGCCGGGCAGTCAGCCGAGCGTCGATCTCTGACTACCGACGGCGTGCACGCGGGTAGTCGGGCGGCGACACTTGGCGGGAACACCGGCGGGTGGGACTGAAAGGGGCCTCGCCTCTCGGCGAAGGACGACGAAGCAAGCACCGCAGCGAGGCGCCCGAGTCGAGAGGCGAGGGGGCTTTCGCGGTCGCCTTCGGCGCAGTCGATGCGGTAGCAGCCATTCCAAGATAATAGACAACCGAGGACGAGGGGATTAACAGCCGTCGCCTCCAACCCGCGACAATGGCATCGGAGACGGGCGCCGAAGACCCGACCACGAACCCCGACGAGCGAACCCGAACGTACGGGGGCGTGTTCGGGGCGTTCCCGTACGCCTTCCGCGCGAGCGACTCGTGGCTGTTCCGGAGCTACGTCGTCGTCGGCGGGGCGGTCGCGGTCCTGCTCACGCTCGTCTTCGCGCTCGCGCTCGTCCGGCTGTTCGGGGCGACCGCCGGCGCCCGCTTCTCGGTCGTTCGGGCGTTCTTCTTCCTCGTCGGCCTCGCGGCCGTCGCGCCGACGATCGCGCCGGTGCTGCTGGTCGCGCGTTCGCGACGCCGTGGGTTCTCGCGGAGACCCGGCTACGAGGCCGGCCTCGCGATCGCCGGCTACCTGTTCGTCCTCTCGCTGTATCTCGGTCTGGTCGCGGGGATGCCGGAGGCGTTCACGCTCGACGGCGAGACGATCACCCGGCCCCCGCCGTCGGGTCCGCTCGCGCCGGTCGTGGCGTTCCTCTACGGGCTTCCGCAGGTCGTGGGGTGGTTGATCCCCGTCCTCGGCGCCGCGCTCGTCGGCGTCGTCCACTGGCTCCGACGCTGAATCGTACGATCGCACTCGGCCGAGAACCCCGCTCGGCCGGATAGAACCCCGGTCGACGTCGGCCGGGAACGAAACTCCGAAACCGGCCAGGCGCGTACTGCGACCCATGACCGACCGCGACCTCGACGTCGACGCGCTCGAACGCGCGCTGTCCGGGGAACCGACCGAGGACGGGCCGGAGGGCGACCCGGAACGGATGGAGGGAACGTTCCTCGTCACCCACGCAGAGGAGGACTCGGCCGTGCTCCGCGACGTCGACTCCGGGCAGGTGCTCACGCTCTCCTCGAACCCCGGCGTGGAGGAGGGCGAGGCCGTCGAGGGCGTCCTCACGCCCGACCCGCCGATGAACGTCGTCTGGCGACTGGTGGAGGTCGAGGAGCGTCGCGAACTCGCGCTGGAGGAGGGCGACGAACCGCCGACGCGGAACAGCCTCGACGTCGCCGCCGAGCAGGACGTGGGCGAACTCACCCGCGTGGAACGGGCCGGAACCGGCGAACTCCACGTCATCACCGTGCCCGAGGAGCAGACGGAGGAGGCCGTCGCCGACGTGCTCGAGGACCGCGACGGGACGCTCGCCCGCGCCGCCCGCCTCGGGGTCAACCGCGTCGAGATTCGTTCGGCGCCAGGGGTCGTCGTCGTCCGCTACCTTCCCTGAGTACTCGTCTTCTGGTCGTTCCCTCGTTTTCCCACCAATTCTACTGCTTTCCAGCACCTGCGCGCCACTCCTCGCCGCCGCCCCTGTTCACCGTGGCCCTCCGGCGCTCTGGACCCGCCAGCCCCCCTCGACCTCCCCGTCGCGGGGGACCAGTTCGACTTCGGTGTCGTCGTCGACCCGGTCCCCGCCCTCGACGTCCTCGACGCGGAAGGTGAGGTCCAGC
This sequence comes from Halorarum halophilum, assembly GCF_013401515.1. Lineage (NCBI taxonomy): Archaea > Methanobacteriati > Methanobacteriota > Halobacteria > Halobacteriales > Haloferacaceae > Halorarum > Halorarum halophilum. Next base: position 2,021,501 of record NZ_CP058529.1, on the reverse strand, counting down.
GAACTCCCGCAACAGCCCACGTCGACGAACTCCTCGGACTCGTCGCCGACGGTCGGGGTCTCGAAGACGCGCCGGAGGTAGCGCCGGTACCGCTCCGTCTCGATCTGGTCGTGTCCCCACTCCGAGAGCCCGTTCGGATACGAGAGTACGAGTCGTGTTGCCGTCTCGCCGGTCATGGGCCACTGTAGGTGCGCGACGTACATCGGCCTGTCGCCGTGAGGGAGGACAGCCGTCGCGCTGTTCGGTGTGGAAACATCTAGAAGCCGTAGAACTCCGATCTGTGGGCCAGTTATCGGGCGTTTTCGGACGGTTCGAGGCTCTTGTAGCCAGAGCACGCCAGAACAAGAAAATATTGCCGCAAAGTGGATAGTGCGATATCAAAAATTTCGCGGCGGCCAAAGCCGTGCCCTTTTCCAAGTGCTATCATTTGGCACACTGGTGGCCAATACTCCTGCATTTGGGCGTACTGTCCGCCGATATGGTCGGTTCTGCTACTCTCGGCGTCTCTGAAGCCGACGCTCCCGAGTGTGCAGCTAGATGGTCGGGGCCGATGGTTCGGATACGTCGTCCAAGGTGCCTGGGATTCGCTCGATCTCCTCCAGAGAGCGTCGTGGCGAGAAGTCGACCTACCTGCTGCGAGAGCACACTGCAACTCGCGCCGCCGTTCCGAACCTGTCGTGTGCACACTCCATCTCCACCGTGGAAGTACCCCCGTTCCGTCAGTCCGCGTACCATCCGTGTTCGAACATAAGAAGGCTTATTCAGGGCGCGTGGGGAGTCGCCTGCATGGCTAGTTTCGAGGTACCGGAGGTCGATTACACCCGGTACACGAACCGTCAACTCGCGGCGGTTCCTCTCGCCGTGCTCGCGGTCGCCCTCCTCGTCATCGCGGGCTTCTACGCGACGACGGGGTCGCCGGTGACCCCCGGTGTGGAGTTCACGGGTGGGACCGAACTCCGCGTCACCGTGGACGGGGGGAACGCCCAGGAACAGATCCAGTCGGCGTTCTCCGCCGAACCCGACAGCATCCAGTCGGTCCAGGGGAGCGACGTCTACATTGTGACGTTCAAGGAGGCCGACGCGTCGACGTCGCAGCTCGAGACGCAGGCCGAGCAGGCGGGCTTCGAGGTCCGCTCTATCAGCTCCATCTCCCCGAGCTTCGGGTCGGACACGCAGCTCCTCGCGCTCCTCGGCATCGGCGTCGCGTTCGCCGGCATGGCGGTGCTGGTGTTCGGGATGTTCCGGACGTTCGTGCCGAGCATCGCCGTCGTCATCTCGGCGTTCTCGGACATCGTCATCCCGGTCGCGCTGATGAACGTCTTCGGCATCGAACTCACGCTGGGGACCGTCGCCGCGCTGCTGATGCTCATCGGGTACTCCGTCGACTCGGACATCCTGTTGAACAACCACATCCTCCGGCGGTCGGGTGACTTCTACGAGTCCACCCATCGCGCGATGCGGACCGGCGTGACGATGACGCTCACCTCGCTGGCCGCGATGGCGGTGATGGCGCTGACCGCGACGCTGCTCGGGATCGGCCTGCTCTCGAGCATCGGTATCATCCTCGTGTTCGGGCTCGCGACCGACCTGATGAACACCTACATGCTCAACCTCAGCCTCCTTCGCTGGTACAAGTACGAGGGGGTGGCGCGATGAGCCTCCTGAGCTCGATGCGCGACAACTGGCGGGTCGTCCTGCTCGTCGTCGTGCTCCTCCTCTCCACGGTGTTCCTCTTCGCACCCGGGTTCGGGAACCAGGGCCCGTCCGCGCCGGACACGGCGACGAACCTGAAGTACGGCCTCGACCTGTCGGGCGGTACGCGGGTCCGCGCGCCGGTGGTGGGCATCACCGCACAGGAGGTCGAGATCGGCAACGAGAGCCTCGCTGACGTCGAACGCTCCGTCGCGGCGAACCTCGACGGAACCGACGCCAACGACGTCATCGCCCGGCAGACCGGGCCCACGACCGGGACCGTCGAGGTCGTGGACCGGAACGTCACCACCGACGAACTGTCTACGGCGCTCGACCAGGCGGGGTACGCCCACGGCGACGTTACGGACGGGGTGACCGACACCACGCTCCAGGAGACCGTCCGCGTGCTCGAATCGAAGATCAACGAGGCCGGCCTCTCCGGCGGGAGCGTCACGACGACCACGACCACCGGCGGCGAGGACTTCGTGCTCGTCCAGGTCCCCAACCAGGACCGCTCCGACGTGCTCGAACTGGTAAGCTCTCGCGGGAGCGTCAGCATCGTGGCCTACCACCCGTCCGAGAACGGGTCTGGGTACACGAACACGACCGTCATCCGGCAGGAGGACTTCCAGCGCATCGGCGGCGCCCAGCAGGGCGAGCAGGGGCCCGGACCGCACGTCCAGGTCGCGGTGAAGGACGGCGAGGCCCAGCGCGTCCAGCAGTCGTTCGTCGACACGGGCGTCGCCCAGCAGGGCGGCACCACCTGTACCTACGAGTCGAACCCCGGGAACACCCAGCCGTGCATCCTCGTCGTCCGCGACGGCAACGTGGTCTCCTCGTTCGGGATGGACCCCGGCCTCGCACAGTCGATGCGGAGCGGCGAGTGGGCGGAGAACCCGACGTTCATCCTGGTGACGGGGAACTTCTCGGACGCCCAGCAGGTCGCGGTCGACCTCCGCGCTGGTGCGCTCCCGGCGCCGCTCGCGGTCGACCAGGGGACGACGACCTCCATCACGGCGACCCAGGGTGAGACGTTCCGGACCGATTCGCTCATCATCGGCATCATCGCCGTCCTCACGGTGAGCGTCGTCGTGTTCCTCCGGTACGGCGACCCCCAGGTCGCGGCCCCGATGGTCGTCACCGCGATGTCCGAGGTATACGCGCTGCTCGGCTTCGCCGCGCTCATCCAGTACCCGCTGGATCTGGCGGTCATCGCCGGCTTCATCGCGGTCATCGGGACCGGGGTGGACGACCTCGTCATCATCGCCGACGAGGTGATGAGCGAGGGGGACGTGAACTCCAGACGGGTGTTCCAGTCGCGCTTCCGCAAGGCGTTCTGGGTCATCGGCGCCGCCGCCGCCACGACCATCGTCGCGATGTCGCCGCTGGCGGTGCTGTCGCTCGGAGACCTCCAGGGCTTCGCCATCTTCACCATCCTCGGCGTGCTCGTCGGGGTGCTCATCACCCGGCCCGCCTACGGGGACATCCTGCGCGTGCTGCTGACCGAGCGCTGACGACGGTTCCGTCCGCGTGGCTGCGGGATATTCTGTCGACTTCCCGCTCCGCAACAGCAGTCGTCAGGGCTCCCACCCGGCACCAGCAAGCCCCGCATAGAATCCAGTGGAAGGCTGACGGGGGAGGGATGAAGGACCTCACCATCCCGCCCGAAGCGGTTTCGAGGGCGGACGACGAGCTACTGGGGGTACTCGCGGACGAGCACTGCCGCACGGTTCTCTGGTACTTCCGGTACTACTCGACCCACGTGGCGACCGTCGACGCCCTCGAGCAGTTCGTGTGCGAACAGCACGGGCAGCACGCGGGGGAGGCCCACGTCGCCGTCTACCTTCACCACTCGATCCTCCCCAAACTGGCGAACGCCGGTCTCGTGGACTACGATGCGAGGAGTCGTACCGCTCGATACCGGGTCGACCCGAACGTCGAGACGTGGCTCGACCACGTGACCGAACACGGTGAACCCCACGCGTAACGTCCCGTTCCGCCGAACTGCGGTCGTCGTGGACAGTCCCCCCGCAGTCCGGTTCTGAGCTCCAGTAGCCGGATGGTTGCCGGCTCGTTTCGAAACCCGCTCGTACTCATCCGCTCCGTGGGGTCGCTCCGGTTCATCAGACGCTCGCGATCAAACACTCGCGTGGCCTCCTTGGGCCACGCGATGTCGTCACACTCGCACGGCCTCGTGGGGCCGCGCGAGGTCGAAACACGCTCGCGGCGTCCTGGGGCCGCTCGCGATCAGAACTCCTCCAGCGCGGACTGCTCCGCCGCCGCGAGCACGTCCGCACACGTCGCCCACGACCGGCGGGCGCAGTCGGGCAGGTCGCCGTGCTCCTCCACGTACTCCCGGAGGAAGTCCCGGGTCGTCGGATCGGAGGGGTAGCCGCTGCCGACCTCGCCGTACTCGTCGGCGATGGCGGCGACGCGGCGATCCCGCTCCACCTTCGCGACGACGCTCGCGGCCGCGACGATCGGGTACGACTCGTCTGCCCCGTGTTCGCCGCGGACGTCGACCTCGACCGCCGGGTTCGCGTCGGCGACGCCCTCGCACACCCGGCGGGCGAAGCGCGTCTCGCTCACGTCGCCGGCGTCGACGACCGCCTCGTCGCCGTCCTCGGCCACTGCCGCGAGCGCCTCGACCTGCCCGGCGACGGTGAGCAGGTTCATGTCCGTCCCGGGGTCGTCGATGCGGGTCGTCGGGACGACGGCGACGCCGACGGAGACCTCGGGGTGCTCGCGGAGGAGCGCATCGAGTTCCTCCCGGCGTGCGGGCGCGAGCCGTTTCGAGTCGTCGACGCCGTCGGGGATCGCCCCCTCGGGTGCGCGGACCGCGGCCGCGACCATCGGGCCGAGTACGGGTCCCTTTCCGGCCTCGTCGGCGCCGAGCATTGGCGGTCGATGGGACGGCGACGACTAAGCCGTTGTCATGCGGACGGTGCCGCGTACGATCGAAAGAAGAGAGACTGTCCGGCTCGGGCGCGACAGGCGCCTCAGTCGTCGGCCGGCTGCGTCGGGACCTCGGGACGGTCGTCCCCGTCATCGCTCTCGGGGACTTGCTCGTCCGCCTCGACCGGTTCGTCGGTCGGCTCCTCCTCGCCGAGTCGTTCGCGGATCTCCTCCCACTCCGCGAGTTCACCGTGGTGGCACATGGTAGCGGTGCACGCGGCCTTGGGAGTTCACACGGAAAAATCGTCGGTCACTTCTAGTCCTGGTGGCTAGTCGGTCGAGTCGCAACGTCTCCCTCGAGATGACCCCGAAAGCCCCCGCGGTTCTCGGCTCTCAAGCCTCGCTGCGCGTTTCGCTCACTCGGTTCCTTCGTCCGCTCAGTGCTTGCGTCGTTCGCGGGACACGTCCCGCGAGCTCACGAGGGCTGTGCTCTCGCGAACGTCCGGGTTCGCCGAGCTACGGGAGAGCGAAGCTCTCCCGAGTTCACCCTCGCTCACTTCGTTCCCTCGCGTGAACGGAGGCCAGCCGGGAAGCGCCGTTGCCGTTGGTCGAATTGAATCAGCCCGACTCAGTCCAGGAAGAACTCCTCGTCCTCGAACGGCTCGTCCTCGCCCTCGACTTCGAGCACGTCGAGCGCGGTCACGACCGCGTCGACGCCGAGCAGGCCCGCGAGGCTCGGTTCCGTCCGGCCCTCGTCGCCCGAGATGAGCTCCTTGATGTAGAGGCCGCCCTCGCCGTGGACCTCGACGGTGGCGTGGCGCGGGTCCTCGAGTTCGCCCGCGACGTCGTGGACCGTCCGGACGCGCGTCTTCGCCGCCCGGCGGTGGTCGACCCTGTTCGGTGTGTACTGCTCCACGACCGCGCCGTCGAGCGCTTCGAGCGCCTCGGCCAGCCCCTCCGCCGTCACCTCGTCGCCGAACTCGACCGCGGCGCGGTAGCGCTTGCTCGCGTCGAGCCCCTTCACCCGTTCGACCATCGCGTGGGTGCAGCGCCGGAGGCCCTCCACCTCGACCTTCCCGTCGGCGAACGCGTTGATGTCGGCCTCCAGTCGTTCCACGTCGACGTCGCGGCGGCGGGGTTCCTCGACCTCGATGACGAACGGGCGGCCGGTGCCGAGCATCAGCGCGTCCACGTCCTCGCGGCCGGCGCCGTGGAACACGGAGTCGACGCCGTCCATCACGTCCTCGACGACGGGCGCGGTGAGTTGCTGGACGCTCTCGGGGTAGAGGTAGCCCGTCCCGTCGCAGGTGGGGCACGGGTCGGAGCCGTCCCGGCCGGAGCCCCGACAGTCCGAGCAGGGCCACTCCGTCTGGGGGATGTCCCGCTCGAGCTTCCGGTAGCGTCCGTAGACGAACGCCGAGTTGACGGTGGCCTCGACGCGGTCGGCCTCCAGGTCGAGGAGGAACTGCACGTCCGGGCGACCGAACTCCACCTCGGCGCCGGTCAACTGGCCGAACCGCTTGCCGACCTCGCGGTTGAACTCCTTGCGCAGCGGTTCGCCGGCCTCGGGGTCCAGTCCGGCGTCCTCCCGGAGCAGGAGGCCGTTCTCCTCGGCCAGGGGCGGCACGCGGGTGCCGACCTGGTAGGTGGCGAACTCGATACCCTCGACGGCGGCGACGGCGCGCTCGGCCCACTCGTCGAACCGTGCGGTCGCGCCCTCGCAGACCCAGCAGTTTGCGGGATCGCCGGCGGAGAAGTCGTCGTCGTCCGCGAGCGCGAGCGCGACCCGGAGGCCGCGGCCGCGCTCGGCGTTGCCGAGGCCGAACGAGCGTTCGGCGAACGGCCGACCGAGGCAGTTGTCACAGAGGGGCCCGGTCGCGAGGAGGTCGCGGGCGGGCGAGAGAACGTCCATGGCGCCCCCTCGTCGGGGCGGCCACTACCGTCTTTCGTTTGAACGGCCGGCGGCGGCTGGAGGGCCGGCGGGGACCGGTGGTTCGCGGTGCCGGAGTCGGCGTCGGAGTCGGAACCGGCGCCGGCGCGGTCACCGTCCGAGGGTGGCCGGGCCTGGTCGGCGGACGGCCGACCCGTGTCGGCGCGTCAGACCACGTCGGCCGCGGCGCCGTCGGCGGGATCGGGCGGGACGCCCCGCGTCGCCTCGACGGTCACCGCCGAGACGCCGAAGGCGTCCTCGAGCGCGTCGGCGACCGCCGACGGCTCGTCGGGGAGGTCGGCGTCCAGCGCGAGCGTGACCTCGACCTCGACGGCCACGTCGTTCAGCCCGGGCTGGAGGCCGCACAGCTCCTGGGACTCGACGGCGCGGACACCGTCGATCCGGCTGAGCTTCGTCTCGACGCCCGCGGCGAGGTCGCCGGGGGCGGCACGGGACACCGCGACTGTCATGCTGGCATCGGCCAGTCGGGCCAGTTGGACCGACATAGGCTCCCTGCGCGAGTCGAACGCGTCCTGGGCCACTCGCCCGCACGACGGCGACGTCGCGCGGATCGATTCCGTGGGAGTGGCCGCGGGAACGCGGACGGTGCTGGACGGGAACCCGAACGGTAGGAAGGACGAGAGAGTCCGCCTCCGTTCGGGCGTGCGCCCGAAACGTCGTCGCGTTCACGCGGCGATGGAGGCGGACCGTACGTCGAACCGGAGTCCGTTGGCGTTCCCCTTGCCGCACGGCATGGGGGTCGCGGACCGCCACCCGCCATAGCCGGCACTGGTCGCGTGAGCGAGTGTGCCGGCGTGGTGAGTGGCGATCATCGGAGTCCGGCCGACTTGCGTCGGTACTGAACACCTTCGACGGCGTTCACTTAACGATTCTCCTGCCGTGCAACCGAGTGACACGGCGTTCCATGGGACGCGATACGGGACTCTCCGGTGATCGCGACCACCGTTTCGAACCGAAACAGTTTGGCGCCCCCGCGCGAAGCCGAGTCCATGAGCCAGGCACTCGTGGTGCGGAACGGCACCGTCCACACGCAGACGGAACGGGGGACGATCGAGGGCGACGTGCTCGTCGAGGACGGCGAGGTCGTCGCCGTCGGCGACGTCGAGGCGCCCGACGACGCGGAGGTCATCGACGCCGAGGGCATGCAGGTGACGCCGGGGCTGATCGACGCCCACAGCCACGCCGGCATGGCCGAGTGGGGCGAACCCGAGGACGGCGACTTCAACGAGGGGACGAGCGCGACGACGCCCCACGTCAACGCCCTCGACGGTTTCCACCCCCGCGACGAGGAGCTGAAACACGCGTTCCAGAACGGCGTGACGACCGTCTCCTCGCGGATGGGCTCTGGCAACGTCATCGGCGGCATCATCTGCTCGATGAAGACCCACGGCCGCACCGCCGACGCGATGCTCGTCCGCGAGGACGGCATGAAGGCCGCGATGGGCGAGAACCCCAAGCGGTTCCACGGCGAGCGCGAGGGTCGCCAGCCGTCGACCCGGCCGGGCGTCGCGGCGACGCTCCGGGCCTCGTTCATGGCCGCAGAGGACTACCTGGAGCGAAAGGAGGCCGCCGAGGAGGAGGGCGAGCCGTTCGAGCGCGACCTCGGCGACGAGAACCTCGCGCGGGTGCTCACCGGCGATCTCCCGCTCCGCGTCCACGCCCACCGCGCGGACGACATCATGACGGTGTTCCGCATCGCCGAGGAGTTCGGCATCGAGGACCTCTCAATCGAGCACGCCACCGAGGGCCACGTCATCGCCGAGGAGTTCGTGGCGCGCGACGTGCCGGCCATCGTCGGCCCGTCGCTCTCGTCGGCCTCGAAGTACGAACTCCGGAACATCACCTTCGAGACGCCCGGCATCCTCCACGAGGAGGGCGTGACGGTCGCCATCCAGACGGACGCGCCGGTGCTCCCCCAGCAGCACCTCGACGTCTGCGTCGGCCTCGCGGTCAGGGCGGGCCTCCCCGAGGAGGTCGCCCTGGACGTGGTGACGACGAACCCCGCGGCGATCCTCGGCATCGAGGAGCGCGTCGGCTCGCTCGCGGAGGGGACCGACGCGGACCTGGTGGTCTGGGACGGCCCGTTCCACCGGTTCGAGACGAGCAGCCAGCACGTCGTCGTCGAGGGCCGCCACGTGTTCGACCGCGAGGCCGACAGCGTCGACCCGCGCGAGGCGTACGACTGGTAAGCGACGCGAGGTCGAAGCGGCACGAGGCAACTTTCACCGCTTCGCTAGCGACGGGGTAACCCCGGAAGCGACGGCGAACGAGCGGTCCGGGCCGACTTTTCAGGTGATTCGTCGGGGCCGTGCGGTCCAGAACCCCGAACCGGCGGCGCGGTCAGCGCGTCCATAACGAAGTCCCGTTCGGCCATCGGAGTGACCGAGTCGCGACCGTCCCGCCACCGCCGCGGGCGGTGCGAACGTCCCCAAACGAATGGATCTCACAACTCGACTCGCGAGAGGTGTCAAAGCGACGTTCGTCGCGGACGTCGTCAGCACCCTCGCGAGTGCGGCCGCCCTCATCCTCCTCGCCCGGTACCTGCTCGGCCCCGCGGGGTACGGACTGCTGACCTTCGCCGTCTCGGTCCTGGGCGTCGCGGGTATCTTCGGGACCCTCGGGCTCCCAAAGTCCACCGCCAGGTACGTCACCGAGTACGCCGAGGGGGACTCCGGACAGGTACGGCACGTCCTCCGGATCGGCGCCCTCGCCATGCTCGCGCTGGTCACCGTCGTCGGCGCCGTTCTGACCCTCGGCAACGGGATACTCGCCCGCGCGCTGGACGAACCCGCGCTCGCACCGTTCCTCGTCGTCGGCGCGCTGTACGTCGGGTTCTCGGCACTCAACGGCTACCTCACCTCGGTGTTCCAGGGGTTCAACCGGGTCGAGTGGAGCGCCCTGGTCCGCGTCGTCGACAGCGTCGTCCGCCTGCTCGCGGTCGTCGGGTTCGTTCTCCTCGGACTCGGGGCGCTCGGCGCGTTCCTGGGCTACGTCGCCGGGTACGTCGCCGCCGGTCTCGTCGGCCTGTACGTGCTCTACACGCGGATCGTTCCGAAACTGACCGCCGCCACCGAGCGGGAGGGTGGCCTCCGACGCCGCGTTCTGGAGTACAGCGTCCCCCTCACCGCGACCCGGGGGGCGAACGTCCTCGACAAGAAGGTCGACGTCATCCTCGTCGGGATGCTGCTCAACACGACCGCGGTCGGGTTCTACGCCATCGCCAAACAGGTCTCGGACTTCGTCTCGATGCCCGCCGCCTCGCTCGGGTTCACCATCTCCCCCGCGCTCGCCGAACAGCGGGACGGCGACCGCCTCGACACCGCCGCCCGCATCTACGAGGAGTCGCTCTCGTACGTGCTGCTGCTGTACGTCCCCGCCTGCGTCGGACTCGTCCTCGTCGCCGGCCCCATGATCCGGTACGTCTTCGGGACGGACTACCTCCCCGCCGTCCCCGTCGTCCAGGTGTACAGCGGCTTCATCTTCGTCAACGCGGTGGACAAGGTGACGACCGACGGCCTGGACTACCTTGGGCGGGCGCGGTCACGGGCGCTGATCAAGGGGACGATGGCCGTCGCCAACTTCGTCCTCAACCTCCTGCTCATCCCGGCGATGGGCGTCGTCGGTGCCGCCCTCGCCACCGTCATCACCTACTCCGTGTACACGTCGTCGAACGTCTACTTCATCCACCAGGAACTGGGCTTCCGCGTCCGTCGCGTCGCCCGCCACGCGGCCGGCACGTGCCTGCTCACCGCCGGGATGTTCGCCGCGGTCGCGGTGCTGCTCCCGCACGTCGGGGGACTCGTAACGCTCCTCGGCGTCGTCCTCTCCGGCGCGACGGTCTTCGCGGGACTCGTCCTGGCGTGCGGTCACGTCGACGCGCGACGCGTCGCGTCGCTGCTCCGGTGACGTCGGAGTGGTCGAACCGTGCCGGGTCGTCGCCTCGAAAACGCCCGCCGGTCGACTCGCGAACACTTTTATCGGCCCCGGTCGCCTCGCAGGTATGGCCCTCCTCTGTACTGGATACGAGCCGTTCGGCGAACACGAGACGAACCCCTCCGGCGACGTCGCCCGGGCGCTCGACGGGGCGAGGCTCGCCGGCCACGACGTGGTCGGCGAGGTACTCCCCGTCGCGTTCGAGGACGCCGGCGACCGGATGCGCGCCCTCCTCGACGAGCACGACCCGGTGGCCGTCGTCGCGACTGGACTCGCGGCCGGGCGGAGCGGCGTCTCGGTCGAACGGGTCGCGGTCAACGCCGCGGACGCGGTCGGCGTCCCCGACAACGCCGGCGACGACCCGGTAGACGAGCGGATCGACCCCGACGGACGGGACGGGTACCTCGCGACGGTGCCGGTCCGCCGGACTGTCGAGGCGTGCCTGGACGCCGGCGTCCCGGCCAGATTGTCGAACACCGCCGGGACGCATCTCTGTAACCACCTCCTGTACTGGACGCTCGCGCACCTCGACGCGACCGGACGTGACGCGCCCGCCGGCTTCCTCCACCTACCGGCGACGCCCGGACAGGCGGCGAGAAAGGCGCAGGAAGGCGAGGCGGCACGCGGCGGGAGCCTGACGCCAAGCCTCCCGCTCGAACTGTCGGAGCGGGCCGTCGGCGTCGCGTTCGAGATCGCGCTGGAGCGGGCGGAGTAGCCGCCGGGGCGAGCCCGGATCTCACTCCGCGTCCGCGGTGGAGCGTCCGACTTCGGTCCCGCCGTCGAAACTCGCGAGGGCGGACTCGCCGTCGGCGGTGATCCGATAGACCGACTCGCCGGTGACCCGTTCGAGGAGCCCGTACTCGACCAGCACCGAGATGCGGCGCTCGACGAGGGGGATGTGTACCCCGGTGTTTCCAGCGACGAGCGCCGGGTAGTCGGCGCCCGAGTCCTGCAGGTAGCTGAGGACGCGTCTGTCCGTGTCGGTCAGCGAACTGGGCTCCGGCATCTATTGCGGTATTCGGTAGCATGGAACATGAAGTTGGCGACTCCTCGGGACTCCCTGACACGGTTCGGCGGGAGAAGGGGGTGTCGTTCGGCGGGCCTTCCGGTCGATCGTATCCTTCCGACCGACGAGGTGCTACCGTACGACCGGTGTACCGGTCACGTTTCGTTCGGGAGCCGGTCGGTGAAGTCCGCGCTCTGATGGTCGAGGTGGTCGAGCCGCGGTCCCAGCAGCTCGCGCACGAGCACGACGAGTGGGTTCCGCTTGCCCTCGCCCACCATCGCCGTCTCCGTGCTCTTCCCGTCGGAGTCCGGTCCGTCCAGAAGTCCGAACGCGACCTTCTCCCGGTCCGCGAGGATGAGTCGGTCCACTCGCGGATAGCACGATGGGTCGTTCGCCCAGTCCAGTTGTGGCTCCCAGAGGGTCGCCTCGGGGAGGTTCGTGCGGAAGAACTCGCGAACGTCCGGATTCTGCGAGCCGACACGTAAGTTCACGCCCCGGTCGATGGCGTTTCTCGCGTGCGGGAGGCACCCCTCGTCGAGCAGGTCGTCCGAGAGGTAGATGAGGAACAGTTCGTCCTCGGCCTCGTCGGCGAGCCGTCGGGTGTAGTCGTACACGTCCTCCCTGCCCTCGATCACGCCGACGGCGTCCTCGTCCGGCCGGCGGTCCGGCCGGAACCGGGCCAGTAGCTCGTCCAGCATCTCAAACTCCAGCCACTCGGGGTCGGCCGTCGTGTGGTCGACGGCGGAGACGACGTTCCCGTCGCGGTCGTACTCGACCAGTCCGGCGTCCGCGAGCTTCGGGAGGCGATTGTGGTGTAACGTGATGAGAACGCGTTCGAGCTCCTCGCCGTGCGCGGACGGTTCGAACACCGCGGATTCGCGGGCCACGAGACGCTCCGCCAGCTCCTCGACGTGAAGCGGACCGGCGGCCCCGTCGAGGGCCGATAGTATCGCCCGATTCCTGGCATCCGTGACGAGACGGAGAATCCGATCCTCGTGCGTCCCCATGACACGAGTTAGCATATCCGGTCGGATAAGCGTGAGCCATTAATTTCCCGCCATCGACGCCCGAATATGGATGTCGGATTACTAATCGGTGGCGGGTGACGGTGGCGTCCGTCGGTCCCGACGGCGAGGGGCCACGCGACGTGCTCGAATCTCGGTCGCGGACCGCCGGCACCCGGGAGCCTTTGTGACTGTACCCGAACGTCCGACCATGAGACTCCCCGACGCAGTCGTCGGCGACGCACAGACCAGCGGGTTCGCCTGGGACGTGCTCACGGACCTCGTCGACGTGGGAAACCGCATGGCCGGACAGGAGGGCGAGCGCCGCGGCGCGGCGGTCGTCCGCGACGCCTTCGCGGAGGCGGGGTTGCGCGACCCGCACGTCGAGGAGTTCGACGTCCCGGGCTGGTGGCGCGGCAGTTCCTCCCTCGAGATCCACGAACCCCACCACCGGGTCCACGAGGGCCAGCAGGACGTTCTCGCGCTCCCCGGTTGCCCGTCGGGCGAGGCGACCGGCCGCGTCGTCGACGTCGGCGACGGCACCTACGACGAGTTCGAGGCGGCCGCGGACGACCTCGACGGGGCGGTCGCGCTCGCCTCCTCGGACACCCCCGAGGACGCCGACCGGTGGATCCACCGGATGGAGAAGTACGTCAACGCCGCGGACCACGGCGCCGTCGCGTTCCTGTTCCGCAACCACGTCGAGGGGTCGGTCCCGCCGACCGGCGAGGTCGGCTACCACCAGCGCCCCGGCCCCATCCCCGCGCTGGGCGTCTCCCGCGAGGCCGGCGCGCGGCTGGCTCGCTACGCCGAGGAGGGCTGTGAGGTCACCGTCTCGGTGGACTGCCGGAACGAGCCGACCACGTCGCGGAACGTCGTCGCCGACGTGGGTCCGCGCGGTCCGGAGGACCGCGGTGAAGCCGGTGAAACCGGCGGAGCCGAGGAGGCTGTGTTGCTGACGGCCCACGTCGACGCCCACGACGTCAGCGACGGCGCGAACGACAACGGCGCCGGCTCCGCGCTCGTCGCCGAGGTCGGCCGACTGCTGACCGACGTGGACCTCGACACCCGCGTCCGCTGCATCACGTTCGGCTCCGAGGAGATCGGCCTCTGGGGCGCCTACCACGCCGCCGAGACGCTCGACCTCGATTCCGTGAAGTGCGTCGTGAACCTCGACGGCGCCTGCTCCAGCCGGTCGCTCCGCGTGGGGTCGAACGGCTTCGAGTCGGTGGAGGCGGTGTTCGACGACGTCACCGACGAGATGGACGCCCCGCTCTCGACCGACGATACCGTCTCCCCGCACGGCGACCAGTGGGCGTTCGTCCAGGAGGGCGTCCCCGCGGTGATGACCTCGACGGCCTCCGAGACGTCCGGCCGCGGCTGGGGTCACACCCACGCCGACACGCTCGACAAACTGGACTCCCGCGACCTCCGGGACGTCGCCGTCCTCGTCGCCGAGGCGGTCGCACGGCTGGCGAGCGACGACGTCGAGACGCCCCACCGCTCCCGGGCCGAGATGGCCCGGGCCATCGACGACGGCTACGAGCAGGAGCTGAAGATGGGCGGGCGCTGGCCGTACGACGACCTGGACTGACTCGACCGTCCGATCCGTCCACGCCGACTAGCTCATCACTTCCTCGACCGTCACCTCGTAGAGGTCGCCCTCGTACCGGACGTACGCGTCGCCGTAGCCGCCGTGTGGCGCGGTGAAGTCGTTGCACCAGTAGGCGACCGCCTGCTCGGCGTCGGTCGCGGGGTTCTCCGAGCGGTAGTGGCCCGAGGTGAACAGGTCCTCGGCGACGGCAGCGGCGTCGTCGTCGAAGCCCGCGTCGGCGACGTTCCCGACCGCCTCCCGGACGACGAGGTCGGTGAACGACGCCCGGTCGGTCGCCACCTCGGGGAACGCGTACCGGTACGTCGTCAGCACCGTCTCCCCGGTTCCGTCGTGCCACAACGAGACGACTTCGCCCTCGTACTCGACGAAGTACGTGTCGCCGTCGAGGAACCGGCAGTCATCGCGTTCCTCGTCGGACTCGAACACCCAGCCGTAGCCGACGCCGAAGCCGGGGTCGCCCGGTTCCCAGCCGTCCAGGCCGGCGTCGACGACGCGACGCTCCGCCGCCGTCAGGTCGTCGTACGCGAGCGGGTCACCGTCGGGTTCCTCCCGGGCGGGGACGCGCATCTCGAAGCGGTAGGTGGTGACGGTCCGTTCCTCCACGACGGTCTCGTCCACGCGGTAGTACGTCCCGTCGGCCTCGAGGTAGGACCCCGCCTCCAGAGGGTGGCCGCGCCAGTCCTCCACGGTCGTCTCGCCGCCGAGCGACCCGTCGACGATGGCGCGCCGTCGCTCGGTCAGGTCGGCGACCGACTCCGTCCACGCGTCCGCCACCGCGTCGTGGTCGGACTCGTCGGCGGTCATGGTGATGACGTGGTAACAGCAGGTGCCGACTCCGTCGGTCGGCGTCGGGGACCGCGGGTCGGTCGGGGTCCCCGTCGGTGAACGGGTGTTCGAGCCGGGCGGGGTGTCCGTCGGGGATCCGGGGCCGGTACAGCCCGCGAGTAGCGCGGTGAGTCCGGCGAGGTAGCTGCGTCGGGAGGGCATCGTGTCGGGGTGGCGGACGGTGGGTAAGTGCTTTCCGGGCTTCGAACTCACCGCCGCTCCCTTTCTGTATCTCTCGCGCGCGCGGGTTGCCAGAGGGACGCTCCGACGTCCGATCCGGCCTCAGTACCCCTGCGCGTTCCCGTCCTTCCGCGGCTCCGTCGCCGCCGAGAGCGTCCCCTCCTCGTTGCGGACGATCTGTGCGCCGCCGAACTGTCCCGAGGGGAGCGTCCGCACGTCGTGGCCCTTCCGGGCGAGTTTCGCGGCGACGTGCGAGTCGAAGTGCGGCTCCAGCGCCAGCGTGTCGTCCTCGCGGTAGCGCCAGCGTGGCCGGTCGAGCGCCGCCTGGAGCGGCAGGCCGTAGTCGACCACGTTCGAGATCACCTGGAGGTGGCCCTGTGGCTGCATGTACCCGCCCATGACGCCGAACGCGGCCCAGTCGTCCTCGGCGAACTTCGCCAGCCCCGGGATGAGCGTGTGGAACGGGCGCTTGCCCGGTTCGAGCCTGTTCGGGTGCTCCGGGTCGAGCGAGAACGACGAGCCCCGGTTCTGGAGCGCGATGCCGGTGTCGCCGGCGACGAGCCCGGAGCCGAAGCCGGCGAACCGGGAGTTGATGTAGGAGACGACGTTGCCCTCGTCGTCGGCGACGCAGAGCAGGACGGTGTCGGCGTCCTCTGCGTTCGCGTCGGGGACGCCGAAGGTGACGTCGTGGTTGGCCGTCTCGCCCACCTCCTCAGCGCGCTTCCGGGCCCAGTCCTTCGAGGCGAGCGGCGGGTGGTTCTCGAACTCGGGGTCGGTGATGTAGCGGTGGCCGTCGCGGAACGCGAGCTTCAGGGCCTCCGAGAAGTAGTGGACGCGCTCGGGCGAGTCGACGTCGTGCTCGCCGGCGCCGAGTTCCTCGGCGACGTTGAGCGCCTCCAGCGCGATGAGCCCCTGGTTGTTCGGCGGGAGCTCGAACACCTCGACGCCGTTGTACGTCGTGGAGACGGGGTCGAGGAACTCCGGCTCGAACGAGGCGAGGTCATCGACGGTCATGAACCCGCCGCCCTCCTGCACCTCGTTCGCGATCTGCTCGGCGATCTCGCCCTCGTACACAACGTCCGCGCCCTCGTCGGCGATGCGCTCCATCGTCGCGCCGAGTTTCGGGAGCGTGACCCGCTGGCCCACGTCCGGCGCCTCGCCGTCGAAGAGGAACGCCTCGCGCGCGTGCGCGGACTCGAACAGCTCCTCCCCGTGCTGCCACTGGGCGGCGACGACCTCGGAGACGGGGTAGCCCTCCGTCGCGTAGCGGATGGCCGGCTGGAGCAGTTCCCCCAGCGACATCTCCCCGAACGTCTCGGCTGTCGTCTCCCAGCCGCGCGCGGTGCCCGGCACCGTGACCGCGTGCGCGCCCGTTCCCGGCATCTCGGCGTCCGCGGGGTCGACGCCCTCCTCGTCGGCGACTGCCTCGCGGACGTTCTCCACGGTCGCGCCCTCCGGCGCCGGCCCGCACGAGCGCATCGCGCCCACCTCGCCGTCGGCGGTGCGGTACAGCGCGAACACGTCGCCGCCGAGGCCGGTCGAGGTCGGCTCGACGACGTTCAGCGCGGCGGCCGTGGCGACGGCGGCGTCGAAGGCGTTGCCGCCGTCCTCCAGGACGGAGATACCCGCCTGCGAGGCGAGCGGCTGGCTGGTCGCGACGACGCCCCGCTGGCCGTACACCGTCGAGCGGCGCGAGGCGAAGCGATCGAGGTCGGGCTCGTTCATACGTGAACGACGGCGCGGAGAGGGTAAAAATCACCACCCAAGAGACTCGGACTCCGTTTCGGCCTTCGCCGTGAGTCGCCTATCGCGTCGCGGTTCAGATGTCCGCGAACCCCCTTTTCCACGCTCACGACCTCCGGGATGACCACTTCGTCGTCGTCGACCCGCCGGACGAGTGCAACACATCGTCTGAATTCAGGGGGAACCGATGACCGAACTCGACGACCGTCCCGAGTAGTCTCGCCGCTGATAATCGGCCCGATACCGTAAAACGTGTCACTCACACTGGCACAGGTAGTCGCCGTCCCGCCGGCGCGTCCCCGGGCCAGGCGGGCAGCGTTATTACAACGATGAGCCAGCAACGTCGGGCCGGACGGAGGTATCGCCGATGAACGTGGACCCACGACGGAGCTACACCGCGAAGGTTGGCGTGGGCGTCCTCGTGGTCCTGCTCGTCAGCGGACTGGTGGGGGCCGCCGTCTACGTCGACGTGACCGACCGGGTCAAGACCGAGGAGCGGCACGGGCTCGAGGGACAGGCGAGCATGCAACGCGGCCTGCTCCAGACGGTCCTCGACGACGTCGGCCGGGCCGACGCGACGACCGCGGGCGAGCTCTCGCGGGTGACGACCGGAACGACCGACAGCCAGGCGCGCGACTGGCAACTCCAGACGGTGCTCAACGCGCGCGCCATCGGGGCCGACCGCGTCAGGGCCGTCCACTACGCGGAGTACGGCGGCGAGATCTCCGCCAGCTCCGAACGCGACCTCGCCGGAAAGGAGCTCGAGGACGTCGGGCTCGCGCCACCCGAGGACGTGAGCGGCGTCGAGTACGTCGAGCGGGACGGCCACAGATCGTGGGTGCTGTTCACGCAGGTGAACACGGGCGGGACGCTCGTCACCGAACTCAACGTCACGGTGATCGCCGAACTCCTCGAGACGACGGTGCAGGGGTCGCGGACCCGCGTCGTCGACGACGACGGCGTCGTCGTCCTCGACACCGGATCGCCCTCGACCGTCGGCACCCAGTACGTCGCCGGCGCGGGCGTCCAGTCGCCGGCCATCGTCGCCGGTCTGAACGGGAGCGCCGGGATCGGAACGCTCGATTCGTCCGTCTCCGGCGGGTACGGCCGCGCGGTCGTCGCCCACGAACCGATCGACGGCGCGAACCTCGCGGTCGCCTCCAGCGCGCCGCCGTCGACGCTGTTCGGGATCGCGGACGCCGTCGGCCTCCGCGTGCTCGGCCTGCTCGGCGTCGTCGGACTGCTGCTCGTCGGGTTCACGCTCGCGGTCGAGCGTCCGACCGTCCTCGCGCTCCGGGACCTGACCGGGACCGCGCGGGATCTGGAGGCCGGCGAACTCGACGTGCCGATCGAGAGCGACCGCGAGGACGAACTCGGCGACTTGTACGCCGGCTTCGACGCCATGCGGCGGGGGCTCCGCGAGCGCATCGGGGACGCGGAACGCGCCGAGTCGGACGCCCTGCGCGCCCAGCGCGAGGCCGAGGAGCTCACCGCCCACCTCGAGGAGAAGACGGCCCACTACGGCTCGGTCATCGCCAGCGTGGCCGACGGCGACCTCACGGCACGCGTCGACCCCGAGAGCGACGCCGCGGCGATCCGTCGTCTCGGGGGCGAGCTGAACGACGTGCTCGGGGAGCTGGAGGCGACCATCGACGAGGTGCAGTCGTTCGCGGACGAGGTCCGCGACGCCAGCGGCGACCTCGCGTCGAGCGCGAGCGAGGTCGGCGGGGTGAGCGACCGGGTCGCCGAGTCGATGACGGAGGTGAGCGCCGACACCGCGACGCAGCGCGAGCGCCTGGGCGAGGCGGCCGACGAGATGAACACGGTCTCCGCGACCGTCGAGGAGGTCGCCTCCACCGCCGGCGGCGTTGCGGCAACGGCGGAGGAGACAGCCGAGGAGGCCCGGGAGGGCCGCGGCGCGGCGGAGGACGCGGTCGAGGCGGTCGCGGACGTGGAGGAGCGCACCGAGTCCGCGGTCGCGGAGGTCGAGGCGCTCGTCGAGCGGATGGACGAGATCGGCGAGGTCACCGCGACCGTCTCCTCGATCGCGGACCGGACGAACCTGCTCGCGCTCAACGCGAACATCGAGGCCGCCCGCGCGGGCGAGGGGAGCGAGGGGTTCGCGGTCGTCGCCGACGAGGTGAAGTCGCTCGCGACGGAGGCCCAGGAGCGCGCCGACGAGATCGAGACGCTGCTCTCGGACATCCGGGACCAGACCGTGACGACCGCCTACGACATGCGGGGCGCCCGGGAACGCCTCGGCGAGGGCGCCGAGACGGTGGGGACCGCCGCGGACGCGCTCCGCTCGATCGCCGACCTGGTTGAGGAGGCGAACGACGGGATGCAGGACATCGACGGCGCGACCGACGATCAGGCCGCGAGCGCCGAGGAGGTGGCGGCGATGATGGACGACGTACGCGAGACCGCGCGGGAGACGGCCGACGAGGCCGACGACGTCGCCGCGGCCGCCGAGCAACAGACCGCCTCGCTCGGGGAGGTCGTCCACGTCGCCGACGACCTCGCCGACCGGGCGCTGGATCTGGACGACGCCCTCTCCCAGTTCGAGACGGACCTCGACGCGAGGGCCGGGGCCGGACCCGGGAATCCGGCCCGAGGCGCGGGGGCGAACGACGGCCGGGCCACCGCCGTCGACGGCGGCATGGAGTGGGTCGGCGACGCCGACGGCGGGGAGGAGTAGGACCACCTTCCGACCGACGATACCCGGCCGAACGCCCTCCTACACACCAGTGTCCGTTGTCGAACGTCCGATCGGAGCCGACCGCTCGCGGGACCTGAACCGTTAAGTCACCCCCGCCGAAGCCATCAACGATGCCACAGGAACGGTGTCTCGAGCGCCGGCGCTTCCTCGCCCGCGTCGGTGCCGCGGGGCTCGCGGGCACGACGGGCGTGCGCGCCGCCGGCCGTGCGGCTGCGACCGGGTTCGCCGGTTCCGTCGAGTCCGACGACCCGTTCGACCCGACGGTTCACGCGTTCGGCTTCCGGAACTGGTCGACCCGGAGCGAACTCTTCCCCGACCACGCCCACGACGCGGTGACCCGCGACGAGGTTCGCCGCACCGTCGAGCGGAACTGGACGGGGCCGCTGTTCGCGCTCGCCTCCGGGCCGACGGCGACGTCGCTGCCCGACTCGCTCGTGGAGGCCGTCTCGACCCAGGTGTACGTCTCCGTGAACCAGCTCTCGGCGACGAACGGCCACTGCTACGGGATGTGCTTCGCCGCGCAGTCGTACTACGAGCGGCCGGACCGCATCCCGCTCGACCGCGAGTCGGCGTCGGCGTTCGCGGGCCCGACGGAGCCGTTCGACGACGGGGCCGAGCCAGTCGCCGACGAGATCGACCTCTACCAGACCGCACAGCTCCTCGACGTCGAGGCGTGGCTCGGTCGCCGCGCGCTCGTCCGGCCGTCCGCGATCGACTACGGCCGCGAACTCGAGGCCGTGAAGCACGCCGTGGACGCCGACGGGACCGCGAGCGTCACCCTCCTCGCGGGCACCTCGCGGCTCTACCACCAGGTACTCGTGTACGACTACCGGCGCCGCGGCGGCGGGACGGACCTGCTGGTGTACGACCCGAACTACGGCGCGCGAACGTATCGGACCGACGCGGGGCGGGAGGCCCGGCGGATTCGGGTGTCGACGGCCGACTCCCCGACGACGGTCTCGTACGACGGCTACGACGGCTTCGTGGCGAACCGCGCCGACCGCCGCATCCGCCTCCGCACCGACCCGGACGACGACTCGGGGTCGAACGGCGGGGGGCGCGGACTGTTCCCGATGCTCGCGGTCACGATGCGGTCGCCCGCCGGGTCGCTGTCCGTCCTCGACCCCGAGGGTCGGCCGGTGTCGCGCGACCGCGCCGCGTTCATGAACGAGGACGCGGCCGGCGGGGCCGCGCTCCGGTACCGGTACGGCGCCGAACCCGGCGACTACCGGATCGTCGTCACGGCCGCGAAGGACACCCCGTACACCCTCGACGTGCGGTCGGCGGGCCTCGACGGGGAGCTCCTCTCGACCAGCCGCGAGGGCCACCTCGACGCCGGGGAGGCCCGGACGTTCCGGGCGTCGATCTCCGACCCCGGCGACGGTGAACTGTCGGCCACGGGGGAGGGCCCCCTCGACGACCTGGGCCCCTCGACGCTGGCGGCGCTGGTCGGCGGCGCGGCGGTCGGCCTCGGCGGCGCGGTCACGGCGTGTCGCCGGCGGGGGGGATTCGAACGGTAAGCGTCGCCGGGTCCTGGCTCGATGCTGGCTTCCTCGGCTCCCGGAACTCGGCCACTCGACCGACATCGACACCCTAGACCGACAGGTCGAAGCCGTGCCGCCTCCTCCCTCGACCCGTGCCACAGCCGCGTCACAGGCCGGGGGAGTCGGACCGGTACGGCTTCGACGAAACCCGCGACTACCTCGGCGCCGCCGTCTCCCGGCTCCTCCCGCGCCGGCTTCTCCGGCGCGGCCTCTCGATCTCCGTCGCCACCGACAGGGACAGCTACGCCCCCGACGACCCGATCAGTATCCGCGTGGAGATCAGGAACGCGTACCCGGTGCCCGTCGAGGTGCCGACCGCGTCCCGCCGGCGCTGGGGGTGGGAGGTCGACGGGCTGCTCGAGGCGAGCGACGAGCCCCGCCGGGACCCGGGCGGCCGGGGCGAACTGACGTTCCGGGCCCGCGAGCGGAAGACGTTCACCTGGACCTGGGACGGCCGGGTGAAGCGGGTCACCGACGAGGGAGCCCGATCCGTCCCCCTCGATCCCGGCGAGCACGAACTCCGCGCGTTCGTCGGGACTCGCTCGGGACGGCCAGCGGACTCGACGACGTTCAGGGTCGAGTGAGTAGGCCGTTCTGAAGGAAAAGAGGCTCTCGGGAGCGACTTCAGTCGTCCGCGGTCGCGGTGCCCTCGGTGCCGGTGTCCTCCATGGAGAGGTCCTCGTCGCGGTGGAGGTGACACGCGGCGAAGTGCTCGCCCGTGCCGTACTCCGGCTCGACCGTGTAGCTCGGCACCTCCCGTGCGCAGATGCTCGGCTCCTCGAACGCCTCGGAGAGCCGCTCCGCGGCGTCCTTCCAGTCACCGGCGAGTATCTCGTCCAGCGCGCGCTCGACGTGCTCGCCGGCCTCGCCGCCGGGGAGGTCGCTCCCGAAGAACTCGCGGCGGACCGTCGCCCGGTCGGACGCCTCGAAGCTCCGGCGCTTCACCGCGCGGGTGAACGACAGGACGTCGTCCCACGTCCCCTCGTCCATCGCGTACTCCGCCGGCTGGATGAACTCCGGACACCGGGTGCGGAACCGGCAGCCCGATGGCGGTTCGATCGGCGACGGGACGTCGCCTTCGAGCACGCCGCGCTGTCCCCGCGCCCGGGGGTCGGGCACCGGGATCGAGTCGAGCAACGCGTCGGTGTAGGGGTGCTGCGGGTTCTCGAACAGCTCCTCCGTCTCGGCGAGTTCGGCGACCTTGCCGAGGTACATCACGGCGACGCGGTCGGAGATGTGCCGGATGACGGAGAGGTCGTGGGCGATGAACAGGTACGTCAGCCCGAACTCGTCCTGGAGCTCCTGCATCGTGTTGAGCACCTGTGCCTGGATGCTCACGTCCAGCGCGGACACCGGCTCGTCGCAGACGATGAAGTCCGGGTTCACGGCGAGCGCGCGGGCGAGGTTGATGCGCTGGCGCTGGCCCCCCGAGAACTGGTGCGGGTAGCGGTTGTAGTGCTGGGGGTCGAGCCCCACCTTCTCCAGGAGGTCGCGGACGCGCTCCTCGCGCTCGCCCTCGTACAGCCCGTGGGCCTTCATCGGCTCCTCGACGATCGGGCCGACCTTCATCCGGGGGTCGAGGCTCGACTGGGGGTCCTGGAAGATCATCTGCATGTCGCGGCGCTGTTCCCGGAGGTTGCTCCCGGACAGCTCCGCGAGGTTCTCGCCCTTGAAGTACACCGCGCCGTCGGTCGGGTCGACCAGGCGGAGGATCGTGCGCGCGAGCGTCGACTTGCCGCAGCCGGACTCGCCGACGAGCCCGAGCGTCTCGCCCTCGCGGATGTCGAAGCTCACGCCGTCGACGGCCCGCACCGGCGGGTCCGAGAAGAACGTGTCGAGGAAGCCGCTCGACTGGCTGAAGTGCTTGGTGAGGTTCTCCACCCGGAGCAGCGTGTCGGACTCACTCACCGTCCTCACCCCCTGCACGCAGCTCGCTCAGTCCGCCGGCGAACGCGTCGGTCGACTCGTTCTCCAGCGGCTCGCTGTGCTCGTACCCGACCGCCTCGTACTTCACGCAGGAGACGAGGTGGTCTCGCTCGTCCCCGGTCGTCCCCTGGTCGGGGGGTGTCGGGTCGTCGGTCGTCGCCCCCTCCTCCGGCGGCCCGTGCTTCGGGTGGGCCTCGCGACACACCTCCCTGGCGTCGGGACAGCGGGTGTGGAACCGACAGCCAGACGGCGGGTTGATCGCCTCCGGCATCACCCCGCTGATGGGGTCGAGCGACTCCACCGTCCGGTCGGGACGGGGGATCGAGCGGAGCAGCGCCTCGGTGTACGGGTGTTTGGTGTCGTAGAACAGGTCGTCGACCCCCGCCTGTTCGATGACCTCGCCGAGGTACATCACGTTCACGCTGTCGCAGATCTCGGCCACGACGCCCATGTCGTGTGTGACCCAGAGGAACGCGGTGCCGTACTTCTCCCGGAGGTCGTCGACGAGGTCGAGGATCTGCCCCTCGACGGTGACGTCGAGCGCGGTCGTCGGCTCGTCCGCGATGATGAGGCTCGGCTCGCAGGCGAGCGCCATCGCGATGAGGACGCGCTGGCGCATCCCGCCCGAGAACTGGTGGGGGTACTCGTCGTACCGCGTCTCGGGCTCGGGGATGCCCACCTCGCGGAGCATGTCGATCGCGATCTTCTTCGCCTCGGACCCGGACACTTCGCGGTTCAGCTCGATGAACTCCCTGAGCTGTCCGCCGACCGTGAACACCGGGTTGAGCGACTCCATCGGGTCCTGGAAGATGATGGCGATCTCCCTCCCGCGGATGTCAGTGCGCATCTCCCGCTGGGAGAGCATCTCCTCGGACTCCTCGAGGGTGCCGTCGGGGCGCTCCTGGATGTCGACCAGCTTCCGGCCCTTGTACGTCACCGTCCCGTCGACGATGCGCCCGGGCTCCTCGACGAGCCGCATGATCGACTGGGCGGCGACGGACTTCCCGGCGCCCGACTCGCCGACGAGCCCGACGAGTTCGCCCTGCTGTACCTCGAAGCTCACGCCGTCCACGGCGCGGACGGTCCCCTCCTCGGTGAAGAACTGGGTCTTCAGGTTCTCGACTTTCAGTAGTGGCTCTGACTGACTCATTAGTTGTTGATCCGCGGGTCGAGTGCGTCTCGCAGGCCGTCACCGAGCAGGTTGAACCCGACCACGGTGGCGAGGATGGCGAGGCCCGGCCAGATGCTGAACCACGGGTTCGGCAGCATGTAGTCCCGCGAGTTGTTGAGCATCTGTCCCCACGACGGCGTCGGCGGCTGGGCGCCGTACCCCAGGAACGAGATGCCGGCGATGATGAGGATGGAGACGCCGACCTGCAGCGTCGCCTGCACCAGCACGGGCGCGAAACTGTTCGGGATGACGTGCCGCATGATGATGTTGCGGTCCCGGACGCCCGCGGCGCGGGCCGCCTCGACGTAGTCCTCCTCGCGGACGGACAGCACGCGCGACCTGATGAGCCGCGCGAACGTCGGGATGGTGGCCACCCCGACGCCGATCATCGCGAACGTGAGGCTGCGGCCGAACGCCACCATGAACACGATGACGAGCACGAGGAACGGGATGGCGTACAGCGTCTCTGCCGCCCGCATCAGCGCGTCGTCGACGAGGCCGCCGTAGTAGCCGGCGACGGAGCCGACGATCATCCCGACGATCATCGCCACCCCGGTCGACACGACGCCGACGGTGATGGCGATGCGGGTCCCGTAGAACAGCCGGACGAGCACGTCCCGTCCGCGGTGGTCCGTGCCGAGCGGGTGCGCGAGCGTCCCCGGGTCGCCCGGGTACAGCTGGTTGCTCATGAACGCCGGCGGGCGCAGGATGGGGGCGCCGGTCTCGGCGATCGGGCTCACCCACACCGCCTTCGCGATGGCGTACTGTTCGATTCCCATGCCGGCGAACACCGCGTACCTGTCGAGGTAGTTGAAGAGCACGCCGTCGATGAAGGCGATGATCGCGACGACCGTCGCGACGCCGATGATGGCGAGCCCGGCGAGCGCCGTCGGGTCGCGCCGGACCTGCGAGAGCGTGTACCGCCACCCGACGTTAGCTTCCGGCTGCTCGCCGGTCGACTCGTCCTCGAACTCCGTGTCCAGCTCGGATTCCGTCTTGGTGTCGTGCGTCGTAGCCATGGTTACTCTGCCTCGTCGAAGGTGACGCGCGGGTCGACGTACGCGTACGACAGGTCGGTGAGGATGACGCCGACCACGAACACGACGCCGAACACCAGCGTGGTGCCGACGACCAGCGCGAAGTCCTGGTTGTTGATGGCGGTAATGATGAGCCGCCCCATCCCGTTGATCGAGAACACGGTCTCGGTCAGTACCGCGCCGCCGATGGCGCTGGTGAGCTGGAGCCCGAGCAGCGTGATGAGCGGGAGCTGTGCGTTCCGGAAGGCGTGCTTTCGGAGGATGGTCCGCTCGCTCACGCCGTAGGCGCGGGCGAGCTTCACGTACTCCTGACCGAGCACCTCGAGCATCGAGGAGCGCTCGATGCGGGTGAGCGCCGCCATCTGGAGCGTCCCCAGTGACAGCGTCGGCAACAGGAGGTGTTTCCCCGACGTGACGAGCACCTCCCAGCGGTTACTTGCACCCTCGATGGCCGCGACCGGCGCCCACGGGAGGATGAGGTTCGTCGCCGGCAGCACGTCCAGCCGGTAGGCGAAGACGATGATCAGCATCAGGCCGATCCAGAACGACGGCGTCGACACGCCCAGCAGCGCGACGACGCGCGCCACGTGGTCGGTCGGCTTGTTCCGCCGCTTGGCGGAGATGATGCCGAGCGGTACCGCCGTCACGATGGCGAACGAGAAACTCGACGCCAGCAGTAGCAGCGTCACCGGCAACCGTTCAGCGATCTTCTGCGTGACGGGGACCTTGTAGTACATGCTCTGGCCCAGATCGAGCTGAATCGCGTCGATCAGGTAGTTCAGGAACCGAACCCACACGGGCTGGTTGAGCCCGTACTTCGCGCGGATGGCCTCGGCCTGTGCTGCGCTCGGCGACGGTCCGAGCATGATGCTCACCGGGTCGCCCGGCATCGCCTCCATCAGGAAGTAGGTGATGGCGGCGACGCCGAACAGGACCGGGATCGCCTGGAGTATGCGTCGTATCGTGTACTGTGCGCGTCCCATTATCTCAGTTGGTGTCGTTGGCGTGCGTTACGGGGAGGCAAATATAAGTGAAACGGGAACGGCCGCGAGGGGCCGGCTAACGTTACTTGTCGACCGACACGTTGTTGTGGTCGCTGACGATGTGGAACGAGCTGACCGGGTGGGACGTGAAGTCGTTGACGTAGTCCTTCACGCCGAAGCTGTTCTTGAGGTTGTACGCCGGCAGGTGGGCGCGGTCCTCGAGAATCGTCGTGACCGCCTCGGTGTACAGCTGTTTGCGCTCCTCACGGTCCGCGGACTCGCGGGCGTCGACGATCTTCTGAGTGGCCGCCGCGGCACGATCGCTGGTCTGGGTGTAGAACGTCCCGTCCGTGACGCCAAGCGTGTCCTCGGTCTGCCCGAACATGTAGTAGGTGAACGCGTCCGGGTCCGGCGAGCCGGACCAGCCGAGCGTGTACATATTCATGTCGTCTTCGCTCCCCGAGACGTACTGGTCGAGGAACGCGCCCCAGTCCAGCCGCTGGACGGAGACGTTGTTGAACCCGGCCTCCTTGAGGCCGTTGGACACCGTGATCCCGATCTGTTCGCGCTTGTCGTCCGGCGGCACGATGATCCGCCAGGAGTAGTCCATCGAGACGCCGGCCTCCTCGAACAGCGCCTTCGCCTCCTCGATGTTCTTGTCGTGGGGGATGTTCTTCCACTGGTCGATGGGGAAGCCCCAGTCCTTGGTGATCGAGGCCGGGAACGGGCTGTACTGGCGAACGCCCGTCGGTTCGACGTAGTTCGACACCGCGCTGTCCATCGAGAAGCAGTAGTCCACCGCTTCGCGAACCTTCGGGTCGGTCGTCGGGCCTTCGTTACAGTTGAACGCCAGGTAGAAGTACCCGATTCCGGGGACCTCGTCGATGCTGGCGTCCTGGATGTCGCGGACGGTCGAGTAGAGCTTCGGCGGGATCTCCTCGATGACGTCGTTCTCGCCGTTGCGGAGCGTGGTGACGCGGGTCGTCGCCTCCTCCACCGGCGAGAAGTGGATCTTCTGGAGGTTCGCCATCGGCTCGCCCCAGTAGTCGTCGTACCGGACGATGTCGACGTGGCTCCCCTCCTGCCAGCTGTCGAACTTGAACGGCCCGGCGCCGACCGGGTTCGACGTGTTGAACGCCTCCTTGTCCTCCTCGCGGACCGACTTCGGCACGATGCCCATCACCAGCGAGGTCATGAACGCCCCGTACGGGTACTTCAGGTCAATCTGGAGCGTGGTCTCGTCCTGGACCGTGATCGAGTCGATCATGTTGAACGTCGAGGCGTTGTCGGTCTCCTCGGCGACCGGCGCCTCCAGGGTGTACTTCACGTCCTCGGCGGTGACCGGGTCCCCGTTGTGGAACGTGGCGTCGCCGGTCATCTCGATGACGTACCGGGTGCCGTCGTTGGTCACTTCGGGTTCGCCCGTCGCGAGCTCCGGAACGATACCGGTGCTCTCGTCGTACGTGTACAGTCCGTCGAAGATCTGGGACGCCACCTGATCGGACGGGACGTCGTTCAGGACGATGGGGTCGAACTCGAGGGGGCTCTTCACCTGCGCGAGGTTGAGCGTCCCGCCGCTGCCGCCCGAGTCGGACGTGGGCGTGTCGGTCGAGCCGCCTCCGTTGCCCCCGCCGTTCCCGTCACCGTTGCCGCCGCCGTTGCCGCCGCCGCCGGAACAGCCGGCGAGGGCGGTCACGCCGGCCGCCCCCGTACCTGCGAGGAATGACCGGCGGTCGATTCGATCGAACACGCGCTTGATATCGTCGTCTGTCATGAGTGTGTCCCTCTCTGCTGGGATACTCTGTCATGGTTATCTGGTACATAAAAGTGTGCCGAATGGTGAGACGCCGAGTTCAGTCATTGTCGTGGTATCCCGTCTCAACTTGTGATATTTCCCCGAATTCGTATTATTAGTGGACATGCGTTCCACTCTTTTACAAACGAAACCGGACCGGAAGGAACAGGACGGTGTGGCCGCGAGTCGTCGTATGCGCCAGTTCGTCGTCTGCGGTCACGACGCCCCCACGGACCCCGACTTCCCGCTGGAGGACCTCCCCGGGGCGGCGGGGCGGCTCGACCTCCTCGCCCGCTGCGTGAACGCCGGGCTGTTCCTCTCGCACGGCATCCGGGCGGACAGCCGCGTCCACCTCGTGCTCCGGGACGAGTACACGGTCAGGTTCGACGGCGCGAGTGCCCGCGGCCTGCACCCGGACGAGCGGAGCACGGCCGCTCGGGTCCGCGACGCCCTGTCGAACCGGGAGGACGCCATCGGTCACATGCCGGCGGAGGTGAGCCCGGGCGTGGAGCTGTACCGCATGGGTCTCGCCGACACGCTCGACGCGCTGGAGGGGACGCTCGTCCAGCTCCACGAGGACGGCGAGCCGGCAGCCGAGCGCGAGCCGCCGGCCGACCCGACCTTCGTGCTCTCGGACCACTCGGAGTTCGCCGACCGGGAGGCGGAGTTGCTCGCGGACCGGGCGGACGCGCGCCTCCGACTCGGTCCCGAAGCGATCCACGCGGACCACGCCATCGTGGTCGCCCACAACTACCTCGACACCGAGGGATACACCTCGTACTGAGTCGGTCGACGGGCGCGTGAGTCCCCGAGGGCGTCCCTTTCGGAAGCGTTAAAGGAACGCGTGGCGACGGTTCGAATGCGGGCCGGTGGGGTAGCTTGGTATCCTTCGGCCTTCGGGTGGCCGTAACCGCAGTTCGAATCTGCGCCGGCCCACTGGATATATACCCCCTTTTCCGCATCTCCTGATAGGTAGCGGCCGCTCTCCGGGGTGGTCGGGGTGAACATCGACTCCCGCGAGGAGACGCCCCTCTGCGACTGCTTCGCCCAGTTCAGCTTTCGAACGGCTCTGGTCCGGATGGAGAGGATGTCCGTCACGTTGCCCTTCGTTCGGGGGTCCGCCGCGTCCGGTGAATCCACAGTGCACACGCGAGGCCCCCGAGGCCGGCGGCCGTGGCGATCCCGAACGCGACGCGATAGCCCGTAAAGGTGTAGATGGGCGTGCCGCCGACCGTCTTTCCGGTCCAGAAGACATCGAGGGCCGTGCCCATCACCGCGGGCACGACGGCGGCCCCGAAGTAGCCGACGCTGTTTATCGTCCCGCCCACCGTTCCGCTCACCTCGTCGGGGTGCCGCCGACGCCCGACGGTGAACACGAGCGAGATTCCGCCGTTGACGAACATTGCCGCGAAGAAGAGGACGCCGACGAGGACGAGCGGTGGCGTTCCGAGGGCCGTGATGGTGCCGTAGGCGACGCAGAACACGAGCGTCGAGAACAACACCAGTGCGGCGTGGGCTGCGGTGCGGTCAGCGACCCGCCCGAACAGCGGGGACCCAACGAGGAGGCCGACGTTACCCGCGAGGACGAACAGCGACGCACGCGCGACGGACAGGTCGTAGAGGTGGACGAGGTACGGGACGGCCCACAGGCCGATGACGGTGAAGTTGACGCCGAGAATCAGAAACTGGATGACGCCGAGGACCCACACGTCCGGGCCGCCGAGGACAGACCGCAAGCCGGCACGGAGCGACGTGGGTGCGCCGTCGGCGGCCAGTTCGGACGACTCGTCGTCGACCGGGTCGGCCGGTCGGTCACGGACCAACAGGAAGATGACGAGGGCGCTGACGACACAGAACGACCCCACGGCGAGCATCGATGCCCGCCACCCGGCGACGGACGCGGCGATGGCGAGTGGCGTCGTCGCGACGATGCCGCCGAGCGCCGAGACGCCGATAGTGATGCCCGTCACGGTGGCGTACTCGTCCGCCCGGAACCACGTCACGGCGAACCGGAGGATGGCGAGGAAGATGACGCTCCCGCCGAGGCCCACGAGTGCGCGGGCAAGAAAGCCCACGAGGAACGAATCGCTCATCGCGAACGCGACGGCACCGAGGCCCATGACGAACGTGCCCGTTCCGGCGACGCGGGCCGTACCGGTCCGCGAGCAACCCGGCGGGCAACTGCATGACGGCGTACAGGTAGAAGAACGACGAGTGGAGCAACCCGAGTTCCGTCGCCGTGATGCGGAACGCGCGCGTCAGCGACTCCGCCAGCACTGCCGTCGAGACGCGGGTGAAACTCATGAGCACGTACCCGAACGCGAGAGCGCCCCACATCACCCACCGGACGCGTCGCGTGTCGAGCCGCGTCATCACCATCGCCCCAAAGTACCGTCCATCGCTCGTCCGTGACCTCCCCGCAATCGCCGACGATGCTCGCGATGGCCTATGCCGCCTCGACGAGTGGTTCCGTCGTCGTCCATACGTCCGCGCCGCGGAGGTTCGCGCGCTCCGGCCCGACGAGGGCGACGGACGCGTCGTAGTAGCGCCTGCGACTCAGTTGATCTCCTCAAGCGGCTCCGGACTCGAACGGGTTGGCTAAATGGAGTCGATGGTCCCATCAAGTCGTACGGACTATTCACCGGGGTTGTCCTGTACCCACTCCAGAACCTCGCTCGCGTGTTCGTCTGGCGGGAAGATCGGATAGAAGACGTGTTCGATCCGTCCATCGGTGACGATCAACGTCAACCGATTCAGATACCTGTCTCCCTCGATGGTAAACCTCGGCAAGTCGAGTTCGGTCGCCAGCTCCCGCTCGGCATCGCTGAGCATCTCGAACGGGAGCTGCAGGCGATCGCGGGCCTCACGTTGGTACTCACTCGTCTGCGTAGACAGCCCGAACACCTCCCCGACTCCGTTATCTCGGAGTTCGTCGTAGTGGCTGCGAAACCCGCGTGACTCGGGGGTACAACCACGGGCACCAGGGACGGCTTCCCAACCGTCCGGAATCACATCCTCGTCTGGCCGCCCCGTCAATGGATAGACGTAGACAACCGTCCGCGGGGGGAGTTCTTGAAGGTCAACCGTCGTGCCGTCGGTCGCTGGAAGTGACACGTCGGGCATCTCCATCCCCTGGAGGTGATCAGCCGCTCCATCATCTTCCGGTACTGGCAGGTCGTCCGGCAGTGGGAAATCCTCGGACATCGTCCTACAGATAATGCACATAGATAGATAAAATATTGGCACATTCAAAATATTCGGACACAGTCTTATTATTCTGGTTTCATTTGGGTGCTATATGGATGGGGGAGTTTAGGACAAAGTACGACGGTGTGTTGATCGAGGGTATGGCGTCATTTCGAGAACCTCGACGAACGCCGAGCGGTCCGTAGCGAGTGGAAAACGCGCCAACGCCGGGCAGGTACGACTCGACCTCGGGGTAGACCGATTCGGGGAAGTAGGACCCCTGGTTGTCGCAGTGATGGAACGCCGCGGGGTAGCCCCGTCGTCGAGGGTGAGCACGGAGTTCTGCTGGTGGGCCTCGATGCCTTGGACGAGGTAGAGCCGGAGGACGGGACGCACTGAGATGCGGAGGTGGCGGTGGAACCAGTCCGCGCTCACCGCATCGGTCGTTCTTCCCTCCCGGTCGGCGATCGACCCAGCGAGTCGAACGGCGGGCCGCGTTCTCGATACACCTCGACGCGTCCTCCGACATCGACCGTCGATGCGCTTTTCGGAGATCCAGCCACGGTCACCAGTTCCGCCCGGAGAAACCACGTGACCAAACGAGCCTGCGAGTGGTCAGCGACTGGTGACAATCGGTTTCCGACTCCCAGCCGACCTTCTCACCGTGTCGCAACCCAAAACCGACCGGGACGAAGGCGTCGACTTCACCGACATCAAGCCCGTGCTGGAGGGGCTCTCGTTCCCCATCACGAGGAGCGAACTGGTCGAGCAGTACGGCGCGCGGGAGCTCGGGCGGACGAACGTCGGCTCGATCACGATCGAGGAGCTGTTCGGGCCGATGGGCGAGGACACGTTCGAGTCCGCCGACGACGTCCGCGAGATGGTTCTCAGCCAGATGCCTCGCGACTCGGTCGGCCGTCAGCGCTACTCCGACCGCGGCGTCTCGAACGACACGCTCGAAGGGACCGGCGAGAGCGAGAACGAGTCCTTCTAGCCTCCCCCCCGGGTCAGCCCCGATTCCGGCTTCGTCCGCCTTTCGGAACCGGAGTAACCCGCTCCTCCGGACCGAAATCGACGGATCGAGAACCCCCGCTGACAGCGCCACTCGACGCTCCGATAGCGACGCACCGGACTCGAGGCACGCCTAAAGAATTAGGCTATAGAACTTCCCGTCTCACGCTACTGGAATCTAATGGCGGGACACGTGCTCCAGTCTCTCGCCCCGTAGGCATAGTCACCGGATCGGAGCCGCGGAACGCGACGCAGAGGCACACGAGGTCGGGGATGAACGACACTCGCGCGTTCCGCTTCTTGCGGTTTTCGGGTACCAGTTCACGGCGACTCCAGCGTCGTCCACGTCCGAAACCCGAACCACGTTCCCGCTTCCACGATCGAAACGACCCGCCAGTGCGAGGGGTGCCCCGCGGGGATCCCTCTCCGACTTCGACTGGCGACCCCGATTCTGGAGGGCTCCGTCGAAGTCACTGAAGGGGGGTCTCGCTGTCCTCCGCGTCGAACACTCGACGGCGTGTCGAACTCCCGACCGTGAGGGGACGAACGGGACATCGACATCGACGCGCTCCCCATCGGACTGATGCAGTCCGTGTCCGAGCGACGCCCGGTCCGCCCTACGGGTTCACCAGCGTGTTCTCGATGAGGCGGTAGTGTCCCCGCCGGAGCCGCGCGGCGAGCGACTGGCGGGTGATCCCCAGTTCCTCCGCGATCCCCTCCAGTTTCGTCCTGCGGGGGTCGTCGAAGTACCCGGACTGTAGCGCGAGCACCAGCGCCTCCCGCTGGGCGTCCGTCAGGTCGTACTCGCGGTCCCCCTGGACGGACTCGAGCGAACGGAGGGAGCGTACCTCGACGGGAACGCCGCGCTCGCGGCAGAACGCCCGGAACGCGGCGATCTCGTCCCGACCCTCGCTTCGGATCTCGAACGTCCAGTTCTCCGCGGTTCCGATCCCGGAGACGAGGACGACATCCGTCTCCACGATCGATCGCAGGACACCCCCGTACTCCGGCGTCCACGTCACCCGCTTCAGGGACGATTCGTCGAGTTCGTCGACCGACTGGACCACCGACACCTGCGGGCGGTGCCGGAACGCGGCGTCGAACTCCTCGGCCGGGACGTGGTCGATCCCGTGGACCCAGAAGTAGGGGACGATCGCGTCGCCAGTCGGGACGACGCGCTCCAGTTCGACCGTCACCTCGGGAAACTCCTCGAAGGCGCGCCCGAGGGGGAAGTCGCCCGCCGGTATCGTGAACTCGGCGACGGTGGCCATAGCGCGAATTCGGGTCTCGTCGGGATAAGGAGTGGCACGGCTCGAGCATGGGCCTGCCACCCTTCCCTATCGACGTCGTCCCACCGTATCACCCGCCGAGCAACGGCTCGAAGGTACATCCAAATTCGGTCAGTGAGACATCATTTCGTCGTTTATTTTAAACGAAGGGCCAGCGTCCCGTTCCACAGGAGTTTTCCCCTTCTCATGACCGAGTACACCAGATCGAAGTACACGAACCAGCGAGACGAATCGTCCACCCTCGTCGCCAAGCGAACGCGATTCGACCCCAGGACGGACAGGGTGAGCGAGGAACTCGTCTGTGCGGTCAGCGAGCTCACCGAAACGGAACCCCGGGAGTTGCCCATCTTCTCCGACGTGATCGACCCGGACGCGCTCGACGGCCTGTTCCGGTCCCACTCCGACAGGGCCAGCGACGAGCTAGTCGTCGAGTTGGAGTACGGCGGATTCCTCGCGCGGGTGTCGAGCGAGGGCCACATCGAATTTCGCTCGCCCTGAGCCCCCACAGGACGGACGAGGGCGTCGGACCGGGTCCCCTACCCCTCGACGTCGCTCACCTCGAAGCGAATCACGGTCGGCCGTAGGTGCCGGCTGTCCATCACGGCCGTCGACTTCGCGTGGACCGGCAACGAGCGCGACCCCGTGAATCAGCCGTGGGACAGGGGGAGCGCTATCCCGAATGGAAACCGAGGATACCGGGGACGGACGAGTTGGGGGCGATGCGCGAACCGAGGTGGGCGTGTGACGGATAACTCCCCATCCGAAACGGCCGCTCGTCGGACATCGCGGAAGGGCGGCCACGAGGACGTCGGGACGGTCGCGACCGGAATGCGACCGTGCCTGTCGACGAACCGTTCGGTGGGGGCGAAACGGTTTGATCACCCGACGTCTCCCGTGTTCCTCCACGTTCCCTCAGGTGGCCCAGGTGATGGAGGGCGGCCCGACATATCGATACGTTGACCATCGCACCCGCATCGGGCCGCCGTGGGCACACGGGACACCAGATGTGTCCTTTCATTCGTAGCTTCTCGATCGAATTAAAGGCCGGTATATGACAGTGAGGACGGTTGTGACGTGAATTCCCCTCGAGCGTCGAGTTCGGCTATGCTCCCCTGTCGCTCCCGGTCGCACGCCCCATCGTCGACGGTATCACCGCGTCGTCGCGGCGAGGAATCGGCGTACCACGGGGCCCGATCGAACGCGGGTCGGCGACAAGATGTATCCCCCAGGCGACCGACCATCCGAGTATGTCCGACGACGACAGCCGAGAGGAGGGCGTCAACTTCGGCGACGTCAACCCCGCGCTCGAGGAGCTCTCGTACCCGCTCAGCTCCGAGGAACTGATCGACGAGGTCGGCGACCGCGAGATGCAACGGACGAACGCCGACCCGATCACGATCGAGGAGCTGTTCGGGCCGATGGGCGAGGACACGTTCGAGTCCGCCGACGACGTCCGCGAGATGGCGCTCAGCCAGATGCCCCGCGACTCGGTCGGCCGCGCGAACTACTCCGATCGCGGCGTCTCCGACGACACGGAGGAGGAGTCGCAGGCGACGGAAGACGAGTCGTTCTGATCGGCCGGGTGGTACCTGCGGATCCAGTCACCCCGCTGAGCCCGGGGAGTACCGATCCTCGGAGCAGGAGTACCACTTTCACTTTCGCCACGCCTCTGGCTCACCCATATCCCCGGCCCCTTCGACGGGTGAGTCACGGCACATGTCAGGAACCACCAACCACGGTGCGCTCACCCACCTCGCGGGGGAACTCGCCTGGACCATCGCCGAACACCGGACCGCCACGGACGCCATCGCCACGACTCGACACCTCCTCGACGCCGACGAGGGTCGCAGGGAACTGCTCGGACTCACCGAGTGTTGCGAGCGCGCGGTGTTCTGGGACAACATGCTCCACGGCGTCGCGGTCACCACGTTCGACGCTGCGGGCCTCGGGGAACTCGGTGCGGTCGACACCGACGGCCACCGGCGGAAGGGCGACTACCTCCGGAGCGAGGCGGTAGACGGGTGGGCGTGGGTCCACCCGCGTCACCGCTGGCGCCGCTGAACGATCGTGCGCGCGAGGTGACCACCGGTCGGTCGACGGGTGTCGCGCGACGCCCATCGCCCACCCCCTCTTGGTTATGCTGTCCGTATCCCCGTATACGCCCGTCCAACTGCGGCGCACGACGATGCACCGCCCTCGCTGGGTCGGGGAGACGCTCACTCACGGCCGCCCCGGTCGACCGCGCCACCTGTGGGGGAGCGTTCGCCGTATTCGTGCGCGCTGACGGCTCGTAACGTTCCGCTATTCCGTCCCACGTCCCTCCCGCTTCGAGTACGACTACCCTACCGGAGGATAGGGACCTTTCAACTTTCGTTCATCGATCTGAACCATCGACACCCTCATGACAGTCGTAGAATCATGGACATAGAGTGCGATTGAGAGGTTCGTCCGCTCCGAACACCGAGCCAAAACGTCTAGAACATGTCACCTGGTAATTCGCCGGACGACACGACCGATACTCCGGACGGGTCCGAGTCGGTGCTCCTTTCGACCGAACTCGGGCCGGAGAGCAGTTACCCATGCGTGCGCTCGCTCGGTACCCGCGGGATCAACACCGTCGTCGCGTCGGAGCACGCGTACCCGCCCGTGTTCGCGTCCCGGTTCTGCCACGAACGGGTGGAACTCCCGCCGCCGCGCGAGGACCTGCTAGCCTACAAGGACGCCCTCCTGGAGGTCGCCGCCCGCGACGACGTCCGAACGGCCATCCCCCTCCGCGAGGAGGACGCGTACGTGTTCTCCCGGTACGAGGACGAGTTCGACGAGCACCTCGATCTCGTGGTGCCGTCGCTCGACTCGCTGGAGCGCGTCGCGGACCGGATGCTGCTCGCCGAGGCCGCCGAGGCCGCCGGCGTCCCCGCGCCCGAGACCCGCACGCTCGACGAGGTCGACGACTGGAGCGACGACCTCATCGTCAAGTCGCGGTACAACCTCCTCACCGACGCGTACGTCGACTCGTTCCCGCCCGGGGAGGCCGACACGGCGAAGGACGTGACCCACCTCCGCCCCGGCGAGACGCCGGACGTCGACGCCCTCCGCGAGACGATGCGCCACGTCCCCATCGTCCAGGAGTTCGTGCCGAAGGCGGACGAGTACATGTTCGCCGGGTTGTACGACCACGGCGAGCCGCTGGCGACGTTCCAGCACCGACAGATCCGCGGCGACTCCTACGTCGGCGGCGGCGGCGTCTACCGCCGGTCGGTGTACATCCCGGAACTCGAACGAGTCGCCCGGGACCTGCTCGCCGAACTCGACTGGCACGGCCTCGCCTGCATCGAGTACATGCAACACGAGGAGACGGGCGAGTTCGTGCTCACCGAGATCAACCCCCGCATGTGGCAGTCGCTCCCCTCGACGGTCCACGCCGGCGCGGACTTCCCGTACTACTACTGGCTCCAGGCGACCGGGCGGGCCGACGAGATCGATCCGAGCTACGAACTCGACCGGGGGAGCCACTCGCTCCGCGGCGAACTCGGCTACCTCGTCAGCGTCCTCCGCGACGAGTCCCCGTACGTCGACCCGCCGGGCCTCGTCGAGACCGCCAGGGAGATGCTCTCGTCGTTCTACCGCCACCCCTACTTCGACTACACCCACCTCGACGACCCGGGAGTGTTCCTCCGCGGCATCCGCCAGAAGCTCCGGAGCAGATTCGGGTAGGCCACGGGGTCCGTCGACCGCCGCCGAGGACCCCGACCGCCACCGAGCGGGAGGACGGGTCTCGAACCGTCCGGACCCCGGGCCCCGACTCGACGGTCGGTCGGCTACCCGGTCCGGAGCTCCGCGTCCATCGCGTCGAGTTCCGCCCCGGTCAGCGCGGCGGTGTAGACGCCGAACGAACCGATCCACCCGAACCACGGCGTCTCGCCGAGCCGGTCGCCACCGAGGACGAGGTAGTCGTTGTACTCGACCACCGACCCGGGGTCGCCTCCCCGGCCGCGTTCGACCCCGTCCGCGTAGAATCTGAACCCACTCCCCCGCACGTACGTCAGCGCCACCTGCGTCGCCGTTCCGTCGCCCGCGTCCCCGTCGGCGGTGAACGAGACGTCGTCGTCCCAGCCAGCTGCCGTGACTGTCCACGACGCGTCCCCGTTCCGTTCGACCCGGAGGTTGGTCTCGCCGTCGTACTTCCCGTACTCGAGGAGCGTCCGGTTCCGACCGGGGGTCGCGGGTCGCGCGTACGCCACGAGCGAGAAGGCGTCGGCGTCCAGCGCCGACTCGTACGTGTACGGGAACACGACCCGGCTCGCGGCGTCGGTGAACGCCCGCCCGGGAACACCGTCGACCGACCGCGCCTCCGCGTCGAAGACGACGCCCGGGCGCCGGTTCCCCCGCTGGTCGACGGCGACCCCCTCGTGTCCGTCGAACGTGTAGTAAGCGGCCGTCCGCGAGCGGTCGGCGGGGAGGCGGGACCGGCGCGGTGACGTGTCCGCCGGCACGTAGTAGAGGCCGATGGAGTACCTCCCCTCCGGCGACCCGCCGCGCTCGCCGTCGACCGCGCAGACCCAGCCGTCACCGTCCCACCAGGGGTCGAAGTGGTGCATGGCCTCCGCGTTCCAGCCGACGCCACGCTCGGAGAGGACGGGCGACTCGGGGAGTTCGCGGTCCGCGTACGTCGTCGTGGTGAGGTCGGTGACCTCGTACCCCCGGACCTTGTCGCCGTACTCGTCCCGCAGGTCCATGCGGAACAGGTAGGGTCGGTCCCCGACGACGACGGGCCGTCCGGCGTGTCGCGCGCCCTCCAACCGGTCGGTCACAAGGGGGTTTCCCTCGTGTGGTTCCCAGCCCGTGGACTCCAGGTCCTCGCTGTGGAAGGCCATCACGTCGCGGTAGTCGCGGTCGGTGAACAGCCACCAGCGGTCGTGGTACCGGAAGATGACCGGGTCGTGGGGGTAGTAGTCCGTCTCGACGACGTTCCCCAGGAACTCCCAGTCGTCGGGGAACGACCGCGCCCGCCAGAGTTCGACGTCCCGGCCCGAGGGCGGGCACATGTAGTACTCCCCTCGCCACTTCCAGACGAGCGGGAAGGACGTGTGGACGTCCTTCTCGAGTACCACGCCCGTGTACTCCCAGTCGCGTCCGTCGGAACTGCGCGCGTGTCCGATGACCGCGTCGGGGTCGCGGTCCTCGTTGTACACCTCGAAGAGGAGGTGCCACTCCCCGTCCTCGACGAACAGGAAGGGGTCGGCGACGAGGGAGACGTCGCCGAAGTCCGTGACGTCGTCGGGGGTCAGGACGGGGTTCTCCACGCCGGGGAGGGGACCGGGCGCGAGCGGCGGGCCGCGGGTCTCCGGGTGGGTGACCGGCGGGATGGTCCGTCCCGAGTCGACCGGTTCGGGGGTGGGAGACGGGGTCGTCTCGGTCTCCCGCGTGGGCGTTCGGGTCCGGGTCGAGGACGGCTCCCCGAACCCCGCCGAGCCGGCACAGCCACCGAGCAGTCCGAGCGCGCTCGCGACCACCGCTCTCCGTGAGTGAGGCACAGGCTGACGTTACTGGACGACGTATTCGTTACGAGCGACGTAACCGACCGATGGGGATTCGATCCTGACTGACGACGAGACGAGCGAAACGGCGGGTAAAGGGGACGTTTAGCGCCACGTGAGCGCGGTACGGTTGGAGTACCCGTCCGCTAACGGGAAAGGACGGGGGTGTTCGTCAGCGACCCCGGCCGACCGCTCCGGAGTCCGTCGCGGTGGCCGAACTACCCGCCGGTCGACCATCGAGAGAACCGCCCGACGAGTCGGCCGGAACGACCGAATGGAACCGATTTAAGCCGCGCCGTCGCCACCCCTCGATATGAGCCAACGGGTCGTCATCCTCGCCCACGAGAAGTTCCCCGGTCGGTCGAAGACCGCCAACGGCATCCTCCGGTACGGCGATCACGAGGTCGTCGCGGTGCTCGACCGCGACACCGCCGGCGACCGCGTCTCCGACCACCTCCCGGACGTGCAGGACGCGCCCATCGTGGAGTCGTTCGGGCGGGTAGACGCCGAACAGGTCGACCAGCTGATCGTCGGCATCTCGCCCATCGGGGGCGCCTTCGACGAGTCGTGGCGCCCCGACGTCCGCGCCGCCATCGAGGCCGGCTGCGACGTCGTCTCGGGGCTCCACTACTTCCTGAACGACGACGAGGAGTTCTCGGCGCTCGCGGCCGAGCACGGCGTCACCCTCCGCGACGTCCGGAGGCCCCACGAGGGGCTGGGCGTCAGCGACGCGCGCGCCGGGGACGTGAGCGCCGACGTGGTGCTGACGGTCGGCACCGACTGCTCGGTCGGGAAGATGACCGCGACGATGGAACTCGCGGCGGCGGCCGAGGCGGCCGGCATCGACGCCTGCGTGATCCCCACGGGCCAGACCGGCATCGTGATCGAGGGGTGGGGGAACCCCGTCGACCGCGTCGTCTCGGACTTCACCGCCGGCGCCGTCGAGGAGATGATCCTGGAGAAGGGCGAGGAGCACGACCTGCTCATCGTCGAGGGGCAGGCGAGCATCCTCCACCCCGCCTACTCGGCGGTCACCTGCGGCATCCTCCACGGCGCGATGCCCGACCGACTCGTGCTGTGTCACGAGGCCGGGCGCGACGTCATCCACGGGTACGAGGAGTTCGACCTGCTGCCCCCCGCCGAGTACGTCGACCAGTACGAGTCGCTCGCGGCCCCCGTGAGCGACGCCGAGGTCGTCGCGGGCGCGCTGAACACGTCCGGCATCGAGAACGACGCGGACGCCGAGGCCGCGGTCGCGGCGTTCGGCGAGACAATCGACGCCCCGGCGGCCGACCTCGTTCGCTTCGGCGCCGACGACGTCGTGGAGGCCATCCGGTGAGCCTCTCGACCTCGTTCGAGCGCGTGTCGCTCCCGCTCGAACACGACTTCACCATCTCCCGGGGGACCCAGACCGAGGCCGAGAACGTCGTCGTCCGGATCAGCGACAGTGAGGCGCAAAGCGCCTCTTGCAGCCGGACGCAGTCCGGCGACGAAGGGGCGATGACCGGGGTCGGCGCCGCGGCGCCCGCCGCCCACTACGGCGAGACGGCGGCCACCGTCGAGGCCGTGCTCCCGGACCTGCTCGCGGTCGTCGAGGAGGTCGACGACCCGCACGCGCTCGCCGAGGTCGAGGGGCGGATGCGGACGGTCGTCGAGGACAACCCGGCCGCGCGCTGCGCCGTGAGCATCGCGCTGCACGACCTCGCGGCGAAACGGCTCGGCGTACCGCTGCACCGACTCTGGGGGCTGAACGCCGCGGACGCGCCGGACACGTCGTTCACCATCGGGCTGGACGACCTCGACGCGATGCGCGAGAAGACCCAGGAGGCGGTCGACGCCGACTACGGGATCCTGAAACTGAAACTCGGCACCGACCGGGACCGGGAGCTCGTGGAGGCCGTCCGGGAGGAGGCGCCCGACGCGACGATCCGCGTGGACGCGAACGAGGCGTGGACCCCACGCGAGACGGTCGAGAAGAGCCGCTGGCTGGCGGATCTGGGCGTCGAGTTCGTCGAACAGCCGGTTCCAGCCGACGAGCCCGAGGGGCTGAAGTTCGCCTACGAGCGCTCGGAACTCCCCATCGCCGCCGACGAGTCGTGCGTCACGCTCGCGGACGTCCCCCGGATCGCCGACCGCTGTGACGTCGCGAACCTGAAGCTGATGAAGTGCGGGGGCCTGCTCGAAGCGAAACGGATGATCCACGCGGCCCGCGCGCACGGACTGGAGGTGATGCTCGGCTGCATGGTCGAGACGAACGCTGCCATCGCCGCGGGCTGTCAGCTCGCGCCGCTGCTCGACTACGCCGACCTCGACGGGAGCCTGCTGCTCGCCGAGGACCCCTTCGAGGGCGTCCCCGTCCCGGAGGGGCGGATCGACCTCGCGGGGCTGACCCGGAACGGGACGGGCGCCGTCGAGCGCTGAGTCGGCGAACACGAGCAGCACGAACGCCCTGGAGAGGAATCGGCGGTCCGCGTCGAGTAGGAATCGAAGCTTCCACCGCGGCCTGGGGGTGCGCCCGCGGAGGCTGTCGCCGGCGCCTCGATTTCGTCGGCTGCGGCTCGCCCGTCGCGGGCCACCGGAGAAGGGTCCTGTCCGCCGGTCGGCTCGCCGGCTGGCGGGTCGGTCACCGGCTCGGAGGTCGGTTCCCCGCCCGGTTCAGTTCCCCTCGTTCTCCTCCTGCTTGATCTCCTCGAGCTCCGCCTCGACCTCCTCATCGGACGGCTCCAGGTCCGCCTCGGCGGCGGCTTCGTCGGCCTCCGCGGAGCTCTCCTCGTCCGCACCGTCGGCGTCCGCCTTGCCGAACTCGGCCTTCAGCGTCTCCAGCTCCGCGTCGATCTCGCGGTCGGTGCGGCCGCCCTCGAGCTCCCGGTCGATGGCGTCCTCGTCCGAGAGGGCGTCGTCGAACGCGCCCGTGGTCTCGAGTTCGTCCATCGCCTGCGAGCGGGCCTCCATCTCCTCGGTGCGTTCCTCGGCGCGCTCGATGGAGCGACCGACGTCCTCCATCTCGTCGCCGACGCCCGTCATCGCCTCGGACACGCGCGTCGACGCCTCGGCGGCCTCGTAGCGCGCCTTCATCGTCTCCTTCTTCG
This sequence comes from Halorarum halophilum, assembly GCF_013401515.1. Lineage (NCBI taxonomy): Archaea > Methanobacteriati > Methanobacteriota > Halobacteria > Halobacteriales > Haloferacaceae > Halorarum > Halorarum halophilum. The sequence goes on along the minus strand of NZ_CP058529.1, from coordinate 1,979,370 downwards.
TCCGGAACTCGTCGATGCGGTTCTGGAGCTCGTCCTTCTTGTCGACGAGCCGGTCCTGGGTGTTCTGGAGCTCCGCGATCTGGCCCTCGAGGTCCTCGATCTGGTTCATCTTGGACTTCTTCTTGTCGAGGGCGCGGCGGGCGAGGTCCTCGCGGTCCTGCTGGACCGCCTCGCGGGCCTGCTCGTTGTGCTTCTCGACGTTCTCCTCGAGCCGGCGCTTCTGGATCTCCAGGCGCTTCTTCTGGGTGGTCAGGTCCGCGATGCCCTGTTTCACCTGCTGGAGCTCGTCGCGCATCTGCTCGTAGCTGTAATCGAGCGTCTCGGTGGGGTCCTCCGCCCTGTTGAGGATCGCGTTGAACTTCGAGCGGATGACGTAGGACGCACGAGAGAGGATTCCCATAATCCGCTTTGGCGAGTCCGCCGTATAAATCTCACCCGCGTTAGGAGTCCCCCGCCAGTGTTTTCGCGCGGCGAGACGGAGTCGAGCGCATGACCGACGGTGACGCCGCGACGGACGGCGGGAGGGGCGCGAACGACGGAACGGCAGTGCTGGTGCCGGGCGGGCGAGACGTCCGGGCGACGCTCGACGTCGCCGGCGGCGCGGACGGCGATACCGACGCGGACGCTGCTGTCGAGGGTGATGCCGGTACCGGCGCCGACTCGTGCGTTGTCGCCTGCCCGCCCCACCCCCAGCACCGGGGACACCGCGGCGACGAGCGGTTACGGGCGGTCAGCGACGTGCTCGGCGAGCGCGGCGTCGACTGCCTCCGGTTCGACTACGGCGACTGGAACGAGGGCCGGGGCGAACTCGCCGACGCCTGCAACGCGGTGGGCTGGGCCCGCGACCGATACGACGCGGTCGGGTTGTTCGGCTTCAGCTTCGGCGGCTGCATCGCGCTGAACGCCGCGGCCGAGACGGACCCCGCGGCGGTGAGCGTGCTCTCGCCGGCCCGACGGGTCGCGGCCGGGCTCGACTCGGTCGAGGCGCTCGACCGGGTCGCCTGCCCGGTGCAGGTGGTGTACGGCACCAGGGACGACACGGTGGACTGGAAGCCGACGGTCGAGCGCGCCCGCGAACTGGACCACGAGGTCGTCGAGTTCGCGGCGGACCACTTCTACATCGGGCGGGCGGGGAAGGTGGGCGAGGCGGTCGGCTCGTGGTTAGCCGGCCGGCTCTGAGCCCTCGCGGTAGCCGAGGAGCAGCCAGACGGCGACCGCCGTGATCGCGGCGACGATGGCGAACCCCCAGAACGCTGCCCAGGCGGCCACGCCGACCGATCGCGTCGTGGAGAAGGCGAACACGCCCCAGCAGACGCCGAAGACGAGCGGCGCGAGGAACGGCAGGTCGCTCCACGCCCCGCCGGCGTCGCGGTACTCGACGGCGTACGCCCAGACGTTGCCGACGGTGAACTGCAACAGGACGACGGCGAGCAGTCCGTAGAGGACGGCCGAAAGGCCCGCCACGGCGGTCAGCTCCTCGGCGCGCGCGAGCGACAGGCCTGTGGCGACGAGGAAGACGAGGATCAGGAGACCGTGCCACGGTCCGAGTCGATCCTGGAGGGACACGGACGAGGCGAATGGGTGCTGATGTAAAGTCGTATCGTCGTGGGATCGGTTGTCTGCGCGTCTAGCTCAGTTGTACTCCCGCCATCGATAGCCGCACTCCTTACATTTGAAGAAGCGCGTCGGCGGCTCGTCCGCCGCGCCGGTCTGCTTGATCGTGTACCAGGCGACGCCGTGGCCGCACTTGTCGCAGTGGACGTCGTTCGAGGTGGGTTTCCCCTCGAAGTTCGCGCCCTCCTCCGTCTCGATGACGTCGTCGTCGCTCTGCTCCTCCGTCGAGACGAACTGCGCGGCGAGCTCCTCGTCCCGCTCCTCTGCGTGGCCACAGGAGGTGCACACCATGACGCCGTCCTCGGAGACCATCATCGAGCCGCACTCGTCGCAGAACTGCATCACCCGGGCCTAGGCGATGTGGTCGGATAAATCAGGGGTTCTCGAACGTCGGCCCGCCCTCGTCGGTCACCATCGGACAGCCGCGGACCCGGAAGCGGTCGGCGTCGACCGCCTCCACGATGTCCGTCCCCTCGTGGCCGCACGAGAGGTCCGGCGGGGCGGAGAGGAACCGGCACCGCTGGCAGTACTCCCGCTTGTTCACGACGTGCTCCGGCCGGGAGTCCGTCTCGCCGACGCGCTCCGCTGTGCCGCCCGGGGCGTCCTCCGGGTCCACGTCGTCCAGCGACTCCCACAGGTCGTCGGCGTCGATCGCCGAGACCTCCATCTGCTCGAACGGGTCGTTGTCGGCCCCCTCGCGCCGGCGTCGGCGTTCGCGCGTCTCGGCCGCCAGCCCGGCGAACGGGACGTCGCGCTCCTCGGCCGGTTCGGCGTCGGTGGCGTCGTCGGCGTCGCCGGGGTCGACCGGGAAGTCGTCGTCCCGACCCGCGTCGGACGAGTCGGCGAAGGGGTTCCGGATCTCCGGTCGCGTCGTCCCGTCAAGGTCGTCCGCGTCGTCGTCCTCAGTCATCGAAGATGTCCTCCGGGCCGAGTTCCTCCGCCGTCTCCCCCTCCAGCGCGGGTCGCGTTCCGACGGTCAGCGTGGCCGAGCCGAAGAAGCCGCGCGACCCCTCGACCGCCTCGAAGGTGCCGCCGCAGTTCGGGCACTCCGGGGCCGACAGCAGGCCGAGGCTGACCTTCGAACTGCACGCGCCGCAGGTCGCCGTCTCGACCCCGAGCCGGTTCGCCTCGTCCTTCAGCTCCGCCGCGGCGCGGGTGCGGGCCTCGCGGGCCTCCAGGTTCCCGAGGCGGGTGCGGACCTCGGCGGCGACCGAGGCGAGCGTGTTCGCCTTCCCCTCCAGCTCCTCGGTCGCGTCGGTGAGGTACTCCAGCACCTCCTCGTAGTTGGCGAACCCCTCCTCGAACGTCGACTCGAGGTCGTCGAGGTCCGCCCGGAGGTCCTCCACGTCGTCGGCGAGCACCTCGGCTGTCTCGGCGGTGCGCCGGAGGTCGGGGTGGTCGTGGTCCGCGTCGGCCTTCCCATCGGTCTCGCGTTTCACCTGGACGACGCGGCTCCGCACGTCGTCGATCTTCTCGTCGAGGTCGTCCTCCACGGTCGCGACGCGTTCGTCGAGCTCCGCGACCGTCTCCGAGAGGCCGAGCAGCGTGTTCCCGTCGACGCGGTCGGCGTTCTCCGGGAACCCTCCGAGCCCGTCGAGGTCGCCCTCGTAGTCGTTCAGCAGCCGGTACGCGGCGGTCGCACGGGCCAGCACGTCCGCTGGGGACCGATCGGTCTCCTCGGCCCTGGCGTGTACCCACTCGCGTAAGCCATCCGGCAGCGCGTCCACCTGCTCACCGGCCATCTATCCAACGTCTTTCGGGTACCCTACTTAAGAATATGGTCGTGGCTACCAGTTATCGTATCTTCCGCACGTCGCTGATGTCCAGCCCGCCGTCGTGGATCTCCGTCTCGAAGCGGACGATGTTCTCTGATTCCAGCTGGGAGAGCACGCCGCGGAACTCCCGCACGACCATCGTCCGGGCGCGCTTCGAGCCGCCGGTCTCCCAGCTGAACTGGAAGCTCCCACCGCTCCCGTCGACGAGCTGGCCGAGCTGCCGGTCGTCGATGGCGTCGGTGTTCGCGAGCACGAGCAGCAGGCCGCCCCACGAGTGGGCCGCCTTGCCGAGCCCGCGCACGAGCGTCGCCACGTCGTCCCACGCCACCTCGCCGCCGGCGGCGCCGATGAGGTCCGTGATGGAGTCGACGACGACGAGGTTCCCGGCCGCGTGGTCGGTGAGGTACTCCCCGAGCGCGGTGAGCACGCCGTCGCGGTTGGCGCCCCGGCCGAGGTCCCGGAGGGAGGTCGTCTCGCCCATGTACCACTCGCGGGGGATGGCCGAGAGCTGGAAGTACTCGGGGGTGAAGTCGGCGAACCGCATCGGCTCCACGACGGCGTCGACGATCTCGTCGGCCATCGTGTAGCGGAGCTCCCGTTCGACGTAGTCCTCGCCGGCCGTGAAGGAGATGTAGTGGACCTCCTCGGGGACGGTGGCGTCCCCGTCGAGCTCGCCGTAGTACAGGTCGAACAGCTCCGAATCGGCGTTCGCGAGCGTGTTCATCGCGGCGCTCGTGTAGGCGAACTCCCGGGCGCCGGCGCCGGACTCGCCGGCGACGAGCACGGCGTTTCCCTCGGGGGCGCCGCCGCCGAGCACGGAGTCGAGTTGCGCCACGCCGAACGGCATACGGGCCATACCGTGCGTGTCGAGGGTGTGTGCTTAGTCGTTGTGCTGGGATTCGAGGGTTCGATACTCCTTATCCGTCATCTCCCGTTTCGGCTCGTCCGACTCGGGAACTAGCGTGCTGACCGCGAAAGCCCCCTCGCCTCTCGACTCGGGCGCCTCGCTGTGCTTCTCGCGCTCGCTCACTCAGTTCGCTCGCGCTGCGGTGCTAGCGTCGTCGTCCTTCGCCGACACCCGCGGCCCCTTTCAGTCCCACCCGTGGTCAGTTCGGGGTCGTCGCCTGCGGTCGGTCGGGAGTCGTCGCTGGCAGTCAGTCAGGTATCGTTGCCGGCAGTCGGTCGGACATCGTCGCTGGTGGTGATCGAGCAGTCGTCGTCCGTAAGTCGACCAGCGCCCGTCGTCCGTGGGGCTCAGAACTCGTCGCCGTGGCGGACGGTCGCCCCGTCGTTCCTCGCGCGGACGACCAGCACGTCGCCCCCGACGCCGGCGTCGTCGAGGGCGCGTCGGCCGGCGTCGCGGGCCGCGTCGGCGTGGTCGGCGTCGGTGACGCCGTAGACGGTCGGCCCCCAGGACGACTGCCCGGAGCCGAAGACGGCGGTGGCGTCTCGGAGGGCGGCGACCACGTCGCCCACCGGCGGCCGGTAGACGCCGCCCTGTTCGTCGGCGAACCAGGCGCCGTTGAGCCGGCCGATCTCGCCGACTGCTGCGCCGAACCGCTCGACCGACCCCTCCGCGAGGGCGGGGAGCAATCGGCGCTGGACGACGCCCGCCACGCGGTCGGCCACGTCGGGGTCGGCGTCCTCGACCACCGCGCGCATCGAATCGTCCTCCCGGCCGTCCGCCCGGCCCGGTTCGGCGTCCGGAATCACGAGCAGGAAGCGCCAGTCGTCGGGGACGGCGTGGCGCGCGGCGACCGCCGGAACCGTCCAGTCGCCATCCGCGGGCCGGTCGGTGGTGAACCGCTCGGTCGGGTGGCCGGCGTCGAGGACGAACCCCCCGGTCTCGAAGGCCGCCACCCCGACGCCCGAGCGACCGCCCCGTCCGAGCGCCGGCGCGCGTTCGCGGACTCGCGGTTCGCTGCCGTAGGCCCGGGCGACGCCGGCGAGCACCGCGAGCGAGAGCTGCGTGCCGCTCCCGAGCCCCATGTGTCGCGGGAGCGTCCGGTCCACGTCGATGCGGGCACCGGGGAGGTCCAGGAGGCCGCAGACCCGCTCCGCGTACCGTCGCGCCGTGTCGTGGTCGCAGACGACTTCGTCCGCCGGGGCCGCGGTCAACCTGACGCCCGGCCGGTCGACGCCGACGCCGGCCGCCCCGTACAGGCGCTCGTGGGCGAGGCTGAGGTTGCCGAAGCCGACGTGGAGGCGGGCGCCGGTTTCGACCTCGACGGGAGCGCCGCCGGGAGGGGCCTCACCTGGAGTGTGGCCGACAGGACTGGCGTCGTCCGCGGTCATCGGGGAGTAGTCGTTCCTCCGGGGTGAGTCGGTTTCGGCACCGGCGGATTCGGACGCTTCCGCCCCCGACAGCAAAGTCATTTCACCGAGGGTCGCCAAGTGGGGACAAGATGGTGTACGATGCGGTTGTGTTCGACAACGACGGCGTGCTCGTCGGCCGGACGAGCTACGGCGTGCTCCACGAGGCGGCGTGGGACGCGTTCGACGCCCTCTCCGTCGCCGACCCCGATCCCGACCACGTCAGATCGATGGTCGTCGGGGTCTCCCCCGAGGAGGTCGAGTCGGTGTGTACGACGTACGATCTCTCCCCCTCCGAGTTCTGGACGATCCGCGACCGGACGGCCTTCGAGGCCCAGCGCCGGGAGGTGCGGGCCGGCCGGAAGTCGCTGTACGACGACTTCGAGGTGCTCCACGACATCGACTCGCCGCTCGGCATCGTCTCCTCGAACCAGCAGGAGACGGTCGACTTCGTGCTCGACCACTTCGGGGTCGCCGACCTCTTCGGGACGGCATACGGCCGGGCGCCGACCGTCGAGAGCCTGACGCACAAGAAGCCGAACAGCCACTACCTCGAACGGGCGCTGGCGGACCTCGACGCCGAGACGGCGCTGTACGTCGGCGACAACGAGACGGACGTCGAGGCTGCCCACAACGCCGGGGTCGACTCGGCGTTCATCCGCCGCCCGCACCGCCGGGACCACGAGCTCACGGTCGACCCCACCTACGAGGTGCGGGACCTCCACGACGTCGCCGCGCTCTGTCGGTGAGTCGCGGCGAGGATCGTCAACGGTAGACGGGCGGTGGCTGTCCGACATCCGGCCGACGACGATGCCGGACCGCGACCGGCTTCCCGGGAACAAGGGTATCCCTCTGTACGTCGTACCACCGGGTATGAGCGAGCAAGAACCCGCGAGCGACCTGCCCGAGTCCGACGAGGAGTGGCGCGAGCGGCTGACCGACGAGGAGTACCGCATCCTCCGGGAGAAGGGCACCGAGGCCCGCTTCTCCGGCGAGCACGTCGACCGCGACGAGCAGGGGGTCTACACCTGCGCGGCCTGCGGGACGGTGCTGTTCGACTCGGGGACGAAGTTCGACGCCGCCTGCGGGTGGCCGAGCTTCTACGCCGCCGAGGACTCGGCGGTGACCTACGAGGAGGACACCCGACACGGGATGACCCGCGTCGAGGTGAAGTGCGCCACCTGCGACGGCCACCTCGGGCACGTCTTCAAGGACGGTCCGGAACCGACCGGCGAGCGGTTCTGCATCAACTCCGTCGCGCTCGACTTCGAACCGGCGGAGTGACCGACAGCCGGGAGGTTATCCGCGCTTCGCTGTCAGCGTCGACTGCGAGTTCGTTCAATCGACGTGACCAGCGACCGTGACCGAGTTACCAAACCCTAATCCTGACGAACTCCTTCGACCCGCAGTACGCCTGCTGGATCAACGACAGGCCCGTGGACGCCGGACTCCCCGCCGGGAGAACCCTCGTGGCTGAATTTCGAGCGCCACCGTATCAGAATCGCCGGCACAGGTGACGTCACGGAGGGAACGTACGATGCGTGAAAGCCATCGAAGACGTCGATTCCGTTTTACAACCTCTCGTCCTCTGCCCGACTCTGGAAGGAATATAATAAAGATTTTATCGTCCGCAAATAGATCCTCTGGACGCAATTACGTCGAATAGGCGCTAATCACGCTCACTGAAACAATAATTCAAGAGGAGTGGATACGAGCATGACATATATTCTTACCAGCGCACAAGGTGGCCTCGATTTTGGCGGGTTCTTTACCACTCCAACCTTGTACTTGAGCGCATTAATCACGATTTTGATATTATATAAAATTATAGATAATTTTGGCGATTTCGATCTATCTAATCAACAGAAGCTCGCGGCAGTATCCGTCGTTGCGATTCCGATCTCGCTCTTCCTCACAAAGATTGTTTTAGGTATTACTGCGTTACGAACTATCGAACTGGCTATTGGTGCCTATTTTTCACTGATGTTCGCTGCCGGTGGTGCTCTGAGGGAGAAATCATTGCCCTGGATCGCGATTACCGTACCGATTCCAGTAGCAGCTCTCGTCACAATCAGTAACAGTGCAGGAGGGATGTTCATTGTTGGAATCGTGACTCTAGGACTCGTCTCTGCTATGATCGGTCTCGTGTTGAACGGGTAATGTTCTCAAGCAGTAGGATGGTCGTTCGTATTCGTCACCCTAGAGATGCGGGAAATGACTACGATCGATGTACGGGATAGCGAATGTGGAACACGGCTCTCGCACGCGTTCACCGCGGACGGTGCGCGTCGTCCTGACTCAGTGCGTCAACACAAGCAGCCGCGCGTCCGTCCGGGCGAGACAGATCGGTCCGTCGGGCGCGTCCCCGAAGCTGACCCGGTCGTCGTCGGTGACGAACAACCGCTCGAACGGGCGGTCGCACGCCGGACACTCCAGTCCTTCGCGGTTGGCGAGCGTCATCGACCCGGCGTCCTGCCGGAGCAGTTTCAACTTCGACCGGTAGTCGTGGACGTCGAAGCCGTCGGAGAGGTCGATGGTGGTCACGCCGGAGGAAGTCAGTCGCGGCGGGAAGAACCCACCGCGCCGGTTCTCACCCGCGAGAAGCGAACGGCCCGTGTCGGGGCGGATTCGGGTCGGTCGATGTTCGGGGACGAAGGACGCCCCGGATCGCGTTACCGGTCGCGCGTGAACGGCGACCGGAGCCGGTAGCCGAGCCAGTGCAGTTCGAGCGCGGCCCACCCGACCGCCGTCGTCGTCCCGAGCAGCGTCGCCCCGAGCTGGGCGAGGCCGAACCACTGCGGGAGCACGTACAGTATCCCGTTCAGCACCGGTCCCGGTACCACGGCCGACAGCACGGACAGGGACCGCTTGGGCGTCTTCCGCGGCTCGCCGACGACCTCCCGGGGGGAGGAGTCGCCGTCCGTCCGGCTCGCCAGGCCGAGGCGCTCGGCGGTCTGGGGTTCGCCGCCCTCGTCTCCGACGGGGATGTGTTCCACGTCGTATGCGCCCTTGATGTCGACCTGCCAGACGATCTCGCCCGACGGGTCGAGTTCGAACACCCTGGCGCCGTTGGAGTCGACGACGAGCGTGTTGCCGTTCGGCAGGCGGTCGGCGTCGCGGGGCCACTGCATCCGCACGTCCGACCACTCCCACGTCTGGCGCCACGTCCCGTCCTCGCGCTGGTACTCGACGATGCGGTTTCGCTCCGAGTCCGCGACGAGCACGGCCGGCCCGCCGCCGGACTCGGGGATGTAGTCGGGGTTGTGCTGCTCGTAGAGGGTCCCGTGGTCGTCCTCGCTCCCCAGCGTCCACTCCTCCTGGAGCCCCTCCTCCATGTCGATGAACACGACCTGATCCTGGTTGCGGAGGCTGACCATCACCCGGCCGTCGCCGAGGTACTCCACGTCGTTGAGGTGGGTCCAGTCGCCGGGGTAGATCCCGCCGCCCGAGAGCGGGAAGTCCCGCTGGGCCTCCCACTCCCACTCGATGAGTCCCGTCTCGGTGTCGACGACGAACACGCGGTCGTAGGCGATGTCGCCGACGAGCAGGTGCGTGTCGTCGATCAGGTCGACCGCGTGCCACTGGTTCCGGTTCCGGGGGTTCACCCGCTCGTGGAGGCGCTCGCGTTCGCCGGTCGAGAGGTTCACGCGCTCGATGACGTTCCGGTTGCACCGCGTGGTCGCGTGGCACCGCTGGCGGTCGAGGTTCCGGGTGGCGACCACGACGACGGTCGCGCTCGTGCCGGGCACGTGCTTGATCTCGTCGTAGATGGCGTAGCGGTCGTCGTAGTAGAGAACCGAGCCGTTCGGCGCGAACGCGACCATGAAGTTGTCCCCGTACTGGCTCGTCGTCACGACGGTGAGGCCGTCGCGCGGTTCGACCGCGCGCTCCCCCTCGACGAACGCCTCCCCGTCGGGATCGGTGTCGACGCCGTGGTAGGCGGCCGTCGCTATCGATCCCCCCGAGAGCAGCACGAGCGTGGCCATCGCCGCGCGCAGGAGCCGCCGTCTATCGACCCGATAGGACACGTCCCTCGCCTATCCACGCCGGGGAATCCTCACGTTTTCGGTTCCGCCTCAGGCCGGCCGGGCGAACGCCAGCGTCCCGGAGACGTTGTGGACGTAGGCGTTCACCACGTCGCCCTCCCTCGCGCCCGAGACGAAGATGGTGAACTTCCCCTTCTCGGCGACGCCGTCGCCCTTCCGGCCGGTGCCGGTGATCTTCAGTTCGTACGTCTTCCCCTCCTCGATGTCGGGGCCGGCGCGCTGGCGCGTCGCGGACCCGGAGCGCTTCTCGACCGGCCGGAACGCCCCGCACGCCTGACAGCGGAGCATGTTGATCCCGTCCTCGGTCTTGAGCACGGTGTCCGGGAGGCCGCACTCCGAGCAGGTGACGAACTCGGCGACGTACTCGTCGATGGCGGCCTCGAAGTCGGCGACCGAGAACGAGCCGTTGTAGCGGGCGACGCCGTTCTCGAACTGGCCGTTCGTCCCCAGGTCACGCTGGATGGAACGGTGGAGGTGCTCGGCGTCCCTGGAGAGCGAGTCGGCGATGGCGTCGAGGTTGGTCAGTCGCGTGAACGCCCCGTCGGTCTGTCCCTCGGGGTCCGGAACGTTGAGTCGGTCGCCCGCCTCGGCGGGTGACTCCGGAAGCGACTCGTAGGCGCGGTCGAGCGCAGAATCGTAGTTCATGGCCGGGATAAGGTGGGTCCCGCCTAAAGGGGTTCCGAGACACACGTCGTCACGGTCCGCGACCGGTCGGGGGTCGGCCGGATGCTACGACGAGTTCTGCGCGGTGTGTCACCGCTGGCCACGCCGCCGTCGGGTAGAAATCCTTTCCCCCGACGGCCGCCGATTCCGGTCAATGAGCTACAAGATCGGCCTCGTGGGGAAGCCCTCGGTGGGGAAATCGAGCTTCTTCAACGCGGCCACTATGAACGACGTGCCCGAGGGGGCCTACCCGTTCACGACCATCGATCCGAGCGTCGGTGAGGCGTACGTCGGCGTCGACTGCGCGGCGCCCGAGTTCGACGAGGAGTGCGAACCGAACCACGGCTTCTGCGACGACGATACCCGGTTCGTCCCGGTCCAGCTCGTCGACGTGGCGGGGCTCATCCCCGGTGCCCACGAGGGGAAGGGGCTCGGCAACCAGTTCCTCACCGACCTGAACGAGGCGGACGTGCTCGTCCACGTCGTCGACTTCTCCGGCGAGACCGACATCGAGGGCGAGCCGACGGAGGGACACGACCCCCGCGAGGACGTCGACTTCCTGGAGGACGAACTCGACCAGTGGTACCTGGGCGTCCTGGAGAAGGGGATCGAGAAGTTCGAGTCGATGTACCAGGGGCCGAACCCCGGCGACGAGATCGGGGTCGAGCACGTCCTCGCGGAACAGTTGAGCGCGTTCAGGACGAACAAGGACGAGATCAAGCGGGTCGTCCTCTCGCTCGACCTCGAACTCGACCCGGAGACGTGGGACGCCGACGACCGGTTCGCGCTCGCGCGGGAGATGCGCAAGCGGACGAAGCCGATGGTGATCGCCGCGAACAAGATGGACACGCCGGCGGCGAAGGAGAACTACGAGGAGATCACGTCGGACCCGGAGTACGACCACCTCACGATCGTCCCGACGAGCGCCCACGCCGAGAAGTCGCTGAAGAAGGCCGCCGAGTCGGGCGTCGTCGACTACCGGCAGGGCGAGGCCGACTTCGACGTCGTCGGCGACGTCTCCGACGAGCAGGCGGCCGGCCTCGAGGCCATCCGCGAGTTCGTGGCCGAGTTCGACGGCACGGGCGTCCAGCAGGCCATCGAGACGGCGCTGTTCGAGGAGCTCGACGCCAAGGTCGTCTTCCCGGGGAGCGCGAGCGGCGACTGGAGCAAGGGCCCGTTCCGCGACTGCTTCGTCCTCCCCGGCGACGCCACCGCCGAGGACTTCGCGTACCACCTCCATTCGGACATCGGCGACGGCTTCCTCCACGGCATCGACTGCCGGAGCCGCCGGCAGGTCGGCGCGGACACGGAACTCGAACACCGGGCGGTGCTGGAAGTCGTGACGACTGGGTGAGGTTGGTGTCGAAGAGGCTGTTAGCTTGTTCTGTGAATTTGGACGGTATCGTCTGAATCGGGAGGCGAGTATCGATGACGGAGACGAGTACACCTGGAAAGCCCCCGGAGCGCTGGACTCGGTGCGGCCGCTGCGCTCCTCGCCTCACTCGCTTCGCTCGTTCGCCTGCGGTGCTTGACGGTCCGCGCCATCGCCCAGCGCTCCGGCCCCTTTCAGTCCCACCCACATCCTCACCCTCCCCAGCCTCCTGCGCTTCTCGGCCTGCGGCCAGCGATGCTCGTCCCTCGCACGAGCGGCCGCGCTTCGCTTGGCCGCCGCGCGCCACGTAGATTATCTGGCTGTGGCAGTGACGCGCGTGACTGCGAGCCCCTCAGGGGCGAGCAGACGCGCGCGCGAGGGATGCGAGCGCGGGCGAGCGAATCGGCTGGTCACGCGAGCGAAGCGAGGGTGACTTCCGAGGGGCTTCGCTCCGAGGTAAGGGAGGGTGAGGTGCGGTTGCTGTGGGCGGGACTGAAAGGGGCCGCGGGGGCTTTCCGGACCTACTCGACTGCGACTGAACCGTCCCAAAAGCCGGATGCCACGGGAAACTTCGAGCAAAACCGCGAAGCACTCGAGACCACGACTCCTCTACCCCGAAATCCGCAGCCAGATCGGACTAGCCGATGTCCCACCGATCCGCTGTGACGCCGTCGACGCCGACGGTCCTGAGCGCCGCGACCTCCTCGGCCGTACGCGCGGCCTTCCACGCGACGACCTCGAGCCCCGCCTCGTGGGCGTCGTCGACGACGTCGGTCTTCAGGCAGAGGTCGTAGTAGGGGTGGACGACCGCACAGCCGAGTTCGACGGCGGCCGCGAGGTTCCCCGCGGGGTTCGACTCGAACAGGTAGCCCGTCCGCACGTCCCAGCCGAGGTCGTGGACCTCCGCGAGCGCGTCGATGTCGAACGAGGAGACGGCCACCTCGACGTCGGACCCGGCGACGACGTCGCGCACGTCCTCGGCGAGCCCTCGCCCCTTCAGTTCTACCTGGGCGCGGACGCCGCGGGGGAACGCCTCGAGGACGGTCGAGAGACGTGGGATCGTCTCGCCGGAGTCCATCACCTCGAGTTCGCGGAGTTCGGTCCAGTCGAGGTCGGTGACCCGGCCGGTCGCGTCGGTCAACCGGTCGACGGTCTCGTCGTGGAAGACGACGAGCTCGCCGGAGCCGCAGCGTCGGACGTCCACTTCGATGGTGTCGAGGTACCGGGAGGAGCGCTGCACGGCGTGAACCGTGTTCTCGGGGTACTGGTCGGCGCATCCGCGGTGACCGATGATCTCCATCTACGCGTACCCACGGGTACCCGTACATCAAGGTGTCGACCCCAGTAGCAGAGCTGATTCCTCCCGTTCGAAGCGCCGGGGACGTCAGAGCCGCTAACCGTGTGCGCGGCGTACGAACGGGCGGATGGTCAACGCGTTCTGGCTCGACAGGGACCTCGACACTCTGGTCACCTGGCTCGTCGACAGGCACGTGACGAGCAGCGTGTTCGAGTGCTCGATGGTGCTCACCACCGCCGTACAGCTGAACGGCTACCCGGAGTCCGACGACCTGTACTTTACGCACGCGAACAACCCGTTGACCCGCTGGGCGGCGGGGAGTCTCGCCAACTGGCGACGGCTCCGGGCCTACACCGACGCCGCCCACGGGGAGTGGCGGTACCGCTGGGACCACGGGCCGGACGAGCGCCACGGCTGCTGGGCCGTCGTCGAATCCCTGGACTCCGACGCCGTCCGTGGACTCGACTGGCCGGGGGAGGGGGAGACCGACCCGCCCCAGCTCACCGGCGAGTGGACGGCCGACGACTACGTCGACGCGTACCGCTCCTACTACGCGAACGAGAAGCGCCACCTGTTCGAGTGGTCGAAGGATCGCTCGATGCCGCCGTGGATTCCGGCGTACACCGTCGACGAGTGAGCGTCACGGCAATCCAGCAGCCCCCATCCGCCGGCGTCGAGACGATCGACGCGTGACGTTGCGCCCGCATCGACTGCCTGCAGTTCCCCCTGCTCCGACCGCCCCCGTCTACCGCTGCTCGGATGCCGCCCCCCGAACTCGATGACGAGCAGCCGTTGAGTGCACCCGAACCGGCAGAACTCGAGTGATCGGAGGGGACCGCGAGAGGTTCAGTTAATTTGAACTTCAAATCCGTCATTTGCAAGCCGCACCGTTACCGGACGAGGTGCAAAACGGGGAGAAGAGATGGTACCCACCCTCTCACGGGGCGAACCGCGACGTCGATACAGGAATCGAACGCCGGCTCGTTCCCGATGGTAGGGGAACCAGCCGGAGCGGCCGGTTCGGGTCGCGTTCCTCGGGACGGGACTGGTGTCGGCCGACACGAACAGGACAGGTACTACCGGGGACGTCCAAGTCTCCGATCCCGGGGGGACCCGTGAGTACGTCCGGCTCCTCGCGACGGCGGTTCCTGCGGGGCGCGGCAGCGACCGGCGCCGCTGCGGGGCTCGCGGGCTGTACCTTCGCCGGGCGGACGTTCGGCGGTAGCGGCCGGACCGAGGGAACCGTCGTCCAGTTCGTCGCCGACTCTGGCGCGAAGGAGGCGTCCGGTGACATCAACGACGCCCTGCACGAGGCGGGGCTGTCCTCGGACATCACGGTGGAGATACTCCCGGTCACGTCCAGCACGGCCCAGCAGCAGTACTCCCAGTGGCTGTCTGCGGGACTCGAACAGCCGTCGCTGCTTCGGATGGACAGTGGCTGGACCATCCCATTCATCCTGCGCGATCAGGTCGCGAACCTGGACGAGGAGATGCCGGACCTCGCGAAACGCGTCAAGGAGAACTACTTCCAGGCGAGCGTCGCGACCGCGTCCGGGCCGGACGGCGGCCTCTACGGGGTCCCGCTGTTCACGGACTTCGGGCTGACGCTCTATCGGAAGGACCTCGTCGAACAGGCCGGCTTCGACCCGAGCGGGTGGGCGACCAACCCGCTCTCGTGGCCGCGGTTCGCGGAGATCGCCAAGCAGACGATGGACCAGTCCGACACGGACTACGGCTACACCTTCCAGGCGGCGGTATACGAGGGACTCTCCTGCTGTACGTTCAACGAGTGGATGGCGAGCTGGGGCGGTTCCTACTTCGGCGCGCGGAAGAACCTGCTCCAGAACGTGGGCGAGCGCCCGGTCACGGTCGAATCGGACCCGACCGTGAAGGCGGCCCGGATGGCCCGGTCGTTCATCCACGGGCCGGACGACGAGCACGCGCTCGACTCCATCCCGGGTCCGCTGGCGCCCCAGGCCGTGCTCCAGTGGGAGGAGGACTCGTCGCTGTCGTCGTTCATGAACGGCGACTCGGTCGCCCACCGGAACTGGCCGTACTCGGTGCTCTCGGCCGGCGCGGAGGAGGCGTTCGGCGAGAACCTCGGCGTGATGCCGATGCCGTTCGGGGTCAGACCCGACAACGCGCAGTTCGAGGGGATGGGCGGCTCCGTCTCCGCGCTCGGCGGCTGGCACGTCACGCTGAACCCGAACGCGAGAAACCCGGAGGCGGCGAAGGAGGTGCTGCGGGCGATGAGCCGGGACAGTTTCTACCTGAAACTGATGGAAGTGATCGGCTACGTCCCGCCGAAACCCGACCTGCTCGACTCCCAGGAGGCGCGGAACATCGACGTGATGGGCCGGTACGTCGACACGCTGAAGTTCGCCGGCCAGCACGCGGTTCCCCGGCCGGCGACGGTCGTCTGGCCGATTGAGTCGCCCCGAATCACCCAGCAGGTGAGCGCGACGCTCAGCCGGGACAAGACGCCGCAGGGTGCGATGTCCGACCTGAAGGAACTGCTCGTCCAGATAGAAAACAGCGCGACTGAGAACCAGAGTTAGATGGCTACAGAGACCAGTTCCCCCGGCACGCAACGACGATCCGGCCCGTTGGCGAGCGCTACGCGATGGGTCGAGAACCTGAGCGACGCGGCCTTCGCGTACCTGCTCCTGTCGCCGATGCTGCTGTTGCTCGGCGCGTTCGCGTTCTGGCCGCTGCTCAGAACGTTCACCATGTCGCTGCACGCCGACGCGCTCTACGGCGGAGCACAGTTCGGCCCGTTCATCGGGCTCGACAACTACGTCGCCCTGCTGACGGGCGACATCAACGCCCAGTTGACCCGGCCCTTCTTCGACCTCAGTCAGCCGTTCCGGAGCGCGCTCACGGTGACGCTCATCTTCACCATCGTGAGCGTCGTGCTCGAGACGCTCATCGGCTTCGGTCAGGCGCTCGTCCTCGACCAGGAGTTTCGCGGCCGGCGCTGGGTGCGGGTCGCGATCATCCTCCCGTGGGCGATCCCCATCGTCATCCAGGGGATGATCTTCTTCCTGCTGTTCCAGCCCGGCATCAGCTTCCTGGTCGAACCGCTCCAGAACCTGGGGATCTTCTCGGCCACGCCGACCGTCAACAGCGTCGACTCGACGATCATCATCATCATCGCCGACGTGTGGAAGACGTCGGCGTTCATGGCGCTGCTCATCCTCGCGGGGCTCCAGAGCGTCGACCGGAGCCTGTACGACGTCGCGCGGGTCGAGGGCGCCTCGACACTCCAGCGGTTCCGGATGGTCACGTTCCCCATCGTGGCGCCGACGGTGCTCGTCGCGATGCTGTTCCGGACCATCCAGTCGATGCGCGTGTACGGGCTCATCGAGACGGTGTCGAGCTGTAGTACGGTGCCGTCGCTGTCGTGCCTCGTCGTCACGACGTTCAGCGCCCGTCAGTACGGAACCGCCGCCGCCATCGCGTTCGTCACGGCGGCCCTCATCGCCCTGATCGTGTCCGTGTACATCATCGGCTACGCCGACGCCGAGAGCGAGGTGGTCTGAGATGTCGAGTGACACCGCGGGCCCGTACGAGCGCTGGGTCCAGGACTCTATCCAAAACCCCAAGAAGGTGTACCGCGCGATGTTCGTCGTCGTCGCGGGGTTCTTCCTGTTCACGACGCTGTTCCCGCTGTACTGGCTGCTCGTCCTCGCGCTCACGCCCGAGGAGAACATGAGCGACGTTGGCCTGCTGCCCAACGGGTTCAACCCCGAGGTGTTCCTGACGGTGTTCGAGCAGGTCCCGTTCCACTGGTACATGTTCAACAGCATCGTGCTCGGCCTCATCACGACGGTCATCGTGCTGGTGCTCGCCAGCGTCGCGGGCTACGTGTTCGGTCGGCTGGAGTTCCCGGGGCGGGTGCCGCTGATGCTGCTCCTGCTCGCCGTGTCGTACTTCCCGCCTGCCGCGTTCCTGCTGCCGCTGTTCCGGCTGTTCACTGGGAACGTCACGTTCCTGACGCTGCCGGGCGGCGAGGCGGTGCAGAGCCCGGTGCTGTTCAACACGCCGGGGGCGCTCGTGTTCCCGTACAGCGCGCTGTTCCTCCCCCTCTCGATCTTCGTCCTGACGACGTTCTACAGCCAGATCCCCGACGGCCTGGAGAAGGCCGCCCGAGTCGAGGGGACGACGCGGCTGGGCGCGCTGTTCCGCGTCATCATGCCGCTGTCGGCGCCCGGCGTCGCGACGGCGGGCGTGCTCACCTTCATCTCCGTCTACAACGAGTTCTTCTTCGGCTACCTGATGACCGACGGGCAGGCCCAGAACTGGGCGCCCGTCGTCTGGGGGATCTTACAGTTCCAGGGCCAGTACGCCGACCTGTACAACCTGATGGCTGCCGCGAGCATCATCGGCGTCGTCCCCATCGCCATCCTCGTGGTCGTCGCACAGGAGAAGATCGTCAGCGGGCTCACCGCCGGCGCGCTCAAGGAGTGATCACTCATGGGAAACGTTACACTCGAACACCTGATCAAACGGTACGACGACGTAACGGCTGTCAACGACGTCTCGCTCGACATCGAGGACGGCGAGTTCGTAACCCTCGTCGGCCCCTCGGGCTGCGGGAAGTCGACGACGCTGGAGATGATCGCGGGACTCACCAAGCCGACGGAGGGGACCGTCTCCATCGCCGGGCACGACGTGACGAACCTCCCGCCGAAGGACCGGGGCATCGCGATGGTGTTCCAGAACATCGCGCTGTTCCCGCACATGGACGTCCACGACAACATCAGCTTCGGGCTCCGTCTGCGCGACTTCGACGACGATGAGATCGACCGTCGGGTCGAACGGGCGATCGAGATCGTCCAGATGGAGGGGACGCTCGACCGGATGCCCGACGAGCTCTCGGGCGGGCAGCGCCAGCGCATCGCCATCGCGCGGGCGATCGTCCGCGAACCCGAGGTGTTCCTCATGGACGAGCCGCTGGCGAACCTGGACGCCGCGCTCCGGGTCCACATGCGGACCGAGCTCCAGCGGCTCCACCAGGAGCTCGACACGACCATCGTGTACGTCACCCACGACCAGGAGGAGGCGATGACGATGTCGAACCGGCTCGCCGTGATGGACGAGGGCGAGGTCCAGCAGTTCGCCCGTCCGCTCGAGTGCTACAACCAGCCAGCCAACAAGTTCGTCGCGAGCTTCATCGGCTCGCCGAGCATGAACTTCTTCGACGCCGAGGTGACCGCGGACGGCGTCCGGACGCCCGCCTTCGACGTCGCGTTCGACCCGACGCGGTACGACCTCGAGCGGGACCAGTCGGTGACGCTCGGTATCCGCCCGGAGGACCTCGGCTTCGCTGACGAGGAGGACCTCGCCGACCCGACCGAACCGTTCGAGGCGGCCGTCGACGTGGTGGAACCCGTCGGCGACGAGGTATTCATCTACTTCCTGCTTGAGGGGGACGACGACCGCGAGGACCAGCTCCTGATGAGCGCGCCCCCGGACCCGGACCTCACCGGCGAGATCGAGGGGACGAGCCACCGGATCCAGCTCGACCGGTCCCGAGTCCACCTGTTCGACGCGCAGACCGGCGAGGCCCTCGTCCACGGTATCGAGCGACCCCCGTCCGGCCAGCGGGAGGCCCGGGGGACGGAGCCGAGCTGAGGCGTGCTCGAACGGGTCGGGCGTCCGCTTCCCGGGTCGCCGTCGCCCGCCGCTCGCCCGCCCTGGATGACGGCTCGCGGGCTTCGGCGAGCGAAACGCGAGCACCCTGAACGATTCGCACACGAACCCGTCGGTACGTTTTTTCTCGTCGGTCGCGTCACCCCGACCGTGCTCTCCCGACTCCTCGCGGTCGTCTTCGGCGCCGTCGAGTTCGCCCGACCGGGATCGTTCGTCGACTACTGGATGGACCTGGCGGTCGAGGACTTCGGTTCCGTCGAGGTTCGGCCGTGGGTGTACACCGCCGCCCGCCTCGAAGGCGCGCTCCTCGTCCTCTGGGGGCTCGTCGGGCTTGCCCGCGGTCGGCGGCGGGAACGGACCGCGCGCATCGAGCGGGAAGGGACGACGGTCGAGATCGAGTAGTCGCCACGAGTTACGGGGCCTCCCCGATTCGGGGGCCGTCGGGTCGGCGCCGTGAAGGCCGTGCGCTTACGCCCGTCGCCGCCGTACGGCGACCGATGCTCGTGCTCGGAGACGCGCACGCCGCCGACCCAGACAACCGAGCGGCGCTGCTCGCCGCGTACGACGCCGTCGACCCCGAAGTGGCGCTCCAGGTGGGCGACCTCGAACTGTACGACCTCCCCGCGCCGACGTGGTTCGTCGCCGGGAACGATGAGGACCTGGACGTGATCGAGCGCCTCCGCGCGGGCGAGTCGCCCCCGGACGTGCACAACGCGCATTTGCTCGCGGGCACGGTAGCCGAGGTCGCCGGCCTGCGGGTTGCCGGCCTCTCGGGGAACCACGCCCCGACGATGTACGACCTGCCGCGGAGCGAACTCGTCGGCGACCGACGGCGCCACTTCACGCACGAGGACGTCGAGGCGGTCGCCGCGCTCGATGACGTGGACGTCCTCCTGACCCACGAGGCGCCGACCGGACTGCTGACGTACGGCTACGACCCGGGCTGTGAACACGTGAACGACCTGCTGGCGGCGACCGATCCGGACCTCTGTCTCGTCGGTCACCACCACACACATCGCGCGGACGAGATCGACGGAACGCGCGTCGTCGGTCTCGCCCCGGCCTGGGAACGGTACTACCTCCTCGACCCGGCGAACCTGACGCTCACGTCACGAGAGAACCCTGCGTGAGTCGCTGAAGGAGGTCTCCTGGGAGGAGTTCTTCGAGGAGTTCGACGGGAAGGACCTCGTGTTCACCTACCCCGAGGGCGACCCCCGGGAGGACGACGACCCGCCGAGCCTGCTCCGCGAGAGCGGGGGGAAGTGATCCGTCGGTACTCGAATCGGCGGTAGCGGTACCGACGGTGGCCGTCGTCGCCGTCGGCGGGTACGGGGGTCGACCGGACGGGGGAACGACGGGGACGTGTCCGCCGCTCACCCGCCCTCCGGCAGGGAGAGGTCGACGACGACCGGGAGGTGGTCGGACGGGTACCGGCCGTCGTCGTAGGTGTCCGAGCAGGTGCCGTGGTTGACGACCTCCATGCCGCTCGAGACGAACACGTGGTCGATCTTCTTCCGGGGGACGAGGTCGGTGAAGTCCGTCATGCTCGTCGAGGGTCCGTGGTGCGGGTGTCTCGAGACCCGGTGGGAATCTGTCAGCGACCGCCGGTGGCCGGCCCCGCCGTCCTCTGTCATGATCCGGTACGGCTCAGTCGCCTCCCGACAGTTGAAGTCGCCGGTGACCACCAGCGGCGCGTCGGGGGCCAGTTCGTCGATGCGATCGCGGAGCAGCGCCGCGCTCCACTCCCGGGCCGTCTCGCCGCGATGGTCGAAGTGGGTGTTGAAGTGTTCGAACTCGACGCCCGTCACCCGGTCGCGGAACCGCACGTGGCGGACGATCCGCGAGAGCGCGGCGTCCCAGCCGACGCTGGGCGTGTCCGGGGTCTCCGACAGCCAGAAGGCGCCGTCGCGCTCGCGGTCGAACCGATAACGTCGGTAGCCGACCGCCACGTTCTCGCCGGCGGTTCCCTCCCCGGACCGCCCCGCGGCCAGCCATTCGAAGTCGGGTAACCGCTCCCGGAGGTCCTCGATCTGGTCGTGGAACGCCTCCTGCAGGCCGACGACGTCCGGCCGATGGAACCTGATCGCGGTGGCGACGTGGTCGCGGCGGTTCTCCCAGACGTTCTCCCCGTCGTTCGGGTTGGCGTAGCGGACGTTGTACGTCATCACGCGGATCAGGTTCTCCGGGTAGTCGCACCCCGTCCGGTCCCCGTGATCGTCGTCTCCGGCTTCGCTATCGTCTCCGGCCTCGTCGCTGGCTTCACTCTCCTCACTATCTCTCCCTCCTGGTCCGCCGGACTGCGGGTCGGTCATAGGTGCACCAGCCCTGTCACGAGTAGAGTTGGGCGGCGAACCCGGCCTGGTGCTCGTCGACGAACTCCGCGATGTACTCGTGGTCCTCCTGGGAGAGGTTCGGGTTGCCGCGGGTCCCCGCCCTGAACGTCGACAGGCGACTCGTCAGGTAGCCCCGGACCCACAGCCGTCCCGACGCGGTCAGCCGGTCCTCGCTCTCGACCAGGTCGACGTCGGTCGCGCCCTCGCGCATCCCGCTCGCCACGCTCGCGGCCAAGTTGTCGACGATCGCTTCGAGGTACGCCGTCTCGTACTGTTCCACGGGGTGCGTTAGTCATACACACTCAAACGGTTGGTGGCATCTCGGAATCGATCCCCCTGACCTCGTCTGGCGGTTCCAGATCGGGACGCTTCCGCTACCCGCCTCGAACGCGGCCGCTCACGCGGAGAGCGCCTCGTCGAGGTGGGCTTCGAGCTCGGTGAGTTCCTCGCGCAGCTTCTCGCCCTCGGCGCCCTCGAGCTGGTCGATCCGGTCGGCCAGCCCCCGCAGTCGCGAGAACTTCTCGGTCTCGTCGACGTCGGTCTTCTGGACGTACACCTGCTCGTCGGCGTCGTACACCTCCTCCTCCGTCAGGTCGGTCACGGCCAACACGACGTCCAGTTTGTCGGCGTCGACGCCGAGCACCCACTCGTGGGGGATGCCGTGCTCGTCGAGGGCGTCCAGGACCGTCTCGTCGTCCTTCGGCCGGCGGCGTTCGCGGGTCGTCCGGCGGACCGTCCCGAACCGTCCGCTGAGCGCCTGGTTCGGGCCGAGCCGGTCCAGCAGCGGCTCCCGGGTCGACTGCCGGAGCCGGTCGGATTCGTGCTGGACGTCCGACAGCAGGACGTACAGGTCGGCCAGCGAGTCCGTGTCCAGCGACGGCGGGTCGGTGGCGTCCAGCCGGTCGAGCAGGTCGGCCAGCAACAGGGCGTCGTCGTGGAGTCGTTCGGGCCGCGTCCGCGCCTCCGCCGGCGACACGAGGTACGGGCTCTCCTCGTCCGAAGGGCCGCCCGGCGCGTGTGATATCCTCCCGTCGGCCGCCGCGTAGTCGTCGAGGAGCGTCACGACGCTGGCGTACGGCTCCACGCCCGGCGGGAGGTCGGCGACGGCGATCCCCCCGTCGTCCAGCCGGCGGACGAACACCCCGAACTGCTCCCGCCAGAGCTGTCGCTCCTCCCCGCTGTCGCGGAACCGGACGGAGACGCGGTCCTCGAATGTCGCCTCGACCCTGAACGGCCGGTCGGATACCGGGGTCACGAACCCGGCCCCCGGTTCGAGGCGCTCGATTCGCTGCCGGAGGTCGTTCCAGACGGCGTCGATGTCGCTCATCTCGTCGCCTCACGTTCGGTTCGCTCACCGAAAAGCGTGCGCACGGCAGGTGCCGAGCGCGGGAGGAAGGGGGAGTTCCCGCCGTAGCCCGGGCGAACAGCTTCGGTAGCGCCGGTGACCCCGAGAGCACGGCTTCGCGAGCCGGTACCGCGAACCGGCGCGGTGACGCGGAACCCTCACTCCCACGTTTTTCCCGCTACGGCCCCAAGAAGGTACGTGAACGTCTCCAAGGGTTTCTTGCTGGTGCTCATCGCCGCATTGTTGGTGCTCTCGGCCGCGCTGGTGCTCCCCTTCATGCAGTACTTCCTCCTCGCGGTGCTGCTCGCGTACGTTCTCGCGCCCCTCCAGCACCGACTCACCGATCGAACGGAGCCGCGAATCGCGGCCGCCCTGCTCGTCCTCGGGGCGACCGTCGCCGTGATCATACCGCTCGTCTTTGTCGTTCGCGCGACCGCGGCGGAGGCGATGACCCTCCTCGATCGGCTCAGGGAGGGCGAACTCACCCTCGACGGGTTCGAGGCGGTCATCCAGCGGTTCACCGGCGTCGAGATCGACCTGACGGCCGCCCTCCGGTCGGCGCTCAGCGAGGTCGGGACGGAGGGCGTCGGCAGCGTGGTCGGAATCTTCGGCGTCCTCACGCACGCGGCCATCGGACTCGGGCTGACCGTGTTCCTCCTCTTCTACTTCCTGAAGGACGGCGACCGGTTCGTCGACTGGCTCCGCCGGACGACGCCGCTCCCCGAGGACGTCCAGGACCAACTGTACGAGGAGATCGACGGCATCACGGGGGCGGTGCTCGCCGGTCACGTCCTCGTGGCCATCATCCAGGGCGTGCTCGCCGGGCTGGGGCTGTTCGCCACGGCGATCCCGAACGCGGCGTTCTGGACCGCGGTGATGATCGTCCTGTCGCTGCTGCCGATCGTCGGCTCGTTCCTGGTGTGGGGTCCGGCGGTGGTCTACCTCGTCGCCATCGGCCAACCGATCCCGGCCGTGCTCCTCTTCGTGTACGGGACGGTCGTCGTCGGCATCTCCGACGACTACCTCCGCCCCGTCGTCGTGGACCGGTACGCCCAGCTCAACCCCAGCGTCATCATCATCGGCGTCCTCGGCGGCATCTACGTCATCGGGTTCATGGGCATCTTCTTCGGCCCCATCGTCATCGGCGCGCTCCGGGCGACGCTCGACGTGTTCAGGGAGCAGTACGGTTCGCCGGACGGGTGGAGGTAACTGGGTCGAACGGGCAGCGGGGTCCGGCGGTCTGACAGTCACGACGTGGTCGCGGAACCCGCCCGCTCCGCCGTCCGAACCGGGGACGACGGCGGGCAGGGAGGTGCAGTGCCAACCCATAACACACGCAGGCCCGAACTCGTTCGTACCGATGAGCGACCGACTGTCATACGAGGTGGCCGTCGTGGGGGGCGGGCCCGCCGGCCTGACGACCGCCCTCTACACGACCCGACTCGGGCACCGGACGGCCGTCTTCGAGAGGGAGGGGGGCCGACACACGGCAGTCAGTCACGTCCACAACATGCTGGGCGTCTCCGAGGACGTCTCCGGCCGGCAACTGGCCGACCACGCCGTCGAGCAGCTCTGGGAGTACGGCGGGGAGTACTACCTGGACACAGTGAACGCTGTCGAGCGGCGTGGCGACGCCGACAGCTCGTTCGTCGTCGACGCGGCCCGCACGACCGTCGAGGCCGAGCGCGTCGTCCTCGCGACCGGCTTCACCGACGTCGAGCCGCCGGTGCCGGACCTGAAGCGGTTCACCGGTCGCGGGCTCCACTACTGCCTGCACTGCGACGCCTACACGCTGGGAGACGGCCCGGTGTACGTCCTCGGACACGGGGAGGGCGCCGCCCACGCCGCGATGCTCATGCTCAACTTCACCGCGGACGTCGACCTGCTCCTGAACGGGAACGAGCCGGAGTGGAGTGCCGGGACCGAGCGCCAGGTCCGGGCTCACCCGATCGACCGCGTCGAGACCCCCGTCGTCGACGTGTTCGCTCGCGACGAGAGCGCGGACGAGCCGTGGATCGGGGGGATGACGTTCGCGGACGGGTCGGACCGCGAGTATCTGGGCGGGTTCGCGATGTACGGGAGGGAGTACAACACCGCGCTGGCCGAGTCGCTGGGCTGTGAACTCACCGACGAGGGGGCCGTCGCCGTCGACGGGAGCCGGGAGACGAGCGTGGAGGGGGCCTACGCCGTCGGCGACGTCACGCACGGGCTGAACCAGACGGTGGTCGCGCTGGGCGACGGAGCCAGGGCGGGGATCGCGCTCCACAGGTCCCTGCGACCCTATCCCTGTCCGCCGGACGAACTGGACGACATCGAGGAGCTGGACGTTCCGGGCTCCTCGGACGACCTCTGTAGCCGGATGCGCGCCGTCCGGGAGCGCGAGACGCACGCCGGACTTCGGAAACCGGAGCCGGACCGATGACGGGGACCGCGCTTGTCACCGGGTGCTCGTCGGGGATCGGCCGTGAGACCGCGCTGTCGTTCCTCGAGGGCGGGTGGCGGGTGTACGGGACCGCTCGCGACCCGGATCGTGCCGACCTCGACGCGCTCGCGGACCGCGGGGTCGAGGTCGAGCAGCTGGACCTGACCGAGCCGGGGGACGTCGACCGCGTCGTCGGCCGTATCCTGGACGAGGAGGGCCGCGTCGACTGCCTCGTCAACAACGCGGGGTACGGACAGTTCGGTCCCGTCGAGGACGTTCCGACGCGGCTGGTCGAGCGCCAGTTCGCCGTCCACTGCTTCGGGCCGCACCGGCTGATGCGCGCGGTCCTCCCCGGGATGCGCGAGGCGGGAGAGGGTCGGATCGTCAACGTCACGAGCGCCGCCGACCGCCTCGCGCTCGCCGGAATCGGCGTCTACAACGGCTCGAAGATGGCCCTCGCGGGGCTGAGCGACGCGCTCCGCCAGGAGGTGTCGGGGACGGGCGTCGAGGTCGCGGTCGTCCAGCCGGGGATCGTGGCCACGGAGTTCTACGACCGGGCGAAGGAGGAGGTCGAGCGCGTGACCCGCGAACGGGGGCCGACCGACCGCCCGTCCAGCTACGACGACCTCCACCGCGTGCTGCGACGACTCGGGGCCGTCGAGGCGGGCGGGCCCCTCGTCACCGACCCGGGGACGGTCGCGGAGACGATCGTGGAAGCCGCGACCGCCCCGAACCCGTCCTCTCACTACCGTATCGGCCCGATCCCGCTCCTCGGGTCGCTCTACGGGACGCTGGTCCCGGGGGCGGCGCGGGACCGGCTCACGCGGCTGGGAATCCGGGTGGCCGCGAGCGACCCGGTTCTGCGGCTGCTGGAGCGGCGGGCACTGGACCGATGACGGTCGTCGGCTCCTCGGGGCGGTCGACGACAGAGTCCCCGACGCGGTCGACGATGGCACTCGCTCGGCCTGCACGTCCGAAACAAAAGAGGGGGGTTCCTGCTCGAGGCCGTCCCGTCCAGGCGGGAGCGTGCCTGTCTCAGTCGGCCGAAGCCGCCTCGTTGAACTGCTCGAAGTCGTAGTCCTCGACGAGCGACGACAGTTCGTCGAGCGCCTCCTCCTCCTCCTCGAGGTTCTCGTGGAGGAGGTCGCCGGCCTCGTCCATCCCCAGCCGGTCCGCGATGAGGGCCAGGTTGCCGTAGGCGGCGATCTCGTAGTGCTCGGTCTTCTGGCCCGCGACGACGTTGTGGAGGTCGAGGATCTCCTGGTCGGGGTCGCCCTCGACGAAGTCCTCGTGCTCGCTGATGAGGCCCTCGATGCCCTCGCACTCCTCGCGCTCGGGCTCCTTGTCGAGCATCTCGAACACCTGCTCGACGCGGTCGATGTGGCCCTGGGTCTCCTCACGGTGCTCCCGGAACGCGTCGGCGATCTGCTCGTTCTCGGTCTGGTCGGCGAGTTCCTCGAGCGCGTCGAGGAGTTCGTTCTCGGCGAAGTAGATGTCTTCCAGGTCGTGCACGAACAGTTCGCGGAGGTTGGATGCTGTCATGGTGGGCTCCACCTCTGGGGAGGGCCGAGATTTCAATAGGGAGTCTGCCTGCCAACGCAGGGGTCGATCATCCCTCCGCAGTCTCCGGGTTTTCCAAGTGTACCTCGACGTTCGTTCGCTCTCCTCGGGTTCGACTACGTCCAGCGAACTGACGGGGTCCAGCAACCCGACGGAGCGCGTAGGCCTGGTACTCGTCGGGGAGCGGGACGCCGAAGTCGGCGTCACCACGACCGGAACTCCGGCCGTCTCCCCACGAACCGGGAGCACGTCGATACGGGTAGACCGGATGGCGTCCGACCGTCTTATACGTGTCCGCGGGTGTCACTACACGTGGATTCTCACGAGACTCGCCGCGAGTGGGCGGAACGATCCGGGGAGTACTCGCCGGAGTACTACGCCTACTACGGCCCGGACGAATCGAGCGAGTCGGTTCGCGGGAGTCTCGTGCGGTACCTCGACCGCGACGCGTCCGTCCTGGAACTCGGATGCAGTTCGGGCCGGCACCTCTCGCACCTCCACGAGCACGGCTTCGAGGACCTGTCTGGGATCGAGGTCAACGACGAGGCGTTCGACGTGATGGCGGAGACCTACCCGGACCTCACCGACCACGGGACGTTCTACCTCGACGCGATCGAGAACGTCGTCGGCGACTTCGAGGACGGGCAGTTCGACGCGGTCTTCTCCGTGGAGACGCTCCAGCACCTCCATCCGGACGTCGAGTGGGTCTTCGAGGAACTGTCCCGGATCACGAGCGACCTCCTCATCACCGTGGAGAACGAGGGCGACGGCGACCACTCGCGCGGGACAGACCCCGACGTGAGCTACGTCAACGACGAATTCCCGCTGTACTACCGCGACTGGAACCGCGTCTTCACCGACCTCGGGTTCGTCGAGGTCGACGTCGAGGCGGGAGAGCGGGATACGGTACGGACGTTCCGGGCTACGCAGGGCCAGTCAGAGCACTGAGCAGACGGACCTCGACGCCTAACCCGGACGCTATGGTGGTGATCGATCCGCGGGTCGTGGTTCGGCCGTGTCGTCCGGTCCCGTCGGCTACTGTCCGCGAGCCGCCCAGTCGGTGGCCGTTAAGTGTGCTCGCGACGAACTGCCGATAGTGATGGACGGCTCCCGGTCGGGCCGGCGCGATGCGCCCGCGCTCGTGGCGGCCGAGCGCGAGGGCTCGCTCGACCTGCGCGTCGACGTCGGGGTACTCGTCGCACACGCGCCGGAAACCGACCCGGACCGGCTTCGATCGTTCGCGGCGCGGGCGGCCGAGGACGTGGTCGAGGAACTCGCGTCGGCCACGGACGTCTCCTGGCGGTTCTACCTCGAGGACCCGGCGCGGCTCACCGACAACGACAGGCGCCGACCCTCGGAGTTCCTCGACCGCGCCACCCACCGCATGGTCGAGGGTCCGTACGATCTGGTCGTCGTCGTGACGGATGTCCCGCTCGTCTCGAGCAGGGACCGGTTCGTCCCCGGGCTGGCGTCCCCGCTCTCCCGCGTCGCCGTCGTCTCGACGCGGAACCTCCGGAGCGCGCCCCGCGGCGAGCCGCGCCGATCGCTCGAACAGGACGCCGTCCGCTGGAACGCGGCGACGCTCCTCGTCCACCTCGTCGGGCACGTGCTGGGTGCTCGTCACCGCGGCGCCGACGGGGGCGTCATGGAACCGTTCCAGTTCGACCCGGAGCGACGGGGGGTCCCGCCGATCGACGCGGACGTCGAGCGGTACCTCCATCGGATCGCCGAGGAAATCCCCGCGACCGACGCCCGCCCGCGGGGGCGACTGGCGCGGCTCGCCTTCCACGCACGGAGTGCAGTTCGGAACCCCGGACGGATCCTCCGGGCGCTCGTGCACAGCCGGGCACCCCTGCTGCCGCTCTCGTTGCCGAAGCTGTCGACGGCCGCGCTGACGCCGACGCTCGTCATCGTCTTCAGCGCCGAGTCCTGGGACGTCGGGTTCCACATGGGCAACGTGACGGCGGCGCTGTTCGCGGCCGTGAGCGTCCTCGTCGCCGCGCTCTACCTCCTGTTCGTCCAGAACCTCTCCTTCCCCCGAAAGCGTCACCGGGTCGTCACCGAGCACACCGCCCTGGTCAACGTGACGGTCCTGC
Source organism: Halorarum halophilum (assembly GCF_013401515.1). NCBI lineage: Archaea > Methanobacteriati > Methanobacteriota > Halobacteria > Halobacteriales > Haloferacaceae > Halorarum > Halorarum halophilum. Next base: position 1,950,879 of record NZ_CP058529.1, on the reverse strand, counting down.
TCATCCTCCTCCTGGCGATGGTCGGCCTCTTCGTGCTCGTGGGGGCGATCATCCTGGTCATCGAACTGGTCGTCTTCCCGCCGAACCTGATGTCCAACTGGCCGAGCCTGGAGGACCCCGCGGTGGGCCTCGTCGATCTCGTCCGAACGGGTGCGTTCATCAGCACCATCGGCGTCCTCTCGGGAGCGCTGGCGGGCGGACTGGAGAACCGGATCATCGTCAGCCACCTGACGCTGTTCCCCGACCGGCCCTAGTCGACAACGAAGTGAACGATGCTCTGACGGCCGGGAAACCGATTACCCAGTGCGGTGAGGCGCTCACTATCCCCTCACGTTCGTCGTCTCTCTTCCGATGGACGGAACGTCGCCGTCGGCGCTCGCGGCTCGTCCTCCCAGCAGTCCGTCGTCCAGCGAACTTGTGGATTGTGGCTGCCGGGATAGAATGGGTGAACCAAAACGGAAGCGGCGGCGCGGCCGACCGAAGCGGCCGCGGCGTCAGTCGCTGGCGATCTGCTGGTCGAACTGCTCGCCGGCCTGCGAGAGTTCCTCCAGCGCCTCCTCCTCTTCACGGAGCGTCTGCTCCAGGAGATCCGCGGCCTCGTCGTGGCCGAGCTTCCCGGCGAGCGAGGTGACGTTGCCGTAGGCGGCGATCTCGTAGTGTTCCGTCTTCTGTCCGACGGCGATGTTGTACCGGTCGAGCACCTCGCCCTCGTTCTCCCCCGCGAACTGCTCGTGTTCCGAGATCAGCGCGTCCACGACCTGTTCCTCCCTCGTCTGGGGCTCCTCGCCGATCTGCTCGAACACCTGCTCCAGCCGGTCGACGTGTTCCTCGGTCTCGTCGCGGTGCTCCGAGAACGCCTGGCTGGTGGTCTCGTCGCTCGTCTGGTCGGCGAGCGTCTCCAGCGCGTCGACCAGCTGCTGTTCGGTGTAGTACAGTTCCTGCAGTCCCTCGACGAAGAGCTCCTCGATCGATTCTGTGGTCATACTATCTCTCCCGCGTCCCGCTTCGTACGCCGATCGGATGTGCGCCGAGGTTGTGAGTGCAAGCCGATCGACCCGGACTGCGGGGTCCGGTGACCGACGGGCCGGTCACTGATGGCGTCTATACGGCTGGGAACCAAACGTCGGGTATGCCAAACGATACCGGATACCGCGAAGGGCTCAGGACGCAGACGGAGGAGGTGGTCGACGCGCGGCTGCCGGTCGAGAGCCCGTTCCCGGACTGGCTCCGGGGGACGTTCGTCGGCAACGGTCCCGGTCAGTTCGAGGTGGGCGGGAGGTCGCTCGTCCACTGGTTCGACCCGCTGGCGATGCTCCGCCGGTTCAGGTTCGACGACGAGGGGGTGCGCTACTCGAACCGGTTCGTCCGGAGTCGCGACTACGAGTACGCCCGCGAGAGGGGCGGCGTCCGGACGCCATTCCCCGGGACGCCGGCGGACCGGCCGATCTGGACGCGCATCAAACAGGCCCTCACGGGGACGTTCCCCGACAACCCCGTGATCGGCGTGCAACGACTCGGCGACGAGTATCTGGCCGTCACGGAGTCCCCGTGGGGTATCGCGTTCGACCCCGACACGCTGGAGACGACCGGCACGGTTGACCTGACCGCCGGGCTCGACTGTGACCTCACGCTCGCCCACGTCCACTACGACCACGACGCGGACGCGTTTCTCAACCTTGGCGTGTCCTACGGCCGCGAGACGACCTACACCCTGTTTCGGCGACCCGCCGACGGCGGAGCGCCGACGCCCCTGACGCGGCTCCGGTTCGACGAGGCGCCGTACGTCCACTCGTTCGGGCTCACCGACGAGTACGCCGTGATCACGGTGAACCCCTTTGGTCTCGACACGACGGCACTTTTGAAGGGTGTGCTCACCGGCGGAACGTTCCTGGACACGTTCGGCCCGCTCGACGCGCCGACCCGGTTCGTCGTGCTGGACCGCGAGACCGGCGCTCACGAAACGACCGTCGAGGCCCCACCCGCCTTCGTCTACCACCACGCGAACGCCTACGAGCGCGGCGGAGAGGTCGTCGTCGATCTGGTGGTGTTCCCCGACGACTGGGCGGTCACCGGGCTGACGCTCGAGAACCTCCGGAGCGCGACGCCGGAACTCCCGACGGGCGACCTGGTCCGGTACCGCCTCCCGCTGGACGGCGGCGAGGCCGAGCGGCGACGTCTCCACGAGGGGCCGGTCGAGTTCCCGATGATCGATTACCGCCGCTACGGCGGCCGACCGTACCGCTACACGTATCTCGCGGAGACGGGTTGCGGGTCGAGTCTCCCGACGGGCATCGTGAAAGTCGACGTCGAGACCGAGCAGGCCCGTCGGTGGCGCGAGTCCGGAACGTATCCCGGGGAACCGGTGTTCGTTCCCGCGCCGGACGCCGACGACGAGGACGACGGCGTGCTACTGTCGGTTCTGCTCGAACCGTCGGAGGATCGGTCGGTGCTCGTCTGTTTCGACGCGGCGACGCTATCTGAACACGGCCGTGCACCGCTCCCACACCGGCTTCCCTACGGGTTCCACGGGCAGTTCTACGGCCCGACGGCCCCCGGCCGGAGCATGCCCTGAGCCGCGTCGACAGGACCCTCAGAGATCGTGTTCTGGTTTCGAACGTCAACCTGCACGCCGCTCACAGCGTGTCCTCGACGTCCAGATACCACTTCAGGAGCGGGAGCATCACGAACAGCGAGGCCCAGCAGGCGAGCGCGAGGCCGACGTCGACGTACAGGGCCACCGAAATCGAGAGGCCGAACACGAGCGGCGTCAGGAGGAACTGCAGTCGGTCGAACCGGACCAGACGCGGGTCCAGTTCTGAGACGAGCAGCGCCTCGTCGCGGGAGACGTACCACCGGAGCCGTCAGAGTGTCAGCCCGGTCGTCGCCATCTACGCCGCGTAGAGTGCGGTCGGCACCGCCCCGCCGTTGTCGCCCAAAAGCGACGTCGGGACCGGGAGAAACGCGACGGTCATGAGAGACAGGAGGTTGATCCGCGTCACGTCGCGGGTGGGCCGGGAGATGTGCTCGAAGACGCGCCGGTGGTCGGTCCAGAAGTTCCCGATGACGAGGAAGCTCACCACGTAGCTGAACACGTCTCGCCACTCCCGGCCGACCATCGCCCACGTGACCGTGGCCGCCGTGTCGGTCGGGAGATCGACGTTCGAGACGAGCAGCGTGATGGCGATGGCGAAGACGCCATCGCTCGGTGCGATGAGTCGCGTCGCGTCCCGTTCGGGTCGTCGCTCCCCATCTGGCCGCGTCGAGTACGGACGGAATTCACGTAGGCTCCCGACTGGGGACGGACCACGGATAGAGGTAGAAAGTCGGCCTCGGCACTCATAGGGCTCGTCACGGCGCGGGAGCCACCCCGGCTCTGAGCGGTCGCCTCGTCATCGGCCACCTCCCCCTACGGGGACCCCGCCAAAAACGGTTCCTCGTCGCCGGTCTCAACGGAAACCGTTAGGTCGACAGGCGAACCCTACCGAACGTGGACCACGCAGTCGCCGCCCGTCGGGTCGTCGAGGAGGGGCCAGCGGCGCCCATCTTCGCCGACGTGGACCGCGACCTCCGGGCGACGGGGACGACCCTCCGGGTCGAACTCGCCGAGGAGACCGTCGCGGCGCTGTACGACGGCCTGTTCGACCCCGCCGCCCACACCGACGTGACCGTCTGGGTCGCCGGGTCGCTCGCGTCCGTCGCCGACGCCGTCCCGGACTCCTACTTCAGCGAGTTCGCCGCCGACGACGGCAGCTACGACGCCTACGAGGTCGTCGACGAGGCCGCGACGCTCACGTTCGTCTTCGGCAACTGCCACCAGGAGACCGTCGAGGTGGAGACCGGGTACGACTACCTCACCGTGGCGTTCCCCACCCCGGGCGCGTTCCACGACGCGGGGGCACTGCCGGAGCGGAACGTCAGCAGGAGCAATTGATTCGACGACGCTCGGACGCGGACCCGGGCGTCAGGCGAGGTACGTCGGGCGGTCGTCGTCCGCGTCCGTCCCCCCGTCCTCGCCCCCGTCGGTGAACTCGATCTCGCGGACCGGAGACAGGTAGGTGACCCGGACCAGTCCCGGCTGGCCCAGCGGTTCGATCGTGACGTCGTGTGCGTCCGACGGGACGTCCAGGAGGTCACCGTTCGAACGGACCTCGGAGACGACTCGGTAGTTTCGTTCGTTCATGCGTTCTGTGTCGCCGACGCCTCCCCCGCGGTACGTCGGCGTTACTCCGAATTACGAGCGTCCTACCGGGTTCTCGGTCAAGAACGTTCTGGTCGGTCGCAGCGAAGCGTCGGGAAAAATACCCGGACGGCGGTCCCGACCGGTGGGATTCCCGCCCGGCTTCCGGTTCGACGGCGAGGTCGGTCCGATCGAGATTCGAGTCTTGCTCGATCCCTGTTCAGTGGAAGCCGATCTCACGCCGGTCCGTGCCGTCCTTCGGGATGGTGACGGTACAGACGCCGTTGTCGTGGGTGGCGCTCGCGCCGTCGATGTCGCCGTTCGGCGGCAGCTGGACGACGCGCTCGAGCCGCGTCGGGCGCTCGGAATGGACGACGCGATACTCCTCGTCCGCGTCGTTGGACCGATGGGCGACGAGGGAGAGCGAGCTCTCGTCGGCCTGGATGGTGATCTCCTCCTCCTCGAACCCCGGGACGTCCGCGAGGATGACCACCTCGTCGGGCGTCTCCAGGATGTCGACGAGCGGCTGTGCGACGGGCGCGGGTGATCCCCCTCCGCCCACCGGGGCGGGCTGCGGTCCGCCCATCGCGGACGGGGGTGCGGTCGGGCCGCCCTGTGGTCCGACCCCACCGGACGCCGCGGGGCCGCTCGTCTCGGCCGTGTCCATCCGGGACGGTCCCGGTGGCCGAGGCGTGGGCTCTGGTGGTCCGGGCGACGTGGGTCCCTGCGACTGGTACGGCGGCTGGACCTGCTGGGCCTGCTGAGCCGGGTGCTGGTGCTGGGCCCGCTGGACCTGGTCGCCCTGGCCCCGGGCTCCCGGATCCACCGGTACGCCACCCATCCCCGGCTGCTGTGCGAGCTGTGGAGACCCCTGGACCGTCCTCCCGCCGGGCGAGTACGGGTCGTAGTACCCGTACTGGACGTGCTGGCTCATTCGCCCGTCGTCACTGGTATCCCTGCTTTGGGGTGTGCATCGGGGGCTGCTGGGTCTGCCCTTCGCCGAGTGCGCCCGCCGACTGCTCGACTGGGTCGAGACTCGACTGCTGGGCCCGTTGGCCGAGCGGCTGCTGGGCCTGCTGTTCCTTCTGGAGCGGCTGGGCCTGCTGGGACGACTGCCCCTGCTGGCTCGCGGGCTGGACCGGAATCGTCACGCCCTGGCCGGGCTGTCGGCCGAGCTGCTGGGACGCCATCTCCCCGCCGGACTGCTGTCCTTGCTGTCCCATCCCGTACTGGGGCACCTGCTGACCGATCCCCTGCTGGGACGCTCGAGGGGGCTGCTGTCCCATCCCCTGCTGTGGGATCTGGTGGCCGAACTGGTGAGGGGGTTGCTGTGGGGCCTGCTGTTGCGTCGGCTGCTGGGGTTGCTGGGCCTGCTGACCGAACTGTCCTCCCTGGAGTTGCTGAGGGGGCTGCTGTGGTCCCTGTCGCTGCTGTTGCGGCTGCTGGGCTTGCTGGGGCTGTCCGGGTTGTCCGATTTGCTGGGGCTGCTGGGCTCCCTGCGGTTGCTGCTGTGGCTGCTGAATCTGTCCACCCTGCTGTGGCACCTGCCCCTGCTGACCGAGGGGCGGTTGCTGGACCTGTTGGGGCGACTGGAACTGCTGTGGCTGCTGTTGCATCGGCTGCTGTTGCATCGGCTGTTGCTGTGGCTGCTGGATGGGCTGTTGCTGGGATTGCGGGCTCTGCTGGAACTGCTGGCCTGCCGACTGCCGTCCCTGCTGTGGCTGTTGTAGCTGTGCTCCCTCGACGGACTGGCCGGGTTGTCGTGACTGTTGGGTCATACTTCGCCTCGCCTGGCCGCCGCGTGCGGGGCGACCCAGGCGGTAGTGTGAGGTGGCGAGAGGAGCATAAACGGCGGCGACGGTTCACGAGTGTTCAGGTCAACGGACGGATCGTACCCCGACCACCGCCGTCACAAAGCGGACTGCGTCGCCGGGTAAGCCACGGCTCCGTTCCGTTTTTCCAGCGCGATTCGGAGGTGCGATCCCGCCGAGCGGCGGCGCTGCCGCGGTGTCAGGTGAGCCATCGAACTGTCCGCGAACGGTAGCCGTACCCGCCGGTCGCCGGGCGAAAGCCGGCCCTACCTCGACCGCTCCGCTACACCTCGACGCGTTCGCGGGCGGCCGCGAGCAACAGCGGGAGGAACACCGTCGCGTCGCCGTAGACGGAGGCGTTCCTGGCGTCCTTCTCGAGCTTGCCCCACGATCGCGCCTCCTCGAGCGTCGCGCCCGAGAGCCCGCCGGTCGCCTCGGAGTCCATCGTGATCTGGACGGCGTAGTCGTACGCGCGCGGCGTGACGAGCATCGTCTGGAGCGTGAAGTTCTTCGGGACGCCGCCGCCGACGAGCAGGCAGCCCGCCTCCTCCGCCTCGAACGCGAGGTCGGTGAGCGGCGTCATGTCCGCGAGCGCGTCGAGCGTCAGGCCCGACGTCTGCGAGTACATCCAGGCCTGCAGCCCGAGCACGGAGTCCTGGACGGCCGGGCAGTAGATCGGCACGTCGTGCTCGTAGGCCGCGGCCGCGACGCCGGGGTCCTCCTCGACGTCGTCGCGTTCGTTCACCGCGGCGTTCGCCCGCCCCAGTTCGGCACAGAGGTCCGCGATGCTCACGGCACCGTCGCGCTCCGCGAGCGGCTGGAACACCTCCGCGCGGAGGTGCGACTCGAAGTGGGCGAAGTGCTCCTGCGGGAGGTAGACGTTGTAGATGCGGTCGACCTCCTCGTCGCGCAGCTGCTCGTCGTGCTCGCGGAGCGACTTCCCCTCTTGGTGGGTCTCGCCGTGGTGGTGCTTGCCGCCGATGGCCTCGATGGCGTCGTGGGTCAGGTTCGCCCCCGTCGTCACCAGCGCGTCGACGTAGCCGTCGCGGATCAGGTCGGCGACGACCCGGCGCATCCCGGTCGGCACCATCGCGCCCGCGAGCGAGAGGAACAGCGTGCAGTCCTCGCTGCCCATCATCTCCGCGAGCACGTCGGCGGCCTCGTGGACGGACTGGGCGCCGATGCCGGCGTGGCCGTACTGCTCGACGAGTTCCGCGACGGTCATGCCGCCGCGGACCCGCGCGTGTCCGAGCGGGTCGTGCGAGAACGCCTCGCGGCCGGAATGCCGTTCGGCGTGGTCGCCGCTGTCGCCGTGACCGTCGCCGTCCCCGCCGTCGTGGTCGGTCATACCCGGACGTGCGGCGCGTGGCGCTTAGAAGGGCGTGGTTCGCCGGCGGGGAGTGTTCCCGGTTCGGCACTCCGCCCGCCCGCTACAACCCCGTCGGGTGGTCCAGGTACGCCGTCTCCAGCCCCCACCCCTCGACGAGCTCCTGGAGGGCCCGGACGCCGAACGTTTCGGTGGCGTAGTGGCCCGCGAGCAGCACCGTGATCCCCGCCTCGCGCGCCTCGTGGTACGCCTTCCCCTTCCCCTCGCCGGTGACGAGGGCGTCGGCGCCGACCTCGACCGCCTCGTCCAGCCAGTCGCTCCCGCTGCCCGTGACGACCGCCACGTCCTCGATCTCGTCCGGGCCGAAGTCAAGCACCTGTACCCCCTCGCCGTCGTGGTGCAGATCCGAATCGAGCGTCGCCGCGAGCTCCCCGGTCGTGGCTGGTTCGGCGAGCATCCCGCGCTGGCCGATGTACTCCGGCCCGAGTTCGCCGAACGGCTCGCGGTCGTCCAGCCCGAGCAGGTCCGCGACCCCCGCGGCGTTCCCGAGCTCCTGGTGGCCGTCCAGCGGGAGGTGCGAGACGTACAGCGCGACGTCCTCGCGGATCAACGGTGCGACGCGGTCGTGTGCTCGTCCGGTCACGCGGTCGAGCCCGCCCCAGACGATCCCGTGGTGGACCACGAGCGCGTCGGCGCCGGCCCTGACCGCGGCTTCGGCGGTCGCGACCGCGGCGTCGACGGCGAAGGCGACGTGTTCGACCTCCCCGCCCGCGCTGCCGACCTGGAGCCCGTTCGGGCTGGCGTCGAGGTCGGCGTACGCGTCGGTGTCAAGTTCCTCGTCGAGTCGAGAGACGAACTCCGAACGGTCCATGTTCGACCCTGCGTCCGCTGGGGGCTTGTAGGCGACGACCGGGGGTCGACGCGCCGAACGATGACCCGAGCCGACCCAGCGATTCCCCCTCCTCTCTCCTCCGTCACGGAAGTGGGAGGGCGGCCGTGGCCGTTTTCCTCCTGGGTCCAGTAGTTCCGGCCGCGAGGTGACTCTACATGGGTAAACTTCGCAGTGCCACGCGCGTGTGGCGTCGACTCCCGCGACGGACGAAACGGCGCATCAAGCGGAAGGCGCGACGCCTCGTCAGTCGGGTGCGGTCGTAACGCCGCGCCGCGAGTTCTTCAGTCCCGGCCCGACGCGGCGTGTTCGAAGACGAACTCCAGGAGTAGCTTCCCCGCCAGCGACGCGGCCTGCCCGTCGTCCCGGTCGTTCACCTCCACGACGTCGAAGCCGACGCAGTGGGGCGCGACGCCGCGAACGACGTCCCGCATCTCGCGCGGGTGGAGCCCGAACGGCTCCATCGTCCCGGTGCCGGGCGCGAACCCGGGGTCCGCGCCGTCGATATCGACCGAGAGGTAGACGTCGCGGCCGTCGAGATCCGGCACGTGGTCCGACCACTCGCCGGCGTTCTCGGGCGGGACGACCGTCACGTCCTCGGATTCGGATCGTTCCCACTCCTCGCGTGAGCCGGTTCGGGCGCCGACGACCACGACCTCGTCGACGGTCGGGTGGTCGGAACCACCGAGGCCGTCGAGACAGCGGCGAACGACGCAGGCGTGGCTCAGCGGGTTGCCGTCGTACTCGTCGCGGAGGTCGAGGTGTGCGTCAAGGACGACGAGGACGTCCGGTTCGGTCGCGCGGACGCCGGCCCGGGTGACGGTGTGCTCGCCGCCGATGGTGAGCGGGACGGCCTCGTCGATGACGGCTGCGCGGAGTTCGGCGGTCAGGTGGTCGAGGTACGCCGGGACGTCGTTCCAGGCGCGGACGTTCCCGCCGTCGAGGACCGCCGCCTCGGAGAAGGACGAGTCGGTGCGGCGGTCGTAGTCGTCGAACGTCCCCGCGAACCGGCGGACGCGATCCGGACCGAACCGCGTCCCCGGCTGGAAGGTGGTCGTCGCGTCGAGCGGCGCGCCGACGAGGTGGTAGTTCGCGTCGGCGTGCTCGGCGTCGGTGCGGTCGGCGTCGGCGGTCGCCGAGTGGGTCCCGTCGCCGGCCGCCCGCGCGCCCGGGAACGGGGCCGTCATGGCACTACCCGACGACCTTCCGCTGGCCCTCGTACTCGAGGTACTCGATGTTCTGGTCCGGCTGGAAGTCCTCGTCCTCCGGGACGCGCATCGTGAACGTCTCGTAGGTGTCGAGGTCCATGATCTGGGCGTCGTTGCCCGAGACGGAGACGACCTGACCGCCCTTCCGCTCGATGATGGGGACCCAGACCTTCGCGTCGACCGGCTGGCTCAGGCTGCGCTTCCGGTCGTCGAAGACGCCCTTGCCCTCCACGCGGGCCTTGGCGCTGCCGTGTTTGCCCGGCTTCGCCGTGCTGTAGTGGTTGATCTTGCAGGGGGCATCGTCCATCATGACGTAGCTCCCCTCCTGGAGTTCCCGGACCTGCTTCTGCTCTCTCGGCATGCACCGGACTTCCCGGTCGGGCGGTATAAACGGTTTGATAGCGCGCCGGCGAATCCACCGAATCTGGCACTCCGGGGGCCTCAGTCTGCGATAACGTGCCCGACGCGCTCGAGTCCGTCCTCCAGCTCGTCGGTCGGGAGGCCGAAGCCGATGCGGAAGTAGTCGTCGTGGCCGAACACGTCCCCAGGCGCGAGTACGACGGACGCCTCCTCCACCACCGTCCGGCAGAACTCCCGGGACCCGTCGTACCCGTCGGGTACCGTCACGAACCCGTTGACGCCGACTGGGTCGTACCAGTCGAGGCCGTGCTCGTCGAGCCAGTCGGCGACGATGTCGTGGTGTTTCCGGGCGAGCGCCCGGTTCTCCCGCAGGATGTCGTCCTCCCTCTCGCCGAGCGCCTGGCGGGCGACGTGTTGGCCGAAGGGCGACGGCGAGATGGTCGTGTAGTCCTTCCACTCCCAGGCCGCCTCGACCACCGCCTCGTCGCCGACGAGCCAGCCGAACCGGGTGCCGGCGAGCCCGTACGCTTTCGTGAGGCTCGCCGTCGAGAGGCCGTACTCTCCGAAGGAGGCGACCGGCGGGATGGGCTCCTCGACGAGCAGGCGGTACACCTCGTCACAGAGGAGGTAGGCGTCGTGCTCGGCGGCGACGTCGTACAGCTCCCGGACGGTCTCCTCCGAGTGGTAGCGTCCGGTGGGGTTGTTCGGGTTGGCGAGCACCACGACGGCGGTGTCGTCGGTGACCGCGTCCGCGACGGCGTCCACGTGGAGTTCCCACTCGGGGGGTTCGAGGCCGACGCGGGTCACCTCACCGAACGCTTCCGGGACGCCCTCGAGCGCCTGGTAGGTCGGCGTGACGACGACGGCCTCGCCGCCGTGCTCGGAGTCGAGCAGGGCCAGGAAGGCGAGGAAGTTCGCCTCCTGGGTGCCGCACGTGAACAGCACCTCGTCGGTGCCCCGGTCGTAGCGCTCGCCGACCTCGGCGCGGAACTCGGGGTCGCCGTTGGTCGGAATGACGTAGCCGAGGTCGCCGACGTCGAGGTCGAAGCGACTCGCCTCCAGGGATCTGATGCCGGACTCGGCGAGCATGATGTCCGCCTCGTGCTCGTACTCGGCGAACCAGCGTTCGAGTTCGAAGGGCGCGATCTGCATGGGTGTTCGTCGGTTTCTCGAGGGCTAAACGCTGGGATTCCGGAGAGTTAGAATCGGGCCGAGCGACGTCAGCCAGGGGGCCGGTTCGACGTACGCCGGCTTTCAGGTGAGATGCGATGACCGACACCCGAACGCTTTACCGACGGGTGTCCGGTGAACGACACCTGTCCGGTGACCTGGCAGGGTGGGAATGGAAGGGGCCGCGCTCTCGGCGAACCCGGGCGACGTAAGTACGTGAGCGAGGCCGGAGGCCGAGCGAACGCGCGCAGCGAGCCCCGGGAGTCGAGAGCGCGGGGGCTTCCGAGGTCACGGTCACCGTGTTCGCGGAAACGACGATCGATCGGAAAACGGCGACAGACCGGACACTAAGTCGACGGACTACCAGTCGATGACCGACCTGTCGCGCCAGAACAGCCCGCTCGGACCGGACTCGAACCGAGCGAGCCAGGTCGGCGTCTCCGCTCCCTCCTCCGGGCTCCTGGGCGCCTCCTCGCCGCCCATCTCGGTGCTGACCCAGCCCGGACACACCGAGTTGGCGACGAGGCCCTCGTCGCCGTACTCACCGTCCAGGTAGCGCGTCAGGCCGTTCAGTCCGGTCTTGGTGATCCGGTAGTCCGGCGACCCCCCGGACTGCTCCTCGCCGAGCGCGCCCATTCCGGACGAGAGGTTCACGATGCGGGGCGACTCCTGCCTGAGCAGGGGCGGGAGCGCGTACTTGCAGAGCAGCGTCGGCCCCCGGAGGTTCACCGAGAGCGAGTGGTCGAAGTCGGCCGTCCGGGTCTCGTGGAGCTGCTTACCCGACCCGGACACGGCTGCGTTGTTCACGAGGATATCGAGGCGACCGGCGTCGTCGCCGATGCGGTTCAGCGCCGACTGGACGTCGCCCTCCTGTGTCACGTCGAGCGTCACCTTCCGGAGGCCGTCCGGGAGGTCGTAGGTGACGCTCCTGACCCCGGCGTACACGGTGGCGCCCAGGTCGTCGAGGTTCCGGGCGATCTCCAGCCCGATGCCGCGGTTCGCGCCGGTCACGAACGCCACCTGGCCAGAGAGGTCGTCGTACAGGTCCGGCTCCGGGGTGACGGTCTGGTCGCCGTTCCCGTCCCTTCCCCTGCCGTCGGCGTCGACCGGATCGTCGCTCATACCTCCGACTCGGTGCCGGGGGGACTACGGCGTTTCGACCCGAGGCGACTACGGCGTTTCGACCCGGAGCCGTCGGAACTCGTCGCCGGTCCAGCGGTACGCCGCTAGGTCGTCGGGCGAGACGATGGTGTAGACGTATCCGGTCCACGTCGCACGCTCGCGGTCGGTCGGGGACGGTTCGATCGGGCCGCGAGGGTGGCTGTGGTAGAAGCCGACCACGTCGTCCCCGGCGGCCTCCGCGCCTTCGACGACCGACAGGGTCTCGGCCGGGTCGAGTTCGTACCGCGTTCGGGGCGAGGCGGCGACGTTCGGGACGGGGATCGCCTCCTGAACGCGGTCGGGCCTGAAGGGTTCGTGAGCGCCCCGCCGGCCGACGAGCACGCCGCACACCTCCTCGGGTGCGCCGTCGGTCGCGCGTTCGTGGAGCGTCTCGCGGACGGGGGTCGGGAGAACGAGCGTCGCTTCGGGGTCGCGGTCGTTACTCGAAGTCACGGCGCATCGCGATCTCGAACCACGGGCAGAGCCGCAGTTGGCGGTACCACTCGGGGTGCTCGTGGAGGTGCTCGTAGTCGGCCCACAGCAGGCCGGCGATCTCCTCCTCATCGGGGTCGAGTCCGTCGTCCTCGAGGGTCACCTTCAGCACGGAGCACACCTCCCACTCCAGCCCGGCGTTCTCGAAGTAGCGCTTGTACTCGAACTTGTCCGTGACGCGCACCTCGCCGTACTGGTCGGGGGTGATGCCGAGTTCCTCCTCGAGCCGCTGGCGAGTGGCATCCTTCTGCGTCTGCCCCTCGACGGGGTGGGAGGCGACGGTGCCGTCCCAGTAGGTCCCCCAGAGCCGCTTGCCGGGCGCGCGCTGGCCCAGCAGGATGCGTCCGTCCTGGTCGAAGACGAGGCAGGTGAACGCCCGGTGTCGGATGCCGTCCCCTGTGTGGGCCTCGAGGCGGTTCACTACGCCCTCCTTCTCGTCGTCGGCGTCGACCGCGATGACGTCCTGGAGCGCGTTCCGATGCTCCGTCTCCCCGGCCGCGTCGCCCCCGGCGTCGGCTGGCGCGCCGGCGTCGTCCGTGCTCATGTGCTTTGGGTGTTCGACTGGCACCATGATGGCTTCGGTCCTCTTCGGTTACTGCGCTGAGTCGGTATTCTGGGTCGATTCTGCTACTGTGACCGCGTGAACCGGGAACGACTTGGAAGCCCCCGCAGCTGTCGGCTCGGGGACCTCGCTGCGCTCACGAGAACTCCGTCTCGCTCCTGCGGTGCTTGCGTCGTCCGCCTTCGCGCAGAAACTGGGGGCTTTCGAGCCGCTCCGAACCGCGGAGTGAAGGCTCCCGGCCAAACCGTGGATGAAACGAGAAGACGAAGAGGAACCCGCGAACACTCGAACCTAGACTAGCACTCCGACCAGCCGCAGGACTCGCACGTCTTGCAGCCCTCGGAGTAGTACAGCGTCATGCTGCCGCAGTCCGGGCACTCAGGCGACTCGCCGTTCGCGATGAGCTCGTCCACCGCGTCGTCCGAGCCCGCCGCACCTGGGCCGGGTTCGCGGGCCGAGTCGGCCGTCTCGGCACCGCCGTCCGGCTCCGGCGCGTCCGCGCTCGAAGCGCTCTCGTCGATGTCGTCGAGGCGCTGCTGGTCCGGGTAGCCCTTGTCCACCTCGTCGTCGAGGTACCGGCGGAGCGCGGTGCCGATGGCGTCCGGGATCGACTGGATCTGCTCGCCCTTGTCCCAGGCGACCTTCGGGCTACGGGTGCCCTGGAGCTCGTCCACGATCTCGCTCGGGTCGACGCCCGAGCGCAGGGCGGTCGAGATGACCTTCGCCAGCGACTCCGTGAAGGAGTTGGTGAACCCGCCCGAGTGGCCGATGTTGGCGAACAGCTCGAACGGCTCGCCCGTCGCCGGGTCCTCGTTGATGGTGACGTACACCTTCCCGTAGCCCGTCTGGATGAGCTGGGTGATGCCGCGCAGCGAGTCCGGCCGCGGGCGCTTCTCGGTGTAGTCGATCGTCGGCGTGTCGGAGTCGGCGGCCTCCAGCAGGCCCTCGACCTCCGCGTCGACCGCGGCGCGAACCTCCTCGTTCTCGAGGAAGCCCTCGATGCCGCCGAACACCTCGGAGATCTGCGCGACGAGCGCCTCGGCGGCCTCGCTCTCGTCGGCGAACTCCGCGTTGTCCGCGCGGGTCGTGAGCACCTGCTTCGAGCGGGTGCCGTCGCGGTAGTAGGTGACGCCCTTGCCGCCGTGCTCGTAGATGTACTCGAACACCTCGGCGGCGTCCTCGACCGTCGAGTCGTTCGGCGCGTTCACCGTCTTCGAGATGGCCGAGTCGACGCCGGCCTGGCAGGCGACCTGCACGCCCGCGTGGTCCCGCGCCGTGAGGTCGCCGGTGACGACGAACAGCTCGCCGATGGCGTCCGGGACCGTCTCCAGCCCGTCGACGCCGTCGAACTCGTTGTTCGCCATCTGGTCCTGGGCCTCCTTCTTCACGGCCTCGACGTCGATGTCGTTGGCCTCCAGCGTCCGGAGGAAGTAGTCGTCGAACTCCACGAGCATCTCGTCGCCCTGCACGTCGTCGGAGACGTTCTTGTAGTAGGCGACGTTGTAAATGGGCTCGCAGCCGCCCGTGGTGTTGCCGACCATCGAGGTCGTCCCCGTCGGGGCGATGGTCGTCGTGTTGTGGTTGCGGATGGGGAAGCCGTCGGCCCACTTCTCGGGGTCCTCGCCGACGTACTGTTCGAACCACTCGGGGTACTCGGTCGGGTTCGCGTACTTCGAGTCCTCCCAGTCGTCGAACGAACCGCGCTGCTCGGCGAGGGTGTGGGAGGTCCACTTCGAGCCGTGGTTGATGTGGGTCATGAGCTGGCGGGCGATCTCATTGCCCACGTCGCTCCCGTAGCGGACGCCGAGCTGGATGTACAGCTGTGCGAGGCCCATGACGCCGAGGCCGATCTTCCGCATCTCGCGGACCTTCCGCTCGATCTCGGGCACCGGGAAGTCCGACATCGTCACGACGTTCTCGAGGAACCGGGTGCCGTAGGCGATGCGGTGGTCGAACGCCTCCCAGTCCATCGCGTCCTCGAGGAACGCCTCGATGGCCTCCTCGCGGGAGTCGAACTCGTCCTCGTGCTCCTCGCTCCAGACGCGCCAGTCGGGCGCGTCCATCGCCGCGAGCGTCGAGAGGTTGATGTGGCCGAGGTTGCACGCCTCGTACTCCTCGAGGGGCTGCTCGCCGCAGGGGTTCGTCGCGAGGATGCGGTGCTCCGGATGCTCCTCCACGTCGAAGCTGTGGAGCTTGTTGATGCGCTCGAGGTAGACGATCCCCGGCTCGCCATTCTCGTGGGCGCCGGCGACGATGTGCTCCCAGATCTCCTCGGCGGGGACCGAGAGGACCTCGCCGACCTCGACGTGCTCGCCGAGGCCGAACATGTCGTACAGCTCCTTCGTCTCGGGCGTCGCGACGTGGGGTTCCTCCGTGCGCGGGTTCGTGAACGTGAACTCCTCGCCGGCCTGGAGCGCCTCCATGAAGTCGTCGGTGACCCCGACGGAGATGTTGAAGTTCGAGAGGTGGCCCTCGACGGCGTTCCGGAGGTGCTTCGGGACCTTGCCGTCCTCGTCGATCAGCTCGCGTGCCTCGTCCAGCGCGTCGGCGAAGCTCGTGTGCGTGTAGTCGTCCGGGTCGTTGAGCCGCAGCGAGTTCGCCAGCGAGACGTCCTTGTTCTTCGCGTGGATGAACTGGATGACGTCCGGGTGCGAGACGCGCATGACGCCCATCTGGGCGCCGCGGCGGGCGCCGCCCTGCGCGATGGTCTCGCACATCTGGTCGAACGTCCGCATGAACGTGATCGGCCCGGAGGCGATGCCGCCGGTGGAGCCGACCGCGTCGCCGTACGGGCGGAGCTTCCAGAACGCGTAGCCCATGCCGCCGCCGGACTGGAACACCTGGGCGGCCTCCTTGGCCGTCTGGTGGATGTCGTCGATGTCGTCGCCGGGCGAGTCGACGAAGCAGGCCGAGAGCTGCTGGAGCTCGTCGCCGGCGTTCATCAGCGTGGGCGAGTTCGGCATGAACGAGAGCCGCTCCATCAGCTCCTGGAACTCGTCGGCGACCTCGCGGACGTGGGCCGCGATCTCCTCGGGGAGTTCGGGGACGACGGTGTCGTAGGCGAACTTGTTGACGTTGTAGACGGAGAGGGTCGTCTCGGCGTCGTCCTCCGGCGAGACGCCCTTTCCGAAGACCTCCTCGGCGAGTTCGTCGCGGCGCGGGTGGCCGGGCTTCAGCTGGTCGGGCGTGACCGTCACCTCGACGTCGCGCTTCTCGGCCTCGTAGACGGCCTCGGCGAGCGCGATGTTGCGCGCGACGCGGACGAACAGCTCCTCCTGGGTCTCGGTGAGGGTACCGTCGGCGTCCTTGCGGAGGTAGCGGGCGGGTAGAATGTTGTCGTAGGCGTTGCCGGTGAGTCGCTCCCGGAGGGTCTCCCCCTCGGTGCGCTTGATCGGCAGGTCGAGTTCGTCGGCGCCGAGGTCCGCGCGACTCATTCGTCGCGCTCCTCCCCGGCGTGGCCTCGATTCCGGGCGAATTCGATGATGGCGTGCGTTGTTTCCATGGGTGTTGGGACGGAAGTTCGCTTCCGGACCCACGTTCATAACCGTGTGGGTTCCGGTTCAGTTGTGCTAATTCAACCGCAGTTGGGGTGGCCACTTCCCGGCGGCACCCCTGTGGGGCGTTCGACTCCGAGTCTGTGTGGGGATACAACGCGGCGGGGTATAAGAGTGTGCAGAGCGCAGCGAAAGTTACGCCGTCTTGCGGTTCGACTGGAAACCCGTCGACGTGAACGGGGTGCAGTGTCGCACACGTCTGGTTATCATCCGTCGGTACTGGAGGGGCAAGCGGTATGTGTGTGGACTGCGTACGAGGTCGGCATGGTCACAGAAATCGTACAGGTCTTCGGCGCGGTACTCCAGTACCCGGCGCTGTTCGACACGACGCTCGGGCAGCTGTTCCTCGCCATCGTGGCGTTCCTCGCGGTCCTGCTCGTGAGTCGAATCGCGCTGCGGATCGCCTGGAAGATCGCGCTCATCGCCGGCATCGGCGTCGGCGCGTTCCTCCTCGTGTCGCGGCTCCTCATCTGAGCCGGGTCGACGCGCCGGGAACCGAACGCGCCAATCACGGCCAGGAGCCCTCCGTCCCCGCAGTCGTCCAGCTATCGTCGCCGCAGCCGCCCAGCTCCTCGCTCCAGCAGTCCCCTAGCTACACGTCCCCGCAGCTACCAGTCCCCGCGAGCACCGCGAACCCTCCCCGAACCGGGCTCAGACGCACTCGATCAGGAAGTTCCGGATCACGTCGTGCCCGACCGCCGTGAGCACCGACTCCGGGTGGAACTGCACCGCCTCGATGGGGTGCTCGCGGTGGCGAACGCCCATCACCAGCGACTCGGCGTCGCCGGACGCTCCCCGCTCCCCGGAGCGCGAGGCGGCCGGTTCGTCCGCGTCCGCCGCGGGAACGCGGTGGTCGGTCGTCGCCGACACCTCGAAGCAGTCGGGGACCGACGTCGCGACGAGCGAGTGGTAGCGCCCGGCACGGAACCCCTGCTCCAGCCCCGTGAACACGCCCGCGCCGTCGTGGTCGACTGGGAACGCCTTCCCGTGGATCGGTTCCGGCGCGTGCCCGACGCTCCCGCCGTACTCGTACACGGCCGCCTCGAGCCCGAGACAGACGCCGAGCGTGGGGACCTCGGGCGAGAGCTCCCGGAGGACCGGCATCGTCACGCCGACGTCGCGGTCGTTCTTCGGGTGGCCCGGTCCGGGGCTGATGAGCAGCGCGTCGGGGTCGGTGTCGCGGACCTCGGCGAGCGAGGCGGCGTTCTTCAGGACCTCGATCGTCGGACGCTCGCCGTCGATCTCGAGGTCGCTCACGTACTCCACGAGGTTGTACGTGAACGAGTCGTAGTTGTCGACGACGGTGACCCTCATCGCTCGGCCTCCGACTCGGCGACGGCCGTGGCCGGCCCCTCCGAGTCCGCGTCCTCCGTCACGAGCGCGCGCTCGACGGCGTCGAGTACGCCGCCCATCTTCTGCTCGGTCTCCTCGTACTCGCTCGCCGGGTCCGAGTCGGCCACGATACCGGCGCCCGCGCGGACGGTGAGTTCGTCGGGGCCGTCCGGCGGGTGGTCCACCGTCGCGGTCCGGATGACGATGGCGAAGTCGGCGTCGTCGCTCCACGAGTAGTAGCCGACGCCGCCGCCGTACACGCCCCGCGGTTCGAGCTCCAGCTCGTCGACGATCTCCATCGCGCGCACCTTCGGCGCGCCGGTCAGGGTGCCCGCTGGGAACGTCGCCCGGGTCGCGTCGAACGCGTCGGCGTCGGCCGCGAGCGTCCCCGTGACCGTCGACTCGATGTGCTGGACGTGGCTGTACTTCAGGACGTTCATGAACTCCTCGACCCGGACCGACCCTGGCTCGGAGACGCGCCTGACGTCGTTGCGCGCGAGGTCGACGAGCATCGTGTGCTCGGCGCGCTCCTTGCCGTCGGCGAGCATCTCGCCGGCGAGCCGCCGGTCCTCGACGGGCGAGGCGCCGCGCGGGCAGGTGCCCGCGATGGGGTTCGAGACGATCCGGTCGCCCTGGACCGAGACGAGCGTCTCGGGGGAGGCGCCGACGACCGACCGGTCGCCGTGTTGCAGGAGGTACATGTACGGTGAGGGGTTCACCGCCCTGAGCGACTCGTACAGCGCGAGGTCGTCCACCGCGCCCTCGACCGTCCTGGTTCGGGAGACGACGCCCTGGTAGATGTCGCCGTCGAGGACGCGCTCCTTCGCCTCGCGGACGGCGTCCTCGTAGGCGTCGCGCGGTCCGGCGGTCTCGCCGCTCTTCCGGATGCCGTCCGTCTCCGGCGGCTCCGCCGCGCGGAGCGTCACCTCCACGTCCGCCGCCTCCGCCGCGAGGGCGTCGTAGACGGCGCCGGGGTCCTCGTCGGGGCCGACGATCGGCGTGAACACCAGCCGGACGGTCCCCTCAAGGTCGTCGAACGCGAGCGTCCGGGTCGTGAGCACGAACTCGGCGTCCGGGACGACCGGGTCGGGCCGGTCGACGCCGACCTCCTCGAGCCAGAGGTCGTACACCGCGTCGTAGGCCAGAAAGCCCACCAGCCCGCCGTCGAGCGTCTGCCGGTCCGACTCGGGGAAGCCGACCCGTTCGGCGTCCGGCAGGGCCGCGCGAACGCGGTCGACGACGTCGTCGCCGCCGACCTCGACGTACTCGGCGGCGGGACCCAGCCGGTCCACCTCGGTCCGGTCGGGGTAGACGGAGACGACCGCCTCGGGGTCATAGCCGACGAACGAGAAGCGGGCGTGTCGTTCCGCCTCGGCGTCCGGGTCGCCGCCGCGGTTGCCGGCGCCGTTGTAGCCGTTCCCTCCACCTGCGCCGCCCGAACTCGGCGAGAACGCGCCGTCCGGGTCGCTGGAGGCGACCTTACCGGCGCTCTCCAGCAGGAACGAGTGGGAGGCGCGGTCCGCGAGCGCGGCGTACGCGGTCAGCGGTTCCACGTCGGCGTCGACCGCGGCGGTGACGTAGGCGACCGCCGGCCCCTCGACGGGTTCCACGAGGTCGACGAACTCGGCGCGCGTGCGGTCCATCAGGAGTTCACCTCGCTCGAACCGGCTCCCTCCATCAGCCGTGGACCTCCTCCGCCTCGCCAAGCGACCGGCCCGCGTTCCGGACGAACCGGGCGACAGCGGTGTGGTCCTTCGCGCCGCCGCGCTGCTCGACGCCGGAGGCGACGTCGACGGCGAACGGCTCGACCGTCGAGATCGCGGCCGCGACGTTCTCGGGCGTCAGCCCGCCGGCGAGGACGACCGGCGAGACCAGTTCGCGGGCCAGTTCGGCGGTCGCCTCCCAGTCGTGCGTCTCCCCCGTCCCGCCGGCGCCCCCCTCGGTCGTCGAGTCGACGAGGATGGCGTCGGCCGCCTCGTCGAGGTCGTGGGCGCGGTCGGGGTCGTCGTGGTCCACGACGGGGACGACCTTCACGCCGGCCTCGGCGCGGACGTAGCCAATGTCGGTCGCGTCGAGGTCGTCGCCGTGGAGCTGGAGCACGTCGGGGTCGACGAGCCGCGCGGCGTCGACGGCGTCCTCGGTCTCGACGGGCATCGTGACGAGCGTCGTCGTGAGGAACGGCGGCGCCGCGGCCGTGAGGTCCGCGGCGGTCGCGAGGTTCACCTCGCGCGGGGTGTCGACCGGCACGTCCGCGATGACGCCGACGGCGTCGGCGCCGGCCTCCGAGACCGCCTGGAGGTCCGTCGCGTTCGTGACGCCGCAGATCTTCACCCGCGTCATTCGCGCATCGCCGCCAGGGTGTCCCCGGCGTCCCCCTCGTCGATGGCGTTCGCGGCGCGCTCGACCCCCTCCTCGACGCTGGCCGCCTCGCCGGCGACGTAGATCGCCGCCCCGGCGTTCACGAGGATGACGTTCCGCTTCGGCCCCGTCACCTCGCCGGTGACGATGCCCTCGAGGTCGCGGGCGTTCTCCTCGGGCGACCCGCCGGCGATGTCCGAGACCGGCGCGCGTTCGAGCCCGACGTCCTCGGGCGTGAGCGTGTACTCGGTCACGTCGTCGCCGTCGACCTCGGCCACGATGCTCGGCCCGTGGAGCGCGATCTCGTCGGCGCCGTCGCCGTGGACGACGAGCGCCCGTTCGGTCGGCATGTGCGTGAGCGCCTCCGCGAGCAGCGGGACGAGGTCCGGGTCGTACACCCCGAGCACCTGTGCCTCGGCGCCGGCGGGGTTGGTGAGCGGGCCGAGGATGTTGAACAGCGTCCGCATCCCGAGTTCCTTTCGCGGGCCGATGACGGCCTTCATCGCCGGGTGGAACACCGGCGCGAGCATGAAGCCGATGCCGTCGCGCTCGATGGCCGCCTCGACGGCGGGGGGCTCGCTGTCGACCTTCACGCCCGCGACCTCCAGCACGTCCGCGCTCCCGGAGGAGGAGGAGACCGAGTAGTTACCGTGCTTGGCTACCGTCACGCCCGCGCCCGCGGCGACGATGGCCGAGGTCGTCGAGACGTTGATGGTGTCGTAGTCGTCGCCGCCGGTGCCGCAGGTGTCGACGAGCGGGTCGCCGTCGGGGTCGATCGTCCGCGCTGCGTCGCGCATCCCCTGCGCGAAGCCGGCGATCTCGCCCTCCGTCTCGCCCTTGGCCCGCAGCGCGGCGAGCAGGGCGCCGATCTGTGCCTCGGTCGCCTCCTCGAACACGACCGTTGAGGCCTCCCGCGCCTCCGCGACGGTCAGGTCCTCCCCCTCGGTCACGCGCTCGATGTACTCCTGTATTGTGGACATGGGTGGGCAGATTGGTGTTACGATGTACAAATATGTGCATCGGGATAAGCCTGTCGCGGGCGTGCGAAACGGTGCCGTGGCCGGTCGATGACGTGGATAGTCGATGACGTGGTCGGTCGAGGCGGGGTCCGCCGGGCGACGCTGCCGCGTCAGTCCTCGCGTTCCGACTGTGACCCGGAATCGTCCCCCATGTCGGGCAGTTCCTCGACCGAATCGGCGAGCCGTGCCGCGTCGGCGGCGACGGTCTCGTAGTCGACGCCCGCCTCCTCGGCGACCAGTCGGAGGTGGGTCGCGAGCAGCGTGAGCGCTCGGAGCCCCTCCCCCTCCGGGTCGTCGGCCGTCTGCGCGAACGCCGTGTCGACCTCCTCGCCGTGGACGACGCCGACGTGGATCGCGGTGACGTCCTCGGCGTCGAGGAGTGACCGGGCGTTCGCCAGTTCGCGCTCGAACGCGTCGTCCGTCGTGTGCTCGTCGCTCATGGGTTCGCGTGGGCGGAGCGGGAGGAAAAGCGCGTCGTCGTGTCGGTCGCGGAGGTCGTCGCCGGGCCCCTTACTCGCCCGAGCCCGAGTCGTCCGGGCGCGGCCGGGCCGTGAACAGCGTGGGGGTGATGCTGTACGGGACGTACACGGACTGGTGGCACGGACAGTAGACGCCGTCCGCGGCCCCGTATCGGGCGGAACCCGGGTTCGACTTGAACCCGGGGACACAGCAGAAGTGCGTGCACTTGTTGAGCCACGCGATGAACCCCTGCGAGGTGGAGCCGCTCAGCCACTCCTGGGTGCTGGAGTCGACCTCGTACGTCTCCCCGTTCGGGGCGTCGGCCGAGCCGCTGTTGGCGAGTTGTTCGATGACCGGGCTCCGCATCAACTGGATGGGGATGACGTCCTCCGTGTCCTGGGAGCGCCACGTGCCGGTCGCGGGCTTGCCCATCCCCGCGGCGCCGATGCCGTTGCCCCACTCCTGGTAGTCGGAGAACATGTCGACCGTGAACTGGTCGCCGCCGCTCATCGCCTCGGTCTGCCACTCGTAACCCGGCTGATCCCCCGCGTGGAAGTAGTTCCCGCCCTCGGGTTCGTACGCCGGCTGGACGCCCTGGTACGTCTCGACGCCGCAGTACTGGAACCACTCCGTCGAGTACGTCCGACCGCCGATCTGGGTCTCGGCGATCTTGACCTCGATCCCCTGCTCCGTGACCGTCTCGACCTCGGGCCAGACGCCCAGGATCGCCCCCTGGTCGTCGATCTCGATCGGGATCTGGGGCATGCCGCGCGGCGCCGGCCCCGCGACGTTCTCGATGGCCATCGCCTCGGTGGCCCCGCCGCCCGACCCCGAGGAGGCCGTGAGGCTGTTGACGGTCGCCGACCCTACGGCGCCGAGACCGGCCAGCGACGCGCCCCCCACGACCCCCTTGACGAACCGCCGGCGTCCGGAGTCGCCCGGGTACTTGTCGTCTGCGCTCATAGGCGGGAGTCGGATGCGGCTACGCAAAAGCCTGACGAAAGCCGGGACACGCCCGCAGTGACGGGATTTTCGTCCCGCGTGATGCGGGGAGCACCTGGGAGGGCTCCGGGCCGCTCGTGGCGACGTTCCCGCCGCGACCCGTCCGACGGTTCGTCGGCGTGCTACCCGGAACCCGCTCGAACTGCGTCCTCCAGCGTGTCCGTGAAGTCCACCGCACGGTCTCCGCCTCGCCCCCGCCGATCGTCCGTTCCTTACAGGCACTCGAAATTAATTCGTTTCGGAGGCAATTTTTCGACGAAACGGGAAAGGCTCTACATACGGGGCTACCATGTCACTGTATGACTAGCGAAGAGCGCGACGTCCGACAGGACGTGCGTGAACTGGGCGACCTCCTCGGCCGAGTGGTGGAACGACAGACGTCGCGGACGGCGTTCGACGCCGTCGAGGACGTTCGACTGGGCTCGATCGACTACCGGCGCGGCTCCGCGCCGAGCAGGGCGACCGTCCGGGAGCGCCTGGCCGGGCTGGACCCGGAGACGACGCGCACGGTCGCACGGGCGTTCGCGACGTACTTCGAACTGGTGAACGTCGCCGAGGAGCGGGAACGCATCCGGGCGGTGCGTCGGGGGGAGGACGCCGGAACGCTCCCGGACGGGCTGAGCGCAACCGTGGACGCGCTGGCCGACGTGGACAACGACGTCGCGGCGCGGGCGCTCGAGGACATCCGTGTGATCCCGACGTTCACGGCCCACCCGACCGAGGCCCGCAGGAAGACGGTGAAGGCGAAGCTCCGCCACGTCTCGGAGGTGCTCGCCGACCTCGACGAGCGCCGGCTGACCGACCGCGAGGTCGCCGCGCTCGACGACGACCTGGCGGCCGAGGTCGAGTCGCTGTGGGCGACCCGGCAGGTTCGCCCGCGTCGACCGACCCCGTCCGACGAGGCGCGCGACGTGCGCTGGTACCTGGAGGAGACGCTGTTCGACGTGGTGAGCGACGCCTACGACGCGCTCGAGGACGCCGTCGACGACGCCCACCCCGACGTGGACGTGCCGGAGGTGCTCTCGTTCCGCTCGTGGGCAGGCAGCGACCGCGACGGCAACCCCCACGTCACCCCGGAGGTGACGAGCGAGACGCTCGCCGTCCAGCGCGACGCGGTGCTCGCGCGGTACGACGAGGAACTCGCGGCGCTCTCGGGTGCGGTGAGCCACGAGGGGAGCCGACTGACGCACACGGACGCGTTCGAGGACGCGGTCGCGGCCCAGCGCGACGCCGTTCCGCGACCCGCCGCGGACGCGGACGAGCGATATCCCGAGGAGCCGTACCGGCGGCTCGTCCACCTCTTCCGCGCGCGACTCGACCGGGTCGACGACCTCCGTCCCGGGGGGTTCGACGACCCCGACGAACTGGAGGACGCGCTCGCCGCGCTCGCGGCCGACCTCCGGGCGAACAGGCAGGAGACGGTCGCCGCCGAGCACGTCGACCCCCTCTCCCGCCGGGTGGAGACGTTCGGCTTCACGCTGGCGGCGCTCGACCTCCGGGACCACCAGGAGAACCACACCGAGACCGTCGAGGCCGTCCTCGAACGTGAGGGGATCGACTACGCCGACCTTGACGAGGCGGACCGCGTCGAGGTCCTCACCGAGTCGATACTGGAGGAGTCGGTGGGGGAACTCGACGCGGACGGCCTCTCGGACACCGCGGCCCGCGTCTGCGAGCGGTTCGACGCGCTCGCCGACTGGCACGCCGAGTACGGCGCCGAGGCGATCGACGCGTACTGCATCTCGATGACCGAGGAGCCGTCCCACGTCCTCGAGGTGCTCTACCTCGCCGACCTCGCCGACGTCGTCTCGCTGCCCGAACACTGCGAACTCGACGTCGTGCCGCTGCTGGAGACGGCCTCCGCGCTCGGCAACGCGCGGGAGATCCTCGGGACGCTCGTCGAGAACGACGCGTACGGCGCCGCACTCGACGCGCGCGGCAACGTCCAGGAGGTGATGCTCGGGTACTCCGACTCGAACAAGGAGAACGGCCCGCTCGCGGCGGCCTGGGACCTCCACCGGAACGCGCGACGGCTCGCGGAGGTCGCCGACGACGTGGGCGTGGAACTCAGGCTGTTCCACGGGCGCGGCGGCTCCATCTCGCGCGGCGGCGGCCCAATGAACGAGGCGCTGCTCGCGCTCCCGCCCGAGACGGCGACGGGCGAGGTGAAGTTCACCGAGCAGGGCGAGGCCATCGCGGAGAAGTACGCGAACCCCCGCGTCGCCGAGCGCGAACTCGAACAGATGCTCGACGCGCAGGTGCGCGCCCGCCTCCGGACGCTCACCGACGAGGCGCCCCGGCCGAAGGAGGAGTGGGAGGCCGCGATGGACGTGGCCGGCGAGGGCGCTCGCGACGCCTACCGGGACCTGCTGGAGACCGACGGGTTCGTGCGCTACTTCGAGACCGCGACGCCCATTACGGTGATCGAGGACCTGAACATGGGCTCACGGCCGGCTTCCCGGAGCGGCGAGCGGACCGTCGAGGACCTCCGGGCCATCCCCTGGGTGTTCTCGTGGACCCAGTCGCGCGCCATCCTCCCAGGCTGGTACTCGGTCGCGTCGGGGCTGGACGCGTATCTCGACGACGGCGGCGACCTCGACGTCCTCAGGGAGATGTACGAAGAGTGGCCGTTCTTCCGGACGACCGTCGACCACATCGGCCTCTCGCTCGCCCGGACCGAACCGGAGATCGCCGCCGAGTACGCCGACCTCACGCCCCCGGAACTCCGCGAGCGCTTCTTCCCCGAGATCGAGGCGGAGTACGAGCGGGCAGTGGAGCTGATCCGCAAGATCACGGGGCGCGAATCGCTCCTCCGCCGGGAGTGGCTCGCCGAGAGCCTCGAGCACCGGAACCCGTACGTCGACCCGCTGAACCTGCTCCAGGTGCAGTTGCTCGCACGAACCCACCGGACGGAGGCCGAGGAGCGGGCGCTACGGCTCACCGTGAAGGGCATCGCGGCCGGCATGAAGAACACGGGCTAGGGGCGGAACAGGTCCGCCGCGGTCCGGACGGCCTCCCCGCCGAAGACGACGACCGCGGCCGAGACGACGAGCACCGCGAGCGACATGGCGAGGGCGCCGTCGATGCTGCCGCCGTCGGCGACGCGGGTCAACAGCGCGCCGAGGAGCGCGAACAGTACGGCGACACCGAGCACCAGGCGGACGTCCGTCCGGGGCGTGCTCCTGCTGTCGTCGTCGGTCGAGTGGGACGGGTCTGACATGGCGTTCCGGGAGAACGGGCGGCAGGGGGATAAGTCTCAGCCGGAGGTGCAGTGAAAGTAAATCGGACGTTCGGTCCGACGGTTACGTCGCCCTCGTTCGAGGTCTACGACCTCGCGTTGCTCCGGCGGTTCGCTATCGCTCGCTGTCTTCATTCGTGACCATAGGTCACGCGTTCCACGGCGCTTCCTCGAAGTCCACGATCCGGTTGGACTCCGAGAGGTCGTCGATGGCGGCGATGTCCTCGTCGTCCAGGTCGAGGTCGGTCGCCGCCAGGTTCTCGCGGATGTGGTCCTCGCCCGTCGCCTTCGGGATGGCGGCGACGTTCTCCTTCGCGAGCAGCCACGCGAGGCTGACCTGCGCCGGCGTGACGTCGTGCTTCTCGGCGATCTCCCGGAGTTCGGGTACGTCGGCGACCTGGTTGCGCGCGATGGGGGAGTACGCGACGAGCCAGTGGTCGTCCTCGCGGGCGAACTCGCGGAGCTCGTCCTGCTGGAGCAGCGGGTGGCACTCGACCTGGTGGGCGAAGATGGGTGCGTCCAGGTTGCCGCGTGCCTCCTCCAGCTGGTCGGGCATGAAGTTCGACAGGCCGACGTGGCGGACGAGCCCCTCGTCGACGAGGTCGTCGAGGGCGCGGCAGGTCTCCTCGGCGTCGTAGGTGTCGATCGGCCAGTGGACGTAGAGGAGGTCGATGGTGTCGACGCCGAGCTTCTCGGCGCTCTCGCGGGCGGTCTCGACCGCGTCGTCGTAGGCGAGGTTGCCCGTCGCGAGCTTCGTCGCGACGAACACGTCCTCGCGGTCCACGTCGGACGCGGCCAGCGCCTCGCCGACGTACTCCTCGTTGTCGTAGCTCTGGGCCGTGTCAACGTGGCGGTAGCCGAGGTCGAGCGCGGTCTCGACGCTCTCGGCGCACTGCTCACCTTCGAGCTTGTAGGTCCCCTGACCGAACCGGTGGAACGACGGCATGGCCCGACGTTCACCCGCCGCTCGGGTGAATCCGTCGGTCGCGGTGACGGTCGCCGCCGACTGCGAACTGCGCGAACCTACAGGAACTATCCGTCGTATCCGTGTGCCAGACGTGTCCCTCGTGGGACGCGACCGGATTGAAGCGCGTCTCTCGGACGAATCGGTACCCCGATGGCGGGTGATTCCGCCGGTGTCCCGGGGCCGTCACGGCTGGACGGCCGCGTCGACTCAGAACGGGATCAGATCCCGTATTCTGGCCCGGAGCACGTCGAGCCAGTTCGACGTCGCGACCTCGTCCCCCGAGTCGCCCCCCTCCGGGTCCGTCGAATCGAGGTACAGGTGGGGGAACAGTTGCTCCGCCCCCTCCCCGAGTTCGATGGTCCCCCGCGCTCGTTCGTAGTCGATCACGTTCGCGTCGTCCAGTTTCGGGAGGTGGTTCTGGTACAGCCCGACGTACGCGCGCTTACGCTGCGTCGAGGAGAGACGACGCTCCTCGATCCCGTTCTCCTCCGCGCCGACGTACTCGGCGACCTCGCCGATGGTGGCCTCCCCGTCGGTCTCGTGCAGATACCTGAGCACGTTGCGCCTCCGTTCGGCCGACAGCAACCCGAAGACGACGTCGCTCGGCAAGTCGCTCGGCTCCTCCGTGTCGCCCGATGACCCTACCGGTGACGCGTTACCGTCCGTGCGCCGGTCGTCGTCGGCGTCGACCGCCCCCGATTCCTCCCCCACCGTCTCGACCGTCGATGATGATGCCATGGTCTTGCCCCTCCTTGGAACCGGGACCGCGATTCGGGCCCCGTGTTCGGTCTCGGAAACACACCGAATTGTGCCAAGGTATCATACAGCATAGTTTTTCGTGAGACGTGCGTCTGACGCACGTCAGACGGACCACGACCGGGATTTCTGAATCCCCACGCCAGTGTGTAACCAGGGCATGAGGCGATCGCGTACACGAGCACTCCCGTCGCTTCGACGCGTTCCACTCGTTCCCGGGAAACCGCGGCAGATCGACGGACGGCGGCACCGGACGCGACCCGCTGATTGTACGACCATATAATGGTTTGCGGTAACACTTAACACACCTTCGGCAACTACCCTCAACCGGACAGCATGTTCGAACGATTCTCAAGCGGATACTACCTCGGGAGCCTGTACGTCCAGCCCCGGGGCGAGGACGAGGCGGCTATCAGGCGCGACGACCACGAGCGGGTCAACGAACAGCTCTACGCCACCGGGGACGGCGTGGAGCGCCTCGACAACCCGCTCGTGATGAAGGTCGGAACGCGCCACTATCCGGTCGTCGGCGACGACGACGTCCCCACCGGAACGCTCGCGCTTCCGGCGGACGCGGTGCCGGACGACCTCGAGGGGAAGCTCCCCGGCCGTCGCGAAGTGTTCCTCGCGAACGCGGAGCGCGCGAGCGACCTGCTCCAGTACACCGGCTGGGACGGGGAGTCGAGCGCGTAAGGCACCTTTTTCCCGGCCGGCGCCGCGCACCCGTGTATGCTCGACCGACTCCTCGGGCGCGCCGGGCTGAAAGCGCGCGTCGAGGAACTGGAGGACGAACGCGACAGTCTCCGCGGACGGCTGGAGGGGGAGGAGGAGCGACGCCGCGAGGCCGTTCACCGACGTCAGGACGCCGAGGAGCGCGTCAACGAGCTCGAACACCGGATCGAGGAGCTGGAGGACAGGGTCGAACGCGCCGAGACGGACGACGACGTCCCCGAGTTCCGCGGCACCGAGGAGCTCCGCGGCGCCCGGCTCGACTCGGTGCTCAGGCGGCTCCGGAGCGTCGAGGCCGGCGCCGAGGGCGCGCTCTCGGCGATGGTGACCGGCGACGAGGTGCCCGAGGCAGTTCGGGACCAGTTCGGTGAGCGGGCGCCCCTGGCCCGCAGCGCGGCGCCGACGCTGGTCTACCGCGACGACGCCGGCGTCGTCTCGTGCGCACTCGACCCGGCGCTCCCGCCCGAGCGGTTCTGCGAGTGGAGCGACGGGTTCCGCGTCGAGCGGTCGTGGTTCCGGCCGACGGGGCGGCTGGCGTTCGCGCTCGCCCGGTCGGACACGTTCGCACTCGGCGTGTACGAGGACGCCGAGCGGGTGGAGTACGAGGGGTTCACGACCGACGTGATGAGCGAACACGACAAGGGCGGTTACTCCCAGGCGCGCTTCGAGCGGCTCCGACAGGAGCAGGTCGACGAGCACCTCGACCGCTGTCGTGAGGCGCTCGACTGCGCGGAGGCGGACCGGCTGATCCTGGTCGGCGAGCGAACGGTGCTGACCGAACTCCGGGACCTGGCGGACCACACCGCCGGCAGCGACGCGACCGGCGACCCGGAGGAGGCGCTCGACGACGCGTTCGAGGGGTTCTGGACCGCGACGCTCCACCTGCTCTGACGGACGGTTTCCCTTTCGTGGAGCCCGCACACGCCGGGAGGCTCGACGAACTAGCGATGGCCCTCGTCTAGAAACCCCCCGGGCGTCACTGGAACCGATACGCTCAATCGGACGGTGCCGCTTTTCGAACGGTGTATGGGCGATCGCCGGGAGCGCGTGCTCGCCATCTGGCAGCGGACGTTCTCGCTCTCGTGGCCGATCGCCGTCCAGCAGACGCTGAACACGCTGATGCGGACGGTCGACGTCGTCGTGACCGGTCTCTTCTCGCCGGCAGCCGTCGCCGCGGTCGGGCTCGCGGACCTCTACGCGCAAATCCCGCTGCGGATGGGTCTCGGGCTCGGAACCGGCGCGATCGCGCTCTCCAGCCAGGACACCGGGCGGGGCGCCGACACCGCGCGCGACCAGGCGATCACCCAGGCGCTCCTCATCGGGTTCCTGGCCGGCCTCCCGCTGATCGTCGCCGGGCTCACGCTCGCAGCCCCGCTCATCGCGGTCCTCGGCGCCGAATCGGAGGTCGTCAGGATGGGTGGCCGCTACCTCGCGATCGTCTTCGCGGCCGCGCCGATGCGCATCATCGGGCTCGTCGGCGCCCGGTCGCTGCAGGGGACCGGCGACACGCGCACGCCGATGTTCGTCAACGGGACCGCGAACGGAATCAACATCCTCTCGACCGTCGGTCTCGGGCTCGGCCTGGGGCCGCTCCCGGACCTCGGCATCGTCGGCGTCGGGCTGGCGAACGCGATCAGTCGCACGTTCGAGGCCGTCGTCATGACGGCCGCCATCGCGAACCGTCGGACCGATCTCTCGCTCGCTCGGCCGACGGATCTCACGATCACGCGCCAGCTGGTGGCCGTGAGCCTGCCCACCTTCGCCGAGGGGATGAGCACGTCGCTCTCGAACTTCCCGTTCAACGCCCTGTTGCTCACCTTCGGGACGGAGGTCAACGCGGCCTACCACATCGGCCGCCGGATCTACCAGCAGCTCGGCGGTCCGCTGTATCGCTCCTACAGCACCGCCTCCAGCATCGTCGTCGGCCAGACCCTCGGAGAGGGCAAGCCGGAGGAGGCGCGGTTCTCCGGCGTCGCCATCACGGCGCTGAGCGTCCTCACGCTGGGGCTCGCCGGGGTCGTCCTCTTCGCCGGCGCCGGGAGGATCGCCCGGGTCTTCACGAGCGACCCCGAAACCCTCGAGTACGCCGTCACGTTCACCCGCGTCTTCGGGGTCTCGATGCTCTCCTTCGGCGTGTTCTCCCCCATCGCCGGCAGCCTCCGGGGCGCGGGTGACACGCGGACCCCCCTCTACGCCCGGCTCAGCGGGACGGTCCTGTTCATGCTCGGCTTCGCCTACGTGGTCGGCATCACCTTCGACTACGGACTCCCCGGGGTGTACGCCGGGATCGCGCTGAGCTACGCCTGGTGGGCGCTGGTGGTCACGGGCGGGTTCCTGTGGGGCGGGTGGGCGGACAAGGCCGCGGAGATGATGGCCGAGCGGGCGGACGTCTCCGACTGAACCGCCGCCGCCTCCGGCGCATCGTGATCGTGTCCGAGCCGAGGCCCCTCAACAGGAGCAGTAGTACTCGCGGTCGGTGAACTCCGTCTCCACCAGCCTGGCGGCCGGGTCCGGGTCCGAGGGGCGGTACACGCCGGTCGTGAGGTCCCCCGCGTCCTCGAAGCTCCCCGAGACGAGACTCGCCCAGTCCTCGGTCGAGAGCACGTCCCAGAACGCCGGGTCGGTGGCGCACAGTTCGAGGTAGTCGCGGAGGTACACCCAGCGCCCCTCGCCGACGTCGTCGACCCCGTACTCGGCGTCGGTCACGGCCGCGTAGGCGGCCATCGGGAGGTTCGCGCCCGCCCGGACGGGCATGGAGATCCACTTCCAGGGGCGGGTGTTGATGTCGAGCAGGACGTACTCCTCCCGGTCCTCGTCGTAGACGAACTCCGACTCGCTGATGCCGTGGTAGCCGGTCTCCGCGAGCACCGAGAGCGCCCGGTCGCGGACGGCGGGCCGGTCGACAGTCTCCACCATGCACGAGGTGCCGAACTGGCGGGGGAAGCGCACGGCCGCGTTGCCGACGACGGAGACGGCGTCGTCCGTGCCCGAGGGCGGGACGTAGGAGGCGAGCGACGTGTCCGCGCCGGTCTTCACGGGAACCTTCTCCTGGACGAGGACGTTCGCGCCGGCGTCCGCCGCGGCCGCGATGGTCTCGTCGAACGACTCGCGGTCGTCGACCTCGATGACGTTGGTCCCGAACGCCTCCTCGAACTTCCGCTTGTGCGCGGGCTTGATGACGAGCGGGAAGCCGAGCGCCTCGACGACCTCGTCGGCGGGCGTCTCCGAGAGCCGGTACGTCTCGGGGTACGGGACGCCGAGCTCCTCGCAGAGCCGGTAGAGGTTGTCCTTGTCGAGCACGCGCTCGATACCCTCCAGATCGGAGAAGGGGAGCCGGACGCCCTCGGGTTCGGTCTCCGCGAAGCCGCGGACCCACTCGTCCATGCAGGCGAACGCGACGCAGTCGGTTCCGGCGGCCGCGACGACGTCCTCCACGTCGGCACGGAAGCCGTCGGCGTCGTCGAGGGGGTAGGTCACCTCCCCGGCGAAGTCGATGGCGTCGGAGGGCCAGGCGACCCCGTTCTCGTTGCGGTCGAGGGCGATTACCGGTACGTCGTGGGCGTCGAGCGCGCGGGCGACGCTCACGCCGGTGATGTGCGCGTTCGCGACGAGGGCGGGCGGTCGGTCGAACGACGCTGATTCGAGGGCGTCGAGGAGGTCCGCCGTGTCGTGGAAGGTGTCGGCCATTGGCGTCCGTTCGTGTGTGGGCGGGAAAGACCCCTGTCAATCGGCGTTCTCTGCCGTGGACGGTGACGCGACTTCGTTTCGTAGGATTAGCTTTGGGGACGATGCCGAGGGGATGGCCTCGAAAGCCCCCACCGGCCGCGCTCGTGCGGCATGCGGCGCACGTTCGCTCCGGCCGCTTTCGGATTTGCATTGCAATCGGCCCAGCATTCTGGCGAAATCTGGCGGTTGGCGCGCGTGACTGCGAGCCGAAGGCGAGCAGACGCGCGCGAGGGATGAAGCGAGCCGGCGCGCCCTCGTGGCGGTCTCGTGAGGGACCGTAGAGAGCGAACGAGACCACACGAGTCGAACGAAGTGAGTCTCGTGAAGCGCCGACTGAGAGCGAATCGGCTGGTCACGCGAGCGTCAGCGAGTGTGACTTCCGAGGAGCGTGCTCCGAGGTAAGGGAGGCCGGTGGTGTCTCGTGACGCTTGGGGTAGTGGTCTTGCTCGCCGACCGAGGAACTGTGAGTATGCTAGCCCATCGAGGAACGGCAACAGTTCGCCCAGAAACCGAGAAAAACGATCAGCGAGGGAAACCAAAGAGCGCGGCGCTTAACCGGAACCGCCACCTCCACACTCCCATGAGCGAGCTTCCCGGGCGCGTCCGCCGCGCCCTCCGGGACCACGACGCGTTCGCCGACGACCCCGACGACGCGGGCGACACCGATGTCGGGTTCCCCGACACCAGTACGCCCTTCGACGCCGGCGTCGCCGTCGCGGAGCGCGACGACGGGCGCCTCGAGTTCGACGTGACGGTTCGGGTGCCCACCATCGACGCCGTCGCCGAGGAGCACGTCGACGACGTGGTCGTCGATGGGTGGTACGAGACGTTCGAGCGCCGGATCGCCGCGATCGGCGACGTGACCAGCGCGGGCCACGACCTCGACCCGGCAGTCTCCCGCGAGGGCGACGAGGCGGTCGTCGAGGCGTCGTTCGCTGACATCAACGAGCGCCGCGGCGTCGACGACGCGGCCGCGGTCGTGGACTACGTCGAGGGGACGTACGTCCAGGGCGTCATTCCGGGCTACGAGTACGGAGAACCGGTGACGGGGCTCATCGACCGGGCGCGGGCCGCCGGCGGTGCGGGCGGCGACGACGCCTGAGTTCGAAGCGCGCGTCCGTTGTGAGAAGGGAGAACAGCGGCGTCGACGCGAAAAACTGGCCGACTCAGTTCATCGCGATGTACGTCTTCGTGTCCTCGACGCCCTCGATGTTCAGCACGCCGTCGGCGGTGACCGCCTTCACCTCCTTCGGACCGTCCACGCGCACCCGGGCGACGAAGTCCACGTCGCCGGCGACGATGTGCGCCTCCTCGACGCCCTCGATGGCCTCGATCTCCTCCTTCACGCGGTCGGCGTCGCCGGTGTTCGCCTTCACCATGACGTAGGCGGTGACGGTCACTGGTCACCCCCCGCGGGCGCGGCCACGGCGTCGTTCCCCCCGTTGCCGACGAGCAGCTGGCGCACGTCGTCGAGCACGTCGAAGTCGGCGAGGACGGCGAGGCGGTCGCCCTCCTCCAGCGAATCGTCGGCGAGCGGGATACCCATCGGCTGGTCCTCCTTGCCGAACGCGAGGATCCGGGCCTCCGACGGGAGCGCGACCTCGCTCAGGGTGTAGCCCTGCATCGGCGAGGCGTTCGTGACGGTGATCAACAGCACCTGCAGGTGCTCGGCGATGTCGGCGATCGCCTGGATGTTCCCGCCCAGCAGGGCGTTCTTGGCGCCGATGGCGCCCAGGCGCTCGGGGTAGATGATCTCGTCGACCTCGTCGGCGTACTTCTGGTAGATCTCCTCGCGGTAGTCCTCGTCGATGCGCATCACGGTCCGGCAGCCGTGGTGCTTGGCGATCATGCAGGCCGCGAAGTTCGAGTTCAGGTCGCCGGTGAGCGCCCCCACCGCGTCCGCGGCGTCGACGCCGGCCTCGATCAGCGTGTTCTCGTGCGACCCGTCCCCCTCGAACACCTCGAAGCCGTCGCTGCGGGCCCGCTCCGCCCGGTCGGTGTCGCGCTCGACGATGACGACGTCGTGGCCCTCCTCCCGAAGCACCCGCGCGGTTCGTAGACCCACCCGCCCGGAACCGATGACGATGAATCGCATGGGGCGTGGTATGACGTCGCAAGGGATAACTGTACCCCCGTGCCGGGGGAAGGTTTTTAGCCGTGTCAATCGATGCCACACCATGGTCCACGCGTTCGTGATGGTGAAGGCCGGGGCGGGCGAGGCCGGGAACGTCGCCGAGCAGATCCGGGGGCTGGAGGGGGTGTCGGAGGCCCACGTCGTCGCCGGGGAGTACGACGTCATCGCCGAGGTCACCGCCGAGGAGGTGTACCAGCTCCTCGACGCCGTCGCGAGCGACGTGCAGAGCCTCCCGGGCGTCACAGACACGCGGACGTACGTCTCGATGGACGAGTGAGGAGCCGCTGACCGGCGGGAGAAGCGGCCGACCGGGGTTCCACCCCCAGAGCCAGATCCGGTTTATCGGTCGAGTTCGTACACGTCGTGGTCGTCGTGCTCGTCGACGAAGCGCCGTAGTTCCGCCCGCTGTTTCTCGATGTCCGGCGGGAGCTCCGCGTACGCCTCGTCGAACACCTCCTCCGGCTCCGGACGCGGCACCGACTCGGCCAGGTCGACCGCGTCCGAGAGCTCCTCGTTCGCGGCGTCGACCGCGTCCTCGACGAACTCCTGGTCGACGATCCCCTGCGCCTCGCACCACTCGGCGAACCGTTCGAGCGGATCGCGCTTGCGCCACTCGGGGAGGTCCGGGTTCTCCTCCCGGTAGGCCGATGGGTCGTCGGCGGTCGTGTGGGCGCCGGCGCGGTACGTGAGCGCCTCGACCAGCACCGGGTCCCCCCGGCGGGCGGACTCGAACGCCTCCTGGACCGTCTCGCGGACCGCGAGGGGGTCGTTCCCGTCCACCTGTACGCCCTCGAATCCGTACGCCTCCGCCTTCACGGCGATCGACTCGCTGGCGGTCTGCTTCTTCCGAGGTAGCGAGATGGCCCAGTCGTTGTTCTCGCAGAAGAACACCGTCGGCGCGTCGAACACGCCCGCGAAGTTGAGCCCCTCGTGGAAGTCGCCCTCGGAGGTGGCGCCGTCGCCGAAGCAGACGAGGGAGGCGTAGTCCTCGCCCCCGTAGTTCGCCGCCATCCCGGCGCCCACCGCGTGGGGGATCTGCGAGGCGATGGGGACCGCCTGCGGGAACACCGGCACGTCGTGGTCGGAGTGGTACTCCGGGAACCCCCGGCGGAACAGCAGGATGTCGCTCATCGGCACCCCGCGGGCGATCTGGAGGGCGTTCGAGCGGTAGGTGAGGAACAGCCAGTCGTCCTCCCGCATCGCGTGGGCGGCGCCGACTTGCGCGGCCTCCTGCCCCTTGAACGGTGGGTAGCCGCTCATCCAGCCCCGCCGCTGGAGCGCGAGCGCCCGCTCGTCGAAGCGCCGGGTTCGCACCATGTCCGTGAGCGCCTCGCGGGCGTCCGCCGCGTCGAAGGGCGTGTCGGCGAGGGCGCGTTCGCCGATGGTTCGGTTCATGCGTGGCGGTGTCCCGCCTTCGTCATAAATTGGGGCGGATGTGGCCGCGAGCGGTACCGGGTGCCGTGACCGTGTGCGACCGGGAGCGGCATCGGAGGCCGCGAGGAAAGCCGATCTCCGGGCGGTGGACCGGGAACCCTCCTTCGATCGTCCAGTTTATCTGCCATGATAACTCGGTCCCCGGTTTCAAGTAACGAACTGGGAGACGGAACCTGATGGCAGATACGACACGAACCGACGGCGGCGTCGCGTTGACCACTCGGGACGTCCAGTCCCGCTCGTACGACGTGCTGGAGGGACTGCTTCTCGGCATCCCGGTCCTGTTCCTGCTGGTGAGCGCGGGGATGGCGGTGCTCTCGCTGGCCGAGGTGGAACTGGCGTACGGCGTCGCGGCCGTGTGGCTGTTGAGTATTCCCCTGGGACTGCTGCTCGCGGTCGCCGTCCCGGTGCTGCTCTACTTCGACGCGAAGGAACTCGGCGAGCACGAACTCGACTGGACGCCGAACCCCGGCCTGTACGTCGTACTCGGCTTCCTGTTCTCGGGGCTGACGGTGCTCCACTACCTCTACAAGCGACAGGAGGTCGTCCGCGACGACGCGGGGGACGGTCGTTGGTGGTTGCTCGCGGTGGGCGGACTCGTCGTCCCGGTCGTCGTCGGCGCGCTCGCATCGGCGACGAGCACGTTCGGCCTGTTCCCCCTCGCGACCGGGTTCGCCCTCCTCCTTCCCGTCGGCGTGTACAAGGACGCCGAGTACGTTCGCGAGAGCGACGCTGGGTGGGATCCGAACCCGACGATGCAGTTCACGCTCGCGTACGTCAGCGTCGTCACCGTCCTGTTCAGCCTCCCGTACCTCGGCTACTACCTCTACAAGCGGTACACGAGCGTGGGGCTCCCGTAGCCCGACGACACCACCGTCCCCGTCCCCCCGCTCCGACAGGTCGAAGTCCACGACCACCCAATCGGGGCTATGGCTTCGCTCCTCGCGCTCGCGCTGACCGTCGTGGTGCTGGCGGTCAACACCCTGTTGACGGCGGTGCTGGCGCGCTTCTTCCGCATCCGGCTGGACACGCAGTGGGGGTGGGTGGTCTACACGCTGGTCATCACGCCGGTCGTCCTCACCGTGACGACGATCCTCTCCGGCATCGTCATCCCCCCGCTGTTCGACAGCGCGGTGCTCCTGCTCGCGGTGTTCGTCGGCCTCCCGCTCGCGCTCGGGTTCACCATCGACCTGCTGTACGTCCCGCCGCCCGAGGAGTACGACCTCCCCGAGACCGGCTGAGACGACCTCCCCCAGGACCGGTCGAGCGCCGGGACTGGCACCCCGGTCCCCCTCGAGTTCTCCAGGCGGTTCGACTACTCGCTCTCCTGGCGCGCGTCCTCGACCCACTGCGGCGGCGGGACGGTCGTGTTCCCCAGATCGCTCACCCGGAACTCCTCGCGGATCGAGACGACGCCCACGCCCTCGCGCTCCTCCTCGTACCGCACGCGGTACGACCGGACGACGCCATCTTCGGTGACAGAAGCGACGAGCGAGTAGTTCGAGCGCGTCGGCGCGCCGACTCGCTCGACCCGGTCGCTCTCCGCGCGGAGCGGGAAGCGAGTCTCGCCGTCGACGACCTCCGGTCCGGCGACGGTGACGTTCACGTCCGCGAGGACGCGGTAGACGGCGTCGCGTCCAGTTCCCGGGACGACGAGCGACGAGGGCGGACTCCCCGTGAAGTGGGAGTACTCCGCCTCGCCGTCCGGGCGGGTCCGCATCGTCGCCGTCTCGTTTCCGTCGCTCCAGAGCGCGTAGTCGAAGCCCGGAACGCCGACCCGTTCCGGCGCCGCTCCGCCGACCGTGAAGCCGGAGGCGACCCGGCTTCCGGATCGTTCGTACCTGCTCTCGACGGTCGCGAGCGTCACTCCGTCGGGTCCGACGATGGTCCGATTCGACCTGACGGTCGCGCCGTCGGATGCGAGCGTCCGGTGGTGGGCGTTGGCGAGGATCCACGGGTCGACGCCTTCGGCGGTCACGCCGGAGGGGTACTCCGGGGTCGGCGTCGGACTCGCCGTCGGCGACACGGTCCCCTGGAGGTTGGGGTTCACGGTCCGCCCTCCGGCGTCGTCGCCCCCCGAGAGGCCGCTACAGCCCGCGAGGAGGAGGACCACCGCGACGACGAGCCGCGTTCGCATGTCACCGGGTTGTCCTGGGGACGGATAAATGGGTCAGTCGGTTCCGTTCGTGGTCGTCGCGGTCGGTGTGGTGCTCCGCTCGGAGGCGTTCGTCCCCTCGGTCGTGGCCTCGTCGATCCAGCCTGGCCTCTCGATGGTTGTAGACCCCACGTCGGACGCGCGGAAGCGCACCACGTAGGTGACCTCAACCCCCCGAAGCACCGTGTCGTAGCGGAGGAACGTCGACTCCACGAGGCCCTCCTGGGTGACCGCGACGGTGAGTTTGACGTTCCGGGCGTCCTCGCTCAGCTCGAACGTCCCCGGCTCCGCGGTGAGGACGTGATAGGTCGCGTTCCCCCGTCGTTCTGTCCCGACGTGCTGGAACTCGGCGTAGTAGAGCAGCGGTTCGACCGTCGATCGTCCGGTGGGGCTGATGCCGAAGGTCGGCATGGAGTCGCCCGGACGCTCCCGGTACTGGACGGTCCCGTTCGGCTGTTCCTGGCGGACGAACGTCTGGTCCCCGTCGCTCCAGTAGCCGAAGTCGCGGAAGGGGCCGAGGAACTCGGGCGAGGCACCGACGGCGCTCACCGAGGCAGACAGGGTGTCGCCGTCCGTCCGGGTCGTCGTCGTCCGGGAGAGCAGGGTCGTGCCGTTGGTTGCGACGATGGTGGTCTGGACCCTGACGGTCTTCGATTCCCCCTCCAGCGCGTCGGCGTGCGCATCCGTGAGCCGCCCGGCGTCGACGCCGTCGGCCGAGACGCCCGGCGGATACCTCTCGTCGGGTGCGGGCGTGGCCGTCGACGTGGGCGTCGTGTCGAGGTTCGGGTTCACCGTCCGTCGCTCGTCGGCCGGGCCGGTGAGACCGCTACAGCCGGCGAGCAGGAGTACTAGCGCGACCACGATGGAGGGCAGGCGGGCCATGACGCGCCATCACACGCCCTTCTCAAAGATGTTCCTTCGGAGAACTATCGATCCTCGAGCAGTCGGGCGACGGCGTCCTCTACCGAATCCAGCACCTGTTCGGGCGAGCGCGAGGCGTCGATGCGGACGAAGCGTCCGGGTTCGGCGTCGACGAGTCGCTCGTAGTTCGCCCGCACCTCGGAGAGGAACGACGCGTGCTCGAACTTGTTCGTTGCGCCCGCGCGGGCGGCAGCCGTCTCGGGGTCGAGATCAAAGTAGAGAGTGGCGTCGGGTTCGCGCGTGAACGCCTGGTGGATGCCGCGGATGTACTCGAGGGGACGCTGGAGGTCCGAGTCCGCGAGGCTCGCCGCCTGATAGGCGTACCGCGAGTCCGTGTATCGATCCGAGATCACGAGGTCGCCGTCGGCGAGCGCGGGCTTGACGACCCGCGAGAGGTGGTCGGCGTGGTCGGCGGTGAACAGGAACAGTTCGGCGAGCGGGTCGGCGTCGTCCCTCCCCTCGGAGCGCCGGACGGCCTTCCCGTACCACGAGTCGGTCGGCTCGTGCGTGAACGTGGCGTCGGGGTAGACGTCCTGGAGCGCCTCCCACGCCGTCGTCTTGCCGCTCCCGTCGAGCCCCTCGAGCGTGATGAGCATCCGTGCGCACGCCTCTCGG
The DNA here is from genome assembly GCF_013401515.1 of Halorarum halophilum. Classification (NCBI taxonomy): domain Archaea; kingdom Methanobacteriati; phylum Methanobacteriota; class Halobacteria; order Halobacteriales; family Haloferacaceae; genus Halorarum; species Halorarum halophilum. The sequence goes on along the minus strand of NZ_CP058529.1, from coordinate 1,911,323 downwards.
TGACGGGCTTTACGGTTTGCGTGTCGCCCGCCGCATCGTGCTGGCGCGTCGATTCGGACAGCCCACGGCAGGTGCCGGGAACGGGGTCACCCGGGCAAGACCTTTGTGGTGTGTCATCGAATCTCATTCGACCGAGCATGTCGACCGAACCGTGCGGCGTCTGTGGGGACCCGGTGCCGTTCGCCAGCGCCGTCCACGTCGTCGTTCACACGCGCACCGAGGACGGCGTGGTCGACCACTACCTCTGTCGGGGCTGCTACGAGAGGGACGTCGAACCGCTGTTCGCGTGACACGGGACCGGCGGGGGAACGACGGGGGACCGCGTCCGGTCGACCCCCGAACCGCGCCCAAACTATAAGTGGAGCGTGCATAGGGACTGTAGAGAGCGTGAGACGCATGAACGCGACTGCAGAGGCGATCCGGGTCCTGCACGTCGACGACGACCCGGACTTCTCGGAGCTGGCGGCGACGTACCTGGAACGGGAGGACCAGCGGATCGAGGTCCTCACGGCGGCCAGCACACGGGCCGCGCTCGACGCGCTCGACGAACGGGACGTCGACTGCGTCGTCTCGGATTACGACATGCCGGATCTGAAGGGGATCGAGTTCCTGGAGGTCGTCCGCGAGCGACACGGGGACCTCCCGTTCGTCCTCTTCACCGGGAAGGGGAGCGAGGAGATCGCCAGCGAGGCCATCTCGGCGGGGGTCACGGACTACCTCCAGAAGGGGACCGGGACGGAACAATACGCGCTGCTGGCGAATCGGATCCGGAACGCGGTCGAGAGCGATCGGACGCGGCGGGCGTTCGAGGACCGCAACCGACGGCTCGAGACGCTCATCAGCAACCTCCCCGGTATCGTGTACCGCTGTCGTAACGCGCCCGAGTGGCCGATGGAGTACGTCGCGGGCGACTGCGAGGCCATCACCGGCTATACGGCGACCGACCTGGAGGGTGGCGTCGTGCTGTGGGGAACGGACGTCATGCATCCGGCCGATCAGCAGGGGGCGTGGGACGCGGTGCAGGACGCACTCGATAGGGGGGAGCCGTTCGAGACCCGGTACCGCATCGTCACGAAGGACGGGGCGACGAAGCGCGTGTGGGAACGAGGGCGCGGCGTCTACTCCGCGGACGGCGAACTGGAGGCGCTGGAGGGCTTCATCACGGACTTCACCGAGTACGCGGAGCGGGAGGACGTGCTCAAGGCGCTACACGGCATCGCCACCGAGATAACGACCGACGAGACCCGGGATGCGGTCTGTCGGCGGACGATCGAGGCCGCCGAGTCGGTCCTCGACTTCGACCGGTGCGTGATCAACCTGGAGGAGGACGGCACGTTGCCGATCGTCGCCATCTCGGACGGGATTCCGCCCGACGGTGTGACGACGATGTCGGCCGACGAGGGGATCGTGGGGCGGACGTACCGGAACAGCGAGTCGGTCCTCACCGACGACGTCCGGGAGCTCGAGGAGGCGAACCCGCAGGGACCCTACCGGGCGGCGATCAGCGTTCCGATCGGCAACCTGGGCGTCTTCCAGGCCGTCAGCGAGCACGTTGGCGCCTTCGACGAGGGGGACCTGGAACTGGCTGAACTCCTCGTCGCGCACACCGCCCAGGCGCTCGAACGGCTGGAGGGGGAGCGGGAACTCCGCCAGCAGAACGAACGCCTCGCCGGGTTCGCCAGCGTCGTCTCGCACGACCTGCGGAACCCGTTGAACGTCGCCCAGGGTCGACTTCGGATGGCGAGGGAGGAGCGTGACAGCGATCACCTCGCGGTCGTCGCGCGCGCCCACGACCGGATGCAGCGGCTGATCGAGGACCTCCTCGTCCTCGCGCGGGAGGGCGAGACTGCGATCGACGTCGAGACGGTGGACCTCCCGGCGGCCATCGACGAGAGCTGGGGGCACGTCGAGACGAAGGACGCGAGGCTCGAAGTCGAGGCGAACGGCGTCGTGCTGGCGGACCGGGGTCGGCTCCAGCAGTTGCTGGAGAACCTCTTCCGCAACGCGATCGAGCACGGCGGCCCCGACGTCACTGTCACGGTCGCCGACCTGGGGACGGGCTTCTCCGTCGAAGACGACGGTCCCGGTATCCCCTCAGAACATCGGGACAGGCTGTTCGAGGCCGGGTACTCCGGCACCGACCACGGGACGGGGTTCGGGCTCGCGATCGTCGAGCGGATCGCGGACGCCCACGGGTGGGGGGTGACCGCGACCGAGGGACGCGACGGCGGTGCGCGCTTCGAACTCACCGGCGTCAAGCGTCCAGACTGACGGTTTCCGACCGGTATCGATCGGAGTGTGCCCCTCACGAGACATTGCTCGTTTTCCTCGAACTAGCTCGACTCCTATCGCCGAGGCTGAGTCTCCACCGAACGTTCTCGGGAGGAGTTCGTGTCGGTGACGGGCTTCGGTACGCTCGGTCGTGGGACCGAAGGGAAACTAGAAAACTCGGAAAAATATTATAGATTGAAATCAGATAACTCTGCCTTCAACTATCTCTGTTCGTTCAGCCTCTGGGAACGAAATCAGGCATCTACTGGCCACAGAGAATTTAAATTCCGCAGCTCTCAAGCGCAAATAGTGCAGGAAATTGCTATCCGTGGTGGGAAGGGGGTGAGTCTTTAATACTACTGGTGCAGATTGGATGCGGACCTCTAACTTCCGAACCCGCCGCAGATCTAGTACCGCTTTGACGGACACCTCACTACGACTGCCCCGACGCACGACGCTCTAAAGGTCTGAAATGCTGATGTACGGCTAACTCTGGATCTGCTGACCGGCAGTCGTTGGAACGTTCGCCGGTCACCGCCGTCGCGACGGATTCCTCGATTACGGCGATCCACTACAAGACAGAATTATAGTACTAAAGAATAATGAGTGCTAGGTTGATATGTAGGTACCATCCCCTATAGCGCTCACGGGCAGTGTGGATGACGGGTGACCCTGCCGATTCGTTCGCGGTTGCATCCACCCGCGTCGTCGACTCGATCAATGGAACTCGGTCACTCGCTCCTCCGAACCCCGAGAACGGGCGCTCCGAGGTATTTCCCCGTCGAGACGGTCCATGACCGGCCACGAAGTGCGAGGCCTTCCCCTCCGAAGGAGTTTCCGGTGCCACCGGAACGATTATGGGGGTGAGTTTCCTGTCTTCGAGTATCATGGCAACCGATGACGCTCCGGTTCGGGCGACACAGACCACGATCCGTGTCATCCGGGCGTTGCGGGAACTCGATTCGGCCGGCGTGTCCGCGGTGGCCGAGCACCTCGACGTGCCGACGAGCACGGCGTTCGATCACCTCCGGACGCTCGAACAGAACGAGTTCGTCCGCCGGGAGGGCAACGAGTACGTCCTCGGGAGCCAGTTCCTGGAGATCGGCGGCTACTGTCGGAGCAACGACCACCTCTACCGGATCGCCGAGCCCGAGATCCAGAAGATGGCCCACAAGACCGGCGAGCACGCCAACCTCATGATCGAGGAGTTCGGCAAGGGCGTCTTCTACGCGAAAGCCGAGGGCGAGGACGCGTTCCAGCTCGACACGCACGTCGGCAAGCGGGTCCACCTCCAGACCACGGGCGCAGGGAAGGCCATCCTCGCCGAGCTCCCGGACGAGGAGGTCGAGGGGATCATCGACACGCACGGGCTCCCGAGGATCACCGACCAGACGATCACCGACAGGGAGACCCTCTTCGAGGAACTCGACGCGGTCCGGGACCAGGGGTTCGCGACCGAGACGGAAGAGCGGATCCAGGGCGTCCGCTGCGTGGGCGCGGCGCTCACCGACGGCGACGGCGACGTACTCGGCGCGGTGAGCGTCTCCGGGCCGAAGAGCGGCATGCAGGACGAGCGCTTCTTCGAGGACATCCCGGAGCTGGTGCTGCGGACGGCGAACGTCATCGAGGTCAACATGAAGTACCAGTAGCCTTCGGCTCAGGCGGATCCAGACTGATCGACGCGGCATCGCCGACGGCGTTCGGCGTCACCGGCGTGAGAAACGAGGTCCCCTGGAGGGGTAGAAGTCGTTCGCGAGCGCGTGCCTTACTCCAACTCGCGGGTCTCCCAGCCCTTCTCGAAGAGGTTGATCGTGTGGACCTGGTCCTCGGTGTACGCGTGCTCCTCGACGACGTCCATGTCGAGTTCGATGCCGAACCCGGGGCCCTCGGGGATCTCCATGTACCCGTCCTCAACGACCAGCGGCTCGACGAGCAGTTCGTCGACCCACTCGACGTCGTACGTCTGGAAAAGCTCCTGGATCCGGAAGTTCGGGATGGACGCACAGAAGTGCGAGTAGATCGCGCTGGCGACCGGCCCCTGCGGGTTGTGCGGCGCGATGTCGACGTGGTCGGCCTCGGCGAGGCCGGCGATCTTCTTCCCCTCGGTGATCCCGCCCGTGTTCATCAGGTCGGGCTGGAAGACGTCGATCTCCGTCCGCGTGACGAGTTCGAAGAAGTCGTGCTTCGAGATGTGGCGCTCGCCGGTCGCGACCGGGATGGGCGACTTGCGGGCCACCTCGGCGAGGCTGTTGATCGAGTCCGGGGGACACGGCTCCTCGAACCAGGTGGGCTCGAACTCGTCGAGCTTCCGCGCGATGTCGACCGCTTGCCCGGCCGAGAACCGGCCGTGACACTCGATGAGCAGGTCGACGTCCGGGCCGACCGCGTCGCGGACGGCGCCGACGATGTCGACGGCGTGGTTCTTGTCCTTTTTCGACATGGACTGCCACGCGGTGCCGAACGGGTCGAACTTCATCGCGTCGTAGCCGTCGTCGACGACCCGTTCCGCCGCCCGGGCGAACCCCTCCGGCTCCCCGTGGGCGTCGGTGTACCACCCGTTCGCGTACGTGCGGAGGCGGTCGCCGTGCACCTTGCCGCCGAGCAGCTCGTAGACGGGCTTGTCGAGTAGCTTGCCCTTGATGTCCCAGCAGGCCATGTCCACGGCCGAGCAGACGGTCGTGTTGATGACGTTCTTCGAGAACCACTCGTCCCGGTACATCTCCAGCCAAATCTGCTCGGTGTCGAACGGGTCCTTCCCGACGAAGTAGTCCGACATCTCCTCGAGCGAGGCGGCGACGGTCCGCGGCTTGTCGTGGGTCGTCGCCTCCGCCAGCCCGGTGACGCCGGCGTCGGTCTCGAGGCGAACGAACACCCACGGTTTCCACGGGTTCGCGACGATGTACGTCTCCACGTCCGTGATACTCACTTCCGACATCTACGAGGAAAGCGTAGAAGCGAGATATTAAATCTGCCGGGACTCGGCCGGGCGGTCGCCCCGTCCCTCGTTCCACCGCCGACGTGGCAGTCGAATCCCCGGCACGCTGCCCGTCGAGTTCGCGAACGCCGGTCGACCTGCGTTGTCGTTCGCGCTCGCACGTGCCAGTACCATCGGTCCAGTCACGGAACGAATCGTTCCGCTATCAGCGGAAACCCGATCAACACCGCAACCGCCGACGTTCGCACGAATAGCGGCCGTGCCCCACTCCGCTTTACAGGCATACGTCTGTAATTCGGCGGGCCGGTGGTTTCCGGTGTGGCCGGAACTCTGTCGGTCGCCCCGTCGGCGGGGATCTTCGCTCGATCGGACGAGTACCGGTTCCGTCCACCGCGCTACCTGTCGGGCCAGTTGGTGGAATCGGTCAATTTATACAGTTTCCGGGAAAGACCCCAACGGTACATGGCAGACGCACGTGTCACAGTTCACACTGAGGCGGGTATCGACGAGATAGCGCCGGAGATGCACGGCCACTTCTCCGAGCACCTGGGCCGGTGTGTCTACGACGGGCTCTGGACCGCCGACGGCGCCGGCGACGGCGAGTTCCGCGAGGACGTCGTCTCGCTCCTCGCGGACCTCGAGATCCCCGTCCTCCGCTGGCCCGGCGGGTGTTTCGCGGACGACTACCACTGGGAGGACGGCGTCGGTCCCCAGGAGGACCGGCCGCGCCGACGGAACCTCTTCTGGGCGCAGGGGCGCGACGAGATCCCCGAGGAGTCCAACCGCTTCGGCACCGACGAGTTCCTGCAGCTGTGCGAGCGGATCGGGACCGAGCCGTACCTCGCGGCGAACATCGGCTCGGGGGACCCGCAGGAGGCCGCCGACTGGGTGGAGTACTGCAACTACGACGGCAATACGGAGCTCGCGGACCGCCGCCGGGAGAACGGACACGAGGAGCCCTACGGCGTGCGCTACTGGGGGCTCGGCAACGAGAACTGGGGCTGCGGCGGGCAGATGACGCCCGAGCAGTACGCGCGGGAGTACCGCCGGTACGCGACCTACGTCGGGTCCATGGACAACCTGATGCTCGATCACGACCTCGAACTCATCGCCTGCGGCTTCGAGGGTCACGAGTGGAACCGGCGCTTCATGGAGGAGATCGGCCACACCGCCTGGGGCGTCGACTTCCCGCTCGACCACCTCACGCTGCACCACTACTACGGGCGGGAGATGACCGTCGCCGACGCCGACGAGGACCAGTACGATCGGTTCCTCGCCGAGGCCCTCGAGATGGACGAGCACATCGAGCGGATCGCGGCGGCGATCAACGCGGTGGCGACGACCCGCGACATCGGCGTCATCATCGACGAGTGGGGCGCGTGGCACCTCGACGCCGTCGCGTCGAACGGGCTCGAACAGCCGGGGACCGTCCTCGACGCGCTGTCGGCGGCGGCCGTCCTCGACGTCTTCAACCACCACAGCGACGTGATGACGATGTCCAACATCGCCCAGACCGTCAACGTGCTCCAGTGCCTCGTGGAGACCGACGGCGACGACGCCTGGGCGCGACCGACCTACCACGTCTTCGACCTGTACGCCCCGCACAAGGGCAACGAGGCGGTCCGGACGTCCGTCGACACGCCCGCACGGGAACTTGAGGACGACGAATTGCCGCTCGTCGGCGCGTCGGCGTCGATCGACGGCGACGGGACGTACGTCACCGTCACGAACCTCGACTGCCGCGAGGGCCACACGGTCGAGGTCCGACTCGAGGGCGCGGCGCCGGCCGACGGCGACGTCGACGCGAACGTGCTGTTCGCCGAGCACGACCCCGACGTCGAGGTCGACGCCGACAACGCCGACGAGTTCGGGGCCGAGGAACTGGACGTCTCGATCGACGACGACGGGACGCTCACCGCGGACCTGGCGCCGTCGACAGTGGCCGGCATCTCCGTTCGGTAGGCCCGCCCGTCGCGGCCGGTTTCTCCTCTCGATATCGCCGCCGATCGGAGCGGAGTTCCAGTGACCGTGCTGCCCGAGCAGCGGCGAACACCGACCCCACGAACGCCCTCGGACGCTCGACCTGGGCGACGTCGACACGTGTTGTAGGGGGCGTGGCGGTAATACCGGCGGATAGTACGTGCGTAGTGAACAGTTCCCGTTCTCCACGCTGACTACCAGGTGCGGAAAACGAACGATCGCGAGAAACGAAGCGGGTTGAGAGGCCGACCGGACCGTTCAGTAGCCGTCGTAGACGGTCTTCTCGATGGTGTAGAACTCCATCCCGGCGTCACCCTGTTCGCGCCAGGTCTCGCTGGAGGACTGCTTGAACCCGCCGAAGGGGACGTGGAGCTCCAGGCCGGTGGTCTTCTCGTTCACCTTGGCGACCCCCGCCTCGATGTCGTCGATGAAGCGGTTGGCCTCGGAGTGGCTGTCGGTGACGATGGAGGCCGAGAGGCCGTAGTCGACGTCGTTGGCGACCGTCATCGCCTCCTCGAAGTCGCTCACGCGGATGACCGCGACGACCGGGCCGAACACCTCCTCCTGGGCGATGCGGTAGTCAGACTCGACGTCGGTGAACACGGTCGGCTCGACGAAGTAGCCGTCACCGAGTTCGTCGCCCTCCGGCTGGCCGCCGCCGGTCTCGAGTGTGGCGCCCTCGGTCTCCGCGACGTCGATGTACTCGAGCGTCGAGTCCAGTTCGTCCTGGTTCACCTGCGGCCCCATCTCGTGGTCGGTGCCGGGCCCGATGTCGATGGCCTCGGCCTCGGCGACGAGTTCGTCGACGAACTCGTCGTACACGTCATCGTGGACGATGGCGCGGGAACAGGCCGTACAGGACTGGCCCGTCGTGCCGAAGCCGCCGGACGCGACGATCTCCGCCGCCTCGGCGGGGTCCGCGGTCTCGGAGACGATGGTCGGGTTCTTGCCGCCGAGTTCGGTCTGGACCCGCTTTCCAGAGTCGGTGGCCTTGTCGTAGACGATCCGGCCGGTCTTCCCGCTGCCGGTGAACGACACGGCGTCGACGTCGTCGTGGCCGACGAACGTGTCGGCGACGACGCTGCCGGGACCGGTGACGACGTTGAGGACGCCGTCGGGGAGGCCGGCCTCGTCGAGGGCCTCCGCGAGGGCGACGACGACGCCGGGGGCGTCCGAGGCCGGGTTGAGCACGACCGAGTTACCGGCCGCGAGCGCTGGCGCGAGCTTCCAGGCGGGGATGGCGATCGGGTAGTTCCAGGGGGTGACGAGCGCGGCGACGCCGACGGCCTCCTTGCGGGTGTACAGCGTCTTGTCGGCGGCGCTCGGGCTCTTGACGGTGCCGCCGAGGTCCGCGGCCTTCCCCGCGTAGTAGTAGAAGATGTCGATGGCGCGCTGGACCTCGCCGGCCGCCTCGGGCCGGGCCTTCCCCTCCTCGGCGATGAGCAGGTCGGTCAGCTCGTCCTTGCGGTCGGCGAGGATGTTCCCCGTCTCCCGGAGTACGGCCCCGCGCTCGGGGCCGGGGGTGCGCTCCCACTCGGCCTGTGCTGCCGCGGCGGCCTCGACGGCCTCCTCGGCGTCGGCCTCGTTCGACTGCTGATAGCGGGTCACGACCTCGCTCGGGTCCGCCGGGTTCTCGACGTCGAACGTCTCCCCCGTCTCGCTCTCCGTCCAGATCCCGTCGACGTAGTTCCGTTCTGTGTCCGTCATCGCTAGTACTTCTCTCGCTCACCCATACGGTTCTTACGGTCTAGGCGGAATCTCGATACGGTTCGACGACGTCCCGAACACCTATGCGTCCCGACGCTGACCCGTCACGCATCAGATGACCGACTCCGAACGAGCGCCGCTTCGACGGCTTCCCCTAACGGCGGTCACCATCGACGACGACTTCTGGTCGCCGCGGCGGGAGGTCAACCGCGACGTCACCGTCGACCACCAGTATGAGCAGCTGGAGGCGGGCGGCTGCCTGGACAACTTCCGGCGGGCCGCGGGCGACGGCGGCGAGTTCGAGGGGATGTGGTTCGAGGACTCGGACGCCTACAAGTGGATCGAGGCGGCGAGCTACGCACAGGCGAGCGAGCCGACGCCTGAGCGGCGTGAACGCCTCGACCGCGTCGTCTCCCTCGTCGCTGCCGCACAGGAACCGGACGGCTACCTCGACACGTACTTCCAGCTCGTCGAACCCGACCGGAAGTGGACGAACCTGGCGATGATGCACGAACTGTACTGCGCCGGCCACCTCATCGAGGCCGCTGTCGCCCACCACGAGGTCACCGGCGGGACGTCGCTGCTGGACGTCGCCCTCGCCCTCGCCGACCACGTGGACGGGGTCTTCGGGCCGGACGGGCGCGACGGCGTCCCCGGCCACGAGGGGATCGAACTCGCGCTCGTCGAACTCTCCCGCGTCACCGGCGAGCGGCGCTACCTCGACCTCGCGGAGTTCTTCGTCGACCGGCGGGGCGCGCCCGACTCGAGGCTAAAGTGGGAGACGCTGAACCTGGACGAGATCGCCGGCTCTGCCGACGTCGACGAGGGAACCCGGTCGGTGTTCCTGGACGACGACGGCGCGCACGACCGCCGGTACGCCCAGGACCACGCGCCCCTCCGCCAGCAGTCGACCGCCGAGGGCCACGCCGTCCGAGCGATGTACCTCTACAGCGGCGCCACGGACCTCCTGCTGGCGGGTGCGGGCGACGAGGAACTCCGCGAGGCGCTCGAACGCCTCTGGGAGAACGTGACCACCAGACGGTCGTACGTCACCGGCGGCATCGGCCCGGAGCGCGCACACGAGGGGTTCACCGACGACTACGACCTCCCGAACGCGACCGCCTACGCCGAGACGTGCGCCGCCGTCGGGAGCGTCATGTGGAACGAGCGGATGGCGCGGCTCACCGGCGAGTCACGCTTCGTCGACGCGCTCGAGACGGCGCTGTACAACGGCTTCCTCGCGGGCGTCTCGCTCGACGGGACGGAGTTCTTCTACGAGAACCCGCTGGAGAGCGACGGCGATCACCACCGCGCGGGCTGGTTCGACTGCGCCTGCTGTCCGCCGAACGTCGCCCGCCTGCTCGCCTCGCTCGAACGGTACGTGTACGCCGCGGGCGACGGTGCCGCGTACGTCGACCTCTTCGTGGAGGGGTGGGCCGACGTCGACATCGGCGGGACGGCGGTGACGCTCTCCCAGTGGACGGACTACCCCTGGGACGGCGACGTCACCGTCGAGGTCGAGGCCGTCGACGGGTCGGCGGGAACGGCCGAGTTCGATCTTAACTTGCGCTTACCCGGGTGGTGTGACGACCCGTCGCTCGCGGTGAACGGCGACCCCGTCCCGATCGACGCGACCGGCGGCTACGCCACGCTCGACCGCAAGTGGCGCGCGGGCGACACCGTCGCGCTCTCGCTCCCGATGCCGGTCGAGCGACTCGTCGCCCACCCCGAGGTCGAGGCGGACGCCGGTCGCGTGGCGCTCCGGCGGGGTCCGCTGGTGTACTGCCTGGAGGGCGTCGACAACGACCGACCGCTCCACCACCTGCGGGTTCCAACCGACTCCGACGTCACGGCCGAGTTCGACGAGGATCTGCTCGGCGGGGTGACGGTCCTCTCCGGCGACGCCGTCGCGCCCCGGGTGGAGGAGTGGGCGGACGAACTCTACCGACCGGCGGACGACTGCGAGGTGGAGTCGGCGTCGTTCACGGCCGTTCCGTACTACGCCTGGGACAACCGGGAGGCGTCGGCCATGCGGGTCTGGGTCGACGCGGCGAAGGGGCGGTAGCGACTGGAGTCGTCCCCCAGTGGACGCGCGACGGAGGGCCAGCCCGTCACCGAGCCACCATCGGCGAAGGTGGGTCCCACAGTTCGGAACGATCGCCCTCGACCGGTCACGTTTCGACCGTTCCGCCGCCCGTCGCGGCCGGCCCGTACTCGCCATCGCCGTGCTCGGTCCCGCCGAGCGCGACCGGGACGGGCCACCGAAACCGTCGCTCGTGCCGCATTGTGGAGCGAATCCCGTCCGAGGGGGAGATCGTTCCGAATACCGGAGGACGGAACCGCCGGACTGACGCGCTGTTGACGGAAAATCGCGGGGGTATCCGACCAATGATTTAAGGTCGAACTCCACGCGTACCCTGTACATGCAGTATTACCAAGTCGACACGCCGGACGTTGGACTGGTCGTCAGAGCCGACGACAGGACGTACGATCTCGGGACGTCGGACACCCCTGTGGAGTCCTTCCGCGAACTCGCGAACGCCTCGCGGCTGAGCGGGACCGGCCTGACCGAGATTACCGAACGACTCACGTCATCCGCGGAGGAGCTCCCGGCGACGGGGATCGAGGACGACCTCGTCCGACCGCTCTCGCCGGACGAGGTGTGGGCCGCGGGCGTCACCTACGAGATCAGCGAGGCGGCGCGCGAGGAGGAGAGCGATAGGCCGGACGTGTACATGGACGTGTACAACTCGGACCGCCCGGAGCTCTTCTTCAAGGCGACCGCGAGCCGGACCGTCGGACCCGGTGAGCAGGTCGGCATCCGAAGCGACTCCACCTGGGACGTCCCCGAGCCGGAGCTCGGTATCGTCCTCTACCGGGGCGAGACGGTCGGGTACACCATCGGAAACGACATGAGCAGCCGGTCGATCGAGGGCGAGAACCCGCTGTTCCTGCCGCAGGCCAAGGTGTACGACCGCTGCTGTTCGCTCGGACCCGGAATCACGCCGGTCGACGCAGTGCCCGACCCGCACGACCTCACGATGAACATGACCATCACCCGCGACGGCGAGTCCCTGTACGACGACGGGACCTCGACCGCGAAGATGCACCGGACGTGCGAGGAGCTGGTCTCCTACTTCACGCGCCACAACGCGGTGCCGGAGCTCGCGGTGCTGATGACCGGGACGTCGCTCGTCCCCGAGGACGACTTCACGCTCCGCGAGGGCGACACCGTCACGATCTCGATCGACTCCCTCGGCGAGCTCGTGAACGAGGTCACGGTCGTCTAGCGCGGGGAAAACCGCCCGCATCGCCCCCGGACCGGGCCGATTCCAGAACCCGAGGACGGAAGTGACTGATAGTTAATGAAAAAGGCTATGTGGGAAAGAGCCCAGCGTTCCTCCGAGTAGAGCATGAGTGAGGTTCAGTTCGACGACGTCCGGAAGGTATACGACGGGGACATCGTGGCAGTCGAGGGGTTCAACCTGGATATCGAGGACGGGGAGTTCGTCACGATCGTCGGCCCGTCCGGGTCCGGCAAGTCCACGCTGCTCCGGCTCCTCGCCGGTCTCGAGGACATCACCGACGGGGAGATCTCCATCGGCGACAGGGTGGTGAACGACGTGCCCGCGCAGGACCGGGATGTCGCGATGGTGTTCCAGAACTACGCTCTCTACCCGCACATGAACGTCCGGAAGAACATGTCCTACGGGTTGAAGCTCACCTCGGACCTCTCGAAGGCCGAGATCAACGAGCGGGTCGAGAACGCGGCCGAGATGATGGGGATCGAGAGCCAGCTGGAGAAGAAGCCGAGCGCCCTCTCCGGCGGCCAGCAACAGCGCGTCGCGACAGGCCGCGCCATCGTCCGCGAGCCCGCCGTGTTCCTGATGGACGAGCCACTGTCGAACCTCGACGCCAAACTCCGGGCACACATGCGGACCGAACTCCAGCGCCTCCAGGACGACCTGGAGACGACGACGGTGTACGTGACCCACGATCAGGAGGAGGCGCTCACCATGAGCGACCGGGTGGTCATCCTCGACCAGGGCGAACTCCAGCAGGTGGGGACGCCCGACGAGGTGTTCAACGAGCCGGCGAACCTCTTCGTCGCGGACTTCGTCGGGAGCCCCTCGATGAACTTCTTCGACGTCCGGCTCGCCGGGAACACGCTGGAGAGCGAGGCGTTCTCCTACGACGTGAGCGGCGAGGTCGCGGACCGGATCCGGGACCGGGCGACGACCGACGACCTCGTCCTCGGCATCAGGCCCGAGCACGTGACGTTCGCCGAGCGAGGGGACGACAACGTGATCTCCGCGATCCTCGACGTCCACGAACCCGTCGGCGACGACAACTACTTCTACCTCCAGTCGAACGACGTCGAGTTCCGGATGCGCACGATGGGCGACTTCGCCTTCGCGGAGGGCGACGAGATCCTCGTCACCTTCGACGAGTCGAAGATGCACATCTTCGACCGGAACAGCGGCAACAACGTGATGACCGACACCGGCCGGACGACGTCGCGGACGCACGAACCCACGGTCCAGCAGACCTGAGGTCGGGCGGCCGGATCTTCCGGACGGTCGCCGGTGGGACGAGTCCCGCTAGCATCGACGGCGACCGACCCAGGGACGTAACGACTGTCCGCGTCCGAAGTGGAGTCCCGTTTCCCCCGCGATACTCCTCCGAATGTCCTCGGTTCCCGACGTGGTCGGTTCGCAACGTGGCCCGATTAGCTCTCGATCCGTCTCCGATGAACGGAACGGTAGCACCGGAATGCTCCGTCCGTCTATGGGGAACATTTATTATTTACCACTCGTGACCACACTGTGATGCTATCGAATAGCAATGATTGTGGGCAGGATAGTGACAGCTCCCAGTCGGGGGGGCAGGGAGGTCGAACCGGCTCGAAGCGGCGCCGGTTCATCGAAGGGGTCGGCGTAACGGGTGCGGCCGCGCTCGCCGGCTGTTTCGGAATCGGCGGCGGTGGCGGAAACGGCGGCGGCGGTGGCGGCGGTGGCGGTGGCGGCGGAAGTGGCGACATCGAACTCAGCTACTGGACGCTGTTCACCGGCGGCGACGGCGCCGTTATGAAGTCGATCATCGATAAGTTCAACGAGGAACAACCGGTCGAGGGCGTCACCATCAACCGCCAGCGGACGCCGTGGGACGAACACTACAACCGGCTGTTCACGTCGATGACCGGCGGGAACGCCCCCGACCTGGCGATCTCGCACGCGTCGTACCTCCGACGGTTCCAGGACACGCTGACGGACATCAGCGACCACATCTCCTCGGACGACTACGTCGAGACCATCTGGAACGCTTGTACGCTCGACGGGAGCCAGTACGCCGTACCGATGGACTCCCACCCGGTCGGCCTGTACTACAACCAGGACATCATGGACGAGGCGGGCGTCTCGCCGCCGTTCCAGAACTTCTCCGAGTTCGAGGAGGCGTGCAACGCCATCAAGGAGAACACGGACGCGCTACCGTTCACGCCCGACCCGTACTGGGGCGGCGGCGGCGGCTTCCGGCAGTGGTTCATGTCGGTCAAACAGCTCGGCGGGAACGTGTTCAACGACGACATGAGCGAGGCGGTGTTCGACGAGGGGCCCGGCCTGTCGGCGATGGAGTACTACGCTAGCGTCTCCGGCGAGCGCGAGTGGGACAAGGCCGACACCTCCGAGGACCGGGGGACGGTGGGGTTCGAGAACCAGGAAATCGCCATGACGGTCAACGGCACGTGGTACGTTGGCGTGATGCGCGAGGTGGACTTCAACTGGGGCTTCCAGAAGCCCCGCATCACGCCGAACGCCTCCCAGCTAGCGACGACGGCCGACAGCCACACCATCATCGTTCCGGCGAGCTCCGACGCGAGCGACGAACGGGTCCAGAAGGCGGTCGCCGCCGCGGAGTGGATCACCCAGGAGAACCCCTCGTGGGGGACGGAGGCGGGCCACCTTCCGGCGTACAACCCCATCCTGAACGGCGACGCGCTCCAGAACTCCGACCTCTGGGACAAGACGCTGAAGAAGTACACGGAGATGGCCCAGGAGGACCAGCTCGCCTACTGGCCCCAGCTCCCGAACGCCGACCTCTACGCCGCCAGCAACTGGACCTGGTTCACCGACGGCTACGCGCACAACGTCTCGCCGAAGGAGGCGGTCCAGCAGGGCGTGAAGACCTGGAACTCCAACCTGTAGCACGAACAATAAATGTCAGTCACAGAACGGGTGGACGCGATCAGACGGCTGGTGAGCTCTGAGAACCGCTCGCGGAAGGAGCTGATCGAGGGGGTCCTCTTCTCGCTCCCGTACCTCGCCATCTTCGTCGTGTTCCTGCTGTACCCGCTGGTGATGGGCGGGTACATGAGCCTCTTCGACTGGAACGCGATCACGCCGGCCGAGTCCACGTTCATCGGGCTCGAGAACTACACGACGATGTTCGCGGACCCGGCCTTCTGGAACGCGCTGGGCAACACCCTGTACTTCGTCGCGATCACCGTTCCCGGGATCGTCGTCGTCGCCCTGGGGCTCGCGCTCGGCGTCAACCGCGACATCAAGGGGAAGGGCATCCTCCGGACGGTGTTCTTCAGCCCGTACATCCTGACGGTCTCGGTTGCGTCCATCGTCTGGATCGACCTGTACTCGACGCAGTACGGCGTCATCAACCACTACCTGGGGATGGTCATGTCGAACCCGCCCCAGTGGCTCCAGTCCCGCCTGTTCGCGATGCCCGCGCTCGCGATTATGACGATGTGGTGGCTGGCCGGGTTCAGCTTCGTCATCCTGCTCTCGGCGCGCCAGAGCGTGCCGGAGTACCTCTACGAGGCGGCCCGCCTCGACGGCGCGGGCTCGTGGCGGATGTTCAGGGACGTCACCCTCCCCCAGATCCGACACGCCATCTTCTTTGTGATCATCATCAACCTCGTCTGGGGGTTCCAGGTGTTCGGACAGCCATACATCATGACGGGCGGCGGGCCGGGGAAGACGACCGAGACGCTCGTCATGTACCTGTACCAGGCCGCGTTCAACCAGCGGAGCTTCGGCTACGCCGCGGCCGTCGGCTACGTGCTGACGGGGATCCTGGTCGTCGTCTCCATCGCGAACTACTACTTCCTCGGAGGCTCCAATGACTGAATCGACACCCTCGGCGAACCGGCTCGCATCGCTCTCGATCAGCGACACCAGCGTCCGTAACGCGCTGTTGCACGTCGTCATGTACGGGGCCGCGTTCCTGTTTGTGCTCCCCTACCTCTGGATGATCTCGACGTCGCTCATGACGCGCGAGGACGCTATCGCCTCCGGGATGAACTGGATCCCGAACCCCGTCTCGGTCGGGTCCTACATGCAGCTGTTCACGGGCTCGCTGATCCTCGAGTGGACGATCAACACCATCCTCATCGCGTCGGTCACGACGCTGCTCGTGTTGCTCTGTGACTCCATGATCGCGTTCGCGTTGACGCGGCTGGACTGGCCGGGCCAGCGGTACGTCCTCGGGCTCATCATCGCGAGCTTCATGGTGCCGGGATTCGTCAACATCATCCCGCTGTACTCGCTCATCTCCGAGCTCGGGCTGATCAACAACTACCTTGCGGTCATCCTGCCGTTCGTCGCGGGACCGCTCGGCGTGTTCCTGCTGGTGCAGTTCTTCAGGGACATCCCGTACGAGCTCCAGGAGGCGGCCCAGCTCGACGGCTTCTCGACGGTGCGCATCTACACGCACGTCATCCTCCCGCTGTCGAAGTCGATCCTGTCCGCGCTCGGGCTGTTCATCTTCGTCTGGAGCTGGAACCAGTTCCTCTGGCCGCTCATCGTCCTCCAGAACGAGGCCGCCTACACCCTCCCGATCGGGATCGTCGTCCTCCGGGACACGTTCACCTACCAGCCGTCGCTGACGATGGCCTCGGCCATCCTCGCGTCGGGGCCGCTGTTCGTGGTGTTCCTGCTGCTCCAGGAGCAGCTCATCGCGGCCGTCGAGATGCAAGGGGTAACCTAGTTAACGGTCCCTTCCCTCCCTCGGCGTAATGAGGGAGGCCGACACTGAAACGGTGTACCGGGCGTTCGTCTCCGCCGTCCGCTTCTTCTACCACAACGGACCCAGGCTCATCGCCCTGAGCGCCATCTGGTTCGTCTGCTCGCTCCCCCTCGTCACCGTCGGTCCCGCGACGCTCGGCACGTACGCCGCCCTCGCGTCGCTCCGGCGGGACCACTACATCGACCGCGGCTACGTCGTGAGCGTCCTCAAGCGCCACGGCATCTCCGCGGCGCTCCTAACGGGCGTGCCGCTCGTCCTCGCGGCGATCGCGTCCCTCTACGTCCGACAGTACCTCGCGGACCCGACTACGCTCTCGCTCGCGCTCGGCGTCGTGACCACGTACGCCGCGGCCTACACCGCGCTGGTGCTCGTTCCGACGTTCGCCGGCCTCGCCACGGGCGTCGAACTGGAGCCCGCGCTCCGGGCGGCGGTCGGGTGGACCGCGCGGAACGCGACCGGGGCGGTGACGATGGCCATGGCGACCGTCGTGGTGTTCCTCGTCACCGCCCTGCTGACGATCGCGTTCGTCGTCGTGTTCGCGGGGCTCTCCTTCACGTTCCACCTCGAGACCGTGCTCGAACCCATCGAGGACGACGACGAGGACGGGGGGTCCGGCTCGGCCCCCTGGTAACTCCCTGACTTCGGCCCGCAGGTCAGTTCGACGCCACGTCCTCGATCAGCGCGGCGAGGGAGGCCACGCCGACGGGCTGGTCGCTCCCGGCGCCCGCGACCCTGAACGTGAACGCGGTCGCGCTCCCCTCCCCGAACTCCCGCGTGACCGCCGCAGCCGACCAGTTCGCGATCCAGCCCTCCACGTAGCCAACGCGTACGTCGTCCTCACGGGTGACGTCGGCGACGACGTCGTAGGGGTACAGCCCCTCGAACTCCCAGCCGGGCACCTCGTCGACGAGCGGCGCGAGCGCCTCGTCGTCCCGGTAGAACAGGCACGCGACGAGGTTCCAGCTCTCCTCCTCCGGGAGGTCGCGGTACTCGAAGAACTGCCCGTCGGCCACGTGGCCGTCCCCGTCGGGCACGACCAGGACGTCGCCGCCGTCCTCGACGTGGACGCGGGCATCGGCGTCGGGGTCGGTGAGGACGGCGACGTCGGCCGCCGCGAGCGTCGGCGCCGACGCGAACCCGGCGTCCTCCAGGGCCGCCAAGATCGACTCGGCGTCCGCGTACACCGCGATCTCGGGATCCGCATCGGGGGAGGGGACGACGGTGATCCGTTCCTCGTTCGGCGGGGCCGCCGGCAGCGACGCGGCGAGGGTGCCCGTCGTCGGTTCGTCGACCGACGGGACCTCCACCTGTATCGCGTCGCTGACGCGCGCGGTCCCGAAGCCGTCGAGCGTCACCGCGACCGACCCGGACCGCCCGAACAGTGACCACTCGAGTTCGTCGTCGATGGCGTCGGTCGTGTCGTTGCACACGACGACGTCCGCGGCGAGCGTCTCCCCCGCGCTGACGACGTGGTCCGCCACGTCGATCCGGACGAGCACGTCGTCGTTGACGCGCGCGAAGTCGTCGTGGAACGCCTTCTCCTCCCGGCGGTAGTCCAGGATCCCGTTGAACTCCCACTCGATGTCGGAGAACTCCGTGATGACGTAGCCGGCGACGCCGTCGTCGACGCGCATCCGCTCGATGACGTCCTTGATCGACCGGTACTCGCGCTCCTGCCACGCCGTCGCGAGCGCCCCCCAGTCTTCGAAGACGGCCGGAAGCGTCGTCCCCTCGAACCGCTCGTACGCGCCCGCGGGGCGCTTGATCGGGTGGTCGAAGAAGTCGTAGTCGAACCAGGGGGGCGTCCCGCCGTAGAACTCCTCGATGGCGGGGAGGTCGCACATCCCCCAGGTGCCGAACTCGGAGACGATCAGCGGGGCCTCCGCCGGGTCGGTCTCCGTCGCCGCGTAGTTCTCCTCGGGCGCCGACGTCATCGCGTCGATGTCGGCGGCCCAGGCGTCCGCCCGGTCGGGGCTCACGAAGTAGCGGTGGTAGTCGTTGACGTCGGTGGCGACGTGGGCCCACCCGGAGTTGTCGCAGACGAGGCGGGTCGGGTCCCACGCCTTCGCCTCCTCGTACAGGTCGGCGAGGTACCCCTGCTTCGCCTCGTCCTCCCACAGCGAGGTCTCCTCATCGAGCCCCTGCGGGTTGCCGATGCCCCACTCCTCGTTGTAG
Organism: Halorarum halophilum; assembly: GCF_013401515.1. Classification (NCBI taxonomy): domain Archaea; kingdom Methanobacteriati; phylum Methanobacteriota; class Halobacteria; order Halobacteriales; family Haloferacaceae; genus Halorarum; species Halorarum halophilum. Next base: position 1,892,218 of record NZ_CP058529.1, on the reverse strand, counting down.
AGGCTCCAGACGACCACGCTCGGCCGGTTGTAGTCCCGGTCGATCAGCCCGCGGATCTGCTCGCGGACCTCGCGTTTCGACCGCTGGGTGTGCACGGTCGGGTTCGCAGGCTCCTCCCAGACGAGGATGCCGAGCCTGTCGGCCAGTTCCAGGAACTCGGGGTGGGCCGGCTTGATGTGCTTGCGCAGCAGGTTGAAGCCGAGTTCCTTCGCCGTCCGTATCTCCTCCTCGAACAGCGCGTCGTCGAACGGCCGGTACAGCGTCCCCGGGTAGTACCCCTGATCGAGCGCGCCCCGCATCGTGAACGGTTCGCCGTTGAGGAACAGTCGCCCGTTCCGCGACTCGACGCTCCGCATCCCGAAGTAGTCGCCGTGCCGGTCGAGGACGTCGCCGTCGCGGGACAGTTCGACGGTCACGTCGTACAGCGTCGGCGACTCCGGGGTCCAGTAGTCGGCGTCCGGGACGGACACCGTCGCGGTCGCCGTCCCCTTCCGGCCGTCGTCCCCGTCCTTGTTTTCGTCCCCGTCCTCGACGACCTCGACGGTCGCGTCCCCGACCGGTTCCCCGTCGTCGAGGACGGTGACCGTGGCGGTGAGGCCGTCGAGTCCATCGGACGCGGGTGTCGCGCCGTCGTCGGTCGCGTCCGTCACGTCGCCTGCCCCCGTCGTCACCCCGACATCGACGCGGGCGACGTCCGCCTCGAGGTCGGGCGTCACCCTGATGTCCTCGACGCGGGTCGGGGGTACGACCGAGAGGGTCACGTCCTGCCAGATCCCGCTGACGCGCTGGTACCACGGCGCGCCCTGTTTCCCGTGCGGGATCTCGCTGATGTCGTCGGGGTCGACGACCTCGACGACGACCACGTTCTCGCCGGCCCGCAGCGCGTCGGTGACGTCGAACGAGAACGGGAGGTACCCCCCACGGTTCGAGCCGACGCGCTCGCCGTTCACCCAGACGGTCGTCTCGTAGTCGACGGCACCGAACGTCAGCACCGCCCGGTCGCCGTCGCCGTCCTCGTGTTCGACGGTTCGGCGGTACCACGCGGTCCCGGTGTACTCGCGATAGTCGTCGCGTTCCTGCCACGCGTGGGGGACGTCGACCGTGTGGGCCTCGTCCGGCCAGCCGACGTCCGGCTCGTACCACGCCTCGTCCCTGCCGACCCCGTCGGGATCCGTCGCGAACTGCCAGGTCCCGGTTACGTCGGTCTCCGCCCGGTAGTCGGACTCCGCGCTCGCGCCGGCTTCCCCGCTCGATCGGTTGTCCATCGTATCGTGGTACGGACTTGCACGGGCGCGAGGTATAGCTACCGTTTCCGAACGACGAGTTCGCCGGCCCGGTCCGACCGTAGATTGATTACGGGCGGGGGAGTCTGGAGGACGATGACGGTGGACTTCGCCTTCATCGGCGCCGGCGGTATCGCCTCGATACACCTCGACTATCTCGCTGACCGAACGGACGCGTCGGTCGTCGGCGTCTGCGACGTCGACGAGTCGACCGCCGAGTCGGTCGCACGGGCCCACGGCGCGGAGGCGTTCACGGACCACCGCGACCTCTACGAGTCGCTCGATTTCGACGCCGTCGTCGTCGGAATCCCGCCGTTCGCACACGCGGACCAGGAGCGCCTCGCGGTCGAGCACGGCGTCGACCTCTTCGTCGAGAAGCCCCTCGCACTCGACGCCGCGACCCCCCGCGAGAACGAACGGGCGATCGCGGAGTCGGAGATACTCACCCAGGTCGGTCACATGAACCGCTACGCGGAGTCGGTCCAGCGGGCGGACGAACTGATCGGGGACCGGACGCTCTCGCTCGTCGACGGGCGGTGGTGGTGCGGCGTCCCCGACACGGCCTGGTGGCGCGTCGCGGACCGGTCCGGGGGCCAGGTGCTCGAACAGGCCACGCACACCTACGACCTCGTCCGGTACTTCGCCGGCGACATCGACGCGGTCCACGCGGTCGGGGGCCAGCGCGTGAACACCGACGTCATCGACTTCCCGGACGCGACCTCGGCGTCGATGATCCACGAGAACGGCGTCACGAGCCACGTCTCCGCGACGTCGACCGCGGTCGAGACCGACCTCACGGTCGACCTGGTCGGCGACGGGTTCCAGCTCGAACTCGACCCGCCCGCGGACCGACTCGTCGGGATGGTCGACGGGGAACCGGTCGAGTTCGAGGGGGGCGGCCGGAGGTACGAGCGGGAGATGGACGCGTTCGTCGAGGCCGTGCGGACGCGCGACGGGACGCTGCTCCGGTCGCCGTACGCGGACGCGCGGCGGACGTTCGAGACGACGCTGGCCGTCAACCGGGCGCTCGACGCCGGGGAGCCCCAGGTGGTCGAGCAGTGAGCTTCCCGCTGAGCGCGAACGCGTCGATGACGCTCGGGCACGACCGGCCGATCGAGGCGATCGAACACGCGGCGGCGCTCGGCGTCGACGCGATCGAGTTCTGGGACGTCGCGAGCGCAGACGCCGAGGCGATCCGCGCGGCCAGCGAGGAGCACGGCGTCGCGCTCTCGGCGTCGACCTGCGTCGGCGTCGCCGCGAACGCGAGCGGCAGCGGACCGGGGCTCACCGACCCCTCCGTGCACGACGAGGCCGTCGCGGACGTCGAGCGCTCTCTGGAACTGGGGGAGGCCGTCGGCGTCGACGCGCTCGTCGTCACCGTCGGCCCTGCGCGGGCGGACCTCCCGCCGGGGACCGAACACCGGGCCATCGTCAACGTACTCCGCGACGCGGCGCCCGCGGCGGAACGGGCGGGGATCGACCTCGTCCTCGAGCCGCTCAACACGCGCGTCGACCACCCTGGCTACTACCTGGAGTCGTCGTACGAGGCGTACGAGATCGTCGACGCGGTGGACAGCCCGGCCGTCTCGGTGCTGTTCGACGTGTACCACCAGCAGGTCACCGAGGGGAACGTGATCGCGAACCTCCGGGCGCACGTCGACTTCGTCGGGTACGTCCACGTCGCGGACGTACCAGGGCGACACGAGCCGGGGACCGGCGAGCTCAACTACGAGCGCGTGTTCGCGGCGCTCGACGACGTCGGGTACGAGGGGTACGTCGGGCTGGAGTACGCACCAAGCCGACCGGTCGACGAGACGGTCGAGGACGTGCTCGACATCCGTCCTGCCTGAACGGGACCCGTCGTACCGGCTAGCGGCGCTCCGACGGGTCGAACGACCACCGAATCGAGGAGAAGGGAGCAGTCGTCGACCGCCGGAAGCGGATGCGGTCGACTAACGAATCCCGGCGATTACTGCTCCGGCACGTCGACCGCGTCGGCGAGCGTCTCCAGGTGCGAGGTGAACAGCGACGCCTCCACGCCCAGCGTGACGTACTGGACCCCGGCGTCGATCCAGCGGTTGGCGATCTCCGGGGTGTCCGCGTACGCGCCGACGGCGGTGTCGGTCTCGGCGGCGCGCTCGCACACCTCCTCCATCAGCGCCTCGACCCGCTCGTGGGTCACCTGGCCGGGGATGCCGAGCGACTGCGAGAGGTCGTAGGGACCGAGGAACACCGCGTCGATCCCCTCCACGGCGAGGATCTCGTCGATGTTGTCGACGCCGCGCTTCCCCTCCACCTGCACGACGAGCAGGACGTCCTCGTTCTGCTCGTCGGTGTACGTCTCGCTCCCCCAGTAGTCGCCGGCGCGGACGTACTTGGAGAGCCCGCGGCTCCCGATGGGGTCGAACCGCGCCGCCTCGACGGCCGCCCGAGCGTCCTCGCTGGTCTCGACCTGCGGCACCTGGACGCCGGCCGACCCGATGTCGAGCGCCCGCTGGATCTCGGCCTCCTCGTTCGACCGAACGCGCACGATGGGCGCGATCCCGCGATTCTGGGCGGCCGCCGAGAGTTCGAGCGTCGTCTCCGCGGTGAGGGGACCGTGTTCCTGGTCGTAGACGACGAAGTCCATCCCAGCGATCCCGATCATCTCGGACACCATCGCCGAGTCGAGCAGTTGGAACGTTCCGACGACGGTTTCACCGTCTAGTAACCGGCGTCGAATCTCACCAGTGGGCATGACCCTACGTGCCACACCGGTGGTTAAAGAACTTGCCGTCCCGAGTTCCGGCGGCCGGTCAGTGGTCCGGGTACGTGGAGCGGTGGTTCCTTAGACGGAAGACAATAAGTTTTGCGGCCAGCGGCGCTCCGTTAGAAATACCTGGAAAGTTAGCGAAAGGACATATAATACGGATTCCATCATTTCCTTCGACGGTCGGGATAACTACAGAGTAATTCGAACGACTACTGGTGGACCCGGTCGACGAACGGCAGGAGCGAAGGAGGGGGGACGATCGAAATCTGCGCTGTGGATGCACCAACGACTTGCTCTTCGGCCTATCGTGTCCAGCGCGGTGGGGTCAGGAAGTCGCCCGAATCCGCTGACTGCGGTCGTCGAATCAGGTCGTTAAGCGTCGATCCAGTTCGACATCGTCCGATGCCAGGGGTTCGACGCGTCGAGGCGACGTACGGGCGGATCCGTTCCGACTCGGAACGAGCCTCCCGAACGAAACTCGGAGAAAAGATAATTATTTCATCATAATATCGGATCTGTTAATTCTGGCACGCGGCCACGGATGATCGTGTTCCAACCACGTTCCGGAGGAGATGGTAGCGCGGTAACTCGAGGCCGTTCGCGAGGAACCGGACGTGACGTCTCCAGCCCTCACCCGAGATCCGGCGGGGGAACGCTCACCGTTGAATCATCGATCGGGCGTACCGTCCTCGTAAGGGCCGTCCCCTCCGTCGGCGAAGCACTGGCGGGCGTGCTCGGCGTGCAGTTCGCAGTACGTGCTGACCTTCCCGAGGGAGGGGAAGATGATGTACTCCGTCGCCGGGACGTCGCACCCGTCGTGATCACACTCCCCTATCGGGTCGGGAAGCTTCGCGATCGCCTGGAGGTTCCGCGGCCAGATCATCGGCAACTCCCCGTGGTCGAGGACGCACGGGTGATCCTCGACGAAGGCGTCGAACCGACCCTCCTGGAACGCGGCCGGCTGCGCCCCGTCCTCGAACTCGACGGAGAACGCGACGTACCCGTTTCGAAGCTTCCACGCGACGACGTCGACCGGTGGGAACCCGACGCGACGGAGCCAGAGCGCGATCGCGTTCGCCTTGTTGAACCTGGTCGTTTGGCGGCCGGACCTCATATCAGACGTAGTCGTCCGCCGGGTAAGTACTCCCGCCGAGACCGGAGTGAAAGTGGTGGATTCGGTGGAAGTGAAACTCAGTCAGTCGGGCCTTGTTCAGCCCGGATTCAGGCCGTCACTCCTTGATCGTCACCGATTCGAGGACGACGTCCTCCCGCGGCTGATCGTTCCGGCCGGTCGGGACCGAGCCGATCTCCCGGACGACGTCCATGCCGTCGACGACCTTGCCGAACACCGAGTGCCGGTCGTCGAGGTGCGGCTGGGCGCCGAGCGTGATGAAGAACTGCGAGCCGTTCGTGTTCGGACCGGAGTTCGCCATCGAGAGGATCCCCTCGTCGTCGTGGCGGAGCTCGTCGTGGAACTCGTCGTCGAACTCGTACCCGGGGCCGCCGCGTCCCGTCCCGGTCGGGTCGCCGCCCTGGATCATGAAGTCCGAGATGATCCGGTGGAAGACGACGTCGTCGTACAGCGGGTCGATCCGCTTCTCTCCCGACTCGGGGTCCTCCCAGGCGCCCGTGCCGGGGCCGGGTTCGGCGGAGTCGTAGTCGTCGGCGCCCTGCGCGAGGCCGACGAAGTTCTCGACCGTGCGCGGGGCACGGTCGGCGTACAGTTCGACCGTGATGTCGCCGTGGTTCGTGTGCAACGTCGCCGTCGGCAAGTCGTCACTCATGCTCCCGACTGCGTGGGCGAACGGGAAAAGTCGTCCCATCGACCGCGGCGACGGACAGCGTGCGGTGGTCCTTCGGCGGCGGACGGCCGGGAGACGAACGTGGCGAACAGCCGGGAGACGAACGCGGCCGCGAGCAGCGTGCGAGTAGGGGGTTACAAGCCCGTCCACTCCCTCGGCCCGTCCATGGCCGAGTACACACGCGACCGCGTCACGCTGGCCCGACTCCCGTCCGGCGTCGCCGTCGAGACGACCGTCCACACCTACGGCGACGGCGACCCGGTGGTGTACGCGCAGGCCGCCCAGCACGGCCGCGAGATCAACGGGAGCGCCGCGCTCCGGCGCCTGCACGACGAGCTGGAGGGGGTGGAGTTGAACGGCACCCTCCACGCCGTCCCCGTCGCGGACCCGCTCACCTTCGACGCCGTCTCCTACACCACGCCCGAGGCGTACGACTCGGTGAACCCCAACATGAACCGCTGCTGGCCGGGCGACCCCGACGGCAGCCTCCACGAGCGCATGGCCGCCGCGCTGTGGGAGTACGCCGGCGACGCGGACCACATCGTCGACCTCCACACCGGGAGCCCGGAGATGCTCACCCATACGGTATACCTGAAGGGCGACGAGGGCTGCCGGGAGCTCGCGGAGGCGTTCGGCACGGACCTCCTGCTCGCCGAGGCCGCGGGCGAGGACGCCGACGACGAGTGGGAGAAGCGGAGCTTCGGCGGGAAGCTCCGCGTCGCCGCGACGAGGGAGGGGATCCCCTCGATCACGCCCGAACTCGCGCACAACAAGGAACTCGTCGAGGACGCCATCGACGCGGGCGTGACGGGGATGAAGCGCGTGCTCCGGCACACAGGGGTCCTCGACGACGGGGAGCCGGTGCCCGACTGGGACGGCACCCGCGCCCGGAACCACCTCGGGCGCGTGAAGGCGAGCGACTCGGGGCTGTTCCGGGCGGCAGACGGGCTGGCGATCGGCGACGAGGTCGAGGAGGGCGACTACGTCGGCGAGGTGTTCGACCCGACGACCTACGAGACGCTCCACGAGGCGCACGCTGACCGCTCCGGGATCGTGTACTCGGTCGCGCGGGAGGCGACCGTGACGGCGGGCCAGACGCTCGTGGGCGTAGCGATCCGGCTGGACTGAGCCGCCGCCCCGCACCGCAGTCCCCGTTCGATCCGTCCGATCCGAACGTCGTCCCGGCCGACCGGGAGAAGATACTTATCCCGATTGTGTGACAACCCGCGCATGGTCCCCGATCCCTCCCGCCGGGCCGTCCTCGCCGCGCTGGCGGGGCTCGCAGGCTGTACCGGAACGCAGTCAGCACCGTCACCGTCCCGGACGGAACCGAGTCCGACGCGTCCGGGAACAGCGAACGACACCGTGACGACGACTCGGGGGACGACCGACTTACCCGACCCGACCGCGACTGCCGACCCGCCGGGCGAGTCGCGGTTCGCGGACCGGCCGTGTCCGCCGATGCTCGACGGCTGCTACCATCGGGCCACCGCCGAGACGCCCGTGTTCGTCCACCCGTCGGCGGAGGAGGTCGAACTGGACGGGACGGTCGAGCTGTCGCTCGTCAATCGGAGCGACGGCTCGGTCTTCTTCGGCCCGTACTACTGGACCGTCTGGCGCGAGGACGACGACGGGTGGACGAACGTCGACCCCCGCGACGCCGTCGAGGACCTCGGTGCCGAGATCGAACCCGGTGGGACGTACACGTGGACCGTCCCCGTCGAAGTCGGGGACGGCGGTGCCGACACCGCCCATCGTGCGGCCGGCGGCGTCGACTTCGAACCGGGACTCCACTGCTTCGGGGTCCGGGACGTACCGTTGTCCGGCGACGAAGACGCGGAGAAGGGGACCCCGGGTGCGTTGTTCGAGGTCGTCTGACGACAGGGCGGTTCGACGACCTCAGGCGGCCGACACGCTCGTTTCGCGGAGTGACCGCGAGAGCAACGCAACCGTCGCTCCGCCCGCCACCAGCCCGACGATCCCCATGTACGCGAGGAAGCCGAGGTACCAGTCGACGCCGAACAGTCCCGGCGACCACGAGATGACGGCATCGAGGGACGCGCCGGCCGCCTGCGTCACGAGCGCGAGCACGAGGGCGGCCATCCAGCCGCCGAGGAGGGTCCGGCACACCTCGCGCCAGCCGCGCGCCGTGACACCCCTGGCGACGGCTCCGCCGACGACGAGGGGGACGTAGAGGAACGCGACGCCCAGCAGGACCGGGACGCGTGCCCCGTCGGGGCCGAGCCCACCGACACCGCCGACGAGCGTGAACGCGCCGACCAGCCCGAACATCGCGACCACCGCACGCTCGTGGCCGATCTGGCGACCGACCACGTACGTCGTGAGCGCGAGGAGCACGACGGCGGCGCTGGCCGCGAGGAAGAACAGGCCGTAGACGTTCGCGGTCGCGACACCGCTCATGCGTGCGTCTGTGGCGGTACCACTGATAAACTCTCGCGGCCGAATATCACCCGTTAGAACGCGCGGAGGTCCTCGAGGACGGCCGCGGCGCTCCCGTCGTCGATCGCCTCCCGGGCGACCTCGAGCCCCTCCTCCAGGTCCGCGACGTCCTCGCGGGCGTAGATGCGGAAGGCGGCGTTGAGCGCGACCGCGTCGCGCCAGTGGTCCTCCCGCTCGCCCGAGACGACCTCCTCGGCGATGCGGCCCGAGTCGGCGGCGACATCGTCCACCTCGAGGTCCGCCTCCTCGAAGTCCATCCCGTACTCGGGCGTCTCGATCTCGTAGTCCGTGAACTCCGCGCCGTCGCCGTCACCCGCGGTCCACTCGGCCACCTTGGTGTACCCCGGCCGGATGTCGTCGTACCCCTCCATCCCCTGGAACATGATGACGCGGCCGAGGTCGTGGAACTCCGACCGCTCGAAGGTGTCGACGACCTTCTTCGCGAACGCGAGGTGGTAGAACGACCCGAGGTGGACGTCCGCGTCGGCGGGGTTCGCCAGCGTCTCGATCGTGTTGAGGAACGTCCGCACGCCCATCGTGTCCCGGCGCTCCCACAGCGCGTGGACGTCGGGGTTGAACGACGGCTGGTAGTAGAAGCCGAACCCGGCCTCGTCGACCATGTCGGCCGATTCCCGGGGGTCGAGTTCGGTCGTCACGCCGAGTTCGTCGAGGACGTGCTTGTAGGCGTCCTGCTTCTGGGTCGGGACGCGGTCGCCCGAGTGGACGACGACCGGGGTGCCCGCGCCGGCCGCGACGATGCCCGCGCCGACGCCGAGGATGGCCGTCTCGCCCTTCCCGTCGTAGTTCGCGCCGCAGTCGACCGGGTCGGCGTCGGGCCTGGCGTACTCGACGCGCGAGCACATCTCGTCGACGTAGGCCGCCAGTTCCTCCGGGTTGTTGCGCTTCCAGCGGTTCGCCAGCCAGAACGCCCCGAGCGTGGTGTCGTCGGGTTCGCCGGCGAAGATGCGCCGCATCGCCTCGGTCGCCTGCTCGCGGGTCATGTCGTCGGCCGACTTCGGACCCGAGCCGCAGACCTCCGTCATGAGGCGTTTGAGGGGCCACTCCCCGAACTCCTCGGTCGCTTGTTCCATGTCGCCGGCTTGGTCCTGTCGGCGCAAAAAGGGTCCCGTTCGGTCGCGCGACCTGGACGCCCGTCCACCCGGCCGACTCCGAAACCGGTAGATAGCCCGACACCCAATTCCCGCTAATGCGCGCACTGGAGGACGAGGGCTGGCGCGAGGGCCTCGACGAGATCGACGCCCGCCTCGTCGACGACTACCAGAGCGGCTTCCCCGTCGTCGAGCGGCCGTTCCGGGTCGTCGGCGAGGAGCTCGGCATCCCCGAGGAGGAGGCGGTCGAGCGCGTCCGCGTCCTGTACGACAGGGGCGTCTTCCGGCGCTTCGGCGCCGTCCTGAACCCGCCGGTCATCGGCTCCTCCACGCTGGCGGCCGTCCGAGCGCCCGAGGATCGGTTCGCCGAGATCGCGGCGGTGATCAACGGCTTCCGGCAGGTGAACCACAACTACCGGCGCGACCACGAGTGGAACATGTGGTTCGTCGTCACCGCGAGCACGCGGGAGCGGCGCGACGGGATCCTCGCGGAGATCGAGGAGCGGACCGGGTGTGACGTGCTGAACCTCCCGATGCTGACCGACTTCTACATCGACCTGGAGTTCCCCGTGTTCAACGACGACGCGTTCGCGCGGGAGTCCATCGAACACACCGAGGCGTCCGCGACGCGGATCTCGGAGGACGCGGTCGGCGGCCTGACGGACCTCGAAGCGAGGGTGCTGCTGGAGATCCAGGACGGGTTCCCGTTGTCGGCGACGCCGTACCGCGACGTCGCGAACGCGGTCGGCGCCGACGTGACCGACGTGCTCGCCGCCGTCGAGCGGCTTCGCGCCGGGGGCTGCATCAAGCGCATCGGCTGCGTGGTGAACCACGTCGTCACGGGCTTCCGGAACAACTGCATGGTCGTCTGGGACGTGCCGGACGACCGGCTGGACGAACTGGGCGAACGGGTCGGGGAGCTCCCGTTCGTCACGCTGTGCTACCACCGGCCGCGCCGGCCCGAACTGGGCTGGAACTACAGCCTGTTCACGATGGTCCACGGCCGGGAGGCGGAAGCGGTGGACGCGAAGATCGACGAACTCGCCGCGGAGTACCTCCCGTTCGACCACGAGCGACTGTACTCGACGGAGACCCTGAAGCAGACCGGCGCCCAGTACGAGGATCTGGTCGGCGCCGAGTGAGGCGATCTGACTCCGTTCCCCCGCGATAGTCGTATCGAACCAGTAACCGATCCGGTCGTGCGGCGTTCCTCGACCCGTTCCGGTATGGCTTTTCCGCTCGGAGAAAACACCGCTCCGGCCACAGGGTTATCCGGCCAGGCAGTCTACAGTCGGGGATGGCAGACGACAAACGCGGCCGGGACAAGCAAGCGCAGGACGCCGAGAGACGCCAGCGTGAGCGCGATATCGCCGCGGAGCTCGAACGCGGGGACGAGACGGAGCCGCCGACCGACGAGGCGGAGCTCGACGAGTTCGAGACGGAACTCGACTCCCTGACGTTCCCGGCGACGGGGAGCGAGGTCGTCGCTGCGGTCGGCGACCGGGAGGTCGAATCGGTCGAGGGGGCCTACACCGTCGAGGAACTCGTTCCGGACACGGACGAGGAGCGGTTCGACTCGCCCGCCGCCGTCCGCGTGCGGGTACAGCGGCCGACGATCGCCGCGGCCATGAAACGGATCGTGGAGGCGAGCGAGACGCTCCGGAACGAGGAGCTCGGCGGGTCACAGCGGGAGGCCTACGAGAAGACGCTCAGGGAACTCAAAGCGATCGACGCCGACGACGAGGACGAGGGGATCGCAGCCACCACCGACTGGATCGTAGAGCGGATCCGCGACAAAGAGAAGCTCCCGGGGTCCCGGGCGGTACGCCGGCAAGCGGCGAAGTTCTGCCGGTCGAACGGATACGAGGTCCGGAACGACGACTGGCTCGGCGTCTAGATCGAAGACCACGGCGACCCGTCGAGGTTTCTCCCCGCCGGAACCGGGTCGGGGGGCGGGTGGTGTGGCGCGATCGGGTATCCGGTGAGTCAGGGCGTCCGTTTGCCGATCCCCTGCCGGAGGCACGACGGTTCCGGGAGTGCGACGAACGGGAGATCGACATCACTCACCACCGACGCGAGGACCTCGTTCCGTCGTCAACGGGTCGTTTCGGAGAATCGGTTCTCCCGCCGAATCCAATGCACAGCGACCGACAGACGAAAGACGGCCCACCGACAACCCGCACACGAATGAGCGACCCGGACGCCAAGGTGCAGACCGCGAGCGACTACGGGGGGGACGGCCCCCCCGTCGAGGAGAAGCCGTACAAGATCATCTTCGAGGCGAACGCCTGCTTCGGCGCCGGCAAGTGCGCCGAAGTGGCGGACAACTGGGAGATGGACATCGCCTCCGGGATGGCCCGACCGAAGTCGTACTACGTCGGCGAGGACGACCTCGACGAGAACCTCCGCGCGGCCGAGGTGTGCCCCGCGAAGAAGGACGTCGGCTGCATCCACGTCGTCGACCGCCGGACCGACGAGGAACTCGCGCCGAACCCCCACGGCGACGGCACCCTGAGCGTCGACTGGTAACCGAAACCGACAAACGGCTCTCCCCGGAAGGGTCTATCCGCGCGAGGGTGGCTGAGCCAGGCCAAAAGCGGCGGACTTAAGATCCGCTCCCGTAGGGGTTCGAGGGTTCAAATCCCTTCCCTCGCAGATTTTCGAGCGGAGCGATAAAATCGAGAAGGAAGGGATTCGAACCAGGGAGGTCGCGCATAGGCGAGCGAAGCGAGCCGAGCACGTCCGACCATGGTTCAAATCCCTTCCCTCGCATGAGTGGGGCCGAAGGCCCCGAGTGCTTCCGGAAGGATTCCGGGTGAGCGATCTCTCGATGCTCGTGGACCCGATATCCACCCATAGACCTTGACACGCAGGCTCTGCCCTTTTCGGCCGCACGACGTAACGGGGGACATGACCACCCACGTCAGTGGCGAGCAGGTCCGACGCTGGATCGACGACAACGCCGTCCGGGAGGTGACGAACCACGACGACGAGGAGACGGAGTTCAACTACGAACTCCGGCTCTCACGGCTGCCGATCCACGTCATCAAGGAGGAGACGTGGGGACCGCTCCGTGTCGTCGGAAAGACCGCGTTCGACACGGACCGGTCGCGGGCGCTCCTGCGCGACGACCAGGACCGGCAGGTGCTGCTCCAGCGCATCGGCCCGATGCTCGCCGCGACGCCCGGCTTCTACACGTTCCTCGACGAGGAGGGGGCCGCCTGCGAGTTCAGGAACGCCGAGGTGATCCAGACGGAGTACCGGATCTACCCGGACGAGGCCAACCAGCAGGCGCTGATGGACGGCCTGATGGGCATCGCCTCCGGGATGCGGTACGTCCGTAACACCCTCGCGGCCATGGTTCCGAACCCGAAGCCGACAGGGGACGAAACGGACGACGATGGAACGGCCGAAGCGGGGCCGGCCGCTGACGGGACGAGCGACGAGACCGATGGCGCCACGGCCGACGACGATACGGAGGCCGCCGAGCCGTCGACGGACGACGGAGGAACGGCCGACGAAGCCGGGGTGGACGACGCCGGGACGGACGCGGAGGGCGGCTGAAACCCCCCGTTCGGATCGACACGTGCAGCCCCAAGATACACAAGCCTCCTAATTAGATATAATTACGATGCTCCCCAGGAACGCGCCGACCCGCGCGGACGCGTTGCTCGCGATCATCGGGGTCTCCCTGGTGGTCGCGCTCCTCGCCGCCAGCCTGGCGGCGCTTCCGTTCGCGGTCGGTTTCGGCGTCGCGGTCGCGATCGCGATCGCGGCGCTCGTGGACGGGATGGTCGTCAACCCGCCGAGCGACGGGTGAGCGGTGGCGCGGACGGTACTCGACGCTGAGTTCCGGTTCCCTCGTTACTACGTCGCCCGACGTCGCTGTCGCTCGGATGTGTCGAAACGAAGGGCGGCACGCACCGCGAAAGAGTAGTGCGGTGCGGGTGCCGCCCCGAATTGGTCCCCGCTGACGCTTCGGCCCTCCAGACGAAGCGTCACCTGAAGCCAGCACCCGGATGTACTTAACGATGGCGCCGCCGGCGGGAACCCCCGCGGTCAACTCTCCGCCGGTTGTGTGTTTCGGGCGCGAGACCGCGGTCGAAATCTGCACGCACCCGGTCGTCGATCCGTCACTGTCGCGCCGGATGGTCGGGCGGCAAGTGCGGCCCGGCGCCGAAGAGGCGTTCGCGCAGCGTCCCGCCGCGTGGCTCCTCCGGGAGCAGGCCGCGCTCGCGGAGCACGGGACAGACCAGGTCGACGAAATCGTCGAGGCTCCCGGTGCGGACGACCTCCTTGACGTTGAGGCCATCGGCGCCGACCTCCCGGTACCAGTGCTCGAGTTCGTCGGCGACCTCCTCGGGCGTGCCGACGACGACGGGGGACGTCGTGCCGAGTCCGGAGAACTCCGCCACCTCGCGGACGGTCCACTCGCGGTCCGGGTCCGACTTCGTGAAGGCGTTCATCGTCCCCTGGATGGCGTCGGTCTCGATGTGCTCGATCTTCCGGTCCGGGTCCAGTTCGGAGAGGTCCATGTCGATGAACCCCGAGAGGAGCGCGAGCGCGGCCTCGACGTCGACGTGCTCGACGAGCGCCTCGTACTTCGCCTCGGCCTGCGCCTCGGTCTCGCCGACCACGGGGACGATGCCGGGGAAGAACGCCAGCGAGTCGGGGTCGCGGCCGAGGGCGGCCGCGCGCTCCCGGAGGTCGTCCATGTACTCCACCACGCCGCGCTCGGTCGGCTGCGAGCAGAAGACGGCCTCGGCGTTGGCGGCCGCGAACTCCCGCCCGCGGTCGGACGAGCCGGCCTGGAAGATGACCGGCGTCCGCTGCGGGGAGGGCTCGCAGCCGTGGGGACCGGGTACGTCGAAGAACTCGCCCTCGTGGTCGATGGCGCGGACCCTCTCGGGCTCCGTGTAGACGCCGCGCTCGGCGTCGCGGACGACCGCGTCCTCGTCCCAGGAGTCCTCCCACAGCCGATAGCAGACCTCCAGGAACTCGTCGGCGCGGTCGTATCTGGTCGCCTTGTCCATGCGCCCGTCCAGCCCGAGGTTCGCCGCCGCGGACTCGAGGTAGGAGGTGACGACGTTGAACGCGACCCGGCCGTCCGTGAGGTGGTCGAGCGTGGAGAACTCGCGGGCGAGCTGGTACGGGTGGCTGTAGGTGGTCGAGCGCGTGACCGCGAACCCCAGGTCCTCGGTCACCTCGGCCATCGCGGGCACGAGGTAGCTCGGGTCGTTCGAGGGCGTCTGCACGCCCTTCCGGATCGCCGTCTCGCGGTCGCCGCCGAACACGTCGTAGACCCCGCGCACGTCTGCGAAGAACACCGCGTCGAAGCCGCCGCGCTCGGCGGTCCGGGCGACGTCGGTCCAGTACTCCTGGTCGGTGTATCGGTGCGACTGGTCACCCGGATACGTCCAGGATCCCGGCGAGACGTGCTCGACCGAGTTCATGGTGAAGAGGTTGAGGTGGAGGTGGTCGGTCCCCGCTCGGTCGTCCCCGTGCATACCCTCCCCTCGCACTCGCGGCCCGTAGGCCCGGCGAAATCGGCCGTCCGTGCCGGCTACCCGCCTCCCGATCTCGCGCTCCGCTGCTCGTTTCCCGCGGCCGGCGCCCGAAACGCAATCGACTATACCCCGCCGGGTCACCGTCCACCCGAGTCCGACCGATGTCACGACAGGAACGGCTCGTGGTGGTCTGCGGGTTGCCGGGCGCGGGGAAGACGACCGTGTCGAGGGAGATCGCGGAGCGGATCGACGCGGAACTCCTCCGTACCGACGTCGTTCGCGAGGACGTCGTGCCGGACCCCGACTACACCCCCGAGGAGACGCGCCGGGTGTACGACGAACTCCTCGACCGCGCCGCCGCGGGCGTAGACGAGCGCGGAGTCGTCGTCCTTGACGGCACCTTCCGCCGGAAGCGCCTCCGCGCGGCGGCCCGCGAGGTGGCCGCCGACGTCGGCGCGACGTTCGAACTCGTGAAGGTCGAGTGCAGCGCGGAGGTCGTCCGCGAACGGATCGCGGCCCGCGAGGGCGACGAGAGCGACGCGGACTTCGCCGTCCACGAACTCCTCGCGGAGGAGTTCGAGGCGGTGGGAACGCCGGACCTGAGGGTGGACAACTCCGGCGACCTCCCGCGGACCCGCGAGCAGGTGGCCGCGCACTACTGATCCGGACACGGATCACGGCGCTCGGCGCTGTCGAGGTCCGCGCTCGTGCGTTTCCGAGGGAAAAGGGTCGCGGGGGATACCGTGGTCGCCGAGGAGCCAGGTGACCTAGTGGAGGTTCACGGCCGAGCTCACTCGAGGTCGAAGCGATCGAGGCTCATCACTTTGCTCCACGCGTCGACGAAGTCGTGCATGAACTCCTCCTCGGCGTCCTCGGCCCCGTAGACCTCGGCGATGGCCCGGAGCCGGGCGTTCGAGCCGAAGACGAGGTCCACGCGGGTCGCCGCCCACTCGACCTCGCCCGTCCCGCGGTCGCGCACCTCGTAGATGTCGTGGTCGTCCGACGGCGACTCCCACTCCATGATGTCCTTGTCCTGGGAGTCCGATGCCGCCTCCCACTCGTAGTCCATGTCGAGCAGGTTCACGAAGAAGTCGTTGGTCAGCGTCCCCGGCTCGTCGGTGAAGACGCCGAGCTCGGTCTCCCCGTAGTTCGCGTTCAGCGCGCGCATGCCGCCGACCAGAACCGTCATCTCCTGGGCCGTCAGCGTCAGCAGGTCCGCCCTGTCCACCAGCAGCTCCTCGGCCGACTGCTCGTGCCCGTCACCGAGGTAGTTACGGAACCCGTCGGCCTGGGGTTCCAGCGCCTCGAACGACTCGACGTCGGTCTGCTCCTGGGAGGCGTCGGTCCGACCCGGCTCGAACGGGACGTCCACGTCGTAGCCGGCGTCCGCCGCGGCCTTCTCGACGGCCACGTTGCCGCCCAGAACGATCAGGTCGGCGAGCGAGACCCGCTTCCCGTCGGACCGCGAGCCGTTGAAGTCCTCCTGGATACCCTCCAGGGTCCCCAGGACCGTCTCCAGCTGCTCAGGCTCGTTCACCTCCCAGCTCCGCTGCGGTTCGAGGCGGATGCGACCCCCGTTCGCCCCGCCGCGCTTGTCGCTCTCGCGGTACGTCGACGCCGACGCCCAGGCTGTCTTGACCAGCTGGGAGACGGACAGGTCCGAGGCGAGGATCTCCTCCTCGAGCTCGGCGATCTCCTCGTCCCCGATCAGATCGTGGTCGACGTCGGGGATCGGGTCCTGCCAGAGCATCTCCTCGTTCGGAACCTCGGGGCCGAGGAACCGGGACGGCGGGCCCATGTCGCGGTGGATCAGCTTGTACCACGCCTTCGCGAAGGCCTCCTGGAACTCGCGGGGGTTCTCCTGGAAGCGCTCGATGATCTCCCGGTACTCCGGATCCCGCTTCAGGGCGACGTCGGTCGTCAACATCATCACGTCCTCCCGCTCCGACGGGTCCTCGGTGCCCGGCGCGACGCCGTCGAGCGAGCCGTCCTTCGTGGTCCACTGCCACGCACCGCCCGGACCCTTCTCGGGCTCCCACTCGTTGTCGAGCAGGTTGTCGAGGTAGCCCATGTCCCACTGGGTCGGCGTGGCGTTCCACGGCCCCTCGATCCCGCTGGTGATCGCATCGCTCCCTTTGCCGGAGCCGTGGCTGCTCTCCCAGCCGAGGCCCTGCTGGTCGATCGGGGCCGCCTCGGGCTCGGTGCCCATGTGCTCGTCGGGGTCGTCGGCGCCGTGGACCTTCCCGAACGTGTGCCCGCCGGCGATGAGCGCGGCCGTCTCCTCGTCGTTCATCGCCATCCGGCTAAACGACGTCCGGATGCGCTCGGCCGACCACTCCGGATCCGGCTCGCCGTTCGGCCCCTCCGGGTTCACGTAGATGAGCCCCATCACGGTGGCAGCGAGCGGTTCCTGGAGCGCGTCCTCGTCGTCGAAGCGCTCGGCGGTCTCCCACTCGGTTTCGGGGCCCCAGTCGACGGCCTCGTCGGGCTCGAACTCGTCCTCGCGCCCGCCGGCGAAGCCGAACGTCTCGAAGCCCATCGACTCCAGGGCGACGTTCCCGGCCAGGACGATCAGGTCGGCCCACGAGAGCTTGCGGCCGTACTTCTGCTTGACCGGCCAGAGCAGCCGGCGCGCCTTGTCGAGGTTCGCGTTGTCGGGCCAGCTGTTGAGGGGCGCGAAGCGCTGGGTACCGCCGGACGCGCCGCCGCGGCCGTCGCTGGTCCGGTACGTGCCGGCGCTGTGCCACGCCATCCGGATGAAGAGCGGCCCGTAGTGGCCGTAGTCGGCCGGCCACCAGTCCTGCGACGTCGTCATCACCTCCTCGATGTCCGCCTTCACGGCGTCGAGGTCGAGTTTCCGGAACTCCTCGGCGTAGTCGAACTCCTCGCCCATCGGATCGGTCCGACCGGCGTTCTGGTCGAGGATCTTCAGGTTCAACTGGTTCGGCCACCACTCGTGGCTGGACTCGCCCATATCGTGCTCGGGGGTTTCCTCGGACATCGCTGTGTACCTGTTCGTGGAAAGCTGCTCGACTCTCATATATTCACCGATACGTTTCCCGTTGACCGTCTTTTGATTGGCCCTCGGGAAGCCGGATGTCCCGGCAAATGAGGTATTTCTTTGCGGTTCGAACAACTTCCATCACGATTTCCAAAAACCCGCCCCTGCCGACGAGGGGGGTCACCCTTGGTCGTCCGCCAGTTCGACACTCCGAGCGATACCCTGCCACGCTCCCAGTCAGCGGCCGACCGCGTGCCCGCACTGCCGGCGATACCGAAAGTTTTTGCCGAAACCCGCGTTGGATTCGCCGATGACCGCAGACCGCGGGACGCGGCTGGTCCTCGCCGGCGTCCTCCTGTTCGTCCTCACCGTCGCCGTGAGCGGCGTCCTCGCGCCCGACCGCGCGGGGACGCCCGGGTTGCCGGGAGATCCGACGGCAGACGGCGCCCGCGAGACCCTCGTCGGGTCGCAGGGCGGGGGTCCCGGCTGGCACCAGTACGGGAGCGTCTACCTGCTGAACGGCGCCGACGTCGTCTGGCAGGAGGACAGCGCGGACAGCTACTTCGACGTCCAGCGGCTGGACGACGGTACCGTCCTCGCAGGGTTCATGCACTCCGGATACGAGGAGTGCGGCCCGTACGAGTCGCCCTGCGCCCGCACTGGGATCCGCATCATCGACCCCAGCGCCGACGGCGGGCCGGAGGTCGTCGAGGAGTACAGCTTCCCCGTCAGGTCCCAGTCCAACAGCGAGATCCACGACGCCGAACCGCTCCCCGACGGGGGGTACGCCATGACCGACATGGACCACGAGCGGGTCATCGTCGTCGAGGACGGCGAGATCACCTGGCAGTGGAACGCCTCGGAACTGTACGACGCGCCCGAGGACCCGACCCGGACCGACTGGCTCCACATCAACGACATCGACCGGATCGGCGAGGACAGATTCCTCGTCTCCGTCCGCAACGCGAACCAGCTCGTGATCGTCGAGCGAACCGACGACGGCGGGAGCGAGGTCGTCGAGATCATCAACGAGGACACGGGCGGGAGCGACGCGTCGTGCACCAAGAACGGCCAGCTCCGCGACACCGACGGCGACGTGCGCTGTGGCGACCCCGACGTCCTGAACCACCAGCACAACCCCCAGTGGCTTGACGACGGCGCCGTCCTCGTCGCGGACTCCGACAACGACCGCGTGGTCGAACTCCACCGGACTGACGACGGGACCTGGGAGCCCGCGTGGGTGCTCGACCGCGCCGAGGGGATGGACCTCCGCTGGCCCCGCGACGCGGACCGGTTACCGAACGGCCACACGGTCGTCACGGACACGCTGAACCGCCGCGTCTTCGAGATCGACGAGAACGGAACGGTGGTCTGGAGCTACGCCACCGACCGCATCCCCTACGAGGCCGACCGCGTGCCGCGAGAGCTGACGGGCGACGCGTCGGCCGACCTCCCGCGCTCGGACGGCGACGGGACCGGCGTCGAGCGCGCGGGGGGAATCCCGGTGCTCTCGACGCTCGTCGTCGGCCTCCGGGCGGTCGCTCCCTGGGCGCCCGTCTGGTTCGCCGAGACGCAGATCGGCCTGACGCTCGTCGCGCTCGCGCTGGTGCTCGCCGGCGCGGCCCTCCGCGCCCGTTCGTGGCTCGACTAGGCCGACTCGGGTCTCGAACGGATCGACTCGAATCTGTCTCGTCGCCGCGCCGACCCCCCGATTTTTCCCCGCCGCCGGCGACCGGGGCGCATGGACGCGGACGACCCCGATGACGACGACGGCCCCGCAAGCGATCCCGAGAACCCGGACGATACTCCCCTCGACTGGGAGACCCTCGGGTCCGAGGTGGACTACACCTGCCCGGGCTTCGACGTGCGCCGCGACGACGTGCGGCTCCCCGACGGCACCGAGACCGACTTCCACTACGTCGACGAGCCGCCCGCGGTCGTCGTGCTCCCGTTCACGCCCGAGGGCGACGTGGTGCTCGTCGAGGAGTGGCGCCAGGCGGTCGGCCGCGTGAACCGCGGGCTCCCCGCCGGAACGGTCGAGGCCGGCGACGACGTCGACCTGGAAGCGGCCGCTCGCAGGGAACTCCGCGAGGAGACCGGCCACAAGGCCGACTCGCTGACCCACCTCGTCACGGTCGAACCGGAGAACGGGATCGCGAACTCCATCCACCACCACTTCCTCGCGCGCGGCTGCCGCCCGACCGCCGAGCAGGACCTCGACTTCAACGAGAGCATCCGCCCGGTCGTCGCCGACTACGACGCGTTTCGGACGGCCGTGTTCGACGGCGAGATCCGCGACGGCAGGGCGATCCTCGCCGTCTCGCGCTACGAGGCCCACCCCGAGGAACTCGACGACGAACCGGCTGACGGGTAGCCGACCGCGCTCCTCCTCGTACTCCGGCTTCCGTTCAGGATACTCATCCGACTGCACGTCGTGGGAGTGGCAAGCGTCTTGGGCCGGGCCGTCGTGCCATCCGGTATGGTCACGCTCTCCCCCCGTTCACGCTCGCTCGCCGTGGGATACGGTCTGGGGATCGGCGGCGGTGTGCTCGCATTTCTGTTGACGCTCCCGGCTGCCCTCGGACTCGCGCTCGTCGGCGTCTCCTCGACGGCAGTCCTCCTCGTCGTCAGCTTCGTGTTCGGACAGTACCTCCCGTTCATGGGGCTTCCGCTCGTCTATTTCCGCCGAATTAGGGGAATGAGCTGGGTGCGGATTCGATCATACCTCGGGGTTCGCGTCCCGTCGCTCAGCGAACTCGGCGTCGTCGTGGCGGGATTCTTCACCATCCTCGGGCTCGCGCTCGGCACCATCTACCTCGTCACCCAAGTACTCGGGCTGACTCCGGCGGAGAACTCCGCCGGACAGCTCGCCCAGGAGCAGTCGCGACTCATCCCGCTGTTCATCGTCGCGTCCCTCGTCGTCATCGGTCCGTGCGAGGAGACGCTGTTCCGCGGTACGGTCCAGAACCGCCTTCGAGAGTCGTTCTCCGCGCCCGTCGCCATTACGCTCACTGCGATCCTGTTCGCCTCTATCCACGTAATGGCACTCGTCGGCGGGCTGGAGGCCATCGCAGTCAGTATCGGCATCCTCCTCGTTCCCAGCTTCGTCTTCGGGATCGTGTACGAGTACACCGAGAACCTCGTCGTCCCGGCGCTCATCCACGGAATCTGGAACGCGTTCATCTTCACCAGCCTGTACATCTCGATCGAGTTCGGCCAGGAGGGCGGCGCGGCGGCCGTCCTGCTCTCATTGCTGGGCTGACCTGAGGCCCCGAGAGTTCAAGTACGGGAACGAGACCACCCCGTGGCGTGACGTAACCGCCACCGCGCGACGTTCAGCGGTAGTGTCCTCGCGCCGTCGACCGTCTCGGCGCGGGGTGCGACACAGCGCCGCGCGTCCCGGCCGCCGCGGGCGTCCCCTCCCCGGTTCGGCCACCTCGTGTCGCCTGTCAACCCGACCGAGAGCGGACGCACCGCCGAACGCAACCCTTACCGACGGGCCAGCGGAACTCCCGGCCATGCGCGAGCACTTCGAGGTCCGGGCGGCCGACGTCGCGGGCCGCATCGGGGAACTGACCGTTCCCCGCGCGGGGGTCACCGTCGAGACGCCCGCGCTGCTGCCGGTCATCAACCCGAACCTCCTCACCGTCGAGCCCGAGCGCCTGGCGTCGGAGTTCGGCGCCGAGATCCTCATCACGAACTCCTACATCATCCGCAACGACGAGGACCTCCGCGAGCGGGCCGAGCGCGAGGGGCTCCACGAGCTGCTCGGCTTCGACGGCGCCATCATGACCGACTCGGGGAGCTTCCAGCTCGCGGAGTACGGCGAGATCGACACGACGACGCGCGAGATCCTCACCTTCCAGCGCGACATCGGGAGCGACATCGGCACGCCGGTCGACATCCCGACGCCGCCGGACGTCCCCCGCGAGGAGGCGGAGGCGGACCTCGAGACGACGGCCGAGGCGCTCGCCGACGCCGCCGCCGTCGACGTCGGCGACATGCTCGTGAACGCCCCCGTCCAGGGGGCGACGTATCCGGACCTCCGCGAGCGCGCCGGCCGCGCGGCCGCCGCGACCGGCCTCGACGTGTTCCCCGTCGGCGCGGTCGTGCCGATGATGAACGCCTACCGCTACGACGACATGGTCGACGCCGTCGCCGCCGCCAAGCGCGGGCTGGACGTCGACTGCCCGGTCCACCTGTTCGGCGCCGGCCACCCGATGATGTTCGCGGTCGCGGTCGCGCTCGGCTGCGACCTCTTCGACTCGGCGGCCTACGCGCTCTACGCCCGCGACGGGCGGTACCTGACGGTGTCCGGGACCGAGCACCTGGAGGACCTCGAGTACCTCCCCTGTTCGTGCCCGATCTGTCACGAACACTCCGCCGAGGCGCTTCGCGCGGCGGGCACCGCGGACCGGGAGCGGCTGCTCGCCGAGCACAACCTCCACGTCACCTTCGAGGAGATCAGGCGCGTGAAGCAGTCGATCCGCGACGGCGACCTGCTGGAACTGGTCGACCAGCGCGCCCGCGCCCACCCGGCGATGCTCGACGGCTACCGCGCGCTCCTCGATCACGCCGACCAGCTCGAGCGGGAAGACCACGCCAGCAAGGGGTCGTTCTTCGCCGTCTCCCACGAGTCGGCCCGACGACCCGAAGTCCTCCGACACCACGAGCGACTGGACCGGCTCGCCGTCCCCGACCGCCTCCTCCTCTCGGAGTACGGCGCCCCCTCGAACCACGAGTACGACGAGGTGTGGCGCGTGGTCCCGCCACTGGGCCCGTTCCCCCGGTCGCTCTCGGAGACCTACCCGCTGACCGCGGAGACTCCCGAGCGAACCGACGAGGCAGCCGAACGATCGGCCGCCGACGGCGTGGCCGCGCTCGCGGCCGCCAACCCGGACGCCGAGATCACGCTCGCACACGACGGCTGGCACGCGGCCGCGCTCTCGCGGGTGCCCGAGTCGGTGACGCTGGAGGACCTCTCCGGGCTGGGCGGCGGGAACGAAAGCGCCTAACCCGTCCCCCTCGCACGCTCGGCCATGACCGACTACTTCGAGGTCCACGAGCGGGACGCGGCTGCCCGCCTCGCGGAGCTCCGTCTCTCCTCGCCGGTAATCACGCCGGCACTGGTGGGCGGGGAGGCGCACAGCGCCTCCGAGAGCGGGTCGGAGTCCCGCGTTCAGCTCCGGGACTCGGGCTCGCTCTGGAGCGCCGACCGAGAGATCCCCGACGGCGACTCGAACGCGCTGACGGTGCTTCCCCACCGAGCGTTCCCGAGCGGTACCAGGGACCCCGTCGTGGAGTCGTTCGCCGCCGAGTACCCGGACGTGGACGCGCCGACCGCGGCGGTCGTCAAGAGCGACGCCGCCGACGCGGCGGGCGCCGCCTCGGCACCCGT
The DNA here is from genome assembly GCF_013401515.1 of Halorarum halophilum. Lineage (NCBI taxonomy): Archaea > Methanobacteriati > Methanobacteriota > Halobacteria > Halobacteriales > Haloferacaceae > Halorarum > Halorarum halophilum. Next base: position 1,868,906 of record NZ_CP058529.1, on the reverse strand, counting down.
CGACGCCTACGCCCTCTCGGACGCCCAGGGGTTCGTCGGCCACGCGTCGGCGTTCGTCGACGCCGTCGTCGAGGTCCGCGAAACCGTGCCGGCCGACACCGCGCTGTACCTCCCCGGCGTCGCCACGCCCGCGAACGTCGCGACGCTCGTCTACGCCGGCGTCGACCTCCTCGACGCCAAGCGGGCGCGGATCAGGGGCTCGCAGGGGAAGTACCTCACCACGGACGGCGAGCGGTTCCTCGAGGACCTGGACGAACTCCCGTGCTCCTGCCCGGTGTGTCAGGTTCCACGGGCGGAGTTCGACCGGGTCGACTGCGAGGAGCACAACGTCAACGCCCTCGCTGCCGAACTCCGGCGGGTCCGCCAGCGGATCCGCGAGGGCCGCCTGCGCGACTACATCGAGGGACAGGCCCGCCACGAGCAGTGGCTCACCGCGACGTTCCGCGAACTGGACCAGCAGTACGGCTACCTGGAGGAGCGGACGCCGCTCGTCCGCGACTCCGAGGTGACGGCGGCCACGGAGGACACGCTCCGCCGCGTCGAGATCCAGCGGTTCGCCGAGCGCGTGACGAACAGGTACGTCAACCGATTCCGGAACCCGCTGGTGCTGGTTCCCTGCTCGGCCGTGAAACCGTACTCCGAGAGCCAGAGCCACTCGCAGTTCCACGACGCGATCCAGTACCGCGCCCACCTCGCGTCGATGACCTCGCCAATCGGCGTCGTCCCGCAGGAACTCGAACTCACCTACCCCGCCCAGCACTACGACACCGTCGTCACGGGGCGCTGGAGCGAGGACGAGAAGGCGTTCGTCGCCGCGGTGCTCCGGCGCTACCTCGAGCGGAACAAGTACCCCCGCGTGATCGCGCACGTCCCCGGCGAGGGCTACCGCGACATCTGCGAACGCGTCGAGGGGGAGGTGGACGTGCCGTTCGAGTACACAGTCGAGGAGCACCCGACGACGACCGACTCCATCGCGAACCTGATGTCCACGCTCGACGGCGAACTGAAGTACGGCAAGCGCGAGCGCCAGCACAACACCGTCCGGGCGCTGGCGGACTACATGCTCGGCGACGGCGCCGGCGACGATCTGTTCGACGAACTGAACACGACCAGCCGGTACCCCAAGCTCCAGGTCCGCGACGACGAGGGGGAGCAACTGGCGACGATGGTGCCGAACTACGGCGTGCTCGCGTTCACGCTCGCCGGCGCCCGGCGATGGGTCGAGAGCGATGCCCCGACCAAGCGGGTGGAGATCGACGGCTTCGTCCCGCGCGGGAGCGTCCTCGCCCCGGGGGTCCTCGACGCGGACGACGACATCCGCGTCGGCGACGAGGTCGTCGTCGAGGGGCCGAAGGCGTTCGCGGTCGGGCGAGCGACGATGTCGGGACCGGAGATGCGCTCCTCGACGCGTGGCGAATCCGTGCAGGTCCGCCACTCCGAGGAGCGCTGAGCGCCCTTTCTTTCACCGAGATCGGGATCCGCCGAGCCGGACGGAGTTGACAGGCATCCAAGGTTTAAGTCTCACCAACAGGTTTCAACTACCAATGGTAGGTTCCCGGATCGGTTCCGAGGCTCAGGAGGGGCCGGGAGCCTCCGACGAGATGGACTGGGCCGTGATCAACTCCCTGATCCAGGCGCAGGACTACACGTCGCGTGCGCTCCAGGCGTACCTCCTCAGGACGCGGTATCGGGAGGGGTCGGCGCCGGAGAACGCGGCCCAGCACATTGAGGAGGCGATCGAACGCCACCGGAAGATCATCGAGGACCTCTCCCTGGCGCGGGACTGCGTCGAGGAGATCGTCGAGGAACCCGACGAATAGTTCCAAAACTCGGCACACGAGGGGCCGTTCCCCGTTTTATCCGCCGTAATCGTTCGCCTATCTTATATTTGATTTCCCAACCGTCGGTATTTTAGTTGGTACGGTTCGTTTACACCGACAATGAAGCTCACGTCCCCGACGGATTTCGAGATCCTGGAGGCGCTCGCGGACGGGAATCGGAACAACGCGGCGAACCTCTCGTACGAACTCGACAAGAACCGCTCGTACATCAACACGCGCCTCCCCATCCTGGCCGACTACGGGCTGGTCGAGCGGGTCGGCCCGGCGCCGAACAGCGGCCTCTACGAGATCACCGACCGGGGAGCGGCGGCCGCCGAACTCCGGGAGGAGTACGGCGAGCGCGACTTCGACGAGCAGATCGACGACCACCTCGACGGCGTCGTCGAGGCCTGAACGGGACCGAACCCACGGAACGGGGCGAGCTTCTCGGCGGCAGTTCATTCGCTCGTGAGATTACCGGGGACCGCCGGCGTCTCCACGTTCCGCCTTCATCCGGGGACTCTCCTTCCTCGTGCTTTCCCGTACTCCCGCTCCTCCTTCTGACCTCTTCATCGCACTCGTGCGCCCATGCGGCAGTGACAAATCGATGCCGTACGTGCGCCGAGAGGGCCGCGACGTCCGGGAATGTTCGGTGTCGGAACGGGCGGCCCCGACTCCGGAACACCGCGCGTAGCAACGTTTTCATACCATTAGTATATGCTGTTGGCTATGGAACTGGCGAGTGGGCATGGAAGCAGGGGTCGGGGAGCGCGACGTCGCCGATGGCGACGGAGCGGACGGGGACCGGCCGGTCGACGTGCCAAACCCGTGGTGGGGGACCTGGGAGACGCGGGAACCCGACCCGAGCGACCCCCTCGATCGCCTCTGCGAGCGCTACGCCGAGGGCGAGATCGACGAGGCCGAGTTCGAACGCAGGCTCGGCCTCCTGCTCGACACCGAGGACACGGACCCGGCGACCGCCCGCGAGCGGTTGCGCGAGCACACCGGTCGAAACGACTAACGGGCTCGCTCCGACCTATCGGGCATGGTTCCCACCAGATACCCCGCGCTCGCCGGCCTGCTGGCCGGACTCGTCACGCTCGGAAACCTGGTCGTCACCTACGTCCACGCTTGGGTCGACGGCGGAGTGACCGTCGTCGCCGGCTACTACACCGCGACGGCGTGGCTCTCGCTCTTCCTCGTCCCCCTCGGCACGGCAGTCGTCGGCTACGCGGGCGGTCGTGCGTCGATCGGCGAACCCGACCTCGAACGGACGGGGCTCGTCTGCCTCGCGGTCGGCGTCGGTGCGAGCCTGGCCGCGGTGGGTATCGCCCTCGCCGTGAGGCCCGACTCCGTCGGCACCGGTGCAAGTTCGCTGATGGAACTCGCCGGCTTCATGCTGACCGTGATCCGTCCGGTCGTCGTCGCCACGGTCGCGGCCGTGGCGGGGGCGGCGCTCGTCCGGAACTGACCGCCGGTCCTCCGCCCCCGACCTCTCGCCCCGACCGTCCGCGAAGCGAACGCATACAGTCCTCCCGGCTGACCCTCGGACATGGACGACACCGGAACCCGCGTCGGCGTCGACGTCGGCGGCACGTTCACGGACCTCGTGACGGTCCGGGACGGCCGCGTCCGCGTCGACAAGACGCCATCCACCCCGTCGGCGCCCGAGGAGGGCGTGCTGGCCGGCCTCGGCGATCTCGACGCCCCGCTCGCGGACGTGGGATTTCTCGGTCACGGGACGACCGTCGCGACGAACGCGGTCCTGGAGGGAGAGTGGGCCGACACGGCGCTGCTCACGACGGCCGGCTTCCGCGACGCGCTCGAGATCGGCCGGCAGAATCGCCCCGACATCTACGACTTCGCCGCCGAGAAGCAGACGCCGGTGGTCGAGCGCGACCGCCGCTACGGCGTCCCCGAGCGCGTGGACGAGCGCGGTGAGGTGCTGACGCCCCTCGATGAGGACGCCGTCCGCGGCGTCGCCGCCGAACTCAAGGAGACAGGCGTCGAGAGCGTCGCCGTCTCCCTGCTGTTCTCCTTCGAGCGTCCCGACCACGAGCGCCGGGTACGCGACCTCCTGCGGGACGCGGGAGTAAACGCCTCAATCTCGCTCTCCTCTGACGTGCTGCCCGAGATCCGCGAGTACGAGCGAACGCTCGCGACGAGCCTGAACGCCGCGCTGAAGCCGGTGATGGACGACTACCTCGGCGCGCTCTCGGACGGCGCGGCAGAAATGGGACTCGACGCGCCGCTCCGCGTGATGGGCTCGAACGGGGGGCTGATGGCCGCCCCCGCCGCGCGTGAACGCCCCGTGAACACCCTGCTCTCCGGCCCCGCGGCGGGCGTCCGCGGGGCGACCCACGTCGCCGGCCGACGCGGGGTCTCCGACCTGATCACCATGGACATGGGCGGCACCTCCTGCGACGTCTCGCTCGTCCGTGACGGCGACCCGCTGGTGACGACCGACACCGAGGTCGGCGACTACCCCGTGTCCGTCCCGACGGTCGACATCCACACGGTCGGCGCCGGCGGGGGCTCCATCGCCTCCCTCGACGCCGGCGGCGCGCTCCGCGTCGGCCCCCGGTCCGCCGGCGCACAGCCCGGACCCATCTGCTACGGCCGGGGCGGCACCGACCCGACGATCACGGACGCGCACCTGCTCCTCGGCCGCATCGACCCGACCGGGTTCCTCCCTGACGCGCTCTCCCGCGAGGCGGCGGCGGTGCAGGAGGCGTTCGAATCGCTCGCCGACGCCGTCGGCGGGAGCGTCGAGGACGCCGCGGCCGGCGTGCTGGACGTCGCCAACGCGAACATGGAGCGGGCCCTCCGCGTCGTCTCCGTCGAGCGCGGGTACGACCCGCGGGAGTTCGCCCTCGTCGCGTTCGGCGGGGCGGGGCCGCTCCACGCGACCGCGCTCGCCGAGGCGCTGGACATCCCCGAGGTGGTCGTGCCCCGCGCGGCGGGCGTGCTCTCCGCGCTGGGGCTGCTCATCAGCGACGTCACCTACGACTACTCGACATCGATGGTCCGCCGGTGGGAGGAGGTGTCCCCCGGCAACCTCGAATCGACCTTCGCCGAGTTCGAGGCCGAGGGCCGGGAGGAACTCGCGGCCGCGGGCCACGACGAGGCGGACCGGCGGTTCGAGCGCGCCGTGGACCTGCGCTACGCCGGCCAGTCGTTCGACCTCCGCGTCCCGGTCGGCGACGTGGGGAACGCGGAACTCGACGCCGTCGCGGAACGCTTCCACGAGGCCCACGGGCGCCGGTACGGCCACGCCTACCGCGACGAGCCGGTGGAGCTGGTGACGGTCCGACTGCGCGCCCGCGGCGTCGTCGAACCCCCGGAACTGGCCGTCGAGGACCGTGCGGGCGACCCGGCCGACGCGGTGGGAGCGACGCGCGAGGTGCTGTTCGACGGCGACGAGCACGGGACGCCGGTGTACGACCGAGAGCGCCTGCCCACCGAGGCGGCCTTCGACGGGCCGGCGGTCGTGGAGGGCTCGGAGAGCACCGTCGTCGTGCATCCCGACCAGCGAGCGCGGGTCGACGGCGACGCGAACCTCGTCGTCGAAACCGGGGGTGAGGTATGATGGCCGACGACGCCGACGGCGGTGGCGCCGACGCCGGAGACGCGGGTGAGGCCGACGACCGCGGCGTCGACTCGGTGACGCTGGAGGTCATCCGCAACGCCTGCGAGGCGGTCGCGGAGGAGATGAACGCGAACCTCGTCCGGACGGGCTACTCGCCGAACATCAAGGAGCGGCGCGACTGCTCGACGGCGCTGTTCGACGCCGGCGGCGAGATGATCGCGCAGGCCGAGACGATGCCCGTCCACCTCGGCGCGATGCCGTTCTCGGTCGCCGCCGCTGTCGAGGCGTTCCCGCCGGAGACGCTCTCGCCCGGCGACTCCGTGCTGCTGAACGACCCGTTCCGCGGCGGCGCCCACCTCCCGGACCTGACGCTGGTGACGCCGGTGTTCGACGAATCGGGGGAGGAGCTGCTCGCGTTCGCCGCGAACCGGGCACACCACGCCGACATCGGGGGCTCCACTGCGGGCAGCGTCGCGGCCGACTCGACGGAGATCTACCAGGAGGGCTTGCGGATCCCGCCAGTCAAGTTCGAATCAGCTGGCGAGGTCCGCGACGACGTGCTCTCGATGATCCTCGCGAACGTCCGCACGCCCGAGGAGCGCCGGGGCGACCTCCGGGCGCAGACCGCCGCGAACGCGACCGGTCGGCGGCGGTTCCGGGAGGTCGCGGCCGAGCACGGCGACCTGCTCGGACCCGCACTCGAGGAGATCAAGGACTACTCCGAGCGCCGGATGCGGGCGGAGATATCGGACCTGCCCGACGGGACCTACGAGTTCGCCGACCTGCTCGACGACGACGGGCGCGGGAACGAGGACCTGCCGGTGGAGGTGGCGGTCGAGGTCGACGGCGACTCGGTGGTCGTGGACTTCGAGGGCACCGCGGAGCAGACGGACGGCCCCGTCAACGCCGTCTTCGCCGTCACCGCGTCGGCGACGTACTACGCCGTGCGCTGCGTGACGGATCCGGACATCCCCCCGAACCACGGCTGCTACCGGCCGATCGAGATCCACGCGCCCGAGGGGACCATCGTGAACCCCGACCCTCCGGCGGCCGTGGTGGGCGGGAACCTCGAGACGTCCCAGCGCATCACCGACGCCGTGCTCGGCGCGCTCGCCGAAGCCGACCCGGAGGCGGTCGTCGCGGCGTGCCAGGGGACGATGAACAACGTCACCTTCGGCGGGACGGACCCCCGGACGGACGGCCCGTACGCCTTCTACGAGACCCAGGGCGGCGGGTTCGGCGGCCGGGCGACCGGCGACGGGATGGACGGCGTCCACGTCCACATGAGCAACACGATGAACACGCCCGCGGAGGTGCTCGAGACCGCCTATCCGCTCCGCGTCGAACGCTACGCCTACCGGCCGGACTCGGGCGGAGCCGGCGAGTTCCGCGGCGGCCTCGGTCTCCGGCGCGACATCCGCGTCCGCGACCACGAGGCGCGGTTCAGCCTGCTCGCCGAGCGCCACGAGTCCCGACCGTACGGCCTGGCGGGCGGCGAACCCGGTGGAAACGGCGCGGCCTACCTGGTCGACTACGCGGAGCAAAGCTCCGCGAGCAGCCGGACGCAGTCCGGCGATGAAGATGGCGAGGAACTCGAGAAACTCGCGGCCAAACACACCCGCGACCTCCCGCCGGGGTCGGTCGTCAGCATTCGCACACCCGGCGGCGGCGGGTACGGCGACCCGGCCGACCGTGACCCCGAACGAATCGAGCGGGACCTCCGCCTCGGGAAACTAACGCCTACCGCCGCTAGCGAGGCGTACGGCTACGCCCCCGACGGCGACGACGGGAACTGACCGCGGACGACGTCGACTGAATCGCTTCCGCGGTACTCCAACACTGCTTCAGGCGATGCTCGGCCGACTACCCGCGGTCGTCAACGCGGTAGTCCGGGCCTTCGCTGGACCGGATCTCCCTCGAGTGGGACTGAAAGGGGCCGGTTTCTGCGCGAAGCACGGTACCTCAAGCACCGCAGGCGAACGAAGTGAGCCGGGAGCGCGGAGCGTGCCGCGCGAGCGCAGAAACCGGGGCTTTCGGGTTGGTCTCCGGAGTCCTGCTGTCGGTGCTCCTGAAGCGCCACCAAGCCTTATCGCGCCGGAATCCAACCCCGAACCATGCTGACCGAAGGAGACCCCGCACCGAGCGTCACTGCGCCGATGGCGACGCCGGAAGCGGCACGAGACGCCGAACGGGGGAACTACACCAGCGACGACGTGGCCGAGTTCGACCTCGAGACGGTCCTCGAGGACGGCCCCGTCGTCCTGGCGTTCTACCCCGGCGTCTACTCGCGAACCTGCACCCGGGAGCTGTGCGAGCTGCGCGACTGGCGCGCGGAACTCGCGGAGCTGGACGCGAACGTCTACGGCGTCAGCGCCGACACGCCGTGGTCGCTGCTGGCGTTCATCGACGAGTACGACCTGAGCTACCCGCTCGTCTCCGGGTTCAACACCGACGTCATCGCGGAGTTCGGCGTCCAGCGAGAGGACGGCCCCCTCCGGGGCATCGCCAACCGGGCGGTGTTCGTCGTCGACCCCGACGGCACGGTCACCTACACCTGGAGCGCGGACCAGCCGCTGACGTTCCCCGACACCGACGAACTCGCGACGGAGATACGGGCGGCCGGCGACCCGTAGCAAGCGTTAGGTGTCCGCCTTTCGACGGACAACACGTGCCCTCCACGTCCGATCCCACAACCCGTGAACGACGGTTCCTGCTCGCGCTGCTCGCCGGGGAGTCGCGGTCCTCCTCTCGATAGCCCGGAGCCTCGTCATCTCCTCCGTCGGAGTTACCGCCGAAACCATCTGGCTCGTCGTCGCTGGAGGCGCGGTCGTGCAAACGTTCACGCTCTGTGCGGCGATGGCAGCAGGGTACGCCGCCGCGACGGCCGGGGCGCTGACCGACTCGCTGGGGAACACGGTCGCGTCGTTCGCGGTTGCCGGGCTACTCGCGTTCTGCGTCGGCGCGGTCGTAATCCCGCCGCTCACCGACGGCGGGGCGATCGCGATCGAGACAGTCGGCGCGGTGAGCGCCGTCTCCCGGACCGCTTCGTTCGTCGTCGCCGGTATCGCCGGCACCGGCCTGAGGCTCGTCCGCGGCGGAAGCTTCTCGGCGGCGGCCGACGATTGATCCAGCATGACCCCGGCCGAGGCGCTCCCGTCCGACGGTCTCGTGGCGGTCGTGGGCGCCGGCGGGAAGAAGACCACGCTGTACGCGCTCGCCGGAGCCACGGATCGCGCGGTCGTCACCGCGACGGTCCGCATCCCCATCTTCGACGAGCACGTGGCGCGCGTCGAGGCGACCGACGACCCGATCGCGGCGCTCGCGGACGCCGACGCCGGGGATTTCCCGCTCGGCCTCGTCCCTGAGCAGGAGCGCCCGGACCGCTACAGGGGGTACGACCGCGACGTCGTGGACGGCCTCGCGGCGGCCCACGACGACCCCGTGTTCGTGAAGGCCGACGGCGCCCGGATGCGGGAGTTCAAGGCGCCGAGCGACCGCGAGCCGCAAGTTCCCGACGGCGCGGACGCCGTGATCCCCGTCGCGTCGGTTCACGCCGTCGGGAAACCGCTGACCGGTGAGGTGGTGCACCGGCCCGAGCGCGTCAGCGCCATCACCGGAATCGACGTGGGCGAGGAGATCACCGCCGAGGCGGTGGGAGCGGTGCTCGCCTCGACCGGGGGTGGATTGAAGGGCGTCCCGGAGGGCGCGACGGTGGTTCCGCTGGTGAACAAGGTGGACGACGAGGGGGACGAGCAAGTCGCCCGGGAGGTCGCGGAGGCGGCGATGGCGGCGGACGAGTCGGGGCGGATCGATCGAGTGGTTCTGGCGCGGATGCTGGACGGCACGGTCGTGGACGTGATTCGGTAGATCCGGTTTTCGGTGAGCGGGGTTTGCGCCGACTCCTACAGCGCCGACCGCGAAAGCCCCCGCGGCCCCTTTCAGTCCCACCGTTGGACGTTCGCCCGAGTGTCACCGGCGGGCGGTAATCAGATGCAACCGGCCACGGATACGGACGTTCACGAGGGTATCCGGCCGTTCGTCGCCGAGTTCACCCCAGTCGCCTCTCGGCCGCCTCGAACTCCTCCTCGGTGTTGATGTTCTCGAAGGTCGACTCGTCGGCGTACTCCAGCGCCTCGTCGTCCTCGACCACGACGTAGTCGAGTTCGAACAGCGGCGCGATGATCTTCCCTTCGCCCGCCGCGAGCGCGTCGTCGCAGGCGTCGGCCATCGGGCCGGCGCGGTAGGCCGCCTGGGTCGTCTGGAACCACTCGTCGTCGAGTCGCGGCACGGCCGCGTCGTGGTCGGCCGCGCGGTCGAACAGGTACTCGACCAGCGAGGGCTCGACGAACGGCATGTCGCAGGCGACGACGAACGCGAGCGCGTCCGGCCCGCCCCAGCCCTCGACGCCGCGGAGCCCCGTGCGAATGCCGGCCATGGGCCCCAGATCGGGGTCCTCGTCCTCGGCGTACTGGACCGGGTTCGGGTAGCTGTCGAGCGCGTTGGCGATGGCGTCGCGCTGGTCCGGCCGGCAGTTAACCACGAGGCGGTCCGTCGCGTCGAGGAGGCGGTCGGCGACGCGTCGGATCATTGGCGTCCCGGCGAGGGGGGCGACCGCTTTGTCGCGGTCGCCGAACCGGGTCGAGCGCCCACCGGCGATCACGACGGCGTAGCGGTGGTGCTCCTCCGCTTCCATGGCCGGGACTGGGCGGGCGGCGCGGAAAGCGTTTGTCGTGCCGAGTACTGGACTACCCCTTCGCCGCCGGGCGAACCCTTTTGCCTGCGAGGGACTCACTAGCACCGATGGATGGACGCACGCGGGTCCTTCGGGTGGACCTCACCGCGGGCGAAGTCCGATTCGAGACGGTTCCCGAGGCGTGGCGTCGTCGCTACGTCGGCGGGAAGGGACTCGGCGCGCGCTACCTATACGAGGAGCTCCCGGCGGGGACGGACCCGCTCGGTCCCGAGAACCTGCTCTGTTTCCTTCTCGGGCCGCTGTCGGGTTATCTCCCCGGCGAGTCGCGCTACGCCGCGGTGACGAAGTCGCCGCTGACGGGCGCGTTCCTCGACTCCTACTCCGGCGGGACGTTCCCCGACCGCCTCGCCGGCTCGCTCCCGGACTGCCTCGGCGTGATCGTCGAGGGCGAGGCCGCCGAGCCCACGGCGCTCGTCGTCGGCGACGGCGACCCCCGTCTCGAATCGGCGGCGGACGTCGCGGGCGCCGACACCGTCGAGACAGCGGCGGCGTACCCGGACGCCGCGGTCGCCTGCGTCGGCCCCGCGGGTGAGGCGGCGGTCGCGTTCGCGACGATTGCCTCCGACGGCGGCGAGCACCACGCCGGCCGGGGCGGCGCGGGCGCCGTCATGGGGTCGAAGAACCTGAAGGCGGTCGTCGCCCGCGGCGACCCGCCCGAGGTCCCAGACGCGCTGGCGGACCTCCACGAGCGGGACGCCGCCGCGTTCGGCGACGACGACACCGGCCGGTGGCAGGCGGCCGGCGAGACCCTGGAGTCGGTCGACTTCGCCGCCGAGGTCGGCGTGTTGCCGGCACACGGCTGGCGCGAACAGGCGGACGAGGTGGACGACATCGGCATCGAGGCAGCGACCGAGGCCGCCGTGGGTCGGGAGAACCCGGAGGCGGCAGTCCCGGGCGGCTTCCGCGTCGAGACCGACGATGGCGAGACGGTCCCGCGCGGCGCGGCGCCGATGACCCTCGGCGCGGGGCTGGGTCTTGACGACTTCGACGCCGTCGCGGCGCTCGGCGGCGCGTGCGACCGGCTCGGCGTCGACGTCATCACCGCCGGCAACGCCGTCGCCTGGGCGGTCAGAACCGGCGAGGTCGACTTCGGCTTCGGCGACGAGGACGCCGCCAGGATGCTCATCGAGCGCATCGCCCGGCGGGAGGGCGACCTCGCGGACGCCCTGGCTGACGGCGTGGACGCGGCCGCGGTCCGGTACGGCGGCGACGACTACGTGCCGACCGTGAAGTCGATGGAACTCCCGGCGTACGACCCGCGCGGCGCGCTCGGGATGGCGCTCGCGTACGCGACGTCGGACCGCGGCGGCTGTCACCGCCGGGCGCGACCCATCGAGGAGGAGGTGTTCCGCGAGGACGCCACCGCCGCCGACCGCGTTCGAGCGGTCGTGGGGGCGCAGAACGCCCGGTCGGTCCTCTGGAGTCTCGTCGTCGACGACTTCGCCGGCGAGACGCTGTGGGCCGACCGCGGCGCCGAGTGGCTCGACGCGCTGGGCGTCCCGCACGACGACCTCTCGACGGTCGGGGAGCGGGTCTGGACGCTCGTCCGCCTGTTCAACGCCCGCGAGGGGTTCGACCGAGCGGACGACGCGCTCCCGGAGTGGTTCGACGAGTCGCTCCCCGAGGGTGACACCCCGGCCGCCGGTCGCGCTGTCGACCCTGCGGCGTTCGGGCGCCTGCTCGACGCCTACTACGACGCCCGCGGCTGGGACGCCGACGGCCTCCCGACGCGGGAGACCTGCGGTCGACTCGACCTGCCGACCGACGCGCTCCCCGCGACCGCCGACCGCACACGCGTGGACACCGATGACTGACCACTCGCCACACCGACCACGACTGATGCCCGAACGACCATGACCGACCGAATCGACCTCGACGAACTGGACGCGCCAACCGAGAACGAGGAGGAGACGCCGAACCGGGGCGACTGGTTCTGGCGGAACGACGGCGACGACGACTGGGTCGAGTCGGCGTCGGCGTCCTCGTCCACCGACGACTGGGCGACCTCGGCCGAGCAGTCCTCGGACCCGGCCGACGGTACCGACCGGAACGCTGACGGAGGTGCGGACGCGGGTTCGGTCGACACCGGCCCCTCCACCGACACCGCGACACCGAGAGTGCCGTACGCGAACGACGACAAGCCGGTCGGTATCCCGATGGAGTCGGGCGGCGCGGGGGGCGTCCCGGCGGACGAACGCGAGGAGGAGACACAGCAGCAGCCCGAGGCCTCGGGTCCCCACGGCGGCGGGGCAGACGAGATGACGATGGCCATCTCGTACGAGGCCATCCGACGGCTGGAGAACCTCCACGCCGCCCTCGCGGACGCCGAGACGTGGACCGACTGGGTCGGCATCGTCGGCGACGTAGACGCCCACCGCATCAACAAGTACCAGCGGGACAACCGGCTCGACCTCGACTTCTTCAACGGCACCGGGACCGGCCCCGGGGAGCGGCTCGCGGAGATTGACGAGCACTCGATGTTCTACGCGGAGCGGATGGTGCTCGTCGGCGTCGAGTCGGCGGGCGAACGGGCCTGGGCAGAGGCCGCCGGCTGGGAGTTCGTCCCGCTGGCCGACGCGGCCGCTGACGCCGGTTGGTCGCTCTCGGAGGAGTGAGTCTCCAGCCCGACGTAGAGTGGACCGGCACGGCGTCGACGGCCGACGCTCGGCCGGAGAGCGGGCCGATTCCCCGACGGCCCCTGGGGTAGATTTTTCACGTCTCCCGCGTCAGACGTTAGCATGGGAATTCGTGACGCAGTCCGAACGAGTCCGCCGCTGACCGCCATGGTCGTGGCGATCGGCGCGTGGTTCGTCGTCATCGCGACCCGCACGTTCAACAGCATGGACTCCGTGTGGACCGCTTCCGAGTTCGTCGGTCGTACCGCCATCTCGGGGCTCGTCGGCCTCGCAGTCATGCTCGGGGTCATCATCATGCTGTTCGTCCTCCTCGGCGAACTCGAGGAGTCCGAACCCGGCCCGGAGCCCTGGGTGCCCGAGGAGGAACGCTGAAACGCGTCGCGTCGTTCACATCGACCCAATGCAGTACGAGTGCACGGAGTGTGGACAGTTGACCCGCGTCGGCCACGCCGAGGGAGCCGTGGAGCGTGAGTGCCCCGTCTGTGACGCGCTCACCCGCTGGGAACCCGCGTTCGAGGGTGAAGGGGTGTCGTTCTGATGGCCATCTCGTTCCCCGTGAGCGACCGGCTGGCGGCGGCCGCGGGCGAGTGGGCGGACCAGCGTCTGATGGAGGACGAGGAGGCGCTGGAGGTGAAAGTCGAGCAGGCCCTCCTGGAGATCGAGCACCTCATCTCGGGCGCCACGGAGGTGACCTTCGAACTGGAGGAAGACGGCGAACGGGTTCGGTTCGCACCGAGCGACGACCTCGACGCGTTCCTCGCCGAGCAGTCCGACGCCGCGGGCCTTCCCCCCGAGAAGCTGCTCGCGCTCCACGTGGACCTGTTCGCGTCGGTGTTCCTCGAGGGGGACACCCAGCGGCCGTCGAACGCGCCGCCCGAGTAGGCGGTCACGACGGACGCCCGTGGGGAGCCGTCCGTGACGGAGTTTCGGGCGCTGCCGGGGGAAAGTCTAAGGGGTCGGACGCGGTCTGTTCACACATGACGAACCAGGACACCGGCTGGCGACCGAAGGGCGTCGGGCAGCGATACGGCGGACACGACGTCTGGGACCACGATAGCGGCCCTCACCAGCTGAATCCCGGCGAGGTCGACGGCGTCGTCGATCTCGACCTGGACGACGTCGCGGACGACGCGGACGCCGACGCGGAGGAGTAACTCGGCGCGTCCGGGCGTCGCCGCGTCGCGAGCGACGTCTTCGTCCGGCGGATCCACTGTTCGGCTCCGTCGGTGAGCGTCGCTACGTCACGGTGAGCGGGAAGGCGCGTTTCTCCCGCGGCGGGACGACGAAGTTCGCCCGCGAGCGGACCCTGATCACGTCGAGGATGCCGTTGTTCTCGCTGTCGGTGATGTCCGGCGAGTCGTCCCGCAGGTACCAGCCGTTCATCGACTTCCGCGTCCGCCGGAAGTCCTTCCCGGCCCGCTGGAAGGCGAGGAAGTGGACGCCCGGGTGACCGCCGTCTACGGTGTTGAAATCGCGACGCAGGAGCAACGGCTCGCCGTCCCGTCGCACCCGGGCGACCTTCTCGTGGTGACCGACCATGCCGTGTTCGCTCGCGTGTTCCTCGACCCTGTCCGCGAACGGCACGTCGTCCGTGAACCCGGCCTCGTCGTCGGGCGTCGTCTCCGGGTCGAACATCCGCTTCACTCGGCTGGCCTCGGAGAAGGCGTACCACCGCTTCAGGTTCAGCGTCAGGTGGCTGAGGTGCATCGTCGTCCCCCCTTCGAGCGGACCGTCGTCGATGGTCACGCGGTCCTCGCTCGCCTGCGTCTTTTCGCGGCCGGACTGGAAGCCGGTGAACATCGGCGCGTCCTCGGGGATCGCGTCGGCGGGGACGCCCTCCGCGTCGGCGTGAGCAGCAGGGAGCCCTTCGCCGATGAAGCCCGTCCGGCGTTCGCGCCGGGCGAAGGTGTCCAAGAGCCGGTGGTCCACGGCGACGCCGTTCAGCTCCGCGCGGTCGCCGAAAAGCGCGCTCTCGGCCGCCGTGAGGTGGGAGGGCACGTCGGATTCGAGCACCAGCGCTGCGTCGAACCGCAGGAGTTCGGGCGTGTCGACCCGGGAGAGGACGGTCGGGTGGTCGGTTGGCACGCGGTTCAGCACGCCGTGGTCGTCGAGGTAGTTCGTCCCCCACGCGAGGAGGTGGAACAGCCCGTCCGGCGACCAGTCGTACGCGTCTTCCAGCGTCCGGAGCGCCCGCTCGACCGTCCGTCCGGCCTCGGCCGATGGCTCCCGCTGGAGGTCGAGGAGGAGCACCCGGCGGAACCGCGTCCCGAGGGGGTTCCCGTCCGCGTCCTCCCGGAGGTGCGCCCGCTGGGCGAACTGGCGACGCGGGACGTCGTGGGGGTTCGCCGGCAGGTCAAGCCCCGGCGGCGGCCGGAGCCCCGCACAGCCCGCGGCGGCTACCCCCACCGCTGCGGACAGCCTCCCGAGCAGGCTCCGTCTCGACGGCATCACTTCGTACCCTGGACGTACGCGGCAAAAAGGGGTTCGCCGAACGGTTCGAGTGGGACCGGTGGTTCGAGTGGACGTCCCGGTTCAAGTGGACGCTCTGGTTCGGGTGGAACTGCTGGTTCGGGTAGACCTGCCGGCCCGATCTGGGCGGTGAGTCGGGTTGGCCGGGGGCCACGGCGGGTCGCGTCAGCTACCCGACTCCTGCGGGCGCAATCCCTTTGGTCACGCGAGACTTGCACTCCATGAATGGCCGTCCCGCTGCACGTCCTCTCGGACCTGCCGCTGGCCCTCGGTCCCGCACTCGCGCTCATCGTCGCGGGGACGGTGGCGCTCGCCATCGCGGCCTACGACGCCTACCGGTCGTACGTCGCCGGCCTCCCCACCGGGGGTGAGGAGCGATGAGCAACGAAACCGCCCCGGCGATCGGGTCGGACTCGCCTGACCGGACCCGGCGCCGGGCGCTGTACTACCTCCGGGCGGCGGAGTTCGTCCTGGCGACGCTCGTCGGCCTGTCGGTGCTCGCGGTCGGCACGGTCGCGGTCATCGCGGAGGTGAAGGGCACCTGGCACTGGGCGATCCACCTCGAATCGACGATCAGCTACATGGGGATCTTCATCGGGGCCCTGACGGCGCTGCTCGTACCGCTGGTGGTGACGTCGCTGATCGTCCGGGGGTTGTTCGATGCGTAGCCCCAGCGTCGCTTCGTTCGCCCGAGGCTTCGCCGCGCTGTCGTTGCTGGGGCTAGTGCTCTCGGTCACCGCTGTCGCGGTCGTCGCGGTCGGCGCCGAGTCGGTGCAGACGTGGGGGACGTACTTCCTGATGGAGCAGGCGATGGCTGTGGGGACGCCGCTGGTGCTCGCGTTCGCCGGGTGCTCGCTGGTGGCGGGGTTCCTGCTCGTGTGGGTCGCTGGTGATGGGGAACGGGGCGCGTGAACGAACCGACCTCGTGACCGCCGGCTTCGAACGTCATCGATCCGAACTCAGACCAGCTGTGCGACCAGTTCGTCCTCGAACTCGCAGAACCCGAGGAGCACGTCGGCGGCGGCCAGGTACAGATCCGAGTCGGCCTCCGCCTCGACGTCCGCCGCGGCGTCGTCTCCCCACGTCAGCAGGTGCTCGTCGAGGAACACACGCTCGTAGCCGAACGTCTCCTCGGCGCCCTCGCGCTGACGCCCGATGAGGTGGCGCAGGAACGCCAGCTCGACCGCCAGGAAGTCGTTCTCCTCGCCGTACTCCTCGGGCGGGGTCCAGCCCGCGGCCGAGTAGCTCGCCTCCACCTGCGCGAGCCCCTCCCCGATGAAGTCCGTGTCGTCCCGGTAGTACGTCTCGTGGAGCAGGACCGGCGGGCGCGGGCCGACGAACATCCGACTGTACTCGGCCGCCAGTTCCTCCCGGACAGTCTCGGGGTCGCGTCCCTCGATCCCGTCCACGAACGTTCGGATGCGTTCGAACCCCCTGTCGAGCGGGTCGTTGACCGGGTCGGTCGGCGTCACGACCTCGCCGGAGCCGAGGCGCTCGACGAACGCCACGGACGGCGTGTCGTGGAACACCTCGATGAGGAAGTCGGCGAGTTCGATGCGGGCGTCGTATATCGCGAGTTGGGTGTCGTCGGTGCTCATGAGTGTTCGAAGACGAGTTCCGCACGGCAGTCGCCGCAGTACTCGAAGATGCTGTGCTCGGCACCGGGGGCGACGCCCTCGACGAGGTCGCCCACCTGTTCCCGGATGTGCTCTGCCGACGCCGCGCTGGTGAACGGTTTGCCACACAGGGCGCACTCCAGCATCTCGCCCTCGTACACCGTCTCCCAGCGCTCGCCGTCGCGCGCCTCCGGGAGCCGGCCGAGGTCGAGCCCCGTCGACATCGTGATGGCCGTCTCGGGGCAGCCCTCCTCGCAGAGCCCGCAGTTGACGCAGTCCTCGTGGGCGAACTGGAGGTCGCCGTCGTCGGTCCGCCGGATGGCGTCCGTCGGACACAGCGTCGAGCACGTCGGCGTGAGGTTGCACGCGTCGGTCACGTCCATCAGGCCGAAGTCCTTCAGCCCGCGGATCACCTCGCGCTCCGGTTTGGCGAACTCGACGATGCGCCGAACCGACTCCAGCGTCCAGTCGTGGCTGTTGAACTCGGGGTTGGGCTTGTCGGCCCGAATCACGCCGGTCGAGCGGTGCTCGCCCTCCGGAATCGGGGTCGCGTCGAGCCCCGAGACGAACGCGTCGAGTTCGGCCGCGAAGCCGTCCGGGTCGCCCGGGTCCGGCGCGAGGAAGGCGAGGCGCTCCCCGAGTCCGAGGTCGGTCGTGGCACGGTTCAGTCGCTCGACGAGTTCCGCCTTCGGGTCAGGGCCGGAGTGGAGACACGCGTCGCCGCAGCCGACGACCGCGACGCCGTCGGCGCCGGCCGCGAGCGCGTGCATCGCGTGCGCCTCCCCCACCGTGTCCGTGCAGTTCACGCGGACGGGGAGGATGGGCGCGTAGGAGAACTCCTCCCCGGAGGCGGCCCGGCGGCCGTACGCCCGGAGCGCCTCGGCGGCCGACTCCGAGCAGACGAACGCGACGACGGGCGTCTCGATCCCGTCGCCACCGCGGTCGAACAGCCAGCCGCCCTCGTCGGTCTCCGCGTCCAGGAGCGCCTCGACCTCGCGGGCGAGCCGTTCGTTCGACGGTTCGGCGAGTTTGGTCGCGCCGGTCGGACACGAGGACGTGCACGCCCCGCAGTTCTGACACGCGACGAGGTCGAACTCGACCTCGTCCACGGCGGGTCGGTCGACCGCGCCGTGCGGGCAGGCGTCGACGCAGGCGGTACACCCCTGCTGGCTCGACTCGCCGGCCGCACAGACGTCCATCTCCAGGTCGAGGAACCGCGGCTTCTCGACGCCGCCGAGCAGGGACTCCACGGCCGCGATCGTGGCCCCGTCGACGGGGCCGGTGTAGTAGCCGACGCGGCCCCCCCTGGCCGAGTCCGTCCCGGCGGGGTGGATCACCTGGTCGGCATCGATACTGCGCTCGACCCCGGAGAGGTCGATGGCGTCGGTCGGACAGCAGTCGGTCCACCCGCCGTCGGGCGCGTCGGGGTGGACGTCCACCGGACGGCGCGTCACCATGCCGTCCGGGCCCTCCCGGACGCACTTCATGCAGGAGATGCAGTCCTCGGTGACGCGGGCCACGAGCGTGACCTCGAACTCCCCGAAGGCGCCCTCGACGTCGACGAACCGGCCCCGTTCGATCTCCACGTCCGAGAGGTCCGCGTCGACGTCGGCGTACTCGGCCCCGTCCGCGACGAGGGTGACGTCCGCGGTGTCGGCGAGCGCGGCGGCCGTCCCCGCGTCGCCGACTACCACCACCGAC
This sequence comes from Halorarum halophilum, assembly GCF_013401515.1. Taxonomy (NCBI): domain Archaea; kingdom Methanobacteriati; phylum Methanobacteriota; class Halobacteria; order Halobacteriales; family Haloferacaceae; genus Halorarum; species Halorarum halophilum. Next base: position 1,850,322 of record NZ_CP058529.1, on the reverse strand, counting down.
TCGCCGGCCTCCCGCGACACGGAGCGCGTCGGCGCCTCGTACTCGAGGCCGGTCCGTCGGGCGTTGACCAGGCGGGCCGTCTTGTCGGTCGCCTCGGGTTCGGAGTGGACCCAGCCCGCCTCCTCCCGGTGGTCGACGAACGCGGCCGCGTCGGGATGCAACCCCTTCTCGGCGACGAGGTCGTCGAAGCGCGCCCGGCAGCCGTCGTCGCACGCGCCGACGACGAGCTGGTCGAGCTCGTACTCGTCGATGAGCCCGTCGACGGCGGGAAGCGCGTCCCGGCACAGCGTCTCCGAGGACGCGACCACCTCCACGTCGCGGACCCCGTCGCGGACCGCCTCGAGGTCCACGTCGCAGGTGCCGCCGCACGAACAGACGAATGCCCCGACGTTCATCGCGTCTGTGAAGCGGCGACACGCGAATATACCTTACGCCGATCGAGGAAAACCGAGTCCTCGGTTCGGCTGGAATAACCGGAGGTACGCCGGCCGGAACGTTAGGTCGGCCTAATTAGTTCGGTCCTACCGTGCCGAAGATTAATGAGGATTCGGAGGGGTATGTTTCGTGTTAGCAGACGAACAGCGGCGAATGCTACCATGGACCAATGAGCACGGAACCAGCATCACTCGACCTGGACAGGCGGTCGTTCCTGAAGGCGAGCGCGCTGGCGGGGGCGGTGGCGCTCGGCGGCGGCGGCGCCGGGCAAGCGCTCGCGCAGGACGAAGGTGAGACCGACGGCTCCGACACGGACCACACGGAGCTCACGAAGACCATCTGCAACTTCTGTGCGGTGGGTTGCGGATTCCACGGCGAGCGGCGCGGCAACGCGTTCGTCGGGCAGGAATCGTGGGAGGAACACCCGGTGAACAACGGCTCGCTCTGCTCGAAGGGCGCAGCGATCTACGGCAGCGAACACTCCGAGAAGCGGCTGAAACACCCGCTCCGGAAGACCGGGGACGGCTGGACGAAGATCTCGTGGGATCGGGCGTACAGCACCATCTCGGACGAGCTCCTCCGCATCAAGGAGGAGGTGGGCGCCGACGGCACGATGTGGCTCGGGAGCGCGCACCACTCCAACGAGGAGGCGTACGCGTTCCGGAAGCTCGCGTCGTTCTACGGGACGAACAACTGCGACCACCAGGCGCGTATCTGTCACTCGACGACGGTCGCGGGCCTCGCGAACACGTGGGGATACGGGGCGATGACGAACACCATCAACGATTATCGGAACTTCAACATGGACCTGATAATCGGGCAGAACCCCGCCGAGGCCCATCCCATCGCGATGCAGCACATCCTCGAGGGGCAGAAACGCGGCGGGACCATCGTCGTCGTGGACCCGCGGTACACGAAGACGGCGGCCCACGCCGACTACTTCTACCGGCTCCGACCGGGGACGGACGTCGCCCTGATGATGGGGCTCATCCGGTACCTCCGTGACCAGGGAGAACTGGACGATGACATGCTGGGGAACCGGGTCCAGGGCTGGCCCGACGTCGAGGACGACCTCGAGCAGTACGACCTGGAGACGGTGTCGGACATCACCTGGCTGTCGGTGGAGGAGCTCCGGGAACTGGGCGACCTCATCATCGAGAACAAGCCCCAGATACAGATCGAGTGGGCGATGGGCGGGACCCAGCACAACAACGGGACCCAGAACATCCGCTCGTACGCGCTCACCTCGCTGGCGTCCGGGAGCGCGGCGCGCTCGGGCGGCGGCCTCCAGGTGATGCGCGGGCACGCGAACGTCCAGGGGGCGACCGACCTCGCGGTCGCGAGCCACATCCTGCCCGGCTACTACTCGGTGTCCTCGCCCGGCTCCTGGGAGTACTGGGCGGACGTGTGGGACAAGAGCCCGTTCACGTCCGGGTCGGTCACGTTCGACGACCTGTACCAGCAGTACGGGGAGCTCCCGCAGGACCTGTACGATCAGGCGGGGGCGTACGTCGACTACAGCGATAGCGGGGATGCGGCCGACAGCGAGCGCCCGAGTCCGCGCTCGATGATGTTCCAGATCGGGCTCAGCGTCGCGCGGTGGTTCGAGGCCGCGCTCCCGCAGGAGCGGCGGCTGAACAAGACGCCGCTGTACCAGCCGAACCGGCTGAAGGCGGCGTTCATCTGGGGACACTCGGTGAACTCCATCTCCGAGATGGAGAAGATGAAGGAGGCGATGGAGAACCTCGACCTCATCGTCGTCGTCGACGTGTTCCCGTCGGTCGCCTCGGTGCTCCCCGACCTGGACGACACGGAACTCATCCTGCTCCCGGCGTCGAGCCAGTACGAGCACCCGCGGTCGCTGACGAACTCCCACCGCGCCGTCCAGTGGTCCGAGCCGGTTCGTCCGCCGAGCCACAACTCGAAGCCGGACCTGCAGATCATGCAGGAACTGGCCGACAGCCTCGGCTTCGGCGACCACTTCGACTGGGGATCGGGCTCGGAGCTGTACAACGGGAAGACGACGTACGAGCAGTGTCTCCGCGAGGTGAACCTCGGTGTCCGGACGATCGGCTACTGTCAGGACCCAGAGCGCCTCCAGCAACACCTCGAGTACGACCACGCGTTCTCGAAGGAGGACCTGAAAGCCGATTTGCCGGGCTCGCCGGTCGACGGCGAGTACTGGATGCTCCCGTGGCCCTGCTGGGGAGAGGGTCACCCGGGGACGCCCATCATCTGGAACGACGACCTCGACCCGCGCGAGGGCGGGCAGGACTTCCGCGCCCGCTGGGGCATCGAGGCGCCGAACCCGTCCCAGTGGGAGCAGATGGACACCTCCGGCAAGGAGTACCCGATGCAGAAGACGTTCGACGAGCAGGGTCAGGAGGGCATGAACCTGCTCAGGGCCCCGTACAACCCCGACTGGTGGAACGGTCAAGGACCGATACGCGGGGTTCCGCAGTACCCCGGCTTCTCGACGACGCTGCCGGAGGACCCGACGAACCCGGACGCGCTCACGATCCCGTACGAGTACGCGCTCCGCGCGGACAAGTCGGTGTACGACACGGCCGTCGCGATGAACCAGCGGTACGACTCCGGCTTCGACGAGGAGTTCTACCAGCAGTACGACTACAAGCAACCGGACGCGCCGACGGGGCGCGGGCGGGCGCGGGCGGTCACCTGGAACTTCATCGATACGACGCCCGTCCACCGCGAACCGATCGAGAGCCCGCGGCCGGACCTCGTCCAGGACTGGCCGGCCAACGGCGAACAGACCAACTTCTACCGCCTGAACCAGAACAACGCGGCGGTCCAGCAGCGGGCGATGCAGAGCCTCGTCGACAAGGGCCTCGGAGCGGACGGGAACGACAAGCGCTGGACGATCATGACGACCGGACGCCAGGTCGAACACCAGGGAGGCGGCGCGGAGACGCGCTCGAACATCTACACGGCCGACCTCCAGCCGCACATGTACGCCGAGATCCACCCGGAGATGGCCGAGGAACTCGACGTCGTGGGCGGCGACCTCGTCGTCGTCTCGACGACCGACCGGGGGTCGGTGCTCGTGAAGGCGCGGGTCACCCACCGGCCGAACCCCCAGGAGACGTTCCTGCCGTTCCACTGGGGCGGTCTGCTCCGCGGCCGGTCGCTCGAGGAGAAGTACCCCGACGGGCTGGTTCCCCACGCCATCGGCGACTCGGTGAACATCATCACCTCGCGTGGGTACGACGTGGAGACCCAGATGCAGGAGACGAAGGCGGCGATGGTCCGCGTCCAGAAGGCCACCCAGGACGTCGTCGACGAGCTGTCGATGAAGCCGGTCGGCGAGGGCGGCCTCGCAGACGAGGTCGTCGACATCTCCAACTACGAGTTCCCGCAGGACCGGAACGGTATCGGCCAGCAGAAGGACTTCGACGTCCGTCGGAAGTACTCCGGTAGTTCCACGGTGCAATAACAATGGCAACCAACGAATCCAGCGACCAGGTCATGGGTCAGGGGGTGATGAGTACCGGAGAGGGTGCTCGCATCTTCCCCGACGTCGAGGCCTGCATCGACTGCGGCGGGTGCGTCGTCGCGTGCAAGCGCACGTGGGACGTGCCCCACGACGAACAGCGCATCAGCATTTCGACGATGCTGGAGGGACAGCCGGCCGACCCCATGGAGTTCAACGGGAACAGCCCGGGGGCGCTCGGCCAGGCGAACGCGAGTCCGGGCGAGACGTCCATCCCGATGCAGTGTTACCACTGCGAGAACGCGCCGTGCGTGTCGGTGTGTCCGGTGGACTCGCTCGTGAAGAAGGAGAACGGCTTCGTCGAGGTCCGCGACGACCTCTGCGTCGGCTGCCAGTACTGCCTGTCGGCCTGCCCGTTCGGCGCGCCGCAGTTCCCCGCCGAGGACGAGGGGGCGGCGTCGCTGTTCGGGACCGGCGGCACGATGGACAAGTGTACGATGTGCGAGGAGCGCCAGGACGTCGGCAAGGGGCCAGCCTGCGCCGAGGAGTGTGCGACCGACGCGCTCCTGGTGGGCGACGCGACGGAGATCGCCGACGAACTCGACAAGCGCGGCACCGACCCGTTCTTCAACGACCGGGCGATGGAGATCGTGTTCGGCGACGACGCCGGGGAGTTCGAGAGATGAGCTACCGCAAGCACCTGCCGGAGACGAGCGGGTACAGCAGCGTCGCCATCGCGGTGAACGCGGTCATCGCGATCGCGGTGACGCTCGTCGTCCTCTGGTGGGCGAGCGGGTTCGGCCCGTTCTACGAGACGATCTTCCGCATCGACCCGGCCGTCTCGGGGGCGAACGCAGGCGTCGGCGCCGACTGGACGAGCGGGAACCAGATCGTCTGGCTCGACTTCGCCATCGCGATCACCCACGCGGCCGACGTCATCATGGGCGTGTTCATCCTGTTCATGGTGTTCCTCCACTGGGGAGCGTTCCGCCGGCTCGCCGCCCGGATGCGGCCCCCCGGCGCGACGCGGGAGTCCGACGAGACGGTCGCGGCCGACGGCGGTAGCGTCGCCGGCGACGCGGACGACCGGCACGGCCGGACCGGCAGGGACGGACCCGGAGACGACACCGCCCCTGGCGGCGGGGGTGAGCGATGACCCAGCTCGACCACGGGAAGTTCACCCGCATGACGACCACGTTCCACACGCTGCTCGCGCTGGACGTGTTCGTCCTGTTCTTCTCGGGCTACAGCATGATGTTCAACGACGAGCTGTGGTGGCTCGTCGGGTTGATGGGCGGCTCCACCGGCGTCGCGGCGGTCCATCGGATCGCCGGCGCGGGGCTGCTCGCGCTCATCGTCTTCTGGATGCTCATGATGGTCACGACCGGAACCGGGAGGGGGAACTTCCGGGAGGTCCTCCCGACTCGGGGTGATATCGAGGCGATGGTCCAGGACGTGAAGTTCCTGCTCGGGAGCGCGGACGAGCGGCACCCGAACGCCCGCCAGTTCGCCGGCGGTACCGCCGACGAGATCCCCCTGCTCACCTACATCGGGAAGGGCGTCGTGTTCATCTTCTCGGTGGAGCTGGCGCTGCTGTCCCTCTCCGGCGTGCTCATCTGGACCAAGACGGGCGTTATGGGGATGCTGGCGAGCAAGACCGCCGCGATGGCGTTCGTCACCTTCCACGGGCTGCTCGGGGTCATCATGCTGATGGGCGTGATGTTCCACATCTTCGAGCACGGGTTCCACCCCGCCTTCTACCCCGTCGAGGTGAAGGCGTTCATCCCGCGCTCGATGATTCCCGAGTACCACGACGAGGAGGGCGACGGGGACGGCGGGACGGGCATCGAACGGCTCGAACTCGCACCGTCGTGGAACACCGCCTCGACCGTCGTCGGCGCGCTGACGGTGATCGGCATCGTCTCCGTGCTGCTCGCGAGCGTCTTCGACGAGGGCTACCCGGTGCCGCGCGAACTCGTGATCGGCGGCGGCCCGACGAACACCCTGCTCGCGGTCGGCATCAACGCGGGCATCTTCGTGCTGTTCCTCGGGCTCGTGCTGCAGATGTACGGGAACCTCCTCCGCGTCCGCTGGGAGCGCCAGCTGGAGTCGGAGGCCGAGGAGCCGCCGACCACGGCGACCGACGGCGGGCGAAGCGAGACCGAGCGGTAGCGGCCAGTCGGGGAGGCGGCGAGGCCGTCGGGCCGAACCGCCGAACGGTCCCCGACCAGACCGCGAGAAGGGAGGCGATGCGAACCGACTTCGGGGGTTCTCGACTACTGGCCGACGCCGAGCGCGAGGCTCTCCTCACTGAGCTCCACGCTCACGTCGTTGTTCGTGTGGGTGTTCGCCTGCTGGACGTTCCGCGTGAGTACCTCGAGGATGTCCGCCGGCTCGGGGTACACGAGCATGTTGCCGTCGTCGTCCTCCATCACGAGCTGGGTGTCGGACAGCTGAATCTCGTTGCCGGAGATGGAGGCGACGATGACGGGGAGCGCCTCCGCGCCGCCTGCGTCGCCCTCCCCGACCTTCGTGATGTAGATTGAGTCGAGCCCGATGAGGTCCTTGTACTCGCGGGCCGTCTCGGCGCACGCGACCATGTCCCGCGTGACCGCCGTCTTGTCGGGGTTGCCGTGCTCGCCCTCGTAGCACTGCTTGCAGACCCGAAGTTCCATTCGCATGAGTGCGAGTCGGTGACGCCCCCGGAAATACGTTCGGTCGGTTCTCCGACGCGGCCGAAAGAACTGGACTCCGCTGGGGGCGGGCCCGCGCCAGCCAGCAATCGCCACCGAAGTTTAACACTCCCTGCCGTGTACTCACTAGCATGGCAGGAGCTCTCAACATCGCGTACAGCATCGTCGTCCTCCTGGCCGCCGTCGCCGGCATGGCCGGCGTCGTCTACGCGGCCCGGGAGACGGGTGACGCCGCCACGACGCGGCTCGGGCTCACCGGCGCCGGGGTCCTGCTGTTCGTCGTCGCGCTCGTCGTGACGCTGCTCCAGTTCGGAGCGTAGGGCGTGCTCCGGCGTCCACACGAGTGCGTCCGCTGCGGCGGGACGATCCGGCCGGGCGAGGAGTACGGCGCCGTGGACGTGCTCGACCCGCAGGGCGACCTGCGGGTGCTCCTGTGCCGGCCGTGTGCGGCCGACCACCGCGCGTTCCTCGACGGCGAACTTTTGTGACCGGCGCCGAACCGGACCGTATGGACGAGACGATCGACCTCGGCGTGCCCCGCGGCGTGCTCGAGTCGCTCCCGGACGAGGACGACGGCGCCCGACAGGACATGCACCGCGCGGTCGCCGGCTACGAGGCGGCCCTGGAGTCCGCCTTCGAGGCCGCCGCCGACGAGGGGGAGGCCGCGGGGGCGGCGGTCGACCTGCTCGAACACCTGGAGGACCGGATGGAGACGTACGACGACTTCGTCCCGGAGCTCCGCGCCTGGGGCCAGTCGCCGATCTACGCGATCGCCTGGCGGAACCTCTGTGCGGAACTGGCCGCGCAGGTGTACGAGGTCGAGTGGCTGGCAGAGCGCATCGACAGGGAGCGGAACTTCCGGATGGTCGACGACGGGATTCGGTTCGGGTAGTAATCGTACTGCACTGGTGCTGGTTCGTCCGGAGGGCGGATTCCGAGACCCGCAACGAGAACCCCGTGAAAGCCCCCGGCATCTCGACTCGGGGGCCTCGCTGCGCTCCTCGCCTCGGTCGCTCACTCCGTTCGCTTCCTCGGCTGCGGTGCTTACGTCGTCCGCCTTCGTCGAGATGCCGGCCCCTTTCAGTCCCACCCCTGGTCGGTCGGGCCGAGCGTCGGATTCAACTGACGCGTGTTTCCGCCTTCGTCAGTTGGTCGGTCGTCGCCGACGGATGGTCGCGGTCGTCGCGGTTCAGTCGTCGGCCACCGCCGTGGAGTCGCCGCCTCGATCCGCGCGTTCCTCCGGGGTGAGCAGCGGCGTCCCGTCGGCCTCCGGGCCGAGCGTCGGGCCGAAGGGGCCGCCCTCCGCCGGGTCGATCTCGCGGGTCGTCCGGTAGTCGGTCGAACGCTCGACGGGGGTGCGGCCGATTGACGAGATCATCTCGACGTAGTCGTCGAAACTGCGGAACTCGCCGAACTGCCCGCCCGCTCGCTTGGTGATCTCCTCCGAGAGGATGGTGCCCATGAAGTCGTTCGCCCCGCACGAGAGCGTCTTCAGTGCCTTCTCGTCGCCGTACTTCACCCACGAGGTCTGGACGTTGTCGACGTTGTCGAGGAACAGGCGGGCGACCGCGATGAGGAGTTCGTCCTCGTCGTCGCTCGCGCCGCCGGAGACGACGCCGTGCTCGAACAGCGGCGTGCGCTCGTGGACGAACGACAGCGGGACGAACTCGGTGATGCCGCCGGTCCGGTCCTGGAGGGCCCGGATGCGCTCCAGGTGCATCGCGCGGTGCATCTCGTTCTCGACGTGGCCGTACATCATCGTCGAGGTCACGTCGAGGCCGGCGTCGACGGCCCCCTCCATCGCCTCCAGCCACCCCTGCGTATCGATCTTCCCGGGGCAGATCACGTCCCGGACCTCGTCCACGAGGATCTCCGCGGCGGTGCCGGGCGCGGAGTCGAGCCCCGCGTCCCGGAGTTCGGCGTACACCGCCTCGTAGCTCCAGTCGGTGCCGCGGCGGGCGTGGTACGCCTCCTCGGGCGTCATCGAGTGGAGGTGGACCCCGCCGACGCTCATCGCCTCCATCTGCTCGACGTACGTGCCGGGGTCGGTGACGTACCGCTCGGGCGGCTTGTAGTTCACCTCGCGGGCTGGGTTCTCGAACCCCTGAAGGATCTCGTGGTGCTCGTCGTTCAGCGCGAACGCGGGGTGGAGTCCCGAGACGGACGTCACCTCGTAGATGCCGCGCTCGACGCCGGCGCGGACCGCCTCCCTCGATTCCGCCGGCGTTTGGGTGAACCCGCCGTGGCCAGTTGGTCGCGACGGCCCTCCCTCACCCTCGCGATCGCCCCCGTGGTCGGTGCGCCGCGACGGCCCCTCTCCGCCGTCGCGGTCGGCCTCGAACTGGTGGGCGGTGTCCTTGAAGTTGCAGAACAGACAGCCCGTGTTGCACGCCGTCGTGACGTTGTTGTTGAGGTTCGCGACGAACGTCACCTCGTCGCCGACCGTCTCGGCGCGCCGGCGGTCCGCCGCCTCCAGTACCGCCTCCTTCCGCTCGCGGTCGATCCCGTCGCGGTCCGTGCCGGTCGTCAGCAGTTCGACCGCGTCGTCGACCGTCAGGCGCTCGCCGTCGCGCGCCTTCGCCAGCGCGTTCTCGAACGACTGGTCGGTCTCGGGGACGTGGTCGAAGCCGAGGTCGTCGGGGTCGAGGTCGGCCGCCGACGGGGTGGTCATTGCTAGCAGCATCACGACCGGGGAGTAAAAGCGGGGCGGTACCCGACGCCAGTTGCCGACGCGGGCCCGCTCGTCACCACGAACGGACCGACCGTCGAGCGCTCGTCGAACAGGATTCCCGAACGCGACTTCCAAAACAGGACTCCCGAACCCGACTTCCGAACGGAACGGCCGAACGCGACACCGAAGGAGTCCGCCGCGACCTCGGGGACCGGTGACCTCTTGTTCGTCCACGTGTCCCTTGTACACATGAGCCACGGAGCGACCGAACGCGACGTCGGGTTCCTCGCGGACCTCGACCTCGACGGCGAGGTGTCCCGCGGCGAGTCCGACCGGGGCACCCACGCCGGCGGGTACGCCACGGCGCCCGACGAGGAGGTGCCGCCCGACGCGGTGGTGTTCCCGGAATCGACGGCGGACGTGTCGACGGTGCTCGCGGCGGCCGACGAACGCGGCGTCCCGGTGACGCCCTACGCGGCCGGAACGAGCCTCGAGTCGCACGTCACCCCGATCGACGGCGGTATCAGCCTCGACCTGACGCGGATGGACAGCGTCCTGGAGGTCCGCCCGGACGACCTCACGGTCGACGTCGAGCCGGGCGTCATCGGGACGGACCTGAACGAGCGCGTCGCCCGCCACGGCCTCACGTTCCCGCCGCTCCCCTCCTCGGGCGCCATCTCCACGATCGGCGGCATGATCGCCACCGACGCGTCCGGCATGGGCACCGTGAAGTACGGCGAGGTCGGCGACTGGGTCCGGAAACTGGAGGTCGTCATGGCCGACGGGACCGTCGTCGAGACCGGGACCAGGGCGGCAAAGACCTCCAGCGGCTACAACCTCACCGCCCTCTTGGTCGGCTCGGAGGGGACCCTCGGCGTGGTGACGCGGGCGACGCTCGGACTGGCGGGCATCCCCCAGCAGATCCGCGGGGGCCGCGCCGTCTTCCCGACGCTCGACGACGCGACCGCCGCGGTCCGCGACGCGGTGACCTCCGGCGTCGACGTCGCGAAGATCGAGCTGATGGACGCCGACTCGGCCGCGCTCGTGAACAACTACTCGGGGACCGAACTGCCCGAGCGACCGATGGCGTTCGTCGAGTTCCACGCCGACCACGGCGTCGAGGAGGAGATCGCGTTCTGCGAGGCGGTGTTCGCGGCACACGACGTGGAGTCGTTCGAGGTGGGCGAGGGCGACGAGATGGACGAGCTCTGGACCGCCCGGAAGGACATCACGTACGCCGCCGACGAGTGGCTCCCCGGCGCGTCGATGGGACACCCCGGCGACGTCACCGTCCCCATCTCGAACTACCCGGCGATGATCCGCGACGTGAAGGAGGTCGCCGACGAGTACGACCTGTTCATCCCCGCGTTCGGCCACGCCGGCGACGGCAACCTCCACTACTTCGCCGTCTACGACCACGAAGACCCGGACGCGGTCGATCGCGCCGAGCGCGCGTACGCCGAACTCGTCGACCGGGCTCTCGAACTCGACGGCACCGTCACGGGCGAGCACGGGATCGGCGTCGGCAAGCAGCAGTACCTCCGGCGCGAGCACGGCGCCGCGGTCGACGTGATGCGGTCGATCAAGGACGCGCTCGATCCGAACGGCACCCTCAACCCGGGGAAGGTGCTGCCCGAGGAGTAGCCCCGTATTTCCGGACGAACGACGCCCGTGAACGTGCATTCCTGATCCGTCGAGATCGCCGGCGACGATTCGTCGCACCTCCGAGGGACCGCTCCCCGGTTCCCGCGCACCCTTATTTCTGCCGCACCGCGTAGTTACCTCCGTGGAACACGAGATCACGCACCGTCCGTCGTTCGCGATGGCCGAGGTGTCCCTGGAGGAGGGAGAACAGGTCCTCGCGGAGTCGGGGGCGATGGTGAGCTACAGCGAGGGCATCGAGATGGAGACGAACGCCACCGGGGGGTTCCTGAAGTCGATCCGTCGGGGGCTGTTCGGGGGCGAAAGCGTCTTCCAGAACACTTTCACCGCCAGCAAGCCGGGGTCGGTCACGTTCGCGCCACCGCTACCGGGGGACGTCGTCCACCACGAGCTCGACGGGGACACCGTCTACGTGCAGTCGGGGTCGTACATCGCCTCCGACCCGGCACTCGACGTCGACACCGAGTTCGGGGGTGCCAGAACGTTCTTCGGGAGCGAGGGACTGTTCCTGCTCAGGATCGAGGGGAGCGGGCCGCTGTTCATGTCCAGCTATGGCGCTATCCGGGAGATCGACCTCGCACCCGACGAGACGTACACCATCGATACAGGCCACATCGTCGCCTTCGAGGACACCGCCGACTTCACCGTCAGGCGGATGGGCGGACTGAAATCGACGCTGCTCAGCGGCGAGGGGCTGGTCGCCGAGTTCACCGGCGAGGGACGAATCTGGCTCCAGACGCGCAGCCAGGACTCGTTCCTGGCCTGGCTCGTCCCAAAGCTTCCCACGCAAACCCCCCAAGGATCGACAACCTGAACTGCGCGTCGGTGGCGTAGGATGGTGTTTATCCGTACGTGAAGCCGGTTTCCGGAGTGCCGGTGGAGCCGGATTACACAGGCCCGACCCACGGCCGCGTCCCCCGGTCACACACCACCACCCGATTCATTACGGAGGGCGCGAACGGTCCGCCCGAATGGATACACTCGCTGACATCGAGACGGACACGGTTCTGTCGGGCGAGGCCGACCGGCTCCGGGCGGACGTCGCGGAGACCCTCTCGCGCTACCCGCTCGATTCGATCGAGACCGAGTTCCCCCACTTCGTCGGTTTCGTCGACTCCCCGGACGGGGTCGAGCGACCGAAGGAGCAGCACCCGGTGTTCTACGGCTGTTTCGACTGGCACTCCTCGGTCCACAGCCACTGGGCGCTCGTCCGTCAGCTTCGACTGTTCGACGACCACCCGGCGGAGTCGGAGATCGTCGGGAGTATCGACGCCCGGCTCACCCCCGAGAACGTCGACCGGGAGGTCGCGTACCTCGAGGGGAACGAGTCGTTCGAGAAGCCGTACGGGTGGGCGTGGTTCCTCCACCTCGCCTCTGAGCTGTCCCTGTGGGACGACGAGCGGGCGAACGAGTGGAGGTCGATCCTCGAACCGCTGGAACGGGCGATCGTGAGCCTCGTCGAGACCGAGTTCCTGTCCCAGGAGCGCCCGTTCAGGGTCGGGACCCACGGGAACACGGCGTTCGCCCTGCACTGCGTCCTCGACTACGCGAGGACGGTGTCCGACGACTCGCTTGAGTCCGCCGTCGTGGAGACGGCGTTGGAGTTCTTCGCCGAGGACCGCGACTACCCCGTCGCGTACGAACCGCTCGGCTGGGATTTCCTCTCCCCGTCGCTGACTGAGGCGGACCTCATGCGGCGCGTGTACGGCCGGGAGGAGTTCGCGACGTGGCTCGACGAGTTCCTCCCGGACGTCACCTCGTCCCCGCACGACGCGATCCTCGAACCAGTCCGCGTGGACGCCGACTCGGACGAGGGAGTCGCGCTCCACCTGGTCGGTCTGAACGTCTCGAAGGCGTGGTGTCTGGCGGGACTCGCCTCCGCGCTCGACGGTCACCGGTACGCCGAGCCGTTCGAACGGAGCGCGGAGCGGCACGCCGAGCGCGGCCTTGCCGGGGCGTTCACCGACGACTACGCCGGATCGCACTGGCTCTCCTCGTTCGTGCTGTACCTCCTGACGAGGAACGAGGGCGGCATCGCGCCGGCGCGAACCCGGTCGGATTGATGCCCAAGCTTTACGGCAGTGAGGTGACGTATCGGTTCACGAATGACTTCGCCGTCCGTCGACGACCACCTCCGGCCGACCGACGCCGACTACCCGGACGGCACGTACCGGGTCGTGGGCACCGACGGGAACGGCGTCACGGCCCTCCGCGTCGGCGCGGCCGACGGTCGACGGGTCCACACCGGCGAGCTTCACGCGATCGCCCGAGAGGACCTCGCCGGGTTCGAACCGGTCGGGAGCCCGGACGGGAACCGGCCGCTCGGGGTCGCCGTCGCGTCGATGCTGGAGACGGGCTACTGGTCGGTCAGGGTGTTCGGTCAGCAACTGGCCGCACACCCGCTCCCCGCCGCCGTCGCGCTCGCGCTCGTACTGGTCGGATTCGTCGGCGAGGACGTACTGCGACTCCCCGAAACCGTCGCGGGGGTCGTACTCCTCGTCGGGAGCCTGGGACTCGTGTACGTCGGCAGCGGTCGGCTGTAGGCGGGCCCTTCGGGTCGACGGTCCGGGTTTAGGTCGGTGGTGTGCCCCGATCCAATCCACGAACGTGCACAACTAGGGCGGGACGACGACATCGATGGGCACGGAAATGAAAGATTCATACGGCCCGCGCCCGCCCTCCCACCCATGACGAGCGTCAAGGAGTTCCGCGTCGAGCGCGCGCCCACCGACGCGGCCCCCGGCGTCGGCAGTTTCGTCTTCACCGACGACTACTCCGTCTTCGACTGGGGGAAGATGCCCGACGAGATCCCGGGCAAGGGCGCCTCGCTCTGCACGATGGGGTCGTTCAACTTCGAATTGCTCGAGGACGAGGGCGTCCCGACACACTACCGCGGCGTCGGGCCGGACGCGACGCCCCTGGCCGAGGCCGAGGGCCCGCCCCGGGAACTCGCCATCGACCTCGTGAACGTCCCCGACCTCCCCTTCGCCGACGGCGCGTACGACTACGACGCCTTCCACGCGAACGCCGGCTCGAACTACATCGTCCCCCTCGAGATCGTGTTCCGCAACACAGTGCCGGTCGGCTCGAGCCTCCGGAAGCGCATCGAACCGCGCGACGTCGCCCTCGACCGCGACGAGTGGCCCGACGAGGCGGTCCCGCTACCCGGTCCGATCGTCGAGTTCTCCACGAAGTACGAGGAGCAGGACCGCTACCTCACGCGCGAGGAGGCGGACGCCGTCGCGGGCGCCGCCGACGTCGACGACTTGGAGGCGGTCGCGCTGCGCGTGAACGAACTCCTGACCGAGCGAGCGGCCGGGACGGGGTTCGTCCACGAGGACGGGAAGATCGAGTGCCTGTACGCCGACGGCGAGGTCCGCATCGCCGACGTGGTCGGCACGTTCGACGAGAACCGCTTCGCCTACGACGGCCAGGAGGTGTCCAAGGAGGTCGTCCGGCAGTACTACAAGCGCGAGCATCCGGAGTGGGTCGACGCAGTCGGCGAGGCGAAGGCACGGGCGGACTGCGAGGGCGTCGCCGACTGGCGCCCGCTCTGCGAGGTGGAACCGCCCGAGCTCCCGGCCGACGTCGTCGAGGCCGCCGCGGACATGTACGCCGCCGGCGCGAACGCCTACACCGGGCGGGACTGGTTCGACGCGCCCGACTTGGCGGACGCGGTCGACCGTGTTCGGGGCCTGTAGTCGGAACGGTCGGGAGAACATCGGTATCACGTCGAGCCGGCACCTGTAGTCGAGTCCGCGAGCGACCGCGCTACTCGACGGGTGGCGCCGGCGCGGGCGCTTCGGGGGCGGCCACGGCGCCCAGGTCGTACTCCGCCGGATCCACGCCCTCCCGAAGGTGCGTCCGCCCGCGACGGATCACCAGCGCGTCGTCGAGGTGCGCGCGTAGCGCCTCGACGAGCGCCTCGGCCTCCAGCGGCTGGCCGCTCTCCTTCAGGTCCGCGGCGTCGGCGCGCGCGGGGACCGAGAACGCGCGCTGGGCGACGACCGGCCCCTGGTCGAGGTCGGTCGTCACGTAGTGGGCCGTCACGCCCGCGACGCGGGCGCCGCCCTCGACCGCCTGGCGGTACGCCTCAGCGCCCGGGAACGCCGGAAGCAGCGACGGGTGGACGTTGATGATGCGGCCCTCGTACCGGAACACGACCTCGGGCGAGAGGATGCGCATGAAGCGGGCGAGCGCGATGCAGTCCACGTCGTGCTCGGCCAGCAGGTCCAGCAGCTCCGACTCGTCGTGCGAGCCGTTCTCGTCGCCGACGTCGAAGAAGGGGACGCCGAACTCCTCGGCCAGCGGTTCGAGCGCGTCCCGGTTGCCGGCCATCACCCCCACGTCGGCGTCGAGCGTGCCGTCCGCGCAGGCCTCCAGCACCGCCCGGGGCGCGTGCTCCTCCTTCGTGACGAGCAGGCCGATGCACCGGCCGTCGCGCTCGTCCGGGAAGCGGACGCGCACGTCGACGCCGAGGTCGTCGCCGAGCCCTTCGAGGTCCTCGCGCAGCGTGTCGGGCTTGCAGACCATCCCCGCCGTGTCGGCGTGGAGACGCATCCGGAACACGCCGTCCCGGACCGCCTGGTCGAGGTCCTCGATGTTGCACCCCCGCTCGAACAGCAGGGAGGTGACGCGGGCGACCAGTCCCGTGTCGTCGTCTCCGACGACGACGATCTCGGTCAACTCGCTCATCGGTCGCTCACCGCCTGCGCGTCCGGAGGGGACATGGACACGCCTTCCTCGCTCACGGTCATGCCTCTATCGCTTCCCGCGACCGTTACCTTCCACGAACGTGCACACCAGACGCGACCCAAAACCGTTTTTGGGCACGACCGCGCAGTACCCTCAATGACCGCCTACACCGCCACGGTGACCGTGCGGCTGAAGCACGGGGTGCTCGATCCCGAGGCCGAGACGACGAAGGGGGCGCTCGAGCGCCTCGGGTTCGAGGTCGAGGCGCTCCGCTCGGCCGACCGCTTCGAGGTCGATCTCGACGCCGTGGACGCCGACGCGGCGCGCGAGCGGGCCGACGAGATGGCGAAACGACTGCTCGCGAACCCGACCATCCACGACTACGACGTCGACGTCGTGGAGCGATGATCTCGGTCGTCCAGTTCGGCGGCTCGAACTGCGACCGCGACGCGGTCGCCGCGCTCTCCCACCTGGGCATCGACGCCGAGCGCGTCTGGCACGCCGACGGCCTCCCCGAGGATACCGACGGCGTCGTGATCCCCGGCGGCTTCTCCTACGGCGACTACCTCCGGGCCGGCGCGATGGCCGCCCGGACGCCGGTGATGGACGAGGTCCGGGCGCTGGCCGAGGAGGGGACGCCGGTGCTCGGCGTCTGCAACGGCGCGCAGATCAGCTGCGAGGCGGGCCTCACGGAGGGCGCGTTCACGACGAACCGTTCGGCCCGCTTCCAGTGCGAGGCGGTCCACCTCCGCGTCGAGCGCGCGGACACGCCGTGGACGGAGGCGTACGACGAGGGTGCCGTCATCGAGGTGCCCATCGCGCACGGCGAGGGGCGCTTCGAGATCGCCGACGAGCGGCTGGCCGCGCTGAACGACGAGGACAGGGTGCTGTTCCGCTACTGCGACGCGGACGGGAACGTCACCGAGGCGGCCAACCCCAACGGATCGACGGGGAACGTGGCGGGCGTGCTCGGCGCGCGCGAGACTGTCGCGGTGATGATGCCCCACCCCGAACGGGCGACGCTGCCGGACGTCGGCGGGACGGACGGGCAGGGCGTACTTCGGGCGTTCGCCTGAGCGACACGACTAGTTCCGCGCCAGCGTCACTCCCGACACTCGACCGGCGAGTCGGTCGCGATCCACTGGCCCGGACGCGCCGCGTTCCGAAGCTCGATCCACCCCGACGGACAGAGGACGCACTCGACTGATTCCATGATGGGTCTCGACCGGACAAAGGCGGACCTACTGTTTGGTTAGTCGCCCGCTATCGGAGGTGTGAGCGCTCAGCAGGGCGGTTCTGGTCGAGCGGGGCGAAGTGGTCCGTGACGGACGGAGGAACCCTTCAGGACCGGTTCGGCTTCAGCGAGTGAGCGGCTGGGCGAAGCCCGTCTCCTCCTCGAGGACGAGTTCCCACGTCCGCTCGCACTCGCAGGACACCTGCTCGAACACCGAGGGGTCCTGTCGGAGGTCGAAGTCCTTGATGGCGGTCTGGACGCGGTCGTCGCACTCCTTGCAGTTGTGGGCGCCGCGGTCGGAGCCGTGGCCGACGGGGTCGGAGACGACGATGGCGTCGACGTCGGCGGTGCGCCGGAGCACCTCCGCGACCGACCAGAGCCACGGCGGGCGGTACCCACCGCGGAAGTGGAGTTCGTCGACCATCGTGTACCGCTGGACGTTGCAGGGGTTCATCGAGACCGTGTGGCAGTTCTCGACGTCCGCGCAGCGCTCGATGGACGAGACCATGTCCTCCAGCGCCTCGGACTCCGAGAGGAACGGCGGCTTCATCAGGAGGTACGCCTTCACGCCGGCGCTGGCCTCCCCCGCCTCGTCGGCGTCGCCCGCTCGCCCGTCCGAGGCCGACGCCTTCCCCGCCTCCGCGCAGGCGCCTTCGAAGTCCGCGAAGTCGAAGTACTTGTTCACGCAGTCGTGGCGCACGCGGTCCGTGGTGGTCTCCAGGCCAACGGCGACGTCCGTCTCGAGGCCGCGGCCGGTGAAGTCACGCAGTTTCCCCGCGGAGACGAAGTCGGGGAGCGACTCGACGACGATGCGCTCCCGGTCCGCGAACGTCTCGGCGATCGCCTCGCGCGTCTCGGCTGGCACCTCGCGCTCGTCGAGGAACGACCCGGAGGTGTAGATCTTGATCAGCGGGGCTGGCCCCTCGCCCTCGTCGGTGTTCTCCGCTTCGTGGTCGAGACAGACCTGGATCTGGTCCATCAGCGCCTCGTGGGCGACGCTGCCGCCCTCGACGGACTCGGCGACGTAGCCGCACATCGTGCAGCCGCCGGCCCGCGCCCACCGGCACCCGCCGGTGTTGAGGATGATGGTCAGCGATCGCTTGACGCCGTCGGGCGTGTTGTCCTCGTCGAGCCACACCCGGGTCGGCTCGTGGGGATCGTACGTTGCGTCCTTCTCGGACCGGATGTCGCGCATCACCTCGTTGTGCGCGTCCATCCCCCGCCCCCGCTCGGACGGTTCGGGGCTCGGCTTGCTCATTGGCGTGTCTGGGTGCCTCCCGGGGAAAACGGCTTCGCTAGCGCCGGGCGGCGAGCCACGCGGCGCCGCCGATGACGGCACCCACGGCGTTCGCCCCGGCGTCCGCGACCGACGCCGTCCGCGTCGCCAGCGGCGCCTGGAGGAGTTCGACGCCGGCGCCGACCGTGAAACCGACGACGATTGCGCTCAGGACGACGCCAAGCGGGCCGGTCGAGCGGGCACGCCGATCCGGTGCGGCCGCGCTTCCACGGGACCGCGCGAACGTCAGCGAGACGGCGGCGTAGCCCAGGCCGTGTGCCCACTTGTCGAGGCCGACGCCGAGGAGGAACCGCTCGGGGCCGCCGCCGGAAACGGGGAGGAGCGAGGCGACGACGACCGCGGTTGTGACCGCGGCAAACGTCGCCCATCGCCGATCCGACACTATCACGCCTGCAGGTGGGTCCCCGACGAGCGTAAAGTCGCCGGCTTCCGGCGTTTTTGGCCGACCAAATCAGTAATGAACTTCGGTTACGTTACTTTGCCAACCGCTAACACGCTCGAGCCCTTACTAATGGATGTACGTTACCATGACCGATCTCGGCGGCTTCAGGGACAACGTGGGTCACGTCGACCTCTCCTCCGGCGACGTGGCCTACCACGGTATCGACGACGAGGACGCGCGCAAGTACATCGGCGCGCGCGGCCTCGGCGTGAAGTACGTGTTCGAGGCGGGCCCCGACGTGGACCCGCTCGGACCCGACAACCGGCTTTGCTTCATGAACGGCCCGCTCACCGGCACCCAGACCGTGATGAGCGGCCGCATCGCGGTGACGACCAAGTCGCCGCTCACTAACACCGTCACGGACAGCCACCACGGTGGCTGGTCCGGCGCCCGGCTGAAGTGGGCCGGCTTCGACGGCCTCGTGTTCGAGGGGCAGAGCGAGCACCCCGTGTACGCCGTCGTGGAGGACGGCGAAGTGGAACTGCGCGACGCCCGGCACATCTGGGGCTACGGCGTTCACGACACGATCGAGGAACTCGGCGATGAGGTCGACGGCTCGGTCGGGAAGAACCTCTCCGTGATGGCCATCGGACCGGGTGGTGAGAACGAGGTGAAGTACGCCTGCATCGTCAACGAGGACGACCGCGCGTCCGGCCGGGGCGGCACCGGCTGCGTGATGGGGAACAAGAACCTGAAGGCGGTCGTCGTGAAGTCGGGTACGAAGATGCCCAAGCCGGCGGACCCCGAGACGTTCCAGGAGGGGTACCAGCAGGCGATGGAGGTCATCCGCGAGTCCGACGTCACCGGGCCGAACGAGGGCGGCCTCTCGCTGTACGGGACGAACGTCCTGATGAACATCACCGAGGAGATGGACGGCCTCCCGACGAAGAACGGGAAGTACACCTCCACGGGCTCGTACGGCGACCACTCGGGCGTCGACATCGACGCCGAGCGCGTCTCCGGCGAGAACGTCCGCGAGAACATCCTCGTCGACGAGCCGACGTGTCACTCCTGCCCGGTCGCCTGCAAGAAGGAGGTCGAGGTGGACGTGACCCACAAGGGCGAGGACATGAACGTCCGCACGGAGTCCTACGAGTACGAGTCGGCGTTCGCGCTCGGCCCGAACTCCGGACACACCGACCGCGACGAGATCGCCCTCATGATCCAGCGGTGCAACGACATGGGCCTCGACACCATCGAGACGGGGAACATGATGGCGATGGCGATGGAGATGACCGAGGAGGGCAAGCTGGACGAGCTCGGCGAGGGGCTCGACTGGGGCGACTCCGAGACGATGATCGACCTCATCGAGGACATCGCGAACCGCGACGGCGACCTCGCGGACGCGCTCGCGGAGGGCTCGAACGGCCTCGTCGAGAACTTCCACGCCGCCGACAATTCGCTGGCGGTCAAGGGCCAGACCATCCCGGCGTACGACCCGCGCTGCATGAAGGGGATGGGCATCGGCTACGCGACCTCGAACCGCGGCGCCTGCCACCTGCGGGCGTACACGCCGGCCGCCGAGATCCTCGGCATCCCGCAGAAGGTCGACCCGTACGAGTGGCAGGGGAAGGGCGAACTCGCGGCCGCGTTCCAGGACCTCCACGCGGTGTCGGACAGCTTCGACATCTGCAAGTTCAACGCCTTCGCGGAGGGGATCGAGGAGTACGTGCTCCAGTACAACGGCATGACCGGCCTCGACGTGACCGAGGACGAGCTCATCGAGGCGGGCGAGCGCATCTACAACCTGGAGCGCTACTACAACAACCTCGTCGGCTTCGACGGCGCCGACGACTCGCTGCCCGAGCGCTTCCTCGAGGACGGCATCCCCGGCCAGGGCGCCAGCGAGGGCGAGTACTGCGAGCTCCCTGAGATGAAGGAGGAGTACTACGAGCACCGCGGCTGGGTCGACGGCGTCGTCCCGGACGAGAAGCTCGACGACCTCGGCATCGACCTCGGCCCCGGCACGGGCGTCAGCAGCGGCGGGAGCGGTACCGCACCGGCTGACGACTAAACACGAACCTCTTTTTCACGGGGGCCTCCTCGCTCGCTCACTTCGTTCGCTCGCTCGTCGACCCCCGCGAAAACCCGTTCATGCTGTCGGATTCCCGTGGAATCCGACTGCTGACGGCAAATCTTCGATTTCCCGTAATGCTGCCAGAAACCGTCGGTTTCTGGCCGCAAGACGAGCTTCGCTCGTCAGTGCCAAAACGCCGCGAGCCACGGTCGGCCTTCGGCCTCCCTCGCTCGCGGTACGACTGCTGGTGACTGCCGGCTGGTTCTCGAGGCGTTCCGGCGCCGGATTTGACACATCAACCACCTATCCTTATCACTCACTGCTTCGCGTAGCAAACCATGAGCGAGTCCCCGCTCGGCGACCGGTCCGGTCTCGTCAAGGTCCTCCTCGGCGTCGTCCTCCTGCTCGGCGTGGCGTACAGCCTCCTGGTACTCGGGAACGTCCTGCTGGGGATCTTCCCCGTACTCGTCATCGTGTTCATCTGGCTGTTCTACCGGCTCCTCGTGCTGTTCGGCCGGTTCGTCTCCGCGCACGAGCGCATCGCGGACGCACATGAGCGGCGCGCGAGGGCGGCGGAACGCCGGGCGGGGATCGCCGAGGGCGTGCCCTCCCGGGAATCGAACGCGACCGACGCGGACGAACCGACCAGCTAGAGCAGGAACCGCGCCACGTGGAGCCCTGCCATCCCGGCGGCCACCGTCCACAGCACGTCCTCGGTGTACCAG
The DNA here is from genome assembly GCF_013401515.1 of Halorarum halophilum. Classification (NCBI taxonomy): domain Archaea; kingdom Methanobacteriati; phylum Methanobacteriota; class Halobacteria; order Halobacteriales; family Haloferacaceae; genus Halorarum; species Halorarum halophilum. Next base: position 1,829,000 of record NZ_CP058529.1, on the reverse strand, counting down.
GCGGCGACGACGGCGGTCGCGCCGCCGCCGATCGTCGGGTCGGCGAGCGCGCCGAGCGTCGCCGAGGCGGGCACGAAGTCGGGGGCGACCAGCGCGGCGAGCACCGCGGGTGGGACGAACGTCAGCGCGCGTTCGAGCGCCGGCGGCACGCCCTCGATGCGGCCGAACAGGTGGATGAACGAGAGCCGGATGGCGTACGTCGCGATTCCGGCGAGGAGGATGACCGTCCAGACGGCGGCCGGGCCGTAACTGGTCGTCACGCCCCACCACCGGCCGCGAGGCCGAGCCGCTTGGCTCCGATTCCGGCGACGACGCCGACGACCGCGCCGACGATGAGCCCCGCGTTGAACGGGAGACCCGCCGCGAGCACGGCGACCGCCGCGGCAACGAGGCCGGCGACGATCCGCGGCCGACTCGAGAGGACGGGCACGAGCAGCGCGAGGAACACGAGCGGCACGGCGAATTCGAGCCGCCAGGCGTCGGGGACGCCGGCGCCGAAGACGACTCCGACGACAGTGCCCGCCTGCCAGACGACCCAGAGGGTCGCGCCGACGCCGAGGTAGTAGAACGGCTTGCGAACGTCCTCGTCCTCGTCGGTGTAGCGCGCGATGGCGAGCGCGTACGCCTGGTCGGTGAGCAGGTACGCACAGCCCGCCCGGACCCGCGTCGAGAGGGCCCGGAAGTGGGGGGCGATGGACGCCGAGTACATCATCATCCGGAGGTTGATGACGACGGCCGTGAGCACGACTACCCCGAGCGCGGCGTCGCGGCCGAGCAGGTCCATCGCGGCGAGCTGGGACGCCCCGGCGAAGATGAAGACGGACATCCCGACGGTCTGGAGCGGCGTCAACCCGGACTCGACGCCCGCGACGCCGGCGACGAGCGCGAAGGGAACGATGCCGAGCAGCAGTGGGAGGGTGTCCCTGACGCCCGCGCTGAAGTCGGCGAGTCGCGTGTCCATACCGGCGAGGCGTCCCCGGACGTGAAACCGCCGTCGGTTCCGGCCCGCCCCAGGCCGGGACCAAAGGGGAGACCACCGCAGGACCTCCGTCGGTTCTCAGAACCGATACCCCGGACCGACCGTTCTTTACGGGTGTCCGCGTCCTCCGATCCGTGTCCTTCCCGCGGGAACTCCGGTCGGAGTGTCGGGTCGGGGACCTGCTGCTCGTCGCCGCGGTCCCCCTCGCCCTCCTCGCGGTGTACGCCCTTCCGGAGGCGACGAGGCGCTCGCTCGTGTTCGCCTACGAGGAGCCGACGCTCCTGACGGCCTACGCCTCCCACTCCGTCCACCTCGGCCCGGAACACCTGCTCGTGAACCTCGCGAGCTACCTGCTGCTCGTCCCGACCGCCTACGCGCTCGCGGTGCTCGGTGGACGGCGGACCCGGTTCCGGATCGGCTTCATCGCGGTGCTCGTCGCGGTCCCGTTCTCCCTCTCCTGGCTGAACCTCCTGTTCGTCCGCCCGCGGGTCGGCTTCGGCTTCTCGGGCGTCGCCATGGGCTGTCTCGGCCTGCTCGCGCTCGAACTGTTCAACTACGGACGGACCTCCCTCTCGCTACCGCTCTCGTGGGACGACGCCGCTATGCTGTTCTTCGTCGAACTCGCGCTCATCTCGCTCGCGGTGGCCCCCCGAACGGCGACGACGCTCGCCGTGGCGGGCGTCTCCGCCGTGATCGCCGTCGCTTACGGCTGGCATCTCCTTCGGACGATCGATCGGGACGCGGGCAGCGAGGTGGGCACCCGCCTCGGTCGACTCCGCGAACCCGGGTTCGCGGAACTCGCCGTTGTCGGGGTCGTGCTCGTCGTGGCGTTCCCGTTCGTCGCGTTCCCCCCCCGCCCCGACCGGGGACGGCGCGGTGGTGAACCTCTACACCCACCTGCTCGGCTTCTGTCTCGCGTTCGTGTCCGGCTACGTCCACCCGTCCGTGGAGCGGGGCGTCACGGCCGTCGTCGGGTGAGGTGATGGGTAGGAAGAAGAGGGGAGGAACGAGACGGGAACAGTGGTAGTCAGTCGGTCGTGATGACGACGGCTTCGCGGATTCCGAGCGCGTGCTCGAACTCCTCGCGTCGGTCGTGGACGGAGCCGAGTCGACGGAGGTGTTCCTCGTGTGCCCGCCGGAGCGCGTCCGCCTCGCGGTCCGTGGTTCCCAGTTCCGCGCCGAGGTCGGCCCAGTGGCCCTCGGGTACGAGAAACACGAGCGTCTCGTCGTCATCGTGGACGACCTCGTAGCGTCGCCGGTACGCCTCGCGCCGGTCGGCGAGGTGGCTCGCGGCCGCGACGAGCAGGTCACGCATTCGCCCCGGGCCGACGCTCGCCTTGGCGGTCGCGAGCACGACCGCGTTCCCGTCGATTGGGTGCTCGACCGGTTCGTCGTCGGTCGATCCTCCCCCGTCGTTCGACTCCTCCCGTTCGTCCGAAGCCCCTCCATGGTTGCTCATCTCACCCGCCGGCGCGCATCGCCTTCTGGTCGAACGCCGGCACGAGGTCCTCGAGCGCGGCCGCGTCGCCGGAGAAGCGCACCGTCACCTCGGTGAGGGTGAGGCTCCCTCCGGCCTTCACCTTCTCCGCGCTGAGTTCGGCCCGCCAGCCGTCGCCCGTCACCGTGGTGGCCTCCTCGTCCGGGCGGTCCGTCTCGCCGCCGAGGTTGCGGAGGTAGCGGACGGCGAGGCGGCGGGAGATCCCCCGATAGGACTCGACGCGCTCGGCGGAACCCGTGTTCGAACCGTCGCGATCCGCGGTCGGCTCGTCGGATCCCGCGTTCGTGCAGTCGGCGCCGCCGGCGACGGGCGGGAAGATGGCGAGCGTGTCGCCGTCGGAGAGCGTCGTGTCGATGCCCTCCATGTGGAGCACCTCGCGCCCGTCAAGCAGGACGTTGATCTGCGGGCGCAGGTCACCGTCCTCGATGAGTTCGCCGGCGAGCCCCTCGTACTCGGCCTCCAGCTCGGTGAGCACGTCACCCACGGTCGCCCCCTCGGGGACCTCGCGCTCGGCGAACTTCGAGCCGACGGCCTCCCGGAAGGTGGCGAAGAACTTCAGCGTGAGTTGCATTCGATTGTGGGTGGGTGCGGGCGGCTAAAAAGATGTACTGCGTCTATGTGTTGGATTCCGCTGTTTAGTCGGCACGGGTATCTTTCAGGTCGCGCCATCGAACGCCCTGGAAGCCCCCGCGGCTGTCGACTTGCGCGAAGCGGGCCCACAAACCGGGGTTCGTCCTAATCGTCGGCGGTCGCCTCCACGTCGGGGTCGGCCTCCGACTCCTCGCCGTGCAATTTCTCGCCCCGGAGCAACCGCGCCGCGATGCTGAACGTCTGCTCGCGCTCGCGGCGTGTCGGGAAGTGGGCGGCCATGTAGCGCGCGGCGGCGACGAGCACGTCGCGGGCCTCCGGGGACACCGCACCGGCACCGTCGTCGTATCGGTGGTCGAACTGCCGACACGCCGCCTCGTACGCCTGGAACGTGTGAAAGCCCGCGTCCTCGCGCAGCAACGCATGTCCCAGTTCGGCTTTCAGCTCCGTCGGGTCGCCGCCGCCGTCGAGGAAGTGCGCGGCGTGGGCGCCCGCGGCGTTCACCTCGCCCTGCTGCTCGAAGCAGAGCAACAGCTGTTCGAGCGCCTCCTCGGGGTCCGCGTCGGGTTCGACCGACGGCTCGGGCGCCGGCGGGGTGTTGAGGAACCGGTCGAGATAGACGTTCACGGCGGCGTCGAACACTCCCCGGTAGAGTTCCGTCGCGTCGGTCCGCTCCGCGGCGCGGTGGACCGCGTTCGCGAACGTGAACGTGTGGTGGACCGTGTTCCAGTCGTTGAACTCGTTGCCCGTCGAGAACTGCGCGACGCGCTTGCCCGCCGCGTGGGTCACGGCGCCGGCCAGTTCCTCGACGGTGGCCCCCTCGCGGATCGCCGATTCGAGCGCGTCGAAGACGACCTCCGGGTCCGCCGAGTGGAGGCGCTCGGTGAGGTCGTCGGGGGCGTCCCACGACTCCCCCTCCCCCTCCGCGACGAGGTCGTCGAGGCGGCCGAACGAGTCCTCGCACATCGCCGCGAGGTCCACCGGCTGGCGCCACGAGGAGCGCTCCTCTGCCCGGTTCGCGTTCGCCAGCCCGCGGACCAGGGAGGCGAGCACGTCGTCGGCGTGCTCGTGGTTCCAGCCGATCAGGTCGAGCGCCTCGGTCGCCTTGTTCAGGAAGTCGAAGGCGTGCCCGGTGTCGAGGTAGCGGTGGTCGGTCGCGGCCGAGACGAGCAGTTCCGTGAGCTGGGCCTCGTCACAGCCCTCGGCGACCGCAGTGCGGAGGACGCGCTCGGCGCCGTCGGCGTCGCGGACCTCGACGTTCTCGCGGAACCAGGACTTCAGCCGCGAGAACGGGACGTCACGGGCCTCGAACTCCTCCTGGTCGAACTTCGGGGGCTCGTTCGCGCAGTCGTTCGCCACCTCCGTGAGCCCGTGGAACAGCGCGCGCTTGCGGTCATCGTCGGCGAGGTCCGGGAGCCGGTTCGCCAGCGCGACGAGGATGGTGAGCCCCGGTCCCCACCCGCCCTCGCGGTAGCGCGTGCCGAACAACACGCCGGTCTCGACGCTCTCGGCCGGGTCGACGCCGGCGTCCTGGAGCGCGACGGCCGACTTGGCGAGCACGAGGCTCAGGTTCTGTTCGAGTCCGTCCTCCAGTCGTCCGCGCCAGTGGACCGCCGGCGGCTCAGATCGCGTCGGTTCGGGGTTCACGTACACCACCCCGTCCCGGATCTCGGTCGGGTAGGTGTCGACGTCGTCGGCCCACGGGTCGAACGTGTCGCCACAGGAGAGTTCGAACCGGGCGTGGTGCCAGTGGCACGTCAGCACGCCCTCGTCGACGCTCCCTTCGGTGAGCGGGAACCCCATGTGGGGACAGCGGTTGTTGACCGCGCGGACCTCGCCCTCGTGGTAGAACAGCGCGATGGGCGTGCCCTCGGCCTGCATCAGCGCCCGTCCGTCCTCCTTCAGTTCGTCGAGCGGTACGGCCTCGTGGAAGGCGTCTGCCATGGAGTACCATACGACAGGCCGACCCATGAACGTTCCCGGAAGGTCACTTCTGTAATTTTATAGAGGCGTTTGCGCCGCTGTTGCACCGGGGTTCCGACCGCGAGCGAGGAAGGCGTGGCGAAGCCACGCCGACCGTGGCTCGCGGCATTGTGGCATGAACGGGTTTTGTGGGGGTTCGACGAACGCGGGCGGCCTCCCGCCGCCCGCGTGAGGAGGACCCCCGCAAAAGAGGTTCTTAGTCAGCCACGACCGGCGAGCGCGACGAGTTCGCCAGCGCGATCACCTCGTCGAAGAAGTCGAGCGAGTCGTGCGGGCCGGGGTTCGCCTCGGGGTGGTACTGCCGGGTGACCACGTCGTACTCCTCGCTCGCGAGACCCTCGGCGGTGTCGTCGTTGACGTTCACCTGGGTGACCTCCAGCATGCCGGGGTCGGCGACCGAGTAGCCGTGGTTCTGTGTCGTCATCACGACCTTCCCTGAGTCGAGGTCCCGCACCGGCTGGTTCACGCCGCGGTGGCCGAACGGCATCTTCTCCGTGTCGCCGTCGAACGCGCGGGCGATGATCTGCTGGCCGAGACAGATGCCGGCCAGCGGCACCTCGCCCGTGAACTCCTCGACGAGCGCCTGCGTCTCGCCGAAGTTCGCCGGGTCGCCCGGCCCGTTCGAGACGAATAGCACGTCCGGGTCGAGGTCGGCCACGTCCGCCGGGTCGGCGTCGTACGGGAGGACGTGCACGTCGGCGCCGCGCTCCGCGAGCGAGGAGGCGATGGAGCCCTTCGCGCCGCAGTCCAGCAGCGCGACGTCGTACTCGCCGCCGCCCGTGACGGTGTAGGGCTCGGTCGTCGAGACCTGCGCGCCGATCTCCGTGTGCTCGCTCATCCCCTTGCACTCGGCGAGTTCCTCGCGGGCGTCCTCGGGGGTCGCGTCCGGGCCGGCCGCGATGCCGCACTTCATCGCGCCCTCCTCGCGGACGGACGTGACGAGTTCGCGGGTATCGAGGTGGTCCACCGCCGGGACGTCCTCCGCGTCGAGCCACTCGGCGACGTTGTCGGTCAGCTCGCGGGCGATTGCCGCACGCGGGTGGACGCGATCGGACTCGAATCGCTCGTCTCGGACGCCGTAGTTCCCGATCAGGGGGTAGGAGAACGTGAGGACCTGCTCCTCGTAGGAGGGGTCCGTCAGCGACTCCTCGTACCCCGTGTACGCGGTCGTGAACACCAGTTCACCACGTGTGCGGCCGGACGAACGGGCGCGTGCTTCGAACACACGTCCGTCCTCCAGCGCGACGTAGGCGTCCGCCATTACGAGATGCGTATGGATTCCGCCACAATAAGTGCGTCGTTCGAAGCTCAATTACGAATTTCGTAATCGGTAAGGTCCCGGAGCGTCACGCCCGTGTATGGACGACCTCGATCGCCGCATCCTGAACATCCTCCGACGGGACGCACGGACCCCCTACACCGAGATCGCCGACCGCGTGGGCACCAGCGAGGGGACCGTGCGCAACCGGGTCGACCGGATGAGCGCGGACGGCATCATCGAGCGGTTCACCGTCACCACGCGCACGGGGAACGTGAAGGCGATGGTCGAGATCAGCGTCGACATGAACGTCAACACCAGCGAGGTGTCCGAGACGCTCGCCGACTGGGAGGAGGTCGACTTCGTCTGGCAGGTGTCCGGCGAGGAGGACATCGTGCTCATCGTGGACTGCGTGGACACCCGCGCGGTGAACGAACTCATCACCCGCTCGCGCGAACTGCCGGAGGTCGAGGGGACGAAGACCCGACTGATCCTGGACGAACGGCTCGGCTGACGGGACCCGGACGTCGCGGCGCCCGACGCGCACGTCACTCCATAGCGTCGGTCCGGCGGGATCGGAGCCACCGCCGCCCCCGGTGGACTGCGTTGTACCCGTAATCGATGACCTGGTGGAACCTGCCCAGGTTCGAGACGGGCGAGACGCGGCCCGCGCGGATGGCGTCGGCCACGTCGGCCGGCGCGAGGCTGTCCGCCTCGACGGTCGTGTACGCCCGCCCGACCTCGATCGGGTAGTGGGCGTCGCTCCCGCCGACGACGGGGAGCCCCCGCCGGTCGGCCAGCTGCATCGTCCTGACGTCGTGTTCGGGGTTCTTCCCGTTCAGTTCCACCGCGTCGAAGTCGGCGTCCGAGTCGCGCGCGGTGCCCTTCCGGAACGGATGCGCGAGGATGGCCGCACAGCCGCGCTCGTGGGCGCGGTCGACGAGTTCCACGGGCGTCAGCTCCCCCGGGGTCGTCCGTCTGGGCGGGTCCGGTCCGACCACGACGACGTGCCCCCGGGTCGTCGACACCTCGATCCCCGGGACGGCGGGCAGGCCGACGTTCCCGGTGTACGCGTAGTCGTGGTTCGTCACGGCGAGCCCGTCGAGTCCCCGCGCCCGGGCGGCGAGCGCGTGGAGCCGAAGTCCGACCGGGTCGTATGGCGTCGGGCGTCCCGTGAAGCCGTGGAAGAAGCGACTGTGGTTGTGCAGGTCGACGGCGAACTCGGGCACGGGTGACACGTGGTGCCGACACGGCTTTGCAGTTGTGGGCGGCAAGGGGACGCATGGAGCGGCGTGTCCTCGTTCGGAATCCGGTGAGTGGAAACCAGAAGCGAAGCGTCCAGGCGGCCGGAATCGCCCGCGACCGTGGGTTCGAGATCCGTAACACGGAGGAGGAGGGGGACGATATCAGGCTCGCGCGCGAGGCGGCCGCCGACGGCGCCGAGGTCATCGTGGCCTGCGGGGGCGACGGCACGCTCAACGGCGTGGTCCGGGGTGTCGACCGGGCGGGACGGCTGGGGGAGGTCACTCTCGGGGTCGTCCCCGCCGGCACCGGGAACGGCTTCGCCGACAACGTCGGCATTCGCGACGTCCCGCACGCCTTCGACGTGCTCGAGGACGGCGAGGCCAGACGACTCGACGTCGGGATGGTCGACGATCCCCGTGACGGGGACGACGCCGTCGACGGGGGCGGGTCCACACCGACCGATGGGTCCGACGATGACGACCCCTTCGCGGACGGCCCCCGCCCGTTCCTGAACTCCTGCGTCTGCGGGCTGACGGCTGAGGCCAGCGCGGAGACCGAGCCGGAACTGAAGAAGCGCGTCGGCGCCCTCGCCTACGTCCTCACCACGCTCCAGCAGACGCGGGAGTTCGACGGCGTGGAACTCGACATCCGTGCCGGACCCCAGGGCGACCCGATCTGGTCGGGCGAGGCCGTCGTGCTGCTGGCGGGGAACGCCCGGCGGTTCCCCGGCCAGCAGGCGCACATGGAGGACGGGAAACTGGACGTCCTCGTCGTCGAACACGCGCCCGCGATCGACTACCTGGCGAACGGGGCGATCGAACGTCTCCTCGGGGGGGACACCCCGTATCTCACCCGCCTGACGGTCCCGTCGCTGGTCGTCGACGCGACCGAGTCCCGCCAGTTCTCCCTCGACGGCGAGATGGTCGAGCGCCGGCGCGTCGAGATCAGCACGCGCGAGCGGGCGATGACGTTCGCTGTCGGCGAGGAGTACGAACCGAACCCGACCTTCGAGGAGGAGGACTCCGAGGGCGTACTGGGACCCTGAGAACGGGACTGCGTGTAGCCTAGCCTCGGCCCGGCGACCTGGGCAGGATTACGACCCCAGATCGCCCGCCTCGAGGCCGGTCGTGCCGGACGAGTCCACCCGCACGTCCCAGTCGACGTCGCTCCCACGCGGGAGTTCGTCGAAGCTCGTCACCCGGTGGTCCGCGCGGACGCAGCGCCCGCGCCGGGTGTAGCCGTGGCGCTCGACGTGGATCGCGTCGAGGCCGGCGTTCCAGGCCGCGCCGACGTCGCTCGCGCCGTCGCCGAGCAGGACGCCGCGCTGGGTGGTCGGGTCGACGCCGAGCGCCGACATCGTCTGCTCGACGGGTGCCGGGTCGGGTTTCCAGCCCGTGTCCTCCGAGCAGGCGAGGAAGACGTCAAACCAGTCTGTCAGGTCGAGGTGCTCGACGACCGGCTGGGCGAGGAACTCGGCGCAGTGGGTGACGACGCCGACCGGGATCTCGCGCTCGTGGAGCGAGCCCAGCAGGCGTGCGGCGTCCTCGTGGAGGTACGTCGCCTCGGCACGGGTCCGGGGGTCCTCGACGGCGTGGAACGCGGGCCAGAACTCCGCAGGGTCGATTCCCCACTCGCGGAGTTTCACGTCGCGCGACCCTTCGAGGCCGTGCCAGAGCACCTCGGCCTGGCGGTCGGTGAACTCGAGGCCGAGGCTATCGCCGACCCGGTCGAACACCTCGCGGGTGTACGCCCAGTCGGCGTCGACCACGGTTCCGTCCAGGTCGAACAGCCAGAAGTCGTACGCGTCAGGGACCATCGGGGAGGGATGAGTAGGGCGTTCTCCACTAAGTACCTTGTCGTGACTTCATCAGGGATGCAGCTGGGCGGAACTCGCCGCGGTCTCCGGAGTTCGAGCGACTACGGCCCACCGGGCGTTCACCGAACGTGGATCGAGGAGCCGAAGTACTTGTGCAGCGCCTCGGTGACGGACTCCGCCCGAAACGCGGCCAGGTCCCGCCCCATCTCCTCCTTCAGCGCGTCCAGGTACGCCTCGTCGGTCTCGAACTCGCGGAACGTCGCGGACAGCACCTCCACGCCCCCGGAGAGCCGATCCTCGACGAGGTTCCGCGCGTGGTCCGCGTCGTTGGCCTCGCCCCGCCAGAGGGAATCGCGGAACAGCAGCCAGCCCTCCTCGCCGGGCGTCGGCGCCGGCACCCTGGCCGTGGTCTCGAACTCGTCGGGGTCGAGCCGGATGCTGCGCGGCGAGAGGGTGAACCGGACCCGGAACACGTACGCCGCCTCCATCAGCCGGCCCCCGCCGCGTCGCCTCCGGGCGCCCGTCGACGACGCGTCATCGCTCCCCCGCCATCAGTCCGCGAGTTCGTTGAACCGTTCCGCGAGGTCGACGTCCTGATCGGTGATGCCGCCCTCCTCGTGGGAGGTCAGGCGTACCTCGACCTCCTGCCAGCTGATGGTCAGCTCCGGGTGGTGGAACGCCTCCTCGGCCAGCCCGCCCGCGCCGGCGGCGAAGCCCACCCCCTCGAGGTAGGAGTCGAACTCGAAGGTGCGAACGATCTCGTCTCCCTCCCGCTCCCAGCCGGCGGGCAGCCGGTCCGATATCTCGTCGTCGTCGAGCAGGTCTGCCATGCGAGGAGGTGTCGGGCGCGACCGGGAAAAGCGCTTCCCGGCTCAGCGGTTGCTCGCCGCGCCGGCCAGGTCGTCCTTCGCTTCCGCGAGCGCCGCCAGCGTGTTGGTTCCCGCAGCGAGCACGGGGTACGGCGACGGGAGGCTTCCGTACAGGTATTCGTACCAGTACGGGCGCTCGGACTCCCGCTCGTGGACGGCCGTCTGCCGGTCCGCGAGCAGCGACTCCACCTCCCGTTCGTGCCACTCCGCGCGCTCGAAGTCCGCGATGAGGTCGGCGTAGGTCGACCGGTCGAGGTCCGACTCTCGGATCCCCTCCGCGGCCGACGCGGCGGGTTCGAGCGCCTCAGTCGCCGCCTCGAGCGTCGCCTCCTCGCGGTCGAGGGCGGCGAGGAGCTCGTCCCGTTCGCTCCGCGCGCGGTCGGCGCCGGTTGCGAGCGCCGAGTGTAGCTGCGGCGTGAGCGTCTCGCCGTTCGCGAGCGCGCTGGCGACGGTCTCGGAGAACTCCTCGGCCACGTTCTCCCCGAGCGTCTCGTCGTACTCCTCCTCGTAGTGGGCCGTCGACATCACCGTCTCGCGGTAGGCGCGCCGGGCGTCCGTCAGGGCCGTGTCGTCGGCGACCGAGCCGCCGGCCAGGGCCATCACCCCCCCTCCGCCGGGCGTCGGGTCGGGCGGGCGCGGCTCGGTCGAGTCGAGTTTCGCGACGCGCTGTCGGAACTGGTCGAAGGCGTCCCGCTCGGCGCGCGTCCGGGTTCGCTCCGTCTCGACGGCCTCGCGTGCGTCCATCAGCCTGTCGAGGACGACGCCCGAGAGCAGGAGGAAGACGGCAGTGAGACACAGCACCGCCACTGCCGCGGCGAGGTCGGGGTTCCCACACTGGGCGGCGAAACAGGCGGACTCCACGCTCTCCTCGACGGAGGAGGTGGAGAGCCTGCCGACGCCGCCACCCGCGTTGTTCATGCACAGACGTGCGACGGCATCACACATCACTGTTTTCCCCGCGCGGGAGAACAGGTCAAAAATCCGAGCGCAGACCGATCGTCGCCGACGGGTCGACGGGAGGATCCGGGGAGCTCAGTCGTCCGAGAGCCGTTCGCGGACGCGCTCCGGCGGGCCGCTCGCGTCCTCGCTCGGCTCCACTCCGACCGCGTCGAACTGGGGGTCGAACAGGCGCATCGCGGTGTGGATGGTGTCCCAGTCGTCCTCGAGCGCGGCCTCGCGGAGGCTCTTCGTGGGGGCGGCGAGGAGTTGACCGACGAGCGCGTCCGCGAGGGCCCTGACGGTGTCGCGCTGCTCGTCCGTGAGTTCTCCCTGGGCCTCGAGTTTCGTGAGCGCCCGTTCCAGTTCGCGCTCCTTCGTGCGCTCGGCACCCTCGTACATCGCCGAGATGGCCTCGTCGGCGCGCTTGCGCTTGAACGACGCGAGCAGCCGGTCGAGTTCGGCGTCGATCATCGCCTCAACCTCCTGGGCCTCGGCGCGGCGGTACGCGCGCGTCTCGGCAGTCACGGCCTCGAGGTCGTCGAGGTCGTGGACCGCCACGTCGTCGGTCGCCGCCGCGGGGTTGATGTCGCGCGGCTGGCCGAGGTCGATACACACCGTCTCCCCCGCTGCGGCCAGTTCCGCCGCGCCGAGGACCGGGCCGTCCGCGCCCGTGGCCGCGATGAGTACATCCGCCTCGCGGGCCGCCTCGGGGGCGTCGTCCAACCCCACGGCCTCGGCCGGCACGTCGAGTTCGGCCGCGACGTGGGTCGCGTGCGGGACGGTCCGGTTGGCGACGACGACCTTCTCGACGCCGCCGTCGGCGAGCGCGCGCGCCGCGAGCGTCCCCATCTCGCCGGCGCCGAGCACGGCCGCGGTGGCGCCCGCGAGGTCGGTCTCCCGCGCCGCGAGGTCGACCGCCGCCGAGCCGAGCGACAGCGAGCCCTCGTTGATCGCCGTCTCGGTGCGGGCGCGCTCGCCGACGTGGATCGCCTTCGTGAGCACGTCGTCGAGCATCGATCCGACGCCGCCCGCCCGGCGGGACTCGGCGACGGAACGCTTCAGCTGCCCGAGGATCTGGTCCTCGCCGAGCACGAGCGACTCCAGTCCGGCGGCGACGCGCATCAGGTGCCGGAGCGCCGCCTCGTGGTCGAGGTGGACGACCGCATCGTCGCGGATCTCCGGCGCGAAGTCCTCCAGGACGCGGCCGCCGGTCGACGCGTCGTTGGCGACGACGTACGCCTCCACCCGGTTGCAGGTCCGGATGGCGAACGCCTCCGAGACCCCGTCGCGGCCGAGCAGGTCCGAGACGACCTCGCGGACGGGGCCGCCGCCGACCGACTCGATCTCATCGATGTCGGCGTTCGAGTGGCTGACGCTGATACCGCGAATGACGCCGGCCTCAGTCATCGAGTACCTCCTGCATTACCCGTTCTGCCTCTTGAAGAGCGTTGGCGGTGCCATCTTGTAAACCCTTCCAAACCTTCGGCGACTCCACGACCGCCCGAATCGCCTCGTGGCGGTCCGCTTCCGGCACGTCCGTCGCCTTCAGTTCGGCCCGGAGTTCGGCCACCAGCTCCGCCATCGCCCCGGCGTCCGCCAGTTCGTCTTCGAGCCGCTCCCGGAGGTACCGCGAGAGCGCCGGTGCGGTGCCGCCGGTCGCGAGCGCGGCGACGACGGGATCCTCACGGACGGTCGCCGGCACCACGACGCTGCCCGCGTCCCGGCCGCCGGCCCGGTCCGCCCGGTTCACCAGCGAGCCCACCTCCCTGGCCGCGGATTCGGCGGCGTCGTTGACGGCCGGGTCGTCGGTCGCGGCGACGACGAGCGCCGGGCGGAGGTCCGCGACGAACTCGCCCGCGTCTCCGGGCGTCGGCGCCGCGCGCACCAGTTCCGCGTCGCCGAAGTCCGCGTCGGCGAACTCGGGGCTCACGACCACGGTCCGCGCCTCGCGTGCGAACCGGCGGGCCTTCCGGGCGCCGACCCGGCCGCCGCCGAAGACGAGGACGGTCTCGTCCGTGAAGTCGTGGAACAGGGGGATCATCGGTATCGCCTCGTCTGGAGACCAGCCGGTGTGGCGCGCGGCGGCCGCGCCTCGTGCGCGGCCGACGTCGCGCGAGGGATGAGTGAGAGAGGCGACCCGAGGGAGCCGACCGAGCGAATCGGCTGGGGAGGTCGTGGCCGGGTGGGACTTTCGAGCCGTTCCACTCGTTGGAGGCGGCGAACCTCACTGAACCGACGGTTCGCCGAACCCATCGAAATCACTCGCGTGTGTGGGCGTCCGCGCGCTCTTCCAGCCGGATTCCGGTCTTCTTCAGGATGCGCGTCGAGAACAGCGTGTCCCAGTCGTCCTCGTCCACGTCCCAGTGGTCGGTCATCGTCTCGCGTACCTGCTCGACCCGGCGCTCGCTCTCGGCCTCGTCCCTGCCGTGGGTCATCGCGAAGAAGTTGTACGGCCAGACGCCCTCGTGGCGCGGTCGGTGGTAGCAGTGGGTGACGAAGCCGAGCGAGGCGACCGCCTCGCCGACGTCCGCCAGCACGTCGTCGGGCACGTCCCAAACGGTCATGCCGTTCTCGGTGTAGCCGAGCGCGTAGTGGTTCGGGATGACGCCGACGCGGCGCACCTTCCCCTCCCGCTCGAACCGCTTGATCGTCCCGACGACCCACTCGGTCGGCTGGCCGAGTTCGGCGGCGACGTCGGCGTAGGGCGTCTCGGTGATCGGCAGGCCGCCCTGGATCTCCACGACGAGGTCGCGCTCGTCGGGAGTGATCGTTCGGCTGTCCGTGGGCGCCACGTCCGGCCCGAGGTCGGAGAGGTCGAGGTCGCCGTCCGAAACGGGGCCGTCGAGCAGGAACTTCGCGCCGACGTGGAACTCACGGATCTTGGGGAGGTTGTACGTCTCCTGGCCGGTGTCGGCCTCGATGTCGGCGAGCACCTCCTCCACCCGGGACTCCTCGGCCACGCTGAGCACGAACCACATGTTGAGATGCGGGTGCTTGCGCTCGTAGTTGTGTGCGACCTCGCGGTAGCCGTTCACGATCTCGGCGACCTCATCGAACCGCTCTGGGGGCGCGTGCATGGCGACGAGCGTCGCGGTGCCGCCGATCTCCTCGGCGTTCACGAGCGCGCCGAACCGGGAGAGGACGCCGCGCTCGTCGAGGTCCTGCACGGCCGCCAGCAGCTCCGGACCGGTCACGTCGACGCCGCGGTCCCGCAGCGCCGCGGCGGCGGGCTCCCACGGCCGTTCGACGACCGGGAAGCCGCCCTGGAAGGCGTTGACGACGGCGCGGTCGAGCGTCGAGAGGTCGGCGTCGGACTCGACCTGGTTCATGTCCACGATTCGGAACGGGCGGGGGATAAGCGTCGCGCTCCCGGTCGTCCACGCCAGGGAGTTGGGAACACGTCGGGCGTTGGCTCAGCGAACGACCGTCGCGCGGTGGCCGAGCTCCTCGACGTCGGCCGCGATGGCGTCGGTGTCGGCCGAGGCTTCGAAGTAGAACACGATGTCGAAGGTGCCCTCGCGGAGCAGTTGCTGGCACTCCCAGACGAACTCCTCGTCCTCCAGGGTGAGCCCCTGGAACTGGTTCGAGGAGAAGTCAGTGTCGTCGTTGCCGGCGTAGATGTACGTCTCGCCCTTCCCGGCGTGCTCCGCGATGACCTCGTTGAGGTCGACGGTGAGTTCGTGCATCTCGAGGTCGTCCTCGCTCCCCAGGTCGGTGTGGACGATGACGCCCTCGAGTTCAATGTCGCCGGGTTCGAGGAGCGCCTTCGTCCGCTCGTACAGGTCGTGATCGAGCGTCTCGGTCATTGTCCCGTTCTTCTGGGCGTTGAGGATTTACGGCTGGCGATTCCCCGATTCGGGGTTTCGTTCGGTATCCGGACCAGCCGTTGAGTTCACCCCGCTGGCAACGCTGACAGCTCGAAATCCCCTGACGGGTACGCCAAGAACGCGACGCTCTAGTGCTTGAGTTCCCGAGCTTCGCGTGCCAACGGCTCCTTCCAGTCCCTCCCCGTTGGACGGTCGGTCGTGCGTCGTGGTGGTCCCCACGCCTCCCCGGCGGGCGCGGCTCGCTCCCTCCGGTCGCTCGCGTGGCGCCCGCCGCATCCCCCTGACCGTCGGCCGGCGAATAGTGGGATGGACTACCCACGGCGTACATGTTCGGTAGTCGGACCGTGTAGCTCGGCCAGCTTCCGACTGGTGGGGGCGTTCCGAGTGGCCGTCGTACCTGACAGGGGGCCGATCAATCCGACGTCACCCTACGCCGAAAACAATTACCCATCGAACCAGCAGTAAGAACTGTCCGTGGGCGACGCTTTATGCGGGTCCGTCCCAACGAGACCTCATGAGCAACCAGCAACGCCGGAATCGCGACGCGGACGCAGCGGACGAAGAGCGGTTCGCGGGCGAGAAGTCCGAGGACCTCCCGAGCCACGACGTCACGGCCGGGGCCGAGCGCGCCCCGCACCGCGCGATGTTCCGCGCGATGGGCTACGACGACCGGGACCTCTCCTCGCCGATGATCGGCATCCCGAACCCCGCCGCCGACATCACGCCGTGCAACGTCCACCTCGACGACGTCGCGGAGTCCGCGCGCGAGGGCATCGAGAACGCCGGCGGGATGCCTATCGAGTTCGGCACCGTCACCATCTCGGACGCCATCTCGATGGGGACCGAGGGGATGAAGGCCAGCCTCATCTCGCGCGAGGTCATCGCCGACTCCGTCGAACTCGTCTCCTTCGGCGAGCGCATGGACGCCCTCGTGACGATCGCCGGCTGTGACAAGAACCTCCCCGGGATGATGATGGCCTCGATCCGTACCGACCTCCCCTCGGTCTTCCTCTACGGCGGCTCCATCATGCCCGGCGAACACGAGGGCCGGGACGTCACCGTCCAGAACGTCTTCGAGGGCGTCGGCACCTACGCGGAGGGCGAGATGAGCGCCGACGAACTCGACGACCTGGAGCGCCACGCCTGCCCCGGCGCGGGCTCCTGTGGCGGGATGTTCACCGCGAACACGATGGCCTCCATCTCCGAGGCCCTGGGACTGGCGCCGCTCGGTTCGGCCTCGCCGCCGGCCGAGTCGGACGAACGGCTCGACGTGGCCCGCCGCGCCGGCGAACTGGCGCTGGAGTGCGTCGAGGCCGACCGGCGGCCGTCCGACATCATCTCCCGCGAGTCGTTCGAGAACGCCATCGCCGTGCAGGTGGCGATGGGCGGCTCGACCAACGCCGTGCTCCACCTGCTCGCGCTGGCAGCCGAGGCGGACGTGGACCTCTCCATCGAGGAGTTTGACGAGATCTCCCGGCGCACCCCCAAGATCGCGAACCTCCAGCCCGGCGGCACGCGCGTCATGCTCGACCTCCACGAGGTCGGCGGCGTCCCGGTCGTCATGCGCCGCCTGCTCGCGGGCGGCTACCTCCACGGCGACGCGATGACCGTGACCGGCCGCACGATCGCCGAGGAACTGGCCCACCTCGAGGAGCGCGGGACGCTCCCCGACGACGACTCCATCGAGGCGGACTTCCTCTACACCGTCGACGAGCCGTACCAGGAGGAGGGCGCCATCAAGGTGCTCACGGGTAACCTCGCGCCCGACGGCGCGGTGCTGAAGGTCACGGGCGACGACGCGTTCCACCACGAGGGGCCGGCCCGCGTGTTCGAGGACGAGGAGTCCGCGATGGAGTACGTCCAGTCGGGCGACATCGAGTCGGGCGACGTGCTCGTCATCCGCAACGAGGGTCCGCGCGGCGGCCCGGGGATGCGCGAGATGCTCGGCGTGACGGCGGCGGTCGTCGGCGCGGGTCACGAGGACGACGTGGCGCTGCTCACCGACGGTCGCTTCTCCGGCGCGACGCGGGGGCCGATGGTCGGCCACGTCGCGCCCGAGGCGGCCGACGGCGGTCCGATCGCCCTGGTGGAGGACGGCGACGAGGTGACCGTGGACATCCCGAACCGGGAGCTCTCGGTGGACGTGGACGACGACGAACTCGAGCGCCGCGGGGACGCGTGGGAGCCCCGCGAGCCGGCCTATACGGGCGGCGTGCTGGCGAAGTACGCCCGTGACTTCGGCAGCGCGGCCAACGGCGCGGTGACGAACCCGAAGGCGAAGCTAGACTGATTCGGGAGGTCGTTGACCCGGTTCGTTCGGGGTTCTCCGGATACCTCGAACTCTTCCGCAATTGTCGGCGTCTGTGTCAGTTCGGTCGTAGCTTCGACCGCCTCGAAAGCCCCCGCGTCGCTGGACTCGGTGCGGCTGCCGCGCTCCTCGTCGCTCTCTGTGCTCGCTCCTGCGGTGCTTGTCGGTCCGCGCTTACGGAAGACTCGCTCCGCTCGACTTCCGAACTCTCGTTCGCTGCGCTCACGAGAGCTTCCCCGAGAGCCGCGGCCCCTTTGAGTCCCACCCGACCGTAACCGCACAGTCCCTCACCATCCCCAGCCTCCTGCGCTCCTTGACCTTTGGCCTGCGGTGCTCGTCCCTCGCGCGCGTCTGCTCGCTTCGCTCGCCGTCACGCGCGCCAGCCGGCTGACTCACCTTCGCGACGTCTCGGAAGTCCCGTGCAGCGTCTCGTGGATCCCCAGCACCAGCGCCGGCACCACCACCATGAAGATGTGCTCCTCCAGCGGAATCCCCAGGAGTTCGACGCCGGTTCGCATCGGGATGGCGAACACGCCCACCTCCAGCGTGTACCAGTCCCAGACGTACGCAATGGGGTAGAGAACCGCGACGGTCCGGGCCGCGCGCCACATCGCCTCCCTCCCCTGCCGGGCGAGCAGCGCGAGCGCGGCCGTGCCGAAGACGACCTCGGTCGCGAGGTAGGTGTACGGCCCGAGGACGGTGATGTCGGGGAGTCCCACGCCAGCGAGCGGGCGGAAGAAGGTCGCGACGAGGAGGCCGGCGAGGAAGAGGTACGCGCCCCGGATGAGGAGCATCGTCGCCGTCTCCGCGTCGGCGGGGTAGGCGGCCGCGACTACGGCGGCGTAGACGAGGCTCGCCGCGGGTGCGCTCGGCGGGACGATCCCCACGACGGCGAGCGGGACGACCGCGAAGAGGCCGGCCGCGAGGAGCGCGTACGCGAGCGTCCTGGCGCGCGAACGGCCGAGCACGACGGCGACGGTGCGCTTGTCGATGGAGGCGTCGTACTCGAAGTCCTGGGAGTCGTCGATCACCTTCACGCCGGCGAGGGTGAGCAGGAACACGCCGGCGAGCGCGAGCGGGCGGAGTGCGAGGGCGTCGGTCTGGGCGACGTAGCCGCCGAGGATACACAGCGCGATGCCGGTCGGGTAGCCCAGCGTGGTGGTCAGGGGGTTGGTGTCGAGCTGGGGGGCGTGGAAGTAGCCGATGAACCACGTCGGGAGCGTGACGAGCGCGACCAGCGGGCCGGCCGCGAGGAACAGCCAGGAGAGGCAGGCGAGGAAGCCGACGCCGGCGCCGACGAGTCCGAGCCGACAGCCGCGCTCGGTCATCGGGTGATCGTCGTCCTCGCCGCGGCCGTAGAAGTCGACGTAGCCGTCCTTCACGTGGGCGGTGTAGACGGCGAAGAACATCGCCCCGGCGTGGACGAGCGCGATGACGGGGTCGAAGCCGCCCGCGAGCGCAGCGCCGAATAGCGACGACGCGACCGGAGGGAGCATGAACACGGGATGGACCTGGGAGGCGAACGCGCGGACGGTCGCCGTCGGCCCGCTCCCGTGACGGGCGACTGCCATAGGGGGAAATTCGCGCGCATAGCGAATAAATCGGTTGCCCGTCGGGTGAAGGCATCCGCGCGACCGGGAACCGGTCGAGGTGCCCGGTTGTTATACTTCCCGAGGTCGATTCGTTAGACGTGACCATCTACGAAACCGAGGTGCCCGGCGTCGGTCACAAGTTCGAGCTCGAACTTGACGGCGACGAGCGGCTCATCGTGCTCATCCACCACGACGGCAAGCGCGAGGTGTATCTCCGGCCGGGCGAGAACGAGGACAGCGAGAAGCTGTTCGGCCTCACCGGGAAGCGGGCCCGACAGCTCGGTTCGATCCTGGAGGGCGCGTACTTCCAGCCGGTCGAGATGGACGACATCCAGGTGCCGCTCGGCGAGTCGATCATCGAGTGGGTCGAGATCGGCGCGGACTCGCCCGTCGTCGGCGACACGCTCCAAGAGGCGAGCATCAGGAACCGGACGGGCGTCTCGGTCGTCGCGATCCAGCGGGGCGAGGAGACGATCGCGAACCCGAGGCCGGACGTCACCATCGAGGCGGGGGACATGCTCGTCTCGCTCGGCACGCGGGAGGAGCAGCAGGCGTTCGAGGAGCTGCTGGGGGAGGAGGGGACTGCGGGGGGCGGCGGGGTGGAGGGCGGTGACGCGGGGGACGCCTAGCGCGAGATGGCGGGCGAGCTACTCCTCGAGATCGGCATCGCGCTGACGGGCATCGCGCTCGCGGGCGCGCTCGCCTACCGCGTCGGGCTCTCGGTCATCCCCGCGTACATCCTCGCCGGCATCCTCATCGGCCCGAACGAACCGACCTCGGTCGCGGGAATCCCGCTGACGCTCGTCGACTACGGCGAGTTCATCGACGTCGTCGCCGAACTGGGCATCGTCTTCCTCCTGTTCTTCCTCGGACTGGAGTTCAGCGTCGGCCAGTTGCTCGGCGACCGGACGCGCATCGCGAAGATCGGGAGCGTCGACTTCGTCGTGAACTTCGGGCTCGGACTCGGCCTCGGGTTCGCGTTCAGCTTCACGGTCGTCCAGACGCTGTTCATCGCCGGCATCGTCTACATCTCCTCCAGCGCGGTCGTCACGAAGTCGCTCATCGACAACGGCTGGGTCGCCAACGCCGAGAGCGGGCCCATCCTCGGGACGCTGGTGTTCGAGGACATCCTCATCGCCGTCTACCTGGCAGTGCTCTCGGCGGTCGCGTTCGGCGGCGGGTCGGTGACCGAGGCCGCCGCGTCGGTCGGCGCCGCGTTCGCGTTCCTCGGCGCCCTCGCGCTCGTCGCGTGGTACGGCACGGCTCACATCGAGCGCCTGTTCGACGCCACCTCGGACGAACTGTTCCTGCTCCGGATCCTCGGGGTGACGACGCTCGTCGCCGGGGCGGCGCTGACGGCGGGCCTGAGCGAGGCGGTCGCGGCGTTCTTCGTCGGCACGGCGTTCAGCGCGACGAGCCACACCGAGCGCATCGAGCACGTCGTCTCCCCGGCGCGGGACTTCTTCGCGGCGGTGTTCTTTTTCGCAATCGGGCTGACGACCGACATCACGCTGCTGGCGGGCGTGGCGTGGTTGCTGGTCGCCGCGCTCGTCGCGACGACGGTCGGGAAGGTCGTGAGCGGGACGCTCTCGGGGCGGGTGTACGGGCTGGACGCGACGCGGTCGTTGCGCGTGGGGATCGGGCTGGTTCCGCGCGGGGAGTTCTCGCTGGTCCTGGCGGCGTTGGCTGCGGGGTCGGGGAGTGGCGTGCTTCAAAACGTGATTCCGGCTTTTGCGGTCGGGTACGTGCTGGTGATGAGTATTCTCGGGACGGTGTTGATGCAGAACTCCGAGGTGATTACTGATCGGATCGGGAACTGGTAAATTCGGTCCGATTCTGTCGGGGACTTCACCAGTTCTTGGACGTTCAACGGTCCACAGTCACGTGAGGGAAACTCGCAAAGTACAGACGACGGAGGTCGGAGAGTGATTTTGCTCGACTGATTCGACGCTCGCCAGACCTGAGTACCGGAGGTGTTTTGTAGCGATGGAAGAGAGGATCGGGTAGACGGCACGGTCAGCAGCACCTTTCGGCTCACGTGGTTTCCACGTGTGGTCACCGCTGACTGGCCTACCCCGTCACTCTACTACTCCCGAGCGACTGCTATTGTCTAGTCAGAAAACGCCGAGCAGACGACGGCAGTTATCTCGGTCTACGTAGCAGTGATTACGAACACTGGAGGTCATAAGTGAAATTTCATGAGGCCTATTCGCTGGAACGTCCTCCAATTCTCGGACATTCAGTGGTACACAGCCAGGCGAGGCGCGATCGCTAAATGCAGGAGATAACGTATCGCCCAGTTCGGTGAATTTGGTCCGTGACCACCCCTGAACTGGAAATTCATGGTGTTCTCCTTAGAAGACTACTTCTGACAGAGTGATATCATCCAATACGATGACCCTCTCGTCCAGCATACTCGAACCGTACAGGGAGTGGGAACCTCGACTCGTCGTGGTACTCACGGCGCTCCTTCTCTTTCTGGACGGTATCGTTACGCTCTATCATACGTTCCTCGCTCGTAAACTCAGCCACTGGATTGAACTTTCAGTCGTAGAGAGGGTCGCGTTCATCCCGAGTACGTTTATCGTCGAACCGGTGCTGCTGTTCGTGGCTCTGTACTACGTAAGTCGCCGATTCGACCAACAGGTACCGTTGGTCAAACTCCTCCCGGGACTGGTTGTCGCCGTCGTCGTCGGTAGTCTTCTCGGAGACGTTGTTGGAGTACGGATCTGGGGGTAGCAACTCCGCTGTCCGTTGCATTGGGGAGTAACATGTTCACTCCGTATCTGCAGACTCTGGATCACTGGCGGGAGATCGTCGGGCCGCTCGTTCGCCATCTACTCACGGCAGTGGCCGCCCTCGGTCTTGCCCGCTCGTGAAAGGCGAGACGACCTCGAGGCTGAGTTCGACAACCCTGGTCTACAGTACGCGGATGGTCGAAACGCTACGTGGGCAGCTCTACGTAGCGGCTATTTTGCGCTCTCTGCTAGAGAGGAACGTCGAGGTGATAGACCGGTCCCTCTCGACGGTTGGGACCACGACGTCCGGGACTACACTCCTTCCCGGACATCCAGTTGCTCACGGTCAGTGGCGTACAATCGCTAACTACGGAGGAGTTACTTTTCACGGGATGGAGCCGGGAGAAGCCGCCGGAACACGGGGAGAAACGGTTTCAGCAGGAGAAGCGCGGTGAGGAGGAACACGAGAACCGTTCCGCCAGCGGAGACACCGAACTCCCGGGCGCCGAGTGCGACAACCGTCGCGAGTGTGATGTAGACCCAGAAGGCGACGACGACGCGGAAGTAGCCGTGCGTTGGGGAGGGCGTTTCGAACATCGAGTAGGGATCTCCGCGCTTCATCATACCTCTTGTGATTGATTTTACTCCACTACGTACCCAAATTACCTTTGAGCTATAGAGGGCATTATCGTATTCAACCAGTCTATACTCGCGACGAAGGCGTACAGTACACCAACCGCGTAGACACAATCGACAACTGCGGGGTCTCTACCCTGCACCTTCCCTAGTTTAACTGCGAGCACGAGTACCGCGGCGCCGGCGAACCGAGCTCCATCGAAGAGCGCGACGAACCTCCCGAGACGGCCGTTGACGCATTTTTCAGAGGAGTCCGGCAATACGCTACTACGAGCAGGCCCACGAGCGAGATGAACTACACACTCGCTACTCTCCAAATGAGATGTAAGAGTGGGACCGCCGAGGTCGGGTATCTGTCGCTTTCGAGAGGACAGATAATGGGCTGATTGGCGATTCATCTTACAGGATGTGGTCATTGTCATCATCGGTGAAATCGAACTGATCGAGGTGTTCTCGACGGCTCTCCATCTGGTCGTGGTAGCGCCGCCATCGCTCTTCGGCCGTGGCGAAGTCATAGTGTGACTTGATCGTGCTGACGCTCGCGTTCACTCGCTCCGCGACGATCTCCGGCGGCACGCCACAGTTGAGCTGCCAGGTAATGCTTCCTGAGCGGATCTTGTGCGGCGACCGGCTTGACGGGCACTTGCTCGCGTGGGGATTCGTCGTCATCTCGCACGTCTCGCGCTCCTTCCCGTGGGGACACGGCGAATGGAGACACGGCTGAGTCGCGCGATAAGACCAGACGCGAATCGTATTCGGTTCGGGCCGACCCTGGGTACTCGCCAGGAGCGGCTGTCGGTCACCGAGGACGCGCCGGCCGACGCCGACGACGGCAACCAGTCGGGGAACGGCGCCGACGACCACGACGATGCGGGCGGCGACACGCCGGACCTGCCGGACTGGGATCCCGACTCACCAGACCCGTTCGGCGACCTGGACGACACCGCGAAGCTCGCCGTCGTCGCGGTCATCCTTCTGGCGCTGGCATGGATGGCGTCGAGTGCGAGCAACACGGCCGAGGTGACCGGGAGGTTCGCCCGATGATCAGCGCGAGCTTCGTGGAGGCCGCCGCGGCGGCCGTGACGGCCGGTGCGGCGCTCGGGCTGTATCGCGAGGGCCGACGTGCCTCTCGCTCCATCCGGACCAACGCGCGGCGCTCTGCGGACGCTGACGACCGCTCGACTGGCAACCGGCGGTTCCTCCGCTGGCTGGCCCCGCGAGCACTCGGCGTCGAGGACTCCCGTCAGCCGGCCGAGTTCGACCCGGACACGGACGCGGCGCGGACTGATGGAGGTTCAAACGATGCCTAAGCGACAGGGAGACGCGGACGTACAGCCGATGAGCGCGACCGAGCGGCGGAAGGCCGAGGGCCTGGCGACGGCGCCGGGCGGGCTGGCCGCGTTCGTCGACGTCGAGGCCGACCAGGCCGAGGAGGGCGACGGTGAATAGCATCGTCCCCGCCCCGGACCCGGAGGCCGTGCCGTTCAACGAGCCGTACACGTTCGACCTGGAGGACGGCCAGCGCGGCACGGTGACGTACACGCCCGAGCAGTCGGGCGCCGAGTTCATCCTGGCCGCGGTCGCGATCAGCAAGCACGCCGGATCGACCTACGAGCTGAAGGACGACGACACCACGATGTTCGGGCCGTGCGCCATCCCGCCGACCGACATTGGCGACATGGTGGTGTGTTGGACCCCAGCGCGGCGGTTCACCGAATCGCTCCAGGTGATCATTCGGAACGTCTCGGGCGGCCCGCAGACGTACCACGTCCAGCCCGTCGGCTACGAGCGGGCGGAGGGTGCGTAGATGGTGCTCGACACCACCGCGGAGGTGGGGAAGGTGCAGGCCGTCCGCGACCGGGACGGGAACGCTCGGCCGGCGGCGGACGCCGACAACCAGCGCGAGCTACAGGACCGCGTGGGCAATTTCGACGGACTGAAGCAGGTCGTTCACCAGACGAGCGGGGACACGGCCGAAATCCTCCCGTCGCACTCGGTCCCGCACGGGGTCGAGGTGCTGGTCGAGTATCGCCAGGGGAACAGCGGCGCGGTGTTCGTCGGTGACGCGGACACCCAGGCGGCGGCCCTCACGGCGGCCGGCCAGGGGCGCACGTTCCGCGTCACGGACACGTCGCTCATCCACGTCAGAACGCCGACCGCGGGCGACGAAGTGGTGGTGACGTTCGAGTCATGACCGGCATAGTCGGCGGCGGCGGCGGCGGCGGGTACGACTACGTGCAGAACCCCGAGCCGGTCGATCCCGAGGAGGGGGAAGAGTGGTACGAAACGGGCGCCAACAAGGCGTTCGTCTTCGACGGGGCGGCCTGGATAGAGCAAACCGTGACGTCGCACGGCGCCCTCTCGGATCTCGACCAGGACGACCACCCGCAGTATGCGACTGACAACAAGGTTGACAGCCACGCGGCGGATGCCGACGCGCACCACTCCCGGCCGACGGGGACGCAGACCGAGAGCAGAGACGTCAACGCCAATCAGGGGGGCTACGTCAGTCACCCGACGCACAACGGCAATTCGGGATTCTGCCGAAAGGCCGTCCTCGACATTGACGCCACGGGATGCGCCAGCGAACAGACGCAGACGTTCACGGTCAACTATGCCGACGGCACGTCAGACAGCAAGAGCGTGAGCGCACCGGGGGGCGGGACGGGCCAGGGAGAAATCATCATCGACCCGCCGAAGCAGGTGGTGGACGCGACAGCCGACGGCGCCGCAACGTGCCAGGACTCGGCCATCACGCTGTACCACGTCGACCTCCCGTCACACGCCCACGGTATCTGATGATGGGAGGATTCCCGCATCACTCGGTTCCGGACGGGGCGACGTGGGCGCCGCACCACTACTACCTCGGCGTCCTGCTCGCCGCGGTCGCGCTCCTGGTCGTGTGGGACGACCGGAGCCAGGTCGAGCCGTGGGCGCTCCTGGTCGCGCTCCTGGCCGGGTCGTTCGCGTTCGCCCTGGTCTGGCGGTACTACGCCGTCGCGGGGGCGGTGCTGACGCTGGCCGCGCTGGGGATCGGCCTCGCGCTCCCGATCGTCGGCCCGTTCTGGCAGTCCTACCCGTGGGTTGGCGCCCGCGGTGTCGCCATCCTTGGGGTTCTGGTCGCGGCTGACGACGCCCTCGAGCACGCATTCGGCATCTGGACACCTCTCGATTGGTTCTGGCGGGCGTGGCTCGTCGGAGCGATTCAACCATGAGCATGAGCATCCTCGGTACGGCGGTTCCGGCGGAGTGGGTCGCGGTCGTCGTCCTCGCGTTTACCGCGGGGATGTGCGTCCCGTTCCGCTACGGCATCGAGCGGCTGCGCGGCTTCGGCCGTGTCGTGATCGGCAAGCTTCCGTATGCGCCGCCACCCGGCAAGGAGGAGGGCGAGGCGATGGAGGCCGCGACGGAGGGTGACCACGGTTCTGGTAGCGAAGACCACCCGTCATGATGGTGCCCGGAGGCGCCTACGATACCGGGTTATTCGTTCGGGTAGTCAGGAGCGGGCGTCCACTAATCGGCGTCACACTTCATACAGCACCGTTCGAACGGCTTTGTTAAAGCCTCAGAAACTGATAATAATTGCCTGCTGCATACAGAGGATGCATTCAGCATACGACTGGCGTTCGTTCCAGCCGATTTCCGGTGAGCCGACCGCTCAGACGGATGGGAAATTTCTTTAGGGGCAGTCCCAAATTAATCAGATGGAACGGAGCCGGTTTCTCGGCCGCCTTTTCATGGCAAGCGGAGTTGTTATCGGGATAATAGCGGCGACACAGAACGCTGGTGCCTTCATAATTCTCGCTGCACTTGTCGCACTTCTCGGGGCAGGTCTCGTATTGTTTGGACAGTCCGAGTCATAGCTACGCCAAGAACATCCCCGGAGAGGGCCCGGATCAGACAGGAGGGGGCGGATACCGGCACGTAGCGTCTGACCTACCGGGAACAAGGCCAGACTGAATACGCGCTTTGATCTCGCAAGGAGGCCCTCAACCTACCTGCGCCCCGTCAGGACCGGCATGACCGACTCAGAGGGTGTATTCAGCAGCGCACCTCCGATATTTTCGGTGAGTGGATGCTGAAACAGCCGCGAAGAGGAACCTGCGAACCTTCCATGCGTCGTCGGTAATGGTTCCTCGTAGGTCAGGGAAAGTACAACACAAAGCACATTACGAACGTCCATATACTGGGGATATGACACCACACCCGTCCAGAAGACGTCTGTTGCGCTCCTTTGGGGCAATGTCTGTCGGTGTAACAGCGGGATGTGTGGGACTCAGGGGGTGGCCCGAGGTAGTGCTAATTAACTACTCAAATGAACTCGTTGAGGTGTCTCTCACCGTGAATCACATGACGACCGACGAGACGGTACTTTCAGAAACTGTTTCACTCGACGTTGAGGAGTCGCAGTCCTATCGGAATCTGCTTCAGGAGGGCGTGAAGTATGCGATTGAAGTTTCAGTAGATGAAGACCGAACCGACTCACATGAGTGGACCAATAGAGACGGACGGAAACTCAGCGTCAGTATCCGTGACGAAGAAGTTCGTATATCAACCATCGTTCGATAACACCATCCCCTGTTCTTAGCGATACAATCGACCGTCACTTCGGACTGCCCTCGTGTCCGATACGCGCCCTGTATTCAGCACGACCGCTGATTCCTCTCATCGAGTGAGGGTTTCAACAAGGTCGTTCTGGGACATTTCGCGTGAACACAACTGGCGTTCGGTATTAATCGACGAGTGCTGAAACGGAGTCGCTTCATGTCCCGATTGCTATGGGACGATCGTCACGGGAACGGCGGCTCGTTTCAGGACGCCCCGAGCCACACTCCCGAGGAGTTTTCCTTCGAGGCCATCTCGCCCACGACTCCCCATTACGATGTGATCCACGTCCCCGCGTTCGGCGTACGCGAGGATTTTTTCTGCGGGGACTCCTGCCTCGATGACCGTTTCGATTTGCCGATCGCGTGCCGGCTCCTTGGTCCGGTATCTCTCGAAAATCCCTTTGACGTCTTCACGTCTCTCCTGCTCGTTTTGCTGCGCTTTCCCGTAATCAAACCCCTCAGCAGTCGGATAGTTGAAGATGGTGACTGGATTCAGGACATGCAAGAGGGTTATCTTCGGGCCCGGAATTTCCTCCAAGACGTATTCGAAGGCGCTCTCAGAACTGGATGAGATGTCTACCGGGACGAGAATATGCTGTTCCATAGTCCCCGATTCGCGCCTGACAGTGAACAACCTTCCTTCCACTGCAACACGCCCGAACCGCTCGCACATGCTCCAGCACCTTATATTAGTGGAAATAATAACCGCTCGAGTAGACAAGCCGAGCGGTCCGCTCGCTGCTAACACGTCATGCTGACTTCGCGCCCTGTATTCAGCACGCCCGTCCGAACCCATCAATTGTTAGGTATTTAACAGAGCTATTCGAACGTCAATGTCTCATAGTTTCGTTCTGACCAGGTCGAAGCCTGCCGAATTTCCCCTTCGAGTCCGTCGCGCTCAGGACCCCACCTACTTCTGCTTCGGAGTCCTCTCACTCGGTATGGCGTCCCGACTCCCTCTCCACTGTCCGCTGTGCAACCGTGAGTTAGACGATGAAGAGCTCCGGACACATCTAGACCAAAGCCATTCGAAAGCTGAACTTGTCGATGCTGTTGTCGGGAAGCATGAAGATTCGGAGGAGGAGATAGCTGATTAGTGATTGTATCGTCCGTCACGCCCCTCCTTCCGGACCCCTCTCGTCCCGTGATTGCACAGTGATGACACCCCAACTCGCTTTGGTGAAGCCGCGGTTTTCCAACGGTTTCAGCACGCCACTCCGCACGGCGGTCTTCGGTCGGCTGAGTTTTTGAGCGAGTACTGACTCGGCAGCCTCGGTCTTCAGCCGAAGGTTGTCACCGGCCGACTCCAGTAGGATGAGGTAGGCCTCTCGCAGCGTTTCGTCAGTGGGCAGATCGGAGGTCTCGACGCCATCCGCCTCGGCCACCGCGCTGACGTACTCGCGGAGATCGCCGCTCATGCTATTGACGTTCTCCTTGTAGGCCTCCTTCGTCGCCTCGTCGACACGGAAGGTAATGGTGGCCCGCGAGTCCGAAGACTGCAGGCGGCTCACGCGCCCACCTCGCTGTTAGTACAGCGATTCGCGCCGTAATACACAGACGGAACCCCGAAAGTAAGTGGGTTAGTACGCCCCCACCGGGACGGCAGCGTGCGGGCCTCGCGCGCGCTCACGTGCGCGCGCATGAGTGCGCCACCCGACGACTTGCCTTCAACTGACGGAGGACGAGATTGAGTACTCGTTCACCGGCGGCCCTCCAATGCGTTAGTGTGCATCGCCCGGTCGATGTGCCCGCCGTCCGTGGCCGCGCGTTCGGGATCGTGCACGTTGTCGAGATCGATCCGGCGGATACGGACGGAGTCACCGTGCGTGTCTTTCGCGTCGATGAACGCGGCCTTCCTGACGGTACAGAGATGGGCACATGGCCCGTCGTGATACTCGAAGCCGCGACAGTCGCACGTTCCAACGTGCTCGTCATCATCGAGCGCGACCGCGACAATGTGGACGTCTGCACCGTCCTGAAGCGCGACCCGATAGCCGTAGCGACCGACGGACTCAATGAGCGCGCGCTGTGGGTCTGCGCGGCGCCACGAGGTCGTATCGGTGCCGGCGAGCGCGTCGAAGTCTAGCGCTTCGCCGGGGGCCGTCTCGTCGGTCGAGGGTGGCGTTGGCGTGTCGGCACTCATGGTCCGGCGAACGCCTCCCCGAGTCCGTGGGGTCCGTTCTCGCAGACGCGGCGCGGGATACCGCCGGGACTTGTCTCGACACGCATCCGGCCACAGCAGACGCGGCAATGCCGCCTCATGGGCGACACACTCCCTCGTCGAGCGCGGGACAGCGCTGGTGGGGCTCGGTAATCCAGCCGCCGCAGTAGTCGCAGATAGGCGTCTCGTCGCTGGAGTGGACGCTCACGCGAACCACCCCGGAGAGCGGCCGCTACCTATCAGAAAACCCTCCAAAAAGGGTTTATACGGAGTGGGACCGCCGAGATTCGAACTCAGGTCCTACCGACCCCATCGGCAGAGGATACCACTACCCTACGGTCCCGCAGGTACACAAAATCGAGGCCCGGGGTTAAGCGCTTCGTTTCAGTCGGCCCACCGTCGCCCGACGGGGCCGCCTCGTCCCCCGGTTCGGACCCTGCACCCCCGACTCACTCCTCGTCCTCCTCATCGCGCGGGACCACCAGCTCCCCGTCGTCACGAACGGCCATGCTCGCCACCGGCTGGCCCTCGTAGACGGACAGGCCCTCGCGCCGACCGATGACGTAGCCGTCGTGCTCGGACTCGACCGACTCCAGGGTCTCGCCGTGGGGCGACAGCACGTCCGCGACGACCTCGCCCTCCTCGACCGCGTCGCCGGCGTCAACCCGGTGACGGGCCAGCCCAGCCGTCTCGGCCCGCGGGCCGACAAAGCGCCGGACCGGGAAGTCGACCGGCGCGTCCGGCACGCCGGCGCCCGGTTCCCCGATCTCCTCGTCCGCACCCCCCACGTCCTCCGGAATCGAATCGACCAGGCCGAACTCCGCCGCGACGGCGAACGTGCCCGCGACGCCGGCCGCCCGGGCGTGCTCCTCGACGACGCTGTGGCCGCCGAGCTCGGCCGTGAACGCGGGGATCCCGGCGGTGTTCAGCGCCGCGCCGGCCGTCGAGCGCTGGAGCGACTGTTCGAGGTACTCCTCGGCGGGGTACTCCGTAAGGATCGGCAGGCCGAACGCCTCGACCATCCGGTCCAGGTCCGACGCCAGTTCCTCGGCCTCGTCCTCGGTTCGCTCCTCGCCGTACAGCACCCGGTCGCGGATGGCGAACGGAACCGACCCCGCCTGCGCCGTGTGGCAGTCGACGAGCAGGTCCGCGGAGTCCGCGACCGCCTCGAACAGCCTGGTGGCGACGCGTTCCTGCGTCTCGGGCGGGCGCGTGGACTCGCGCTCCACGTCGGGGAAGTAGCGGTTCGGGTCGTCGCCGCCGTAGTAGGTGGTGCGCTCGTTCCGCCGCAGGCCGGCCGGACTGACGAACGGGACGACGACGATGGCGCCGGCGAGTTCATCAGCGAGTTCCCGGGCCGTCCGTGCCGTATCCTGCGCGACGGCGACGCCGGTCGCCTCGTCGCCGTGGACGCCGCCCGTAACCCACAGCGTCGGCCCCTCGTCGGCGCCGTCGACGACCGTCACCGGGAGTCGCTCGTCGCCGCCGGTCGGGAGCCCCGTGACGGGGAGCCAGCCGTCGGCGACCTCGCCGGCCGCCGCGTTCGCGGTGCCGACCTCGATGGAGTTCGTCATACCACGGACTCACGAACGCCGGTGAAAAAGCCCCGCCAGCCGGCAGTCTCGCCGGACGGAACTGATCAGACGAGAACGCGCTCCAGCGAGACGACCTCGCCGCGCTCGGCGTCGGGGTCGCCGACGAGCGTGCCGAGACAGACCGCCGAGCCGTCCGCCGTGTAGCAGGCGACGAGGTCGCCCTCGGCGGGAGCCGCGTCGGGCGAGTCGGTCGGGCCCGACACCTCCAGCACGCCGGGGGCGTACGCCGGCGCGCCGTTGGCGATCTCGGCCGCGGCGCTGTCGGCGACGGTGACGCGCGGGATGTGGGTGAGCGCCCGCTCGGCGGGCGCGACGACCTCCCGGAGCAGGTCCTCGTCCCCGTCTTCGTCCGCCCACGTGAGCCCGTCCACGAAGTCGTGGAGCGTGTGGAGGTCGCGGTCGTCGAACGGGTCGGTCGCGGTCCGGCGGAGGTGGCCCATGTGCCCGCCCGTGCCGATGGCGAGGCCGATGTCGTGGCACAGTTTCCGGACGTACGTCCCCGACTCGCAGCGGATGCCGAGCAGCACCTGTCGTCCGTCCTGGTCCAGCACGTCGAGGTCGTACACCGTCCGGGTGCGGAGGCGACGCGAGACGGCCGACTTGCGGGGCGGCTTCTGGTAGAGCTCCCCCTCGAACTCCCCGACGATGGCCTCCAGGTCGCCCGGCACGCGGCCGTGGAGTTCGAGCACGGCGACGTACTCCTTCGTCCCCTCGAGGAACACCTGCGCGATCCTCGTGGCGTCCCCGAGCAGTGTCGGCAGACACCCCGTCACCTTCGGGTCGAGCGTGCCCGCGTGTGCCGCACGCTCCACGTCGGCGAGATCACGGACCCAGGCGCTCACCTGGTGGGCCGAGGGGCCGGCGGGCTTGTCGAGGTTCACGACGCCGAACTCGAGGAGTTCGTCGACTGTCCGGCTGCCGGGGGCGGCGCGCATGGTCAGAAGTCGTAGTCGACGCCCTCGACCGGCGCCTTCCCCTCGTCGGTGTCCGGGTCGTAGGAGTCAATGGCGGTCGTCAACATCCCCAGCACGCCCTCGGGCGACCACCGCGCGGTGTTGTAGGAGATATCGTAGATGGTGAGGTCGTCGATGCGGATGTTGTAGTACTCCTCGTAGCGCTTCGCCTCGCTCTTCTCGCGGCGCTTCGTCTCCTCGCGCACCCGATCGAGCGACTTGTCCTCCCGTTCGGCGATGCGCTCGCAGCGGATGTACAGCGGCGCGTCGAGCCAGATGCGGAGGTCGGCGTGCTCGGCGGCGAGCCACCCGGCGAGTCGGGACTCGAGCAGCACGTCGTCGCGCTCGATGGCGACCTGTCGGAGCCGGCGGTCGAGGTCGCGGTCGATCGCCTCGTCCTCCTCGGCGAGCTCGTTGAACTCGACTGGCGTCATGTCGTTCTCGGCGGCCAGTTCGCGGAAGATGTCGCCGCCTGAGACGTGATCGAGCTGGAACGCCTCCGCGAGCGCCGCGGCGGTCGTGCTCTTCCCGCTCCCCGGCGGGCCCGAGACGGTAATCAACATATCCCGTCTGCGCCCGTCGCGGTCAAAAAGGCGTCCATTGGTGCCGCGGACGCGGCGGGTGGGAATCGGACGTCCACGTCCGTTTCACGACTCCAGATTCCAGGGGAAAGCCGTCAGTTCGGACTGAGGTGGGTTGGGGTGTGAACACTTAACATGCTTGGCGGCGAACCGGAACGGGAAGGTGAGTTGCCGTCGTGACCCTGGCGACCGTTCCACGGTACGATCGGGACCTGCTCTCCCGGCGGAGTGGGCACGCCGTGGTGGTCGGGGCGAGCGTGGCAGGTCTGCTCGCGGCCCGCGTCCTCGCCGATCGGTTCGAGACCGTCACGGTCGTCGACCGTGACTCCCTCGAGGGCGATCCGGTCGCACGTCGCGGCGTACCGCAGGGTCGTCACCCCCACGCGCTCCTGAGGGCCGGGTCCGCGACGCTGGCCGACCTGTTCCCGGGGTACACCGAGGAACTCCTCTCTGCCGGCGGGCTGTTGATCGATTTCGCTGGCGACGTGAGGTTCTACGCAGAGGGGGGCTTCCTCGCCCACGGCCCGACGCGGATGGAGACGTGCTCCGCGACGCGACCGCTCATCGAGCAGGTCGCTCGACGGCGCGTGTCCGAACTCGACGGGGTCCGCGTGCGTCCGCGCTGCCAGTTCACCGGCTACCTCCTCGACGAGGCGGGAACGACCGTGGAGGGCGTGGCGATCCGCGCGGAGTCCGGATATGAGGAGATCGGCGCCGATCTGGTCGTCGACGCCACGGGTCGGACGAGTCGGACTCCGGCATGGCTGGCGGAGCACGGCTACGCGCCGCCCGAACTCGACGAGGTGCGCATCGATCTGGCCTACAGCACCACCTACGTCGAGCGACCGCCCGACGACCGTCGAACGTTCCTCGTACCGCCCGCCTCGCCCCGTACCCGCGGTGGCATGGCTGCGCCGGTCGAGGGGAACCGCTGGGTCGTGAACGTGCAGGGCGTCCACGGCGACGACCCCCCGACGGATTTCGCGGGCTTCTCCGAGTTCGTAGCGAGCCTCCCGACCCCCGAGTTGAAGCGACTGCTCGAGGACCATCCCAGGAGCTCCGAGGGCATCGAATGCTACCCATTTCCCGCCAACAGGCGGTACCGCTACGAGGATCTCGACCGGTTCCCCGACGGGCTGCTCGTCGTCGGCGACGCGATTGCGAGTTTCAACCCGGTCTACGCGCAAGGCATGTCGGTGGCCGCGCTCGAGGCTCTGATGCTCCACCGGGCGCTGGCGGAAGGCGGCACCGAGGACCTCGCGCGTCGGTTCTTCGACCGCGCCGAACCGGTCGTCGACGCCGCGTGGACGCTGGCGGTGGGAAGCGACTTCGGGTTCCCGCAGACGACCGGTCCCAGACCGCGCGGCACGGCTCTCACGAGTCGGTATCTCTCGCGACTGGCCCGAGCAGCCCACACCGACGGCGAGCTCTCGAGCGCGTTCGTCCGGGTGTTGATGATGGAGCGACCCCCCACCTCGCTCCTGCGCCCGGGCGTCGTCTGGCGCGTGCTCAAGTCGGCCGGCTGAACCGCCCGTTCACTCACGTCGCGCGAGGCCGGCGAGGTGGCCCGCCTGCTCGGTGATGATCTCCTCGGCGCCCAGGCGGGCGGCGTTCTCGCTCCCCGGGAGACAGAACACGGGGACGTCGCCGGCGACGCCGGCGGTCGCGCGGGTCGCGACGACCATCGTCCCGATCTCCTCCCGAGAGAGCGCCCGGAACAGTTCGCCGAAGCCCGGCAGCCTCTTGTCGAACAGCGGCTCGACCGCCTCGACGGTCACGTCGTCCGGGGTGACGCCGGTGCCGCCCGTGGTGACGACGCAGTCCACGTCGTCGCGGTCGACGAGGTTGTTGACGGAGCCCTGCACGCCGTCGTAGCTGTCCCGGACGACTTCGCGCGTCACGACCTCGCCGCCGGTGTCCTCGGCGGCCGTCGCGATCGCGTCCCCCGACGGGTCGTCCTCGATGCTGCGCGAGGAGGAGACCGTCACGATCGCGTAGCCGACGTCGCCGATGTCGTGGGCGTGGTGGTCGTCGTGGTGTTCGTGGTGGTCGTGATCGTGACTACCGTGGTCACGATCGTCTCCGCGGTGGTCGTCACTGCCCTCGTGGCCGTGGTCGCTCATGGCTCGCCGTTGGCGAGGGGCGCACAAAAAGCGACGCGTTGGTTCGTTACTCCGCGGCAGTGCCGTGCCGATCACCGTCGAGCATCTTCACGATCCCTTCGGGGGTGACGGCCTCGGCTTGCTCGGCGACACGGCCGTACTGCTCGCGGGCCCACGCGAGCGCCTCCTCGGTGTCGTTCACGGCGACGCCCCGGATCCCGGTGTCGGTGTAGACGACGACGCCGGCCTCCGCGTCGTCCACGAGCCAGAGCCCGAACCGAAACGGGACGGGACCGCTTCGGAGGTCGATCTCGCCGTCGCGGAGCGATTCGACGACGGCCCGGCCGCGCACCGCGACGACCTGGTCGAGGACCGCGGGCGTCACGAGCAGTTCGGGCACCGCCCCGCCCGAACTCGCGTGTTCCTGGAACGACGCCATGTGGCCGGTGAGCGCCGCCGGCGCGACGCCGCGGACCGAGTCGGCGCCGGCCACGGAGTCGAACAGGTCGGTGACGACCCGGTCCGGCGCCGGCGGGGCCGCGCGGCTGACGCTCGCGCCGCGGAGGAACGCGTCGCCCAGCGGGGTGGCGGCGGGGAGCGCGTCGAGGAGACACGACGCGTCCGCCAGCCCGTCGAGCGTCTCGCGGTAGCTGTCGGCCGCCGCGAGCGCCTCGCGGCCGAACCCGGTCGCGCGTACCCCGCCGGACGCGCACTCGACGAGTTCGACCTCCGCCAACTCGCGCACCGCGCGGTCGAGCGTCGTCCGCGGGATGTCGAGCGAGTCGACGAGGTCGCGCTTGCGGACCGGCCCGCCCGTCACCGCGCGGAGGCACTCGCGCCGTTTGGCGAGCACCGAGGCGACCTCGGTCGCGTCGAGGGACGACATTCTGGGGGTTCGTTCCGGCCCGTGGACCATTTGTGTTCCGTTCTATCCCCGCCGAAACGGTCGGTTCCCGCGATGTGGGAGATTCCCCGGTCGGTGAAGTGATGACGCCGCCAGGCGAGCGTTTGTTCGCCGGCCCGCGACCACGGCCCTCCAGTCCCCAGTCGATCAGGGTGCCCACCTCTCCCCGTCCGTTCCGCCGACTGGGGTCCCCGTTTTCCGGATGCGTTCGCACCGGTACCCGAGTATCGTTCCGTCTCGAATCGCGACCGCCCGTCGGCGCCGCCCGGCAGGTAGGGTTTTGGTCCCGGCCGTGTGAGGGCGATGCATGAAGGCCGTTCAGTTCTCCGAGCACGGCGACCGCGACGTGATCGAGTACGGCGACTTCCCTGACCCGGAACCCGGACGGGACGAGGTACTCGTGGACGTGAAGGCGGGCGCGCTGAACCACCTCGACGTCTGGACGCGGAAGGGGCTCCCGGGCATCGACCTCGACATGCCACACATCCCCGGCAGCGACGGCGCCGGCGTGGTCAGGGAGGCCGGCGCCGACGTCACCCGGTTCGAGGAGGGCGACCGCGTCACCGTCAGCGCGGGCGTCTCCTGTGGCGTCTGCGAGTTCTGCCGCGACGGCGAGGAGTCCGAGTGCGTTCGGTACAGCATCATCGGCGAGCACCAGCGCGGCGTCCACTCGGAACTCGCCGTGGTGCCCGAGGACAACCTCGTTCCGGTGCCGAGCCACGTCGACTGGGAGACGGCAGGGTCGGCGTCGCTCGTCTTCCAGACCGCCTGGCGGATGCTCCTCACGCGGGGGGAGCTCTCGCCGGGCGAGAAGGTCCTGGTCCTCGGCGCCTCCGGCGGCGTCGGCCACGCGGCGGTCCAGATCGCCGACTACGCCGGCGCAGAGGTGTACGCGACCGCCTCCAGCGAGGAGAAGCTCTCCTACGCGGAGGAGTGCGGCGCCGACCACGTCATCAACTACGAGGAGGACGACTTCGCCGACGAGATCCGCGAGCACACCGGCCGACGCGGCGTCGACATGGTGGTCGACCACATCGGGGCGGCGACGTGGCACGACTCCCTGAAGTCGCTCGCGAAGGGCGGCCGCGTCGTCACCTGCGGGGCGACCACCGGCGGGACCCCCGAGACGGACATCAACCGCATCTTCTGGAACCAGCTGTCGGTCATCGGCTCCACGATGGCGACGCCGGGCGAGGTGGACGACGTGCTCGAACTCGTCTGGGACGGCACGTTCGAGCCCCGCGTTCGCGAGGTGCTGCCGATGTCCGAGGCGGCCCGGGCCCACGAGATGCTGGAGAACCGCGAGGGTTTCGGCAAAGTGGTGGTGAGACCCGACAGTGAACTCTGAAGCCGACGCGGGAACCTCGGGGAGCGACGGCGGGTACGTCCACCGTCCCGACGACTGGGACGGCGAGTCCGGGGTCGCGGACGACCCCGGGGCGGACGGGTCCGACGAGGGCTTGGGCCGGACCGGCACGGTGCTCGTCGCGGTGGTCGTCCTGGCGTTCCTGGTGATCCCCGGCATCATCTACGTCCGGCCGGCGGCGCCTGGCGAACTCGGCCTGGGCTTCCTGACCGCGATGCTCGTCCTCCCGATGCTGCCCGCGGCGCTGCTGGGCGCGACCGCCGTGTGGAGTGCCGTCGCCGACCGACGGGACTGACCCGATCCGTCGCGCCACTCGCCGCCGCGACCGCCGGTACGTTTTCGCCGTCCGCGACTGTATCGTGGGGTATGACACCCGCGAGCGACGACGCTGGCGGCGCCGCACCCGCCGACGCTGCGACCGACTCGACGACCGCTGCCGGGACGACCGACGAGTTGCCGCCCGACGTCCCCGGCGAGGCCCGATTCGTCGAGGCGAACGGTCGACGGTTCCACGTCGTCGAGGCTGGCCCCGACGACGGCGACCTGCTGCTCCTGCTACACGGGTTCCCCGAGTTCTGGTACGGCTGGCACCACCAGATCAGGCCGCTCGCCAACGCGGGCTACCACGTCGTCGTTCCGGACCAGCGGGGGTACAACCGGAGCGAGAAGCCGGCCGAGGTGAGCAACTACCGGATGGAGTACCTGGCAGCCGACGTGCTCGGGTTCGTCGACGCCTACGGGGCCGAGACGGCCGCGCTGGTCGGCCACGACTGGGGCGGCGTCGTCGGCTGGTGGGTCGCCATCCACCACCCGGACCGGCTCTCCGAGTTCGTCGCCGTGAACGCGCCCCACCCGACGGTCACCCGCGACACGCTGCGGGGCGACCCGGAACAGCTCCTCCGCTCCTCGTACGCCATGTTCTTCCAGCTCCCGGTCCTCCCCGAGGCCGCGAGCAGGGCGCTGAACTGGCGCCTGCCGACCCGGATGATGCGCGAGTCCGCGATGCCGGGGACGTTCTCGGCCGCCGACTTCGACCGCTACCGCGCGGCCTGGTCCCGGCCGGGCGCGTTCACGGCGATGCTGAACTGGTATCGCGCCGCCGCCCGCGAGCGTGCCCGTCCGGAGACGCGGCGCGTGACGGTCCCGACGCGTGTCATCTGGGGCTCGGGCGACCAGTTCCTCAAGCGTCGGATGGCCCACGACAGCCTGGCGTACTGCGTCGACGGCCGCTTCTCGCTCGTCGACGAGGCGACCCACTGGGTCCAGCACGAACAGCCGGTGACGGTGACCGACCTGATCCTCGACGAACTCGACTGATCGCGACCCGTCGACCGACTCCGGTCCTGATCGACGTTCGAAATCCGGGACCCTACCGGCATCGCGTCACGGATGTCGTCCAACGCCCCGATCAGAGCTCGAACTCGAGTACGTCGCCCTCCTCGACCCCGTGGTCGGTCGTCCACTCGTAGTTGATCTCCAGGACGTACTGCCCGCGCCCGGGGTAGCGCTGATCCTCGCCGTCCTCGTTCGGACCGGGTTCCGGGGCGTGGTGGATCCGGGTGATCGTCCCGTCCGCGTCCGCGTAGACGATGTCGATCCCGAAGTCCATCCTCCGCATGACGAACGTGCGTTCATCGACGGACTCGTACACGAACAGCATCCCCCGATCCTCCGGGAGCGATTCGGTGTCGCTGAGCCCGCGATACCGCAGTTCCTGCGTGTCAGCGATGGCCGCCGTCACCGACCCCAACGTCTCCCCCTCCGACGTGACGCGGACCTCCGTGGTCTCGTATCCGGCGTGGACCGGAGTCGACCCCCGGTCGGTCGTCGCCTGTTCGGCCGTCGAACTGTCGGTCCGTGCGGTCGGTTCGTCGGCGGTCGCCGTCGGTTCGGCTGTCGTCCCGGCCGTCCCTTCGTCTGTCCCCGGAGTCTCCCCGGTCGTTCCACCCGGCTCGGCGGAGCACCCGGCCAGCCCGATGCCGAGGGCGGTGCCGACTCCTCGAAGGTATCGTCGCCGGGATGATGGTCGTCGTTCGCTCATCGAAGTGATACCGTTTCTACCCCTGCGACCGGCAAAAATCTGCCCGGTGAATCTCGCAGCCCCGAACGGGGACGGAAGACCCCCCGGGGGTGCGATCGCCGTCGTCACTCCAGCAGCGAGGGGTAGTCGGACGAGGTCGCGACCTCGTCCGAGATTCCCAGAAGCGAAGCGATCGTCGGCGCGACCGACCGGGCGTCGACTGCGTCGTCGTCGGTCGGGCCGTCTGGCGCCGCCGGGCCGCCGAGCCCGTAGACGCCCAACGCCTCGTCGTCGACGCGCCCGTGGGAGCCGCCGACCTTCGTCGGGTCGAGGGAGGCCAGCCCCTCGTCGCCGAAGAACAGTTCGCAGGGGTCGAAGCCCGGTTTGGCGTGGATGTCCATGTCGGTCGCGTAGTACGGCGCGTCCCCGCGGTCGAACCACCAGTAGTACTGGAACCACGCGGTCGGTTCGGCGACGAGCACGAGGTCGCCAGCGTTCGGGTGGTCGACGCCGCGTTCGGCCTTCCCATCCTCGTCGAGGACCTCGTCGACGCCATCGAGCCCCCGGAGGGCCTCCCGCGCTTCGTCGACGCCGTCGTCGAGGTAGACGTGGGCGACCTGGTGGTCGACCATCGCGAAGGCGTCGGAGTCGACCAGGTCGACCTCCTCGCCGCCCTCCCCGTCGTCCGTGACCGAGAGCAGCCCCGCCTCGCGGAGGGCGCGGTTGGGGAACACGGGCGTCTCGACGTCGTGGAAGCCGTACTCGCTGACGAGGTTCACGACCGTCTCGTCCCACCGGTCGTCCGCCCGCAGCGCGTCGAGGAACTCGCCGACGAGTCGGTCGACCTCGCCGACGGCCGAGCGCAGTTCCTCGCCGGGGCCGTGTCGGAGTCCGGCGTAGTCGAGGTGCGGGACGTACACCCAGAGGAGGTCCGGGTCGAACCGGTCGACCGCCGTCGCCGCCGCGTCGAGGATCCACTCGCTGCTCGCCTCGCCGGCCGCCGGCCCCCAGTAGTTGTGCAGGGGGAAGTGACCGAACTCCTCCCTGAGGTCGTCGTAGAACCCGTCCGGGTTGCTCCAGCAGTCCATCTCCAGCATGTTGTTGTCCTCGTCCTCGATGGGCGACGGCGTCACGGCCACGTCGGCGTCGGTGCCGATGAGGTGCTGGAAGAAGAGCGCACCCGTCGTCGTTCCGGCCTCCCGGGCCGTCTCCCAGAGCCGGTTCCGGCCGTCGCGGTCGCGCTCCCAGAACGCGACCTCGTCGGTGGCCCGGTCGTACTCGCCGCTGGCGACGTCGCCGTGCTCACCCGGCGACTGTCCCGTGGCGAGCGTCGTCTGCGCCGGGACCGTCAGCGCGGGGAACGCCGGGCGTAGTGCGGTCGTGCCGCCGAACAGGGAGGCGAGTTCGGGAGCGAGGTCGGCCGTCACGTGGTCCGGCTGGAGCCCGACCACGTCGAGGACGACTACTCGGCCGGCGGGCGACCCGGTCATCGCCGAACCCGACCGTCGTCGCCCTCGCCGGCGTGGCGGTCCACGTACCGTTCGAGCAGGTCGAACTGGTGTGCGAAGTCGTGGTCGTCGACGCCGAGGGGAGCCTTGAAGAACGACGCCAGCTGCGGCTGGAGGCCGCCCTCGTCGTACTCGTCGGCGTGGGCGACCAGCCGGACGAGGTCCAGCACGAGCGGCGCCGCCAGCGCCGAGTCCGAGCCCTCCCAGGTGAACTGGAGTTTCATTCGCGTGTCGAGGAACCCGTCGAACCGGATGTCGTCCCACGCCGTTTTCCAATCGCCCAGCGGCGGCGCGTAGTCGATTCGCACCCGGTTGTGCTCGATGTCCGGCAGGATCCCCTCCAGCACGTCGCCCTTGCTCGCCAGTTTGCCGGCCTTGTTGGCGTCGTTCTCCAGCACGAGGCCGTCGTCGTTGCCGAGGATGTTGTGACCCTCCCAGGAGCGCACCCGGAGGTTCCGGGCGGCGAACATCGGTGCGAGCGTGGACTTGAGCAGCGTCTCGCCGGTCTTCGCGTCCCGTCCCACGTTGGGGAGGTTCTCGCGCTCGGCGAGTTCGCGCAGGCCGCCCAGCGCCGCTCCAGTGCTGGGTGTGAAGTTCACGTACGGGTGTCCCTCGACGAGCGCGGCGTAGGCGTAGAGTGAACTGGCCGGCAGGTCGCGGTCGTTCGCCTCGACGGCCCGCTCGAACGCATCGAGGGTGTCGTACCGGTCGGGGTCGGCGACGCCCGGTTCCGTCGAGGCGACGTTGACGACGACCACCCTGTCGAGGTCGTGTTCGTCTGCGAAGGACCGGTAGTCGTCGCGGATCTGTCCGACGACGTCCCCGACGTCCGGAGCGTCCAGCGTCTCGTCCGCGAGGTCCGTCACCGCCCGTCCGCAGTTGACCGCGGTTCCGACCCGGACGTTCTCGTCGATCTCCGCGAGGTCGTCGGCGACCGTTTCGACGACGTCGGCCGTGGGAACACCACCGGCCGAGAGCCGCCTGGCCGTCTCGAGGAGGGACGTGTCGCGCACGTCGTGACCGCCGAACACCATGTCGCGGAGGTCGGGGAGGTCCAGTCGGGTACACGGCGGTCGAGCCGTCACCATGCCGGTCGTGTTCGCGACGTCGTGAGCGATCGCGCGCGCGCCGACGATCGCCGTGGTCGCCACGTTGCCGTACGCGCCGACGAGCCACACACCAGTTCGTTCCATGTAGCCCCACTGCCAAGTTAGTCGGATTGTTATAACGCTGCTACCGGTCGTCGACGGTCCACTTCGTACTCGTCGAATTCGCTTACTGGACGAACAGTCGGCCCTATCCCAGTTAGATGAATCCTACCCGATGCGCTCCCGATGGATAGCCGGTGTATACTGAAGCACACCTGGCGGTTCGCCCGACCTGTAATGCGAGTTATCGACCCCCACATGCACATGGTGTCCCGCTCGAGCGACGACTACGAGCGGGCCCGTCGGGCCGGCATCGAGTGCTGTATCGAGCCGGCGTTCTGGAGCGGGACGGACAAACAGCACCCCGGCTCGTTCTTCGACTACTTCGAGCAGATCATCGACTTCGAGACCGAGCGCGCCGAGCGGGCCGCCGGCGTCGACCACTACGTCACCATCGGGCTCGAGCCGAAGGAGGCGAACTACCCCGAGATGGCCGAGGCGGTGATGGACCGCCTCCCCGAGTACCTCGACCGCGAGAACGTCGTCGGCGTCGGCGAGATCGGGCTCGACCAGGACACGCAGGAGGAACGCGACGCCTTCCGCCGCCAGCTTCGGATGGCCGAGGAGCGCGAACTCCCGGTCATCGTCCACACGCCGCACACGAACAAACCGCAGGGGACCGAGCGAATCGTCGAGATGATCGAGGACGAGGGCGTGACCCAGGAGCGCATCGTCATCGACCACAACACCGAGAACACCATCGACACGGCCGTCGGGACCGATTGCTGGGTCGGGTTCACGCTCTACCCCGGGAAGATCGAGGCCTCGGCGGCCATCGACCTGCTGGAGGAGTACGGCACCGACGGGATGCTGTTCAACAGCGCCGCCGACTGGGACCCCTCCGATCCACTGGCGGTGCCGAAGGCCCGCGACGAGATGCTCGACCGGGGTTGGGACCGCGAGGAGGTGCGGAAGGTCGTGTTCGAGAACCCGTACGAGTTCTTCAGCCAGTCGCCGAACTTCGAGTACGAACCCTGACCATGCGGTTCGGGTTCTCCACCAACGCGTTCCGCGACTACGACCTGGACAGCACCGTCGAGGTGCTCGGCGACGCCGGCTACGACGGGATCGAGATCCTCCTCGACGACCCGCACCTGTACCCGGGGACGGCCGACGAGGACGAGGTCGAGCGCGTCGTGGGCCTGCTCGAGGAACACGGCCTCGAGGTGTGCAACTGCAACGCGTTCATGCTCAGCGCGATCGAGCCGAGCGCCGAGAGCGAGGAGGCGGAGTTCAGCCGCGACACGGAGGCATTCCACCACCCGTCGTTCGTCGAACTCGACGCGGACGACCGCCGGAAGCGGGTCGAGCACACGAAGGACGCCCTGGAGACGGCGGCCGCGCTCGGCGCCCCCCACATCTCCGTCCCGCCCGGCGGACCGGTGCCGAAGCGGAAGTCCGACGACGAGGCGCTGGACGAGTTCGTCGAGGGGCTGGAGGCGGTCGCGCCGACCGCCGAGGAGGTCGGCGTCGACGTGCTCGTGGAGCCCGAGCCGGAACTCCTGATCGAGACCTCCGACGACTTCCTCGACCTGATGGACCGGGTCGACTCCGACAGCGTCGGCTGCAACTTCGACGCGGGGCACTTTTTCTCGGTCGGCGAGGACCCCGCCGAACTTGTCGACGAACTGGCAGAGTACACGAGCCACTACCACATCGAGGACATTCCCGCGGACCGGCGACACGAGCACACCCAGCTCGGCGAGGGCGCGATGGACATCGACGGCTTCCTGAGCACCGTCGAGGGGAGCGGCT
Source organism: Halorarum halophilum (assembly GCF_013401515.1). Classification (NCBI taxonomy): domain Archaea; kingdom Methanobacteriati; phylum Methanobacteriota; class Halobacteria; order Halobacteriales; family Haloferacaceae; genus Halorarum; species Halorarum halophilum. The sequence goes on along the minus strand of NZ_CP058529.1, from coordinate 1,785,964 downwards.
ACGACGGCTTCGTCACCGTCGAACTGTACCCGTACGGGGAGACCGCCGAGGAGACCGCACACGACGCGATGCGGTACCTGCGGGAGCACGGTTGGGCCTGACATGACGGTCCCGTCCGAACACCACGAGGTGGACGCGGACGGGAACAGCCGGCGTCCGCTCGCCGCGTACGCCACGCTGGTTCGACTCCCCAACCTCTTCACCGCCCCGCCGGACGTCCTGCTCGGCGTCGCGCTCGTCGTCGCGGCCGGCCACGCCGTCTCGGTCGGGACCGTCGCCGGTCTGGCGGCCGCCTCGGTGCTGCTGTACGGCGCGGGGACGACGCTGAACGACTACTTCGACGCGCCGGAGGACGCCCGCGAGCGCCGGGAGCGACCAATCCCCTCCGGCGACGTCTCCCGACCGGCGGCGGTCGTGTTCGGCGGGAGCCTGCTGGCCGGCGGCGTCGCGGTCGCCGCGGTCGCCGGCGGCGCGACCGCCGGCCTCGTCGCCGGCGGTGTCGCCCTCGCCGTGCTGCTCTACGACGGCGCGTTCAAGGGGTCGACGCTCGGCTTCCTGACCATGGGCGCGTGCAGGGGGCTGAACGTCCTGCTGGGAACGACGGCGGCCGTCCGTCCGACGGAGCTTCCATCGTGGACGCTCGCCGTACCCGCGATCGTCCTCCTCTACATCGCCGGGGTCACGTCCATGGCCGAGAGCGAGACCGGCGACGCGGACCGGGGTGCGGTGTCGACTGGAGTGGCCGGGGTGGCCGTCGCCGTTCTCGGACTCGTCGGCCTCCTCTTCCTGCGCTCCCCCCCGCTGGTCGACGTCGCGCTCTCGGGAGCGCTTCTCGTCGGCTTCGTCGCGTGGACCGGCCGGGCGCTTCGGGCGGCGTACGCCGACCCGTCGCCGGGGACCATCGGACCCGCCGTCGGGACGTGCGTGCTGGGGCTGGTCGTGCTGGACGCGGCGTTCGCCGCGATCGCGGGATCTGCGTGGGCGCTCGCGGTGCTGGCGTTCCTCGTCCCGGCGGTCGTGCTCTCCGGCGTGTTCGACGTGACGTGAACCATTCCGATGCGGGCGATCTTCCGGGCGTCGGGAGAAACGATTTGAACCCCCGGCTAAGACCGTGTACCATGGTTAAACTCGCCTTCTCGACGAACGCCTACACCCGATTCGACCTCCCGGAGGCCGTCCGGCGGATCGGACGCCACGGCTACGACGGCGTCGAACTGCTCGGCGACGAGCCACACGCGTTCTTCCCCTGGTTCGGCGACGACGACCTCGCGGACGTGCGCGAGGCGCTCGACGAGACGGGACTGTCGGTCTCGAACGTCAACGCGAACACGGCGACCGGCTACTACGACGACGCGCCGCCGTCGTCGTTCTTCGACCCCACCATCGTCACCGGGGACGAGGACGACCGGGTCTGGCGGGTCGAGTACACGAAGAGGGCCATCGACCTCGCGTCGGCAGTCGGGGCGCCGGCCGTCTGCGTCGCGACCGGTCGACCGTTGCCGGGCACCCCACCCGAGCGCGCCCACGAGTACCTGCGGGAGTCGCTCGACGAGATCCTCGACTACGCCGAGTCCGAGGGCGTCGACGTGGGCATCGAGTACGAACCCGAACTGCTGGTCGAGTGCACCGACGAGGTGCTGGAACTCATCGACGACGTCGGACGCGACTCGCTCGGCGTCAACCTCGACGTCGGCCACGCGGCGGTGTACGGCGAGGACCCCGCGGAGGCGGTCCGCCGGTGTGCCGGCCACATCACGGGCGTCCACCTCGAGGACATCGTCGGGGGGCGGCGGGGCAAACACTACCACCGCATCCCCGGGGAGGGTGACCTCGACTTCGGGGCGATATTCGACGCGCTCGACGACGTCGGCTACGACGGGTTCGCCACCCTCGAACTGTACACGTACCCGGACGAACCGGACCGGGCGGCCGAGCGGTCCCGCGAGGTCCTCGAACGGTACGTCGACTGATAACGCGTCCTCGACTCCGCGTGGACTCCGGCTGAAGTCCCACGCGTCCGACAACGCCACTGCCCTAACTCTAGTGCGATGCCGGGACTGGCAGGAGCAGCACTTTCCATCGGATCGGGAGCAGGGAGACTCGTGCCCTCCGTGTTCTACGGATGGCCACGCCGACAGTCCGGACGAACGACATCGAGTCCCACTACTTGCGACGGGGGGACAGCCCACGAACCAGCGGCCGGCAGGGTCGCAGGATCGATCGAGCTCACCACGGGCAGCCGTGCAGGGCCGAGATCGACTTCCGTTTCCGATCGTTGGTGTACCGGTACTCGGTTCGGACACGCACTGCGGGACGTGTCCGTCGTGATAGTCCGTCCGGTTCGTCCCTACTTCCGACGCACGTCGCTCCCGTCCTCGCTCTCGGCGACGCCGGTCCGCGTCGTCGCCCCGGGGATCATCGCACCGTCACCCCCGCTCACGTCGGCACCCTCCGCGCCGCTCGTCCGCTGCCGCTCGCGCATGCTCTGTCGGGTGAACTGCGGGCTGGCCTGGATGCCGCGTCGCTTCGTGCGGAACGAGCGGTAGAGGAAGAACGCCATCGGGAGCGTCAGGACGACGATGGCGACAGCGAGGTACATCTCGACGTCCGTGTCGCCGAACGAGTAGACGATGGACGCCGACAGGAGGCCGACTGCGGTCAGGATGGAGTAGGCGAGCCGCTTGGCGAGCCTGTCGATGATGCGGCTCTCGTCGGTCAGGGTGACGTTCACCGTCAGGTCCTCGCGCTGGACCGAGTCGAGGACGGAGTCGAGTTTCGGCGGGACGGTGAAGATAGCCTCCGCGGTGTCGCGGGTCTGTCGGGCCGCGTCGCGAACGAGCCGTTCCGCGGTCTCCTCCAGGTAGCCCTCCTCCCGGAGGTAGTCGGTCGCCACCTCGATGAAGTCGAAGTTCGGGTCGAGGGTGACACACACCCCCTCTACGACGGTCGCGACGCGGAGGACGAGCGCCATGTTCTGCGGGAGTCGGAGCGGGAAGTCGTAGATGGTGGATTCGACCTGTTCGATCACCTGCTGGACCCGGTACTGCTCGATGTCCTCGCCGCGCACGTCGGCGATGGCGAGCTCCATCACGTCCGCCATCACGGCCCGGTCGGCCTCCGGCGAGAGCGTCCCCATCGCCACGAGCGCGTCCAGGATGCCGTCGATGTCCTGGTTCGCGATCGAGACGTAGAAGTCGACGATTCGGTCCTGGACGAACGGGTCGACGTGGCCCGACATGCCGAAGTCGTAGAAGATGATCCGGCCGTCGTCGGTGACCGAGAGGTTCCCCGGGTGGGGGTCCGCGTGGAAGGTGCCGTCGTCGATGATCATCTTGAGATACGCCTCCTGGAGCGTCCGCGCGAGCTCCGTCCGGTCGATGCCCGCCCGGTCGAGGGCGGCCGTGTCGCTGATCTTCGTCCCCGGGCGGTACTCCATCGTGAGCACCCGCGGGCCGGAGGCGGCACCGACCGTGTGGGGGATGACGATGCGGTCCTCGTCCGCGAAGTTGTCGCGGATCTGCTCGAGCATCGCGCGCTCCCGCTCGTAGTCCATCTCCTGGGTGATGGTGCGGTCGAACTCCTCCGCGAGGTTCTCGAGCGAGAACGCCTGGCCCTGCCCGACGAACCGCGAGAGCACCGGGAGCGACCACTTGATGACCCGGAGGTCGGCGTTCACCAGGTCCTCGATCCCCGGTCGGCGAACCTTCACCGCCACGCGCTGGCCCTCGTAGGTGGCGACGTACACCTGCCCGAGGCTCGCCCCCGAGATGGGGTCGACGTCGAACTCGTCGAACACCTCCTCGACGGGGCCGAGTTCCGCCTCCAGCACCTCCCGGGACTCGGGCCAGGGTGCCGGCGGCACGTCGTCCTGGAGCGTGGACAGCACGTCGATGTACTCGGGCGGGAGGACGTCCGGCCGGGTGGAGAGGATCTGCCCGAGTTTGATGAACGTCGGCCCGAGCGTCAACAGCGTGTCGAGCAGCACCGACGCCCGCTCGCGACGGACGGCGGGCGAGACGGACCGGGACGGCCCGAACAGGAGGAAGCGTCGGCGGTCGCGGGCGTAGGCGACGATGAGCGGGAGAAAGCGGTACACCACGAGCGGGAACCGCCAGTAGGCGCGGGGAGAGACCAGCGTGACCACCCCGCCCTACGCGTCCGTGACGGGGATGGTTCGGTCCGCGGTGGCGGTCCGCTTGGGCAGGCGGACCTCCAGGACCCCCCTGTCCATCGACGCGTTCGCCTCCTCGTCGGTCGCGTCCGGCGGGAGCGGGAGGTCGGCGTCGAGGAAGAGGCGCCGTTCCTCCTCGACGTACTCGAAGTCGGCGGGCACGTCCTTCTCGCGCCGTGCCTCGACGTCGAGGCGGCCACCCTCGAAGGTCACCTCGGTCGTCTCGGCGGTGGCGCCGGGGAGGTCGATCACGAGGAGGTACTCGTCGTCGCTCTCCAGCAGGTCGGCGAACACCGCAGCAGGGAGTTCCCGGAGCGCCTCGCGCAGTGTCGACATGCCTCTGCGTATGTGTGGGTCGTCTAAAAGCGCCGCGGTCGATTACCGGTTCGACGGTGGGGATTCGGGGTGTTTCGTGTTCGTGGGTGGGTTGATGCACTCGTGGCCGTACTCGCTCCGGTTTACTTTGGCACTGGGACAGCCTGGAAAGCCCCCACGGCTCTGGACGAAGGCGGGCGCCTCAAGCACCACAGGCGAGCGAACGGAGTGAGCGAGCCGAGGACCGCAGAGTTGTGCCCCCCGAGTCCAGAGTCCCGGGGGCTTTCGCGGTCGTCGCTATCTTGCTCCCCTTTGCTGAGCACCGGTCGACGCTCCGCCCAGCTACTGACGAGTGAGCCTTTTACAACGACACGACACCAACCCCGACCTATGAGTCACGATCGCACGAGCGCCGGGTTCAAGGACCGGACTCGGGTTGCGGACGCCCGCGAGCGCCTGCTCACGCACGCCTCGCGTCACGGCCGGACGGAGCGGATCCCCCTCGTCGAGGCCGACGGGCGCGCCGTCGCCGGGCCGCTGACGGCGCCGAACCCGGTGCCGGGGTACGACCGCGCCGCGATGGACGGCTACGCCGTCCGAGCGGCCGACACCTTCGGCGCGTCCGGCCGCTCGCCGGCCGTCCTGTTCGCCGGCGAAGACGAGGTCGGACCGGAGGAGGCGGTCCGGGTCCACACCGGGAGCGAACTCCCCGCGGGCGCCGACGCCGTCGTCATGGTCGAGGAGACCGAGGACCTGGGGCGCGAGGTGGAGGTGTTCGACGCCGTCGCCGAGGGCGAGAACGTCGGCCCGACCGGCGAGGACGTCGCCCAGGGACATACGCTGTACGAGCCGCCACACCGGCTCCGCCCCTCGGACCTGGGGCTGCTGAAGTCCGTCGGCCTGGCCGACGTGGAGGTGTTCGAGCGCCCCCGCGTCTCCGTCGTTCCGACCGGCGAGGAGCTGGTGCAGGCCGACCCCGACCCCGGCGAGGTCATCGAGACGAACGGCCTGACGGTCTCCCGGCTGGCCGAGCGCTGGGGCGCGGACGCGACGTACCGGGAGATCGTCACGGACGACGAGGATGCCCTCGCCGCTGCGATCGAGCGCGACCTCGACCACGACGTCGTCGTCACCACCGGCGGCTCCTCGGTCGGCGAACGGGACCTCGTCCCGGAGGTCGTCGCTGACCTCGGCGAGGTGCTGGTCCACGGCGTCGCCCTCAAGCCCGGCCACCCGGTCGCGCTCGGGGTCGCGGAGGGGACGCCGGTCCTGATGCTCCCCGGCTACCCGGTCGCCTGCATCGTCAACGCGGTCCAGTTCCTCCGACCCGTGCTGAAGGAGATCGGCGGGCTCCCCGCCGACCCGCACCCGACCCGCCGGGCGACGCTGACGCGGAAGCTCTCCTCGGAGCCGGGGACCCGGACGTTCGCGCGGGTTCGACTCGCGGAGGGGAAGGACGGACTCGCAGCCGAGCCGACCCGCGCGTCCGGGTCGGGCGTGCTCTCGTCGGTCGCGCTCGCCGACGGTTGGGCGGTGGTGCCCGAATCCCGGGAGGGGATCGACGCCGGCGAGACGATCGACGTGGAGCTGTGGGAGGTGGACGAATGAGCGACGACGGCCCGGAGCGCAAGGAGTTCCGCGACCTCGCCACCCCCGACGCGGCCCGCGAGGCAATCGCGTCGCTTGACCTCGAACCGGAACCCGAGCGCGTCCCGCTCGCAGAAGCGCGGGGACGTGTGCTCGCCGAACGGATCGACGCCGCACTCGACGTGCCGGGGTTCGACCGGGCGTCGATGGACGGCTACGCGGTCCGGGCGCGGGACACCTTCGGCGCCGACGAGGCCGACCCCGCGACGCTCGAACTCGTCGGGGAGGTCCACGCCGGGGTCGAACCCGAACTCGCGGTCGAACCGGGGACGTGCGCGGAGATCTCCACGGGCGCGGTGATGCCCGACGGCGCCGACGCCGTGGTGATGGTCGAGCGGACGAGCCAGTCGGGCGACGTCGTCGAGATCCGCACCTCCGTCGCCCCGGGCGACCACGTGATGTTCGCGGGCGCGGACATCGCCGCCGGCGCGCGGGCGCTCGGCCCGGGGACCGAACTGACGCCCCGCGAGATCGGCCTGCTCTCGGCGCTCGGGGCCGACGAGGTCCCCGTCCGGGGGAGGCCGACGGTGGGCGTCATCTCCACCGGCGACGAACTCGTCCGTCCCGGCGAGGACCTGCATAGCGAGCGCGGGCAGATATACGACGTGAACAGCTACACCGTCGCGGCCGGCGTCGAGGAGGCGGGCGGCGAGGCGCGCCTCTACCCCCACGCGGGCGACGACTACGACGAGATGGAGCGCCTGCTCGTCGAGGCCAGCGAGGAGTGCGACCTGGTGCTCTCCTCGGGCTCGACATCCGCCTCGGCGGTGGACGTCATCTACCGCGTCATCGAGGAGCGCGGCGACCTGCTCCTCCACGGCGTCGCGGTGAAGCCCGGCAAGCCGATGCTCGTCGGCCGGGTCGGGGAGTCGGCCTACGTCGGCCTCCCGGGCTACCCGGTGTCGGCGCTCACCATCTTCCGGACGTTCGTCGCGCCCGCGATCCGCGAGGCGGCCGGGAAGCCAGAGCCGCGGACCGCGACCGTCGAGGGGAACATGGCCGTCCGCGAGCGATACGCGGAGGGACGGATGCGGCTGATGCCCGCCGGGCTGGTGGACGACGCCGAGAGAAACACGCTCGTTTACCCGGTCGACAAGGGGTCGGGCGCGACGACGAGCCTCGTGGAGGCCGACGGCGTCGTCGTCGTCGGTCCCGACACGGACTACCTCGCGGAGGGCGAGCGGGTGGAGGTACAGCTGTTCTCCCCGGAGGTCAGGCCGCCGTCGGCGTTCGGCGCCGGCGAGGACGACCCGGCGCTCTCGCGCCTGCTCGACCGGCTGGAGCGCCCGCGCTACCTCCCGGTCGGGAGCCGGGAGGGGCTTCGACGGCTCCGCGACGGCGTGCCCGACTTCGCCGTGACGGCGGGGTCGGCAGCGCGGGAGGTGGACGCCGTGGACCTCGGCGGCTGGACGCGCGAGTGGGGCCTCGTCGTCCCCGCGGACGACCCCGAGGGGATCGAGGGGGTCGCGGACCTCGTCGACCGCGACCTCCGGTTCGTCAACCGGGACGCGAACTCGGGGCTCCGCACGAGTCTGGGAGAGGTCGTCGCCGACCTGGCGGCCGAACGCGGCGTCGAGCGCCGCGAACTGGTCGAGTCCATCGACGGCTTCGACCGCTCCGTCCGCGCCCACGAGTCGCCCGCCCGTCGGGTGCTCGCGGGCGACGCGGACGCGGGACTGGGCCTGCGCGCGACCGCGGAGAAACTCGGGACGGGGTTCGTCCCGCTCGGGGAGCAGGAGGTCCGGGTTCGCGCGAACCCGGACCGCGTCGGGAAGCCCGGGGTGGCGGAACTCCGCGAGCGGGTCGGCGAACTGGACGACGTGCTCGAGGGGCTGGCCGGCTACGGCGCGACGTAGGCCTTCGGCGTCACTCGGACGGGTCCTCCAGGACGACGGTGTCCTCCCGTCCGGGTCCGACGCCCACGGCGTAGATCGGCGCGTCGAGTTCCGCCGAGACGTACTCGAGGTAGGTGCGGGCGTTCCCGGGAATCGCCTCGTAGCCCTCGCGGGCGACGGTGTCCCAGTCGACGTCGGGCCAGCCGTCGAATCGCCGGTAGTCGACCGTACAGCGGTCCCAACCGGCGGCCGTCGTCGGGACGGTCGTCGACTCCTCGCCCTCGACGTCGTAGCTGTGGCCCACGAGCACCTCGTCGAGGCCGGCGAGCACGTCGACGTGGCCGACCACGATGCCGGTGAAACCGTTCGCGCGGGCGGCGTGCCGGAGCATCGGCACGTCGAGCCACCCGACGCGGCGCGGTCGGCCGGTGACGGTGCCGTACTCGCCGCCCTCGTCGCGGATGTACGTCGCGACCTCCTCCTCCGCCTCGTCGACGTCCGAACCGTCGGCGTAGCCGGGCGTCTGCCCCTCGACCCCGCCGAGTTCGGTCGGCATCGGGCCGTTCCCGACGCGCGTGAGGTACGCCTTCACGACGCCGACGACCTCGCCCCGGCCGACGACGCCGGGACCGAGTCCGCTTCCCGTGCAGGCTGCGCCGACCGTCGGGTTCGAGGAGGTGACGTAGGGGTAGGTGCCGTGGTCGACGTCGATCAGCGTCCCCTGCGCGCCCTCGAGCATCACCTCGTCGCCGGCGTCGATCCGTCGCTGGAGGTAGGTGCCGCAGTCGACGGTCGCGTTCTCCTCCCGGAGTCGCTCGCCGTAGCCGCCGTAGACGTCGTGGAGGTGGTCGACGTCGCACTCTTCACCCGCCTCGAGGCCGAACACGTCCTCGACGAGGGCCCGATTCCAGGGGACGACGTACTCCAGCCGGTCGCGAAGCACGTCGGGGTCGAGGAGGTCGCCGACGCGGACGCCGCGTCGGCCCGCCTTGTCCTCGTAGGCCGGGCCGATGCCGCGACCGGTCGTGCCCACCGCGTCGTCGTCACGGGCCTCCTCCTCGATGCCGTCGAGCCGACGGTGGTACGGGAGGATGACGTGCGCGCGTTCGGCGACGCGGACGTCGGGGTCGAGCCCGCGCTCGCGAAGCGCGTCCAGTTCGTCGAACAGCGTCTCCGGGTTGACGACGCAGCCGTTGCCGAGTACGCCGACGGTCCCGCGGACGACGCCCGACGGGAGGAGCGAGAGCTTGTACTCGCTGTCCCCGAACACGACTGTGTGGCCGGCGTTGTCGCCGCCCTGGTACCGGACGACGACGTCGGCGGGCTCGCCGAACAGGTCGACGGCGCCGCCCTTGCCTTCGTCGCCGAGCTGGGACCCGACGATGGTGACGGTCATACGGGAAGTCCGGACTCGATGTACAAATTAGTGGCTATTCTGTGGGTTCAGAGGGCCGTACTTATGCACATACGAGCATAAAATGGCTTGCGGCCCCAAGGTGGCGAGGTACGTCGACAACAGGGTGCGTCGGCGACGGTCGGCGGCACTGGCGGTCGGTAGAACGGTCGGGGTGGTCGCGGGGAAGGGGCGCGAGAAGTGTTCGACCGCAGTTCGGATCGTCTACGGCGTCGGCGCCGCCTTCTGGAGCGCGGTCTCGGCGATGTTCCCGCCGTAGTCGGCCGAGCGCGACACCGAGTCCACGATGAGCCCGAGCAACTGCGCCCGCGCCGGCTCCTGGTCCCGGAGGAGTTCGTCGATGCTGCGCGCGCGCTCGTCGATGTCGAGGACGGAGCCCCGGGCGTCGTTCGCGAGCCGCGCGGCCTCGGCGTTCTCGTCGGCGAACAGCGCGTCCATCGCGCGGTCGACCACGTCGCGGGCGTCGGCTTCGAGTTCCTCGAGGGCCTCGATGACCTCGGCGGGGACCTCGACGTCCCCCTCCTCGTGGAGCTGGAGCGTCAGGTGGGCGATCTTCGTGGCGTGGTCGCCGACCCGTTCGAGCTGTCGGGCGCTCGCGTGGTAGTCGAAGCAGGTCTCGCGGCCGACCCCCAGCTCCTCGGCGGCCTTCGGGGTGCGGAGGGTCGAGCGGAAGATGCGGGAGACGACCATGTGGAGCCGGTCCACGTCGTCGTCGCGCTGGATGACGTCCTTCGCCATGTCCTCGTCGCCCTCGGCGAGGGCGGCGACGGCGTCCTCCAGCATCGAGAGCGCGATGAGCCGCATCCGGGTGACGGCGTTGTGGATCGACAGCTCCGAGGAGTCGAGCAGGTCGCGGATGACGACGCGGTCGCGCGTCTCCTCCAGCACCTCGAGGCCGACGAGGCTCTGGGTGGAGTCGCGGATGGTCCGGCGCTGGTCGTTCGAGATGCGCGAGGTCTCTAGCGCGATGATGTCGAACCCGGAGACGTACATCGTCATCACCGCCCGCGTGAGTTCGTCGCCCTCGAGGTCGGCGATGTCGAGCGTCCCCTCCGTGCGCTCCTCGTCCGTCTGTGGGGTGAGGAACAGCGAGTCCTCCTCCGGGTAGAACTCCACGGTGCTGCCGGCGCTCACGTCGTTCTCGGTCGCCCAGTCCTTGGGGATCGACACGGTGTACGTGGAGCCGCCCGTCACCTGCACCTTCCGTGTTTCGACCATGTACTCCGTAGTCGGCGGTTACAGCATAACTTTATCGGAATTCTATATATTGTGGGCGGGGAGTATGGGCCGACGGCCGAACCCGGACTCCACTCGGCGTGCTGGCCGACCGTACTCCGACAGGTGGGGGCGGTAGGTTCAACCATTTCGACGTGAGCGGGCGATACCACGACGCAGGACGCGACTCGGGGATCTCACCACCGGCCGACGTATCCGTGTCACTGGACCTCTCCCCAGGGATATATAGATGACATAGTAGGGTATTTATGTATATCTCGGCTTCGTTCGTGTGATGGCCGACAAGACCGGTCCCGATGGCCTCTCCCGGCGCCGATTCATCGCGGCGGCCGGGGCGGCCGGGACCGTCGGCATCGCGGGTTGTACCGGCGAAGATAATCCCGATAACTCGTTCGGTCCCGGGGGTTCGGGAGGCGCGGAGGGCGAGGGGCTGGTGGGGAACATCTCGCTCGCCGGTTCCTCGACCGTGTTCCCCATCGCCAGCGCCGTCGCAGAGGAGTTCCAGCGCAAGCACGCGGGCGTGGACATCACCGTCCAGTCGACCGGTTCGGGCGGCGGCTTCGCGAACTTCTTCTGCAAGGGCAGGACCGACTTCAACAACGCCTCCCGTTCCATCGCCGAGGAGGAGAAACGGAACTGCAGCGAGAACGGCGTCGAGTGGCACAAGATCAACGTCGCCACCGACGCGCTGACGGTCATCGTCAACAACGAGACCGACTTCGTCGACCACCTGACCGTCGAGGAACTCCGGAGCATCTGGAAGCCCGACCCGGTCGAGACCTGGTCGGAGGTCCGGGACGGCTTCCCCGACGAGACCATCGAGCGCTACGGCGCCGCCGAGACGTCGGGCACGTTCGACTACTTCACGGAGGCCGTCGTGGGCGAGGAGGGCGCCCACACGCAGGCGTATCAGGCCACCGAGGACGACAACCAGATCGTCACGGGCGTCTCGGGCAGCCAGTACGCCATCGGCTACTTCGGCTTCGCGTTCTACCAGGGCAACACCGATCGGGTGAAGGCGCTCGGCATCGACAACGGCGACGGGCCGGTGAAGCCCTCGCTCGAAACCGCTCAGAGCGGCGAGTACGCGCCGCTCTCGCGCCCGCTGTTCACCTACGCCGCCCAGGACTCGATGACGAAAAAGCACATCGCCGAGTTCGCACGCTTCTACGTGAGACAGAGCGCGAACCGCGAACTCATCGCCGAGAGCATCGGCTACGTGCCCAACACGGACGAGCAGATGCGGGAACAGCTCGACCAGCTCAACCAGTTCATCCAGCAGGCCTGATATGCACGAGCGACCGACGAGCGGGAACGCGTCGTTTTTTGCACCGTCCGCCAGACCACCCACCCATGCACCGGCCCACCGAGCCGCTCACACCCACGCTCCATGAGTGCTGAACCGGCAGATCTGACCGGGGGAACGGAGGCCCGTTCGCTGCGCGAACGGCTCGTTCACGCCGCGTTCCTCCTGTGCGCGATCGTCTCCGTCCTCACCACCGTCGGGATCGTCGGCGCGCTCCTCGTGGACGCCGTCGGGTTCTTCACGAACTACTCGCTGGGCCGGTTCCTCGGCGGGACGAACTGGAGCCCGGGCATCCACCCGGTCTCGTTCGGGGTCCTCCCGCTCGTGTTCGGCACGATCGTCGTGACGATCACATCGGCCGCCGTCGCGCTGCCGATCGGCGTTCTCACGGCGATCTACCTCAGCGAGTACGCGAGCGACCGGGTTCGAACCTACCTCAAGCCCGCGCTCGAGATCCTCGCGGGCGTCCCGACGATCGTGTACGGTATACTCGCGCTCGTCTACCTCACGCCGTTCCTCAAGGCGACGCTGTTCCCGTCGATCTCGACGTTCAACGTCCTCTCGGCGTCGCTGATGGTCGGCATCATGATCGTGCCGATGGTCGCGTCCATCAGCGAGGACGCGATGAACGCGGTGCCGGACTCGCTCCGCCAGGCCGGCTACGGGCTCGGGGCGACGAAGTTCGAGGTGTCGACCGGCATCGTCGTGCCCGCGGCGATCTCCGGCATCGTGTCGTCGTTCATCCTCGCGCTCTCGCGGGCCATCGGCGAGACGATGATCGTCGTCGTCGCGGCCGGGTCGAACGCCCGGCTCCCGTCGGTGCGCTACGACGAGCTCCTCGGGCTCTCGATCCCGTACGTCCACCCGGCGGACGTGTTCCTCGAACCGGCACAGCCGATGACCTCCGCGATGGTCCAGCTCGCGAGTTCGGACATCACGGGCGGATCGCTCGGCTACAACGCGCTGTTCGCCATCGGCATCACCCTGTTCGTCATCACGCTCGCCATGAACGTCGTCAGCGAACTGATCGTCAGGCGCTACCGGGAGGAGTACCAATGACAGCCGCCGAATCCGCCGAGTCACGCGACACGGAGTTCGGCTCGGTCAGCCAGGTGAAGGGCGTCGCCTTCGAGTACCTGACGCTCGCCGCCTCGCTCGTCGGCATCGTCGCGCTCGCGGTGCTGCTCGGCTACGTCTCGGCCGACGCGTTGGGCGTGGGGCCGGCCGAACCGGCGTGGTTCCTCGTGTTCCTCCTCACGCTCGTCGTCCCGGCGATCGGGTTCGTCTGGTACGCGGCGCGGACGCCGGGCGTCGCGGACGTGCTCGAGCGGCTCGTCGTCAGGGTCATCGGCGGCGCCGAACTCGCCGTCGCGCTCGTGGTGCTGTTCATCGTCTCCGACGTCCAGTTCTGGTTCCTGCTCTATACGGTCGGGGTCGTCCCCGCCGCCGCTCTCGTCCTCTACGGCCGCGTCGCGGACGACCCGCGGGTCGAATTCCCGGTGCCGCTGGTCGTCCTCGTCGTCGGCCTCCTGGCGGGGTACCTCCTGAAGGGCCCCGTGGACACGTTCCCGATCGACGTCCTCATCGCGCTCTGGATGCTCGGCGTCCCCGTCGCGTCGTACTTCGGCCTGCGCTGGCGGGCGCGCGCCGGCACCGTCGCCGGCGTGCTCGTCGGCCTCGGGATCCTGGCGGGTGCGACCGCCGCAGGGTTCGGGCTCGCCGCCGTGTCCGGGCTCGGCCCCGAAGCCGGCTTCGTGGTCGCGCTCACGCCCGGCGTGCTCGTGGCCTCCTACGCCGCGGAGGTCGCCCTGGACGAACCGGTCGGTCGTCGCGGGCTGCTGTTCCCGGTCGTCCTGCTCGTCGGCGCGCTCCTGGGCCAGGCCGTCGTCACGGCCCTCGGCCTCGCTGGCCCGGAGCCGTGGCTCGACGCGCAGTTCCTCACGAGCGCGCCGTCGCGGTTCGCAGAGCAGGCAGGGCTGTACCCGGCGATCATCGGCTCGGTGTTCATCATCTCGCTCGTCGCGGTGTTCTCGTTCGTCTTCGGGGTCGGCTGCGCGGTGTACCTCGAGGAGTACGCGCCCCAGTCGGGGTACGGCGGGATGGCCACGAACGTCGTGCAGGTGAACATCGCGAACCTCGCGGGGGTCCCGTCGGTCGTGTACGGCCTGCTCGGCCTCGGCATCTTCGTGAACCTCATCGGGCTCGGGTTCGGTATCGTCCTCGTCGCGGCGATGACGCTGTCGCTCCTCATCCTCCCCATCGTCATCATCTCCTCGCAGGAGGCGATCCGTTCCGTGCCCGACTCGCAGCGGCAGGCCGCCTACGGCATGGGCGCGACACGATGGCAGACCGTGAAGTCGGTCGTCATCCCCGAGGCGGTCCCGGGCATCCTGACGGGCTCCATCCTCGCGCTCGGGCGGGCCATCGGGGAGACGGCGCCGCTCATCATCATCGGGCTCCCGACGACGGTGTTCAACGCGCCGACGGGGCTGTTCGGGAAGGGGTCGGCGATGCCGATGACGATCTACGGCTGGGCGTTCCTCCCGGACGAGGCGTTCCGGGAGGGCGTGCTCGCGGCCGGCGTGGTGACCCTGATGGTCATCCTGCTGTCCATCAACTCGGTCGCCATCTACGTGCGGAACAACTACCAGCGGGGCTCCTGAGAACCATGAACGACGACACGACGACGACCAGCGTGGCAACGGACGATCAACTGATCGAGACCGACCCCGGGATGGGCGGACTCAGCGAGCGCGAGGAGTCCACGCCCGTCACGGAGTCGACGGTCATCGAGAGCCGGCACCTGAACGTCTGGTACAACGACACCCAGGCGATCCGGGACGTCTCGATGGAGATCCCCGAGAACCAGGTGACGGCGATGATCGGGCCGTCGGGCTGCGGGAAGTCGACGTTCCTCCGGTGTATCAACCGGATGAACGACCTCATCGACGCCGCCCGCGTCGAGGGCGAACTGCTGTTCAACGGCAAGGACGTGTACGACGAGGACGTCGACCCGGTGGCGCTCCGACGACGCATCGGGATGGTGTTCCAGCAGCCGAACCCGTTCCCCAAGAGCATCTACGACAACGTCGCGTACGGCCTGCGCGTCCAGGACCGAACGGACAATCTGGACGAGCGCGTCGAGCGGGCGCTGAAGCGGGCGGCGCTGTGGGACGAGGTGTCCGACCAGCTCGACGAGTCGGGGCTCGAACTCTCGGGCGGGCAGCAACAGCGGCTCTGCATCGCCCGGGCCATCGCGGCCGACCCGGAGGTCATCCTGATGGACGAGCCGGCGTCGGCGCTCGACCCGGTGGCGACCTCGAAGATCGAGGACCTCATCGACGATCTCTCGGAGGAGTACACGGTCGTCATCGTCACCCACAACATGCAGCAGGCCGCGCGCATCTCGGACAAGACCGCGGTGTTCCTCACGGGCGGGGAACTCGTGGAGTTCGGCAACACGAACGAGATCTTCGAGAACCCCGAGTCCGACCGCGTCGAGGACTACATCACCGGGAAGTTCGGGTAGCCGTCGTCGTCCGGCCACAGTCCGGGGACGGCCGCGGATCGGTCACTGATTCTCCGTCCACGCGATGTCTCGATCGCGTCCCGTCTCCGCTCGTTCTCGGTTCACGTTTCCTCCGCCGTCGTAACGCCAGTTCCCTCCAGCACACGCGCGGTCACGTCGATGCCGTCGGCGTCGCGTTCGGCGCGGGCGTCGTGGCGGGCCAGGGTCCCGGTTTCCCCCGGAGGTTCGTCGCGACGGTGGGGGAGGCGTCGCCGCCGCTCCCGCATCCGGCCGTCACCAAGAGGGAGTCGCGAGGAACGCACGTCTGTCCACGCCCGACCGTCGGGTGGACGGTACAAAGAACCAACACGTGAACCGCAGCCGCCGCCGACTACTGTTCGCTCCCGAGTGCTCGTGTGGGTTCCGTACCCCAAGGAGGTGTCCGAGGGTAACGCTTACCCGCCGTCCGATGCCATTTCCGGTATGCCCAGGAAACAGTACCAGGAACGCCTCGCGGAGCTCCGTGAGGACGTGCTCTACATGAGCGAACTGGTCGCAGAGCGCCTCCGCATGGGGATGGACGCGCTCGAGCAGAAGGACGAGGAGCTCGCGCGGACCGTCATCGAGAAGGACTCCGAGGTGAACCAGATCTACCTCGAACTCGAGCAGGACTGCGTCGACCTGCTGGCGCTCCAGCAGCCAGTCGCGGGGGACCTCCGGTTCATCGCCGCCTCGTTCAAGATCATCACCGACCTCGAACGGATCGGCGACCTCGCGACCAACCTCGGCGGGTACACGCTCGACGCCGAGCACGACGTGTTCCCCGACGTGGACGTCCAGCGCCTCGGCGATATGACCCTCGACATGCTCGAGAACGCGATGAACGCGTACGCCGACGAGGACACCGACGCCTGCTACGCGGTGGCCGAGTCGGACGACGACCTCGACGCGATGTGCGAGACGGCGAGTTCCGCGGTCGTCCGCGACCTCATCCAGCGCGAGGGCGTCGACACCGAGGAGGACGTCGAGGAGATCATGGCCGACGTCTCGCGCCTCCTGCTCACCATCCGGGACCTGGAGCGCGTCGGCGACCACGCGGTCAACATTGCCGCGCGGACGCTGTACATGCTGGAGAACGACGACGAGCTCATCTACTGAACCTCTTTTGTGGAGGTCCTCCTCGCTCGCTCCGCTCGCTCGTCGAACCCCCGCAAAACCCGTTCATGCTGTGGGATTCCTTCGGAATCCCACTGCTGACGGGAAATCGAAGATTTCCCGTAATGCCAAAAGGCCGCGACCTCGGGCCTTCGGCCCTCACTCGCGGTACAGTCACTGGTGATTCCGCCGCGGCGGACGGTAGATCAACGAACTCGGTGTTCCCGATCGACTACGTTCACGAGAGCTCCCGCCCGCAGTCCGGACACGACTCCGACTCCTCGGGGACCGTGTTCCCACATTTGTCGCAGTAGTACACCTCGCCGTTCGACTTCTTCCGTGCGGGGTTCTCGGGCTCGGCCGTCTC
The DNA here is from genome assembly GCF_013401515.1 of Halorarum halophilum. Lineage (NCBI taxonomy): Archaea > Methanobacteriati > Methanobacteriota > Halobacteria > Halobacteriales > Haloferacaceae > Halorarum > Halorarum halophilum. The sequence continues at coordinate 1,769,010 of NZ_CP058529.1, read as the reverse complement.
CAGTTCGACGCCGCAGTTCTGACAGTAGTTCGCCGACCGGACGTTGTCCGCTTCGCACTCCTGGCACGACACCTGGTCGGGTTCCAACTCCTCCGTTCGCGTCCGTCTCTGGTCGGCTGTAGCAACGTACACCCCGAATAGTCCGCCGAGCATCGCCCCGAGGGGTCCGAGGAAGAGGAACCCGAACGCGGCGGATGAGAAAATGATGATGACTGCTACGAGCGCCTTCAGAAAGCCGTGGAAACCGCTCTTCGTCCGGGAGGGCCTGGACATGAACGCAGGCTCATGGCGTACGATAATAACCTCTCGGTCGACTCGGCGACCGAATCCCGCCGAGTTCCGTTATTCCGTGACCAACGTCCCGTGGCGGTTGCGGTGGCGGTTCACACCAGCGTTAGTACCGCGAGCGAGGGCCGAAGGCCCGAGGTCGCGGCCTTTTGGCATTACGGGAAATCGAAGATTTCCCGTCAGCAGTGGGATTCCGAAGGAATCCCACAGCATGAACGGGTTTTTGGCGGGGGTCGACAAGCGAGCGACCGAAGGGAGCGAGCGAGGAGGCCCCCGCGAAAAAGAGGTTCTATTGGAACCCGATCCGACCGCCCTTGTCCCTGCGAAGCGAGTCGGTGCCGCCGCCCTTGAACTGCTCCTCGATGCCCTCGTAGTAGCTCATGATGTCCTCGGAGATCGTCGGCCGGACGTTCTCCATCGCCTGGCGGAAGTGGCGCATGCCGACCTCCTCGGCGTCGTCCTCCTCGCGAAGCGCCTCGATGGCGGCCTCGCGCGCGATGGACTCCAGGTCCGAGCCGACGTAGCCGTCTGTGATCTCCGCGAGTTCGCGGAGGCTCACGTCGGCGGCCAGGGGCGTGTCGTCCGTGTGGATCTTGAGGATCTGCTCGCGCCCCTCCTCGTCCGGCTGTGCGATCATCACGAGCCGGTCGAACCGGCCCGAACGGATCAGCGCCGGGTCGATCATGTCCGGCCGGTTCGTCGCGCCGATGACCATCACGTCGCCCATCTCCTCGAGCCCGTCGAGTTCGGTGAGCAGCTGGTTCACGACGCGCTCGGAGACGTTGTTGCCCATCTCCTGTCCGCGGCTCGGCGCGAGGCTGTCGAGCTCGTCGAAGAAGATGATCGTCGGCGACACCTGGCGGGCCTTCCGGAACGTCTGCCGGATGGCCTTCTCGGACTCACCGACCCACTTCGAGAGCAGCTGCGGGCCGCGCACGGAGATGAAGTTCGCGTTCGTCTCGTTGGCGACGGCCTTCGCCATCAGCGTCTTGCCCGTGCCGGGCGGGCCGTACAGGAGGACGCCCTTCGGCGCCTCGACGCCCATGCGCTGGAACTTCTCCGGGTCGGACAGCGGCCACTCGACGGCCTCCTTGACCCGCTGCTTGGGGTCCTCGAGCCCGCCGACGTCGTCCCAGGTGATCTTCGGAAGCTCGACGAGCACCTCCCGCATCGCCGACGGCTCGACGTCCGCGAGCGCGCCGTGGAAGTCGCTCCGCTTGACGATCATGCGGTCGATGAGGCTCGGCGGGATGTCCTCCTCGTCGAGGTCGATCTCGGGGAGGTACCGGCGGAGCGCCTTCATCGCGGCCTCCTTCGTCAGGCTCTCGATGTCGGCGCCGACGAAGCCGTGGGTCTCGTCGGCCAGGCGGTCGAGGTTCACGTCGTCCGAGAGCGGCATCCCCCGGGTGTGGATCTGCAGCACCTCCTTGCGGCCGGACTCGTCCGGGACGCCGATCTCGATCTCGCGGTCGAAGCGGCCGGGACGGCGGAGCGCCGGGTCGACGGAGTCGACGCGGTTGGTCGCGGCGATGACGATGACCTGGCCGCGGGTCTCGAGCCCGTCCATCATCGTCAGCAGCTGGGCGACGACGCGGCGCTCGACCTCGCCGGTCACGTCCTCGCGTTTGGGCGCGATGGAGTCGAGTTCGTCGATGAAGATGATGGAGGGCGACTCGTCCTTCGCGTCCTCGAAGATCTCCCGGAGCTGCTGTTCGGACTCGCCGTAGTACTTCGAGATGATCTCGGGCCCCGCGATGGAGAAGAACGAGGCGCTGGTCTCGTTGGCGACGGCCTTCGCGAGCAGCGTCTTCCCGGTGCCCGGCGGGCCGTGGAGGAGCACGCCCTGTGGCGGCTCGATGCCGAGCTTCTGGAAGATCTGCGGGTGCTTCATCGGGAGTTCGACCATCTCCCGGACCCGCTGGATCTCGCCCTGGAGGCCGCCGATGTCCTCGTAGGTGATGCCGCCGCCGGTCTTCTCGAACCCGGAGATGGGCTCCTCGCGGAGCTCCACCTCGGTGTCCTCGGTGATGAGGACGACGTTGTCGGGTTCGGTGTCGACCGCGATGAGCGGGATTGCCTGGCCCGGCGAGCGCATGAACGGGTGGTTCGTGCTCGACATGACCGGCACGATGTCGCGCTCGACGACCGGACGCTTGAGGATCTGCCGCTTCACCATGCCGGCGGCGTCCGAGCCGAACTGGACGGACGCCTCCTCCGGCGGCGCGAGCGTGAGGCTCTCGGCCTTCTGTGCCTCCGCTTTGCGGATCGTGACGCGCTCACCGATACCGACGTCGGCGTTCTGGCGCGTGAACCCGTCGATGCGGACGGTGTCGGTGTTCCAGTCCTGCCGGTCGGCGCGCCACACCTTCGCCGCCGTGGTCTCGGCGCCCTCGATCTCGATGATGTCGCCGGGGGAGAGCTTCAGGTGGAGTAGGGTGTCGGGGTCGAGACGCGCGATACCGCGCCCCGAGTCGTTCGGGTACGCCTTCGCGACTTCGAGTTGAACTTCGTTCATGTGTTAGGGGACGGGGGTGTTCGTGTGGGGAATCTCCGGGTCGTCCGCGGTTAAGTGCTTTGCTACCTCGTCTCGTTGTCGGTTTCCGACGAGGTGTGATACGACATACCACGGTACGCGACGGGGCCTGAAAACATCACCGGGTGCCCGGATGACGGGTGGCGGACGCGAGTCGGTCGGACGACGGTCGCCGACGGGAGACAAGTAGGATCGCCGATACGTGTCGCGGATCGACGTCTCGTCGGTCGGCGGTTCCCCGACGCACCGGCGACGGTACCGACTTTTACCCCGGCCCTCGTCGGTGGGAGTATGCGAACGCTCGCCTTCGACGGTCGGATGGGCGCCGCCGGCGACATGCTGCTCGGCGCGCTCGTCGCGGCCGGCGCCGACCCCGCCGTCCTCGATCCCGTCGAGGAGGTCCTGCCCGTCACCTACGAGTTCGACACCGTCGACAAGCGTGGCATCGCCGCGACCCGTGCCCGGGTCGTCCACGACGAGGCTCGGACCGAGGGAGGGGACGACGGTGAGGACGGTCGTGGCGGTCACGACCACTCACACGACCATCATCACGGCCACGATCACGCCGACTCCCACGATCCTCACGACGACGGCCATTCACACGCCGACGGACACGGCCACTCACACGACCACGAAGACAGTCACACTCACGGTCACGAACACGACCACGGTGCGGAGGGCCACGGCCCGCAACGAACCTACGCCGAGGTGGTCGAATTCGTCGAGGACGCGGGGCTCCCGGCGGGCGTCGAATCGGACGCGCTCGCCGTCTTCGAGGTCCTCGGCGAGGCGGAGTCGTCCGTCCACGGTCAGCCCCTCGGGGACACGCACTTCCACGAAGTCGGCGCCGACGACGCCATCGCCGATGTGGTCGGGTGCTGTCTCCTGTTCGCCGACCTCGCGCCCGATCGCGTCGTGACGACGCCGCTCGCGACCGGCGACGGCGAGATCGAGTTCAGCCACGGCGTCTACCCGGTCCCTGTCCCGGCGGTCGTCGAGATCGCGGAGCGCGCCGGCTGGTCGCTCCGCGGCGGCCCGGTCGACGCCGAACTGCTGACGCCCACCGGCGCGGCGATCCTCGCACACTTCGCCGAGGGCGTGAAGCGACTACCGTCGCTCCGCGTCGAGCAGTCCGGCTACGGCGCGGGCGGCTACGACTTCCCGGACCGCCCGAACGTCCTCCGGGCGATCGTCGGCGAGACGCGGACGGACGGCGGCGAGGCGGTCACCCCCGGGGAGACGGCGGCCGAATCGGGGCTCGTCCGCGACGACGTCGCCGTGCTGGAGACGAACCTCGACGACGCGACGCCGGAGGTGCTCGGCGGCCTCTACGAGGCGCTGGGGGAGGCCGGTGCCCGCGACGTCTCGATCCTGCCCGCGACGATGAAGAAGTCGCGACCGGGCCACCTGGTGAAGGTGATCTGCAAGCCCGAGGACGCCGGGGCCGTCGCGCGCCGACTCGCGGAGGAGACCGGCACGCTCGGCGTGCGGGAGGGCGGCGCGCGCCACCGCTGGATCGCCGAGCGCGCGTTCGAGACTGCCGAACTCGAGATCGACGGGGAGGCGTACGAGGTCACCGTGAAGGTCGCGTCGGATGCGGACGGCACGGCGTACGACGTGAGCGCGGAGTACGACGACGCCGCGGCGGTCGCCCGCGAGACTGGCCTGCCGACCCGCGAGGTGCTCCGCCGCGCGGAGGCGGCCGTGCGGGAGGACTGAGCGGCGGGCACGGATGACCGACGAGTACGAGTGTCCGACCTGCGGCGAGCGGTTCACACGGGCGGAGGCGATCCGCTCGGAGACGACGGGCGGACTCGACCCACGGGCGTGGCAGACGCTGAACTGCCCGGCCTGTGGCAACCGGGTGAGGACGGTGTTCGTCGGCGACGAGTAGTCACTCCTCCTGCTGCTCGGCGAGCGCCTCCGCCATCGTGAGTTCCCCGAGCGCGACCCGTCGAGCCAGCGACTCGCCGATGGTCACCTCACCGTCGGAGCGCTCGCGGGACTCGTTCTTCACCCGCTGTATCTCGCCGGCCGTCGGGTTCACGTCGCGCGTCTCGACGCGGTCGCCCTCACGTCGGGCGATGTTCACCGCCGCGAGCACGTCCGCCATGCCCTTTCCGTTCGCGCCGGCGCCCAGCACGGGCGTCGTCCCCGTCTCGTCGACGAGTTCCACGGTCACGCCCTCCAGGTCGTTCACGATGCGCGCGCCCTGGAGCCGGGCGCCGTCGCCGACGCGGACCAGCGCGTCCGGCTCGCCGTCGACTTCCCGGCGGACCGCGTCGACCGCGTCCGCGACCGGAACGTGGTACGCCGCGACGACCGTCTCGCCCGAGAGCACGGCGATGCCCGGCCGCTCCCCGGGGTCGACGCCGACGACGAGGCGACCCTCGCCCCCGCGGACCACGCCGAGCGCCGTGGCGACGCCGGCGCGGGCGTCCTCGGCCGTCGTGGTGACGCGCTCCACATCCTCGGTCCCGTCGACGTCGTCTGGGACGCGATCGGACGGGGCGGAGATGACGACCTCCGCCCGATCGGGCAACTCCGTGCCCGGTTCCTGGGTCGTGAAGGTCGCTCCGCGGTCGCGGAGTTCGCCGACGACGGCGTGATAGAGTGCGAAGTCCTCGGTGGCGACGACGATCACTGGCCGGGAGTAGGTCACGGGACCGGCTTTACGGTGTCGCCCCCGCGGTCCGGGGGGTTCTTAACCGATGGCGCCCCAGCCACGCCCGTGTCCGACCCGCTCACCACCGGCTCCGACGCCCTCGACGACCTCCTCGGCGGCGGCCTCGAGCGCGGCGTCGTCACGCAGTTGTACGGCCCGCCGGCGGCCGGGAAGACGAACGTCGCGCTGACCGCCGCGGCCGAGGCGGCCGCCGCCGGCGACACGGTGCTCTACATCGACACCGAGGACCTGTCGATGGAGCGCTTCCGGCAGATCGCCGAGGCGCGTTCCGAGGAACCGGTCGAGGAGGTCGCCTCGCGACTCATCGTCACCGAGGCGCTGTCCTTCGAGGAGCAGGCGGAGGCGATCCGGGACGTCGAGGGGTTCGCCGAGGAGGCGGACCTCATCGTCCTCGACTCGGCGACGGGGTTCTACCGGCTGGAGCGAGGCGAGGACCAGCAGGGCGGCGACTCGCTCCGGACGGTCGCCAAGCAGATCACCCACCTCCTCTCGCTGGCCCGCAAGCGCGACCTCGCCGTCCTCATCACGAACCAGGTGTTCACCGACCCCGACGCCGACCGGGTCCGGCCGCTCGGGGGGAACACGCTCGAGCACTGGACGGGCGTCGTCGTCCGCCTCGATCGCTACCGCGGGGGGAACCGCCGCGCGACCCTGGAAAAGCACCGCTCCCAGCCCGCAGGGGGGACCGCGCGGTTCCGCATCACCGGATCGGGGATCGAGGACGGCGACGAACCCTGAGCGGATGCCGTCCGACCGTCCGTTCCGCTGGTTTCCGGGTCTCCACCCGCCGAAACGCCCGTAGCAGACCGTCAGGACTCCCGAGACGGGAGTCGAGCGATTCAAGTAGCCGCCGGCGGTTCTTCGGGGTATGAAAGATCAGAGCGGACGTCAGAAGCGAAAGCGTACCGGCGGTCGACGCCGCACGTTTCGGAACAAGAAGCGACACCAGCTCGGCCGCGAGCCGGCCGAGACGACCGTCGGCGAGCCCCGGTTCCAGGTCGTCGCCTCCCGCGGTACGGGCCAGAAGGTCCGCGCGCTCTCCACGAACGTCGCGCAGGTCACCGAAGGCGGCGACACGACCGAGGCCGAGATCGAGGACGTCGTCGAGAACCCCGCGAACGTGAACTACGTCCGCCGGAACATCATCACGAAGGGCGCCGTCATCGAGACGAGCGCCGGCACCGCGCGCGTCACCTCCCGTCCGGGTCAGACCGGCCAGGTGAACGCCGTCGTCGTCGACGAGTAACCCGGTTCGCGTTTTCCGAATCTCCGTTTTACGCGATAGCGACGCCTACCCTCCGCCGGGAAGCGGGCAGAGGCTCGCGGTGAACGCGACGACCTCGTCGGTGTCGTTGCGCGCGCCGTGGACGTCGCCGCGCTCGTGGAGCACGACGCCCGGCGCGTCGACCGCCGCCTCCTCGCCGTCGCGGATCACCGTGACGGTGCCGCGGACGACGTGGAAGACGTTTGTGCTGTCCGCGTGTTCGTGGGGCGAGAGTTCGGCGCCGGGGCCGAGCGCGAACGCCTTCACGAGCACGTCGTCGGTCACGACCACTTCCGCCGACTCGACCGCGCCGTCGTCGGGGTCGAGTTCTGAGAGGACGTCTGCGAGTCGGTCCATGGTGTGACGTTCTCCCGCTGGACAAAAAGCGTGTGTGGGTGCCCGAATCAGTGCCCCCCGATACCGCCGCGGGCGGTCGGCGCCCACCCGTCGCGTGCCTCCGAGTCGCGCCCCCGGCGAGGCGCGTCCGCGTTCAGTTGCCGTCCGTCGGTCGGCGGCGACCTGCGGTCGGTTCCGGTCGCGCCCGCGGACGCCTCATCCGCGTCCGACGGGAACGAACTCGGGCCTACGGTCGACCGTTACCGTTTCCGTTGCCGCGGTTCCCGCGGTCGTCGCTCTTCCCGTTCGAGTCGTCCTCGTCTTCCTCATCGTCTTCGTCCTCGTCATCTTCATCGTTCTCCGCGTCGTCCGACTCCTCCCCGTCGTCAGCGTCGTCGGACGGGCCGACGTCGTCGGGCTTTCCAGCGTCGTCGGGCTTCCCGGCGTCGTCGGGCGCGCCCCGCTCGGACGCGTCCTTCTTCTGGGAGACGATGTCGCTCAGCGCGGCGCCGAGGGTCGTGTCCTCGTCGAGGTTACCGTCGAGGAAGGCGTTGATGATGCCGTGGATCTGGGAGACGCGGTCGTTCGCCTGCGGGGGCATATCCGTCGGCGGCCCGCGCGCCTCGTCCTCCGCTCCGTCTGCGTACTCGAACCCGCCCTCGACGAGGGTGAGAGTGCCGTTCTCGAGCGCGTACTCGAACTCGCCAGTGACGTTCTCGCCCGAGACCTCGATCTCGATCTCCGACTCGTTCGAGTCGAACGTCACGGTCCCGTTCGCGTCGGTCGTGCCGACCGACTCGTTGTCGACGCTGACGTCCAGCCCGTCGACGCCGGAGCCGCTCTCGGCGACGACGAACGTCACCGTGCCGTTATCGTAGCTCGCGTCCGCGTCGTAGTCGACGGGTTCCGTTTCGGTCCCTGTCTCCGTCGCCGTCTCTGTGGTCGTCGTGTCCGTTCCCTCCGCCCCTGTCGCGGCGGCCCCGGCGCCGGCACTCACCATGAGCGCGACGACGAAGACCACCAGCAGTCCATGTGCGTTCATCGCGATTTCCCCCTGGACCCCACACTACATGAATAGGGGAAACGCCGAACGCGAGTTCCCCGATTTGAAGCGCTCTGAACCCGAATTAAGCCCGATTAAGGGACGGTTCGGTGCGGCAGTCGCCCGGTCCGACCGGTCGCGGGTGTTCGAGCCTCGCCCTCCCCGCGGGCGACGTGGGCCGTCGTCGGTCGGCGTCGGCCCCCGCGCTTAGGTGTCTTCCAGCCGAACTGGTACCATGGTCGGATCCGACACTTCGGACGACGAGAGCTTCCCGGTGGGCTGGTCGGAGGCGGAGAGCATGGAGGCGATGCCGTCGACCGACGACGCCCGGGCATCGGTCCTGTACGAGCGGGAGGGCGCGGAGGTGGGACTACGAGTGTTCCCCTCGGAGCCGAACGTCCCCCACGCCGACACCGATCGCTGGCGGGTCGGCGTCGTCCAGGGGTCCTTCGACAACCCGGACCGCATGGACCCGATCGCCGACGTGGAGGGCCGGGACGAGGCGCTCGACGTCGCGCGGTCGTTCATGGAGGCGTACGAGGACGCCGAAGGGGCGGACAGGATCGAGCGGGCGATGGAAGCGGTCTCGCAGTAGCTACGCCGCGAGTTCCTCGGCGACCACGTCGGCGGCGAGGAGGTCGGGGTCGACCGCGAGGTCCGCCTGCGCCTTCGCGAACTCCGGGAGCGAGTCGTGGGCGTACGCGACCACGCGGACGTCCGGGTTCAGTTCCTTCGCGACGGCGATGCTCGTCGCCTCCTCGAGGTCCGTGAGGACGAACAGCGCGGCGCCGTCGATACCCGCTTCGCGGAGGGTCTCGCCGGAGACGACGTCCTCGATGCGGGTGACGCCGAACCCGTGGGACTCGAGGGCGTCCGCGAGGCGCTCCTCGTCGGGACCGGCGACGATGGCGGTTTTACTCGTCATGGCTTGCTGGAGCGCCCCGGCGGTGAAAAGGGGTTGTATTCGCGATTTGGTTCTCGGATGTTCGTGTTGACGTGTATTCCGTCCGCAGTGCGAATTGGAACGCCTCGGAAGCGCCCACGGCTCTCGGCTCCCGCGCCCCACGCTGCGCTCCTCGGCCTTCGGCCTGCGGTGCTTGCGGGGTCGGGGTTCGCCGAGCAACTGGACAGCAAGCTCTCCTGAGTTCACGGGCGCAGCGCGCCCGTGAAAGCCGTGGTCCCTTCCATCCCCACCCTGCCGAATCTCGGCCCAGGGACACGACCCGACTACCGAACGAAAACGCCGTCGGTAGTCCTCCCGAGCGTTCGCCGGCCAACTGTCGGGGGGATGCGTGCGGGCGCCACGCGAGCGGCCCCGAAGTTCTCGTGAGCGACCGGAGGGAGCGAACGAGAGCGCGCAAGTCGAACGAGGTGAGTCTCGCGGAGGGCCGGGAGCCGCGCCCGCCGGGGAGGCGTGGGGAGGACACACGACGCTCGCCTGACCGTCCCCAGGGCGGGACTGAAAGCCAGTCGTGATCCAGTTCACAGCTCGCGCTCGAGAACTCACGAACAGAAAGAAGTCGCCAGAATATCCGAACCGAACCTACTCGTACTCGATCGTCGCGGGCGGCTTGTGCGTCACGTCGTACACGACGCGGGCCACGTTCTCGTTCTCGCCGGTGATCCGCGACTGGATCCGCTGGAGCGTCTTCCACGGCAGTTCCTGCGCGCGGGCGGTCATCCCGTCGCGCGACTCCACGGACCGGACGCTGACGACCCAGCCGTGGACGCGGTTGTCGCCCTTCACGCCCGTCGCCTTGCCGAGGACGGCGGCGAACGCCTGCCAGGGGTCGTGCTCCTCGGTCTCCTCCTCGACGACGTGGCACGCCGCGCGGGCCACCTCGACCTTCTCGCGGGTGACCTCGCCGACGACGCGGACCGCGAGGCCCGGGCCCGGGAACGGCATGCGCTCGGAGACGACCTCCTCCAGGTCGAGCGCCCGGGCGACCTCGCGGACCTCGTCCTTGTACAGGTCGCGGACGGGTTCGACGATGCCCTCGAAGTCGACCACGTCGGGCAGGCCGCCGACGTTGTGGTGGGACTTGATGTTCCCCTCGCTCTCGATGCGGTCGGGGTAGATGGTCCCCTGGACGAGGTAGTCCGCGTCGGCCTCCTTCGCCTCGCGCTCGAACTCGCGAATGAACCCCTCGCCGATGACGTTCCGCTTCTCCTCGGGGTCGGTCACGCCCGACAGCGCGTCGAGGAAGCGGTCCTGCGCCTCCACGACCCGCAGCGAGTCCATGAACGAGAACGTCTCGCGGATGGCGTCCGTCTCCCCCTTCCGCATCAGCCCCGTGTCGACGTACACCGGTGTGAGTCGGTCGCCGAGCGCGCGGTACGCGAGCGCCGCCGCGACCGAGGAGTCGACGCCGCCCGAGAGCGCGATGACGGCGTTGGCGTCGCCGACCTCGTCGCTGATCTCGGCTGTGGCCTCCTCGATGAAGGCGTCTGCGTCCACCATCAGAGGGTCACCCCCTCTTCGTCCGCTCCTCCACGCGGGTCGGTACGCTCCAGGACCGCGTCGAGCAGGCCGACGAACGGCGGGCTGGCGCGGTCCGGGCGCGAGCGGAACTCGGGGTGGAACTGCGTGCCGAGGAAGTACGGGTGGTCCGCGCGCTCGAGGATCTCCATCCGACGGCCCGCCCGGCCGGAGAACGCCAGGTCGCCGGCCTCCAGGTCGTCGATGTACTCGGGGTTCACCTCGTAGCGGTGGCGGTGGCGTTCGACGCAGACATCCGCGCCGTACACCTCGTGGGCGAGCGTGCCCGGCAGAATCTCCGTCTCGTGGGCGCCGAGACGCATCGTCCCGCCCATGTCGTCCTCGTCGGCCTGCTCGGGGAGGAGGTCGATGACCGGGTGCGCTGTGTTGGGGTCGAGTTCGGCCGAGTGGGCGTCCTCGAGCCCGAGCACGTTCCGCGCGTGCTCGACGACGGCCATCTGGAAGCCGAGACAGAGCCCCAGGAACGGGACGTCGTGCTCGCGGGCGTAGCGGATGGCCTCGATCTTCCCGGCCGTCCCCCGCGAGCCGAAGCCGCCGGGGACGACGACGCCGTCGGCCTCCCGGAGGCGCTCGTCGTGGTGGTCGAGCATCTCGTCGGAGTTGACCCACTGGACGTTCACGTCGACGCCGCGCTCCAGTCCGGCGTGCTTCAGCGACTCGTGGACCGACATGTACGCGTCCTCGAGGTCGTACTTGCCGACCAGCGCGATGTCGACCTCGCCCGTTCGCTCGCGCGTGACGAGGTTCCGCCAGGTGTTCTCGCGCTCGCCCTCGGGGAGCGCCTCGCCGGCGAGGCCGAGTCGCTCCATCACGTACTCGTCGAGCCCCTCCTCCTCGACGACGAGCGGGACGTGGTACACGTCCTCGACGTCGGGGTTCGAGAACACCGCGTCCGTCGGGACGTCGCCGAACAGGGCGATCTTCTCCTTCGTCGCCGGGTCGAGTTTGTCGTCACAGCGCCCGACGACGATGTCGGGCTGGAGGCCGATGCTCCGGAGCTCCTTGACCGAGTGCTGGGTCGGCTTCGTCTTCTGCTCGCCGTTCTTCGAGTACGGGACGAGTGTGACGTGGGTGAAGAGGACGTTGTCATCGGGCTCCTCGTGGGCGAACTGGCGGAGCGCCTCGAGGTACGGCATCCCCTCGATGTCGCCGACGGTGCCGCCGATCTCGACGATGCAGACGTCGGTCCCCTCGGCGGCCTCGCGGATGCGCCGCTTGATGTCGTCGGTGACGTGCGGGATGACCTGGACCGTCTTCCCGAGGTAGTCGCCGGCGCGCTCCTTGTCGATGACGTGCTGGTACGTCTTCCCCGTGGTGACGTTGTGGTCGGAGGTCATGTCGACCCCGAGGAAGCGCTCGTAGTTCCCCAGGTCGAGGTCCACCTCGCCACCGTCCTTCAGTACGTACACCTCGCCGTGCTGGTACGGGTTCATCGTCCCCGCGTCCACGTTCAGGTAGGGGTCGATCTTCACCGCCGTCACGTCGAACCCGGCGTTGGCGAGGAGGCGGCCGGTAGACGCGGCCGTGATGCCCTTTCCCAGCCCGGACATGACACCGCCGGTGACGAAGATGAATTTGCGACCCAGTGTCGGGTCGTACCCCGTTTCCTCTGTCGGCATACTGACCGTGCGTCAGGCCCGTGGAAAACCGTTTCGGAGGGACGCGGAGTGGTCGGTTCGATGACGTCCTCCGGGCGGTACTCGGTCGGTCTGCACACGGGACGGACTCGGACTGACGGAGGAAACCTCCCGGTCGCTACCTCGCTCTCACCACACGAACAGCTCCGGTCACGGCCCCGCAAGGTTATGTCACGGCCGCGTCAACACCTGTACGTATGCAGGTCCTCATCGCGGGCGGCGACGGTTTCATCGGGCGGTACCTCTGCCGGGAACTCGACGAGCGGGGCCACGACGTGACGGCGATGGCCCGCTCGCCGGACGACGCAGACCTCCCGGACGGCGTGGAGACGGTCCGGGGCGACGTGACCGACTACGACTCAGTCCGCGACGCACCCGCGGGCGCGGACGCGGTCGTCAACCTCGTCGCTCTCTCCCCGCTGTTCACGCCCGACGGCGGCAACGAGATGCACGACAGGGTCCACCGACTGGGAACCGAGAACCTCCTGCGGGCGGCCGAGGAGGCCGACGTGGGGCGGTTCGTCCAGCAGTCTGCGCTCGGCGCCGACCCGGACGGCGACACCCACTACATCCGGGCCAAGGGCCGCGCGGAGGCGGCGGTCCGCGACAGCGACCTGCCCCACGTGATCACCCGGCCCTCGGTCGTCTTCGGCGACGGGGGGGAGTTCGTCTCGTTCACGAAGCGCATGAAGGGGATGTTCGCCCCGGGCTTGCCGGTGTACCCGCTGCCGGGCGGCGGGGAGACGCGGTTCCAGCCGATCTGGGTCGGCGACCTCGTGCCCATGCTCGCGGACGCGGTCGAGGACGACGACCACCTCGGGGAGACGTACGAACTGGGCGGCCCCGAGGTGCTCACGCTCCGGCAGATCACCGACATGGTGTACGAGTCCGAGGGGAAGTCCGTCTCCGTCGTCGGCCTCCCCATGGGACTTGCGAAGGTCGGATTGACGGTGCTGGGGACGCTCGGGTTCCCGATGGGGCCCGATCAGTACCGCTCGCTCGAGTTCGACAACACCACGCGCGACAACGCCATCGGGGCGTTCGACGTGCGGGAGGCCGACCTCACGACGTTCGCGGAGTACCTGGGGCTGGAGGGGAGAGGGGGAACGGCTCGACGGACCGGTACGCCGGCGTAAGCTCACCCCGGCCCACTGAACTCTCCAGACCTACAGATAGTCCAACTTCTCGAGGTAGTACGACCGAGACGACTGGTAAGGGACGGTTACCACCGGAGTTATGGCGGGAGTAACTAATGCGGATAGCCTCCCGAGACGAGACAGAACGATGGCAAGTCAGACAGCTGTCGGACGCTCGACCGGTGCCGGAAAGGAGAGCTTACCTGGACGCAGTCGTGCGGTTTCCGGGCCAGCACGGGGGCCCGGCGGCTCTCAGAATCGATACCCCCAACACAAACCTTTTATCCACGCTGAAACTGTTTCTCGGCTAATGAGGAGGGGAGACGCATGAAACTCGCACTCATCGGTTTCGGACAAGCAGGGGGAAAGATCGTCGATACGTTCGTCGACTACGACCGTCGGACGGGGAGCGACATCGTTCGCGCCGCGGTCGCTGTGAACACGGCGAAGGCCGACCTCATGGGACTGGAGAACATCCCACAGGACCAGCGCGTGCTGATCGGACAGTCGCGCGTCAAGGGTCACGGGGTCGGCGCCGACAACGAGCTCGGCGCGGAGATCGCCGAGGAGGACATCGACGAGGTGCAGGGCGCCGTCGACTCCATCCCGGTCCACGAGGTCGACGCGTTCCTCGTGGTCTCCGGGCTGGGCGGCGGCTCCGGGTCGGGCGGTGCGCCCGTGCTCGCGAAGCACCTCAAGCGCATCTACACCGAACCCGTCTACGGACTGGGAGTCCTGCCTGGCTCGGACGAGGGCGGCATCTACACGCTCAACGCGGCGCGTTCGTTCCAGACGTTCGTCCGTGAGGTGGACAACCTCATGGTGTTCGACAACGACGCGTGGCGCAAGACCGGCGAGTCGGTGTCGGGCGGCTACGACGAGATCAACGAGGAGATCGTCAAGCGGTTCGGCATCCTCTTCGGCGCCGGCGAGGTCGAGGCCGGCCAGGAGGTCGCGGAGTCGGTCGTCGACTCCAGCGAGATCATCAACACGCTCAGCGGCGGCGGCGTGTCGACGGTCGGCTACGCCAGCGAGGAGGTCGAGGAGAAGTCCTCCGGCGGCCTGCTCTCGCGGCTCACCGGCGACGACGGCGGCGACGAGGGGCTCGACACGGCCCACACGACCAACCGCATCACGTCGCTCGTCCGCAAGGCGGCGCTCGGGCGGCTCACCCTGCCCTGCGAGATCGAGGGCGCAGAGCGCGCCCTGCTCGTCATGGCCGGCCCGCCCCAGCACCTCAACCGCAAGGGCATCGAGCGCGGCCGGAAGTGGCTCGAAGAGCAGACCGGCTCGATGGAGGTCCGCGGCGGCGACTACCCCGTCAGCGGTTCGGGCTTCGTTGCGGCGGTCATCCTGCTGTCGGGCGTGACGAACGTCCCGCGCATCAAGGAGCTCCAGCAGGTCGCCATCGAGGCGCAAGACAACATCGACGAGATCCGGCAGGAGAGCGACGACAACCTGGACAACCTGGTAAGTGATGACGAAGACGAGCTCGAATCGCTGTTCTAGGCTCGTCCAGGTCCTCATCGTACTCTCGCTCCTCGTGACGGCCGTCGCGCCAGCGGCTGCCGTCTCGGTCGGCGAGCAGGACCTGCCCGACACCGCCGAGGTCGGCGAGGAGGTCACGGCCACGTTGACGCTCGCCGAACTGTACGGCGAGTACGACAGCTGGCAGCTCGCCGGCTCGACCGGCCTCGGGAACGTCACCTGGACGGTGACGTACTACGACCAGGCGGGCAACCAGGTGGACCAGGAGTCCTACGACGGGGAGTCGTTCGAGGGGGCCTCGGTCTCCATCGACGACGGCCACGACGAGGTCCGGGTCCGCGTGACCGGCACCGTCCCCCCGATCGAGGCGTACGACTACGAGCGGCAGGCCGAGTTCCGGCTGGTCGAACTCCAGCAGGTGCGTCAGGGCGGGGACTCCAACGAGATCGTCGCGGAGAACGCGACCCAGTACACCCAAGAGAGCCGCGAGGCGCGCGAGGCGCTCGACTCGGCGGCGGCCGCCATCGACTCGGCCGGCAACCCGACGAACGCGGAGGAGACGTTCGACAGCGCCGTGAACGCCTACGAGGCCGGCAACTTCGACAACGCGGTCACGCTCGCCGAGCGATCCGAGCGCGAGGCGAACCAGGCCTCCAGCGATCAGCAGCGGAACCAGCTCATCATCTACGGCGTCGCGGGCCTGCTCGTGCTCGCGGTCCTCGTCGGGGGCGTCCTGTACTGGCGCTCCGGGCAGGACAACTACGATCGACTCGGTTGAGATGCGCGCGATCGTGCCGTTCGCGGCCGAGCGGCCGAAGACGCGCCTCGCGGACGTTCTGACGGCGTCCGAGCGCCGATCCTTCGCCGACGCGATGCTGAGCGACGTGCTCGACGCGCTTCGGGCGGCCGACTTCTCGCCCCACCTGCTCGCCACCGAGCGACAGGACCGCGACGTCGCTCAGACGGTGGACGACCGGCCGCTGACCGAGGCGGTGAACGACGCGCTCCGCGAGCACGGCGCCTCCGACGACGAACCGGTCGCCGTCGTGATGGCCGACCTCGCGCTCGCCACGCCCGCCGCGCTCTCGCGACTGACCGCCGGCGGCGACGTGGTGATCGCGCCGGGGCGCGGCGGCGGGACGAACGCGCTCGTCGTCCGACACCCGGAGTTCCGGGTGGACTACCACGGCGCCTCGTACCTGGACCACCTCCGGGCCGCGCGGGACGTCGGCGCGAGCGTGCGCGAGGTGGACTCGTGGCGGCTCGCGACCGACGTGGACGAACCCGAGGACCTCGTGGAGGTGCTGCTGCACGGGGAGGGCGCGTCGCGGGACTGGCTCGTCGACGCGGGGTTCGAACTGGATACGAGCGACGGCAGGGTTGGCCTTACTCGGTCGGAATAGAACTCATTCGGACTGCCTTCGTTCGATAGTGTCTCCCCCATTACTTCTAGAGCATTACGGTCACAGGGACGACCGCGAAAGTCTCGCGACTCCTTTTACTCCCACTGATTCCTGTCCAGAAGAGCGACGAGCCACGGAAAGTCAGCGTTCGACCTGCTTGCCGACTGGCCTTACTCCCGCTCCAGGCTCGTCACGATGCCCTTCGCGGCGGCGAGTTCCTCCTCGTTGACGCCGTGGCCCATGCCCTCGTAGATGCGCTCGTCGACCTCGGCGCCGAGGTCCTCGAACACGTCCCGGGTCTCGTGGACGCGCTCCAGCGGGATGTGGGGATCGACGTCCGAACAGCCGAGGAACGCCGGCGTCCCGTCGAGGTCGCCCTCGTACTCCCGGGGGGTCCCCTCCGGACCGACGAGTCCGCCGGAGAACGCGACGACGCCGCCGTAGCGCCGGGCGTTCCGGGCGACCCACTCCGAGGAGAGGCACGCGCCCTGCGAGAAGCCGAGCAGGGCGACACGATCGTGACCCACCGCGTCGGCAGCGCGTTTGACCGTCTCGCCGAGGAACTCGAGCGCGGAGTCCAGGTGGGGCTGGTTCTTCTCCGTCTCCTCCAGGAACGAGTGGGGGTACCAGGTGTGATTCGCCGCCTGGGGCGCGAGGTAGGCGACGTGGTCGGTGCCGAACTCGCTGGCCATCCCGAGGATGCTCCGAGCGGTCGCGCCGCGGCCGTGGACCATCACCACCGCCGCCCGTGCGTCCGCCAGGTCGGCGCCGGCCGTGACGACCTGCTGGTCGGCGTGGGGACCCTCAGTCATCCGCCCGAACCTCCCCGTCGACGTCGGACGACCCGTCGGCCGCGGACAGCGGCGGCAGCGCCGACTCGATCCGCTCGCGGTCGTCGGCCAGCCACTCCGGCAGCTTCAGCTCCTCGCCGAGCGCCCCGACCGGCTCGTCGATGTCGAACCCCGGGCCGTCGGTGGCGAACTCGAACAGCACCCCACCGGGCTCGCGGAAGTAGATGGATCGGAAGTACTGGCGGTCCTTCACGGGGGTCGCGTGCTGGCCGCGCTCGCGGAGCGCCTGCTGCCAGGCGAGCTGGGTCTCGTCGTCTGGCACGCGGAAGGCCACGTGGTGGACGGACCCGATGCCGCCGCCGGCGGGACCCGCGTCGGGCCGTTCGACCAGGTCCACGACGGCCGCGCGGTCGCCGGCGCCGCGGAACCGGGTCCGGTCGCCCGTCTCGTCGACCCACTCGTAGCCCATGAACTCGAGCAGGTCGGCGGTCGCGTCGACGTCGCCGAGCTTGAGCGTGACGCCGTGGAAGCCGCGGATCTGGTGCTCCTCGGGGACCGGCGAGTCGGCCCACGGTTCGATGCCGCCGAACTCGTCGGTCCCAACGAGTTCGAGTTCCTGCCCGTCGGGGTCGGTGAAGGGGAGCACGCGCGCGCCGAACCGGTCCTCGGGTTCTCGCACCTGGGCACCTTCGGATTCGAGGCGGTCGCGCCAGTAGTCGAGGCTCCCCTCCGGCACCGCGAACACGGTGGCCGACACCTCGCCGGTGCCGTTGCGGCCGCGGCGCCCCTCGCCGAACGGGAACACGGTGTAGACGGTTCCGGGCGTGCCGACCTCGTCGCCGTAGTAGAGGTGGTAGGTGTTCACGTCGTCGAAGTTGACGGTCCGCTTCACCAGCCGGAGGCCCAGTGTCTCCCGGAAGAACCGAACGTTCTCGTCGGGGTCGCCGGACATCACCGTCACGTGGTGGATGCCCTCGATCGGGTCCAGATGGTCGGGTTGCGTCATGCCATCGCGTTGGTGAGCCGGCCGGATAAGGACTCGCGAACGGCGGGGTCACCCGGTTACGTCGGTGTCACTGGGCGCTCGATGGGCTGGTCTGTGACTTTTCGACTTCGGGTCCGATGGTTGATGGAGTACCACTACGTACGAGTTACAGAAACCCCATCGTGTTTCGCCCGCAGTGCTCGCCCCTTCCACGAGCGGTCGGGCAGAGGGCGTGGCTGCCGCGCGCCACGTGGATTCAGGATCTGCAGTGGCGCGTGCCGGCTGGCCTCCGTGCCAGCCGGACGCGCGCGAGGGACGAGCGAGCGTCAGCGAGCGAGTCGGCTGGGGAGGGTGTGGCTGCGGCGCGGTTGGGTGGGACTGAAAGGGGCCGCGGGGGCTTTCCCGGTCGCCTCCCGGTCCTCAGCCCTGCAGGTCGCTGACGGACTGGGGGTCGAAACACCACCCTTCGCTACAACCACCCATCGCCGCGACCGACTCCCTTTTGGGGACTCCGGAACCACGTGTTCCCGTGTTCCCCGGCGCCGCGGAGTACGACGTCGACGTGTCGGTCGACGACGACGCCGTCAACGACCTGCTCACAGTGACGCCCGACGACGTCGAAGCGGCGCCGGCACTCACCTTCGCCCGCAACGTCTTCCTCCCGCTCACCACCGCCTGCCGGTACACCTGCACCTACTGCACCTACTACGACGTGCCCGGCGAGGCGAGCCTCATGTCGCCCGAGGAGGTGCGCGAGCAGTGCCGGATCGGCGCCGACGCCGGCTGTACGGAGGCGCTGTTCACCTTCGGAGACAAGCCCGACGACCGCTACACCGCCATCCACGACCAGCTCGACGAATGGGGCTACGACGACATCGTGGACTACCACGTCCGCGCCTGCGAGATCGCGCTGGAGGAGGGGCTGCTCCCGCACTCGAACCCGGGCGACCTCTCCCGCGAGGAGTTTGAGCGCCTGCGCGACGTGAACGTCTCGATGGGCGTGATGCTGGAGACGACCGCCGAGGTCGCGGCCCACAGCGGCGCCCGCCGGAAGACGCCAGGCCAGCGGCTCGACACGATCCGGGCCGCCGGTGAGGCGCGCGTCCCGTTCACGACCGGTATCCTCGTCGGCATCGGCGAGGGCTGGCGCGACCGCGCCGAGTCGCTGTTCGCCATCCGGGAGCTCCACGAGCGGTACGGCCACGTCCAGGAGGTAATCGTCCAGCCCGTCGTCCCGAACGAGCGCTCCGACTACGACGCCCCCTCGACGGGGACGATGCGGCGCGTCGTGGCGATGGCCCGCGCCGCGCTCCCCGAGGAGGTGTCGGTGCAGTCGCCGCCGAACCTCGCGCCCGTGCGCGACCTGCTCGACTGCGGCGTTGACGACCTCGGCGGCGTCTCGCCGGTGACGGACGACTACATCAACCCCGACTATGAGTGGCCGGCGCTCCGGGAACTCGAGGATGTCGCCGACCACGGCGGCGTCCCGCTTTTCGAGCGGCTGCCGGTGTACGACCGGTTCGTCCCCGACGAACTCGGCGGGTCGGCCGGGACGTCCGACGCCCCCGACGACGGCTGGATCGCGGACCGTCTGAGGGATGCCATCGGCGACGACGGTTCGGCGGGGCGACGGTTCCGTTCGGTGCTCGAAAGGGGCAAGAATCCCCTCGAACCGTGACGCCGGTCTCGTGGATGTTCTGGTCGAGCCCCCATACGGGGTGTGGGATTCCGTGACGCGGCACGCTGTGTCGCGTGTCACCACTCCACACGAATGCTGCCCGTAGCCGGGAGCAGGTGCAGAACTCGCCCGGTGACGAACCCGCATAACAGTTCGTTACGTACAGGCCGCGTATGAACTCAGTCGAACGGTGGAAGCAGGAGAAACACCCCCTCGACGTCGTCGACGACGTCCGCGAGTACGCGGAGGAGGGGCTCGCGTTCGACGAGATCGAGGCGCGGGCCGGCGACGGGGAGTGGGAGCGGCTCAAGTGGGCCGGGATGTACGCCCACGGGCGCCAGGACGGCTACTTCATGATGCGGACGAAGGTGCCCGGCGGCCGCCTCACCCCCGAGCAGGCCGAGGTGATCGGCGAGGTCGCGGACGAGTACGCGACCGCACCGCCGGAGCACGGCGGCGCAGAGCAGAACGAGATCTGGGGCGACGCGTTCCTCGATATCACGACGCGCCAGGACGTCCAGATGCACTGGATCGAGGTCGAGGACGTGCCCGCCATCTGGGAACGGTACGACGAGGTCGGACTCACGACGATCCAGGGATGCGGCGACTCCGCCCGCAACGTGCTCGGCTGCCCGGCCGCCGGGCTGACCGACCACGAGTGCTTCGACGCCCAGCCGGTGGTCGACGCGGTCTCGGACTTCTTCACGGAGAACCGGGAGTACGCCAACCTCCCCCGGAAGTTCAAACTGACCATCACGGGCTGTCGCGAGGACTGCGCGCAGTCCCAGATCAACGACGTGGGGTTGACGCCGGCGCGAAAGGAGGTCGAGGGCGAGGAGCTCTACGGCTTCCACGTCCGGGTCGGCGGTGGCCTCTCGGACGGCCCGCGGATGGCCTCGCCGCTGGACGTGTTCGTTCCGCCGGAGGACGCCGTGGAGTTCTGTCGTGCGGTCGCCCAGGCGTTCAAGGAACTCGGCGACCGGAACAACCGGGGCGTCTGCCGGATGCGCTACCTCGTCCAGCAGCTCGGCCCCGAAACGTTCGAGGAGGCCGTCCGCGACCGCTGCGACGTCGACCTCCCGACGAGGGGGACCGACCGAACCGTGGGGTACACCGGCGACCACGTCGGCGTCCACGAGCAGAAGCGGGACGGCCTGTGCTACGTCGGCTTCAACGTCATCGCGGGCCGGATGGGCGGCGACGAGTTCGCCGCGGCCGCCCGCGCCGCCCGGGAGTACGGCACCGACGACGCCACGGTCAGGCTCGCCACCGACCAGAACTTCCTGATCACGCACGTCCCCGAGGGGAACGTCGACGACCTGCTCGCCGAACCCTTCGCGGCCGACTACCAGCCCGACCCGGGGCCGTTCTCGCGGGGCGCGGTAGGCTGCACCGGCTCGGAGTTCTGCAACTACGGCATCATCGAGACGAAAAAGCGCGTCCGCCGCTGGGCGAGGGAACTGGACCGGCGCATCGACACCCCGGACGACCTTGAGGTCGTGCGGATGCACATGTCCGGCTGCTCGGCCTCCTGTGCCCAGCCGCAGATCGCTGACATCGGCTTCCGGGGGGAGACGGTCAAGGTCGAAGAGGACGGCGAGGTCGGCGATATCGTCGAGGGGATGGACTTCGGTCTCGGCGGGAGCCTCGGGACGGATAACGAGTTCCTCGACTGGGTCGAGACCGCGGTGCCCGCCGGATCGGTCATCCCGGCGCTGGCGGAACTGTTCGCGGCGTACGCGGACGATCGACGTGACGGCGAGCGGTTCTACGAGTGGTGCCGCCGCGTCGACGACGACGATCTTCGGGCGCTCATGCAGCGTGCGGAGGCAAACGTCGCGGGAGGTGTCGCGGCCGATGACTGACGGGCAACACCGGGAGGAGTGTGGGGTGAACGCGCCCGCCGACGCAGCGCCCGAACTCGTCGAGGATGCTGTCCCGAACACCGCCTCCGACGAGGACGAGACCGCGGACCAGCCACTCCCGCGAATCCCCGAGTCCGGGGGGACGGGCGACGAGGCCACCGTGCCGCCGACGAGCGGCGGTGGCGGCCGCGGGGGTCGAACCGATCACTCCGGTCACGAGCGGACGGACGCGAAGCCCATCCGGTTCTACCGGGGGGAAGCGGAGCGCGACGGTGGCGAGCGTGGCGACGAAACCGGAACGGCTGATGGTGCTAGCGTCTGCGGCTGTGGCGGCAGCTGCGGCTGCGACGGTGCCGACGAGCGTGCTGGAATCGACGACGGTAGGCGAACTGCCGCCCCGGACGGCGGCGCGCGCCCCGCGAACGTCGACGGCGAGGGGAACCTCGGCGACCTGTCGTTCACCGAGCCGGGCGAGGGGAGGAGCCAGGACCTCTCGACGGACCGGCCGGACAGGCGGGTCGGGGTCCCGGACGGCATCGACCTCGACACGCCCGGCTACGCCATCCGGGACGAGATGAACGACATCGAGACGCCCGACGGGAAGACGTGGTTCATGGAGCTCGACGCGGCCGTCATCGACGAGGGGCGCTGTATCCAGTGCGGAACCTGCGTCGCCTCCTGCCCGTCCGACTCCATCGGCATCGGCGACGACGGTCTTCCGGAACTGGTGAAGATGTGCACCGGCTGCTCGCTCTGCTGGGACTTCTGCCCGCGCGGCGGCCTGCGCTACGAGCGCCAGTGGAAGATCACCGGCGGCGAGGACAACGTGAAGGGCGCCGGCGACCCCATCACGGAGTTCTCCGCGAAGGTGGAGGAGTCGTGGCGCGAGAACGCCCAGGACGGTGGGCTCGTCACGTCGGTCCTGATCCACCTGCTGGAGGCCGGGGAGATCGACGGCGCGCTCGTCGCCACCGAGTCCGAGGAGGAGCCCTGGAAGGCCGAGAGCTTCCTCGCGACGACGCCGGAGGAGCTGATCGCGAACGCGGGGAGCTTCTACAACCAGACGATGGCGCTCGGGAACGTCGACGTCGACCAGTGGGCCGAGAAGCTCCCCGAGACGGACCCGGAGGACCTCTCGCTGGCGCTCGTCGGCACGCCCTGCGAGATCGAGGGGATCCGCGCCCTGCAGGACTTCGACTGGGACTACGCCTCTCAGGAGGCGGGCGTCCGCGCCGCCGACTACACTATCGCGCTGATGTGCACGAAGAACTTCAATTACGAGCGCCTCGTCGGCGAGCAGCTCGCCGAGAAGCGGGACATCCAGCCCGAGGAGATCGGGAAGCTCGACGTCCTCCACGGGGACATGATCGTCTACGACGACGACGGCGACCTCCTGCTGGAGGAGGACATCGAGGAGTTCCACGGCGCCGCGCTGAAGGGCTGTGACGAGTGCGCCGACTTCACCGGCTACTGCGCGGACCTCACGGTCGGTTCGGTCGGGTCGAGCGACGAGTACTCCAGCGTCATCGTCCGCACCGAGCGGGGGCTGAAGGCGTGGGAGCTGACGGAGCCGGACCTCGACTACCACGACCTGGAGGACCGCTCCGCCGTCGGCGGCCTCCAGTCGTGGGACAAGAAGAAGGCGTTCGAGTCGCTGGAACGCCCGTTCGACCCGGACGCCCCGCGGTTCATCGAGTACACCGAACACGCCGAGCGGTACGGGACGGAGCTGAACCCGCACGAGGCCGATCACTGAGGGGCGCGAGTTCGGTCAGCCTCCACGACCGGGCCCCAGTCCCCCCAGTACGACCGATAACACCCGCGTTCTCCGGCGTCACCAGTTTATTTATATGCCCGTCCGAAGCCGATGCCGATGGACCCAGTCGCGCTACAGGTCGGAATCGACGTCGGTGCTGTGTTCGCGGACGCCGAAGTGTACCTGCGACAGCTCGTCAACTTCGTCGTCGCGTTTCTCCTGGTCTACATTGTCGGTCGCCTGGCGTTCGTCCCGCTGGTGAAACGGGCGCTCTCGGCCCGCGGGTTCGACGAGGGGGTGCTGGGCTTAGCCGACAGCGTCGCTGCCGGGATCGTCCTGTTCGCTGCCGTTGCGGTGGCGTTCAGCGTCGCCGTCCCCGGCGCCTCGTTGACCGCGTTCGCGGCCCTCGGCGGCGCGCTCGCGCTGGCGATCGGCTTCGCCGCGCAGGACCTGATCGGCAACTTCGTCGCCGGCGTGTTCATCCTGAAGGACGAGCCGTTCCGGGTCGGCGACTGGATCGAGTGGAACGACACCGCCGGGCGCGTCGAGGAGATCGACCTCCGCGTCTCGCGCGTCCGGACCTTCGACAACGAGCAGATCACCGTCCCCAACGGGGAACTGGCGAACAACGCCGTGAAGAACCCCGTCGCGTACGACACGCTCCGCCAGAAGTTCGTCTTCGGCATCGGCTACGACGACGACATCGACCAAGCGACCGACATCCTGGTCGAGGAGGCCGAGGCCCACGGGGAGATCCTCGACGACCCGGCGACGTCGGTCCGCCTGACCGAACTCGGCGACTCGGCAGTCGGCCTCCAGTCGCGCTTCTGGATCGACGATCCGGACCGCTCGGACTTCGTCCGCGTTCGCTCGGAGTACGTGCAGGCGGTGAAGGAGCGGTTCGACGCGGAGGGGATCGACATGCCGTACGTGCACCGTCAGCTCACCGGCGAGGTCGAGGTCGTCGAGGAGTTAGCGGAGCCGTAACGAAGGCCCGTACGCCGATGGAACGGACGATGACGCACCGTCGACGCTGGCGGCTCTCACAAGACACATATTCTCCGGGGTTCCAGGTGGGGGCAGCGTGAACGTCCCCGATCGGCTCCGGGCCGCCTTCGATCGCTCCTACGAGGGGCTCCTCCGCCGTGAGATCACCGGCGCACCCGAACACGTCGCCATCATCCAGGACGGCAACCGGCGGTACGCGCGCTCGCAGGGCGAGGACGCGCCCGACGGCCACCGAGCCGGCGCGGATACGACGGAGCGCGTGCTCGACTGGTGTGCCGACCTCGGCGTCGAGGAGCTGACCCTCTACGCCTTCTCGACGGAGAACTTCGACCGCCCGGACGAGGAACTGGCCCCCCTGTTCGACCTCCTCGAGTCGAAGCTCCGAGAGTTCGCCGACGCCGACCGCGTCCACGACCAGGAGGTGTGCATCCGCGCGCTCGGCGACGTGGCGATGCTCCCTGACCGGGTCCGCGCGGCCGTGGACTACGCGGAGCGCCGGACCGACGGCTACGACGGCTTCACCCTCAACATCGCGCTGGCGTACGGCGGCCGGAACGAACTGCTCGGCGCCGTCCGGGAGGTCGCCGGCGACGTGGCCGACGGGAGCCTCGCCGCGACCGACGTCGACGTGGACGAGGTGGAGTCCCGCCTCTACCGCAGCCCCGTCCGCGACGTGGACCTCATCATCCGGACCGGCGGCGACGAGCGAACCTCGAACTTCCTCCCCTGGCACGCCAACGGCAACGAGGCGGCGGTGTTCTTCTGTACGCCGTTCTGGCCGGAGTTCTCGAAGGTCGACCTCCTCCGGGGCATCCGGACGTACGAGGCCCGCGAGGAGTCGTGGCGCCGCGCCCGCACGAAGCGCGCGGTCGCGCTCGTCCGCTCGCTCGCGGCGACCGAGACGGAGGCGGCCCGGGCCGTGGCGACGCGCCTGCGCGAGACGCTCCCCAGCGGCGACGCCGCCGAAGTGGAGGAGGCGCTGGAGTCGAAGGGCGGGACGGCGGACTGAATCAGGTCGTCTCGGTCGTCCCTTCTCCGGCGTCTCCCTCCTCGTCGGCGGCCTCGATCGCTTGGACGCGTTTCTTCGCCAGAACTCCGCCGAGCGCGCCGAAGACGACCGGGTAGACGAGTGCGGCGAACAGGCTGGGGATACCGGCAGGCCCGGCGGCCACGTGCTCCGCGGCGGGGGCGGTGATCAGGAACGCGCCGAGCACCAGCAGCGGCGTGTAGCCGACCGCGACGCTCGCACCGCCGCTGACGGCCATCGAGAGCCCGATACCGTCGGAGCGGACGAAGGCGTACCCCGCGGCGACGAGCAGGACCGGGGGAACGAGGTAGAGGAGGAACGCGACCCCGCCGACGGCGTTGAGGAAGTTGACGTTCGTCAGCGTCGCCCGCCCGGCGAGCACGTCGGTCGTCGGCACCGACGTGGGTACGAGGTGGGCGTTGTACCAGAGCCACCCGGCCGCAGTCGCGGTCCCCGGTTCGAGCACCTCGCGCATCGGTGCCGGGTCGCGGAGGTCGCCGGGGAGTTCGACGGCCAGCATGGCGGATCGTCGGAGCGTCGCGAGGGCGAACGCGGGGAGGTAGCCGAGGAGGGCGGCGGCGAGGCCGAGCGCGGCCGAGCGCCGGAGCGGGACGTGGGTGAACGCCATTAATTCGGCTCGCACGAGCCCGTATGTAGTTCTTCCGTCGCCCGTGAGATTCGAACGGGATCGACACCTCACTCCCACCGCCGTTCCTCGTCGGTTCGCAGGTTGTCGTACTTCCAGAGCTCCTCGGGCGGTATCTCGTGTGTGATGCCGAAGTACGACTTGACCCGCTTCCCGAGAAGCCCGCCCAGCCCGCCGAACGCGACCGGATAGAGCAGCCCGGCACGGTACGCGCTCGTCAGGAGGTCCGGCCCGTCCGTCGGCACCTGGTCCGTGCAGAAGTACACGCTGCCGGCGTAACAGCAGAGGAAGAAGCCGAGGACCGTCGTCGCGCCCGTGTAGAACTCGCATCTCGGTTTCGGCGTCCACGAGACGAGCACGACCACGAACCCCGCGACGAACAGGTGCGCCGGCGCGAGCGCGAACAGGTACCAGTGGGTGTCCGCGATGCCCGCCATCGGGTTTACGTTCCACGTCCCGCCCATCGCGGGGTAGTGGGTCGCCATCGGGGAGAACAGGCTCCCGTGCCAGAGCCACGCGAGCACCTTCCACCGCGGGACGTCCGACGGAACGCTGGCGGCCAGGGGCGGGAGTCGGTGGCCCGTCGTGGCCGTCGTCGTCGCCATCGCCCGCCGGACGGTTCCGGGCCGGAGCGTGAACATCGCGAGGTAGCCGGCGAGATAGCACGCGACGCCGGCGACCAGGCCCCGTTTCCACCTGACGTACGTGAATACCACGAGTGGGATGGCTCGTCATCCCTGAAAAACCTCGACCTGGCCGCGCGACCATCGACCGGCCGTGAGCGGGACCGGGGCGACTCGCGAGTGGCCCTCGCTACCGCCCGAACCGCCGCTGTCGGTTCTGGTAGTCCAGCACCGCCCGCAAGTAGTCGCGAAGCCGGAAGTCGCGCCAGTTCACGTCGGTGAAGTACAGTTCGGAGTACACCGACTGCCAGATCAGGAAGTCGGAGAGCCGCTCGGCGCCCGTCTTGACCACCAAATCGGGCTCCTCCGGGAAGACGAGTCGCTCCTCGATGTCCGCCCCGTCGACGTCCTCGGGCGACAGTTCCCCCTCCTCGACGGCCTCGGCGATCTCCCGGACCGCGGCGGCGAACTCCCGTTTCCCGCCGAGGCCGATGTTCACCCGGACCGGCGCGTCCGCGCGCTCGGTGTCGTCCGGGGTCCGGACCGCGACGGGGCGGGGCGACTCCACCTCGGCGAGTTCGCGTGCGAGGGTGTCGACGACCGCCTCGTCGAGCACCGAGACCGAGACGGTGACGCGCTCGGCGCCGTACTCGAACGCCCAGCCGAGCACGTCCTCCAGCGTCTCGTAGGCGCCCTGCTCGAGGAGGTCGCGCTCGGTGATGACGAGCGCGACGTGCCGCGGCGGGTCGGCGCCGAGGCGCCGGTGACGGAGCGCGAGATAGGTGTCGTAGATGCCCACTGATTGCCACCTCCGCGAGCGTTCGGCAAAAACCTGTCCGGTCGTCGTCGCTCCCTCCGGAGCCGAAATCACCCGCGAGGTACCATGTCGGGAGCGTTAAGTGCGCGTCCGCGATACCGGTCCACGTGACTCACCGACTTCGGCGTGCCGGGGCGTTCGCCGCCGTCGCGACGCTGGTGCTCGCCGCGCCCGCGCTCGGGCCGGCCGCCGCCGCCCCCTTCGCCGCAGTCGCCGTCCTCGCCGCCTTCGTCATCGAGGACGGACCCGTCTTCGAACTGTTCGCCCGCCCCGGCGACCACGAGGACCGACGGCTCAACGGACTGGCCGGGTTCACGCTCGCCGCCGCCGCCCTCGGCATCCTCACGGTCGACTACCCGCAGGCGCCGCCGCTCCCCGGCACCGTGTTCGCCGCCGCCGTCCTCACGCTCGCGTACGGCAACCTCGGCCGCGAGTTCGTCCGCGACGTCACGACCGACGAGTTCGCCGTCGTCGCGGGATTCGTCACCGTCGGCACCGTCGCGGGCACCCTCGGCCAGGCGTTCGTCGCGGCCGCGGCGAGCGAGTTCGCCGTCGCGGCGCTTCCGAAGTACACCTTCCTCGCGGCCGTCGGGTCGCTCATCGCCGCGCTGCTCCGCTCCATCCTGTTCGGCCGTGACGACCCGCTCGTGATGGTCTCGGTCGGCTTCATCCTCTGGCTGTTCGCCGCGCTCACCGGGACCGTACCGGCGCGGCTCGTCGCGGTCGGCCTCGGCCTCGCGGTCGCGCTCGGCTGGGTGTCCTACGCGCTGGACGCGGCCTCGGTCCCTGGGATGCTCACGGGCGTCCTGCTCGCGGCCGTCTCGGTCGTCCTCGGCGGCTACGGCTGGTTCGCCGTGCTGATCTCGTTCTTCTCGGTCGGCGCGCTCGCGACGAAGTACCGCTACGAGGAGAAGGAGGCTCGCGGCGTCGCCGAGGAGAACGACGGCGCCCGCGGCACAGGGAACGTCCTCGGGAACGCCTCGGTCGCGCTGTTCACCGTCGTGGGCTACGCGGTCGCCGTCCACCTGCTCGATCCCGGAATCCCGCTCGCCGACGTCGCGCCGACGCTGCTCGCGTTCGCGTTCGCCGGCTCGGTCGCGGCGGCGATGGCCGACACGCTCTCCTCGGAGTTCGGCGGCCTGTACGACGACCCGCGGCTCGTCACCACGTTCGAGCGCGTCGAACCGGGCACGGACGGCGCGGTCACCTGGCAGGGCGAACTCGCCGGCCTCGTCGGCTCGGCGCTCGTCGGCGGCATCGCCGCGCTGTCGATGCCCCTTGGGGACCCGATCCTCGCGCTCGCCGTCGTCACCGGCGGGGGTGTCATCGGGATGACCGTCGACAGCCTGCTCGGCGCGACAGTCGAGGGCAGCAGGCTGACGAACCAGACCGTCAATTTCCTCGCGACGCTCGCCGGAGCGCTCGCCGGGAGCGCGCTCGCGATCCCCCTCGCGTGACCCGCGTTCGACAGGGTCGACCGGCCGACGAGCCCGCGCTCGCGGGGCTCCAGGCGCACCTCCACGAGCCGAGCTCCGAACTTCTCTCCCACGGGCTCCGGACCGGCGACGTGCTCGTGAGCGTCGCGGACGGGACCCCAGTCGGCTACGTCGTTCCGGTCGGGGGCGACGGCGTCCACGTCGCGGAACTGGTCGTCCACCCCGACCACCGCCGCGAGGGCCGCGCAGCGGAACTGCTCCGCCGCGTCGTCGACGACGCGGACGAGACCGTCACCCTCCTCGTCGCCCCCGACAACGAGCCTGCGCTCGAACTGTACCGGAAGCTCGGCTTCGCGGTCACGGGTCGAAGGCCGGGCTTCTACGACGACGGCGACGCGCTCGCGATGGCTCGCGACCCCGACGAGAACTCGGGCCGTGACCACGAGGACGCAGGGGAGCCGACTCAGGACTCCGGGTGGGACGACGAGTAGCGCCGGACCGCCGGCCCCGCGAGCAACAGGAACGCGGCGAGCGCCGCCGCGGCGACGAGTCGCGCGTCGACCACCGCGCTCACCCCGCCGCTCGCGAGTCGCCCCGCCGAGGCGCCGGCGACGGTGCCGGCGATCGCCCAGGGGACCTCGCCGACCGCGGTGCCGGCGAGGTACGGCCTGGGACGAACGCCCGCGAGGCCGGCGGCGACGCTGACGGCGTCAGACGGCGTCGGGACCAGCCGCGAGGCGGCCACCGACCGGAAGCCGCCGGCGACCGAGACGGCGCGCTCGCCCGCGTCGGCCGCCCGCCGAGTCAGCGCCGAGGCCCGGCCGTCGCCCCAGCCGTCCCGGCCGCGCAGCGCGAGCAGGTACGGCGGGACGCTCGTGGCGGTGATGAGCAGCAGCGCGAACGGGGCGCCGGCGAGCCCGTAGCCGTAACCGGCCAGCACCGCCAGCAGCGACGTCGGCCACGCGAGCAGCGGGCGGACGACGGCCAGCAGGCAGAGCGCGAGCCCCAGCCGGACCGGGTCGGCGGTGAGCCACTCGAGCCGCGAGAGGAGGAGGTCCGGCGAGGAGAGCCACGCCAGCGCCACGACGACGAGCGCCAGCAGGCCCGCGGCGAGGGCGCGACGGTTCACGCTCTCGGGTGGGTGTGGCGGGGCAAAAGGGGTACGGTCGATCGTTCGTTGATGTTCGACGGGTAGCAGGGGAGGGTCGACGATAGCGGTGGCCTGGAGAGCCCCCGCGGCGCTCGACTCCCGCGCCTTCTGAGCGGCCGCCGCGCGCCTGCCGGCTGATTTCCATCGTCACGCGTCCGGAATCAGGACCGCGTCGTTCGACCCGATCGACCGCCGGGTGGGACTTTCGAGGTCGTCGAGATTCGCCTCCGCGCCGATTCCGCGAATCGGACCTCCGCGTTCGGCGCGACGTTTAAGCCGTCCCTCGAAAACATCGGTACGAAACCGTGCCGCCGAAGCGAACCCGCGCCGAGACCGTCGAACTCGGCGTCGAACTCCTCGAACACCTCGAGGACGACGAGCTCTCCCTCGCGGACGCGATGGACCGCATCGAGGCGGTGACGACCGAGCCGACGCTCACGCGGGACATCCTCGACGAGGCGGACGACCGGGGCGTCATCGACCGCGACGGCGCGACGGTCCGGACACGGCGCGGCGGGTCGTTCGTCCGGTTCGGGTCGCAGGTCGTCACGAGGGAGGGCGACTTCTCCTGTCGACGCTGCGGGACGGGCATCTCGACCGGCCACTTCGTGACGTTCGAGTCGGGGGAACTGGGACCCTTCGGCTCCTCGTGTGTCAGGAAGGTGCTGGGCCGGGAGTGAGTCGGCGCGAGGCGGTTGCTGAAGAGTAGTCGGGGGACGCCGGTTGCCGGGTCCCGTTATCGACCGCGGCGGAGCTCCTCGATGAGCTGTTCGATGAGTTCCGACTGGCGGTCGAGCCGGTCGTTCTGCTCCTCGACCTGCTGGCGGAGCGCGGCCAGTTGCTCGGCGGCGTCGTCGGTCGGCTCGGCCACCTGGAAGCCGCTCTCCTCGAAGGCGTCGTCCTCGGCCCGCGGCTCCGTCGCTGCGGTCGTCGCGGTCGTCGCGCCCACCGTCGGACCGCTCCCGACGTCCGTGGGGTCGTCCTCCGCGGGTTCCTCGGCGACGCCGGCCGGCGAGTCGCCGCCGACCGGTTCGTCCAGCGGATCCTCCCGGGTCGCGTTCTCGGGGCTGTCGATCTCGGCGGGCTCCGCGGAGAGCGGGTCCGGCCCGTCGCCGAAGTCGACCTCGCCGCGGGGCTCCTCATCCTCGCCCTCCGCGTCGGCCGAGAGCGCGCGGAACGCCTCCAGCGAGTCCACGCCGTAGAACGTCGTGATGGCGTCCGTGAGCGTCTCGCGGACGGCGCGGGCGTCCTCGGCCGGCGCCTTGAACCGTTCCTGCCGGCCGTTCACCGAGAGCACGATCGAGGTGGCGACGCTCCCCTCCTCGAAGGTGAGGTCGGTCACGTCGTCGTACGGGAACTCCTCGTACTCCTCGTCCCAGACTGCCGCGCCGATGTGCTTGACGACACGCGCGCTCGTCACGACCAGCGTCAGGTCGGAGAAGCGGAACGTGCGCTCGACGGTCTCGCCGGCCTCCGTGATGTCGGACGCGGCGAGGACACCGGCGATGACGGGGTGGAGCACGCCGTCGAGTTTCTTGCGCGGGATGTTGAACGACTGCTCGCCGTCGAGGCCGTAATCGAGGGTCAGTTTCGCCTTGCGTCGCGACTCGGACACCGCGACGCGTTCTGCGCTGTGGGGGTACTCGTCGACGGTCTCGTCGGAGAGGAGCCCCTCGCCGCGGTAGATGAGCGTCCGCGTGGGGGTGACGAACAGCTCGTCGTCCCCCCCGAGGGAGACCCGGGCGACGGGGTCCTCCTCGCCCATCTCCCGCTGGACCAGTTCCGGAAGACTCATGCCTCGGATTGACCGGGGCCACGGCTTAAAACCGGTGGGTCGGCGGGGGCGGGGCGGAGGCGGCGCCGTCCCGCGGTCGGGGGAGATGGGAAGCTTAAAGGGTCTCACCGCGCCAACTTCGAGTGAGCCGGGGTGGCTTAGCTGGACATAGCGCCGCACTCATAGGGTTTCGAGATTCGGTGCGGACCGCCTTGGAAGCCTCCGCCCCACGAGGCCCGCCGAGCCTCGTACCTGGGATATGCGGAGATCGCGGGTTCGGAGCCCGCCCCCGGCACTCTTCGGACCCTCTATATGCCGATATAATCACACCCCAGAGTCACCGCTCCGCACTTCTCTTTAGTAGCGATACGAGGGGGTGTTTAGCTTGAACGGCGAGCATTCGGAAGACGAAACCACCGCCGTGCAGCTAAGAAAGAGCGCGATCGAGGACGGCAGGCGAGGGCGTCGGCGGACCGTGAGGAAGCCGGGAGGGCGCTCCAGCACCCGAACGTCGACCGGACGACCATTTACGACGATATGCGCAGAGCAGCGCGGCTCGTCGGGAATGATGATGTCGTTACGTACGGTAGTACGTCCGGCGGCGGGAGCCGTCTCCAGTTGAACCTCGAAGCCGGCGACCTTCCGATCAGGATCGTGGGGCTACGGTCGAACAACGGTAGGCGGTAACTGTGGAGGCTCCACGATACACGTTCAGGGAGAAGCCCCCTCCGGGAACGTCCGTCTTCCGCAAACCCGTCTGAACCTGAGGAACTTGCAGGATAGGACGGTTGTGAATGTTACCTTGCAAGAACGACAACCGCGTCGAGTCGATCCTACAGTTGAACAGTGAGGACACTGCCCTCGTGACTGGTTTCACTTGGCCATCGAGACTTCGACTCTAGAGGTCGTCTACCCCTCCGAGGGGTGCGGCGGCCGATCGTCGGACACCGTCGGTTCGACCTCGCCAGCCTCGATGAGCGACTCCAGCGGGTGGTCGTCTATCTCCAACGGAAGGTCGACTCGGCCACGCCGCCGCGAGGACTCGTGGCCGGCGAACAGGATCTCCGTCGTGTTGAGCGCGTGCTCGGCGCGAAGCTCCGTCTCCGCACCGGAGGAGAGGGCCCGAACCACGTCGTCGATGGCGAGGTCGACCCGGCCGTCGAACTCGTCCTCGACCTCGATGGCCGTCCAGCTTTCGCCGTCGCGCCGGTAGCGCAGCGACGGCCCCTCGAACCGGCCGAGTTCGATGACCCCCTCCGTGCCGACGAGCCGGTGCCAGCAGTCGTAGAAGTCGAACGGCCCACCCGAGAGCGGGACGTCGTCGCCGGTCGCGGCGATGCCGTGGACGCCGTTCTCGTACTGCCAGGAGACGAACGCGTGGTCCGCCGTGGGCACGCCGTAGCGGACGTGCTCCTTCGAGTAGTCGACCTGGCCGATCACCCACTCGGCGGGGGACTCGTCGTTGAACATCGCCGCGAGGTCCAGGGTGTGTGTCCCGTTGTCGAAGAAGTTCCCCCAGGAGATCTCGATGCGCTCCAGTTCACCCACGGCGCCATCGTCGAGCAGCTGTTTCGTCCGTCTGAACGGGTCGCCGAAGCGCCGCTGGTGGCCGAACGTGAGCTGGACGCCCCGTTCCTCGCAGGCCGCGACCATCGAGCGGGCCTCCCCCCACGTGCGTGCCATAGGCTTCTCACAGTGGACGGCCGTCACGCCCGCCTCGGCACAGTCCGAGACGATGGGCGCATGGGTCGGGATGGGCGTACAGACGCTGACGACGTCGAGCTCCTTCTCGGCCAGCATCGGTTCATGGTCCTCGTAGATGCCGTCGGGGGGAACGCCGAACTCCCCGGCGAACCGCTCGGCGTACTCCCCCACGATATCCGCGCAGGCGACGAGTTCGCAATCCTCGCGCGCGTGGTAGGCGTCTGCGTGTTCGTAGCCGAATGCGTGGCTCTTCCCGCTGATGTCGACGTCCCTCCCCGGACCGGTGCCGACAACTGCGACTCGGTAGGTCATCGCTCAACCTGCCCGCCGGGGCAGAAAATAGCTTTGGGGGCTGGCTCCCGGGAGCGGGTGAGGGTGTTCAACGGGACTCCAGTTGGAGTCCACCACATCGCTCTCACAGTGAAGACAGAAGGTGACAAGACGTAGTCTTCATCCATTCAAGTCCAGAGACCCGTCGAACCGTAGAATCCGATGCTCAGTTCTGGAAGTTCTCGACACCGATTCCGAATCGTGAGCGTCGTTACGTCAGCGGAGTCTGCGAGCGCCTGCTGGGTCACGAAATGGACGAGTTCGCGTGCCTCTCCCCCATCAGCAGTCCCCAGATCGGTGCTCATACTGCTACCTACGCAGTGGCGCCGCTATTAGGTTACTCTTGAATAAATTACTCGCGAGTACATCAGACAACGAATTCGTGCTGGAACTTCTAATCAAGTCCATCTCACAACTCGATGGGAGTGCTGCGGAATCAGGTCGCAAGCGTGTTCACCGAATCGATAGGTAATAGTATTTTTACACGTACCCGTCGGACTTCGATGAGATGTTGCGCACTGACACGGACCCGCCGACGTTCGAGAGCGGGTCTCTGGTACCCGTCGCAACGTACCTCCTCGTCATCGCCGTCCTATCCGGACTGACGCTTGTATCCGCGGGAACACCGCCGCCACCCCTCTTGGCAGTGGGCTGGAGTGCGTTCCTCGTCGTGCTCGCCATCGGTGTGCTCAAAATCGAGGACGTCTCACCACGCTCGATCCTTCCGCCCGCCCGAACACTAATCCCCGTGATCGGGGTTCTCGTCGCGTTCTGGGCGCTATACAACCTAGTCGCGTTCGCCCTCGCATTGGGTGGTGTTCACGGATTCGAAGCCACGAGGTCACGGACCGCTATCCATCCGCTCTCGTACCTCCTGGCCCTCCTCAGTTCGTTCTTGATCACCGCGATACCGGAAGAACTCGTCTTTCGCAGCTATCTCCAGCAGAAACTCATCGCGCTGATCGGCGGCCAAACCCGCCACGCGGTCGTCTCGAGTATCGTGATCGTGGCGGTCCTGTTCGCTCTCTTTCACCTCCCGAGGTGGTTTCTCGCATCGGGTCACGGGGTCAGCGTTGCGCTAGTGGGGCGGCTCGTTGGCTTGACTCTCATGGGCCTGACCTACGGGGTTGTATACGCGTTGACGCGTAACCTCTGGCTGGTCGCCCTGTTCCACGCGACGATGAATCATCCACCAGTCTTAGTCACGGTGAGTATCCCATCCGACCTTCACTTAGTAGCAGCTGTCATCGAGTACGCCGCCATCATCTCGGTAGTGTACCTGACCGTGCGTGTAACCGAACCTGACAGGACTACTCTCGTCTTGCCCCGACAAGCGACGGCGTCCTCGATGGACGACTAATATCGATGACCGACGTGGACAGTCGCTGACCTATTGTTTCCATCGTGATTCAAGAGCGTTTGAGACGCCCTTTTCAAGGCAAATGCCCGATCCTCCGAGGATGTGGTCGACCTCAGCCGCCTCGAGATTGGCCTGGTGGATGTCGCCTACTCGACGTTCGTGGAACAAACCGATGAATCGTTGCTGGCGTCTATGAAAGGTGACGGAGCAGCGCTTCAGTTACTGCCTTACGCTCGTGATGTACTCAATGTGATGTATCAGGGAACATACGTAGCTAACCATCTTCACAGTAGTCGACGCTCTTTTCGGCCATCGAGGGGACGAGTGTTATGTCATCTTCTCCCCAGCAAATCAGCGTCGGCTACTGTTGGTCTAATGCATCGTGTCAGTATCCCGTCCCCACCACTATACGTCGTCCAGACAATCACTCTCATATGAGCCAAGACAAACCCCACCAGAACCTGGCCATCATTGGCCACGTCGATCACGGGAAGTCCACGCTCGTGGGTCGCCTGCTCTACGAAACGGGGAGCGTCCCCGAGCACGTCATCGAACAGCACCGGGAGGAAGCTGAGGAGAAGGGCAAGGGTGGCTTCGAGTTCGCTTACGTCATGGACAACCTGGCGGAGGAGCGAGAGCGCGGTGTCACCATCGACATCGCCCACCAGGAGTTCTCGACGGACACGTACTACTTCACCATCGTCGACACCCCCGGGCACCGTGACTTCGTGAAGAACATGATCACGGGCGCCTCGCAGGCCGATCACGCAGTCCTCGTCGTCGCGGCCGACGATGGCGTTGCACCCCAGACTCAGGAACACGTGTTCCTCGCACGGACCCTCGGGATCGAT
Source organism: Halorarum halophilum (assembly GCF_013401515.1). Taxonomy (NCBI): domain Archaea; kingdom Methanobacteriati; phylum Methanobacteriota; class Halobacteria; order Halobacteriales; family Haloferacaceae; genus Halorarum; species Halorarum halophilum. Next base: position 1,732,896 of record NZ_CP058529.1, on the reverse strand, counting down.
GAGCTCATCGTCGCGGTCAACAAGATGGATATCGTCGACTACTCGCAGGACACCTACGACGAGGTCGTCTCCGAGGTCAAGGACCTCCTCAACCAGGTCCGCTTCGACACGGACGATGCGGAGTTTATCCCCGTGTCCGCCTTCAAGGGCGACAACGTCGCCGAACACTCCGAGAACACCCCCTGGTACGACGGCGAAACCGTCCTCGAGGCACTGAACAACCTGCCGGAGCCGTCTCCGCCGACGGACGCGCCGCTCCGCCTGCCGATCCAGGACGTCTACACCATCTCCGGCATCGGGACCGTGCCGGTCGGCCGTGTCGAAACGGGGATGCTCAACACGGGCGACAACGTCAGCTTCCAGCCCTCGGACGTCGGTGGCGAGGTAAAGACGATCGAGATGCACCACGAGGAGGTGTCCGAGGCCGGCCCCGGCGACAACGTCGGGTTCAACGTCCGCGGCGTCGGCAAGGACGACATCCGCCGCGGCGACGTCTGTGGGCCCGCTGCCGACCCACCGACGGTCGCCGAGACGTTCCAGGCTCAAATCGTCGTCATGCAGCACCCATCCGTGATCACGGCGGGCTACACGCCGGTCTTCCACGCCCACACGGCGCAGGTCGCGTGTACCATCGAGTCGCTCGACCAGAAGCTCGACCCGGCCTCGGGTGAGGTCGCCGAGGAGAACCCGGACTTCATCCAGAACGGCGACGCCGCGGTCGTCACCGTCCGCCCGCAGAAGCCGCTCAGCATCGAGCCGTCGAGCGAGATCCCGGAACTCGGGAGCTTCGCCATCCGCGACATGGGTCAGACCATCGCGGCAGGCAAAGTGCTGAAGATCAATGCCCGGACTTGATGAGCCAACGCCTCATCTGTCTCCTCTCTTTTGGCCGTTGAGCCCCCTACTCGCGTGTTAACCCCAGTCCTTGTGCTGACGGGACCGACCAACCGTAGATGAGTGCACCCGTTCGTGTTCCAATGACCACTGCTGCGCACAGTGCTGCAGCGGTTCCGTCCGAGCCGCCGGCGGTGACGACGAGCCAGTACGTGCTGCCACCCAGCACGGCACAACTGGCGTAGAAGTCGACGAGCAGGATGAACGGTGAGCGATCCAGCAGGATATCCGCAACGGCACCACCCCCAACCGCGTTGACCGTCGCAATCGCGACGATGCCGAAGGCCGGGATATCGGCCTGCGTTGCGACGATGGCGCCTGCCGTGGTAAACGCGGCAAGCCCAATCGCATCCGAGAGCAACGTCAGTGGATGGGTGTCGGCTGATTCGAGTGTAGCACTCACCCCGATCGCCAGCCCGACACCGAGCACCCCGAGACCGATCTCGATAGGGGAGCTGAGTGCGAGCGGAATCCGATCGACGAGGAGGTCACGGGTCATCCCGCCAGCAAATGCTGTGGCGAGCCCGACCACGGTGACCCCGAACATATCGAACTCCTCGCGTATCGCCTTCGTTGCGCCAACCAGCGCGAACGCGACGAGCCCGATCGTGTTCATCACGGCGAATGGATCACCGAACAGTGCGTCGACGATCTCCTGTGTCACTGGTGTACGCCAGGAGAGCGGCTCTGATGAGCACTTCGCCTCCGGGCTCTCTCCCCGTCTCGCTACCGCGTCGCGCTTCACACGAAGGTCGGGGGTGAAGCCCGTCACGGGGTTTCAGGCATATAAATAGATCCTGGAACGAAACAGGTCTGTGTCTCTGACCATGCGCGAACGGATTCGCGACATCAAGGAGCGCAGCCGCGCCGGTGGCGCCGCCCACTACTACGACGACGATTCCTACACTGGGAACACAATCTCCGACGACTTCCGCTACGTGAGCTCCCACGATCTTCGCCGCCGGTTCGCCCAGCGGCTCCTCGTCGACCGACAGATGAACCCCGGTGTCGTGATGGCTGTCGGCGGCTGGGACTCCTTCCAAGCGATCGAACCGTATCTGAACGTCCCATAACAGCTGACGATGATGAGACACTGCGGCTTGATATTTGTGAGCACGATATCGAGGCTCACAACATCCAGAAGGGGAAGCTGGACCTCTCCAACCCAGAACAGGGCCGGGGTCGAGTCGGGCTTCGGATGAGGTCGCCTATCGACGATAGTCAGCGGTGTACAGACCGCAGGAAGCGAGCGGAGCGAGGACCGCACTGAGCTGCCCGAGTTGAGCGGGCGGGGGCTTCCGTGAGTCACCGATTGTGCCCGCTGATCTCCGCTTTTTAATTACCCAATCGACGAACGATCGGGCGCTTCAGCGATCGGTGGTACCAACGTGGAGCGACGAGAACACGGTCGCCTCGATCTTCCGGAGGTGCTCTCCGACGGTCGTCTCGGAGAGCCCGGTTGCCGCCGCGATCGCGTTGTGGGTCGCCAGCACGACCAGCTCGTGTGGACCGACGACGACTTCCACCACCCGCCGGACTGGCTGGCGACCCTTAACTCGGACTACGAGGACCACGGGTCGGTATCGGAGGTGCCGTACTTCGTCGGGCGGGACCCCCTGTCGGTGTTGCTCGAACCGTTGTACGCATCGGCTGGCTCGCTACCCCTCTCCCTCGGCGACCAGATCTGGGGCGGCTCGGTTATCTTCGAACGGGGCGACATCGACGAGGCCGCGTTTCTCGACGAGCTTCGGCGGACCGTCAGCGACGATGGGCTCCTCATGGAGTACCTCCAGGTGACGAACGTCGGCCGGACACACATCGTCCCCATCGGAGGGTCCATCCACGAGGCGGTCGAACGCCCGGTTCGGTGGACGCAAATTCTCCGGTGGCACTTTCACGGGGCTATCACCGGGACGTGGTTCGTCTCGCTGCTCGTCCTTGCAGGGGCGGTCCTGGCCCCAGTCCCTGCGGTGGTGGCCTTGACGGTGCTGCACCTCGGCGTCAACGAGGTCCTGGGCGTCCGCCGGTGGACGGCCGTATTGGCGTATCCGGCGCTGTTCGTGTTTGTGCCCCTCCTGCTGTACGCGTTCGTCCGCCGGACGTTCGTCTGGGGCGGTCGGCGATACCGCTGGCGCGGGAAGTTCGACGTGGCGGTGGTCGAGTAGCGACCCGGCGGAAGACGACACCTCAAACGAGGCGTATTCGCGACCCGCTCACCTCATTCGAAGGACGGTGAATGATGGAACTGCTGGAATGGTGGGGCCCTCTATAGCTAATTCGCAGGTGATCGTGAATCGGTTTCCGCCGGCCTATACGCATTGATGATCTTCCCCTCGGCCCGATGAAGCACGCGACTCACGGCGGATTTGCTCACGTCGAGGTGCTCAGCGAGCGTCGTAAGCGTACAGTCACGGGGTGAATCGTAGTATCCGTGCACCAGGGCGACATCGACGACCTCTCGCTGACGGTCAGTAAGCAGGGGAGACTCCGCCGGCGTCGCGGAGACCTGCGTGATCCGATACTCGATTCCGGCCGAATCCAGTTCGTCGCAAAACACCGAGAGCTGGTCTTGCGACGCGACGAGGTCACCGACGAACCACCCGTCTTCGAGGTGCAACGGAAACGACGGAACGATACCCGAGTCCGCCATTGCACCGTGTGGTTCAGGTGTCGTCGTGGTAACCTCGAAGAGAACCCGGTCGGAACCCCCGTAACGGATCTCGAAACCGGTAACGGCGGAAATCACCCCAAGCGTCTCGATGAGCGGGTCAACTCCGAGCGCGTCCGTCTCGACGAGCAGGCGAAGCCCCTCCTCGTCGGGCCACGCTCCAAGAACTTTGAATACCGCGTCGGGATGGGCTTCGGATAGCGCGACGAGCCCGTCGTTCGACTTGGTTTTCAGCGTTGCCCGGGGCATGGTTCGTCTCTCGTGGGTCGTCGGCAGCGACCGCGATGCATACAGGCAAGAAACAATCCTTCCCTATCAAGCTGTCAGTCGGTCGGTTGCACTGCACCGACCTGTTCCATGAGGCCTAACTGGTCGCTTTGCGTCCAGGTCTCGATTAGTTGACCATCCTCGAACCGATTGATCTCGATTGCAGTCAGTTCGACCTGCTCTCCGGTGGGTTCGACCCCGAACAGCGGCCCATCGTGCGTTCCCACCATCGTCCATCGGAGGGCGACCGCGTCATCCGCGGCGACCACGTCTTCGATGGTGAACGTCAGATCCGAGAACAACTCACGCGTCGACGACGCGAGCGCGTTGTAGAGTTCAGGCCCCTGCAACTTCTCGGCGAGTTCCCGGTCGTGGATGACGTATGCGTCGTGTACCAGTTCCTCGGCCGTGTTCGGGTTCTTGCCGTTCCAGACGTCCTCATACAGCCGCTCGATCACCTGGCGGTTGGTGTCGACCATCGGGAGTAGATAGCAAGGTGACGAACGTAGCCATTATCGTGAACATGTTGACGTAACGGAGGTCGCCCCTTGAGGTGCGAGCGAGAGCGCGCCCAGGGGAGGCTATAGTGCCAGCACAGCGCGCTGATCTGGCCGGCGCGAGCGGCCACCACATAGGTCGGTTTCGTGTCCGTCGAACGAGCGACGGAGGAGCGAGCCGCACGCCCGGACTGGTCGGTCGCGAGCGACGCGGAGGGCGGCAGCGGCGAGCGGGCCGTAACGACGCACCCGTTCGGCCGAGTTCGACGCTCAGCGTACTAATCGACAGCCTGTCGGACTCAGAACGGGCGAGGCTGTCTCGGTCGTCCCCCGACCCCGCAAGCACACCGACAGTTGTGGAGCGGGCTCGAACATTGACTATCTGAACGAAATATTCAAATATTCATATCGTGACAGAGAAACAGAGAGGTCGGTGACTGCGCAGTCGACACAGCACCGCACCAGCAACACATGCCCACATTTACAGACGAGAAGCGAGCGAAAGTTCGCGAGTCGCTTCGAGAATCCGGCCGCGAACTGTTCGCTCGCCACGGGGTGCGAAAGACGACGATATCGGAACTCACGGAGTCGGCTGGAATCGGTACTGGGACGTTCTACCGGTTCTACGACTCAAAAGAGGACCTCTACGTCGACATCGTCGAGAAGCAAACCGAGGCGTTGATTCCTCGACTCCTGCGCGAGTCCGTCCAAAAGTACGACGATCCAGAGCAGGCCATCGCGGCGCTGCTCGATGCAACGTTCGACGAGTTCGAGTCGAATCCACTGCTCCGGCAAGTGATCGCAGAGGACGAGGTCAGCCACCTCCGTGACAGCGTTCCAGACGAGGAACTCACGAAGAAGCGTGCTCACTCGATGGAGTTCGTCCTCCCGCACATCGAGAACTGGTACGACGAAGGGAAGGTCATCGGTCCAGACCCCGAGACCATCGCGGAGACGATTCGCGCGGTCAGCCGAATCGTCCTCCAGAGGGAGCAGATTGGCGAGGAACGGTACCCGGAGGTTCGGGATACGCTCGTCGCCGCCGTCGCGGCGGGGTTGACGGACGTGTCCGGTTCTCCGGGGGTCTCGGATGAGTGATATCGGGGTCCCGGAATCCCTCGAAGCGGACCGCCCGTACGTCGTCTCCCTGGACGACCCAGCGGCGACCGACCTCGCTCTGGTCGGTGGGAAAGGGGCGAACCTCGCTCGGCTCGTCGAGGCAGGACTTCCGGTACCCGACGGATTCTGTGTAACGACCGTCGCCTACCGAGAACTCGTCAGCGACGAGTCTGTCGACGCATTGTTCGACCGGCTCTCGGATCTCGACCCAACGAACACTGAGTCGATCGCCGACGTCGGGGCGTCCCTTCGCACGAGCATCGAAGCACTCGACCTCCCACCAGCAGTCCGAGACGCTATCGAAACCGCCCTCGCCGACCGAGCGACCGAAGCCGGCTCCGAGACGGCGTATGCAGTGCGCTCATCGGCGACAGCCGAAGACCTGCCGGACGCCTCCTTCGCCGGCCAGCAAGAGACGTTTCTCAACGCCCGAGGCGTCGAGGAGATCATCGACAGTGTCCGAGCCTGCATGGCGAGCCTGTTCACCGACCGTGCCATCGCGTACCGCGCGAAGAACGGGATTCCGCACGAGGACGTCGCGCTCTCGGTCGTCGTCCAGCGGATGGTCACACCGGAAGTGTCCGGCATCATGTTCACCGCCGACCCGACGAGCGGTAATCGTCGTATTACCGCGATCGAGGCCGGACTCGGCCTCGGGGAGGCGTTCGTCTCGGGAGAGGCCGCCGCCGACTCGGTTCTGGTCGACGCGCGAACCGGTGAGATACTCGACTACGAGGTGGGCGTTCAGCGAACTGCGATTCGCCCGCTTCCCGAGGGTGGTGTCGAGACGGTCGACCTTTCAGCTGACGAGCGTTCGGCTCGTGCGCTCTCAGACGACCAGGTTCGGACGCTGGTCAAAGTAGGTGCCGAAGTCGAAGCACTGTTCGGACACCCGCAGGACGTAGAGTGGTGTCTCGAGGACGGTTCGGTCCGAATCGTCCAGTCGCGGCCGATTACGACGCTGTTCCCTGTACCCACGCCTGAACCGTCGGACGACCGACTCCACGTCTACTACAGCTTGGGGCATGCGCAGGCGTTCGCCGAGGCGTTGCCGCCACTCGTGCGGGACATCTGGATGTCCTACACGGAGACGACGTTCGAGGAGTTCGGGTTCGACGGTCGCGGGCCTTGGGCGGTCGAAGCGGGCGGGCGGGTATACATGGACGCAACGAACCTCCTGCGGGTCGGCATCCTCAGAGGATTGGTCCCTACCCAGCTCGCGGCCACGAGCGAACCGATGGGTGCCGCGATGGAGGCCATCCTCGAGCAACGAAGCGAGGAGTTCCACACCGACCGGTCGGTTGCCGAGACGCTGGCAGCGACACCCGCACTTGCCCGAGGGATGTGGAGAGGGCTGTCGACCAGCCGACCACTCCTGTCGACGATGATGGACGGCTTCCCTGGTGCGTTCATCGGGACGCCGACGCCGCCAGAGTGCGAGGAAGCGAAGTGGACGGCGTGGGGGCGGAACATCGCATCGCAGGTTCGAGACGCAGAGACGCCCACCGAGCGAGTGCGTGCCGTGTTTGACTTGCTGGGCGACGCTATCGACTTCCCGCCCGCCGGCCCGCTGCTCGCCGCACTCGCAGCCGGTGAGGTGCTCGAACGGATGTTCCCGGACGCACCAGAGGACGTCAACGCGGTCGGACGGGGATTTCCGGAAGAGGTGGTGACACGGATCAACCTCGGACTCGGGGACCTCGCGGACATCGCCCGTGACACCTCCCCGGTCGCGACCGCGCTCCGTCAGGGGGCGGCGCTCGATGACATAGAGTCGCTCGACGGTAGCGAAGAGTTCCTCACCGAACTCGACGAGTTCCTTGACGAATTCGGACACCGTGCGACCGGCGAAATCGATGTAAGCCGTCCTCGATGGCGAGAAGATCCGTCGGCGTTGCTCGCGACGATTGGCGCGAACCTCGAACATGGTGAGGCAGGCGAACACCGAAAGCACGTCCGTCGGATGGAACGGGAGGCACTCGCGGCTGCAGAACGGTTAGAACGGAGAGCTTCCCACGGCCCCCTCGGCCCACTGCGGCGACGAGTCGTACGGCGACTGGTCAGAACGTACCGCGGGTACATCCAGACCCGAGAGTATCCGAAGCAGGGGGCCGCGCACATGTTCACAGCATGGCGCGACGCGTTCTGCGATGCTGGCGAAGTACTCGTCGCCGAGGGCCATCTCAGCGACCCGTCGGACGTCTGGTTCCTGCGCGTCAGTGAACTGCTCGCCGCACTTGACGGCGAGTCGATAGACGTTGATGTCGCCGCCCGCCGAGCGGAGTTCGAGCGCCACAAGACGATGGACGCCCCACCTGTGCTGACGAGCGAAGGCGAGGCACCCGCTGGTCGCGTCAACCGAGAGGACGTGCCCGAGGGCGCGCTCGTCGGCACCGGCGTCTCGGGTGGCGTTGTCGAAGGCGTCGCACGAGTCATCCGTGATCCCGCGAAGGAAACCATCGAGAACGGTGAGATCCTGGTCGCACCATCGTCGGACCCCGGCTGGACACCGCTGTTTCTGAACGCGGGGGGGATGGTTGTCGAAGTCGGAGGTCGGATGAGCCACGGCGCACTCGTCGCTCGAGAGTATGGGATTCCGGCCGTCGTCTCGGTACCTGAGGCGACCACCGTGATTGAAACCGGCCAACGAATTCGCATCGATGGGACGCGTGGTATCGTCGAAGTGCTGGACTCTTGAAACTCGAGCCTCGGGCGTCACTCGTCGAGATACGTCTCGAGTGGAAGCCGTTCAAGGCCGACGATGTCGACCGAGACGACATCCCGATCTGCGAGCTCAATCTCAGACTCTCACCGGACGAGCGTCGAGAGTCCGAGTGGTCTGATCGCCAGCTCATGTTCCTCCAGGCGGTGTACAACGGCCAGCAACTGCGGTACGACTCGCTTGAATACAACCTGCTCCACGACTCGATGATCCGCCTTCAGGATACCGTCGGGGTCTCATCAGACGCAGTACGTGACCTCATCGATGCGGACCTACTTCGAGACGACACTGACCACCCCTACCGCCTGTACACGGTGACGCCCGGTGGACGGTCCGTCATTGGCGAAAGCTATCGCCAGGGCGTCGATTGTAGGCATGGCGCGGGCGATCTGAAGGAGTCCAGCGAACACGTCCTAGCAGTGGAGGTTGCCCGGCTGTATCTCGAACAGGAATACGTCGCGAATCCGGAGTCACCGGTCTCGACGGTCGTGCCGTATTTCGACATCGACGAGGGCCGCCGCCTCGACATCGCTGCGCTCGACGAGTCGGGGGACGTTCGCATCGCAGTTGAAGCAGAACGGGTCAACAACGACATCGCGAGGGCGGTGCCCGACGACTACGACAAGATGGCTGCGATAGATCCCGACGAGGTCATCTGGGTCGTCATGACGATTGACGATGCTCACGATGTGCTCGAGGTGCTGAACAACCCGTTGGAGGGGTCTCCCCGGGTCGAGAAGTCGTACGCTCGGACGACACTGCCTCAGCAGTTCAGGCTTGATGCACCTGGAATGGCCGATATCATCCCCGTTGACCGGCTGCGGAATCAGCCCGGGGAGTAGTATGTGGTGGCCTTGTCGAAGCCCTCAAGCGATGGATCGGTTTCTGGAGCTGCGCTGCATACAGAGTGCGTATCCCACAAGACAGTCACGACGAAAGTGCCGGTAACCAGACAGCGCTTTGTAACCGCATGGTTCCGGGTACCGTCCGAGATTCCACAGCCAGCTATCTGTTCGATTTCCGCTCCTGGTCGGGGTGATCGCTGATGAATACACTCGTGTTGTCCGGAACGTCGTCGGTCACCCACGAGTTCGCACCGATGCTCACATGGTCGCCGATCTCTACCGGCCCAAGTACGTTGCTTCCGGCGCCGATGACGACGTGATCACCGATGTCGGGATGGCGCTTGTAGTCCTTCGCCAGCATATGGTTCTCGCCCTCCTCCTCCTCGAAGTGGAGGGCGCCGAGAGTGACGTTCTGGTAGATCCGGACCCAGTCGCCGACCGTCGCCGTCTCGCCGATGACGACCCCGGTCCCATGATCGACGAAGAAATACTCGCAGATCTCCGCACCTGGATGGATGTCGATTCCCGTCTCAACCTTCGAGTACTCAGCGAGTTCACGGGCGTACTTGAAGCGGTCCTCCTCGTAGAGGATGTGCGCCACTCGGTGAGTCAGGATGGCGTGAAAACCGGGATACGATCGGATGATCTCACAGTAGCTCTTCGCCGCGGGATCGCCCTTGTACGCGGCCTCGACATCCTTCTTGAGGTGACGTCGAATCGCTGGCAACTGGTCGAGCGTCCTGTCGACGGTCGCGGTCAAATCGTCCGCGTCGTGACCCGAATAGGCCGTGATGCCCTTGTGTATGCAGATTCCGAGCTCGGTCAGGCGGGCACGAGTTTCGTCAGGATCGTCCAGCAACTCAGTCGCGTTCCAGCACTGGGGAAACAGGAGCTGTTTGAGTAAAGGTGGTTCGTCACGCAGAGAATCGCGCCGAGGATAGTTCCTGGAGGTGTCCGTCGGGAAGGGCGGTTCGTCTGCTCGATAGGACTCGACGAGTTCTCCGTGGGCGTCGCCGCTATACTCGTACCCCATCCGTTTGGGTGTTGACGCTCTCGAGTAAAGTTAGTTCTTCTACTTCGCACCCGGACGATGCCTTCACTTGCCTTCAGAAGTCCGTCTATTCCGTGATTTGCGTGGTATCTCGAATGCCCCGTGATCTCTCGGGAACGCTCTACTGCGCGTATCCCCTATAGTCAGTACGCTCCTTTGATAGATGTCGAGTAGATCGTCAAGAGCATGCTGAATACAGGGCGCGACTACAGCACACTTCTCACACCGGGTAACGGAGCGGTCTATTGCTAAGTACAGGGGAATGATGTACCTCGCAGTTTAGCAATCCACCCAGCTTGTCGGACGTGTCTGCGCTTGGGACCACCAGCTGAGCTTCCGGACATTTCTGGTTTCCTTGTGAGACTCAGTTCTCGGATACGACGACACGGCCGGGTTCGACCATGTACGGGTGGCCGTACCCGCAGTAGACCGTGCAGACGAACCCGAACGACCCGGTCGTGTTCACCACGAACCCGAGTTCGGTGGGCACCGTCGAGTGGTGCCAGAGGTACGCTGGCGGGGCGAGCGTTCCGCCGCACACGCCACCCCAGCACGACCCCGGCATTCCGGGGCCGTGGCCGCCCCCCGGCCCCTGTCCCGGTCCGCCGCCACCGGGTTCCTGGCCTGGTCCCCGTCCGTTCCCGGGGCCGGAGGGTCCGCCATGGGGACCGTGGTGGCCGCCCCCCGGTCCCTGTCCGGGACCGCCGGGCCCGTTCCCCAGAAGCTCGTCGTCGAGGATGGCGAGACTGTGGTCCGGATACGCGGCCTCGGCCGCGTCGTGCAGGGCGTCGAGGGTCGTCCCCCGTGGAACCTGGACCGCCTGTTCGTTTCGCCGCGCGCGTTCATCCGAACTCGGAACGTTCGTTCGAACTGCCTGCGGGAGGGCCTCGACCGCGGCGTCGGCTTCCACGTTGAAGAGGGTGAGCCGCAGTTCGTCGCCCGACGAGAGCGTCAACTGGTCGAGTTCCTCGCCGTCCTCGTCCAGCAGGAAGTATCCCCAGTGGTACGATCCGACAAAGGCCCGAACGGTCTCCATCTGTTGTGTCCCGTCTTCCTGGGTGGTGTCTTGGCGCGGTTGATGCGTTCTCGGAGTCGCTCTCGAACGCCCAGCCAGGGCGGCTGCGCCGGTGAGTGCGAGCATCCCACGACGAGTAACCGATGGCCTCTGTTCCCGCATAGCCAGTAGATAGGCGATGTGTGCAAATTGCTGCTCTTACCACATTATTCCGCATACTGCCCACTTCGAGGTCAAGATTGCGTACGTGGTCGTGTGGTTCGAGAAACTCGACTCCGAGAGGACGCAGAGAGACAACAATCGCTCTCCAAACGGACCTGTCTCCACTATATCCGACGTAATGGATGTATTCGTAGCTACAGGTTTGCAGACTTACGTAGCGGCTGTTCCGTCGCTGCTGGCTCGAAACGAACGCCGACCGATTACTGCATCCATCTGCTGTATGCAGCACGCTCTTACTGCTGGACTACTGGAAGATCGATATTCGGCTCGGTATCTACGCACTCCATACGTACCGATCCATTCCTCACTATTCGACCCGACGCTACACCAAACTCAGTCCGCGCCCGAGTTTTTGGGTATGTGCCCCTGCACCTCACTCGCGATTGCCCCCGACGTTCTCATGAGACTGTTCGACGCCCGACCAGCAGAAGAAGTATGGTTGGCCCGAATCGGGTGACGGCCCCACGAACCCGGACACCGATGGGGACAGCCTTTCCGACAGAATCGAGCACGAGACGTACGACACGGGCCGATCAACACGGATTCCGATTACGACGGGATGCCAGACGGAGAGGAGGTCGAACGGGGTCGATACCTGGATCGGCGCCAACCGGTCTGCGAGTTCACGGGTTGGATGAGGGAGGTCTTCCGGAACCTGCGGACGTGATCGACGCCACACGTTCTACTTCACGAGAACCGAAACCGAACGGGAACCGCACTGTTCAGACCCACCCGAGGCGAATCCTTACACTCGACGCCCGCGCACCCAACGGACATGGCGGAGCGCCCGGATTCGGCGGACGACCCGTTCCGTGAGCGCGTGGGCGTCGACCTCGTGCGGGCGTCGGACGGCGCCGCGACGGCGGAACTGACGCTCGCCGAGTCACATCTGAACGTCCACGGGACGCCGCACGGCGGGGCGCTCTACACGCTCGCAGACGCGGCGTTCGACGCCGCCGAGAACGCCGCCGACGTGGATGCCGTCGCCCTCGAGACGTCGATGTCCTACCTCGAAGCGTGCGGGGTCGGGGAGACGCTCGCCGCCAGCGCCGAGCGGCGACACGACCGAGGGCGCACCGCCCTCTACGCCGTCGCCGTGCGGGACGAGGCGGGTGATCTCGTCGCGGAGTTCCCCGGCCGCGTCTACAAGGTCGAGTCGTCGGCCTGAGCGGCGCGCTCACGCGGCAGTGAACTCACTCCTCCGGGAGGACTTTTCCGGGATTCAAGACGCCTTCGGGGTCGAGCGTGTCCTTCAGATCGCGCATGACGTCGACAGCAGCGGCGTGTTCCTCCCGCATGAACTTTCGCTTCCCGATGCCGACGCCGTGTTCGCCAGTGGACGTGCCGCCGAGGTCGAGAGCGGCCCGCACCATGCGGTCGTTGAGTTCCATCGCGCGGTCGCGTTCCTCGGGGTCGTCGAGGTTCGCGACGGGGAGGAAGTGGAGGTTGCCGTCACCGGCGTGGCCGACGCAGGGCGCGGTGACGTCGAGTTCGTCGGCGAGCCGGGCGGCGCGCGCGACGATGATCCGGGTAGCGTGAGACGGGGACGACCACGTCCCCGATGAACGCGACGGTGGCGTCCTCACGGTAGTCACAGGCAGCGGGGTACACGTCGCGGCGGGCCGCCCACAGACGGTCGATCTCGGCCTCGGTCGCAGTCTCGAACCCCGTACAGCCCGCGTCCTCGCATGCGTCCCGGACGACGTCGAGGTCGGCTGCCACGCCGTCGTTCGTCCCGTGGAGTTCCACGATCAGCTGGGGAGCGTCCGGGAGGCCGGCATCGTTCGTTTCGTCGAGGAGGCGAGCGGCCGCGCTGTCCAGGTACTCGAGCGCGCCGGGGGTGAGCGGGCCGGCCATGACGTTCGCGACGGCGTCTCCCGCGGCTTCGCGGGTTGGGAAGGTAGCGAGCGCGGCGCGACGTTCGATGGGCCGGGGTTCGAGCGCGAGCGTCGCCTCGGTAACGACGCCGAGGGTGCCCTCGCTCCCAACGAACACGTCCTTGAGGCGGTAGCCGGACGCCGACTTTGCGACACTGCGCCCGAACTCGATGATGCTGCCGTCGGCGAGCACGACTTCGAGGTGGCGGACGTGGTCGGCGGTGACGCCGTACTTCACGGCATTCAGACCGCTTGCGTCGTTCGCGATCATCCCGCCGACGGTGGCGAGGTTGCCGGCAGCGATACCGGGCGCGAACCGGAGCTCGTAGGGCGCGAGGTGGTCGTTCAGGTCGTCGTAGACCACGCCCGGGCCGGTGACGGCGAGGCGGTCCGCGGGGCGGACGTCCACGTCGTCCATCGGGTACGTGTCGAGGACGACGCCGCCGGCGACGGGGATGGGGTTCCCCTCGATGCTCGATCCGCCACTACGAGGCGTGACGGGAACGTCGCGGTCGTGACAGGCCGCGAGGACGGCGGAGACGTCGTCGGTGCCGTGCGCGTGGACGACGGCGTCCGGCCGGCGAGCGGGGTGCGGGCCCTCGTCCCCGGCGTACGCGTCGAGAGCGTCAGGGTCGGTCTCGACCTGGTCCTCGGGGACGACGTCCGTAAGAAAGGAGACGTCCGTGAAACGTGATGACATACCAGTGATTCGTGGGTGGGATAGAAAAATGCCGCCCGCTAGCGGCGGTCGAAGACGCGCTGGACCTTCCCGACCTCGGTACGCTCTATGCCGCCGGCGTCGACGGGCGTGAGGTCGTCCGGGGTGAACGAGGGGACGTTCGAGAGGCGCTCGTGGATTTGCCGTCGGAGGCGCTCCGTGCTCCCGTCGTAGTCCTCGGCGACCTCGGCGGTGATCTCGACGGTATCGAGGCCGTCCTCGCAACCCACTTTCATATATTAACGTAGTGAACTAATACTTCATGACATCACCGCTAGTGGAATCAGTCGGATCAAATCGAATCAGTGCAGCCGGAGGGACGTTGCTCATCGGGGCTGGACTGATGGCCTTCCTCTTCGTAGTGAGAGGGGACGAGGGCGGTTCGATCGTGGGCATAAACATCTGGCTATTGATGTGTTTGGGGTTCCTGATAGCTGGCTCGCTCATGACGTGGCGGAGCGTTCGATGAGGGCGGAACCCGAAGGGACCTCCCGAAGCTGGCGGGGTTCGACCTCATCGACTACGACCCAGACGCGAACCGGATCGACTCGTGTCCCGTCGGCTTCGATCTGCCGGCCGAATAGACGTTCTCAGTTGTCGTCGGTCCGCCTAGGCGCGTTCGGAGGTGGCGGTGGGAGATCTCACGAGAGGAGTTCCATCGGGTTCTCGAACGCGACGGTCCGGATGGTGTCGAGGTCGAGTCCCAGCCGGTACAGTTCGAACAGCGTCCGCTTGAGCGCGAAGATGTCGTTGCGGAGGACGCCGGCGCTGTCCGTCTCGAGCAGCACGCGCTCGGGGCCGTACTCCTCGATCACGGCGGCGACGTCCCGGGGCGTCACGTCGTGTAGCCACGGGTAGCTGACGGTGAAACTCAGGTGGCAGTCGGTGTGGTCCATGACGAACGGGGCGACCTCCCGGCTCGCGTGCGAGAGGACGACCCGGTCCTGGTCGAGCCCCGCCTCGTCCGCGAGTTCGACGTCGATCTCGACCGCTGCGCGCTTGACGTCGTCGGCGTCGAGCACCGGCGACTGCTGGAGGTCCAGGTCGAGTTCGTAGCCCGGGACCGTCCCGCGCGCTCGGAACGGGATGTCGATCCCGCTCGGGTCCGAGGGCGTGTGGAGGATTGCCGGCAGATCGTAGGCGCTCGCGACCTCGAGTTGTCGTCGGACGACCTCCCGCTGGCCGTCGAGGTCCCACCGCTCGACGTGCTGCGTGGAGGTGATCCCGGTCTCGCCCACGACCGCGACCTCCTCGAGCGCGCAGTAGTCGTCCATGAGGTCCACGAGCTCCTCCCAGCCCTCGACGCGGACGCCGGTGTGGACGCCGATTCCCAGTTTCGCGTCGAAGATGTGCGAGCGCTCGATCTGGTCGAGTCGGTTGAGCGCGTCGTCCCAGAGGTACCGGACGTCCGATGGCTCGACCGGCCTGTACGGCGTCCAGTAGTACCCGGCGGCCATCATCACCATCGCGTGACAGCCGCTGAGGGCGAACCGCTCGCGGTCGTTCCACGAGAGCGTGTGCGCGTGGTTGTGGACGTCCACCCACGGCAGGTTCGTCAGCTCCGGGGGGAACTCGGGGCGGTCCTCGTCGTCGACGAACTCGGGGTCGATCGGACGCGCCGACGGATAGCGTCGGTCCATACGTAACCTCCGGGTCGTCCCCTGAAATAGGTTAACTCGGCCCGCGTTCTCGGGTCGTTCGGGCCGGAGGTGTGCGCGTCGACGCGGGCCGCTGCGGTGGGGGCACGTGACCGACCATCGGTCCACACATCACCCGAACACCGATGGCGCTTCGGCGAGTGTGCCACCGTACCGATGCGTTCACACACAGTCCGGGGAGGCGGCGACGTCGACCTGCACGTCGTCGAGACGGGGCCGAGCGACGGCGAGCCAGTTCTCTTCGTCCACGGCCTCTCCCAGTGCCGACTGTCGTGGACGAAACAGCTGGAGTCCGACCTCGCCGACGACTACCGGCTGGTCGCGTTCGACAACCGGGGACACGGCCGCTCGGACAAGCCCCGCGACGGGTACGACGACCCTGACCTGTGGGCGGCGGACGTGCGGTCCGTCCTCGAGTCGCTCGAACTCGACGACGTGGTGCTGGTCGCGTGGTCGTACGCGGGTCTGATCGCCCTCGACTACGTCGACCGCTACGGGACCGACCGGCTCGCCGGGCTGAACCTGGTCGACGCCGTCTCGAAGATCGGCACCGAGGAGGCGACGGCGCTGCTGGACCCGGGCTACCTCGACCTCCTCCAGGGAATGGGCTCGACGGACGCCGAGGAGAGCGTGGCCGCCCTCGAGTCGTTCGTCCGGCGGTGCGTGCACGACGAGCTTCCACCCGACGATCTGTACTTCATGCTGGGGTTCAACGTCGTCGTCCCCCCGTACGTCCGGAACGCGCTCCGCGACCGGACCGTCGTCCACGACGACGTGCTCGCGACCGTCGACGTGCCGGCGCTCGTCACCCATGGCGCCGAGGACCGGATCGTGACGCCGGAGGGTGGCGAGGCGCTCGCCGACCTCCCCCCCGGGGACCTGACGTCCGTCTCCGTCTACCCGGACGCCGGCCACACGCCGTTCTGGGAGGCGCCGGAGCGGTACGATCGGGAACTGCGGGAGTTCCTCCGTGACGTCCACGGGTGAGACCTGGGCGCCCGTCGGGGACACGTCCGAACTCGCCCGAACGCACCCGATCGCGCCCGACGGCGTCCGAACGCGGACGGAATCTGCCGAAGTAAGGGAAACAGTGAACAGCCCGCTCCCTCTTCTGACGCGCATGCGAGAGGTGTACCTCGTCGGGGCGGCCCAGTCACCCTTCGGCGCCTTCCCCGAGGAGTCGTACCGCTCGCTGTTCGCCACGGCCCTCGAGGGCGCGCTCGACTCGGTGGACGGCGAGCTCGATCGGACGAGCATCGACGAGGCGTACGTCGGCACCCTCGGCGTCGGCGGTCGGCAACTCGGGCTCGCCGGCCCGAGCGTGACCGAGTACGCCGGGCTCGACGGCGTCTCCTGCACGCGCGTCGAGAACGCCTGCGCCGCGAGCGGGACGGCGCTCAGGCAGGCGACGCTGGCCATCCGCGCCGGCGCGGCGGACGTCGCGCTCGCGGGCGGCGTCGAGGTGATGACCGACACGAGCGGGGATCGGACCCGGTACTGGCTCGGCGTCTCCGGCGAGACGGAGTGGGAGCGGATGGCCGGCACGACGTTCGCCGGCGTCTACGCCCAGATGGCCGACGCCCACATGGCCGAACACGGCACCACGCGGGAGGACCTCTCCCGCGTCGCCGTCAAGAACCACGCCAACGGCGCGCACAACCCCGACGCCCACCTGGGGTTCGAGTGCTCGCTCGAGGACGCGATGGCCGCGACGACCGTCGCCGACCCGCTGAACCTCTACGACTGCTGTCCGACCTCCGACGGCGCGAGCGTCGCCCTCCTGGCCGGTCGCGAGGCCGCCGAACGACTGACCGACGACCCCATCAGGGTGACCGGAAGCGGGCAGGCGAGCGACCGGGTGGGCCTGTTCCAGCGCAGCACGCTGACCGGCATCCCCGCTGCGCGGGAGGCCGCGGAGGGGGCGTACGCCGAGGCGGGCGTCGGACCCGACGACGTCGACTTCGCCGAGGTCCACGACTGCTTCTCCATCGCCGAGCTGATGGCCTACGAGGACCTCGGCTTCTGCGAACGCGGCGAGTCGGGCGCGTACGTCCGACGCGGCGCGACCGAACCCGACGGCGAGCGCCCGGTCAACCTCTCGGGCGGGCTGAAGTCGAAGGGTCACCCCATCGGCGCGACCGGGACGGGGCAGGTCGTCGAGGTGTTCAAACAGCTCCGGGGGGAGGCCGGCGACAGGGGGGTCACCGGCCTGGAGTGCGGCCTGACGCACAACGTCGGCGGGTCGGGCGGCGCCGTCGCCGTCCACGTCTACGAGGGGGGATGGGCGTGACGGACCCGAACGCGATCGAGAGCGCCGCGGCGTACGTCCCGCGGTATCGGATCACCGCGGACGAGGTTCGGGAGGCTCTGGGGGGCTTCGACGCCCGCGGGGTCGAGGAGAAGCGCGTCGCCGGATACGACGAGGACGCGGTCACGATGGCCGTCGAGGCGGCCCGCGATGCCATCGACGACTCGACGCACGGGCGGGAGGAGATCGGGACGCTCGCGCTCGGGACGACGACGCCGCCGGTCGACGAGGGCGACGTCGGCGCGCAGGTCGCGGAGATCCTCGGCCTGGACGGGGGCGTCGAGGTCGCCGTCCACACGCAGTCGACCCGGGCTGGGACGCGTGCGCTGCTGTCGGCGCTCCGGGCCGACGGCCCCGCCCTCGCGGTCGTGTCCGACTGCCCCCGTGGGTCGCCCGACGACGCCGTCGACCACGCGGCCGGCGCCGGTGCGGTCGCAGTCGTGACGAGTGCGACTGGCGCCGTGGATGTGACGGGCGTCGCGACCTACACTCGGGAGTACGCCGGGACGCGGTTCCGTCGCCGTGGGTCCGTGACGGTCGAGTCGTACGACGCGACCGCCTACGAGCGCGACGCATACACGACGACGGTCGCCGGCGCGGTCGAACGGCTCCACGGGTCGCCGACGGCGCTCGCCGTCACCGCACCCGACGGGAGCCTCCCGCACCGGGCGGGACGGTCGTTCGACGGGCCAGTGTACCACCTCGCGGACGAATTCGGGAACACCGGTGCCGCGAGCGCGCCCTTCGCACTGCTGGCCGCGTGGGACGCCGGCGAGGAGTCGGTCGCCCTCGTCGGCTACGGCGACGGCGCGAGCGCGGACGCGCTCGCCGTCGAGGGATCGCTTCGGGTCGACTGGGGGCGGCCGGCCGAGACGGTCTCCTACTCGGAGTACCTGCGAAAACGGGGTCTGCTCCTCCCCGAAGGGGGTGAGCGCTGATGGGCGCCTACGTCAGCCTACCCACCTGGTGGCGGAGTCTCGACAGCCGGTACCGCCTCGTCGTCGGTCGGTGTTCCGAGTGCGGCGCCCACACGTTCCCACCGGAGGGGGCCTGCGTCGGGTGCAACGCGGTCGGCTCGCTCGTCGAGGTCGAACCCGAGGGGACCGGCGAGATCCTCGCGCACACCGTCATCGAGAGCGGCGCCCCGCCCGAGTTCTCCGACCTGCTCGACGCGGAGGGGGCCATCGGCGTCGTGCTCGTCGAACTCGACGAGGGGGCTCGCGTCCCCGGGATGTTGACCGACTGTGACCCCGGCGAGTTCGGCCGCGGCGATCGGGTGGAGGCGGTGGTTCGGCGGATCTACAAGCAGGAGGGGGTCTTGCGGTACGGCGCGAAGTTCCGCCCGCTGTAGGCGACACCGGTTGTCGGTGCTCGTTCGACGGAAGGATTTAGACGGGAACCCGGTTCACCCGCCGCTGACGGCGGGCGGTCAGTCCGTGTTCAGCGGCGGCAGTTGCTCCTCGATGTACTCCAGGTCGGCGTCGAGCCAGTCCGGAACTTTCAGCTCCTGGCCGAACTCCGAGGGCTCCTGGTCGAGCGTGAACCCCGGCCCCATGGTCGCGTACTCGAAGACGGCGCCGCCGGGTTCCGTGATGTACTGCGAGTGGAAGTAGTCGCGGTCCTTCCGGGAGGTCGTGATGTACCCGTTCGCCCGGAGTTCGTCGCTCCACTCCGTCTGCTCCCACTTGTTCGCGACCCGGAAGGCGACGTGGAGGTACGTTCCGATCCCCATCACGCCGTTCGGGGCGTTCGGTCGGATGAGGACGTCGACGACGTCGGCGCAGGGGCCCTCGCCACCCGACTGATACCGGACGAGGTCGCCGGCCTGCGGGTGGTCGGAGCGCCCGACGCGCTCCCAGCCCATCGTCTCGAGGATGTCGAAGGTCCCCTGGGGGTCAGCCGAGTGGATCGTGACGCTGTGCATTCCGCGGACGCCGTGTTCCTCGGGGACGTCGCTGCCGTCCCAGGGTTCGATGTCGGTGTCGTCGTTCGTCACGAGCACGTAGGGCGTGCCGTCCGGGTCGGTGAACGAGATGCGGGTCTGGCCGAACCGCTCCTCGACTGTGTGCTCGACGCCGTGCTCCTCGAACCGGTTCTGCCAGTAGTCGGCCGATCCCTCGGGGATGTTCAGGCCGGTCGAACTCATCTGCCCCTTCCCGACGACCCCCTCCTCCATCGGCATGTTCGTCATCGGGAAGTAGGTGATGACGGTCCCCGGCGTCCCCCCCTCGTCGCCGTAGTAGAGGTGGTAGATCTTCTCGGGAACGTCGAACCGCACGGTCCGCTTGACGAAGCGGAGGCCGAGCACGTCCGTGAAGAAGTCGTAGTTCTCCTGCGGTTCGTCGGCGAACGCGGTCACGTGGTGGATTCCGTCGATAGCGGTTGGCATGCTAAGTCGTACCTAGGGTTCGTTGCTCCTGGGATATAATTTTCGACGGGTCACACTTTCGGCCCGACGCTGTCCGTCGGTCCCGCCCGCGCAATCCGCCGCGAACGTGTACTCGCGTCCCGGGACTGGTCTCGGGAAGCGGGCCGACCGACGAACGGTCGAATCGACACTGAGAGCGGATTACCGGTCGACTCCGAGTCCACGAGTAGCGCCGCAGAAATCGCGTTGTTTCGTCAGTGGATCGTCCCGCCGTAGTCTGGCCTGAAGAACGGGCTACTCCGCGCCGGCGTCGTCCGCTTCGGCCGCCGCGGCCTCGCTGCTCGTGTGTCGCTTCGCTCCCGCTCGCCCGTCCGAGGCCTCCTCCCGGTCGGCCTCGCGCTGCTCGCTCAGCTTCTCCCAGATCTCGGTACATCCCGCGCCCGACGGGACGTCTTCGAGGTGTGCGCCGTCGTCGTCGACCTCGTCGGCGTCGGCCACCTTGCGGCTCATTCGTTCCCCCCGTCCTCGCGGTCGCCGAACAGTTCCGGCGCCGCGTCCGCGGACGTGTGTTCCCGCGGCTCCTTCTCGGCCAGTCCATCCCTCATCACGCACGACTACACGCCACGTCCGGATAAGGGGGTCTGCGTAGACAATCGCTACCGACGCTCCCCGGTACCGGAACCGATTGCCGTCATCACGGTCGCCCCATCGACCGCGTATTGTCCCGCAGTCGTGCGGTTATCGGACGTGAGTCCGTCACCGGACGCGACGAGGGTTGCGCCCGCCGACGGGGCTACACGCGAGGGGCGCGTTTGTCCGGTATGGCCGTCTCGTTGCGCACGCTGGACGACGGCGCCTGGGTCTCCGTGGAGGACGAGCGACGCGTCGGGGCGAGCGAACTGTGGTACGTCACGGGGGTGTGCGATTGCGAGGTCGCCGACTTCGTCGTCGAGGGCATCACCGACGTCGACGTCGACGGGCGGACGATCGCCGCGGAGACGTACGGGACCTGCATCCGCTGTGGCCGGTCGGTGACCACCGACCCGGTTCCGGTCGGACGCCTCGTCGACGGCGCGTTCGAACCCCTCGCGGCGGAAGCGGTCCGGATCCCGTGGGGTGACTCGGTGGGGTGGCAAGTATCTCCGGTATCGGGAACTTCCGGGGACGATTGACGGCGGGGGTCGCTTTAGGGACGTGGCGGTCCGAGTGGGAGCAAGAATGCCCACGGACGTCGAGAAGTGGAAGTCGGAGACGTACGGCAACGAGATACGGGAGCACCTGATGGAGTTCGCCGAGGGGGGCTGGGAGTCCATCCCCGAGGACGAGCACGACGCCTGGTTCGAGCGCTTCAAGTGGTGGGGGCTGTACCACCAGCGGAACGGCCAGGAGAGCTACTTCATGATGCGGATCGGCACGCCGAACGGGGTGCTGACGCCCGGACAGCTCCGCGTCGTCGGCGAGATCGCCGACGAGTACGCGCGCGGTCCCGGCGAGAACCCCGAGTTCGGCGCGGCCTACTGCGACTGGACGACTCGCCAGTCCATCCAGCTCCACTGGATCCGGCTGGAGGACATCCCCGACATCTTCGAGAAGCTGGAGGCCAACGACCTCTCGACCCAGCAGGCCTGCGGGGACTCCTGGCGAAACATCGTCGGCTGCCCGGTCGCCGGCAAGGACAGCAACGAGTTCGTCGACGCGCTGCCGGTGGCCATGAACCTCCACGACACGTTCAAGGGCGACGACGACCACACCAACCTCCCCCGCAAGTGGAAGGTGTCGGTGACGGGCTGCCGCGAGGGCTGCGGGCAGGGCGACATCAACGACCTCGCGTTCGAGCCGGCCGAGAAGGACGGACGCAAGGGGTTCAACGTCCGCGTCGGCGGCGGCCTCGCGCGGAACGAGCCCCGCCTCGCCCGCGACATCGACGTGTTCGTCGAGCCGGAGGACGCCAACGAGGTCGCCGGCGGCATGTCCGCGCTGTTCCGCGAACACGGCAATCGCGAGGACCGCTACTCCGCCCGCATCAAGTTCCTCGTCGACGAGTGGGGCACCGAGAAGATCCGCGACGTCCTGCAGGAGGAGTTCGTCGACTTCGAACTGGAGACGGCGGGCGAGGACCTCCGCGACGAGTACACGTACAACTCGGGGCGCGCCACCGGGGGTCACCACGACCACGTCGGCGTCCACGAGCAGAACGACGGCAACTACTACGTCGGCCTCAACGTCCTCGTCGGTCGGATGGGCGTCGACGACACCCTCGAACTCGCGGACCTCGCCGACGAGTACGGCTCCGGCGAGGTGCGGCTCACCCAGCGCCAGAACGTCCTGGTGACGGACGTGCCCGAGGAGGACCTCGACGACCTGCTCGCAGAGCCGCTGCTCGAGGATTACTCGCCGGACCCGCACCCGTTCATGCGCGGCTCCATCGCCTGCACGGGCACGGAGTTCTGCTCGCTCTCCATCGTGGAGACGAAGAACCGCCAGGTGCGTTACGCCCGCTGGCTGAAGGAGAACGTCGAACTCCCCGACGGCGTCGAGAACTTCCACATCCACCTCTCGGGCTGCACGGCGTCGTGCGCCCAGCCGCAGATCGCGGACATCAGCCTCCGCGGGATGAAGACCCGCAAGGACGGCGAGGCGGTCGAGGCGCTCGACATCGGCCTCGGCGGCGGCCTCGGCGAGGACCCGCGCTTCGCCGACTGGGTCGGCCAGCGCGTCCCCGCCGACGAGGTGCCCGGCGCCATCGGCAACCTGCTCGCGAGCTTCGAGGAGCGCCGCGAGGGCGAGGAGTCCTTCCGCGACTTCGTCGAGCGCAGCGACGAGGAGACGCTGGAGGTGCTCATCGAGCCCGAGGAGACCTCCTACGAGGACCCGTACATGCACAACACGAAGCTCACGTGGTACCCGTACGCCGAGGAGGACTCGATGGACGACAGCCCGGCGCCCGCCAGCGCCGACGGAACGCCCATCACCTCGGACGACTAAGCCCCGCCCATGCCCGACCGACTCATCCGGGTGAACGCCTACACCACCTTCGACATGCTGGACGGGGAGGCGCGGGGACACGGGTTCGAGGAGTCCGGGCTGGCGGTGCTCAACGTCACCGCCCCGCGCGAGAACCCCGACCACGTCACGCTCGAACTGGAACTGGACAACAGCGACCTCGAGGAACTCCCGGCACACGCGGATCGGGTGACGCTCTCGGCCGCGCAGGCGCGCGAACTGGCCGACGAGCTAGAGTCGTACGCCGACCGGGTCGACGCCGCGTCGGAGTGACGCCCCCGGACGGGAAACCGGGGTGACAGGAAGGTTCTCGCGGCTGAGAACCCGGGGCGAACCCTTTTCCCCGCACTCGGCCGACCTCCCGCCAATGTGGGCCCGTGAGCGGGACGTCGTCGACTACGCCGTGGTCAGCGCCGTCACGCTGCTGCTGTATCTGCAACTCCCCTTCCGTCCCGAGATCCGCGAGACGCTCCGGTGGACCGCGACCGAGCTCCAGCTTCGGATCGAGGAGTCGCCGGAGGCCGTCGTCGCCGCGTTCATCATCTTCGTCGCGCTGTTCGGGGGCGCGTTCGTCCTCGGCATGGTTCGCCACGCTTCGCAGTGAGCGGTTCCGGGGGGCGCCGTCCGGAACCTGCAATCGCGACCGACCGATACCTCGGTTTTTCCCGTCCGGGCGCGAGTGACGACACGTGACCCCTTCCATCGGAGACGCGTTCGGGGAGGACCGACCCGCCGGCAGTTGGTTGTCGATCCCGCACCCGCAGGTGGCAGAACAGACCGCAGCCGCGGGGTTCGACTTCGTCGTGATCGACACGGAGCACGCGCCGACGACCGTCGAGACGGTCGAGTCGATGGTCCGCGCCGTCGACGCGGCGGCGGGTGAGACGGCGCCAATCGTCCGCGTCGCGTGGAACGACCACGTCAGGATCAAGCGCGTGCTCGACACCGGCGCCGCCGGGGTGATGGCGCCGCAGGTGAACACGCCCGAGGAGGCCGAGGCGTTCGTGGCGGCGACGCGCTACCCGCCGGAGGGGAGACGCGGCATGGCCGCCGCGCGTGCGTCGAACTACGGCCGGGACTTCGGGGAGTACGTCGCCTCCGCGAACGACGAGATAGCGACGATCTCGCAGGTCGAGTCGCCCGAGGCCGTCGAGAACGTTGCGGCTATCGCGGACGTCGAGGGGATCGACACGCTGTTCGTCGGGCCGGCGGACCTGTCAGCGTCGCTCGATGTCTTCGGGGAGTACGACTCCGAGGTCTACACCGACGCCGTCGAGACGGTGCTCACCGAGAGTTCGGTCCCGGTGGGGACGCTCGCCACGACCCCGGACGAGGTGGACCGCTGGAACGACGTCGGGTTCGACTACCAGATCGTCGGGACTGACGCGGGGTACCTGGCGACCGGCGCGGCGGAGTCTCTGTCCCGGTATCGGTAGCCGGGGCTGGGAGCGGGTCGGGTTCGGCGGGAGAAACGGGGTCGGGTTTCGGTCGGTCGTCGCTGTCGCGTTCAGACGGGGCGGCCGCCTTCGCTGGTGCCGACGAGGTACGTCCCGTAGGTGAGCAGCGCCGCCGCGGCGACCAGCACGACGTTCGGGACGGTCGCCGTTCCCGGTGTCACGCCCGGCAGGAAGAGGAGGGTCCCGACGACCATCAGGGCTGCACCGATGAGGGTCTGCTGTGACATGGCCGGGAATGTGGGCCCGTCCGTAATGAGGTTTGCCTTCTACCCCGGCGCAGTCGTGCGATTTTGTGCCCTGTTACCACTCGTCAGGGGGCCCGCTCGCCGGCTCGGACGGCGGTGTCGAGCCAGTTCTCCGAGGGTGCGAGCGGACAGGCGAACGCGTCCGCAAACGCACAGAAGGGGGTGTACGCGAGGTTGAAGTCGAGGACGACCTCGTCGCCGTCGGCGAGTTCGCCGTCCGGGTGGAGATCCATGTACCGCCCGCCGTCGTACGTCTCCTGCCCGGTGGTCTTGTCGCGGAACGGGACGAACAGGGCCTCGTCCCCCGGCTGTCGGTACCCGGCCAGGGTCGATTCCTCGGGCTCGCCGTCGTCCCGCGGCAGGGCGAACGAGAACGTGACGGTCCGCTCGTACCTGACCGCCTCGCCGTTCCGAACCGTCAGTTCGACCGGGTCGGGGTCCTCGTGGACGGTCGCGGTCGCGGTCACCCGGTACGCCGGGTCCGGCGGGAAGTAGTCCAGGCCGTCGAACGACTCCCGCTCCTCGGGCGGGAGCGGCGACTGCCGGTGCTCGGCGAAGAACTCGTCCTTCTCGGCGCGGTTGGCGCGCACCTGCGCGGCCCACTCGTCGTCGGTCACGCCGCGTACTTCGCGACCCGGCGGTTTGAGTGCCGCGACTCCGGGTTGTCGGAAAACGGGAACGGGTGATCGACGGTCGCTTACCGGCGCGCGAGGAGCGCGGCGCCGAGGATGGCGACGAGCGCGAGCGCGGCCGTGAAGCCGGGCACCGACGTCTCGGTCTCGTCGGTCTCGCCGTCCTCCTCGGCGTTCGAGTCGTCGAGGCTCGTCGTCGTCTCGCCGGCACCGTCGGTGGTCGTCGCGGTGGACGTGCCCGTGGCGGTGCGCGAGGAGTCGCCCGAGGTGAGGTACGCGCTGTCGCTCACGGTGGCGTTCGTCTCGGTCCGGTACGTGGTCTCGTTCCCGACTGCGAAGGACTCGTCGCCGTCGTCCGTGTACGCCTGGGCGTAGGAGACCTGGTCGCGCGCGAACTCGCGTTCGAGTTCGACGGTGACGTTCTCGTGCGTGCCGGCGTCCAGGTAGTCGCTGCTGCCTACGTACCCGCCGGACTCGTTGTACACCGCGACGAACCCGCCCTCGGGGAGGGTGGCTTCGGAGACGGTCACCGAACTGGCGATCTCCTGGTCCTCGTATTCGACGTTCGCCGTCCCGCTCGCGGTCCCGTTCTCCGTCCCCGTCGTCTCCTGGGCGGCGACTGGGCCGGCCAGGGCGAGGCCGGCGACGGTGGAGAGCAGTACGACAGCGGAGATGAGTGTGCGTCCGTTCATGGGTATCGTCTCACGACGCCGACAGACGCCGTGGTCGCTCGACTATTCAGAAGGGTGGGAAAAGAGTCCGTCGTTCGAGAACGGGGATCGTTGGCACACTGCGGGGCGATCGTCAGTTCTGAAACCGGTCGGGATCGAGGAACGAACTCGGTCATTGCCGAGCACTGAACGGTTCCGGCAGGCCGAAATCTACGCTTTTCAGACAGGTGTTCGAAGAGGTACTGGTTCTCGCCCGACCAGTCGGCCGTCGAGACAGTCACGAGCACGACAGGACGCGTGCAGCGTCGAGCGACGGGGACTCGGCCACTCGAGGGGTCGAACGGGCGGAATTCCGGGCGTCGCGTCGGTTCCCCTGCCGGCCGGCGTCCACTTAGCTTCGACGGGCAGCAGGGGGGGATGGCTTCGCGTCCACGGTCGTCGCGCTTCGGTTTCGAGCCGGTTGGTCGGAATAAAGACGGCAGATTTACGGTATCCGTCGTCAAACGGGAAGATGTTCACGAGTGGGTGCCCCACACGTGAACGCCTCTGACAGCGGACTCTCCCCCCTTGTCCGCTTTTGTATCATTCCACCGAACCAGTTTTACCCCCGAGCGGTGTCGCTCGGATGTGAGCCTCGTAGCGGAGTTCCGCCTCTCGCACCCGGACATCCCCCTCTCGGCGTCGCTCGACCGCGCGCCGGGGTTCTCCCTGTGGGCCGAGCAGTTGCTGGCCAACGATCCGACCGCGCCGACGGTGTTCTTCTGGGCCGAGGGGGAGGCCTTCGAGCGGTTCGAGTCCGCGATGGACGACGACCCGACGGTCGACCGCTGGGAGCGCGTCGAATCGCTGTGCGACCGGCGGTTCTACCGCCTCGACGTCGACGCCGAGGCGTCGGTGGTCCTCTACCCGACGGACCTCCGGTTCGGCGTCTCGCGGCTCGGCTTCTCGGAGACGGTCGAGGGGCTGGACGTGCGGACGCGGTTCCCGGACCGGGACACGATGTGCAGCTACTTCGAGGCCTGCCGGGAGAAGGGGATGGACGTCACGCTCCGCAGGCTGTACGAGGGCGCGGACGAGGACGAGGGTCCGGTCGACGTCTCTGACAAGCAGTGCGAGGCGCTCCGACGGGCCGCCGAACTCGGCTTCTTCGCGGTCCCCCGGGACGCGGGCCTGGGCGACGTGGCCGAGTCGCTCGGCGTCTCCCGGCAGGCCGCCTCGGAGCGGATCCGGCGCGGGACGGAGGCGCTGGTGTACGAGTCGTTCGATCTGGAGGACTGATTCCGACTCGACCGATTCGGTTTCGTCGGCTTCGTTCAGGTTACTCTAGGAACGGCTACATAGGAAGCCCCCGCGGCCCCTTCCATTCCCACCCTTCCGGTTATCCAGCCGAGCGGTGCGACCCTGACTACCGAATGCGCACGCCGTCGGTAGTCCCTAGTCGTTTTTCCGGCGGACGGTCGGGGGGATGCGGCGGGCGCACAGCGAGCGGCCCGAAGGGCCGGGAGCCGCGCCCGCCGGGGAGGCGTGGGGACATCCACGACGCTCGCCAGACCGTCCCTCTGGGTGGGACTGAAAGGGGCCGGCTTCTGCGCGAACCCCGGCGAAGCAAGCACCGTAGCCGAACGAGCGGAGCGAGTGAGGTGAGGAGCGCAGCGAGCCGCGGGAGCGCAGAAGCCGGGGGCTTTCGAGGGAGTGTTGTCGGTGGTTCCGTAGACGATCAATGAGACGAGGGTTCCGAAACGAGAGAAGCAGGAGAATAGCCCAGAACCCGAACTAATCGCTCCTACAGGTAGTCCTCGATGTAGTCGGCGACCTCGTTCGGGGTGTCACCGACCGGGACCCCGGCGTCGTTGAGGGCGTCGATCTTCGACTCCGCCGTCCCGGTCCCGCTCCCAGAGACGATGGCGCCAGCGTGGCCCATGCGCTTGCCCGGCGGCGCGGTCCGCCCGGCGATGAAGCCCGCGACGGGCGTGTCCATGTTCTCCGCGATGTACCGGGCGGCCTGCTCCTCGTCCTCGCCGCCGATCTCGCCGCACATCACGACCGCCTCGGTGTCCTTGTCGGCCTCGAACGCCTCCAGCGCGTCGACGAACGACGTCCCGATGATGGGGTCGCCGCCGATGCCGATGGCGGTCGTCTGGCCGATGCCGCGCTCGGTGAGGTTCGAGACGACCTGGTAGGTCAGCGTGCCCGAACGGGAGACGAGGCCGACGTCGCCCGACTCGAAGATGTTGCCCGGCAGGATGCCGAGCTTCGACTCGCCGGGCGTGATGATGCCCGGGCAGTTCGGCCCGAGCAGTCGGGTGTCGACCTCCGAGAGCCGCTTGTTCACCTTCGCCATGTCCTGGGTCGGGATGCCCTCGGTGATGGCGACGACGAGGTCGAGCGGCGAGTCGAGCGCCTCGAAGATGGCGTCCCCGGCGAACGCCGGCGGGACGAACACGACCGAGGCGTCGGCGTCCTCCTCGCGCGCGGCCTCCGTGACGGTGTCGTACACCGGGACGCCGGCGACCTCCTGGCCGCCCTTTCCGGGCACCGCGCCCGCGACCACGTTCGTGCCGTAGTCGAGCATCTGTTCGGTGTGGAACTTCCCTTCCCCGCCGGTGATGCCCTGCACCACCACGCGGGTGTCGTCGTCGACGAATACGCTCATTGGTTGACCTCCTTCGCGTTCGCGACCGCACGCTGGACGGCGTCCTCCAGCGTCGATTCGACCTGCACCAGGTCGGTGTTCAGGATCTCCATCCCCTCCTCGGCGTTCGTGCCCGCGAGGCGGACGACGACCTGCTTGGGGATCTCGTCGAACTGTTCGAGCGCCTCGTTGATGCCCTTCGCCACCTCGTCGCCGCGGGTGATGCCCCCGAAGATGTTGAAGACGACCGCATCGACGTTCTCGTCGGAGAACACCATATCGAGCGCGTTCGTCACGCGCTCGGCCTTGGCGCCGCCGCCGATGTCGAGGAAGTTGGCGGGCGACCCGCCGTAGTGGTCCACGAGGTCGAGCGTCGTCATCACGAGGCCCGCGCCGTTGCCGATGATGCCGACGTTGCCCGAGAGCCGGACGTAGTCGAAACCGTAGTCGTTCGCCTTCGCCTCGAGGTCGTCCTCGGCCGCCTCGTCCTCCATCTCGGCGAGTTCGGGCTGTCGGAACAGCGCGTCCTCGTCGATGTTCATCACCGCGTCGGCAGCGACGACCTCGCGGTCGGCGGTGACCATGACGGGGTTGATCTCGATGTCCGCGGCGTCGCGCTCCTCGTAGAGGTCGTACAGCGTCGAGACGATCGAGGCCACGTCGCCGGCCACGTCGCGCTCGATGCCCGCCTCGTAGACGACCTTGCGGGCCTGGTACGGGTGGAGGCCGAACGCGGGGTCGATGTGTTCCCGGGCGATGGCCTCCGGCGTCTCGGCGGCCACCTCCTCGATGTCGACCCCGCCCTGGGTGGAGACCATTGCGACGGGCTCGCCCTCACCGCGGTCCATCGTGATGCCGACGTACAGTTCGTTCTCGAAGTCGACGCCGGCCTCGACGAGCACCTCCTCGACCGTGTACCCCTTCAGGTCCATGCCGAGGATGTCCTCGGCGGCCTCCCGCGCCTCCTCGTCGCTGGTGGCGATCTTGATCCCGCCGGCCTTCCCGCGCCCGCCGACGTGCACCTGCGCCTTGATGGCCGCCGGGTAGCCGATGTCCTCGACCGCGTCCATGACCTCGTCGACGCTGGACGCGAGCCGCGAGTCGGGTACCGGGATCCCGGCGTCGGCGAAGATCCCCTTCGCCTGATACTCGTGGAGTTTCATCACGCAGAATCGCGGCCGGGAGGCGCTTAAATCCCGCCATCTCCGGCCGTGCTTGCTCGGGGGGACCGCGCCGTACCGTCCGGTAGTCTCCCTCCGGAGCGCCGACCTCGGACGGTTCTCGCTTCGTTCCCTACTGGGACGCCCCGGAGGCGCCGGACGCCTCGGACGGAACCGACTGCGTGCCGTCGTGCTCGACGAGCAGGCCCGGCCGCCGCAACTCGCCGACGTTCTCGACGACGAGCGTCGGCCGGATGCTGGCGGTCTCGACCGACGCGCGGTCGGCGTCGCCGGTCAGCACGCAGACGGACTCGCAGCCGAGCGCCTCGGCGAGCGCGATGTCGGTCCCGATCCGGTCGCCGACGACGGCGACGTCGTCGGGGTCGAGCCCGCTCGTCGCCATCGCGGTCCGTACCATCTCCGGGTTCGGCTTCCCGAAGACCCGATCCGGTTCGCGGCCGGCGGCCGTCTCGACGAGCGCACCGATGGAGCCACAGTCGGGGACGAGTCCCTCGCCCGTCGGGCAGACGAGGTCGGGGTGGGCGAGGAGGAAGCTCGCGCCGTCCCGGATCGCCAGCGTCGCGCGCCGCGTCTTCTCGTACGTGAGTTCGGTGTCGAAGCCCACCACCACGACCTCCGGGTCGTCGGCCTCGGGATCGACGTCCGCCCGCTCGACGGCCGCCCGCATCGCCTCCGTGCCGACGACGTACGACGACGTCACGCCCTCGTCGTCGAGGTAGTCGAGCACCGCGTCCGTCGAGAGGATCACCTCGTCCTCGTCCGCGGGGATGCCCATCCCGGTGAGCGTCTCCGCGTAGTTCGTCTTCCACTTCGACGAGTTGTTCGAGAGGAAGAACACCTCGGTCCCCGCCGCCCGGAGGTCGGCGACGAGGTCGGCCACCCCCTCGACGGGTTCGTCGTCGACGTAGACGGTCCCGTCGAGGTCGAAGAACACCGCGTCCTTCGTGGCGAGCGGCGCCATCGACGCGAACGACCGGTCGGCCGCGAGCAGGTCCGCGAGGTCGTCCACCTCGACCCACGGGACGTCCCCGACGTCGACCGGTTCGACGTCGTGCCCGTCGCGGGAGACGACGTCGTCGATGGCCAGCTCCGTCCAGTGGTCGTACGCGCCCTCGACCTCGACCCGTCGCCGGATCGCCTCGAACAGTCGCGCCGAACACGAGGCGGAGAATCGATACACGTCAAGCGAGGTCGCGTGCGCCTCGCTCCGCGGGACGTCCTTGGCGATGTGGTCGACAAGCCGGTCGTCGTCCACGGTCACCTTCATCGCCTCCTCCTCGTACACCGACGCGTTGCACGCGATAGCGCTCCCGTCGCTCCGGGAGGTGAGCTCGCTGAAGATCGCCTCGTCGCACGCGACGTCCCCGTTGCTCAGGAGGAACGGCTCGCCCCCGACCTGTTCGCGGACGATGGACAGCGAGTACATGTTGTCGGTGTTCGCGTACGTCTCGTTCTCGTGGACGGTGACCGTCACGCCCGGCAGGTCACTCGCCACCGCCCGGCCGAGCGTTCGAACCTGGTCGGCCAGGTAGCCCGCGACCACGTGTACCTCGTCGACGCCGGCCTCGGCGTACCCTCGCAGTTGCCGTTCCAGGATCGGAACCGAGTCGACCGTCACGCAGCACTTCGGTCGGTCCAGCGTGATAGGTCGGAGGCGAGACCCAACGCCAGCGGCGAGAATTACTGCTTTCATCGTACGATGCGGACCGCCACGCAAGCGGATAAGAGCGGGGTTGGAAAGCGCGACGTACCCGAACGTACGTTCGCGCTATTCTATATCACGTTCCCTACCTCGGGAGACGTAGGGACTTCTATAGTAACGTTTGGTGTCCGGGTCGCTCCGTTCCCCCGCTCGAAGACGTCCAGAAGCCGATGGGTTACTCACCACTTCGTCGAGCCCGAGCACGCGCGCACCCCGGCCGGCGGGTCAGTCGTCGCTCCCTGCGACGTTCACGCCGCTCCGCCCCGGGTCGTACCGCAGCAGGCCGGGGTAGTCCGCGATGATG
This sequence comes from Halorarum halophilum, assembly GCF_013401515.1. NCBI lineage: Archaea > Methanobacteriati > Methanobacteriota > Halobacteria > Halobacteriales > Haloferacaceae > Halorarum > Halorarum halophilum. The sequence continues at coordinate 1,700,840 of NZ_CP058529.1, read as the reverse complement.
GCGTCCACCCCGGCATCCGCGAGTTCCGCGGCCTGCCGCCAGTTCGTGACCGTCCACGCGTGGACGGCGCGTCCCTCCCCCCGGGCCGCTGCGACGACGTCGACCCCCTCTCGCCACCCCTCGACGTGATAGTCCGCGCCGTAGAAAGAGGTCCCCTGCACGGCGGTACGGGGCACGTGGAGCGCCTCACAGTCGTGCCGGCGGGCGATCGCCAGGCCGTCGGCGAGCGAGTCCCAGACGACGCTCGCGACTGGGACCGACGGGTCGACCGCTTTGATCGCGGCGATCGCTCCCTCACAGAACGAGGAGACGAGCACGTCGTGCCCCGTGACGTCGACCGCGTCGAGGACGCGCTCGGCGAACGGAGACCATCGCTCCCGGGCGCGTTCGAGCGCGCGCTCGCCGAGACACTCCGCGAAGCGGACGTCCGCGCTCCCGGGGTTCTTGAACTCGATGTTGACGGGGACGTCGGTCGGGACGGCGTCGAGGACGGCCGGGAGCGTCGGGATCCCCCGTCCCGTGCCGAGCACGTCGAGATCGCGGAGTGTGTCGTACGGCGTCTCCCAGATCGGTCGGTCCGCCAGGTCGCCGGGAACGCCGGTCACGCGGGCGGGCGTCTCGTCGTGGAAGGCGACGACCCGGCCGTCCGCGGTCGGCATCACGTCGATCTCGACGGCGTCCGCGGCGTCGCTCCCGACGGTCGCTCGCTCGACGGCGTCCACCGTGTTCTCCGGGTACAGGCCGCCGAACCCCCTGTGCGCGATTACGGTCACTCCACGCTCCCCACGTCGGTCGTTCCGCGGCAGTACCGGGTTCGCGTTCGTCATCTACAGTTCGTGCCGCACGACGTCCGCGGCTCGTTCGCCCGCTAAGCAAGCGGGTTATTAAAGGTTGCTTACCGCCGACCAGTCCGGCGGTCAGCGCCGCTCCCGGACCGCTTCGACCACCGCCGCGGAGTAGCACCGCTTGGGGTCGCGCAGGAAGTGGTCTCGCACCGCCCGGCGTTCGGCCGCGAACTCGTCGCCGTCGCGGATCGACCGCAGTGCCGCGCGCAGTTCCTCGAGGTCGGTCGCGACCGGGCCGGGAGTAACCTCGTCGTAGTCGAAGTAGAAGCCGCGGTCCTCGCGGTAGTGCGCCAGGTCGTACGCGTAGAAGGCGACCGGCCGGTCGAGGAGGAGGAAGTCGAACAGGACCGAGGAGTAGTCGGTCAGCAGCGCGTCCGCGCGCTTGAGCAACGGGTAGACGTCGACCGATTCGGGGACGACGGTGACCCGATCGAGCGTCTCCCCGACCGCGATCGGCTCGTCGGGGTGGAACTTCACGACGAGGTGCGCGTCGATCGACGACATCGTCCGGTCGAGCGCCGCCAGGTCGAGGTGCTCGTCGAGCGGCGCGCCGTCGCCGCCGCGAAACGTCGGCAGGTAGTAGAAGACGAACGCGTCCTCCGGAATCCCCCGGTTCGCGTCCGTCCCACCGGCGTCGTCCATGTCGGGAAGCCGTCCGAGCAACCCGTCGTGCCGCGGGTAGCCGGTGACGGCGATGCGCTCGGGGGGCACCCGAAGCCCGGTCGCGAACGGGGTTCGGAGCGCCTCGGCGGTGACCGTGACGACGTCGATCGAGTCGGCGAGGAACGCGTGCGCGGCTCGGACCGGCAGCGTGTGCTCCGCGATCTCGGCGTCCCACCCGATCGTCTTCAGCGGGACCCCGTGCCAGAGCTGGACGACGAACGCGCCCGCCAGACACGGCAGGTTCAGGTCCCTGAGTCCCTGGGTGAGGAAGGCCGTGCCGGCCCGCAGGTTCAGCCACACCCCCCGGAGCGACCGGGCGCGGTACGCCTCGTACCCGGCGCGCTGCAGCGACGCGGCGACCTCGGGGTTCTTCGTGAGCCAGACGGCGCGAACGTCCGGTTCGGCGGCGTTCACGTACGTGAACAGGTACTTCGCGTTGTCGACGAAGTCCGCGCCGCCGCGCGCGCCGAACACCCAGAGGTCGTCCCGGCGCGGCCAGAGCGGCGAGAGGACAGCCAGGAGCGCGTAGAGGAGCGTCCCGAGCAGGAACGACGCGGCCTCGAGTACGTCCTCGAGTCGCTCGCTCAGAGCCACGCTTCCAGTTTCCGTCGGCTCGTCGCCACGTAGTCGAAGTCGAACGTGAACACCTCCACCGAGAGCGTCCCGTCCCAGTCGCCATCGCGGACGGGCCGGAACGCCCGCTCGAAGTCGATCGTGCCGGAGCCGACCGGGACGTGCTCGTCCTCCGGGACCCGCGAGTCGTTGACGTGGACGTGCGAGATACGGTCGTCGAACTCCCGGAGCGCGTCGGCCATCTCCGCCTCGTCCAGCCCGTCGACGCGCGCGTGCCCCGTGTCGAGGGTGAGCGACGCGTCGGTCTCTGCCGTCAGGACGTCGAAGTCGTACGTCGAGAACAGCCGACCGGGCAGGTTCTCGACGCAGACCTCGACGCCCGCGTCGTCCGCGTAGGCGTCCAGTCGCTCGATCGACTCGAGCGCGTGCGGGAGGACCGACTCCCGGCCGAACTCCGGCGGCGTCGCGTCCGTGTCGGCGTGGAGGACGGCCTTCTCGGCGCCCATCTCGGCCGCCGCGTCGAGACAGGCTTCGAGTTCGCGCCGGGACGCCTCGCGGACCAGCGGTCGCGGCGATCCCAGGTCGAGGTCGACGAACGGCAGGTGAACCGCGAGATCGAGCCCGTGCCGTTCGTGCAGCGTCTCGATCCTCTCCGGATCGAGGGCGCGGCGCTCCGTGGCGCCGTCCATGTACAACTCGACGAAGTCGAACCCCTCCGTGGCGCCCGCGGCCACGAGGTCGTCGTACTCGACCGCTCCCGTGTGCGTCTGTGCGACGAATCCGAGCCTCGGTGCTGACATCGTTTCGACCCCTCGTACCATCTACCACCGCCCCACGAGCGGATGAAGGCGTTGTCCAACTGAATACCCGGTCGTGTCCGAGTAGGGTCGTCAGCGTCGGGGAAACCTGCACCAGTGCGGCCGGCGTGCCGGGCGGACCATGCTCAGGACGACCGGCGGGCCTCCAGCACGTGGCCCGCGGCGGCGACGACGAGGCCGACCAGCGCGAGGAGGAACGCCACCGCGAACGACGGGTCGAGCGCCACGTCGGTACAGGCGTTCGAGTAGAACACGCGCGGCGGCCAGAACTGCACGCCCCGGAACACGAACCCGGCCAGCGGCACGCGTCCCGGACACGACCCGAACGCCGGGGAGACGAACGGACTCAGGACGAGCAGGATCGTCCCGACGAACAGTCCGATGGCGAACGTCGTGAACCCGACCCGTCGGAGGGACATGGTACGTCCCTCTCGTGCCCGGAAAATCAGTCCGTCGGTCCGCGGCGACTCGCCGGCCCGTCTCGAGCCCCCCACATCGCACCGAATCCCCCCTCGATTGCCTCGCCGGCCGACTTTATGCCCCTCGACGCGGTGGCTCCCCGTATGCGCGCAGTCAGATTCCACGAGCACGGCGGACCCAACGTACTGCGAGTCGACGAGGTCGACCGACCCAACCCGGGAACCGACGAGGTGCTGGTCGAGGTGGCAGCGGCGGGCGTGAACCCCGTGGACACCTACTTCCGCGAGGGGTCGTACACGCCGTACGACATCCCGGCGATCCCCGGCGTCGACGCGGCGGGTGAGGCCGCGACCGTCGGCGACGGCGTCGAGGACGTGGCCGAGGGTGACCCAGTCTACGCAACCGGGTTGAGCATGGCGATGCCCGGCGGCTACGCCGAGTACGTCGCGGTCCCGACCGACAGACTCGCCGTGCTCCCCGATGGCGCCGATCTCCGCGCGGCGGGCGCCGCCGGCGTCGCCGCCGTCACGGCCTGGCGGGCGCTGATCGACCACGGCGGCCTCCGACCCGCCGAGACCGCGCTCGTCCACGGCGGCTCCGGCGGCGTCGGCCACGCCGCGGTCCAGGTCGCCGCGGCGACCGGCGCGCGGGTCGTCACCACCGCGTCGCCCGACTACCACGACCGCCTCGAGGAACTCGGCGCCGACGTCGTGCTCGACTACGACCGCGACGACCTCGCGGACGCGGTGGCGGAGGCGGCGGGCGGCGACGGCGTCGACGTGATCCTCGACCACCGCCTCGACGACTACCTCCAGTTCGACGCGGACGTCGCCGCGCAGGGCGCGCGCGTCGTCGGCATCGGCGAGAACGACCCGGCGATCGGGCTCGACCGTTCCTCGGACGCCCGGTCGAAGGACCTGCAGGTGACTCTGATGTCGATGTTCAATACGCCGCGGCTGGCCGACCCGCTCGCCGACCTGGCGACCCTGTGGAGCGACGGGAACCTGGAAATCGACGTCGCTCGGAGCTACGACCTCGAGGAGGCCGGGGAGGCCCAGCGCGCGGTGATGGAGGACAGCTTCCTCGGGAAGCTCGTCGTCGAGCCGTAGGAACCCCGGCGCGCCGGACCTCGGCGGGTCGCGACGACCGCCGCCGACCGCACCCTCGCCGACGGTACCTTTGTGACGCCCGGTACCGAACCCCTCACCATGCACGCCGAGTTCGACTTCACCGATTCCGTGGTGCTGGTCACGGGTGCCTGCGGTGCGCTCGGGAGCGCCGTGGTGGACGAGTTCGCGGACGCGGGCGCGACCGTCGCCGCCTGCGACGTCGTGGACGTGGACGACGAGGACAGCCTGCTCGACCCCGGCGAGGGCGTGCGCTTCCGTCGGGCGGACTTCACCGACGAGACGGAGGTGGCGGAGACGGTCGAGGCGGTCGTCGACGAGCACGGCCGGCTCGACTGCCTGCTGAACATCGCGGGCACATGGCGCGGCGGCGACCCGGTCCACGAGACGGATGCCGGCCAGTTCGGCCTGCTCTTCGACGTGAACCTGAAGACGGCGTTCCTCGCGACGAAGCACGCGCTCCCCCACCTCCGGGAGTCGGAGGGGGCGATGGTCGCCGTGTCGGCCCGGTCGGGGCTGGAGGGCGGCGAGGGGGACGCGCTCTACCGCGCGAGCAAGGCCGGCGTGCGCATATTCACGGAGTCCGTCGCCGAGGAGAACCTCGGGACCGTGCGGGCGAACTGCGTCATGCCGTCGGTGCTCGACACGCCGATGAACCGCGAGATGATGGAGTACAGCGACGAGTGGGTGATGCCGGCCGAGGTGGCCCGGGTGATGCTGTTCCTCTGTTCGGACGCGGCGACGCCGACGAGCGGGGCCGCCGTGCCGGTGTACGGCGAGGCTTGATCCCCGAGTTTCGGCTCGCATCCGCTCGCCGGGTTGGGAATCGAGCCTCGATGAAGCGTCGGTGCCACCCGGTCGAACGACTACCGGGCGGACTCCATCTCGCGTTCCCGCTCGCTCGTCGTCCGGCGTCGCCCCCGACCGCGTCCCAGTTCGCCAGCGTCGAGTAGGGCGTCGAGGCGCTCCTCGAACTCCTCGCGGGTGATGTCGCCCTCCGCGTACCGCCGCTTCAGCGTCGCCTCGGGGTTCGCGTCCTCCTCGTAGTCTGACCGGCCGGTCGGACGGTTCGTCCCCGGGTACGCCTCGGGCGATTCGAGGTTCCCGATGAGCGAGAGGTACACGGGCCAGAGGCAGACCACCCCCAGGACGAGGCTCGGAGGGGATGCGAGGAGGAAGACGAGTCCCGTGACGAACACGAGGAACGACATCGCGCCGGTGACCATGGCGAAGCCGCCGAAGAACAGCACCGGCGCGAGTACGAGAAGCGGGCCCCCGAGCAGCAGTCGCCCGAGCGTCCCGTCGGGCGTGTAGTGTTCGAGGAGGCGGTGGAGCCGGCGGAGGGGGGACGTATCGAGACCGGTCATGCGCCGAAGGTGTCAGACCGAGAGACAAAGAGGTTGCGGTCGCCCCGACCGCGTCCGACCCACCTGCCGTTCAGTTCTTCTTCGCGCGGACGGTCTTCCCGCGGCGGACCATGTCCTCGCAGTGGGGGCACGCACGGGGGCTGGTGATCCCCTCGGGTTCGAACACCTTCACGTAGCGTTCTGTGACGAACGACTCACAGTTCTGGCAGGTCGGCATACTACTCCCGCCGGACGAACCGGATAAACAGTTTGTGGTCCACAGCGGGGGTGTGACGGCCTCTCTTGGGGGCGATTGACACGAGCGCGTCCGCGAAAATTGCCGATACATATCACGAATCTTTTGTATCGTCGCGACGGGAGGGTCCGCGCAGAGTCGGGACCGTCTACGCCGCGCCACTCGACGGGTCGAGCGGGGCCCTTCTCGAACGCTCTCGTCGGTCAGCGCACCGTGGATTGTGGCCACCACGACTTCCGCGACGACTCCGGGTCGACCTCGCGGAACGTCCCGGCCTCGACCCGTCACGGACGATACCCAACTGTCCCGAGCAGGTGATTTCGACCGAACCCGCGAGTGGCAGGGCCGAACCGCTGAGTGATCGGGGCAGTGGGTTCGAGGCTTCCGCGAGACCCCACTGACCGGCGGATCGGCGCGGTATAGTCAGAAGTTGGCCATATAGGCGGAGGCTAGATCCGCTATGGGCCTAAAACCGCCGAAATGGTGGGGTAAGGGCGGGGAAACGCCTCGAATCAGGTGATAGAATCATGATGTTACCTTCACCCCCCGGCAAATGTGAGCAACGCCCCCTTCCCCTTCGACGGAGTATTCGGGGTCATGGCAGCGTCACCGCACGCCCTGTCGGACGAAGGTCTGAGTCGGATTGTAGGTCCCCGTACGACTGCCGTCCGCCCGGCAACTCCCCTCGCTCCTCCTCCTGCCGCCGGCCCTCCTCGTCGCGTCCGATCCCCGACCTCCACCGCAGTCGATCCTAGCGCGAACCGCCGAGCGTCGCGTCGGAGCGTCCGATGACGGGACGGCCCAACGTCGTCCTCGTCGTGATGGACACGATGCGCGCCCGCGACGCGAGCGAGGACGTCGCCCCGACGTTGACCGCGCTCGGGCGCGAGGGGACGCTGTTCGCGAACGCGTTCAGCAGCGCCCCGTGGACGGTCCCATCCCACGGCTCCTTGTTCACTGGAACCTACTCGTCGAAGCACGGCACGCACGGCGAGAACCCCGCGCTCGGCACCTCGTTGCGGACACTCCCCGAGTGTTTCTCGGACGCCGGCTACGAGACGGTCGGCTTCTCGAACAACACGTGGATCACCGACGAGTTCGACTTCGACCGCGGCTTCGACCGGCTCCACCGCGGCTGGCAGTACGTCCAGTCGGACGTCGACCTCGGGCCCGTCGTCCGGTCGAAGTCGCTCTCCGGAACGGTAGAGGCCGCGAGGGAGCGGCTGTTCGAGGGGAGCCCGCTGGTCAACGTCGCGAACCTCCTCTACAGCGAGGTGTTCCAGCCGGCGGGCGCCGACGGCGGGGCCCGGACGAACGACCACGTCCGGCGTTGGCTCGGCGGACGCGACGACGACCGCCCGTTCTTCCTCTTCCTCAACTTCCTGGAGCCGCACGTCCCCTACGACCCGCCCCGGGAGCACGCGGAGCCGTACCTCCCCGACGGGGTGAGCTACGAGGAGGCGACGGAGATCCGCCAGGAACCGCGCGCGTTCGACGTGGGCGAGTACGACCTGAGCGACGAGGAGTTCGCGGCGCTGCGAGGGCTCTACAGGGGGGAGATGTCGTACGTGGACGAGCACCTCGCCGAACTGCGGACCGCGCTCGCCGACGCGGGGGAGTGGGACGACACCGTGATCGCCGTCTGCGGCGACCACGGCGAGAACGTCGGCGACCACGGGCTCTTCGGCCACCAGTACAACGTGTACGACACCGCGTTGCACGTCCCGCTCGTCGTCTCCGGCGGGTCGTTCGACGGTGACTGCCGCCGCGAGGAGCTGGTGCAGCTCCTGGACCTTCCCGCGACGCTCCTGGACGCGGCTGGGATCGACGCGCCGGCGTTCCGCGACCAGCAGCAGGGTCGGTCGCTCCACTCCGGCGCCACGAGCGAGCCTCGCGAGGCAGTGTTCGCGGAGTACCTCGCCCCGCAGCCGCCGATGGAGGCGCTGGAGTCGCGGTTCGGGGAAGCTGCCGCCAACGTCAGCGACTACTACCGAACCCTCCGGACGGTCCGGACGCGCCGGTGGAAGTACGTCCGCGGGGGCGACGGTGAACGGGAACTGTACCGGGTCGACCGGGACCCGTACGAGACGGTCGACAGGAGTGCCGAGGAACCCCGGGTGGTTCGGCGGCTCGACGACCGGCTCGACGAGTGGCTGGCGTCGTTCGAGCACGCCGACCCCGACGCCGGAGCCGGCGACGACGACATCGCCGACGCGACGCTGGACAGACTGGCCGAACTCGGCTACCGCTGACTCACCCGAGGGCCTGCGCCCCCCACTGTCGCAGGGGGTCGTCGGTCCCGTGCATCCAGTCGACGAGTCGCTCGCGCAGGTCCCGACGGACCGCCTCGAAGTCGGGATGTTCGATCAGGTTCTGTAGCTCCGCGGGATCGTCGCGGAGGTCGTAGAGCTCGTCGACGTCCGGCGAGTTGAAGACGTACTTGTAGTCGCCGGTGTGAATCATCCGCTGGGTGTAGAGCCCGAACTCGTCGCCGTGGTACTCCGAGACGACGGCCTCCGGCCAGTCGTCGGGCCGGTCGCCCTCCAGCAGCGGTCGGAGGCTCCGGGCGTCCAGCCCGTCCGGAATCGGGGCGTCGCAGACGTCGAGGAACGTCGGCATCAGGTCGTGGAGCCGGACGGGGACGTCGTCCACCGACCCCGACTCGACGACGCCGGGCCAGCGTATCTGGAGCGGGACGTGGTAGGTGTCCTCGTACATCAGTGGCCCCTTGTTGAACTGGCGGTGCCCCCCGACGAAGTCGCCGTGGTCGGACGCGTGCGCCACGACCGTGTCGTCGGTCAGGCCCAGGTCGTCGATCGCGTTGAGTACCCGGCCGACCTGGTCGTCGATGAGTGTCATGAACCCCCGGTTGGCGGCGATCACCTCGGCCCACGTCTCCCGGCCGAACTCCCTGACGCCCCGGTAGTCGACGTAGTTCTCGTGGACCTGGGGCTTGCCGTCGAACGTCTCGGCGTACGAGTTCGGGAGCTCGATCTCGTCCGGGTCGTACATCGAGGCGTACGGCTCGGGGACGACGTAGGGGTGGTGCGGGCCGAGGAAGTCCGTCCGGTGGAAGAACGGGGCGTCCGCGTCGGCCGCCCGGCGGAGTTCCTCGATCGTCCGCTCCGCGAGGAAGTACGGCCGCGTCGCCTCGACGGGGACGGGGTCGGTCGCGGCCACCAGCGACCCGTCGTCCGTGTATATCGGGTCCTCCAGGTCCGCCTCGTCCACCTCGACCCCCATGTCAGCCCGGTACTCCCCGAACGCACTGTCGATGTTGTCGTGGTGCGCGTCGCTACCGCCGAGGTACGAGAAGCCGAAGTCGTCCGGCGTCTGGTCGCGGCCGACGTGCCACTTGCCGAGATAGGTGTTGCGGTAGCCGACGTCGGCGAGTCCCTCCCCGAACGTTGGGAGGTCGGGCGGCAGGTTCGGCTGGATGGCGTCGGCCTCGTGCGTGTTGTTCACCATCCCGTGGTTGTGGGGGTAGAGCCCCGTCAGCAGCGACGCGCGGGCGCTGGAGCAGATGCTCGTCGGCGTGTACGCCCGCTCGAACCGCACCCCGTCCCGCGACAGCCGGTCGAGTTCGGGCGTCTCGACTGGCGGCCCGTCAGGGGCCGTGTAGTCGTACCGCTCCTGGTCGGTCAGGACGAAGAGGACGTTCGGGCGACTATCGGCCATCGGGTGCCTTTCGGGCCCGGGACGGTAAAGTCGGGCGGCGGACTGGGACGTCGCATCTCCTCGCGTCCGCGAGTCGGTCGTCGGCCGGATCGGAGGGTCAGGGCCACAGCGCCTTTTGAGCTTCTCGAACTCGTCCCCACTATGGTAGAGACCGCGGTAGACAGCGAGACCGCCCATGCCGGCGAGGCAGACCCACTCCGGGTCGGCGTCGTCGGCGGTGGGTACATCGGAACGACGGTGGGCGGGGAGTTCGTCGAGCACGAGGACGCGCGCGTCGACGCGCTCGTCGACATCGACGAGGGGGTCCTCGAAACGGCCGGCGTCGAACTGGGGGTCGACGCCGACTCCAGGTACACCGACTACGCGGCGATGCTCGACGCCGAGGCGCTCGACGCGGTGCTCATCGGGACGCCCCACACCCTCCACTACGACCAGGTCCTCGCGGCGTTCGAGCACGACCTCCACGTGCTCTGCGACAAGCCGCTCACGACCGACCTCGACGACGCGCGCGCCCTCGTGGAGCGCGACCGCGAACGCGACGAGGTGCTGATGGTCGGCTACCAGCGTCACCTCTACGAGGCGTTCGTCGAGGCACGCGGGGTGTGGGACGAGGAGGGACGCGAGCCCCGCTGGATCACCGCCGAGGTGTGTCAGGACTGGGTCGACCGCTTCGAGGGGACCTGGCGGCAGAATCCGGACCTCTCCGGCGGCGGCTACCTGTACGACACCGGGAGCCACCTGCTCGACTGCGTGCTGTGGAGCACCCGGCTCACCCCCGAGTCCGTCTCGGCGAGCATGGAATTCGTCGACGACGAGGAGCGCGTCGACGGCCGAGCGAACGTCACCGTCCGGTTCACGAACGGCGCAACGGCCTCGTTCTCGCTCTCTGGCGAGACCCCGTGCATGCGCGAGCACGTGCGGATGTGGGACGGGCAGGGCGCCGTCGCGCTCGACAGCCAGGACTGGGAGCCGAGCGAGTACGCCGAGATCGACGAGGAGAGCGGCGAGTACCGCCCGCGGATCGAGTACGAGGACCAGCGGACGAAGGCCGACGCGTTCGTCGACGCGATCAGGACGGACGAGAAGCCCGTGGCGACCGCCCTCGACGGCCTTCGGGTGACCGCCGTCACCGAGGCGGCCTACGAGTCGGCACGCGGCGACGGGTCGTTCGTCGCCGTCGACCCCGACGACGTGGCGCTGGAGTAGCGGCTCCGCGCGTGGGGGACGGCCTCAGCCACCGGCGGCCACCGCCCCGAGCAACGACAGCGTCCGCTCGCGCAGTGTCTCCGCGTCGTCGGCCAGGAGCTTGACGATCGCCTCCTTCCCGACCTCCCCGCGGTCGACCACCGCGACCGGCGTGCCGTCGACTCGCTCGAACGACCGACGGGCGCCCCACCCCATCGTACTCCCCTCCTCGGCCTTCACGTCCTCCGGCTCCTCCGCGCGCTCGAACTCGCTCACCGGCCCGTCGAGCGCGGGGAGCGCCGCCTCGACCTCCCCGTCGAAGCGGCAGTTGACGGCGAACCGCAGGCTCGGGTCGCGCTCGCGCGTCGCGAGCAGGAACCGCGCGACGTGGCTGGAGGCCCCGAACCGGACGCCGCGGTTCGGATGCACGCCGTCCAGCGTACGCGTGATGCGGCCCTCGACGGCGGCGGTCTCGCCGACCGACTCGGCGTACGGGGTCGCGCCGACCACGTTCATCCCCACCTCGGGGACGAGCGGGCCGACGTCGGCGTCGACGAACGCGCGGACGACCGCCTCGACCCGCTCGGCCGTCGGCTGGCGGGCGGCCCGCTCGCGGAGTTCGGCCAGGTGGTGGACCGATCCGGAACCCGCTCCGACGTCCAGCGGGTAGCGGACCGCCCGCTCTGTGAACTCGACGCCCCGCTCGACGGCCGGCTTCAGCGACTCCCCCTGCGCGAGGTTCGCGGCGATGGCGCTCGACAGGGTACAGCCGGAGCCGTGGGTCGCGTCGGTTGCGATCCGCGGGTGGACGAACTCCTCGACGTCGTCGCCGGTCACGAGCACGTCCCGGACCGACTCCCCCTCGACGTGACCGCCCTTCACGAGCGCCGCGGTCGCGCCGCGGTCGACCAGCACCTCGCCGGCCTCCCGGGCCGTTTCGGCGTCGACCGGCCTGACGTCGGTGAGTACCGCCGCCTCGTCCGCGTTGGGCGTGACCAGCGTGGACTCCCGGATCAACGCCTCGTAGGCGTCCTCGCCCGCGGGTTCGAGTAGTCGGTCGCCGGAGGTCGCGATCATCACGGGGTCGACGACGACGGGAGCGTCGACGTCGGCCGCCCACTCCGTCACGCGCTCGACGACCGGCGCTTCGGCGAGCATGCCCGTCTTCACCGCGCGCACGTCGAAGTCGGAGACGACCGCCTCGTACTGCGCCTCGATCTCCTCGAGCAGGAGCGTGTACGCGCTTCGCACGCCGCGCGTGTTCTGTGCCGTCACGCTCGTGATCACGCTGGTCGCGAACGCGCCGCGGGCCTCCATCGTCTTGATGTCGGCCTGTATCCCCGCGCCGCCGCCCGAGTCGCTCCCGGCGATCGTGAGCGAAACAGGCCGGAGTTCGGGCGCCGACGTTCGGATCACGAGCTCTCCTCCAGTTTCTCCATGTTCTCCTCGAAGGCGCCCCAGAAGGGGTCGACGCCGGGGTGTTCGATGCGGTCGCCGTCCACGTACACGCCGTCGCCATCGCTCGCCGTCCCGACCTCGGCCGCCGGGATCCCCTCGGCGTCGAGCGCGTCGAGGACGTCCCCGACGTTCCCCGGCGCGACGGTGCAGAGGAGCGTTCCCTCGCTGATCGCCGCCCACGGGTCGATATCGAAGAAGTCGCAGATCTCCCGGACGCCCGGGAGCACCGGGATCTCGTCGCGTTTGACGTCGAGTCGGACGCCGCCGGCCCGCGCCAGTTCGAAGAGCCCGCCGTAGACGCCGCACTCGGTGGCGTCGTGCATCGCGGTCACGTCGCCGGCCGCGGCCGCGGTCAGCGCGTCGCGCACGGGGCTCATGTCCGAGAAGCGCTCCTGGGCGGCCTCGACGGTGTCGGCAGGCAGGTCGAGTAGCTCCTCGAACTGGATGGAGAGCAGTCCGGTCGTCTCGATCGCCGGTCCCTTGGTGACGACGACGGCGTCACCCGGCCGCGCGCCGTCGGGGCGGACGACGTCGTCGGGGTCGCCCACGCCGAGGACCGTCGCGCCGCCGACCATCGGGTAGTTACAGCCGGCGTAGCGGGCGGTGTGGCCGGTGACGACGCCGACGCCGAGATCGCGTGCCTCGCGGTCGAACGTCTCCCAGAGGGTGCGGAACTGGTCGTCGGTGATCTCGGGCGGGAGGTTGAAATCGATCGAGAGGTGGGTGGGCGGCAGACCGCTCACGGCCACGTCGCTCATCAGGATGTGGAACGCGAACCACGCCGCACGCTCGAAGCCGAGCGACGGCATGACGAACACCGGATCCGTCGCCAGTACGACGCTTCGCCCGCCGACGGCGATCGCGCCGAAGTCGACGCCGTGCTGGGGTTCGAGCGTCACGTCCTCCCTGTCCGCGCCGAGGTTCGGGTAGATCAGTTCGTCGAAGAACTCGCGGTCGACCTTTCCGAGGTTGGCCATACCCGGGTGTACAACTAGGTTGTACATATGGGTGGTGACCAGCTGCGCCGGTTCGCGCTGACGGTGCCGGGACTACGGTACGTGCTGGACTCGAAGAGCAAAGGAGTTCGCGACGGGTGGACCGATCGCCGACTTACCGCCGAAGCCGCGCGACGGTCTCGCCGTCGCCCGCCTCGACCTCGACCAACCCGTCGTCGGCCAGGTCCGCGAGCAGCCCGTCGAGCCACTCGCGACCGTACTCGCCGCCTGGCGCGTAGTCCACTCGGATTCGGGGGCCGAGCTTCGACAGCGGGAGTTCGTCGTACTCCTTCAGCGTCGAAACGACGCGGCCGCGGAACTGGCGCCGGCTCCCCTCGAAGCTCGGCTGCTCGGGGACGTCGGGCGCCGTGAAGTCGCCGGTCCTGTAGGCGTGACACCAGCGCCGCCACGGACAGCCGGCCTCCTCGCACCGAGGCGTCGTGCCGCAGGCGACGCCGCCCAGTTCCATGATCGCGTTGTTCCAGACCCGCGACTCGCCCGCGGGCATCAGGGACGACGCGGCCTCCTCGAACGCCGCGTCGTCGTCGGGAACGCCGAACGCGCGGTGGAGAACCCGCTTGACGTTCGTGTCCACCACGGCGTCGCCGTTGTTGAACGCGAACGAGGCGACGGCGTTCGCGGTGTACGGGCCGACGCCCATCAGCTCCTGCAGCTCGTCGGGCGACTCCGGGAACGAGCCGTCGTACTCGTCCACCACCTGGTTCGCGGCCTCGTGGAGGTACTTCGCCCGGTTGTTGTACCCCAGCGAGTGGGCCGACCAGAACGCGACGACGTCGCCGCGCTCGGCCGCCGCGAGGTCGGTCACCGCCGGCCAGCGGTCGAGGAAGTCGGCGTACGCCTCCTCGACCCGCGAGAGCTGGGTCTGCTGGCTCATCACCTCCGAGACGAGGATGCGGTACGGGTCGTCGGTCCGGCGCCACGGGAACTCCCGGTGGTCCGCCTCGTACCACGAGACGAGCGCCTCGCGGGCGGCTTCGACGTCCGCGTCGGCGGCCAGTTCCGGGAGGCGGTCCGTCATCGATAGCACCTGCGACGGGCGGGCGTTTATCGGTCACGGTCGGGGGCGACGGGTGGGGCGAACGGCCGCCCCGCACGGCCCCCTCCTGAGACTCGTCCCCGACCCCCATCCAGTGCCTGCAGAAGGTTTACAACCGGCGCTCGGTTTCGATTGTGTGTGTCGAACTCCGCCGTCTGGCTGGGTGCCGGGGTAGGACTTCTCACCGTCCCTGTAACACTGCTCGCCGGGAACTCCTACGGTCCCGTCGCGGCCGTAGTCGCAGTCGCGCTCGTGGGGATCGCCGTCGCGATGGCCGTGAAGACCGCGTAGCGTAACTGGTATCCGGCCCTCCGCCCTCTTCCGGCCATGGGACTCGACAAACTCGAGGCCGACCTCGGCGACGCGTACGGCGACCTCGACGACGAGGTGACGGTCGAACTCGACCGGGAGACGCGCAACGAACTCGCGATGCTCGCGGCGGCCTTCGACGCCGACCGCGACGAACTGATCCGACGGGGCGTCCACGCGCTGTTCCGCGCATCGGTCGACACCGGCGATCTCGACTTCAACCTCCGGCAGGGGTTCGACGTCACCTACGACGAGTACCTCGCCGGCATGACCTACGACGAGATGACCGGCCGGGACCAGTACCCCCAGCGCGACGACGAGCGCAGGTACCAGATGTAGGAACGAACCGCTTCCAAGGAACCTCTTTTACCGGGGTCCTCCTCGTTCGGGCGGCGAAGCCGCCCTCGCTCGTCGAACCCCGGTAAAACCCGTTCATGCCAAAACACCGCGAGCGCGGTCGGCACGGCTTCGCCGTGCCTCCCTTGCTCGCGGTACGACTGCTGGTGACACCGCAGTCGGTTGCTCGAAATCGTCGCAGGAGGAGTTTCGTACCGGCCGTTTCTACGCCGCTTCCTCGATCGCGTCGAGGAGCATGTCCGTGCCGATGCCGATCTCGCGTTCGGTCACGTCGAGCGGCGGGAGGATCCGCAGGACGTCGTAGCCACAGGAGAGGGTGAGCAGGCCGTCGGTGAGCGCCTCGTGCTGGACGTCGTCGCGCAGTTCCTGCGACTCGAACTCGACGCCGAGCATCAGCCCCTTGCCGCGTACGTCGGCGACGCCGTCGGGATCGGCGTCGGTCAGCGTCTCCTGGAACTGCTCGCCGCGGGCGACCGCGTTCGCTAGCAGGTCGTGCTCCTGGATCGCCTCCAGGGTGAACACGCCCTGCATCGAGGCCACGATGTCCCCGGCGCCCCACGTCGAGGAGAGCCTGGCCCGCTCGTCGGGGAACAGGTCCTCGCGGCCGATGGTCGCGCCGACCCGTGCGCCCTTCGCCGCCGTGATGATGTCGGGTTCGACGGCGTAGTGGTCCGAGCCCCACATCTCGCCCGTGCGGCCGAGCCCCGACTGGATCTCGTCGGCGATCAGGGGGATGTCGTACTCCGAACAGAGGTCGGCGACCTCCCGCATGAACGCCTCGCTCGGGAACCGGTAGCCCCCCTCGCCCTGGATCGGCTCCATGATGAGGTAGGACACCTCCTCCGCGTCGACGTGCCCGCGCTTCGGGTGGAGCTTCTCGCGCAGGACGGAGGTCTCGCCGCCGTCGACGAAGAAGCCGCACGAGCACGCGGCCGGGTCGTCGCCGGCGTCGTCGCAGAACGGGACGTCGTGGACGCCCGGAATTTCGGGGAAGTGCTTGCGGTAGACCGACTTCGAGCGGTTGAGCGACAGCGCCCCGAGCGTCCGGCCGTGGAAGGCGCCGTCGAACGTGATCCCGTACTTGCCGCCGCCGGAGTTGTCGTAGCACACCTTGATGGCGTTCTCGACCGCCTCCGCGCCGGAGTTCGAGAGGAACACGGTGTCCATCCCGTAGTGGGAGGTGACGTCCGTCAGGAGGTGCATCAGCTCAGTGGGGCCGGGGAGTGACGACTCGCCGGGGTCGCTGCCGTCGGAGAGGTAGAAGTCCTGGCCGGCGATCTTCGTCGGATCGACGAGGTCGAACTCCGCCATGCGGTCCATGATCTTCGGGTTGTTGTACCCGAGCGGCGCGGCGGCGACGTGGGAGGTGAAATCCAGCAGGACGTTGTCGTCGACGTCGGTGACGAACGGCCCCTCCGCGTCGTCGGTGATGTCCCAGACGAAGTCGTAGACGTACGTGCTCGTCGCGGCCACGTCACGGTGGTACTCGGCCCACTCCCGTGCCCGCTTCCCGGGCATCGTCGTGACGCTGGGTTCGACGGTGTCGCGGTCCATGTCGCCCGGTCGGCGGGTCGACGAATAAAGCCGACGTAATCCTTTCCGTATCGACACACCTTGCCGACCCCTGAGCCGTCGCCGCCCCCTCTCACGCGATCCGCCGGTCCGCGTCAGGCGACGGCCAGCGCGGCCGTCGCCCCGCCGGCGGCGACGAGGAGCGCGGCGCTCCAGCCGGCGACCCGCCGGGAGAACCCGCTCGGCCCCGCCGCGGCCAGTCCCACCTTGACCGCCACGCTGGCGGCTGTCGCGAGCAGCACCGCGATCACCGCGCTGTTCTCGCCGATGGTGCCGGCGCGGTACAGCAGGACGGCCGACGTCGTCGCGCCCGCCGAGGAGACGAGCCCCGAGAGGAGCGCGGTGACGTACAGCCCGGCGGTGCCGAACTCGCTCTGGGCGACCGAACTCACCGCGAGGATGAGCAGGAACACGACGCCGAACGCGAGGGCGTTCCGCAGCGAGAACGGGTCCTCGATGTCCACGTCGACGTGCGTATCCCAGTCCGCCGTCACCCCGGCGATGGCGAAGCTCCCGACCACGAGGATGCCCAGCGGGACGAACACGCCTGTGAGCATCCGTCCGTCGTGGCCGATCGTGAACGCGACGGCGATGGCGAGGTTCCGGAGCGCCATCGCAGCGTTGGCGAGCAACACCGCCGCGACCGCGTAGGAGATCCCCTCCTTGCGCCCCTTCACGTAGTCCAGCATGGTCCCGACGACGGCGGTCGAGGACGCCAGCCCGCCGAAGAAGCCGGTGACGGCGATGCCCCGGCCGCCGTACGTCCGCACGAGCGCGTAGTTCGCCATGCCGATGCCGGCGACCGTCACCACCATCAACCACGCCACGCGCGGTTCGAAGCCGATGCCGTAGACGTCCTGCTGGCCCGCAGGAAGCAGCGGGTAGATGACGAACGCGAGGATGGCGAACTCGATCATCGACCGGATCTCCTCGCGGGAGAGTTCGCCCGCGAACGAGTGGAGTTCCCGCTTCAGAACGAGCAGCGCCGAGGAGACGAACGCGACGGTCACCCCCTCGAGGATGTAGCCCCCGGCGACGAGCGCGCCGACGCCGTAGGCCGCCATGAGCGAGACGGAGGTCGTGAGCGCGAGCGAGTCCCCCTCCACGTCCTGGCGGAGCCCCCTGATGGCGAGCAGGACCCCCTGGACGATGACGAGCACGCCGCCCACGGCCAGCAGCGCCTGCCCGAGTTCGCTCTGCTCGGCGAGGAGCGTGAACACGGCGGCGACGAGGCTCGTGAGGGAGAACGTGCGGATGCCGGCCGACTTCTGCGACCACTCGCGCTCCAGGCCGAGAAAGAGTCCGAGCGCGGCGGCGAGCACGAGGCGGACCACCGGGAGCGAGAGGGGGCCCGCGAGGGCGTCGCCCTGTAGCGGAAACATGATAGTTCTCCCCTACTCGACTGCGGTCCTTTAATGTCTCCCCTGCCTATGATTCGGTTCCCGAAAGCCCTCCCACCCCGCGACACGCTTTTGTCGGTTCCGCGACCGGTGGACTGTATGTCCCTCTCGGAGGTCGACCGCGGTCGCGCGACGTGGTGGGGAGTCGGCGCGATCCTCGGCATCGCCGTGCTGTACGTCCTCTACACGTTCATCGGCACGTTCGTGTTCAGCTTCTTCATCTACTACGCGACGCGACCGGTGTACAAGCGTATTCGCCGTCGCATCCCCCAACCGAGCGTGGCGGCCGGCGTCGCCATCTTCGCGCTCGCGCTCCCGGCGCTGCTCCTGTTCACCTACGCACTGCTCGTCGTCGCCACCCAGCTCGCCGAGCTGGCCGAGGAGGCCGACGGGGCGGGCGTGTTCGACCCCACGCAGATCCCGGGCGTCGACGAGGAGCTGCTCGGGAGCGTCACCAGCCCGGAGGCCCTGCTGGCGCTCGACTGGGGTCGGTTCCTCACGTTCGAGACGGTCGGCACGGTGATCGGCTCGTTCTCGGGCGCGTTCGACACCGTGGCGGTCCTCGGCACCGCGCTCATCCACCTGTTCGTGATGCTCGCGCTGGCGTTCTACCTCCTCCGGGACGGCGGCAGGCTGAGTCGGTACTTCGTGCGGTACGCCGACGAGGGGGGCGTCATCGAGGCGTACGGGCGGGCCGTCGACGCCGACTACAAGAGCATCTTCTTCGGCAACATCCTCAACGCCATCCTCACCGGCACCATCGGCGTCATCGTCTACTCGCTGTTGAACGTGTTCGCGCCCGAGGGTGCGGCCATTCCCGCCGCGGCGCTCGTCGGCCTGCTCGCCGGCGTCGCGAGTCTCATCCCCCTCGTCGGCATGAAACTCGTCTACTTCCCCGTCGCGATCTACATGGCCGGGCGGGCGGTCGCGCTCGACGCGACCGGGACGCTGTGGTTCGTGCTCGCCTTCGCGCTCGCCTCGTTCGTGGTCGTCGACACCATCCCGGACCTCGTGCTCCGGCCGTACGTCTCCGGGCGGTCGCTCCACGTCGGGGCGGTGATGCTGGCGTACACGCTCGGGCCGCTCATGTTCGGCTGGTACGGGATCTTCCTGATGCCGATGCTGCTCGTGCTCGTCGTCCACTTCGTCAGGATCGTCCTGCCGGAACTGATCAACGGGACGGAGATCAAGCCGTACGCGGTCGACCCGTCGTACCTCACGGTCGGGGGGCCGTTCGTGTACGGGCAGAACGAGACCGACGAGGAGTGACTCCCCGCGGCGGGTGACTACTCCTCGGTGACGTCGACGTACTGGTCCTCCCAGTCGCGGCGCGCCTCGATCTCACGGCGCCCGCGGCGGGTGAGCGTGTAGTAGTTCGTCCGCCGGTCGCGCTCGCCCTTCTCGACGAGTCCCTTGTCGACGAGCGTGTCGAGGTTCGGATACAGCCGCCCGTGGTGGATCTCCTTCTCGTAGTAGTCCTCGAGTTCGTCCTTGATCGCCAGTCCGTGTGGTTCCTCCTGTCCAGCGATGACGTAGAGCAAGTCGCGCTGGAACCCGGTCAGGTCGTACATCGGTAAGTTCTCAACGAGGATTATTGTCGGTTCGAAATAAAGATATCGGCCTGCCCCCGCAAGTCAGCCGTCGACCGTTGAATTCGACCGGCTTTCCCCAGCGAGAACGAGTAAGACGACTGTGATGTCCGGGCGAACGACCATATCCGACGGCCGACACGCCCGGGCGTCCACTTTATGCCCGTTCGCGGCCTACGGGGGCGTATGCCGGAGGAAGTCCTCTTCGAGACGGAGCGGCGCCAGAGCAGGAGCGACGTCGCGGCGCTGCTTCGCGACGTGGCCGACAAACTCGACTCGAGCGACGAACTCACGCTCTCGGCCGGCGACAACACGTTGACGCTCGAGGTCCCGTCGGAGGTGACCTTCGAGGTCAAGGCCGAGCGCGAGACCGGCGGCGCCGAGGACGAACTGAGCGTCGAGTTCGAACTGGAGTGGGACGAGGGCGACCAGACCTCGGACGGCGCGCTCAGCATCGAGTAGCGCTCTCGGTCGACGCGAGAACCGACGCGAACCGATCAGTGGGAAGGACCGTTCGTTTTTCTCGCTCCTGCCGCGCCCGCAGCGTCGGTCGACGGGCGGCGTCGGCACTCGGATACGTAGAAACCAGGGGCGCCAGGCCGTAAAAACACGGCGTGGCGCCCGTGAATTGGTCCCCGCTGACGCTTCGGCCCTCCAGACGAAGCGTCGCATTCGCCTACCGGGTATTGTGACTTAAAGGTACCGGGCTATCATGGTTCCCTTATATGTACTCCTCCTCGAGCACCCAGCCCAGCGCCCGCTTGTAGTAGGTGAACATCTGCCTGATGCTCTCGTGGCGCATCTCCTCGGAGTCGAGCTGTTCTGCCAGGAACTCGTACTGCTCACGGATTTCCTCCTCGTCGCGCATACCGGGGTATACGCGGCTGGGAGTTGAAAGGAAACGGGGTGATGTGACAACGAACGGCCTGGTCGTTCCGAGCGAACCGAGGAGGGTGGACCGGACTCGGGACCGTGGTCAGCGTGCCGGATTCAGGCGGAACCGGTCGGCGTAGCAGTGCCGGTCGATGTGGCAGTGCCGGCTGACGTGGCAGTGCCAGTCGACGTGGAAGCCCCGGTCGGCGTGGCAGTGCCGTTCCCTGACGCGGAGCCGTTCGGGGTGGCGGTGCCGTTGGCCGATCCTGCGCCGTTCGAGGAATCGCCGCCCTGGTTCCCCTGGTTCTGCAGGAACTGCTGGTAGTCGTCCTGGGGGACGACGACCACCGTGAAGTACATCTGCGAGTGGGCGACGCCACAGTACTCGGCGCAGTAGCCCTGGTAGACGCCCGTCTCGAGCGTGTGGGTCTTGATGGTGTTCCGCTGGCCGGGCACCGCGTCGTGTTTCAGGCCCATGTCGGGGACGTGGAGCGCGTGGATCACGTCACGGGAGGTCACCGTGATGTACACGTCCTGGTCGACCGGGAGGACGATCAGCGGCCCCTCGACGTCACCGGCACCTTCGAGGTTCACGTCGCTCGCGGTCACGCCACTCATGTTCTCCTGGGGGTAGTTCATCTCCCAGTTCCACTGGTACGCAATCGCCTCGACGTGGACGTCGCCCTCGTCGGGCCCGGAGTTCGCGCCGGCGACGTACGTCACGTCCGGGTTCGCCAGGACGCCGTAGGAGGCGACGCCGACGAACAGCAGGATGATCGCGGTGGCGACCGTCCAGGTGATCTCCAGCCGACGGTTCTCGCGGGTCGGCTTCGCCTCGTCGGAGTCCTTGAACTTGAGGACGGTGTAGATGAGGATGACCTCCACCAGCAGCGTGATGGGGATGCCGATGTAGAGGAGCCTGTCGTTGAGCTGGTTGATCAGCCCAGCGGTCGTGGACGGCTGTGCCGCCGCCGTTCCGGCGAACAGCGCGAGACCGCCCAGGGCTGCCAGGAGGGTCCCGAGACGCTTGCCCTTCATGCTATCACGAGATTTGAACAGGCGACGTAAATACCTGCTGTCTTCCGTCGATTCCGCCCGCAGCGTTGCGGTTTCGCCCGCATCGTCGGGACGGCAATTCGACACGTCGCCGCCGTGGGCGTTCGTCGTATCGGCGGCACCGACGTTCGGCCAGTCGTCGGCAGGTCTGGGGTTCCGGCGCCTCGTTCGACCGGACGGCAGAATCCGGTTTCGGTCCGGTACGGGACGTCCTTCGAGCGCGAAGGGGCACGCCACGATACGGCCACTGGGACGGGGAAGTAGGCCGCCGTGGCGTGAAGCGGGGGGTTGATATGCCACGCGCCGATACCCCCCGCTAGTGCATACGAAGCGGCTCCCCGCCCTACTCGCCGCGACGGCGATGGGCGTGTACCTCCTGCTCGTCGTCGGCGCCACGACGGCGGTGACGGACGCGGCGGCGGCCTGCACGGCGTGGCCGGCCTGCGGCGACGGCTTCACCACCCCGGCCTCGCTCGCCGGGTGGGTCGCGCTCGGGCACCGGGCGGTCGCGTTCCTCGTCGGCCTGCTCGCGCTCGCCACCGTCGTCGTCGCCCTCCGCGAGCGACCGTCGCGACGCGTCGCGGCGTCGCTCCTCTTCGCCGCCGTCCTCTACCCGGTCCAGTCGACGCTCGGCGCGTCGATCGCCCTCGCGGGCGGCCGCGGCCCGGTCGGGACCGTCGCCGGCGTCTCGATTGCCGCGTCCACGCTCCACCTGGTCGTTGGCCTGCTCATCTTCGGCGGACTGCTGGCTGCGCTCGCCTGGCAGCTCGAGGCCGAGACGGGCGACCCGACCGAGGACCCCGCGTCCGGATCCGGGGGTCGGGACGCCCCCGCGGAACCCATCGCTCCGGGTCCCCGTCCGACCCCGCCGACTTGGCGCGAGGAACCCCTCCTGCGCGCGCGGCTCACCGCCGGAGCCTACTTCCGCCTGATGAAGCCCCGGCTGATGTGGCTCCTCTGTCTCGTCGCCTCGGCGGCGATGGCGCTCGCGGGGGGTGCGAACCTCTCGTCGCGGATCGTCGCGACGACGCTCGTCGCGGGCGCGCTCTCGATCGGCGCGTCGGGGACGTTCAACCACGTGCTCGAACGCGACGTGGACCGGAAGATGCAGCGCACGAGCGACCGCCCGCTCGCGGTCGACCTCGTCTCCGTCCGCAACGCGGTCGCGTTCGGCCTGTTGCTGTCGGCCGTCTCTGTCGGCCTGTTCGCCACCGTGAACCTCCTCGCGGCGGTCCTCGGCCTGACGGCGATCCTGTTCTACTCGGTCGTCTACACGCTGATACTGAAGCCGAACACGGTCCAGAACACCGTCATCGGCGGGGCGGCCGGGGCGCTCCCGGCGCTCATCGGCTGGGCCGCGGTCACCGGGTCGGTCGGCCTCGGCGGCATCGCGCTCGCCGCGCTCATCTTCCTGTGGACGCCGGCGCACTTCTACAACCTCGCGCTGGCGTACAGGGACGACTACGAGCGCGGCGGCTTCCCGATGATGCCGGTCGTGCGCGGCGAGACGGCGACCCGGCGCCACATCGTCTGGTACTTCGCGGGCACGCTCGCGGTCGGCGCGGCACTCGTCGGCTTCGCACGCCTCGACTGGCTGTACGCGCTCTCGGGGGCCGCCGTGGGCGCGGTGTTCCTCTGGGCGATCGTCCGCCTCCACTACGAGCGGACCGAGGCGGCGGCGTTCCGGGCGTTCCACGCGTCGAACCTCTACCTCGGGACGGCGCTGCTCGCCGTCGTCGTCGACGCGCTCGCGGTGTGACGATGGCGGCCAGCGTCGCCGGCCGCGACCTGACCGTCTCCAGGGAGTCCATCCTCCTCGGCACCCTCGCCGTAAACGTGGAACTCGCGTTCGTCGTCGGCTACTTCGCGTTCACGGACGCGACGCTCACCTCGCCGCTGTTCACCATCTACGGGCTGCTCTGGGTGAACGTCGCGTTACTCGTCTTCGCCCGCTACTCGCCGCCGAACGGGTCGCCGTCGGCCCGCCGCCGGGCCGCCCTCGTCTCCGTCGGCTACCTCGGCCTGCTCTCGGTGTTCGGCGGCATCGTCGGCCCGCCCACGCCCACGACGCCGAGCGGCCTCGGTATCGCGTTCCTCCCCCCGGGGTGGGGACCGGCGCTCGTCTACGGCGGAAACGTCGTCGCAGCCGTGCTCATGCCGGCGAAGGTGCTCGGTTACGCGGCGCTCGCGTACCTCCTCTACGGGACGCTCGTCGAGACGGCCGGTGCCGGTCTCGCGGGCCTGCTCGGCCTGTTCTCGTGCGTCTCGTGTGCGTTCCCCATCCTGGCCGGGATAGCGGCCTCGCTGTTCGGCGGCGGCGGCGCGCTGCTCGCGGCCGCGACGGGCATCGGCTACGGTCCGTCGACGCTGGTCTTTCTGGTGACCGTCGCGCTGCTGTGGTGGCGGCCTGGGTTCGAGACGTTCGGCGCGTCGCGATGAATAGAGCCGTCCGGCCACGCCACCACCTCGGTCGTCACCGGATTTACGTCGTCACGGGACAATCGTGAGCCGGAATGACAACCGTCGAGATCGAGTACTGCGTCCCCTGCGGGATGCTCGGCCGTGCACAGGACGTCCAGGCAGCGCTGCTGGAGGAGTTCGGCGAGGAACTCGACCGCGTCGCGCTCGTCACCGGCGACACCGGCGTGTTCGAGGTCCGCTCGAACGACGAGGTCGTCTTCGACAAGGAGCGCGACGAGTACGACGAGGACGCCATCGTCGACTCGGTCCGCTCGCACGTCGGCGCGACCGCGTAGGTCCCGCCGACGTATCGGCGGATCACTCGCCCCGTTTTTCCGCGGTCAGGAAGAGCCAGCCCCCGTCGTCGTCCTCGGCCAACTCGTCCGGCACGAACCGTTCGTCCGTCACGGTGAAGCCAGCCTCGCGGAGGGACTCGCGAGTCGCCTCGACGTCGGGGAACGACCACTCCATTCGCACGCCGCTGTCCAGCCAGTCGTCGTTCGCGCCCGCCCAGGCGTCCGTTCCCGCGGTGAGCAGCAGACGCGCGCCCGGCCGGGTTATCCGGGCGAACTCCGCGAACACCGCCTGGTGCTGGTCCGTGGGGACGTGGATGAGCGAGTGGAGCGCGGTCACGGCGTCGACGCACGCGTCGGCGACGGGCAGGGCGGTCAGGTCGCCGCGGACGAGCGCGGCGTCGGTCACCTCCCCCGCGCGGCGGAGTTGCTCGCCGGAGAAGTCCAGTCCCACCGCGTGGATGTCGGCCGGAAGGCGGTCGAGCACCGGCGTTCCCTGCCCGCATCCGGCGTCGAGCAGTCGACTTCCGGGCGGCAGGTCGGCGAGGAACGATTCGACGAGGGACCCCTCCGGCGGGTCGCGAGACTTCCCGTAGTCGTCCGCCAGCGCGTCGTAGCCGTCGCGGACGGCGCGCCGCTGCGCTCGTTCGTCGTCGCAGGCCGTCCGGTCGTCGCCGCCGGTCGCACGCTCGCCGTCGCCGCAATCCCAACGCCCGCCGTCGCCGTCGTCCGTCACGGGGAAGGGTCACGGAACGCCGGAAAGAAACTTGGGGTCGCACGTCACCCGGTCTCGTCGGGGCGGCCGCGTTACTCGCTCTCGTCCTCGAACTCCCGGGCCTCGGTGATGCGTCCGCGCTGGTCGTCCGAGAGTTCGATCTCCACGGCGCCGAGGTTGTCCTCCAGTTGCTCGACCGTCCGCGCGCCCACGATGGGAACGCAGGTGAACTGCGGACGCTCGATGAGCCACCGGAGAGCGACCTGCGGGGGGGTCGCGTCGAGTTCGTCGGCGACCGACCGGATCTCGTCGAGGACGCGCCAGCTCCGCTCGTCGACGTAGTAGTCCTGGAAGTGGTCGACGAGGTCCGCCCTGGAGCCCTCGGGGCCGACCGCCGAGCCGTCCTCGGCGCGCTCGTACTTGCCCGTGAGGAAGCCGCCGGCGAGCGGCGAGTACGGGCAGACCGCGAGGTCCTGGTCGGCGCAGACGTCGAGGTACTCCTCGGTGTCGCGGTACGCGGCGTGGAACAGCGGCTGGGTCACCTCGAAGCGTTCGAGGTCCTCCACGTCGCTCTTCCAGAGCATCTTCGTGAGCTGCCAGGCCGCCATCGAGGAGGCGCCGAGATAGTTGACCCGGCCGTCCTCGACGAGGCCGTTCAGCGTCGAGAGCGTCTCCTCGACGGGCGTGTCCTCGTCGAAGCGGTGGATGTAGTAGAGGTCGAGGTAGTCGGTGCCGAGGCGGTCGAGGGTGCCCTCGATCTGCCGGCGGATGTGGCCCCGCGAGAGCCCCG
The DNA here is from genome assembly GCF_013401515.1 of Halorarum halophilum. Lineage (NCBI taxonomy): Archaea > Methanobacteriati > Methanobacteriota > Halobacteria > Halobacteriales > Haloferacaceae > Halorarum > Halorarum halophilum. Next base: position 1,675,005 of record NZ_CP058529.1, on the reverse strand, counting down.
AGCCGTTGGGGTTGTCGGGGTCGAAGCCGAAGTACACCTTCGAGGCGAGCACGTACTGCTCGCGCTCGCGCCCGGCGAGCCAGTCGCCGATGTACTCCTCGGCGGTGCCGTTCGGGTCGCCGTACACGTTCGCCGTGTCGATGAAGGTCCCGCCGGCGTCGGCGAACGCGTCGAGGAGATCGTGCGCGTCGTGCTTGTCCGTCTCGACGACACCGTTCGATCGCTTGCCGAAGCGCCAGGTGCCGAAACAGAGGCTGGAGACCTGGGTTCCGGTGGAGCCGAGCCGTCGGTATTCCATGTCGGTCATCGGTTGTACGGTTGTGGTGGGAGCGACTAAAACGCGGGTGCTCCGACACTCGTGACTGTGTGAGTTAGGGGCGCGAACGCTGGCTCAGCATACCCGGTCGTCAGGTGGGTTGTGAAGAGGTAGATCTCTCCACCCAAGCGTCATGAGGGCCACGTCCCCCTTACCTCGGAGAACGCTCCTCGGAAGTCACCCTCGCTCGCACGCTCGCTCGCGTGACCAGCCGATTGCGATGCTCGCTCGCTTACGCTCGCTGTGCTTCTCATCTCTCGCGCGCGTCTGCTCGCCTTCGGCTCGCAGTCACGCGCGCCACCCGCTGGAATGTGCTACCACCGCACCGCTGCTGCCACCACTCGCCTTCCGCCGGGCGAACGTCCTCGGTGGACTACCGACGGCATCCACACGCGGTAGTCAGGTGGCATCGCTCGGTAACACCTCCGACGGGTGGGACTGAAAGGGGCCGCGGCTCTCGGGGAAGCCCGGCACCTCAAGCACCACAGCGAGACAACGGCGAGCGAGGAGCGCAGAGCGTGCCGCGCGAGCCGAGAGCCGCGGGGGCTTTCGAGCCAGTAGCAGTCGTCGGTAGGACGTCCGTTCCATCGAGACCGAACGCCCCGTCGAACCCAGTCCGTGATTCCCGCTTCGGAACCCTTACGCCGGCAACCACCGGAACCCGAACCAATGAGCGAGGGCCCAGTGGTCACCGCGACGGACCTCCGCAAGTCGTACGGCGACACCGTCGCGCTCGACGGCGTCTCCCTCTCCGTCGACGCGGGCGAGGTGTTCGGGCTCATCGGCCCGAACGGCGCGGGGAAGACGACGCTCGTCCGGGCGCTCACCGGGACGACCGCCGTCGAGGGCGAGGCGCGGACGTTCGGCGTCCGGCCCGCCGACGCGGACCGCTCGCGAGTCGGCCTGCTCCCGCAGGAGTTCTCCCCGCCCGAGCGACTCACGCCCCGCGAACTGCTGGCCTACTACGGCGGGCTGTACGACGAATCGCGCGACGCCGAGTCGGTGCTCGCGGACGTCGGCCTGAGCGACGACGCCGACACCTGGTACGAGGAGCTCTCGGGCGGACAGAAACGACGCGCGTGCGTCGGCGTCGCGCTCGTCAACGACCCCGACCTGCTGTTCCTCGACGAGCCGACGACCGGCATCGACCCGGCCGGCCGGCGCGACCTCTGGGAACTCCTGGAGGGCCTCGCTGCGGGCGGCACGACCGTCTTCCTCACGAGCCACTCGATGGACGAGGTCGAGGCGCTGGCTGACCGCGTCGGCCTCCTCCGCGACGGCCGACTCGTCGCGGTCGGCACGCCGGCCGACCTGATCGGCGAGCACGGCGGCCCCGCGCGACTCGTCGTCGGGACGGCGGACCCGGCCGCGACCGACGCCGGCGCCGAGGCAATCCGGGTGGCCGGGTTCCGGGTCGAACGCGGCGAAGGGGAACTCGTCGTCGAGGGCGTCACCCCCGCAGACCTCGGACGGGCGGTCGCCGCGCTGGACGACGCCGGCGTCGCCTTCGAGTCGCTGACATGGACCGAACCGACCCTGGAGGACGTGTACCTCCGGCTCACGGGCGAGCAGTTCGAAGGGGCGTTCACGCCCGGCGCGAGCGTCGTCGACGGCGAGGAAGCGGGGACTGAACCGGGGGAAGGGGAAGTGGAGGACGTCGTCGCCGGATCGGAGGTCGACGGATGAGCCGCCTCCGCCGCGTCCGCGCCGAGGCGACGGCCTCGTACCGGTCGTTCCTCCGCCGGAAGACGGCCGTCTTCTTCACGTTCTTCTTCCCGGTCATCCTCGTCGTCATCTTCGGCGCGCTCGTCCGGACCCGGCCGGGCGGCGGCGGCCTGTTCGCCGAGCCGGCGGCGTTCTACGTCCCGGGCTACCTCGCGACCGTCGTGCTGTTCACGCCGCTCTCGCGGGTCGGCTCCGAGATCGCCCGGCACCGCGACGACAACCGGTTCGAGAAGCTGGCGACCACGCCGCTCACCCGCGCCGAGTGGCTGCTCGCCCACACCGCGGTCAACGTCGCCATCATCGGCGCCGCGTCGGCGCTCATCCTCGCGCTCACGCTCCTGCTCACTGGCGCGACCATTCCCGTGACTCCGGCGCTCGCCCTACTCGTCCCGCTGGTCGTCCTCGGCGTCGTGCTGTTCTGCGGCTTCGGCGCGGTGCTCGGCCGGCTGGCCGACTCCCAGGACGGCGTCATCGCGGCCTCGAACACCATCGCGCTCCCGCTGCTGTTCCTCTCGGACACGTTCGTCACGACCGACCTCCTGCCGGGCTGGTTCGCCCCGGTCGTGAACCTCTCGCCGCTCACCTACTTCGCGCGGGGGGTGCGGGGCGTCACCTACGCCGTCGACGGCTCGCTCTACGTCCCGCCCCTCGGCGTCGTCGGGAACCTCGCCGTGCTGGCGGTCCTGGCGGCCGCCTTCTTCGTCGCCGGGGCGTACGCCATCCCGCGGACTGACTGAGATTCCCACTTTCCACCTCCGGGCCGCAACGAATCCGGCGTAGCTTCTTGACGGCACGCGCTCATCCGGACCCATGAGCGAACACGAGCCGGACGCCGACGTGGTCGTGGTCGGCGCCGGCCCGGGCGGTGCCGTCCTGAGCTACCTCCTCGCGCGGAGCGGCGTCGACGTGACGCTCGTCGAGCGCGAGCGCACCTTCGAACGGGAGTTCCGGGGATTCGGCTGGAGTCCCGGCGTCATCGAACTGTTCGACCGGATGGGCCTGCTGGAGGACCTGAAGGGACTCGACCACGAGATCGTCACGCAGGGGGCGGCGACGCTGTACGGCGAGCAGGTGGACCTGTTCGACGTGGGAACGCTCGACGCCACCCACCCGTACGTGATGATGATGGAACAGCCGGCGCTCCTCGAACTGGTCGTCTCCCGCGCCGACGGGTACGACGGCTTCACGTTCCAGCCGGCGACGACCGTCGAGGGACTCGTGACCGAGGGCGGGCGCGTCGCCGGCGTGGAGGCGCACGACCGATCGACCGACGAGGACGTGACGTTCCGGGGCCGCCTCGTCGTCGGCGCGGACGGCCGGTACTCCCGAGTTCGGTCGGCCGCCGGCATCGACGCCGGGCTGTTCGACCCGGTTCTCGACCTCGTCTGGTTCAAGCTCCCGGTCGAGGACGTCGATCCGGCCGACGACACGCAGGTCCGCATCGGCCGCGACGGCGTGCTCGTCTCGTTCGGCATCGGCGGCGGCGAGTTCCAGGTCGGCCTCCCCATCCTCGCCGGGTCGTACCCGGAGCTCCGGGCCGCGGGAATCGGGGCGTTCCGCGACCGCGTGGCGGCCATCGACCCGACGCTCCGGCCCGCCCTGGAGGAGCACATCGACGGCTACGACGACTGCTCGCTGCTGGAGGTCGCCCCCGGCCTCGCCCCGGAGTGGGTCCGGGACGGCCTCCTCCTGCTGGGCGACGCGGCCCACGTCGCCTCGCCCATCGGCGCGCAGGGAAACCCGCTCGCCGTCGCGGACGCGGTCGCCGCCCACTCGACCATCGCGGAGGCGCTGGACCTGCCGGAGACGCCCCTCCCCGCCGCGTCGCTCGCGCGGTACGAGACCAGACGCCGACCGGCGGTCGAGGAGACCATCCGGCTCCAGCGTCGCGCGGAGCGCGGGCTCGGACTGTTCCTCCGCTACGGCCGGTACGTCCCGCCGTCGCTGGCGCTCACGGGGGCGCGAGCCAGTAACTCGCTCCTCTCCAGTTCCCGATTGCTCCGTCGGGGCATCGAGCGCATGGCGCTGGGGGCGGCCGACGAACCCGTCGACACCGAGCGCTTCGTTGACTGAGGGTGGGACTCATCCCTCCCGTAGTCCGTGTTACCGACCGACTACCTGATCGGCACGCTGTCGGCGGTGCCGGGCCGCTCGCGGAGCTCCACCGGGACGGTGACGTCGCCGAAGACGCCCTCGCGGAGCACGGTCACGTCGACCGAATCGCCCGGTTCGGTGTCGACGATGAGCAGCCGGATCAGCTCCTCGCCCGACTGGACCGGCTCCCCGTCGATCGCGACGACGACGTCGCCGCCGACGGGCACCTCGCGGCCGCCGACGCGGGCGGTGCGGTCACAGCCCCGGAGCCCATCGTCGCCGGCGTCGACGACGAGGACGCCGCCGGGTTCCGGGAGCCCGTTCGCCTCCGCGATGGCGGGTGTCGCGTCGAGCGTCCGAGCGCGGAGGTACGAGTGGCGGTAGACGCCGTCCTCGACGAGCGCCGGGACGACCCGGTTCACCAGCCGCGAGGAGATCGCGAAGCCGATGTTGTCGCCACCCTTCGCGCGGTTGACGCCGACGACCTCGTAGCTCGCCTGGGGGTCCGTCTTGGCTTCGCCCGTCGACGGGTTGTCGTCCTCCGCCAATCCGACGTCGCCACCCGCGTCGGTCGATCGCGCGACCAGCGGCCCGCCGCTGTTCCCGGGGTTGATGGGGGCGTCGGTCTGCACGACGTCGGGGATGGCGAAGCCCCCGCGCGTCGCCATCGACCGGTTCACGCCCGAGACGATGCCGGCCGAGACGGAGCCGTCGAGCCCCATCGGATTCCCGAGCGCGGCGACCGGGCGGCCCGGTTCTGGGACGTCGGCGGCGACAGTCAGCGGCGGGGCGTCGTCCGGCAGGTCGGGAACCCGGACGACCGCGAGATCGGTGTAGGCGTCGGTGCCGACGACGCGGCCGGCGCGCCAGCGGCCGTCCGCGAGGCGGACGTGGACCTCCCGCTCGTCGCGGACGACGTGGTCGTTCGTCACGACGTGGCGCCGGTCGTAGACGAACCCGGAGCCGGCGCCGCGGGCGCCCGAGGAGGAGCCGACGTAGACGGAGACGACCGAGGGGGCGACGGCCTCGTAGAGCAGTTCGAAATCGAGGGAGTGCGTCCTCATCCCTCGACCTATGCGCTCGACTCGCATACCCCGCTCGCGGTCTGGACCCCGCGGCGCACGACCGGAGCCGACGTCACGGCCGATTCCCCCGTGTTTATGGACGCCGCGAGTGTTCACTCGCGCATGAGTACGCTCGAGGTGCTGCGGGAGAGCGGCGTCGTTGCCGTCATGCGAGGTGCGGAGCCTGAAACGGTCGTCGACACCGCAGAGGCGCTGGTCGAGGGCGGCGTTACGGCGCTCGAGGTGACCGCCGACACGCCCGGGTCGACGGAGATGATCCGCACGCTCTCCGAGGAACTCGACGACGAGGTGCTCGTCGGGGCCGGAACCGTCCTCGACGCGGCGACCGCGCAGTCGGCCATCGCCGCCGGCGCGGAGTTCGTCGTCTCGCCGTCGTACCACGAGGACGTGGTGGAGACGTGCAACCGCTACGGTGTCCTCGTCGCGCCGGGCGTGATGACGCCGACGGAGGCGGTCGAGGCGTTCGAGGCGGGCGCCGACGTGGTGAAGGTGTTCCCGGCCAAGACGCTCGGCCCGGACCACCTCGCCGCGATGAAGGGGCCGCTCGCGCAGATCCCGATGATCCCGACCGGCGGCGTCTCCACGGACAACGCCGGCGACTACATCGAGGCCGGAGCGGTCGCCGTCGGCGCCGGGTCCGCGCTCGTGGACCGGGCCGCGGTGGAGTCGGGCGACTTCGACGCCATCACCGAGCGGGCACGGACCTTCCGGTCGGTCATCGACGAGGCGCGGTAGTCGACGGGCGGAAGGAGGGCGCTGCCCGTCCGGGCGTCACCGCTTGGCGACGGGGTCCAGCCAGCGGGTCGAGTGGACCCACTCGGTCTCGGACGGTCCGTCGCCGTCGTACGCGAATATCTGGACGGCGAGCTGCCCGTTCAGCGGGCGGTCGCGACAGCGCTCCTTGATGGGGGCGGGCCGGAGTCTGGATTCGAACTCTGTTACGTCCGTCACTGCTGGTTCGAGAACACCACCGTCTCGTGGGTGCATTGTTAATCGCCGCCGACCCGCCTTTCGGCCCGTTTACGAGGTTCCTACCCGAGCAGGGACGTCGAGAACGCTCTCCCTATCGGTCGCTTGGGCGGGGTCCCGCCGAGGACGGATGAGTCAAACGACTCTTTCATATTCCCGAGGTATTACGACGACCCACGGAGATGGCGGGGTATGCGTCGGAAACACCTCCTCGCGGTCGTCTGCGCGCTCGCGGTCGTCCTCGCCGGCTGCTCGGGCGCGGGCGGCGGCGGCGACGGCGGCGACGGTGGCGGACTCGCCGCGGATCAGGGTGCCACTGGCGTCCCCGAGTCGACCCCGTCCGGTGGCGACAGCGCGGGCGAGCGCGGCGGGGACGACGCCGGCGGCAGCGCCGGCATCCAGGCCAGCGTCCAGAACAGGGAGATCATCTACACCGCGGAGGTGACCCTTCAGGTCGACGATTACGGGGAGGCACGCCGGCAGCTCACCGAGGCCACCACGCGGCGCGGCGGCTACGTCGGCGACGCCAGCCGGCGGGTCCGCGGCAGCGGGAACGAGACCTGGGTGGTCGGCACGATGACCCTCCGCGTCCCCTCGGGCAACTACTCCGGGGCGATGACGGCCGTGAACGACACGGGGACGGTGCTCCAGGCCACCGAGAACACGGACGACGTGACCGACCAGGTGGTCGACCTCCGCGCCCGCCTCGACAGCCTCCGGGCCGAGCGCGACCGGCTCAGGGAGCTGTACCAGCAGGCGAACGACACCGAGGAGGTGCTGGCGGTCCAGCGGGAGCTCTCGGACGTGCAGACGGAGATCGAGCGCACCGAGGCGAAGCTCCAGAGCTTGGAACGCCGGGTCGCCTACAGCACCATCACGGTCCGGATCGAGGAGCCGCGCCCGGACTACGGGCCGGTCGAGCGGACGCAGTTCCACGAGACGCCGCTGCTCGAGGCGTTCATGGAGTCGGTCGACGGGGCGATCGTGCTCGTTCGCTCCGCCGTGGTGTTCTCCGTGTACGCGCTGCCGTACGCGTTCCTCGTCGGTATCCCGGCGGTGGCGGTGGCGCTCCTCTACCGGCGCGGGCCGGACCTCCCGTAGCGGGAATCGACGGTCGGGGGTCGGCAGTCGAGGACCCGCAGTCAGTCTTTTTCGCCCTCCGAACCCTTCAGCCGACGCGGTAGACGGCCAACTTCACGCCCTTCGGCTGGCGGGTGCCGGCGGCCACGAAGACGCTCTCGGTCAACCAGGAGAGCTCCGGGTCGGCGGTCTCGAACTCCGGGACCGAGCGGAAGTAGACGTCGTCGGGGTCGACGGGGAGGCCGTCGCGCAGGCGCTCGCTGTCCTCCGGCGAGGCGAACCGGATGCCGCGGTTCTCCACGTACACCCGTGACCCGTCGTCGGTCTCGAAGGCGTACTTCGCGACGAGTTCGCTCGGACGCTCGGTACGGAACAGCTGGTAGTCCGCGCCGCCGGACAGGACGTGCCCCTCGATCCGGCCGGACACCGTCCCGTCGAGGATACGGATGATGCGGCGCTGCCCGTCGCCGGTCTCGCCGATCTCGATGGGCTCCTCGACCTCGATGTCCAGGTCGAAGGCGTGTTCGAGGGTGGGTCTGAGGTGCTCGTTCTCGTGTTCTTCGGGGTCGTTACTCATGCCTTCGGTAGTTGCGTGGGAGGGCAAGTAGTTGGTGCAGGGTTGGGGCGTACGACTCGAATAGTTTGGCGGCTGGTCCGGCCTGCGACGGAGTGTTCGAAAGCCCCCGTGGCTCTCGGGTCGGTGCGGCCGCTGCGCTCCTCACTTCGGTCGCTTCGCTCCCTCGGTTGCGGTGCTTGTCGGTCCACTCCTTCCCCGAGAGCCACGGCCCCTTTCAGTCCTACCCGACCGCGACCGCCACATCCTCCCCAGCCGATTCGCGCCTTCCCTCGCTGTCGCTCGGTCAGTCGCTCATCCCTCGCGCAATTCGGCCGCGCACAGGGCGCGGCCGCCGCGCGCCGAACAGGTGGTTTCCACCACGACGTTCGACCCACCCGACGTCATACTCCGGCCGTCGCGGCCGCTTGGGGAAGCTATTTCGGCCGCCGGCGGCACCGACGGTCGATGAGCGAACTCCCCATCGACGCCTACTACGACCTCACGCAGGTCCTCGACGTCGCCCTCTCCCCCGACGACTCCCGCGTCGCCTTCCTCGCCGACGAGTTCGACGCCGACGAGGACGAGCGAGTCGCCTCGATGTTCGTCGCCCCGACCGACGGCTCGCGCGACCCGCACCGGCTCACCCGCGTCGCCGACGCGGGGAGCCCGAAGTGGGGGCCTGACGGCGACCGCCTGGCGTTCCTCGCCGCCCGCGAGGAGGACAACGCCCGCAGGGTCGGCGGCGACGACGCCGACACCGACGACACCGATGACGATGGTGACGCCGATGGCGACGGTGACGACGAGGACGGGACCGCCGGAGGCGACGACGAACCGAAACGGCAGGTCTGGCTGTTCGACCTCGCGCTCGGGGGCGACGCCCGCCAGGTGACCGAATTCAACGAGGGTGCGGCGGAGTTCGACTGGAGCCCCGACGGCGACCGCCTCGTCGTCGCCGCGCGCGACCCGACCGAGGAGGAGCGAGCGTACCTCGACGAGCGGGAGGAGGGCGGACCCGTGGAGACCGAACGCCTCCAGCACAAGCTCGACGGCGTCGGCTACACCGACACCGTGCGGACGTACCTCCACGTCGTCGACGTCGACTCCGGCGACGCCGAGACGCTCGAGGACGCCCACGACGGCGGCGCGTTCGCGGACCTGAGCGGCCTCCAGCCGGCGTGGGGGGCGACCGACCGCATCGCCTTCTGCGCGTACCACGGCGACGACGGGGACGCGACGCTCGTGACCGACGTGTTCACCGTCGCGTCGGACGGAACCGGCCTCCGGAAGCTCACCGACTCCGACCTCTCGGTGAACTCGCCCGAGTGGTCCCCCTCGGGCGACCGCGTCGCGTTCGCCGCCGGCGACCCGGAAAACTGGTGCGTCCCGACGCAGGTGTACTGCTACGAGGACGGCGAGTACGAGTCACTGACCGCCGACCTCGACCGGACGCTCGCCCGTGGCGCGACCCTCCACTGGGCCGACGAGGAGACCGTCTACACCACGATCGGCGACGAGGCCCGGACCCGGCTCGTCCGCGTCTCGGCCGACGGGACCGTCGAGCGCGTCTTCGAGGCCCAGGGGACCGACCGCGCGCTGGAGAACGTCGACGTCGGCGACGGGCGGACCGCCCTGGTGTTCTCGCACCCGAGCGACGGGCAGGACGTGTACGCGGTCGACACGGCCGACCTCGACGCCCGTCCCGGCGGCGACTCGGATTCCGACTCGGACGCCGGGGCAGAACCGGATTCGCTCACCCGCCTCTCCGAGGTGAACGCCGACCTCACCGCCGAGTACGCGATGCCCGAGGTACGGCGCGTCGAGTGGGAGAGCGACGGCGAGTCCATCTCGGGGATCGTCTACCACGACCCCGACGTGGACCCCGAGTCGGGCGACCACCCGCTGGTCGTCGCCATCCACGGCGGCCCCGTCAGCTATGACGAGCCGACCTTTTCGTTCGACCATGCGGTCCTCACGTCGCGGGGCTACGTCGTCCTGCGACCGAACTACCGGGGCGGCTCCTCGTACGGCCGGGACTTCTGCGAGGCGCTCCACGGCCAGTGGGGAACCCACGAGGTGACCGACATCGCCAACGGCGTGGAGTCGATGGTCAAGCGCGGCTGGGTCGACCCCGAGCGCGTGTTCGGCTACGGCTTCTCCTACGGCGGCATCGCCCAGGGGTTCCTCGTCACCCAGGAGCCGGAGCTGTTCGCGGCCGCCGCCCCCGAACACGGCATCTACGACCTCCGGTCGGCGTACGGTACCGACGACTCCCACCTCTGGATGGAGAACGAGTACGGCTACCCGTGGGAGGTGCCCGAGGAGATCGACGCCTCCTCGGCCATCACCGACGTGGGGAACCTCGAGACGCCGCTGCTCGTCACGGCCGGGAGGGAGGACTGGCGCTGCCCGCCCTCCCAGTCCGAACAGCTGTACGTCGCCGCGAAGGCGCGGGGCGTCGACGCGCGGCTGGTGCTCTACGAGGACGAGCACCACGACATCGGGACGCCGGACCGCGCCGTTCACCGGCTGGAGGAACTCGTCGCGTGGTACGAGCGTCACGACCCGGCCGTCGGCGACGACGCGGGAACCGACCCGCACGGACGCTCGGAGTCGGCGTAGTCTCGACTTCGCCGGTCCCGGACCGGCGGTATTCCGCGGCCCCCGGCGGTGGGAGTGACTCGGTATCATCCGTCCGGTCAAATGGGAATACCTTACAGGCACGACACCGAACACACCGACAATCCAGCGCGGCGGACTATCCGTCCGCATCTACTACACATGAGCCAACCATACGACGCGGTGATCGCAGGCGCCGGCCCGGCGGGGGCTCAGTGCGCCCGCGACATCGCCGCACGAGGGTACGACGTGGTCGTCCTCGAGACGGAGACGGAGGAGGAGTTCCCGAGCAGGAGCAACAAGTCGACGGCGGGGACGTTCCCCTCGACGATGTCCTCGTTCGGCATCCCCGACGACGTCGTGATGAACTTCACCGACAGCGTCGTCATCGAGTCGCCGAACCACCACTACGAGCGGACGCAGTCCGGGGCGGTCCTGGAGTTCGCCGACTTCAAGAACTGGCTCGTCGAGGAGGGGCGCGCCGACGGGGCGGAGTACTGGTTCGACGCGCGGGTGTCGAAGCCCCTGATGGAGGACGGGGAGATCGTCGGCGTCGTCTACAACGGCGACGAGGAGGTCCGCGGCGAGGTCGTCATCGACGCGACCGGTCCGAGCGCCCCGCTCGCGAAGAAGCTCGGCGTGGCCGATCTGGAGCGCGAGAACCAGGCGATCGGCATCGAGTACGAGTACGAGGGCGTCGACGTCGACGCCGACGGCTACGCGGACCTGACCGACGCGATGATGCTCCGGCTCGACCACCGGATGGCGCCCGGCGGCTACTCGTGGCTGTTCCACACCGGCGAGGACACCGCGAAGGTCGGCGTCTGCTACCTCCAGAACGAGGGCCACCGCGAGAACGCCCGCGACGGCTTCACCATCGACGACTACCTCACGAACTGGGTCGACACCGATCCCCGGTTCGAGAACGCCGAGCGCATCGCGGGGAAACAGCACCGCGGCTCCGCGCACATCCAGCTCCCGACGGGCCTGTCGACGGACAACTTCATGGCCATCGGCGACACCGTGCCGTCGATCGACCCGCTCTGGGGCGAGGGGATCGCCAAGTGCATGCGCTCGGGCCGGGCCGCCGCCGCCACGGTCGACGCCTGTCTCACCCCCGACGAACCGGACACGAGCGCCGAGGCGACGTCCGTCTACGACAGGCTCTGGCACGAGGACGTCGCGCCCAAGGCGCGCTACCGGCTGATCATGACCGAACTGCTCTACCTCGGCTCGAACGAGCGGTACGACCGGCTAGTGTCCGACCTCAACCGCCTCGGCGAGGACACCCTGAAGCGCGCCAACGAGGGGAACCTCCGGGCGCTCTTCGGCCTGCTGAAGGCTCGAGACGTTCCACTGGTCGCGAAGTACACGCGGAACCAGCTGTCAGGGTAAGTCGTCGGTCCGTCGTCCAAGGATACGTCTACGTCCACGGCCGCTCTGCAGCTGCCGCAGCGGGACCTACCCCCCGTCCTCGGGCTCCAGTTCGACGTCCCGTCCGACGAGCGCGACGTGACCGTAGTTGAGCAGGCCGACGAACACCGTCCCGCCGATCACGTTCCCGAGCGTCGTCCAGGCCAGGAAGTGGACGAATCCGGCCGCCGAGACCCCCTGACCCAGCAGCAGCGCGGTCAGCACCTCCGTCGCCCCGAGGATGCTGTGGTGGAACGGCGCGAACCCGATGGCGCCCGTCCCGAGCACGACGAACGCCGCGCGACCGATGGTGTCGCGGCTCGCCGCCGAGAGCCACGTGACCATCCCCATCAGCCACCCGGCCAGCACGCCGCTGAGGAGGATCGACCACCAGGGGAGCGGGACCAGCGCGCCCGCGAGGCTTCCGAACGCCGAGGCCGCGAGCACGTCGCGGGAGGCGACGACGCCCGCCAGCAGGATCGAGAACACGACGCAGCCGACGAGGTTCGACGAGTACGTGATCGCCCACAGCCGGGCGAGATCGCGCGTCGACGACCGCCCGTCCAGCACCGGCAGGATGCCCATGGTCGAGTGGGCGGTGAACAGCTCCGTCTGGCCGACGACGACGAAGAGGAACGCGATCGAGGACGCCCCCGCCAGCGCGGTCTGCTGGACGAGGTCCGACTGGAACCCCCCGGAAAGGGTCAGGACGAGTCCCATGAACAGCGCGCCGAAACTCAGGTTCAGCCCCGCCCCCACCCCCGACAGGAACAGCCCCGCCATGGGTCGGTTCATCTCCGTCAACGCGTTGTCCATCTCCCGTTCGAGGATGTTCCGATACGAGAGCGACGCGCCGGAAGGGTCCTCGGCGTCATCGGCGTCCTCGACAGCCATATCCCCGATTCACGTCGGCGCCTGTTAAGGCGCGGGGCCGAAATCGGGGGCGGAGCCTCGAATCGGGTGCCTCGGAGGTGGGTTGAAACCCTCGACGACCGTACCCCCGACCATGCCGAGCGCCCCCGGAGTCCGTCTCGACGCGCCCGTCGAGGTGGGGGACGTCGTACTCCCGAACCGGCTCTACCGCGCGCCGCTCCTCGAGTGCGCGGGCAACGCCCCCGACGCGGTCGAGACACTCGTCGCCGACCTCGAACCGGCCGCGGAGTCGGGAGCGGGGCTCGTCTGCCAGGGCGCGACCATCGTCCGCGCCGAGGGGGGCTGTGCGGCGCCGGGGATGACCCGTGTCCACGACCCGGACTTCGTCGCCGACCTCGAACGGCTCACCGACGCGGTCCACTCGCACGGCGGCAAAATCGCCCTCCAGCTCGAACACGGCGGCCTGCGCTCGATGGAGACGTGGCACCACGGGTACCGGCGCGCCAACCCGGACCTCCGACAGCTCGCCGTCTCGGAGCCGCCACTCCCCCTCCGCGCGCTCGACCGCGCCGGTTTCCTCTCGTACGACGCGCACGTCCTCACGACCGACGAGGTGTACGATCTCGCCGCGGACTTCGGCCGGTCGGCGGCGTACGCGGTCGACGCCGGCTACGACCTGATCCACGTCGCCGGGGCGAACATGGGCATCGTCCACCAGTTCCTCTCGCCGTTCTACAACCGCCGGGACGACGAGTTCGGCGACGGTGCGCGCTTCCTCGAACTCGTCCGCGAGGAGATCCGCGACCGCGCCGGCGACGTCCCCGTCCTGACGAAGGTGCCCGCGGAGACGGAGGCGCCGCCGTTCGTCCGTCGACGGCTCTCGGCCGCCGACAGCGTCCGACTCTGTCGGCGCCTCGACGCCGCCGGCTACGACGGGCTCGTCCCGGTGTCCGGCTCCGTCTTCTGGGACATGAGCATCGTCCGCGGGGAGTTCCCCGCGCGGTCCTGGCGCGACGGTCGGTTCCGTCGGGGGTACGCCGCCGCGTTCGGTTCGCGCTGGCGGGCCGCGCTCGTCGCCCTGGCGAACTGGGTCGAGTCGCGCCGGTACGGGTTCGACCCGGCCTGGAACGCCGACCTCTGCCGGCGGGTTCGCGAGCGCGTCGACGTTCCGGTGTTCTGCGAGGGAGGGATCCGCGACCGCGGAACCGTCGACGACCTCCTCGGCGACGCCTGCGACGCGGTCGGGATGGCGCGCCCGTTCTACGCCGAACCGCGGCTCCCGGCCCGCCTGCTGAGGGAGTCGGAATCAGGCGGGGAGGACGGCGTCGACTCCGGGACGTCGGTCGCCTGCGAGAACTGCAACAACTGCGTCGTCCCGCAGGCCGCGGGCGAACCGGGCGTCTGCCGGACGCCGTCGGTGCTCCGCCGGGTGGGGGAGCGTCGGCTGGCGGGCGAGTACGACTGGCCGTCGGAGTCCACCGGAATCGACACCGACGGCGACGGGGAGTCGGACGCCTGACCCGTCACGTTCGCGCGCCGGCCTACGCCTCGGCCTCGTTCAGCGGCCTACACCTCGTCCGGCCCTGCGACCGTCGAGGACCCCCGGTCGAGCGCGTCCCTGGCCGCGTCGCCGACGACGCTCGCGGCGACGGCTGTCACGACGAGCGCGACCGCCGGGGCGGCCGACACCCACCAGTTCAGCGGGAAGAACTGGTCGAGGCCGCGGGCGGCGATGGCGCCCCACGATAGCAGGTCGAGGTCGGTGAGCTTCATGTACGCCAGCGCCGCCTCGACGAGGATGAGCGCCGGCGCGCGGGCGAACGCCGCGACGATGACCGAGTCGGCGACGTTCGGGAGCACGTACCGGCGGAGCAGCCCGATCCGGCCGACGCCGGCGACCCTGCCTGCCTCGACGAACGAGGACTCGGTGACCCGGATGGTCTCGCTGCGGACGAGTCGCGCGATGCTCCCCCAGCCGAGCAGGCCGAACGCGAGCACAACCAGCCAGAGGTGTCGGCCGTACACGTACGCCAGCAGGACGTAGACGACGAACGCCGGCACGGTCTCCTGCACGTCGACGTACCGCATGAGGAGGGTGTCCGTCCACCCGCGCCGCGACCCGGCGACGACGCCGACCGCGGTGCCGACGGGGACGACGAGCGCGGACGCGACGACGGCGACCTCGAGGCTGACCCGCGTCCCGCGGACCAGCAGCAGCAGCACGTCGCGGCCGAACGGGTCGGTTCCGAGGGGGTGGGCGAGCGTCCCGTGACATCGGTTCTCGACGACCGGGCCGAGACACTCGGCGGCGACGAACGCGTCGACCGTGAACCCGACCGGCGGCAGGTAGGCGTGCGCGGGGTCGCCGAGCGGCTCCGGGACGACGACCGGTCCGAGCACGCCGACGACCGCGAAGAGGCCGAGGTAGGCGCCGGCCAGCGTGGCACCGGTGCGGCCGGCGAACGCCGCGCGGTACCGCTCCCGCCGCGTCGGGTCGCGAGCGAGCGGTAGCACGACGACACGGACGCCCGCGACCGCGGAGAGCAGGAACAGCCAGTCCGTCGGCGACTGCTCGCCGGGGACGCCGCCGCCGAGGAGGTCGACCGTCATCGCCGCCGCGACGACGACCGCGGCCGCGAGCGTGAGGGCGGTGTCGCGGCGACGGACGGCTTCCTCCTCGCGCATCGAGGATTCGTAACCCGCTTGGCATATAACGGTATCCGATACTGAACTGGTCACTTCAGCATCGTTTTTGAGGGAGGGAGTACTGTCGGAGGTCGTGTCGCTCCGTCGCCGGGTCCTGCGTCGGACCGCCTTCGCCGTCCTCACCGTCTACCTCGTCTGTTCGCTGTCGTTCCTGCTGGTCGCGATACCCGGCGATCCGAACACGGCGTCGGTGCGACAGGCGGCGGCCATGGAGGCGACGGGGAACGAGTCCGAGCGCGCGGCCTACATCGAGTCGCAGGTGGAGGCGTACCGGGCGGCGAACAACCTCGACGAACCGCTCCACCAGCGGTACGTCCGCTGGCTCGTCGCCATCACCACGCTGAACTGGGGCGAGGCGAGCAGCGTTCCCGGGAGCGTCACCGACGCCATCGGCCGCGCCGCGCCGTACACGCTCGCGTACCTGATCCCCGGGTTCCTGGTCGGCGCGACGCTGGGCGTCGCGAGCGGCGCGGCCTCGGCGCTCGCCGGCGGTCGACGAATCGGCCGCGCCGTGTCGACGACGACGTACCTGCTCGCGGGCGTCCCGAACTTCTACCTCGCGGTCGTCCTGCTCGCCCTCGTCGGTACCGCGTTCGGCTGGGACGCCACCGGCTGGCAGTCGGGACCGTGGCCGGCGCAGTACTGGCTCCGGATGGCCCTCCCGGCCGCCGTGACGGCGACCGGGACGCTCGCGGCCGCACACCGGCACACGCGGTCGAACGCGCTCGCCCGCCGGAACGAGGACTACGTCTCGTTCGTCGCGGCGACCGGTGCCGGCCCCCTGGCGACTGCGCGGCACCTGCTCCGTCCCGCCGCCGTCCCTCTGCTCACGCTGCTGTACGGCGACCTGCTCGCCGCGCTCGTCGTCACCGTCTACGTCGTCGAGTACGCGATCGGCATCCCCGGGATCGGCGCGCTGAGCTACGGCGCCATCCGGGCGCGCGACGTGCCGCTTGTCCTCGGCACGACGTTCGTCGTCGTCCTCGTCGGCGTCGCCGGTTCGTGGGTCCAGGACGTGCTCCACGCCGTGCTCGACCCGCGGGTCCGCGACGACGGCTAGCGCTGTTCCGCCGCCGCCGGCGCGAGTTTCTCCCGTGTCGACCCCAGCACCGGGAGTTCGACGCCGATGACCGCGGCCATCGCCTCGGCGGCACCGAGGAGCCACTCGGCCCGCTCGACCCGCGACTCGAGGTCGCCCGGCCCGATCCGGTAGCCTGCGACGAGTTCCTCGGTCGTGGCCCCCTCGACCCACTCCGCGAGGATTCTCGCGGTCTTCACCGACTCCAGCCACCCCTCGAAGTCGTCGGTCTCGTTCATCCCCGTCGTGAGTTCGGCGCCGTGCCCGCGGACGTACTGGTACATCGCCGCCCGCTCGCGCTCGCCGAGGTAGGTGTCGTGCATGTCCGGGGTGTTACAGACGAGTTCGAGCGCGGTGAGCGCGGTCACGTCGTCAGGGTCCATCGCCGCCGCGGTCCGGAGCCCGGCGACCAGCTTCCGGCCCGTCTCGGGCTTGACGTACTGCCGGGACACCTGCGCGCCGAGTTCGGTCGCGGCGATGCCGCTCCCGTCCGGCGCGAGCATCTCCATGTCGATGAGCTCCGCGATGACGTCGCCGACCACGCCCCCGAGGTCGGGGTTCGGGGTCCGGGAGGCGTAGAACGTCCCGCCGAGCGCGTCGAGCACGCCGGCCTGCGAGCCGGCGATGCCGGTGGCGACGAGCGCGAGCGTGTGGGTCCGGAGCGCCCCACGGTCCCGGAGCTGCGACTCGACGGCCTCGGGTTCGCCCTCGACGTACCGCGTCCAGAGTTCGTCCCGGTCGTCCGCGTCGCCGACGAGCACCGCCTCGCCGTACGGGTCGAGATGCGGGCGCCCCGCCCGGCCGCACATCTGGTGGACCTCCAGCACGGGGAGCCACTCTGTTCCGGTACCCGTGTACCGCTGCTGGTCGCGGACGACGACGCGGCGGGCGGGGACGTTGACGCCGGCGGCGAGCGTCGGCGTCGCGCAGATGACCGAGAGCCGGCGCTCGCGGAACGCCCGTTCGACGACCGCGCGGTGGTCCGACCGGAGCCCGGCGTGGTGGAACGCGACACCCCAGGCCGCGTTCTCGGCGAGCCGTTCGCCCATCTCGGTGCCGCCGGCGTCCCGGACCTCCTCGGCGACCGCCGCCGCGTCCATCCCGATGCCGGCGGCCTCGGCCAGTCCGTCCTCTCGGAGGCGGTCGGCCAGCCGTTCGGCCTCCCGGCGCGAGCGGACGAACGCGAGCGCCTGCCCGCCGGCGGCGACCGCGTCGCGGACGAGCGCGGCTGTCGCCTCGGTATCGCCGGCGTTGGCGGGGTCGTCGGCGTCGATGCCCTCGACCGCGACGGTGGTGTCGTCGTCGAACGCGACCGACGCGTCGGCGTACACGCCGGTCCGGAGGTCGACGGGCCGCCAGTCGGACTCGACGAGTTCCGCGTCGAGCCAGGCCGCGATGTGTTCGGGGTTGTCGACAGTAGCCGACAGCGCGACGATCTGGGCGTCGGGCGCGCGCCGGCGGAGCGTCGCCAGCGTCACCTCGAGGGTCGGGCCGCGACCTTCGGCGCCCAGCAGGTGGACCTCGTCGACGACGACGCAGGCGAGGTCCGCGACCCAGGCGGCGCCGTTGCGGATGGCCGAGTCCACCTTCTCGGACGTGGCGACGACGACGTCGTGGTCGGCGAGTTCAGCGGCCGGGGAGTCGTAGTCGCCCGTCGAGATGCCGACGCTGACGCCGGGGAGGGCGTCGAACTCCTCGTACTTCTCGCGGGCGAGCGCGCGCAACGGGCAGATGTACAGCCCCGGCCCGTCGGCGGTGAGCAGGCCGAGTTCGGCGATGAACGTCTTCCCGGAGGCGGTCGGGATGGCGGCGACGACGTTGCCTCCCTCGCAGACGCCGGCGTCGACGGCGGCCGCCTGCGGGGGGTAGAGCTCCTCGATCCCCGCCGACTCGAAGTGGTTCACGTACTCGGGGGCCAGCGGGAGGTCGTCGACGCGCACGGATGTGGTGTACTCCGTCGCTACGTGGTAAAAGGGTTCGCCGACTGTGGGACGTCAGTGGTCGTGGCCGTCGTCCTGAACGTGGCCGTCGTGACCGTGCTCGTGCCCGTGACCGTGCGGGTGGTCGTGGTGGTGGTCGGACCCGTCCGCGTGCCCCTCCGGGAGCCTGTCGGCGTGGGCGTGCGGGTCGCCATCGACGAACTCGTGCGCGTCGCGGTCGCCGCCGGCGAACTCGGTCGCGCGCTCGGCGAACGCCCCGGGGTCGACCACGTCGCGCTCGACCAGGAACCGTTCGAGCGCCGAGAGCCACGCGCCGTAGTAGTCGTCCTCGTCCCCCGATTCCGCGCCGGGGGTCCGGTCGAGTTCCGCGACGAGTTCGCGCTGGAAGTCGTCCCAGTTCCGGTCCCGTTCGTCCTCGTCGGTGAGCGCCACCGCGAGCGCGAACGCGCGGGCCTGCCACGGTTCGGCGAACGTCGGGCCGTCCTCATCGTCGGCCAGAGGGCGCCGGTGGTCGCGCGTGCTCACGCCTCCACCTCTCCGAGTCGCTTGACGCCGATCATCGAGTTCCGGGTGACCAGCCCGGCCAGTCCGTCCTCGCTCAGGTCCTCGGTCCCCTCGGGGCGCTGGGGGAGCACCATGTACCGGATCTCCGAGTTGGAGTCCCACACCTCCACGTCGACCGAGTCGGGGAGGTCGGTGTCGAACTCCTCGCGCAGCAGCGCGCGGGGTTCGTCGACCACGCGGGAACGGTACGCGGGCGACTTGTACCACGTCGGCGGCAGGCCGAGCACGGCCCAGGGGTAACACGAGCAGAGCGTGCAGACAACGACGTTGTGGACCTCGGGCGTGTTCTCGACCACCCTGAGCTCCATCACCTCGTCGTTCACCCCGATATCCAGTTCGGCGACCGCTGAGATGCCGTCCTCGAGCAGGCGCTCGCGGTAGTCGGGGTCGCTCCAGGCCCGCGCGACGACCCGGGCGCCGTTCATCGGCCCGACGTCGCTCTCGTAGGTCGAGATCACCTCGTCGACCGCGTCGGTGCTCAGGATGCCCTCTTCCACGAGGATGGACTGGAGGGCGCGGGCACGCGCCTGCGGGTCGATGTCGCGGAGGTCCGGGTTCGGTGTCTCCGGCGGTTCCGGCGTCTCCTCTGCCATGTGAAGTGGTGGCGTTCGCGCGGACTTAGCCGTTGGCCCCTCGGCGGTGTTCGATCAACCGTCAAGCGCGTGCCGTTCACGAGACGCACAGCGTCTCGTGAGCTCACGAGAGCTTCGCTCTCGTGAACGGCGGGCCTCCGTGCCCACCGGATGCGCGCGAGGGATGAGCACCGCAGGCGAGGGAGCGGAGCGACCGAGCCGAGGAGCGAATCGGTTGGGGAGGTACGAGGCTGCGGTACGATGGGTGCGCCTTTCAGATTCGTGTCGACCGTCGATCCGGTAGTTCCCCTGACGGACTGCGGATCGGTAGCCCAGAAAACGGAGCCGGCCCAGCGATCGATTCAGGGCGGTGAGAGGTACGGTTCCCAGAGTTCGATGTGCAACCCGTCCCCGTCGGTGTTCGCCTCGCCCCACAACTCGCTAGATTCGAACCGGACGTTGTACAGCGGTTCGGCACGCTCCTCGCCGTGCGCGTTCGCGTCCGGGAAGACGTGCGTCCCTCGAACCGCCACCACCTCGCCCTCACAGCCCCTGACGTACCGCGGGCAGCGCGTGTGCGATGACGGGTGTTCCTTCCGAACGCGGACCCGGTCGCCCTCCGAGAACGCCGGCTCCCCGCCCTCGCGCTCGCTCATGTACACGTCGCGGACGCCGTCGAGGAGCTCCGGGAGGCGCTCGGGGTCCGTCTCCTCGGTCACCTCGCCCTCGCCGGCTTCAAGCGCCCGGGCGCGTTCGCGGAGCTCCTCCGAGTCCACGACGCCCGCCTCGGCGAACAGCGACTCGATCGCCGTCAGCCAGCGCTCGTAGTACGGGGTTTCGAGGTAGTACTCCGGCTCGTGGCCCTCGAGTTCGTACCTGAAGCGGTCGAGTTCGAACGCCCCGGAGCCGAGCCCAGCGAGGTAGAGCGCCTGGACGACGCCCTCATACTCGTGATGGAACGGGCTCGCGTCGTCGGGCTGGTCCGGCGGGAGGTGGCGGAAGGAGTCCATACCGCCGACGTCGTGGATGCCGTCCATATGCGACCCTCGGGGTGTCGAGGCTAAAATCTTGGTACGAATGGGCACGGCCGGGCGGTCGCCGTCAGTCGCTGAACCGCCACCAGGCGACCGCCGTACCGACGAGGAGGACCGCGACCACCGCCGCCGCGAGCACGGGCCAGGTCGTGACGATCTGCCTGACCAGCGCGTACGCCGTCCCGTACACCGACCGGGACTCGCCGCCGCCGAGCGCGAGCGCGCCCACCGCGAGGTTGAACAGCAACCCGCCGCCCGCCGAGTAGGCTGCGAACCGCCGCACGTCCATCCCGGCGAACCCGGCGGGGACCGAGACGACCGACCGAAGCACCGGGAGGAACCGGCCCCAGAACACCGACGACTCGCCGTACCTGTCGAACGCCCGCTTGGTCCACTCCAGTTCGCGCTCCGAGACGCTGAGGAACGGGCTGTACCGGTCGGCGAGCTCCTCGCCTCCACGACCGAACAGGTAGTAGGCGACGACGCTCCCGACGACGACGCCGGCCGTCGCCGCGAGGGCGAACGCCGCGAGCGACGGCACGCCCGTGACGAGCAGGGCCGCCGAGAGCGGGAGGACCGCCTCGCTCGGCAGTAGCGGGAACAGCATCGACGACTCGAGGAACGTGAAGCAGAACACCGCGAGGTAGCCGTACTGGGCGAGCAACTGCTCGGCGAGGGGGACGAGATCGACTCCGAGCACGCCCCTCCGTAGTCGGGGGTCGGTGAAAGTCCCGCCGGCCCACGGTGCTCGAAAGGTCGGCGGTGGTTCGGGAACTTGGTGATCCGTGTTCGACGCGAGGGCCGGCCGACTCAGTCGAAGAAGCCGCCGTCGGCAAGCCGGCCGATCCCCTCGCGGAGGCGCTCCTCGCTCGCGGCGTAGGAGATGCGGGCGTAGCCCGGCGCGCCGAACGCCGAGCCCGGAACGGTGGCCACGTGGCCCTGCTCGATGGCGTCCTCGGCCCACGTCGAGTCGTCGTCGGCGACCGGGAGCATCATGTAGAACGCGCCGTCTGGCCTCGGTGGTTCGACGCCGTGCTCGGCGAGCAGGTCGAGCACGAGGTCGCGCCGGTCGCGGAACGCCTCGACCATCTGGTCGACCGCCGTCTCCGTGTTCCCGAGCGCCTCGACGCCGGCGTGCTGGACGAAGTTCGTCGCGCAGGAGACGGAGTGGCTGTGGAGCTTCCCGGCCTGGGAGACGAGGTCGCCCTTCGCGTGGAAGTAGCCCAGCCGCCAGCCGGTCATCGAGTACGCCTTCGAGAAGCCGTTGACCGTGATGGTCCGGTCGGCCATCCCGTCCAGGCTACCGAGGCTCGTCGGCTCGACGCCGTAGGTGATCTGCTCGTAGATCTCGTCCGAGATGACCGCGATGTCGTGCTCGACCGCGAGGTCGCGCACGCCCTCCAGGGCCGCGTCGGAGAACACGGCGCCGGTCGGGTTCGCGGGGGAGTTCACGACGAGGAGTTCGGTGTCGTCCGAGACCGCCTGGCCGAGCGCGTCGAGCGCCGGTTCGAGCTGGAAGTCGTGCGGGGCGAGGTCGACCCGACTCAGGTCGCCGCCGGCGAGCTTCACCATCGCCTCGTAGGACACCCAGGCGGGGTCGAGCAGCACGACCTCGTCACCCTCGTCGATCAGCGTCTGGACGACCTCGTAGAGGGCCTGCTTCGCGCCGGGCGTGACGATGACCTCGCCCGCCTCGGCGTCGACTCCGTCGTCCCGGAGCTTTCCGGCGATGGCCTCCTTGAGTTCGGGGATGCCGTTCGAGGACGTGTAGCCCGTGTGGCCGGACTCCATCGATTCCTGGCCGGCCCGGACGACGTTCTCCGGCGTCGGGAAGTCGGGCTCCCCCACGGAGAGGTCGACCACGTCGACGCCGTCGGCCTCGAGTTCGGCCGCGGCGTTGCCGATGGCGAGCGTCGCCGAGGGCTCCACGCGCCCGACGCGCTCGGCGAAGTCGTACGCCGTCATGCCGGCAGCCCCTCCGCGAGGTCGGCGGCGGCGTTCACGGCCTCGGCACCCTTGTGGACGCGTTCGCGCGCCACCGCGCCGCTCTGTCCGGGCCCGGACACGCCGAAGGTGACCGGCTTGTCGCGGTCGAGGCTCACGTCGGTCAGCTTCTGGGCGGCGGCTTGCCCGATGACCTGGTCGTGGTCGGTGTCGCCGGAGACGATGGCACCGACGACGACGACGGCGTCCACGTCCTCCCGGCGCGCGAGGCGGTCGGCGGCCAGCGGCGCGTCGTACACGCCCGGTACGCGGACGGTCTCGGCGACCTCCACGTCGCGCTCGGCGGACGCCTCGAGCGCCGCCTCCTCCATCGGTTCGGTGACGGACGCGTTGTAGCGCGCCACCACCAGCCCCAGTGTGACTGTCATACGCGGGCGGTCGGCGGCGCCGGTGAAAGGCGTACCGCTCGGGGCCGATGTCGCCCATCGAACGCGAGCAGTATTGTGATCGATTGGTCGAGCGTCGTCGGAAGGGCGTCGGTCGGCGTACCGGTGATCCGTCGGGATCGCGTGGGGACAGCGTGAACGTTACCGCGAAAGCCCCCGCGGCTCTCGGCTCGTGCGGACGGCTGAGCTCCTCGCGCTCACTCGCTTCGCTCGTTCGCGCTGCGGTGCTTGACCGCCCGTGCTTCCCCGAGTTACGGGAGAGCAAGCTCTCCCGAATTCACGGGCGCTTGCGCCCGTGAATGCCGCGGCCCCTTTCAGTCCCACCCGCTGTCGTTCCGATCCAGCGTCGTTGGCGGCTGTCCGGTGAGCGCGCCTTTGCGGTTGGCGCGCGTGACGCGAGCCGAAGGCGAGCGACGCGCGCGAGGGATGAGGGAACCGGCGCGCCCCTGTGGCGCGCCACCCGAGAGCGAATCGGCCGGGGAGGCCGGTGGTGTCTCGTCACGCCCAGCAGCAGTGGTCGGCCTGTACACACCTGAACAGACGACGGTGCTGGTCCCAGACCCGGTCGAGGTTCTCCAGAAGAACAAATCAACGCTGAACCCAACGAAAACACGCAATCACAAGAGTTGTTACCGGCGGGCCGCGACGGAGGAGCCAATGAGCGAGGCGGCCGCCGACGCGCCTTCCCCCGAATCCGGCGACTCCACACCGTCCGGCGGTCGACGCGAGTCCGCAGGCCCCCTCGACCGGCTTCCGGGCTCCCCGGCGACCCAGGGGGTCGTCCTCGTCACCGTCCTCTCGCTGCTGCTCCGGATCGTCGACCTCGGCGGCCGGGTGTTCCACTGGGACGAGGGCCGTGTCGGCTACTGGATCCTCCGCTTCGACGCCACGGGCGAGTTCTTCTACCGCCCCATCATCCACGGACCGTTCCTCCCGGTCGTGAACAACGCGCTGTTCGACGTCCTCGGCGCCAGCGACCTCGCCGCACGGCTCCCGGTCGCCGTCGTCGGCGGCCTGCTCCCGCTCGCGGCGCTGTGCTTCGTCGACCGCCTGTCGGGCCGCGAGCGGGTCGCGCTCGCGCTCGTGCTGGCGCTCGACCCGCTGTTGCTCTACTACTCGCGGTTCATGCGCGGGGACGTGCTCGTCGGCGGGTTCGCCTTCGGCGCCTTCGCGCTGACCGTCTACGCCATCGACCGACGGCGCGTCCTCCCGCTGTTCCCGGCGGCCGTCCTCCTCGCGTTCGGGGTCGCCTCCAAGGAGAACGCGCTCGTCTACGTCGTCTGCTTCGCCGGCGCCGCGTTCCTGCTCGCGGATCACTACCTCGTCCGGTCGGCCCGGGAGACTGGTTCGCTGGCCGACGCGGTCGTCGGCGGGGTCGTCTCACTCGTCGGGTTCGCCCGCGAGTGGACGGCCGGCAAGCGGACCCGGGCTGCCATCGAGCGGTCCGTCGTCGACCGGCGCGACAGGGGCTCCCCCTTCGCGCCGGAGGCGGGCGTCCTCGGGCACGTCCTCGTGTGGGTTCCGCTGGTGACGCTCGGGGTCGCCGTCACGTTTCTCGCGGTCGTCGCGTTCTTCTACGCGCCGCGCCCGGAGCTCTGGGACGCGCTCGGCGGCGCGGCCCCGCTCGAACCGGTCCTGCACGACGGGACGATCGGGGCCGCCGAGCGGTTCCACGGGACGTGGGTGTCGGGGGCCCACTCCGGCCACACGTACGTCCCCTACCTGCTGGACATCGCGGAGACGCTCGCGTACGGCTCCGCCGCCGTCGTCGTCCTCGCCGGGCTGGGGTTCCTCGCGGACGGCTACGGCGGCGGGAACCGGGCGATCGTCGCCTTCTCCGCGTACTGGGCGGCGGCCTCGCTCGTCGGCTACCCGGTGGCGACGGACATCCAGGCGCCCTGGGCCGCCGTCCACATCGTCCTCCCGCTCGCCATCCCCGCGGCCGTCGGCGCGGCGACGGTCGCGGACGCCTTCGACCGGTCGCTCGCGACCGAGGACGCCGTCGGCGTCGCGCTCGCGGGGCTGCTCGTGTTCGCGGCGGTCGGCGGCGTCGCGGCCGCGAACGTCGACTACTGGAACTCGGCGGCCGAGGAGGACAAACAGGTGCTCCAGTGGGCCCAGCCTGGCAACGACGTCCGGCCGGCCCTCGAGGACGTCCACCTCGTCGCCGCGCACAACGAGGGAACAGACGTGCTGTTCGTCGGGTCGGAGAACGGCGCCGGCGAGGTCGAACTGTACGTCTCGAACGAGTCGAGCGCGGACAGGATGCCGCCCGGCGGGCCGGCGTGGCACTCCCGGCTCCCCCTCCCGTGGTACATGGAGCGGTCGGGCGCGGTGGTGACCTCGACGTCGCCCGAGGCGCGCTACGACGGCCTCCCGGCGGACCCGCCGCCGGTCATCGTCGCGATGCCGCGCGACCGCGACGAACTGCAGGCCCGGTACGACGGGTACGAGGCGCGGACGTACCCGTTCAAACTGTGGGGTGAGGACGTCGTGTTCCTCTTCGAACGGGAGACGCTGCGGGACGCACGCGCGGCCGATAACTGAGGGGGCGTCGGGGCGCGTGATGTAACCACGAACGTGCCCATATCCTCGACGGCTTGGCAAGATTTATTCGCGGAGATGCCGAACTCGCGGCCGTGAAACCGACGTGTCCCGGTCCGACCCTCGGCGTCGTCGGCGGGGGCCAACTCGGCCGGATGCTCGCCGAGGCCGCCTCGCCGCTCGGCGTCGACGTGGTCGTGCTCGACCCGACGCCGAACTGCCCGGCCTCCCGCGTCGCCGAGCAGGTCGAGGGAACGTTCGACGACGCCAACGCGGTACGCGCCCTCGCCGAACGGGCGGACGCGCTGACCCTGGAGATCGAACTCGCCGACCCCGACGTCCTCGAGGCGGCCGGCGCGGAGTACGGCGTTCCGGTCCACCCGTCGCCGGACGCGCTCCGGACGATCCGGGACAAACTCGTGCAGAACCGGGCGTTCGAGGACGCCGGCGTGCCCGTCCCGGAGTTCGTCCGCGTCGACGACGCCGACGACCTGGCGGACGCGGTCGAGCGGTTCGGCGGCGCCGCGATGCTGAAGGCGCGGACCGGCGGCTACGACGGCCGCGGGAACCTCCCCGTCGAGGCGGGCGACGACTACGAGGCGGCGCTCGACGATGTCGGTGCCGAGGAGGGTGGAGCACTCGCCGAGGAACTCGTCCCCTTCGAGCGCGAGGTCGCCGTCATCGGCGTCCGCGGCGACGACGAGGTCCGCACGTTCCCGCTCACCGAGACCGTCCACGAGGCGGAGATCATGCGGGAGACCGTCGTCCCGGCGCGCACCGACGACGCGGTGGCCGAGCGCGCCCGCGAGGTCGCTCGCGACGCGCTATCGGTGCTCGACGGGCGCGGCACCTTCGGCATCGAACTGTTCGAGGTCGAGGGCGGCGAGGTGCTGCTCAACGAGGTCGCCCCGCGCCCGCACAACTCGGGCCACTGGACAATCGAGGGGGCGACCGCCTCGCAGTTCGAACAGCACGTCCGGGCGGTGCTCGGCTGGCCGCTCGCGCCGGCGGAGGCCCGTGCGCCGACCGTGACCACGAACCTGCTCGGCGACGTGTCGGAGCCACGGGAGGCGCGGCTTGGGGGGGTCGAACGCGCGCTCTCGGCACCGAACGCACATTTACACTGGTACGGCAAACGCGAAGTGCGCCCGCTGCGGAAGATGGGTCACGTGACGCTCACCGACGCCGACTCGGACGCCGAGGACCTCCTCGCGGAGGCGCGCGACCTGCGGGAGGAACTGACGTTCGACGCGGACCACGACGCCAGCGAGGGGACTCCGACATGATGGCCGTCCAGGACCTCATCGACCGGTTGGAATCCGAGGCGTCGGCCGACGCCGACCCGGAGACGACGCCGGACGTCGGGGTCATCATGGGCTCCGACTCCGACCTCGACACGATGCAGGGGGCGTTCGACGCCCTCGACGAACTCGGGTTCGCCGAGCAGACCGACTTCGGCGACCCGCCCGACGAGCGGTTCACCTACGAGGCGTACGTCGTCTCGGCCCACCGAACTCCCGAACTGATGTACGCGTACGGCGAGACCGCGGCGGACCGCGGAATCGACGTCATCATTGCGGGTGCCGGCGGGAAGTCGGCCGACCTGCCGAACATGACCGCGAGCATCGCCTACCCGATTCCGGTGGTCGGCGTACCCGTCCAGGAGAAGTCCGTCGACTCCGTCATCGGGATGCCGACCGGCGCGCCCATCGTCGCCGTCGACGCCGGCAAGTCGTTCAACGCCGGGCTCTCGGCCGGCCAGATCCTCGCACGGGAGCACGAGGAGCTTCGCGACGCGCTGGTCGCGTACCACGACGGGCTGGTGGCCGACGTGGCTTCGGTCTCGCGGGACCTCCACGATCTGGGCGTCGAGGGGTTCCGCGAGTCGCGGGAGTAAAAAAGTCCCCACCCGCGCTAACCCCCCGAAATGGCTACTCGACGCGCCCTCGTGAAAACGATGCTCGCCGGTTCGACTCTGGGAACCGGTTGTCTCTCGGTCGGACGGACCATCGACTGCGAGGCAAACATCCCCCTCTCTGACGAGTTCTCCAGGGTCACGTACGACGTGAGCCACGGGTTCGAGCTACTGGTGGAGACCGAGCGTGTCCAGATGGGCGGACACGTCGAGTTTCGCCTCGTCAACGTGACCGCTGAAGAGCGAAAAGCGGGGTCTAAGTACGCGTACGCGTTCCAGCAGTTAACCGATTCAGGGTATCGTGATCTCCTGTTTACGGACGCGACTGGCAACTCCAGTATCGTCACGACCCACGAACCGGACGAAGGGTTCTCGTGGACGTTCCCCGCCACGGCCGACGGATTCTCTCGCGATCACGTGATGTGCGGCGACCTGTCCACCGGAGCGTACCGGTTCGTCTACTGGGGTCTCGACGAACCGGCGATCGCAGTCCGGTTCGAACTCGTCCCGTGAGGCCGACAGGTGTGCGGAGACTGGCTCTTCCCGGAGGAGCGACGGCGGCCGGCCGGGAACTCGTAAATGAACGCTTATGTACGGGCGTTTCCTAGCCACGAACGATAGGAGAACCCCGAATGAATCCATGGATAGCTATCGGCGCGTTGGCGTTGATGGGCGTGGGAATCCCGCTGGGGATGATGGCCGCGTCCGCGATACTTCGGCCGAGCGTGCCGGAACAGGGGAAGAGCGCCACCTACGAGTCCGGCGAGATCCCCACCGAGTCGGCGATCGGCATCCAGTTTAACGTCCAGTACTACATGGTCGCGTTGCTGTTCGTCGTCTTCGACATCGAGACCGTCCTCGTGTTCCCGTGGGCGGTCATCTACAGCCCGGCACTGGAGGCAGGCGTCCCGCTGACGGACCTGCTCCTCCCGATGCTGGTGTTCATCGGTGTCCTTCTCGTCGGCCTCGTGTGGGCGTGGCGGCAGGGAGCCGTCAACTGGACGAGTAGCCCGCGGGCGACGCGGCGAAAGACGGAGCGTCAATCATGAGTAGCGACAACAGACCGTTCATCACGGACGACTCGGAGGTACTGACCGAGACCCGCGACGCCCGGCTCGCCGGGCAGGACGACCGCTTCAACTCGAAGCTCCGGGAGGCGTTCGGTTCCTCCCCGTTCATCCTCACCAAGTTCGACAAGTTCATGAACTGGGTGCGGGGCTCCTCGATGTTCATGCTGCAGTTCGGCATCGCCTGCTGCAGCATCGAGATGATGCACACCTACGGGGTCAAACACGACCTCGACCGCTTCGGCTCCGGCGTCCCCCGCGCGTCGCCGCGCCAGGCGGACGTCATCATCGTGCCGGGCACCATCGTCTCGAAGTTCGCCCCGCGGATGAAGCGCGTGTACGACCAGATGCCCGAGCCGAAGTTCGTCGTCGGCATGGGCTCGTGTACCATCTCCGGCGGCCCGTTCCAGGAGGGGTACAACGTCATCAAGGGCGCCGAGGAGGTCATCCCGGTGGACATCCACGTCCCCGGCTGCCCGCCCCGCCCCGAGGCGCTGGTGTACGGCGTCGCGAAGCTCCAGGAGCGCATCGCCAACGGCGAGTCCTCCCCGGTGACGGTGAAGCCCTACGAGCTGGAGCAGTTCGGCGACCTCGACCGCGACGAGGTCATCGACCAGCTCGCGGAACAGATCGACGAGGAGGACCTCGTCATGCGGTACAACTGGGCTGATTCACCCTAATGAGTCTCGAAAACCCCGATCCGCACGGCGTCGACGCGACGCCCGCGGAACTGTCCGCCGACGACCTGGCCGACCTGCTCGGCGAGCACGTGCTGGCCCGCGAGGAGCACCTCAACGCGCCGGGCTACGTCGTCCGCCCCGACGCGGTCCAGGACGTCCTCTCGACGCTGAAGACGGAGGCCGGCTTCGACCACCTCTCCTGTGTCACGGCCCAGGAGTACGAGGACCGCTACGAGTCGATCTACCACCTGAAGAAGTTCGACGATCCGACCCAGGAGGTCAGCGTCGTCGTCCCGACCGACCGCGAGAACCCGGTGAGCCAATCCGGCGAACCCGTGTTCCGAACGGCCGACTGGCACGAGCGGGAGGCGTACGACCTCGTCGGCATCGAGTACGAGGGACACCCCGACCTCCGGCGCATCCTGCTTCCCGAGACCTGGCAAGGTCACCCGCTCGCGCTGAACTACGACCAGGAGCGGCCGCAGGTCGTCTCCCTCCGCGAGCACGCGAACCCCCTCGCCGGGGACACCCGCGAGGAGGACGACCCGGACGCGGACACGATGTTCCTGAACATCGGGCCGCACCACCCGGCGACCCACGGCGTGCTCCACCTGAAGACGACGCTCGACGGCGAGCAGGTCGCCGACGTGGACTCGGACATCGGCTACCTCCACCGCTGCGAGGAGCAGATGTGCCAGAACGGCACGTACCGCCACCAGATCATGCCGTACCCCGACCGATGGGACTACATCTCGGCCGGCATGCTGAACGAGTGGGCGTACGCTCGAGTCGCCGAGGACCTCGCCGACATCGAGGTACCCGAGTACGCGCAGGTCATCCGGACGCTGGGCGCGGAACTGTGTCGCATCGCGAGCCACCTGCTCGCGGTGGGGACGTTCGCGCTGGACGTGTACGGCGACTTCACGGCCATCTTCATGTACGCCATCCGGGACCGCGAGAAGACCCAGAACCTGCTGGAGGACCTGACGGGCCAGCGGCTGATGTTCAACTACTTCCGGCTCGGCGGCGTCGTCTGGGACATCCCGGAGCCGCGCGAGGAGTTCTTCGAGAAGGTCCGCGACTTCCTCGAGGAGCTCCCCGAGGCGCTCCAGGAGTACCACGACCTCATCACCTCGAACGAGATCCTCCAGATGCGGACGGTCGGCACGGGCGTCCTCCCGCCGGAAGTCGCGAAGGACTACGGCGCGACCGGGCCGGTCGCCCGGGGCTCCGGCATCGACTACGACCTGCGCCGGGACGACCCGTACGGCTACTACGATGAACTCGACTGGAACGTCATCACGGAGGACGGCTGCGACAACTTCAGCCGCCTGCTCGTGCGCATGCGCGAGGTCGAGGAGTCGGCGAAGATCATCGAGCAGTGCGTCGACCTGCTCGAGGACTGGCCCGAGGACGACCGCGAGATCCAGGCGAACGTCCCCCGGACGCTGAAACCGGAGGACGATACGGAAGTGTACCGCGCGGTTGAGGGCGCGAAGGGCGAACTCGGCATCTACATCCGCGCGGACGGGACGGACAAGCCGGCGCGGTTCAAGATCCGCTCGCCGTGCTTCTCGAACCTGCAGACGCTACCGGAGATGTCCCAGGGCGAATACGTGCCCGACCTCGTTGCGGCGCTGGGTAGTCTCGACATCGTGCTCGGCGAGGTGGACCGGTAATGGTCGCCGTCGTCACGCTCCAGCAGATGCTGCCCGAGACCATCGCGGGACTGCTCCCGTTCGGCGGGCTCGCGGCGGACATCGTCGGCGCGCTGATCGGCGCGTTCCTCATCGCCAACTTCCTGCTCATCAACACGGCCGTCGCCGGGCCGTGGGCGAAGCGGAAGATCACGGCGGCGTTCACGGACCGAATCGCGGTGAACCGCATCGGCCCGTTCGGGCTGTTCGTCATCGTCGCCGACGCGGTCCGCCTGCTCTCGAAGGAGCTCATCATCCCGGACGGCGCCGACCGGCCGGCGTACGACCTCGGCCCGCTGCTCATCCCGTTCTCGGCGCTGCTCGGGTTCGCGGTGATCCCGATGGGGAGCGGCATCCAGCTCGCGGACCCGGAGACGGGGCTCGCGTTCGCGTTCGCCGCCTCCTCGATCGCCTCGCTGGGGCTGATGATGATGGGCTACGCGTCGAACAATAAGTACTCGCTGCTGGGCGGACTCCGCGCGGTGGCCTCGAACATCGCCTACGAGATCCCGCTCATCGTCACCGCCCTCTCGATCGTCGTGTTCACCGGGACGCTCCAGACCAGCGAGATCGTCGCCCAGCAGGGCGAGGCGTTCATCACGCTCGGCGGGGTCACCATCCCGCAGTGGTTCGCGTTCGTGAACCCGTTCGCGTTCGTGCTGTTCGTCGCGGCGAACCTAGCGGAGGTCGGGCGCAACCCGTTCGACGTGCCCGAGGCGCCGACCGAGATCGTGGCGGGGTACCAGACGGAGTACAGTTCGGTGTACTTCGTGCTCATCTACCTCGGCGAGTTCATCCACATATTCCTCGGCGGCGCGCTGACGGCGGTGCTGTTCCTCGGCGGCGCGGCGGGGCCCGGCCCCGCGGCGCTCGGTATCGTCTGGTTCACGATGAAGATCTGGGCGTTCTTCCTGTTCACGCAGTGGGCGCGCTCGGCGATCCCGCGGCTTCGCGTGGACCAGTTCATCGAGATCGGCTGGAAGGGCATGCTCGTGCTGGCCTTCGCAAACCTCGTCCTCACGGCGGTGCTCGTGGGGGTGCTCGCGTAACCATGATCGGACTCCTCAAAGGAATGGCGACGACGATGAAGCACGCACTGGACGGCACGACGTTCACGGTGGAGTACCCGGACGTCGCGCCCGAAGTGAGCCCCCGGTTCCGCGGGGTGCACAAGTTCTCGCAGGAGCGGTGCATCTGGTGCCGCCAGTGCGAGAACGTCTGTCCGAACGACACGATCCAGATCGTGATGGACGAACAGCGGAACGGCGAGCAGTACAACCTCCACATCGGCCAGTGCATCTACTGCCGGCTGTGCGAGGAGGTGTGTCCGGTGGACGCGATTCTGCTGACGCAGAACTTCGAGTTCACCGCCGACACGAAAGACGAGTTCGTCTACAACAAAGAGCAGCTGAAGAACGTCCCCTGGTACAAGGGCATCGACCCGCTCGCCTCGCGCGAACCGGACCGCGGCGCCTGGATCGGCGAGGGCGAGGGCGAACTGGACTACCAGTAGTCCCTCGCTCCGCTCGGCGTTTCGGTTCTCCCGTTCTTCCGCCGTCGGCTCGCTGCTCGGTGTTCTCTCGCTTCGACTATCGTAGTGAATTCGAAGGCCAGCGGTGACCCTGTCTCAGTTCCACCTTGACGGACGACGGGCGAGCGTGGTTAGTCAGAGACCGACAGCCTCCCGGTCGTGGTGGGAGTGTGTGGCACGAGCCCCCTCGTGGGGTTCACGTGAGCGACCGAATGGAGCGGGGGCGAGTTCGGCGAGCGTGCGTCGAGGTACGTGTTGCTTCCATCGCGTCGGGAGTGGCTCTCACCACCGTTGGGAGTCGAAACCCGCTCACGCTACCTTCCGGTATCCGTCCCGTAAGACCGGCTCCCGACGTTCGCACCGACCGGAACTCGACCCGCGAACTGCGCTCGACCGACCGAAATAACACTCAACGTACCACCGGTAATCCCCGCACACACACGCATACGCGCGGAACGTTCTCGAAACCTTCAAACGCCCTCCGACGGGAGTGTCGCGTAATGGTTGTAGCAGAGACTATCGCGTTCGCGCTGTTCGCCCTCGTCACGGTGGGGGCCAGCCTGGGCGTCGTCCTCGTGGAGGACGTGTGGCACTCCGCACTCCTGCTGGGGGTCGCCCTGTTGAGCG
The DNA here is from genome assembly GCF_013401515.1 of Halorarum halophilum. NCBI lineage: Archaea > Methanobacteriati > Methanobacteriota > Halobacteria > Halobacteriales > Haloferacaceae > Halorarum > Halorarum halophilum. Next base: position 1,641,930 of record NZ_CP058529.1, on the reverse strand, counting down.
TCGCGGTGCACTACGTGATGCTGCAGGCGGAGTTCCTGGCCGCCATGCAGATCCTCGTCTACGTCGGCGGGGTGCTCGTCCTCATCACGTTCGCCGTGATGCTCGTGCGACACGAGATGCAGACGGACATGGGGGTGACGCGCACGTGAGTTCGGACGGCACGCGCGGGACGAAACCCGAGCTGAAGCTCGGCTCGCACCTCGTCCCCGGCCTCGCGGCGGTGGCGCTGTTCGCCGTGATGGCACTCGTCTTCCTCACGTCGTCGTTCCCGCTCGCGGAGGCGCGTGGCTTCCCCGAGGGGGCCTCGATCACCGCGAGCATCGGCTACGCGATGTTCAACATCGGCCAGGGGGACGTCAACGCCGAGGGCTTCCTCGTCGCGTTCCTCGTGATCGCCGTCGCGCTGGACATCGCCATCGACGGCGCCATCTTCCTCGCCAAGCGCGGCGAGGAGGGCGTCCTCGAACCGCTCCGCACCGACGGCGGCACCGACGGACGTCGGAACGGAGGGGACGACTGATGGTTCCCCCGCAGTACTACCTGGTGCTCGCGGCGGCGATCTTCTGTATCGGCGTGTTCGGGCTGCTCACGCGGCGGAACGCGCTGATGTTCCTGATGTCCGTGGAACTCATGCTCAACGCTGCCAACATCAACCTCGTGGCGTTCTCCCAGTACTGGGGGAACGTGACGGGCCAGACGTTCGGACTGTTCACGATGGCGCTCGCCGCGGCGGAGGTCGCGGTCGGGCTCGGAATCATCCTGGTGCTGTACCGGAACTTCGGCGGCGTCGACGTCACCGACGCGACGACGATGAGGTGGTAAGATGGCGGGTGCATTCGACTACGCGCCGGCCATCGTCCTGCTGCCGTTCCTGTCGTTCCTCATCGCGCTCGGGGGCGCGATGTACGGGGAGGAGCGGGGCGTGCTCCCGAAGGGCGGCGCGCTCGCCGGCATCGCAGCGACCGCTGGCTCGCTGATCCTCTCGCTCTGGGTGTTCCTCACCGTCAGCAACGGCTCCGTGTACGACGAGACGATCTACACGTGGGCCGCGGCGGGCGACCTCGAACTCACGTTCGGACTGTTGCTCGACCCACTGTCGTCGATGATGCTCGTCATCGTCTCGCTGGTCGCGCTCCTGGTCCACGTCTTCTCGCTCGGCTACATGAACGACGAGGGCGAAACCGGCCTCCCGCGCTACTACGCCGGGCTCGGTCTGTTCACCGCCTCGATGCTCGGGTTCGTCGTCGCCGACAACCTGCTGATGGCGTTCATGTTCTTCGAGCTGGTCGGCCTCTGCTCGTACCTCCTCATCGGCTTCAACTTCCGCGAACTCGGCCCGCCGTCGGCCGCGAAGAAGGCGTTCCTCGTCACCCGCTTCGGGGACTACTTCTTCCTCGTCGGCGTCGTCGCCGTCTTCGCGACCTTCGGCACCGCGCAGTTCGCGGGCGAGGAGTCGTTCCCCGCGCTTGCCGCGGCCGCCCTCGACGGCGGCGCGTCCGTGAACACGTTCCTCGGACTCGCGCCGCAGGCGTGGTTCACGGTCGTCGGCCTGCTCGTGCTCGGCGGCGTCATTGGCAAGTCCGCGCAGTTCCCGCTGCACACGTGGCTCCCCGACGCGATGGAGGGTCCCACGCCGGTCTCCGCGCTCATCCACGCGGCGACGATGGTCGCGGCCGGCGTCTACCTCGTGGCGCGGATGTACGGCTTCTACGCGATTTCGCCGACCGCACTCGGGATCATCGCGCTCGTCGGCGGGTTCACCGCGCTGTTCGCGGCGACGATGGGCGTCGTCAAGCGCGAACTGAAGCAGGTTCTCGCGTACTCCACCATCTCACAGTACGGCTACATGATGCTCGCGCTCGGCGCGGGCGGCTACGTCGCCGCGACGTTCCACCTGCTCACCCACGCGTTCTTCAAGGCGCTGCTGTTCCTCGGCGCCGGCTCGGTCATCATCGCGATGCACCACAACGAGAACATGTGGGACATGGGCGGGCTGAAGGACAGGATGCCCGTCACCTACTACACGTTCCTCGCCGGCTCGCTCGCGCTCGCGGGCATCTTCCCGTTCGCGGGCTTCTGGTCGAAGGACGAGATCCTCTACGAGGCGCTCGCACACGGCCTCGGCGGGGCGCCGCTGCTGTACGTCGGCTACGCCATGGGCCTGCTCGCGGTGCCCGTGACGGCGTTCTACACGTTCCGGATGGTGGCGCTCACATTCCACGGCGAGCCCCGGACCGGGGTGGCCGAGTCGCCCGAACCGGTCGGCTGGAACGTGAAGGCACCGCTCGTCGTGCTCGGCATCCTGGCCGCCACGGTCGGGTTCGTCAACATGGTGCCGGTCCAGACGGTCGTCGGCGGCCACATCGACTTCCTGCACCAGTGGCTCGACGGCGGCTTCGAGGGCCTGACGGCCCACCACTACGAGGACCTCACCCACGACTACGCGCACTACACGGCGGGTACCCTGGGGAGCGAGGTCGTCACCGTGCTCGGCGGTGCGGTCGTGTCGCTCGCGCTCGCGCTGCTCGGGGCCGGCCTCGCGTACTCGCTGTACGCGGTCCCGGAGCCCGAGGAGCACACCGCGAAGCTCGGCTCCCTGCAGGGCGTACTGTACAACAACTACTACCAGGACGAGTACCAGGTGTTCCTCGCCGAGCGGGTCGTCGCCCCGCTCTCGCGCGCGGCGGACACCTTCGATCAGGGTGTGGTGGACGGCTCGGTCAACGCCGTCTCCTCCGTCAGCCTCTTTTCGGGCTCGCGGGTCCGCCGCATCCAGACCGGCATCGTGGGTAACTACGCGGCGCTGATCACGCTCGGCCTGACGGCCCTTCTCATCGCCTTCGGCATCTTCGGAGGTTGGTTACTGTGATACTCGAGACACTCATCGGATTCACGTTCGTGGCCGCGCTGGCAGTGTTCCTCTCGCCGGACGAGTACGCCGGGCAACTGGCGTTCGGCCTCAGCCTGCTCCCGGTCGTCGGGAGCCTGTACATGTGGTCGCAGTTCGACGCGACCGGAAACGCGCTCGTCGAGGGCGGGAGCCTCGCGTTCGCGACGCAGATCGACTGGCTCACGGTCGGCGGCTACACGCTGCAGTGGTTCGTGGGGCTCGACGGTATCAGCCTCCCGCTCATCGTGCTGTCGACGGTGCTCACGTCCCTCGCGATCCTGTCGGCGTGGACGCCGATCGACGTACGGCAGAGCCAGTTCTACGGCCTGATGCTGTTCATGGAGGCGAACCTCATCGGCGTCTTCTCGGCGCTGGACTTCTTCGTCTGGTTCGTCTTCTGGGAGGCCGTGCTGGTCCCGATGTACTTCCTCATCGGCGTCTGGGGCGGCCCCCGCCGGGAGTACGCGGCGATCAAGTTCTTCGTGTACACGAACGTCGCCTCGCTGATCATGTTCATCGGGTTCATGGCGCTCGTGTTCAACCTCCCCGTCGACAGCTTCGGGCTGCCGGCCATCGCGGGGGCGCTCCGGGCCGGCGAACTCGGCGGCTTCCTCGGCCTGGCGCCGGACGCGCTCGCGACCGTCGCGTTCGCCGCGATGTTCTTCGGCTTCGCGGTGAAGGTGCCGGTCGTCCCCGTCCACACGTGGCTGCCCGACGCTCACGTGGAGGCCCCGACGCCGGCCTCGGTGATGCTGGCGGGCGTCCTCCTGAAGATGGGGACGTACGCCCTGCTGCGGTTCAACTTCACCATGATGCCCGACGTCGCCCAGCAGTTGGCGGTGCCCATCGCCGCGATCGCCGTCCTCTCGGTCATCTACGGCGCGATGCTCGCGCTGGCCCAGCAGGACCTCAAGCGCATCGTCGCGTACTCCTCCGTCTCGTCGATGGGGTACGTCATCCTCGGCCTCGTCGCCTACACCGAGTTCGGCATCGGCGGCGCGACGTTCCAGATGGTCGCACACGGCCTCATCTCCGGGCTGATGTTCATGGCCGTCGGCGTCATCTACAACGTGACGCACACGCGCATGCTGGGCGACATGTCCGGCATGGCCGACCGGATGCCGATCACGACCGGCATCCTGATCGCCGGCGCGTTCGGCTACATGGGCCTCCCGCTCATGGCCGGCTTCGCCGCGGAGTTCTTCATCTTCCAGGGCTCGTTCACCTCGACGGTGCTCCCGGCGGCGCCGCTGTTCACCGCGGCGGCGATGTTCGGCATCGTCATCGTCGCCGGCTACCTGCTCTGGGCGATCCAGCGCACGCTGTTCGGCGAGTTCAGCGTCGAGACCGACTACGAGGTGACCCGCGCACAGTTCCACGACACCGCGCCGCTCGCGGTGCTCCTGCTGTGTACCATCGCGCTGGGGGTCGCCCCCGAGGTGTTCTTCGGCATGATCACAGACGCCGTCGTTCCGTTGCTCGGAGGTGGTGCGTAGATGGCGACCCTCCTCTGGGGGCTCGGCGCCCTCGCACCCGCACTGTTGCTCGCGCTCACGGGCCTGCTCGTGCTGCTCATCAACGCGGTGTACCCGACTGAGGACCGGCCGACGCTGCTGGCGGTCGTCTCGACCGTCGGCTCCCTGGCGTCGCTCGTCGCTGCCGGCGCCCTGCTGACGGGCGTCGGCGGCGTCCTGTCCGGTCCCGAGGACAGCGTGACGCTGTACGCCGACGCGCTCGTCGTCGACGGCATGTCGCTGTTCTTCTCGGCCGTGTTCGCGTCCGTGACGGCGCTCGTCGTCGTCGCGAGCTACGACTACCTGGCGGAGAACCCCCACCGCGCCGAGTTCTACAGCCTCACGCTGTTCGCCGCGACCGGCATGGCGCTGATGGCGTCCGCGAACTCGCTCGCGGTGGCGTTCGTCGCGCTGGAGCTCTCGTCGCTCCCGTCGTACGCGCTCGTCTCGTTCCTGAAGGGGAACCGCGGGAGCGTCGAGGCGGGGCTGAAGTACTTCCTCATCGGCGCGCTCTCCTCTGCGGTGTTCGTCTTCGGCATCTCGCTCGTGTACGCCGCGACCGGGAGCCTCCTGCTGCCCGCCGTGGCCTCCGGGCTGACCGAGGCGGGTGCCGGGCTAGCCGGGGTGGCCGGCATCGGCATCCTGATGGTCGCCGGCGGCTTCGCGTTCAAGACCGCCTCCGTCCCGTTCCACTTCTGGGCGCCCGAGGCGTACGAGGGCGCGCCCGCACCCGTCAGCGCGTTCCTCTCGTCGGCCTCGAAGGCCGCCGGGTTCGCGCTCCTGTTCCGCGTGTTCGTCGTCGGCTTCCCGCTTCCGGGCGCCGACGTCGTCGCGTCGATCGACTGGGTGCTCCTGTTCCAGATCCTCGCGGTCGCCACGATGACGCTCGGCAACTTCGCCGCCGCGACCCAGGAGAACGTCAAGCGGATGCTGGCGTACTCGTCCATCGGGCACGCCGGCTACGCGCTCATCGGCCTCGCCGCGTGGACCACGGCCGACGGCGGCGCGGTGATGGGCGCTGCGATGGCCCACCTGCTCGTCTACGGCTTCATGAACACCGGCGCGTTCCTGTTCATCGCGCTCGTCGAGCACTGGGAGGTCGGCCGGACGTTCGAGGACTACGCCGGCCTCGGCGCGCGGGCGCCGATGGCGTCGGTCGCCATGTCCGTGTTCATGTTCTCGCTCGCGGGGCTGCCGCCGTTCGGGGGCTTCTTCTCGAAGTACTTCCTGTTCGCGGCGGCCGTGGGCGCGGGCTACTGGTGGCTCGCCGCCGTCGGCGCCATCAACAGCGCGCTGTCGCTGTTCTACTACAGCCGCGTCGTGAAGGCGCTCTGGTTCGACGAGGCGACGACCGACTTCGAACTCGGCGCGACGCCGACGGCGCTGTACGCCGCGGTCCTGTTCGCGGCGGTCGCCACGCTGCTGCTGCTGCCCGGCTTCGGCCCGGTCATCGAGACCGCCCAGGCCGCGGCGGCCGCGCTGGCCCCCTGACGGGGCCCGTCGGCCAGCCGCCGTCCTGCTCCGTTCCCGGTTCGTTCGCGATCCCGTTTTCGTTCGCGTTCTACGCGCCGCGATCAGCCGTGGCTGGCCGATTCGTTCGCCCGTCGCCCGGGTTCGAGCGCGTCCTCGGAGCACTCGTCCTCGTTCGTCGAGACGGCTATCCCCAGTCGGCCGTCGCGGTCGACCTCGACGAGGACGCCGTAGCAGTCGGGGTAGTCACGATCGGCCGGATCGACCGTTCGCCAGTCCTCACCCGGTGTTCGAGCGGAGACGGTGAACCGGCCGGGTTCGTCCGGCCACGTTCGCGCGGGAACCACGTCGTCGTCGGCGGTTTCGCCCCGCGCTTCGAGTTCGTGGGTCGACTCGTGGACCACCTCGTCGTCCCACCGGACGCGGAAGTCGACCGTCTCGTCCTCGTCGTGGCGGTTGACGACGACGACGTGACCGAGGACCGACGCTCCCCGGTCCTCGCCGACGGAGAGACAGCCCGCGAGGCTGATCGTCGTGACGCCCGCGAGGAGGGCGCGTCTGGACGTCCGCTTCACCCGGAGCGATTCTCGGGCTCGCGATTTAATTGTTGACACGACCGGAGGGGGAAATCGGCAGGCGGCGGAGTACGGTAGGGTTTTCCCACGCGGTCACGTCCTCATCCTGTAATGCGTCGGCTCGTCCTCGGGTGCGGAGCGGTCGGCCACGACATCGTCGCGTCGCTGGCCGGCGGCCCCGACGAACTCCACGTCATCACCGACGACCGCGGCCGAGTGACGGCGCTCCGCGAGGAGAGCGTGGGCGCGGTCGAAGCGGACCCGACGGACGCGTCCACCTACCCGGACCACGCCGACATGGTCGTCGTCGCGGACGACTCCACGAGCAGGAACCGGACGATGGCCGCGCTCGCACGGTCCCGCTTCCCGGAGGCGTTCATCCTCTCGTACGTCGGGGACGACGCCGACCGGGCCGACCGGGAGGAGCTCGCCGACCTCTCGGATCGCCTCGTCGACCCCGTCGGACTCGTCGCCGACAGGGTGCTCGCGTCCTCGCGCGGCGAGCCGGCAGAGCGGATGTGGAAGCTCCTGCGGGCGCTCCGGGACGTCGACGGTCCCCTCGCGGTGGTCGCCCACGACAACCCCGATCCGGACGCCATCGCCTCTGCGATCGCGCTGGTCAGGCTCGCGGAGTTCGCGGACGTCGAGGCGGAGGCGTGCTACTACGGCGACATCTCCCACCAGGAGAACCGCGCGCTGGTGAACCTCCTCGACCTGGACATGCGGAACCTCGACCCCGGGATGGATCCGCGCGAGGAGTACGACGCGTTCGCGCTGGTGGACCACTCCCGCCCGGGCGTGAACGACAGCCTGCCGAGGGAGATCAGGCCGGTGGTCGTGGTCGACCACCACCCGCCGCGGATGCCGATCGAGGCGACGTTCATCGACATCCGCTCGGACGTGGGGGCCACGTCGACGCTGCTCGCCGACTACCTCGAACGGTTCGGCCTGGCCCCCGACGAGCAGGTCGCGACCGCGCTGCTGTACGGGATCCGCGTCGACACGAAGGACTTCACCCGCGAGACCGCCGACGCCGACTTCGACGCGGCCGCGTTCCTCCTCCCGCAGACCGACCCGGAAGTGCTGGCCAAGGTGGAGTCCCCGAGCGTGAGTTCGGACGTGCTCGACACGATCGCGCGGGCGATCCGGAACCGCGAGACGCGCGGGGACGCGACCGCCTCCTGCGTGGGCGAGCTGTCGGACCGCGACGCGCTCGCCCAGGCGGCGGACAAGCTCCTCGACATGGACGGCGTGACCACCACGCTCGTGTACGGGTTCACGGACGGGACGGTGTACGTCTCGGGGCGCACGCGCGGGACGGATCTCGACCTCGGCGAGACGCTCCGCGACGCCCTCGACCAGATCGGCAGCGCGGGCGGACACGCCGACATGGCGGGCGCGCAGGTACCGCTGGGCATCCTCGGGGAGGTGGAGGACGAGACCGAGTCGATGACCGAGATCGTCCGAGACGTCATCGCCGGCCGCTTCTTCGAGACGCTCGCGGACGCCCCCTCGGCGCCGACCCACGACGTGGACCGGATCGTCACCTTCCCTGGAGAGGAGGACGACTGACCGTCCGGCAGCGGTCGTCGGAACCCCGGATGCAATCCGCGCCGCCGCCGTCGCGACTCGATCGTCCCGTGGACCGCGAGAATCGGACCTCCCGATGCACAGGATCCGTCAGTACTGCTCGAATCGGTTGTATTATGCACGATCGCGTCCCATGACAGCATGGAGCACCCGGTCGACGTTCGGGCGTGCTCGAAACGGCCCTACTGCGCGGTGTCATGAGCGTGTCCCGGGGCCGTTTTTCCCGCCTACGAATCCCATCTCCGAGCGCCGCGTCGATGCGGGCGGCGGATCGGCCGGACCGGGTTCTCAAGATGGATAATCGCGGCCAACGCTTATCTCACCAGCTCCCGATCCTGAAATATGAACCGTCAGGACGTCCTCCTCGGCGCGGTCGGGGTGGGCGGACTGCTCGTCGGTGCCGGATGCGCCGCCGACGTGGGGGACGACGCCGAGCGAACCGCGGGAGACGGGACCGTCAGGGCGGCGAACCCCCCGGTCACCTCCGTTACCGGGGCCGACGGGAACACGTCGACAGCGCCTGCCACCGGGGTGCGTTCGAACGCCCGGACCGGGCGGCCGACGTCCGTCCGGACGCCGACGAGCGGTCGAACGCCACCGACGGCCCCGACGCCGACGGGTACCTCGCAGTCGACGACCGTCTCGACCGGGACGCCGCGAACGACCCGGTCGCAGGTATCCTCGGACGTATCGACTCCAGGGGACGCACCGCCGGCCCCGAAAACGCCGTCGCCCACGGATCCCCGGACGTCCACGTCGACGCGCCAGGAGACCGCGACACCCACGGAGACGACGGTGCCGACGGGGACGCGCGAGACGCCGACGCCGGCCCCAACGCCGTCACGACCGCCGAGGCAGGGCGTGTTCGCCAGGTACGACCGGAACGACCAGTCCGGCGTGGACGCGGTCCGCTTCCGCATCGACAACGCCAACACGTCCGACGTTCGGGTGGAACTCTCCGTCACGTGGTGGCACGCGGACGGGAGCATCCTGTCGGAACGGCGGGCCAGCGAACTCGGCCCCCTGGGGACGTGGGAGGGCGAGGTCGCGCACTCCGCCGGGGACGTGCGCGTCAACCGGTGGGACGCGTCGATCGAGTCCGTCACGTGGGCTTGATCGCGGCCCGGCGATCCGGGCGCACGGCAATCCTAAGTGTTGATACCCCTGGAGCGTGAGGTTCCGGCGTGAACCGGACGGCATCGCCGCCGACCCGGCCCCGCGGAACGTTGCACATGGACGTACTACACCCCCGGACGATCGAGCCCGATCGCTCGCACACACGCCGCGACAGGTTCGTATGAGTAGCTCATCCGGCAACCACGACTTCTCGCTCGACACGCGGCGCGCCAAGGTCAAGGAGTACATGACCCGCGACGTCGCGACGGTGTCGCCCGACGACACGGTTCGGGAGGTCGCGAAGGAGGTGGTCGAGAGCGACGGGCACAACGGCTTCCCGGTCACGGACGGCCGGACGGTCGTCGGCTTCGTCAGCGCGAGCGACCTGCTGCTCGCCGACCCCGACGCGCCGCTGTTCACGGTGATGACCGACGACATCATCGTCGCCCACCCGGAGATGAACGTCACCGACGCCGCCCGGGTCATCCTCCGCTCGGGCATTCAGAAGCTCCCCGTCGTCGACGACGCGGGCAACCTCGTCGGCATCATCTCCAACACGGACGTTGTTCGGAGCCAGATCGAGCGCGCCACCCCCGAGAAGGTCGGGAAACTGATGCGGACGCTCGAGGAGATCCACGGCGTCACCGTGTCCGAGGAGCGCCGGACGGTGGAACTCGCGGACCTCATCCCCACCCAGGCGCGGGTGTACGCCGACGAACTGGAGGGGCGCCACTATGAACTGAAGCGAGGCCTCGCGGAACCGCTCGTCGTCATCGACAACGACGGGACGCTGGTGCTCGCGGACGGCCACCACCGCGTGATGGCCGCCGACCGGGCCGACATCGACGAGATGGACGCCTACGTCATCGTCATCGACGACGAGATCGACCTCGGCATGCAGAAGACGGCGCGCAAGGAGGGGCTCTCCTCGCTGGCGGACATCGAGGTGGTCGACTACGCGAGGCACCCGCTGGTGGAGACGACGAAGCGCTTCCAGAACGAGTAGGTCGTCGGGTCCTATCGGGGAACGGAAAGGCCGGTTCCCGGCCTCAGTTTTCGAGGGTTTCCATTCGGACTTCTCGCGCGCGTTTGCTCGCTCCCGGAGGCGGTCGCGTCACGCGCGCCAGTTATAATTTCCATTCGGGCGTGCACGTCACTTACTCCCCGTCGAACGCGTCCATCCACTCCTCGGCGAGCGCGTCGGCTGTCTCCCGGTCGTCGGCAGTCTCGCGCCGGTACTCCGGCCCGTCGGGGGCCTGCCTCAGACAGTCGAGCCGGACGGCGAAGCCGCCGCCCGGTCGCTCGCGGACCCTGACGGTGGCCAGGCCGTCCGCGCGCTCGTACTCGTCGTACGGTCCCGCCGCGTCGACGCGCTGCCAGCTCATGCGCGTCCGCTCGCGACGCGGCCCCGTCAATCGGCCGGTTCGACGCCGGATCCGGCCCGACCGGCCTACCGATCGGCTACTGGCCGGCCACCTGCTTCGGGGCCGGCTTCCCGTTCCGGCCACAGCCCGGACAGACGGCGTACCCGAGGTCGTCGTACTCGAGCCGCGTGGTCGCCTCCCGCGCGCCGCACGATGCACACTCGAACTGGGACACCCATACGAACCCCATGGGTGTGAACTGGTCCCTACCGAGTTAGTAATGAGTCCATTATCGGTCGCCGAACCGTTGCAACTGGTCGTTAAACGGTAACTATAGGATGACTACGATCGGCGGGAAACCGCGTGAGTGCGTCCCCCCGAAACCGTCCCATCGGCGAGGAGGCGGTCTCCGACCGGGCTGATCCGTGCTCGACCTACTCGTGGCCGGACACCCGGACCGGCTCGTACGGCTCCTCCAGGTACGCCACGTCGCTCGCGGACAGCTTCACGTCGAGCGCCTCCGCGGCGTCCTCCAGGTGCTCGATACTGGTGGTGCCGACGATGGGCGCGTCCACCACGTCCTTGTCGAACAGCCACGCGAGGCCGATCTGGGCCATCTTCACGCCCTTCTCGGCCGCGAGCTCCTGCACGCGCTCGTTCACCTCGCGGCCGCCGCCCTCGAGGTACGGGTGCTGGTGGGCGTAGGAGTCCGACTCGCCCCGCGTCGTCGACCGCGCCTCCTGGTGCGGGCGGGCGAGCCACCCGCGCGCCAGCGGCGACCACGGGATGACGCCGACGTTCTCCCGCTCGCAGAACGGGAGCATCTCGCGCTCCTCCTCGCGGTAGAGGAGGTTGTAGTGGTTCTGCATCGTGTGGAACCGCTCGAGGCCGAGGCGTTCGCTCGTCCGGAGCGCGTCGGCGAACTGGTGGGTCCACATCGACGAGGCGCCCACGTACCGCGCCTTCCCCCGGTCGACGGCCGCGTCGAGCGCGCGCATCGTCGTCTCGATGGGCGTGTCGTAGTCCCAGCGGTGGGTCTGATAGAGGTCCACGGTGTCCATGCCCAGCCGGTCGAGCGAGTTGTCGAGTTCCTGCTCGACGGCCTTCCGCGAGAGCCCGCCCGAGTTCGGGTCGTCCTCGCGCATCGGGTGGAAGCCCTTCGTCGCGACGACGAAGCGGTCGCGGTCGTAATCGGCGAGCGCGTCGCCGAGCACGCGCTCGGAGCCGCCCTCCGAGTACATGTTCGCGGTGTCGAAGAAGTTGATCCCGAGGTCGATGGCCCGCTCGACCAGTTCGATCCCCTCCTCCTCGTCGAGGACCCAGTCGCGCCAGTCGACGTCGCCGAAGCTCATGCAGCCGAGGCAGATCCGGGACACCTCCATTCCCGTGTCACCCAGCGTGGTGTACTCCATGGGTGCGGTGTCGACCTCCGGGACGAAAAAGCCGGGCGTCGGGGCGACCGCGGGTCCAGGGAGTGTCGATCCGTTCGACTGCCTTCGATCAACCCCACGTCCGGCAGGGGTGGATTGGCTGGCAACCAGCGTCGACCGAATCAGGGGGACCCAAACGATTAACCTCCGCAGTTTCCACCCTCCCCCATGGCAGTTTCGTACGAGGAGGCGGTCTCCACGTTCGAGTGGGACATCCCGGACGACTACAACCTCCCGTCGGTCGTCGAGGGCCACGCCGAGGCCCACGGCGACCGGACGGCGGTGACGTTCCTCGACGACGAGGGGACGCGCGAGGAGCGGACGTACGCCGACGTGGCGCGCGACGCGAACCGCTTCGCCAACGCGCTGGCGGGCCTGGGCGTCGGCGAGGGCGACCGCGTGATGCACCTGCTGCCGCGCCACCCCGACGCCTTCGCGATCCAGCTCGGCGTCCTGAAGCGCGGCGCGCTGCTGGTGCCGTGTTCGGCGATGCTCAAGCCGAAGGACCTCGGGTTCCGCGCGAACGACTGCGAGGCGACGACGATGGTGGCCCACGCCGACCTGACCGACATGGTCGAACCCATCCTTGACGAGGCGCCCCTGGAGACGCGAATCGTGCTCGACGGCGAGGCGGACGGCTGGGAGTCGTTCGCCGACCTGCTCGACGGGCAGTCCGGCGAGCACGACGGCCCCGACGTGGGCGCCCAGGACCCGATGAGCATCAACTACACCTCCGGCACTACCGGCCAGCCGAAGCCGGTGCTCCACCGGCACCGCTGGATGCGCGCCTTCGAGCTGGTGAACGCGCCGTACTGGTGGGGCGTCAGCGCCGAGGGCACCGCGGTACCGGGCGACGACGGCTCCGAAGACGTCGACCTCGACGAGGAGTTCCTGTGGGCCACGACCGGCACCGGCTGGGCGAAGTGGTTCTGGTCGCCGGTCGGCGTCGGGCTCACGGTGGGCGCCTCACAGCTCCTCTACGAGGGCGACTTCGACGCCGACGAGTTCCTCTCGGTGATGGAGCGGGAGGGCGTGACCAGGCTGTGTGCCGTGCCGACCCAGTACCGGATGTTCACCCAGACGGACCTCTCCGGGTACGACCTCGACCTGACGGAGGCGCTCTCGGCGGGCGAGCCGCTGAACCGCGAGCCCATCGAGGCGCTCCAGGACGCCTTCGACATCACGCCGCGGGACGGCTACGGGCAGACCGAGACGGTCGCGCTCGTGTCGAACTACCCCGGAATCGACGTGAAGGAGGGATCGATGGGCAAGCCGACGCCCGGCCTCGGCACGACCATCATCGACACTCAGGAGGAGACGGAGGTCGAGACTGGCGAGATCGGCGAGATCGCCGTCCCGGTCGGCAACCCGGGCATCTTCGACGGCTACTTCGAGAAGCCCCGGCTCGACGAGAAGACGTTCTCGGGCGACTACTACCGGACGGGCGACCTCGCGAGCCGCGACGAGGACGGCTACTTCTTCTTCGAGGGTCGCGCGGACGACATCATCCTCTCGGCGGGCTACCGCATCGGTCCGTTCGAGGTGGAGGACGCGCTGGTGAGCCACGAGGCGGTCGCGGAGGCCGCGGCCGTGGCGTCACCGCACGACGAGCGCGGGAACGTGGTGAAGGCGTACGTCGTCCTCGCTGACGGCTACACGGGTTCGGAGGACCTCACCGGCGAGTTGCAGGAGTACATGAAGGAGGAGACGGCGCCGTACAAGTATCCCCGCCGGGTCGAGTATGTCGACGAACTCCCCAAGACCTCCTCCGGGAAGACGCGACGCATCGAACTCCGGGAGCGCGAGGTCGAACAGTTCGGCGAGTAGGGTCCTAGACAGGGAGAGTCGAGCGAGCGAGCGAGTCGAACTAGGGTCCGTCGGGCGTCGGACTCGAACGGGGTTCGCGTCAGACCTTTCGACGTCCGCGTCGAACCCGTACGGGATGCCCGACGTCGACGCCGTCCGTTCGGGCGCGGTCGTGCTGGCGCTGGTGCTCGTGTCCGTGAGCGCCGTCGGCGCCCCGTCCCTGCTTCGCTCCGACGGGTCGGCACCCGACTCCCGCTAGGCGACGACGATCGACTCCTGTACGGAGATCACCCGACCGGGAAGCTACGAACTCGCCGCGAACCTCACCGACAGCGAGGCGTCCACGTGCATCCGAATCAGGTCGAGCGACGTCGTCCTCGACGGCGGCGGCCACCGTATCGACGGCGTCGGGACGTTCGGAACCGCGGGGGTCGTCGTCCGGGCCGACGGGGACGACCGCCTCTCGAACGTGACCGTGCGGAACGCGACGGTCTCCGACTGGGACGACGGCGTCCGCTTCATCGGGGTCGAGGGCGGCGCAGTCGTCGGGACGACGACCGCGAACAACCGGGTCGGACTGTCGCTGTTGAACGCCCGCGACGTCCGCGTTGCGGACAACGTCGCCCGCGAGAACAGGCTCCGGGGCATCTCGCTCCTCGAATCGAGCGCGAACAACACGCTGGCGAATAACGTCGCGTCCGACAACGCGCTGTACGGCATCCACCTCGTCGAGGGCGGCGTCCGGAACAACACGCTGGTGAACAACACCGCGTCGAACAACGAGTTCGGCGTCGTCCTGATCGGCGTCCACGACAACGTCGTGACCCGGACCACCGCGAACGGAAACCGGATCGCCGGCGTCTGGCTGTCGGGCTCGACCGGGAACCGAGTCGTCGACAACCGGGTCTCGAACCGGTTCTACGGGGTCTTCCTCGCCGACCGCTCGAACGGGAACGTCGTCTCGAACAGCGTCGCCGCGTCGAACCGGGTGGGCGTCCGCCTCCGCTCCTGCGACGGGAACCGGGTCACTGAGAACACCGTCCGCGGGAGCGGCGACACGGCGATCCTCCTGATATCGAGCGACCGCAACGAGGTCGTCGGGAACGTCGGCTCGGAGAACGCCCGCGGCGTGTCGGTCGTCAGGTCGTCGGGGAACCGGGTCGCGAACAACTCACTCTCGGGGTGATTCGACGGCCCGCCCCCATCGAGGAACGCCCAAAACTTATCCCACCTCACAGGAAACGCGGAACCATGGCATCCGAGCCCTCCACGCGCGACGACGGCTGCCCGAAGTGCGGACACATGGACGCCGAGGTCGGGAGCATCTCGACCACGGGCGGCGGCCTGTCGAAGATGTTCGACATCCAGACGAACAAGTTCCGGGTCGTCTCCTGCACGAACTGCGGCTACTCGGAGCTCTACCGCGACGTCGGCTCCTCGGGGAGCGACCTCGTGGACGTGTTCTTCGGGTAGATGGCCGCCGAGGCCGCGTTGCTCCTGCTGTTCCTGGTGTTCGCCATCGGCGCGCCGCTCGTCCTGTACGCGTTCGTTCGGGACGAGCGGAAGCGGGACGCGACGAACGTCACCGACCGCTCGTCCGCCGAACGCGCCGCACGGAAGGATCTGGACGGGCGCAGCGCGGACGGGGGCGAGCAGGGAGCGAACCGTAACGACCGGCCGTAGCCGGGCACCGGCCGCACCCAAGTTCGAACGGACTACCGGTCGTCCCCGTCGACGAGCGAGAGGACGCGAACGCGCCGAACGGCGTCGAAGTCGCGGAGGCGGTACACCAGTTCGCGGACGCGCCCTACGTCGCCCTGGCAGAACACGGTCTCCAGGCACCAGCCGTCCTGGTGGACGTGCGAGGTCGTCGTGAGCACGTCCTGGTACTCGTGCTGGACGTCGTGGAGGTCGCGGATGACCTCGTCGTGGACGTAGTCGAACGCGACGACCGCGGCGACCTCCCCGGTCGCCCCCTCCAGCCGGCTGTGGCGCTCGACGTATTCGGCCATCGCCTCCCGGACCGCCCGGGAACGCGACTCGAACCCCTCGGCCTCCGCGACGGCGTCGAACTCCGCGAGCGCCCCGTCGGGAACGTTCAGACTCGTCCGCATGGTCGCCCCTCCGCACCGGCGCCGGTTCCGCGTTTCGGTATTACGGTCCCCCCGTTCGGTTCATAACAGCCGATTTAGGTACCCGGCGACCACTTCCGGCCATGCTCCACGACGTCGCGCCGGGACTCCTGCTCGGGGCGCTCGCGCTCGGCGCGGTCCACGGCGCGGAACCGGGCCACGGCTGGCCGGTCGCCGCCGCTTACGCCTTCGACAGGACGAACGCCTGGCTGGCGGGCCTGATCGCGGGGCTCGTCATCGGCGTCGGCCACCTGATCTCGAGCCTCGTCGTCGTCGGCGCGTTCTTCCTCCTGAAGGCGCGACTCGACCTCCGGGGGTTGAGCGAACCCCTCCACGTCGCGGGGGTCCCCGTCGGCTCCGCCATCGGCGTGTTCGCCGGCGTCCTGCTGATCCTCCTCGGCGTTCGCGAGTACCGCGGCGGCGGCCACTCCCACGGGGACGGGGAGGGTCACTCCCACGGGCACGACAACGAGCACTCGGACGGCCACGATCACGAACGGTCCCACGAGCACGACAGTCACGAAGCCGCTGCGACCGGTCCCGGCCGGCTACACGACAGCGTGACCGTCGCGCCAGCCGGGGGACGCGGTCGCTCCCACGACCACGCGAACCACGACCGCTCCCGCGGCGGACTCCTCGCCCGCCTCGCGTCGGCGCTCCCGTTCGTCGGCGACGGGGACGGTCACTCCCACGACCACGCCGGCCACTCGCACGAGGAACTCTCCGCGGACGAGGGGCTCTCCGGCATCGCCGTCTCGGCGTTCGTGCTCGGGTTCGCCCACGAGGAGGAGTTCGAGATCATCGCCATCTGCGCGGGTACCGACCACTGCCTCGGCCTCATGCTGGCGTACGCCGGCACGGTCGTCGTCGTCATCACGGCGCTCACGCTGCTGCTCGTCGCGGGCTACGAGCGCTTCGAGGAGCGGATGGAGCGCTACGCCGAGCACTTCCCGACCGTCTCGGCGGCCGTCCTCGTCCTCATGGGGGCCGGCTTCGTGCTCGGCGTGTTCTGAGTCGGCGGGCGTCGTCGGTCACACGCGCCTCCCAGTGGGTGGCGGACGCCGGTTCCGGAGGGAGCGACGAGCCCGACCGTCGCGGGCCGAGCACGGGCTCTCCTCGATGTCGTGACGATCCGGGTCAACGACGGTAGTTTCGGCCTGTGAGTGCACCTAGGACGCGTCCATGTTCACACCCGTCGAAGTCCCGTTCGAACATGGGGGGACTACCAATGGCTACCGAGACGCACGTGATATCGACCGAACGCGCGCTAGAACTGGCTACCGACCGGACCAGACGGCGGGTCCTCCAGTACCTGATCGAGAACGGTGAGACGGGCGTTCGCCTCGAGGAACTGATCGACGTCATCGTCGGTGGTCGGCCCGCTTCTGACCGCGCTCGGTACGCGAACGGCGAGCAACTCGGGATCGAGTTACTGCACGTCCACCTCCCGAAGTTGGCCGAGGCCGGCGTCGTCGACTACGACGTCCGCAGCGCCACCGTTCGCTACTACGTCACGCCCCGACTTGAGAAACTCGTCCGCTTCGTCGGCGACGAACTACCCTGAGTCGACGCCTCCGAGACTCTGATCCGATCGCTCACCTCGACTGGAATCGACGAACGCCGTGATTTCGCCGGTCCCCTCGACGAGAACGCGAACCCCGTCGTAGGTGAACGATACGCGAACGTCCGCCCCGGTACCGTCCTCCGGCGACGCGACGAGCGCGTCGAGGGCGTCGGTGTCCAGGTGGTCGTACAGGGACGCGACGTCGAGCGGGTCGCGGTCGGTCGCCTCGGCGACGGCCTCCACGACCGCGATACTCGGTTGCCCCGTGGCTCTCCAGTCGGTCCGTACAGTGGTGACGTCGGGATCCGGGTGCCCAGTCGATTCTGGGCCCAGCGTACCCACGTCCCGGTATGGCTTGTCCTCGCTCATGGCTCGCGTTTCCTCCGGTCAGGGCCGTCCTCCCGTTCGCACGGTCGCGAGAAGATGACCGCTGTCGCCCGCTGATTCGCCGCAGTATTCCCATGCTACCGAGACACATAGGTGTTTTGTGACCATCCGAGTCACAGCGCGCCCGACCCTCGGTCACGATCCCCGTCGAGTTGCCACGTGAACACCGCCTTCAGCACGGTCACGAGACTGTTGGTCTCGCCCGACCCTCAGATCGCCGTCTCGTCCCGGGCCTCCGACGGCCGATCGCCGGACCCCTGGACGAGCACGCTCACGAGCGTCCGATCCTCGTCCACCATGAGAAGCCGCCCCGTGGGCGTGTCCGACCAGTTCCACAGCGATTCGAACACCTCGGCGTCGGGCACCTCCTCGCGGATGTCGTCCTCGGCGGTCCGCGACATGCTCGCGATCCTGATGGAGACGCCGCGCTCGCTCGCGGCTCGCAGCTGCTCGACGATCTCGTGCGTGAGCAGGTCGCCGACGGTCATGTAGACCACCTCCTCCTCTGCCGCCTCGATGAAGTCGAGCACCCGACCGGTGACGGTGTCGCGTCCCGTGACGGTCCAGACGCCGCGTTGTTCCTCCGTCCGGTGGACCGATTCGAGCGAGTCGAGCGCCTCCATCAACTGTTCGCCCGGTCCGTGTACTCCCGCTCGAACTGCCGTCCGGTCGTCTCCGCCGAGATTGCCCAGAACCGCTTGGGCGTCGACTGCTGTACGTCGACGAGTCCCCGACTCCGAAGTTCCTCGACCGCGTCGTACACGCGCGTCCGGGGAACGTCGGACACGTCGCTCACGTCCTGCGCTGTCCCTTCCCCCAAACTGACGAGCGCGACGAACGTCCGCGCGGCGTAGGCGCTCAACCCGAATGCCTCCAGTTGCTCGATCACGACGGAACGCGGCTCGTCCGAGGGGTCGGAAACCATAGTGAACTCACTGACCTCCTCCGTAAATCTACCCTGATGGGTAGGTCGGACGCACGGTAACAGAGTGGTTGGGACCCGTTCCGTGACCGTGCGCCAGTACCTGCTTACCACCCACGCCCTTTATCCTTATTGTGATTATGTGAGTGAATCGGACGCAACCCGTCTGAGAGGCGCTCACTGGGACCGATGTGCCGGCTGGTATTTTAACTATCTCAGTGACACTCGAACGCCGGCTGCTGTGCGACCTCGACGGTCCGGACGGAACCGTCGATCGACCGCTCCGAGTCCCGTCTCTCCGGCGCGATACCGGAGCGGAAACCCCTTTCCGCTAGGGCACATATCCGGTAGCGAGGCTACCGGTTTCCCGGTGGCAATGGTTGGGACCCATGAATGAACTCACGAATCAACAGCAGGCAGTCGAACTGCTTCAGCAGCTCGGGCTCAAGGAGTACGAAGCGAAGTCGTTCGTGGCGCTTTCACGGATTTCGGGGGGGACGGCGAAGGAGATCAGCGAGATCTCGGAGGTCCCTCGAACCCGCGTCTACGATGCCATCCGGGTGCTCGAAACGAAGGGACTCGTCGAAGTGCAGCACTCGAGCCCTCAGCAGTTCCGCGCCGTCTCGATAGACGAGGCGGCCGGGACGCTCCGGACCGAGTACGAGGAGCGAACCGAAACGCTTCGGGAGACGCTCGGCGGTATCGAACCGGTGACGGTGGAAGCCGAATCGTCGACCACGCACGAGGTCTGGTCGCTCTCGGGGGAGTCGGCGATCGCGAACCGGACGACGCAACTGATCGACGAAGCCGACCGGGAGCTCGTCCTCGTCGTCGGACACGAGGGGGTGCTCACCGACAAGCTGCTCGACCGGATACTGGCGGCTCAGGAACGGGGCGTCGATATCGTCATCGGGACCATCGCCCCCGGGTTACAGGAGGTGGTCGAGGAGGCGCTTCCCGACGCGGAGGTGTTCGTCTCCGGGCTGGAGTGGCTGAGCGAGTCGAGCATGGCCTCCGACGACACGGAGATCAGCCGGCTCCTGCTCGTCGATCGGAGCACGATCCTGGTGAGTTCGACCCACAAGGACGATGCGGGGAACCGGATGGACGAGCAGGCGGTGTTCGGCCGGGGGTTCGACAACGGGCTCGTCACGATCGTCCGCCGGCTGATGGCGACCGGGCTGCTGCCGATCGACGACCCCGCCACGCCCGAACCCGACACTGGCAGTGCCGGGGACGAGTAAGTTCGACGGTTCTTCGAACCGCACTCGCGGTCGCTCGTGCGGCTCCGCCCGTATCGAAGCGATCGAGTCGTCGCGTCGTCTCCCTTCTCACCCGTAACGGTCGCGTCGTCCCGACTCACACCGAGAAACCGCCCGCGAACGACCGCTATCGGAACCGGCCGAGCAGCCGGTAGCGCTCGTCCGGGTCGTAGTTCCGGAACAGCATGCTGTTCGTCAGCACCGACACCGAGGAGAACGCCATCGCCCCGGCCGCGAGCACCGGCTGGAGCAGGCCGAGCGAGGCGAGGGGAATCATCGCCGTGTTGTAGCCGAGCGCCCAGAACAGGTTCTGCTTGATCTTCGTCAGCGTCCCCTCGGAGACGTTGATGGCCTTCACCACGTCGCGGGGGTCCGAGCGCATCAGCGTCACGTCGGCGGCCTCGATGGCCACGTCGGTGCCCGAACCGATGGCGACGCCGACGAAGGCGGTCGCGAGCGCCGGCGCGTCGTTGACGCCGTCGCCCACCATCATCGCCCGCGAGCCGTCGGCCTGGATGGCCTCGACGGCGTCGGCCTTGTCCTCGGGGAGCACCCCGGCCCGGACGTTCGCCTCGTCGATGCCGACCTCGCGGGCGACCGCGCGGGCGGTGCGCTCGTTGTCGCCGGTGATCATGTGGACCGTCACGTCGCGCTCCCGGAGCGCGGAGACGGCCTCGCGCGCGCTCGGCTTCACCTCGTCGGCGACCGCGAGGACGCCGAGGAGTTCGCCGTCGAGCGCGACGAGGACCGCCGTCTTCCCCTCCTCCTCGAGGTCCGCCATCGCGTCGCGCGCGGGGTCCGTCTCGACCCCCTCGTCGGCGAGCAGGTCGGGCTTGCCGACGACGACCGTCCCGTGCTCGGTCCGTCCGCGGATGCCCCGGCCGGAGACGTTCTGGAGCACGTCGAGGTCGCCGACCCGGGTGCCGCGTTCGCGGGCCCCGGCGACGATCGCCTCGCCGATGGGGTGCTCGCTGCCGCTCTCGGCGGTCGCAGCGACCTCGAGCAGGAACTCCTTGGTGACGTCCGCCGGCACGTCGGCCTCGGCGTCGGAGGGAACCGCGCCGTCCGCTGCGGGCGTGACGACCCGGGCGTCGGTGAGCGTCATCTCGCCCTCTGTGAGCGTCCCGGTCTTGTCGAAGACGACCGCCTCGACGTCCTTCACCCGTTCGAGGATATCCCCGCCCTCGAACAGGACGCCGTGCTGGGCGCCGATGCTCGTCCCGACCATCGTCGCCGCCGGCGTCGCCAGGCCGAGCGCGCAGGGGCAGGCGATGAGCACCGCGGAGGCGAACACGAGCACGGCGAACTCCGTCGCGCCGACGGCGCCCGGCCCGCCGGCCGCGAGCCCCCACAGCGGCAGGCCGCCGACGAACCCGGCCAGCGCCTCGGGGAAGAGGAACCAGACCGCGCCCCAGAGGACCGCGTTGCCGATGACCGCGGGGACGAAGTACGCCGAGATGCGGTCGGCGACGTTCTGGATCTCCGGCTGGCGGGCCTGCGCCTCCTTCACCCGCTTGACGATCTGCTGGATGGCCGTCTCCTCGCCGACCTTCGTCGCCTCGACGACGAGCACCCCGTTCTCGTTCACGGTCGAGCCGATGACCTCGTCGCCCGCCTCCTTCCCGACCGGCATCGACTCGCCGGTGACCATCGACTCGTCGACGGCCGACTCGCCCTCACGGACGACGCCGTCCGTCGGGATCTTCTCGCCGGGCCGGACCTTCAGGCGGTCGCCGACCTGGACGTCCTCCAGCGGGACCTCCTCCTCGGTGCCATCTTCTCTGACGACCGTCGCCGTCTCGGCCTCCATCTCCAGCAGCGAGCGGAGCGCCTCGCTCGCCTGGCCCTTCGAGCGCGCCTCGAGGTAGTTGCCGAGCGTGATGAACACGAGGATGAGCGCGGCCGTGTCGAAGTACAGCCCCGCCTCGGGGAGCACGCCGAGCAGGGCGACGACGGAGTAGCCGTACGCCGTCGTCGAGCCGAGCGCGATGAGCACGTCCATGTTCGCGCGCCGGTTCCTGACGAGCGCCTTGTAGGAGTTCTCGTAGAACGGCTTGCCGAGCACGACCTGGACGGGCGTCGCGAGCGCGAACGCGACCCAGCCGAACGGGAGGCCCGTGCCCGGAACCTGTTCCGGAACCGTCCCGGGGGCGAACAGTTCCAGGCCGAGCATGACGAGCAGCGGCGTCGCCAGCGCGGCGCCGAACAGCGTCAACCTGAGCTGTCGGCGGATCTCCGACTTGCGGGCGGCGTCGCGGCGCTCCGACTCGTCGGCCTCCCCGCCCTCGTCGCGCACGGGTTCGTAACCAGCGTCCTCGATGGCGTCGTAGACGGCGGCCCGGGAGGTCGCCGACGGGGCGTACCGGACGGTCGCCTCGTCGGTCGCGTAGTTCGCGTCGACCGAGAGCACGCCCGGCAACCCGCCGACGGCGTCCTCGATGGTGGCCGAGCAGTTCGCGCAGGTCATCCCGGTGATGCCCACGTTGACCGTCTCGGCGATCGGTTCGTAGCCGGCACCCTCGATCGCGTCGAACACCGCCGCGAGGGGGGTTCGCTCGGGGTCGTACTCGACCGTCGCCTCGTCGGTCGCGTAGTTCACGTCCGCCGAGACGCCCTCGAGGTCCGCGAGCGCGTCCTCGATGGTGGCAGAGCAGTTCGCGCACGTCATGCCCCGTATCTCGATCGTCACCCGGTCCCTGTCGTTCATGGCTAGCCCTAGGGGCTCCCCATTCAAGCACGTTGTCCCTTCGAGGGTGGGGGTAAGAGCAGACGTTGCTTTGGATTCCTCGGGTGGGGGGCATGCTCGACATTACGAACGAAACCGGCTCCGCGTTCGGACGACCGGCCGGACCGTAACTCGCTTGAGTCCACGGCGCCTACTGTCGCCCATGACGACGAACCTTCGCGTCACCGGGATGACCTGCAGCGGGTGCGAGGAGAACGTCGAGAACGCCCTGCGCGAGGTCGAGGGCGTTGAGGACGCGTCCGCGGACGAGGAGACGGACACCGTGACCGTCGAGGGCGACGCGGACCCGCTCGACCTCATCGCCGCGGTGCCCGACCCGTACGAGGCGGACTCGGCCTGAGACGACCGACCGCAGGTCGCGCTTCCCTTCCGACGGTCCACGCGCTCGCGAGCGACGGCTACCTGCCGAGCGTGTAGAACTCCTCGTTCGGTCGCCAGTCGGCGAACGTCGCCATCCGGTTGCTGAGGTTGAAGAACGCGGCGACGGCGCCGATGTCCCACACCTCCTCCTCGCTGTAGCCCGCCTCCACGAGCATGTCGAGGTCGTCGGTCGTCACCCCATCGGGCTCCTCGGTGAGCTTCACCGCCACGTCCAGCATCGCCATCCGCTGGTCGCTCACGTCGGCAGTGCGGTAGTTCGAGACGAGCTGGTCCGCGAGCGCGGGGTCCTTCGCGTAGATGCGGACGAGCGCGCCGTGGGCGACGTTGCAGTAGAGGCAGTGGTTCCGGCCGGAGACGGCGACGACGATCATCTCCACCTCCTCGCGGTCGAGCTCCGTGTCGTCGACGAGCGCGTCGTGGTAGGCCATGAACGCCCGGAAGTGGCTCGGCTTGTACGCGAGCGCGGCGAACACGTTCGGCGTGAAGCCGGCGCGCTCGGTCTCCTCGGCGATCCGGTCCCGCAGGTCCTCGGGGACGTCGTCGTAGTCGGGGACGGGGAACCGTCGCTGGGCGTCGTCGTTCAGTCGGGGTTCGGGGGAGGTGTCGTCGCTCATGCGTACCGTCCCGTGGGTTCGCGGAGATGTGGCTTAAAGCGTCGGCCCTCCCCGTCGGGTGGCGCTTCGCCCGCTTGGCCGGGTTCGGTTCGGCTCGATGCGGCTGTGTGGCGTCGCTCGCTACCGACCCGTTCGACTGTTCAGTTCACGATTCGACCGCTCGGTTCACGACGCTTCCGGGAAACGCCCCGTGAATCGCTTGGTGGACGGTACAGCTATCGCCCGTTCTCACGTTAGTCGGATGCATGAGCGATGATCACCCGAACGAATCGGCCGGAAAGCTCGTCGTCGGAACGTTCCTCACGCTCGACGGCGTGATGCAGGCACCGGGTGGTCCCGACGAGGACCGCGACGGCGGCTTCGAGCACGGAGGGTGGACGGTCGACTACTGGGACGATAAGATGGGCGAGATCATGGACGATCAGTTCGCCGAGGCCGACGCGCTGCTGCTCGGCAGGCGGACGTACGAGATCTTCGCCGCGCACTGGCCCAACGTCGACGCGGAGGGCGATCCCGTGGCGACGAAACTGAACAGCATGCCGAAGTACGTCGCCTCCAGGACCCTCGACGCGGTGGAGTGGAACAACTCGACGCTCCTCTCGGGCGACGTCGCGGAGGCCGTCGAGGACCTCGAGACGGAGCGCGGGGACACGATCATGGTGCAGGGGAGCAGCGACCTGATCCAGACGCTGCTCGCACACGACCTCGTCGACGAGTTCTGGATCTGGGTGTTCCCCCTGGTCCTGGGGGACGGAAAGCGGCTGTTCGGCGACGGGACGATCCCCGCGGCCCTCGAACTGACGGACGTCGAGACGTCGAGCACGGGGGTCCAGATGCTCCGGTACGAGCGGGCGGGGGAGATCGATTACAGCTCGTTCGCGCTCGAGGACGTGGCGGAGTAAGCAGCCGTAAGAGCGGTACCCGACTATTACGAGCACTCGACCGGGCAGCGACGTCCGAACCCGAAGTTCGTACTCACAACAACCCGAAGGCGTGCCCCATCGACCACCCGGTCGAGACGACGCCGATGACGAACAGCCCGACGTTCCACGTCGGATCCTTCGACGGGACGACGTTCAGCGACGACCGGTGCGGGTGCGGCCACAGGAAGTTCACCCCCATCGGCGTGATCACGTCCGCAAGGAGGTGCGCCAGCACCGACCCGAACCCGAGCAGGAAGCCGAAGCCGGACATGGAGAGTCCGGCCGGGACCGCCACGTCCAGCACCGGCTCGACCTGCGCGCCGAGGTACGCGAAGGCGCCCCCGACAAGCGCGGCGAACAACAGCGAGTGGGTCGGCCCGCGGTGAGAGACCCCCGGGAGGCGGTGGTCACAGTCCGGCAGCATCGCCAGCGCCACGAACGTCGCGCCGACCAGGGCCGCGAGCGCGATGTATCCGCTGGTGACCAGCCAGTAGCCGACCGGCGCGAACAGCGACAGCGACACGCCGACGTGTCCCGTTCGGTACACGGCGTGGAGTTGTGCGGAATCACGGATAAGGGGACGGAACGAGAACGGCGGACGTGACGGGGAAGGTATATGTCCTCAGCCGGCTTCCGAGCGGCATGAATCTCGTCACGACGCTGAACGCCCTCCCGCCGTGGCAGGCGGCGGCCCTCGTGCTCGTCGCCTCCCTCGGCGCGGCCGTAGTCACGGAGGTCGTCCTCGTCAGGGTCGCGCGGCACGCGGTCGCCCGGACGGAGACGGAACTGGACGAACTCGTGCTCGAATCGCTCAGGCTCCCGCTCGTGCTCACCTTCGCGCTCGTCGGGGTCTTCGCGCTCACGCGGATCCCGGGCGTCGTCGCCGCGGTGCCCGTTTCAGCCGAAGCCCTCGAGTTCTACTTCGGTCGCCCCGCCCTCACGACGGTCGTCCTGCTGTGGGCCTGGGCGCTCAACGGCGTGGTGAACCGGACGGTCGGCTACCTCCAGGAGTCCGGCGCCCGCTACGACTTCGCGCCGGTCATCTCCAACGTCTGGACGCTGGTCGTCCTCGTGGGCGCGCTGGCGATCACCCTCTCCATCTGGGAGATCGACGTCTCGCCGCTGCTCGCGGGCGCCGGCATCGCCGGCATCGCGGTCGGCTTCGCCGCGAAGGACACCGTCGCCAACTTCTTCGGCGGCATCGCCCTCTACTTCGACGACACCTACCGCGTCGGCGACTACGTCGAACTCGACTCGGGCGAGGCCGGCACGGTCGTGAAGGTCGGCGTCCGCTCGACGACGCTCCAGACCCGCGACGAGGTGCTCGTCACCGTCCCCAACTCCGTGCTCAACGCCGCGAAGGTGATCAACCAGTCCGCGCCCGGCCGCCGCCGTCGCATCCGGGTGCCGATCGGCGTCGCCTACGGCACCGACCTCGACGAGTTCGAGTCGCTCGTGCTCGACGTCGCGGCGGACGAGTCGCTCGTCCTCGACTCGCCGCGGCCGCGGATGCGCTTCCGCTCGTTCGGCGACTCGGCGCTCCGGTACGAACTGCTCTGCTGGGTCGCCTCGCCAACGAGGAACGCGAAGGCGACCCACCGGCTGAACCGCGGCATCTACGACGGGCTCCGGGAGGCGGGGATCGAGATCCCGTTCCCACAGCGGGTCGTCACGATGCGGGACGACGTGCGGTCGATCGAGGGGAACGGGTCGATGGCG
The DNA here is from genome assembly GCF_013401515.1 of Halorarum halophilum. Taxonomy (NCBI): domain Archaea; kingdom Methanobacteriati; phylum Methanobacteriota; class Halobacteria; order Halobacteriales; family Haloferacaceae; genus Halorarum; species Halorarum halophilum. Next base: position 1,615,525 of record NZ_CP058529.1, on the reverse strand, counting down.
CCGACCGCGCCGGTCGAGGGCGCGACGTCGAGCGACGAGACGATGCCGGGCGGCAGGTCGGAGGGTCGGTTCGGCGACGATTAGCGTCGGAAGGGAGGAGCCGACCCGCCGGTAGCCGACCCGATCCCCCGCTCGCCGATCACCGGTTCCAGGCGGCCGAGTCCGGGTCGACGAACCGCTCCTCCGCCAGGCCGTCGATGCGCTCGAGGGCCGCCTCGTCGAGCTCCACTTCCCGCGCCGCCAGGTTCGCCTCCACGTGGTCGCCCCGTCCCTTGGGGATGGGAACGAGGGCGTCCTGGGCGAACGCCCACGCCAGACAGACAGCTGCGGCCGTGGTGTCGTGCTCGTCGGCGATCTCCGAGATGTCCGGGTCGTCGAGCAGGTCGCCGCGTCCGAGCGGGGAGTAGCCGACCAGGTGATGGCCGTGTTCCCGGGCGTACGCGCGGAGTTCGTCCTGACGGAAGCGCGGGTGGCACTCGACCTGGTGGGCGGCGACCGGCGAGTCCAGCAGGTCGTGCGCCTCGTCGAGCAGGTCCGGCGTGAAGTTCGACAGGCAGACGTGGTCACAGACCCCCTCCTCGCGGAGTTCGTCCATCGCCTGAAGCGTTTCCTCGGGGTCGTACGCCTTGGTGGGCCAGTGGACGTACAGCATGTCGACCGAGTCGACGCCGAGTCGGTCGAGCGACTCGCGGGCGGTGCGCTTCGCGTCGTCGTACGCGAGGTTCCCCGGTTCGATCTTCGTCGCGAGCACCACCTCCTCGCGCGGGACGTCCGCGCGGGCGATGCCCTCGCCGACGCCCGCTTCGTTGTCGTACATCTGTGCGGTGTCGACGTGGCGGTAGCCCGCTTCGAGGGCGCGTGCGACCGTTTCGGCGCACTCCTCGCGGTCGTCGATGTTGGACGTACCAAGGCCGAGCGGCGGGAGCGAGAGCGTCACGGGACTCCGTGGGGGCGGAGCGCGCAAAAGCGTGCGGGGCCGGAAGGGGGTTCCGCGGCTCAGGAAGTGTCCGCGGTCGGCCGGAAAACTGTCCACGTGGTTCCGGGCGTTCCAGTATCACTATCGTCCCCGGCTGACACCGTCAGGCGATGGGTTCTGACGGAACCGCTCGCACCGACCAGACTCCAGGGCGGACCAGCGTCGCCGCCGCGGTTGGCGCGGCGGCGGGCGTCGGTACGGTCCTCGCCATCGTCGGGGCCACCGCGCTGGCCCCGTGGTTCTCCTGGTCCGCCAACGCGCTCTCGGATCTCGGGGTCGCGGGGGGGACGGCTCCCCTCTTCAACGGCGCCCTGATCTGCGGGGGGCTGCTCGCGCTCCCGTACGCCTGGGCGCTCCACCGTGAGGGGGACGGACAGTCACCGGTGCCGGCGGTCACGTTCGCGCTGGCGATGCTGTCGATGGCGGGCGTCGGCGCGTTTCCGGCCGGCACGCCGCTCCACTTCCCGATGGCGCTCGCCTTCTACCTCCTGCTCACGGTCACGCTGGTCGCCGACGGCGTTCGGCGCCGACAGTCCCCGACCGGCCGGGCCGCGCTCGTGGCGGCCGCGGTCCACGTGCTCGGGTGGGCGGCGTGGCTGGCCGGGGTTCGACCCGGGCCGGGGCTGGCGCTCCCGGAACTCCTCGGCGCGCTCCTGTTCGTCGGGTGGGCGGTCGCGGGGTCGCCGGTCGCGCCGATCCGCCCGTCACGGATCAGGCGAGCCGCTCGTTGAACCGTGCTACCGCCTCGTCCGTCCCGGCGATGACGAGCGTGTCGTCCTCGCGGACGACCGTGTTCGGTCCGACGTCCCCGCGCATCTCGCCGTCGCGCTCGATGGCGACGACCGAACAGCCGGTCCTCGCCCGGACCTCGGCGTCGGCGAGCGTCCTCCCGCCCAGGTTCGGCGCGGTGACGCGGACGAGCTGGACCTGCGACTCCGGCCGGAGCACCTCCTCCTCCAGGAGGTGGGAGGCGAGCATGCGGCCCGCGACCGTCGAGAGCGCCAGCACGTAGCCGGCGCCGGCGCGGTAGAGCTTCGGCACGCTCTCGGCGTCGTTCGCGCGAGCGATGACCTCCACCTCCGGGGCGACCTGTTTCACCGCGAGTGCCGCGAACACGGTCGTCGTGTCCGATCCCAGCGTGATGAGGACGCTCCGGGCCTCGTCGATGCCGGCCTCCTCCAGGGTCGAGCGCTCGGTCGCGTCGCCGACGACGTCCACGCCGCCCTTGTCCTCGAGGTCGACGACGACGACGTCGTCGGTGGCCGCGAGTTGCGAGGCCGCGGCGCGGCCGACGACGCCGTAGCCGGCGACGATGACCGGCCCCCGCCGGTGCCGGCGAGTCTCCGAGAGGGTCAGCTGTTTCAGCGCCTCGAGCTGTTCCTCGCGGCCCGCCACGAGGATCACTGTGTGCTCGTCGAGCACGCGGTCGGGGGCGGGCGGCGACTCGAACTCGCCCCGGACCCAGGCGCCGATGACGTTGGCCCCCGTCCGTTCGCCGATCCGGGACTCGGCGACGGTGCTGTCGGCGAGCGGGCTATCGCGGTGGATCAGCAACTCCGCGATCTCCAGATCCTCGCCGAGTTCGACGGCCTCGCCGAGTTCGTCGGAGACGATCTGGGTCGCCTTCCCGCCGAGGCTCCGTCCGAGTCCCCGCCGGGGGGAGACGACCTCGTCGGCTCCGGCGTAGCGGTGGTAGTCGGCCACGTCCTCCTTCTCGACGAGGCTGATGATTCGGAGGTCCTCGGAGACCTCGCGGGCCGAGAGCACGATGCTCGCGTTCGTCTCGTCGTCCGCGTCGGCGACGAGCGCCCGTGCGTCCGCCGCGCTCGCCGCCCGGAGCGTATCCACGTCCTCCGGGTCGCCGTGGACGACGGAGTGCTCGGCCGCGAGTTCCACGGCGCGGTCGCGGTCGGGCTCGACGATAGCGTACGGCTGGTCGTTGGCGTCCAGTTCCCGAACCAGGGTCTCCCCGCGCGGGGTGAACGAGCAGATGACGACGTGGCCGGTCAGGTCGACCGATTCGGGCGGGGAGGAGGAGAGCGCCTCGTCGACGAGCGGGACGATGACCGCCGGGAGCGCGAGGAAGATGAGCCCGACCCCAGCGAGCTGGAGCCCGATCATCAACAGGTACATCCGGTCGGTCGTCCACCGCTCGACGTCGAGGCCGAACCCGGTCGTCGTGAACGTCTCCACGACGACGTACAGCGCGTGGACGTAGTCCACCTCCGCACCCTCGAACGTTGACAGTCCCCACTGGTAGACGAACGCCAACAGGACCATCAGACCGAGCGCGCCGAGCAAGTATTCGACGACGCGCCGGCTGGCATTCGTCATACCGGGCGTTGCGTGACCAGCCGTTAAAATCCCCGTCGACTCCGGCAGACCAAATCAGTGTACACCACCGCTCGCCGCAACCGATCGCGGCGACACGGTTACGTCCGCGACCCCCGGACCTCCCGCCATGCGCGAAGTCACCCACGAGGCGACCGGACCGGTGAGACTCGACGAGTCGGACATCGACCCCGAGTACGGCGACGTGGCGGTGTGCATGTGCGGGCTGAGCGCCGAACGGCCGTTCTGTGACGGCTCGCACCGCGCGACGGAGGACGAGGAGGACGGCGTCCGCTACAAGTACGAGGACGGCGAGCGGCGGGAGATCGAGGAACTGCGGCTGCGCGAGTAAGGGCGGGTCGCCGGTGGTCAGATCCCGGCGTTGAGTTCGGCGCCGACGTACAGCACCGCGACGAGGATGATCCAGACGGCGTCGACGAAGTGCCAGTACATCGAGGCGGTCGTCACGGAGACGTGGCGCTCGGCCGAGTACTGGCCCATCAGCGCCCGGGCGAACACGATGCCGAGCAGTACGGCGCCCATCGAGACGTGGAGGCCGTGGAGGCCGGTCAGGCCGTAGAACGCCGAGCCGAAGACGCCGCTCGTGAGCGTGAACTCCTCGTGTGCGATGAACTCGTAGTACTCGTACACCTGGCCGCCGATGAACACGATGCCGAGGAGCAGCGTCGCGCCGAGGAGGCCGAGGAAGCGGCCCCGCTTGTCCTCGCGAATGGCCTCGTGGGCGAAGTGGAGCGTCACCGACGAGGCGAGCAGGAGCGCCGTGTTGATGATGACGAGCGAGCCGAGGAGGGGTGGGAGTTCGGCACCTTCGGGGGGCCACGCGTTCGCGCGGATGAAGATGAAGTAGGTGAAGCCGGCGCTGAAGGTCGCGACCTCGGAGATCAGGAACGCGATCATCCCCCACCGGAGCTTCGAGGCGCTGTGTTCGTCGGCGCCGCGCTCCCAGAAATGGGTGACGAAGGCGTGGTACAGCCAGCCGTACAACCCCACGAGGAACACGCCGATGCTGCCGACGAAGATGACCGGCCCGGCCAGCGTCGGCACGATGCCGGAGGTCCCCATCAGGAACAGCGCGGCGCCGACGTAGATCCCGGCGGCGCCGAGCGCGGTGACGAACGGCCACCAGGAGGCTTCACCGAACCCGCGCGGCCAGTCCTCGACCGCCGGGAGGTGGTGCCCCTCGTCGTGGGCGTCTTCCGTTTCCGTAGCCATGCTCCGGGGTTGCCCGTCCCGAACCAAAAATCCCTCCATCCGCGTCGGAGGCCGTCCACGTCTGTCACTCACCCGCACGACTTTCGATAGGACTACGGTCGTCCGGAACGCAGGTGGCGACGTATGCCGGAGTGCCGGAACTGTGAATCGTTCGTCACCGAGCGATACGTCCGCGTGTTCGCCCCGCAGGGGATGTCGACCGTCCGCGTCTGCCCGTCGTGTGAGGACATGGTCCGCGACGGTTCGGGGGTGCGAGAGGCGCGTTCGAAACGGGTGTAGCGACGGGCCGCCGGACACGACACCCCGGCCCCGCGACGGCCGCCCTCCCGCGAACCGGGCTCCCACGAACCCTTTTGTCCGATTACGTCTCACCAGTGAACGTGGCGCTCCACGACACGTACGTCGCCGCGCTCCAGCACGACCTCGTCGACCTCCCGGCGGGGACGCGATTGGTCGGGGTCGTTCGGCGCCCGACCCGGTGGTTCGCGGGCGCGGTCGACGAGAATCGCCCCGCGCTCGGACCGCCGGAGGACCTGTTAGACGACGTGAAGCAGGCCGAGGAGGACCTCAAGATCGCGGGGCTCTGCGACGAGGAGGCGCACAACGCCGCGTGGGACCAGGTGGATTTCGCGGACCGCTATCGCGAGCACCTCGGCTCGGCGCCGGCGGCCGCGGAGGCCGTGGACGACCTCCGCACGGCGCTCAACGGCGGCGAGGACGTCGCGCTCGTCTGCTACGAGAACACGGCGAAGAAGCGGTGCCACCGGACGATCCTGCGCGAGGAACTCGAGTAGGGCCGACCGGGACGACGACGTCGATTCCGGAAGCTACTCCCGACGCCCGTTCGAACCGTCGCCGATGACCCGACGCGCCCTCCCGCGCCCCCGCTCGTTCCTCGTCGGGATCTCGTTGCTCACACTGCTGTCCCTGTCCGGACGGGCGCTCGCACACGCCGGCGGCGTCCGGGGCGCCGGCGCCGGGAGCCTCGCCGTCCCGACGTGGCTGTTCCTCGCCACGGGCGGCGGCGTCATCGGGGCCTCGTTCCTGCTCGCCTCGTTCGTCACCGACCGCGCGTACGTCCGACGACTGGACGCCTGGGGCGACGTGGTGGGAGGTCCCGGCCGCCTCGTGACGCTCGCCGGCAGGGCGCTCGGGCTCGGGGCCCTCGCGCTCGTGCTCGTCGCGGGCGCGTTCGGCCCCGACGTGGGCGGTCGGAACGCGGCGGTGCTCCTCGTGTGGGTGGCGTGGTGGGGCGCCTACGTCGCGACCGCCTACCTCGTCGGCGACGCCTGGCCGGTCGTCAACCCCTTCCGGACGATCGCGATCGCGCTCCCCTCGATCGATCGCCCGTACCCCGACTCCTGGGGACGCTGGCCGGCCGTGGTCGGCCTGCTCGCGCTCGTCTACCTCGAGGTCGTGACGCCGCTCGCGGACGATCCGCGGCTGCTGACCGCCGTCGTCGTCGCCTACGGCCTGGTCTCGCTCGCCGGCAGCGTCGTCTTCGGCGCCGGGACGTGGTTCGCCAACGCCGACCCCGTCTCGCGGCTGCTGGCCGCCTACGGGCGCGTCGCGCCGCTCGCGAGAACCGACGACGGCCTGCGCCTCCGGCTGCCGGGGATGGGACTCACCGACGCCGGGTGGATGCGGGGCCGGTGCGACGTGGCGTTCGTCGTCGCGGTGCTGTTCGTGACGACGTTCGACGGCTTCGTCGGCACCGCTGCCTGGGCGGAGTTCGCCCGGGCGCTGTTCCTGGCGGGCCTCCATCCGCTGGTGATCTACGCGACGGGGATGGTCGGCGGGTTCGCGCTGTTCCTCGCCGCCTACCTCGCCGCCGTGCGGGCCGCCCGACGCTACGCGGACACGTTCGTCTCGACGGCCGCGCTCGCCCGCCGGTTCGCCCCGTCGCTGCTCGCAATCGCGGCGGGCTACCACCTCGCGCACAACCTCGGCTCCGTCCTCGCGCTCGCGCCGACGCTCGTCACCGTCGTCGCCGCGCCGCTCTCGCCGCCGCCGTCGCCCCCGCAGCTGGTCGTCCCGGGGTGGTTCGGCGGGGTCGGCATCGCGGCGGTGCTCGCGGGCCACCTGCTCGCTGTGTGGGTCGCGCACGCGACCGCGTACGACCTGTTCCCCGACCGCCTGCAGGCGATCCGTAGCCAGTATGGGGTGACGGCGGCGATGGTCGCCTACACGATGGTGAGCCTCTGGATCATCACGCGCCCGGGAGGTGCGCCGCCGTTCGTATGACCCGGAACGCCGACCCGGACGCCGATTCCGCCGCCGACGCCCGCCCCGCACTCGACATCCCCGACGGGGCGACCGTCCACGAGTGTCCCCGGTGCGGGGCGCCGTTCGCCCGCGAGCGTCACCGCGACCTCCACCTCGGACTCGACCACCGGGACCTGACGGAGGACGAGCGCGCCGCCTACGCCGCAGCCAGCGAGGATGAAGGGGCGGACCTCCGGCGGTTCCAGATCGTCGCGCTCGGCCTGCTCGTCCTCCTCTATTTCGGGTTCCTGTTCACGTACGCGGTGGCCGGCTGACCGATCGGTGCGGATCGACCCGCCCGCCCATCGATGCCGACGGTCCGAGGCAACTTCAGGTGGGTGCGGCGGGTGATTCCAGGGTAGGAGTCGGCTACACTGGCAGTAGGAGTTGGATACTATCGCTCCCTCTTGACTGAAAACAGACACGCGACGCTCCGAGAGGACGTAAGACGTCCGTCACATCAGGCGGAAAGTATTTGCGTGGCACGCGGCGAACTACCGGCAATGGACAGCGAAACAATCGATACGGTGACCGGCTGGAGGTCGGAGCCGTATTCGGGGGGATACGACGGCCTCCACGAGCTCGCGGACCGGGAGTTCACGGGGGCGGTCACCGACGGGACGGCGTGGCTGTTCGTCCTGAACGGCCGCTTCGTCGGCGTCTCGGACGGGACCGTCGAGTCCTTCGAGGACGCCGACGGGACGGCGTACGCCGCGCCCGACCCCTCCCTCCCCCTCCTCTTCGCGATGCGCGAGCGGGGCGGGGAGACGAAGGCGAAGTACTACACGAACGACACCCCCCTCTCCGAGGCCGACCGGACGCTCTCGGCCGGCAACTTCACCGGCTTCGTCGAACTCTCCGAGAACGTGCTCTCGGGCGACTACTACGTGGTCTACCACGGCGGTCGCAGGCTCGCGTGCGCGTTCGTCGGCACCCGCCGCGAGACGCTCACCGGCGACGAGGCGTTCGAGCGCGCGGACGACGAGGTGGGCATCTACGAGGTCCGGACGGTCGACGTCGACGTCATAGACGTGCCCGAACCCGAACCTGAACCGGAGCCGACCGAGTCGGTCGCGGCGGGCGCCGACGAACCGTCCGAGACCGGCGCGGTTCCCGACGCCGGCGGCGCGGGTGCTGGCGCCGCGGGTGTCGGTACCACGGCGGCGACAGTGGACGCCGCGGAAAGCGGGGAGGACGCGGAGGGTTCGGTCGGGTCGACGGGGGAGGACCCCCGGAACGAGGGGCCCGCGGCGGACCAACCAGACGTCGCGGACCCCGGGAGCGTCACCATCGAGTCCGATCCCTCGCCGGCGGTCGAGGAGTCGGCGGACGACGGGAGCGCCGAGGGGCCGGCACCCGAACCGGGGGAGGACGACGCCGACCGCCCGGATGCCGAGTCACGGACGACGGGGGCCGAAGCGGTGGACGCGTCGACGGACGAACCCTCGGACGCGGCCGCGGGGACGTCGGCGGTCGAATCTCCATCCGGGGAGGCCGCCGGTGCCGACGCGACGGACGCCGATGGGAGCGAAGCCGGCGGTCCCCCGCCGGCCGCTCCCGGGGAGTCGCCGCCGCGGTACCGGGAACAGACGCGCGAGGAGAAACTGCGGCGCGACGCCGAACCGACCGACGCGGTCGCGGCCTCCGAGTCCGACCCGTTCTCCGCCGAGGAGCAGTGGCGCGAGACGCGCTCGATCCCGTCGCTCGATCCGGACGAGACCGGGGTGAGCGTACCGAGCGGGGCGGAAGGGACGGCGTCGAGCGACGCGGTCGCGGGGAGCGCGGCTGCGAGACCGCGGCCGCGGAGCGAGGCCGACGACGAACGGCAGGAGGGACCGGACGCCGCGTCCGCCGACGAGCCGTCGAACGCGGTGGGGGAGTCGGCTTCCGAGTCCTCGGCCCAGTCCCCGCCGGAATCGGCGGAGGGAAGCGACGCCGCGGGGACGGCGGAGCTCCGTCGCGACCTCCAGCGCGCCCGGAGCGCGCACGAGGAGGTCGCCGGGGAGCTCGCCGCGACCCGCGAGGAACTGACCGAGGCGCACGCGACGGTCGAGCGACTCCGGGAGGAGAACGAGCGGCTGGAGGGTCGCGTCGAGACCCTGCAGTCCGAACTGGCCGACGCCCGCACGCGGCTCTCGGAGGCCGACGGGGACGCCGCGCCGGAGGGGCGGACCGTCCAGCCGGAGCGGGCGCTGTCCGGGACGAACCTGTTCGTCCGGTACGACTCGAAGGGTGCCGGCACGCTGGAGAAGGCCCACGCGGGCCACGCCTCCCGCGAGGAGGTCGACGAGAACCTCCGGATGGAGGTGCACACCGAGTTCGACGACGACTACGCGGTCGTCGACGGGCGCCCCTACGAGGAGTGGCTCCGGGACACCATCGAGTACGGCTTCGTCGCGTGGGTCGTCAGGACCCTGCTGTACGAGATCCAGGACACGGGGAACGTGTCGGCGATGCGGGACCTGTACGAGGCCATCCCGAAGATCGACCGGGCCGAACTCGACGGCGTCGTCGACCTCGTGGACGAACAGGGGAAGAAGAGCGAGGAGCGGACGTTCGACGTCGTCCTGCGCGACCGGATGGGTGACCCGCTGTTCGTCGCGAACGTCACCGACTCGCGGGAGGCGACGAACGAGTCGATGCTCGACGGCCTCGTCGAGGGGTCCAGCCAGGTCGCCGACCAGTACGACGGGCTGGCGGCGGCGTTCCACGTCACCGCCTCGTTCTTCGAACCGGGCGCGCTCGAGGCCGTCGCGGACGCGACCGGCGGCGGGCTACTCAGTCGCGGCAAACAGAAGAGCTTCGTGAAGATGTCGCGAAAGCGCGGCTTCCACCTGTGTCTCGTCGAATCGCGAGACGGGGAGTTCCACGTGAACGTCCCGGAGCTGTAGAACGAGAATTCCGTCGTCCGCTCAGTTCTCGACTTCGGGCGCGTTCTCGATGCGCATGCCGCCGATCTTGTCGGTGATGTCGTCGAGTTTGTCGTCCAGTTCGTCGACGAACTCGGCGGTCCGCTCGGTCGTGATGGCGCCCTGACTCGACGGCTCGATGAGGTTCTCCTCCTCGAGGACGCGCAGGGAGTACCGGACCTTGTGGTGCGGGTAGCCTGTTTCGTTCGACATCTTCACGATGCCGATCGGTTCGTTCTCGATGACCATCCGGAGGACTTGGAGGTGCCGCTCCAGCATGTCCACCTCCTTCTCAAGTCGATCTATCATGCCACATGTTAACTTGTGCGTGCGGGTTTTAAACGTTGCCCTCCGACCCGGGGCCGGGACGGAAGACGAGAACGGAGTGGTCCGACTTTCGGGTGTGAAGAGTTAACAGTTCCGTTCGCGGCCGCTGAGACGGCGGTCGCGCCCCTCGCCACCGTCGGCCGGGCTCGCCGGCGGTCGATACACGTCCGAGGATAGGGGACGGCTGGGCGACGGGCGCTTCCGGCACGAACGTGCCCACTCAACGCCGCAGGACCGTAATCGGTTTACCGGGTGGCGCGGAAGTGAGCGACGGAATGACCGTAACTATCGTCGGCTCCCAGCTCGGCGACGAGGGCAAGGGCGCGCTCGTCGACCTCTGGGGCGGGGACGCCGACGTCGTCGTCCGGTATCAGGGCGGCGACAACGCCGGCCACACCGTCGTAGAGGGCGGCGAGGAGTACGCGCTCTCGCTCGTCCCCTCGGGCGCCGTCCGCGACAAGGTGGGCGTGCTCGGCAACGGCTGCGTCGTCAACCCTCGGACCCTGTTCGACGAACTCGACACGCTCCGCGAGCGCGGGCTCGACCCCGACGTCCGCGTCGCCCGCCGTGCGCACGTCATCCTCCCGTACCACCGTCGGCTCGACGGCATTGAGGAGGAGGCGAAGTCCGACTCCGACCTCGCGGCCGGCACGACCGGCCGCGGCATCGGCCCGACGTACGAGGACAAGGCGGGCCGGCGCGGCGTCCGCGTCGGCGACCTCCTCGACCCCGACGTGCTTCGCGACCGGCTGGAGTACGTCGTCCCCCAGAAGCGCGCGCTCATCGAGGACGTGTTCGGCCTCGAGGCGGGCGACGAGTGCGACGTCGACGCGCTCCACGAGGAGTTCGCCGCCATCGGCGAGCGCCTCGCCGACGAGGACATGACCGTCAACAGCAGCGACTTCCTCCACGAGCAGCGCGAGGCGGGGCGGAACGTCATGTTCGAGGGCGCGCAGGGAACCTCCATCGACATCGACCACGGCATCTACCCGTACGTCACCTCCTCGAACCCGACCGCGGGCGGGGCAGCAGTGGGCACCGGCGTCGGCCCGACCGTCGTCGGACAGGGCGAGGTCGTCGGCGTCGTGAAGGCGTACCTCTCGCGCGTCGGCACCGGCCCCCTCCCGACCGAACTGGTCGGCGAGGACGAGGAACTGGCGGACTTCATCCGCGAGAAGGGCGGCGAGTTCGGCACCGTCACCGGTCGGCCGCGCCGCATCGGCTGGCTCGACGTGCCGATGCTCCGCCACGCCGCGCGCACGAACGGCTTCACCGGCATCGCCGTCAACCACGTCGACGTGCTCGCCGGCCTCGACGAGGTCCAGGTCGGACACGCCTACGAACTCGACGGGGAGACGCTGGAGTCGATGCCCGCGACGACCGAGGAGTGGGGCCGGTGCGAGCCGGTGCTCCGGGAGTTCGAGCCGTGGCCCGAGGTCGACTGGTCCGCCGTCGCCGAGGAGGGCTACTCGGCCATCCCCGACGCGGCCCGGGAGTACCTCGAGTACGTGGAGGAGCAGGTCGACGCGCCCGTCTACGCGATCGGCGTCGGCCCCGACCGCGCGGAGACGGTCGTCCGGACGAACCCCTGGGAGTAGGTCTGCACCGGGGCCTCGCCGGCTCTTGTCTCGCCGCTACTCGACCCGGTCCACCGATAATCGAACCCGTAGGCTTTTGGCCGGTCCGGGCGACCAAACGCGTAATGAAGGAGTCCCTCTTGGACATCGTCTGCTGCCCGCTCGACAAGCACGACCTGGAGCTCTCGGTCGACGAGCGCGACGGGGAGGACGACGGCGAGATCCTCTCCGGGACGCTCACCTGCACTGACTGCGGCGAGGAGTACCCGATCGAGGACGGCATCCCGAACCTCCTCCCGCCGGACATGCGGGAGGCCTGAACGGTTCGGCCAGCCACGAGAACCTTTATTCCCGAGACCCGCAATCTCCGGACGTGCCCTCGGAGACGCTGAGCGTCGTTCTCAACCGCCGGCGGTTGAACGAAGCGGACGCACCGGCCTCGTTCACGGCCGACGGGCCGTTCACCGTGGTGCTGGACAACCAGGGGAAGGCGGTGCACGTCCACCTCCGGTTCCGCGACCGGCTCGCCGACCTCACGGCGGTGGGCGAGACGAACCACTACGTCGAGGAGGGGCGGACGAGCCGCGTCCACGTCGACGTGGCCGACGTGGACGAGCCGGTGAGCGGTACCCTCGAACTGATCACGGGCCACGGCGCGGACGGAACCGGCGTGGAGATCACGCTCGTTCCCCGGGAGCGCCCGAAGAGCGTCGACGTCGACGAGTCGCTCTCGCACCCGGGGGGGAGCGCCGTCGACGAGGGGGAGTCCGACGAGGAGGACGACCCCGCCACGATCGTCGGGAGCGTCGACCCGCCCGACGCCGACTCGGTCACGCTGCTCGTCGCCGGGTTCGCGGTACTCGCGCTGCTCCTGGCCGCGCTCGCCGCGATGCTGCTCGACAGCCTCGTCGTGATGCTCGGCCTGTTCGCGGTCGTCCTCTCGGTCGGCGCCGCCGTGTACGTGCTCCGGTCCTGAGCTACTCCGCGCCGTCCCCCGTTACTCCGCGCCGTCCTCCGTCGGACCCCCGTCGAGGTTCCCCTCCTCGTCCATCCGCTTCGCGCGGAGGTACCGCGCCCGGTAGCGGTTCGCGCCCTCGCCGACGTCCGCCTCGCGGATCTCCCCGACCCGGCCGTCGGCGACGGCGTCGACGATGTCCTCGACCTGCTCCTTCTCGCTCGGCGTCAGCGTGAACGTGTACTCCCGCTCCTCCTCCCGCTCCAGGAACGTCCACTTCCGCGCCGCCGCGACGACGAGCGAACACGGCTCCCGACACGGGAACGGGCCGGTGCCGCCGTCGGCGGCGAGCTCGTCGCCCGCCTCGTACTCCCACTCCCGGCGCTTCAGGCACTGGGAGTCCACGCAGCAGGCCTCGGCGACGTGCTCGACGGCCTCGCGGGGGAGCTCGTCGACCACGTCGTAGATGCCGGTCTGTCGCTCCGCGGTCTCGCGCCAGTGGCTCACGTCCAGGTCGCCCTCCCGCTCGCGGTACCAGTTCGCCACGGTGGCGGGGTAGAACGCCTCGATGGCCTCGAGCGCGGCGTGCCAGTCGAGCGACTGGAAGACCCACCCGGTCCGGAGCGTGGGTGCCGTCTTGAGCGGCCGGTAGCGGCCGTCGTCGTCCAGTTTCGCCAGCACGCGAGCGTCGAGGGGGTCGTCGTGGTGATCGAGTTCGTCGGCGTCGCGGCCGGCGTCGTCGACGTGTCGCAGTTCGTACCGACGGGCGCCGTGGTCGCCCAGCGTCGCCTCGATGCGGAGCTGTCCCCACTCGGTGACCATGCCATCGCGGAGCGCCTCGTACCGCTCCGGAACCGGGAGGTCGTCGGCGGCTTCGGCTCGGCGAAGGAAGGCACGTCGGGGCCGCCCGTGTCGCCGCACGTCACGCTCCCAGACGTACCAGTTGGTCACGTACGGCGAGCCCTCCGCGTGGGCGCGGAGTTCGGCCTCCGAGAGCCCGGTCGCGGTCACGTCCGGCGTCTCGAACCGGAAGCCGCCGTCGGCCCCGCGGCGGACGCGCAGGCCCTCGAAGTCGACGCCCTCGCTCCCGTCGTCACCCCCGGCCGCGGCCTCGACGAGGGCGTCGAACTGGGCGGACTGCATTCAGTCGTCGGCCTCCGGGGTCGCCACCCGCGTCGTCTCGCGCACGTCCTCGACGGCGCTCCCCACGTCGGCGCCCGCGTCGGCCGCCCGTTCGAGGACGACGTCGGCCAGCAGGGGTTCCGTGCCGACCGCACCGGCGTACCAGACGCGGTGGCCCTCGACCGCGGCCGGCACGTCGTAGCCGGTCCGGTAGTCGTCGGTGAGGCCGACGTCCTCCGGAATGTCCTCCTGGGTGTGGAAGCCGTCGGCGACGAACAGCGGGACGAGCACGACGTCCTCGGTCTCGAAGTAGTCGGGGAGGTCGTCCACCTCGGGTTCCTCGTCCATGTACAGCGCCTCGACCTCGTCGAACCGATCCATGTCGCGGACGCGGTCGGCGTGGTACTCGATGGCCTTCGCGGAGTTCTCGTTGCGCTCGGTGCCGTGGCCGACGACGGCGAAGCCGAACCCCTCGCCCACGTCGGGGTCCCCGGTGACGCTCTCGGCCCGGCGCACTAGCACGTCGGTCATCGACCCGTGGGTGCCGACGGGGCCGCAGTAGTGGACCGTCTGACCGGTGTCCGTCGCGGCGTAGGTCGCCACGTCCGCGGAGAGGCCGTCGGAGTCCCAGTCGGTCACGTCCCAGCCGTCGAGGCGGAGTTCGCGGGGGATGACCTGCTCGGTGAAGTACCCCTCCGAGATGAACATCGGGACCACGACCACCTCCTCGGCCTCGACCGTGCGGAGCACCTCGCGGAGGCTGGGCTCCTCCTTCCAGAAGCCGGTCCGGACCTCGTCGAACGCGCCGGTCGCGCGGATGGTGTCCGCGTGCCGGAAGGTGGGGGCGCTCGAGTCCGGGTTCAGGTGGGATCCGTGGGCGACGATCACCAGCGCCTGACTCATGGCCGAAGGCAAGGTGTGGCCGGCCTTATCGCCTTCGAACGCGGAGTGCGTCGAGCGGCCTGTGAGAACTCGAAACCGGGTCGATGTACCGGGATTGGGTGGAGGGCCGAAGGGGGACTACGACGACCGGATCGACGTCTCGTCCGTCGTCTCACACCTCCACGCAGACCGTCGTCCGGGGGACGCAGAGCCGTCGCTGCCGCCCCGTCCCCTCGCGAGCGCGCCGACGCACCCCCGCGAGGAGGTAGCCGCCGGCGACGAGCGCGACCGCCGCGAGCGCGGCGACCGGCGCCGTCGTCGCGAGGACGCCGAGTACCACGGCCAGCGCGACCGCGAGCGATACCGCGAGCGAACCGTTCGGATCGGGACCCCGGAGCGACTCCAGGAGCGGGTCGTCCGTGTCCGGTGCCTGTGACCTCATGCACGTGAACGACGGGCCCCCGCGCCCAAAAGGGTAATCTGAATTACCTTTCTGTAGGGGCCGATACAGAAACTCGCTTCAGTCGGCGGGCGTTCCCGAACCCCTCCACCCCGAAACCGTCGGTGTTATCGCCGGGGACCGCGACCGCGGAGGTATGACAGTCGCGGAGGACGCCCGCGAGGCCGTCCGGGCCAGGCCGTACCTGTTCGACGCGCTCCGCGCCGGCGTCGTGAACTACGCCGCCGCGGCCGAGACGCTGGACATCGACGCGGAGACGGACGCGGTGGCGACGGCGCTGCGCCGGTACGCCGCTGACCTCGACCCGCCCTCGGTCGCCGCCGACGCTCGGGTCACCATGCACAGCGGAGTCGTCTCCGCGGAAGACCGAGACGCGGACGACGAGAACGCGGAGGACGACGCGCTCCTCGGGGTCGGCGGGGCGAGGTTCGCCGAGGACGGCGGAGCCCTGACGGCCGTCGTCGCCCGAGGCGACGTCGACGCCCGGGCACTGGAGGCCGCGCTCGGCTGTCTCCGAACGGCTGACGTGGCCGTCGAGGCTGCGGGCGTCGCCGACGGGGAAATGGTCGTCGTGGTCGGGCGGCGCGACGGGGCGACGGCGGTCCGGGCGGTCGAGGCGGCGCTGGCGTCGTAGCCGGGAGTGGACGTTCTCTCACCGGATCTCCCCCAGCGGTCGCGTCGTTCAGGAGGGGACCCGTCGTCCTCACGTCCGTCAGTACGCGAATACCTGGTCGGTGACCGCGTGGCGCCCCCGCCCGGATTCGCGACACAGCCGGCGGACGAACCGATCGCGGCGGTACCGCCGGCGCGCAGGAACAGTCTCTGTTACAGCGAGTTCATACCCAGGGGTGACGACGTATCGTGACAAGTACCCGGTGTTACGTGAGATGCCCGTTTCACCGACCGGCGACGTCGTCCCGACGCGACGAACTTCGACGTTTTAAACCGGAGGCCCGCCTAGCGACGACCGAATGAGCCTGTCCGTGACCGACACCCTGTCGGGTGAGCGCCGACCGTTCGACGTCGAAGACGACGAGGTCCTGCTGTACGTCTGCGGGCTGACGGTCTCGGACGAGGCGCACCTCGGACACGCGCGCCTCTGGTTCCACGCCGACATCCTCCACCGGTGGCTCGAGCACCTCGGCTACGACGTCCGCCACGTCGAGAACGTCACCGACGTGAACGAGAAGATCGCCGCCCGGGTCGGCGAGCGCGAGGGCTGGGACACGGAGGCCGACGTCGCCCGCCACTTCACCCGGGAGGTCATCGAGGACATGCGCGGGCTGAACCTCCTCCGGGCGGAGGTGTACCCCCGCGTCTCCGAGCACGTTCCGGAGATCGTCGACCTCGTCGGCACGCTCGTCGAGCGCGGCTACGCCTACGAGGCGAACGGTTCGGTGTACTTCGACGTCACGCGGTTCGACCGCTACGGCGAGCTGTCGAACCAGAAGCTCGACGAACTCGAATCCGACGCCGACGCGGACGAACTCGCCGAGAAGCGCCACCCGACCGACTTCGCGCTGTGGAAGGCCGGCGGCGTGAGCGAATCGGCCGTCAGGGAACACCGGAAGCACGAACACGACGACGCGCTCCCGTCCGGTATGACCTGGGACTCGCCGTGGGGCGAAGGCCGTCCGGGCTGGCACATCGAGTGCTCGGCGATGTCGATGACGCACCTCGGCGAGACGCTCGACGTCCACATGGGCGGGCGCGACCTCGTGTTCCCGCACCACGAGAACGAGATCGCCCAGAGCGAGGCCGCGACGGACCGCACCTTCGCCCGCTACTGGCTCCACAACGGCCTCCTGCGCACGAAGGAGGACAAGATGTCCTCCAGCCTCGGCAACTTCTTCACCGCGAGCGACGCGCTCAAGGAGTTCGGGGTGAACGTGATCCGCACGTTCTACCTGGGTGCACAGTACCGCGGCGACCAGACCTTCTCCGAGGACGCGATCGTCGAGGCCGAGGAGCGCTGGGAGCGGCTCGAACGCGCCTACGAGGCCGCGGTCGACGCCTGTGACTCGGTCGACGCCGGATCGAAGTCCGCGGACGACGATCTCCGCGAGTCGGTCGAGACGACTCGCGAGGCGTTCACCGAGGCGATGAACCACGACCTCGACGTGCGGACCGCGTACAACGCGCTGCTCGATCTCGCAACGGCCGTGAACCGGCACGTCGGCGCGAACCGGCCGGACGATGCAACCGCCGACGCGAACGCGGACGGCGACGACGACGGGTCGGCGAGCTACGACTACCGGGGACTCCGCCGCGCGGTCGAGACGTTCGAGGAGCTCGGCGGCGACGTGTTCGGGCTCGAACTCGGCCGCGAGGCCGACGGCGACGTAGAGCTCGCGGGCGACCTGGTCGAACTCGTGCTCGACGTCCGCGAGCGGGAGCGGGAAGCAGGCAACTACGAGCGCGCGGACGAGCTCCGGGACGACCTCGAGGCGCTCGGCGTCGAGGTGGAGGACTCGGCCGAGGGCGCGACCTACCGGTTCGAGTAGCTACCCCGCCGTCCCGCCCGCGCCCTCGGAGGGAACCACGAGCACCGGTCGGTCGGCGAGCCGCAGCACCTTCTCCGCGACGCTCCCGAGGACGAACCGCTCGACGCCGCCGCGACCGTGGGAGCCGATCACGATCAGGTCGGCGTCGCGTTCCTCGGCCGCAGTGAGGATGCGCTCGTGCGTGCGGCCCTCGCCGACGGCGGTCTCCACGGTCACCCCTGCCGCCTCGCCGTCCTCCTCGACGGACTCGACGGCGTCCTCGGCCTGCTCGGTCAGTACACCCCGGACCTCGTCGATGGCGTCCCCGGTCATACCGGCCGGGTCGCTGGCGGTCGTGAGCGTCGGGGTCTCGACGACGCTGAGCGCCTCGACGGTCGCACCGTACTCGTCGGCGAGCCACAGCGCCACGCGCTCGGCCGCGGCCGCGGCGTCGCTGCCGTCCGTCGGGAGCAACACGCGGTCCGGCCGGAACTCCGGGATCGGTTCCCGGACCGTGAGCACGGGTACGCCGACCCGACGGACGACCTTCTCGGTCACGCTCCCGACGAGCGCACGCTTCACGCCGGTCCGGCCGTGGGTCCCCATCACGACCGCGTCGATCCCGTGCTCCTCGACGTACTCCCGGATCTCCTCGTGTTCCGAGCCCTTCCGCACCGCCGTCTCCACGTCGACGCCGGCCTCCCGGACGCGTTCTGCCGCGTCGGAGACGAGTTGCCTCGCCTCGGCGCGGTGCTCCTCGACGTCGGTCACCCTGGAGAGGACGTAGGGGTTCACCACGGAGAGCAGGTGCACCCTGGCGCCGATGTGCGAGGCGAGCGATACCGCGACGTCGAGCGCGGCGTCGGCCGTCTCGCTCCCGTCGGTCGGAACGAGGAGCTCGTCGAACTCGTGGGTCGTCATGCCCGGGGGTACGCAGGGCAGGTGGAAAGTTCCAGTGACGGTCAGGTCGTGAACAGGTCGGTCCCCTCGGGCACCGAGAACAGTCCGAGGCGGACCCCGCAGTCGAGCCAGCCGTACCCGTACGAGTAGGCGGCCAGCGCGTTCACCAGGTCGTCCGCCTCGCGGAAGTGGCGGCCGTCTTCGAGGTACGAGACGGCCATCTCGCGGCACTCGACCGCGGCGTCGTGGAGCGGCGTCCCCGCCGGCACGCACACCTCGGCGGCGGCGAGGGCGTCCGCGAGCATCTCGCCGTACCGCGCCGTCTTCTCGTCGAGGTCGGCTGGCATCGGTCTACGAGTTGGTGTCGTCGGGACGTTCGTGAGTGCTTCGGCTCTCGTCGATGGGTCGTGAGGCCGTCGGTCCAGCCGACGGGTACTGTCTCGTCAGCCACCGCGACTGCCTTGGAAGCCCGTGCGGCTTCCCTCCGGTTCCGGGCCTCGTCGTGGTCCCCACCTTGCTCTCTCCGATCACCCGGTCACGGTCCTCACCAGTGGGTGTAACATGATCTGTGTCATCCCGAGTCGAGCCGACAACCGGCTCACCCTCCACAGGACGCCATTCGTCGACTACCCTCGGAATTATACGAGGAAGCGTGTTAGCGCAACTATGTTCGGGGACGTCTCGACGAGCGCTTTCAGCGGGTTGCAGACCGTCGTTCTCGGCGTCTTACTGGCGGCACTCGCCGGGACGCTCGGACTGTACGTCCTCGGACTACCGATCGAGATGACTGCTGTCGCGTTCCTCGTACTCTTCGTCGGCACGTTGGTCCTGTCGATACCGCTCTGGAAGCGGGTAGGGCCACGGTTCGACCACGCCGACCGTGAGTGAGTGTCGACGTTCCCCGTCCGCTCGTGAGGATCAGGGTCCGGACCTGCGTGTGACGGTTTCACGGGGGTGCGCCCCGTCCGGCCGACAGCACAACCTACAAACCGTCCTGTCGAGTAGTTGCGCTCAATGAGTGACGCCGCCGACATCGTCGAACACCGGAAGTTGATCATCGCCGGGACGGGCTCCGCGGGGCTGACCGCGGCCATCTACGCCGCCCGTGCGAACCTCGACCCGCTCGTCCTCGAGGGTGACGAGCCGGGCGGTCAACTGACGCTGACCTCGGAGGTCGAGAACTTCCCCGGCTTCCCGGAGGGGATCAACGGCGCCGAGTTCATCAACCGGACGAAAGAGCAGGCCCAGCGCTTCGGCGCCGAGGTGATAAACGGCGTCGTCGACACGGTGGACGACTCGGTGCGCCCGTTCCGCGTGGAGCTGACGAACGGCGACGTGTTCACTGCGGACACCGTCATCGCCGCGTCCGGCGCCAGCGCCCGGACGCTCGGTATCCCCGGCCAGGACGAGCTGATGGGGTTCGGGCTCTCGACGTGCGCGACCTGTGACGGCGCGTTCTTCAGCGGCGAGGACATGCTCGTCATCGGCGGCGGCGACGCGGCCTGCGAGGAGGCCGTCTTCCTCACGAAGTTCGCGGACACCGTCTATCTCGTCCACCGGCGCGAGGAGTTCCGCGCGGAGGACTACTGGGTGGACCGCGTGATGGAGCTCGTCGAGTCCGGCGACATCGAACTCGTGCTCAACACCGAGGTCACCGAACTCCACGGCTCCCAGGAGGAGGGCGTCGAGTCGGTGACGTTCGTCCGAAACCCGGAGGGCTACCCGACCGACCGCCTCGACGACCCCGAGACCGAGGAGTGGGAGTTCGAGGTCGGCGCCGTGTTCTACGCCATCGGTCACACCCCGAACACGGCGTACCTCGAGGACACGGGCGTCGACCTCGACGCGGAGGGCTACATCAAGACGCTCGGCGGCACCGGTGGCGGCCAGACCGCCACCGACGTCGAGGGCATCTTCGGCGCCGGCGACGTGGTGGACTTCCACTACCAGCAGGCCATCACCGCCGCGGGGATGGGCTGCAAGGCCGCGATGGACGCCGACGACTACCTCGAGGAGAAGGCCCGCGCCGAGACGGCGTCCGGCGAGACGGCGACCGCCGACGACTGAGGCGCTCCCCGGATCGTTCTCACCTTCCTTCCGTCCGCGACGATCAGGTCGACCGGTCGCGAGTGGAACCGACGCGAAACAACCACGGACCTTTAGGCCCGGCACGCGAGGTACGAGCCATGGTTGATACGGAAACCTACACCGTCGAAGGACCGGACGGCGATTCCGACACCGTTGACCTGCCCGCCGGCCTCGTCGACATGATGGCCGAGCAGGGTGAGGAGCCGAGCCACGTCATCAGCGACGTCGTTCTGCAGGCGTTCGCCCAGCAGGCCCACGCCATCGCCCACCACTCGCAGGGCGAGACGCCCGCCGACGTCGAGGAGATCAACGCGAAGGCCGAGGAGCTGTTCGAGGAGCGCTTCGGCCGGAGCCTCCAGGACGCGATGGGTCACTCGCACTAGAACCACAACCTCTTTTGACGGGGGTTCGACGAACGAGCGCGCCGAAGGCGCGCGAGCGAGGAGGACCCCCGCAAAACCCGTTGGTGCTCTCAGAACGCACGCGTTCTGACTGCTGACGGGAAATCTTCGATTTCCCGTAATGCCAAAATACCGCGAGGGCGGTCACTTCGCTCCCTTCCTCGCGGTACACCCCTGATTCTACAGCACTCCTCTAAATCCACAAGCAACGGCACCCTCGAGCACGCCCGCGGCGACGCCGGCGGTTCAGCAGCGCCACCCGCGGTCGGTGTCGTTCAGCCGCTCGCAGCCGTCGTCCGTGACGACGATGAGGTCCTCGATCCGCACCCCGAACTCGTCGGGGAGGTACACCCCCGGTTCGACGCTGAAGACCATTCCCTCCTCCAGTTCGCGGTCGCTCCCGGCGACGATGTACGGCTCCTCGTGGACGTCCAGGCCGACGCCGTGGCCCGTCCGGTGAATGAACTGCTCGCCATAACCGGCGTCCTCGATGACCTCGCGTGCGGCGGCGTCGACGTCGCCGGCCGTGACGCCCGGTTCGACAGCCTCGACGCCCGCTCGTTGCGCCTCCCGGACGACGTCGTGGACCTCCCTGAACCGCTCGCCCGGGTCGGCCTCGTCGGCGCCGAACACGAGCGTCCGGGTCTGGTCCGAGGGGTAGCCGTCGACGCGTGTCCCGAAGTCCAGGACGACCGGGTCCCCGGCCTCGACGACCCGGTCGCCGTGGCTGTGGTGGGGCATCGCGCCGTTCGGCCCCGACCCGACGATGGTCTCGAAGGAGACGCCCGTCCCGCCATGGGCGGTCAGGCGGTCGGCGATGTACTCCGCGAGCTCCGCCTCCGTCGAGCCGACCACGTCGCCGTCCCGTTCCCGGAGGTCCCCGATCACCGCGTCCGCGACAGCGCCCGCCCGCCGCATCGCGTCGAGTTCGGCCCCGTCCTTGCGGACCCGGAGGTCGGCGAGCACCTCGGAGGCCAGGCCGAACTCGGCGTCCGGGAGCGCCGCACGGAGGTCGAGGGAGAACCGCGCGTGCATCGTGTCGTCGACGAGGATCCGACCGCCGTCGACGTCGAGGTCCGCGAGCACGTCCCGGACCGCGGCGCGCGGGTCCTCGTCGTCAGCCCAGGTCCGCACGTCCGGCACCCACGACTCCCGGCGCACCTGCTCGCCGTACAGTTCGGGCACGAGGAACGTCGCGTCGCCGTCGGCCGGAACGAACAGCAGCAGGTGCCGCTCGCCGGGATGTTCGTCGAACCCCGAGACGTACAGCAGGTTCGTGCTCGGGAAGAGTATCAGACAGTCGTCGCCGCGCTCACGGAGGCGAGCCTGCGCCTCGCGCGTCCGGCGCTCGTGGGGGTCGCTCATGGGCAGCGGTTCCCCGGCGGCGGGCAAGAACGTGGCGGGGTCATCGGCCTCCCGGGATTCGGGCTGCTCGTCGCGCGTCCAGTACTCGGTGTTCACCCCTCGCGTTCAGATTCCCCCGCTAGAACCGATTCGACCGACTCGCGGTCGGGAAGCGCAGCCATCGCCCCCTCCGCGGTCGTCGACGCGGCGCCGACGGCGTTGGCGAACCTGATCGCGTCCGCGAGCGCACGGCCCTCCGAGAGCGCGGTGATGGCGCCCGCGGTGAAGGCGTCCCCGGCGCCCGTGGTGTCGATCACGTCGACCGCGAAGCCGCCGTGGTCCGCCTCCCCCGTACCCCAGGGGGCATCTGCTGTCGCACGCCCGAGTGCCCCGTTCGGACCCAGCGTCAGGAGCGCCGTGTGCGGCCCGGCGTCGACGAGTCGTCGGGCGAGTTCCGAGGCGTCGCCGGCGAACCCGGCCGGCCTGAGGTCCTCGGCGGAGGCGACGACCACGTCGACCGCCGGGAGCACCCGGTCGAGCGTGTCGGCGTAGTCGAACTCGCGCCACAGACCCGGGCGGGCGTTCGGGTCGAACGAGACGGTCGCGTCCCCCGACACGCGGTCGAGCAGGTCGAGGACCGCGGACCGCGCGGGTTCGAACGCCAGTTCGACGCCGCCGACGTGGACCCACTCGGCCGACGCGAGGGCGTCGTCGACGGTACCCGGCCGGAGCTCGACGCTCGCCGTCCCGTCGAGGTAGAGGGAGAACGAACGTTCCCCGCCCGCGTCGCGTCCGACGACCGCCAGCCCCGTCGGCGCCTCCTCGTCCCGTTCCACGAGGTCGTCGGGGACGCCCTCGGCCGCGAGCGCGTCCGCGAGGAAGTCGCCGAAGCCGTCCCGCCCGAGCCGGGTCCAGAACCGGGGTGCGTCCCCCAGACGGGCCAGGCCGACCGCGACGTTCGCGGGCGCGCCGCCAGGTCGCCTGGTGTAGGTGGTCGCGTCCCCCACGCCTCCCGCTTCGCTCGGGTGGAGGTCCGCGATGCACTCGCCGACGACCAGCCGCACCGTCAGGCACCCCCGCGGACGGGCAGTCGGTTCCGCCGTTCGGCCGGCCGTTGCCACCGTGCGGCCGGTCCGTTCGGTAGGCTCGTCGTACGTCCGTCCCCGGCGGTCGATTCACGTCGAATGTCCATATCGCCCCTGCGCCGGCGCGGCACTTCGACCCACCGGACGCTTCTTGCCGGTCCGGCGGCTACCGGGGCGCATGACCGACTCCGACCCTGTACCCGCGGACGGCGGCTCCGCCGACGGCGCGCCGCAGGTGCTGGCGACCCACGTCCCCGCCGTCGCCGACGAGGCGGGCCTGACGGAGTCGGAGCTGCGCGCGCTCGTCGGGGAACTCAACGCCTCGGTGGCCGACTACCCGGGCGTCTCGGACCTCGTCTTCGAGTACCGGCGCGCGTTCTCGCACGACCCGCTGATCGAGCGGGCCGGGGGAACGTACTTCCTGCTGGTTCCGCCGCGCGTCTGGCCCGAATTCGGGACCGCGCTCGACGTCGACGACCGGTCGCTCGCGGCGCTCCGGGCGGTCCACGAGCGGGCGTTCTCCGCCGGCACGGAGTTCGAGGAGCACGGCGACTGGGTCCCGCTCGTGCTGGTCGGCTAGTCCGCGCCCCCTCGACTGCCGTTCTCCCCGACCCGTCGGCCGTCCGTGTACGAAGGGGTGCCGGCGCCGGCCCAGTCGGCCGGGGTCGACGTCCCCACGCGCTCCGCCTCCGCGGGGTCGGCCGCGCGGAGGCGCAACACGACCGTTCCTCCCGCTCCAGCGTCCGTGAACCGCAGTTCCCCGTCGACGCCGTCGAGCACCCAGCGGACGAGCCAGAGGC
Organism: Halorarum halophilum; assembly: GCF_013401515.1. Lineage (NCBI taxonomy): Archaea > Methanobacteriati > Methanobacteriota > Halobacteria > Halobacteriales > Haloferacaceae > Halorarum > Halorarum halophilum. The sequence goes on along the minus strand of NZ_CP058529.1, from coordinate 1,591,387 downwards.
CGAGCCCGCTGGCGTGTTCGAGCTGCGTCTCCCGGCCCGATTCGATGGCGGTTCGCTCGGAGGCGGGGATGCCCGGCCCGTCGTCACGGACGGTGAGTTCGACCGTCCCCGCCTCCTCGCGGACGGCGACGGAGACGGTCGGGGTGTCCCCGTCGTTGTGGACGATGCCGTTCTCGACGACGTTCCACAGCGCGGTCGCGAGCAGGTCGTCGGCGTAGGCTGCGATGCCGTCCGGAACGTCGGTCGTCACCGTGGCGTTCGGGTACTGCTCGGCCGCGAGTTCGGCGACCGACTCGACGACCTCGTCGACGTACACCGGCCGGCCGCCGTGGTCGGCGTCCCGAAGGGTCCGGTCGACGCCGCGGACGCGCTCGCCGAGTTCGGCGAGACGGACGGCCGCGCGGCGGATGGTCGTCCCCTTGCTCGCGATCGGCTCCGGCTCCGACTCGGCCAGCGCGTCGGCGTACCCCATCACGACGTTGAGTTCGTTCCGGAGGTCGTGTCGGAGCACCCGCGTGAGCACGCGGAGGCGCTGGTCGTAGCGGTTCCGGGTCGTCGTGTCCCGCAGCGTGACGAGGAAGCCGCCGATGTTGGGGTCCTCGAACCCGTTGACGCCGACGCCTTCGAGGGTCCGCCAGCCGCCGTCGGCGTGGCGCGCCCGGAACGTGACGCGGACGGCCTCGCCGGGGCTGTCGAGCGACTCCGCGAACGACGCCGCGACGCCCCGCCTGTCGTCCGGGTGGATGTGGTCGGTGAGCGCGCTCCCGCCCACCCGTTCGGGGTCCTTGCCGAGCACGTGCTCCACGGCGGGGCTGACGTACTCGAGCACCCCGTCGGCGTCGGTGACGACGACGACGTCGTGGCTGTGCTCGACGTACGCCCGGTACCGGCGCTCGACCCGCGTCCGCTCGGTCACGTCGCGGAAGGAGACGACCGTCCCGCCGCCGGAGTGGGGGAGCGCCCGCCACTGGGGCTCGAGGAAGCGCTGTTCGCCCTCGACCGTCACGGTGACGGTGCGGGACTCGTGATCAGGGCACACCACCGGCACCCCGTCGGGGAGGAGTTCGGAGGCGTCCCGTCCGAGGTCGTCGTCGTCGAGGTCGAACGCCTCCCGGGCGGCCGGGTTCGCGTCGGTGAGCGACCCGCGGTCGTCCACGACGACGACGGCGTCCCGGAGCCCGTCGAACACCGCGTTCCGCGCCGTCGATAGCGAGCCGAACAGCCCGTATCGCCGCGTGGCGACGTGGACGCAGACCGCGGAGACGCCGAGCGCGATGGGGGTGTAGTCGTACGCGAGCGCGCCGTCGAAGTCGAGCAGCCAGACGCCCCAGGTGACGCCCGGAACCAGCGCGGCGACCGCCAGGAGCCCCGCCCGCGTGCGGGTCCCCGAGCGGCCGTTCCGCGCCTCCCGTGCGAGGAGCGCGACGCCTCCGATCGCCAGTCCGGCGGTGTAGAGCGCGTGGAGCCGGAGGCCCGTTCCCGGCAGCAGCACGGCGAGCGTCCCGCTCCCCGTCGCCGGGAACTGCCTGCCGGCCACGAACAGCTCCGACCCCGAGACGACGCCGAGCGCGGTAATCGTCGGCTCGATCGCGAGCAACGCGACCGCCCGCCGGCCGAGCCGCCGCCGGGTGCAGCACTCGCGGTACACCAGCGCGAACCAGCAGGTGACGAGCGGGGCGCCAACGGCGATGCCGATGACCGCCCATGTCTCCTGCTCGGGGAGCGTCGACGCCGTCAGCGCGAAGGCGTGGGCGAGCGCCCACAGCGTCGCCGCGACCGCGGAGCCCGTCGCGAGCGTCCGGACGTGGCCGGGGCTCCAGCGCGTCGCCCGGTGGACGACGGGGACGACGCTCATGCAGACTGCCGCCGCGAGGAGGGACGCGGCGGCGAGCCCCGTGACGATGTCGACACCCATTCCCTGTCTACGCTGACAGGAACTCGGTCAACGGAAAAGGCTACCTCCGCCGATATCGCGGTTGATACTGCCGGTTCAGAGGCCGAGTTCGCGACCGATGACGACGTGCTGGATCTCGCTCGTTCCCTCGCCGATCTCCATCAATTTCGCGTCGCGGTAGAACCGCTGGGGGGCGAAGTCGGTGGTGTAGCCGTAACCGCCGAGCACCTGCACGGCGTCCTCGGCGACCTCGCGGGCGGCCTCGCTCGCGTCGAGTTTCGCCAGCGCGGACTGCCGGGTGACCGGTTCGCCCCGGTCGTACAGCGTCGCCGACTTGTGAGTGAGCAGGCGGGCGCGCTCGGTCTTGCGGTGCATGTCGACCAGCTTGTCGCGGATGGCGTCGAACTTCGAGATGGGCCGGCCGAACTGCTCGCGCTCCCCCGCGTAGCCTTTCGCGGCCTCGTAGGCGCCCTGGGCGAGCCCAACCGAGAGCGCGGCGATGGACACGCGGCCGCCGTCGAGCGTCTTCATCGTCTGTTTCCAACCCTCGCCGGTCTCGCCGAGCAGGCGGTCCTCGGGGAGTCGAACGTCGTCGAACCGGATCTCGCAGGTCGGCGAGCAGTTCAGCCCCATCTTGTCCCACACGGTCGTCACCTCGAAGCCGTCGTCCGCCTCCGGGTCGACGATGAACGTCGAGATGCCGTCGTAGCCGGCGTCGGGGTCCGTGACGGCCTTCACGAGCACCGAGCCGGCGACGTTGGCGTTCGTGATGAACTGCTTCGTCCCGTTCAGCACCCACTCGTCGCCCTCCTTTTCGGCGCTGGTCTCCATGTTCGAGGCGTCCGAGCCGGAGCCGGGTTCGGTGAGCGCCCACGAGCCGAGGTACTCGCCCTCGGCGAGCGGGCGGAGCCAGCGTTCCTTCTGCTCGTCGGTGCCGAACAGTTCGATCGGCTTGGAGGCGAGCGAGACGTGCGCGGCGTACGAGAGGCCGATGCCGCCGGAGACGCGGCCGAGTTCCTCGGTGACCAGCGCGTACATGAGCTGGTCGCCGCCGAGCCCGCCGTACTCCTCGCCGATGGGGACGCCGAGCATGTCGAGGTCGGCGAGCTGGTCGAACACCTCCGCCGGGAAGCGGTGCTCGTCCTCGATCTCCTGGGCGATCGGGGCGATCTCCTCCTCGCAGAACTCCCGCACCTGGTCCCGCACCATGCGGTGTTCCGCGGGCAGGTCGAAATCCATAGGCAAGTGTTGCGAGCTACGGGTGATAAAGTGCGTGGAGTCGGGTCTGTTCGTGTGCTACTGTTCTCGTTCTATCTTCGACGCTACCTTCGGTTGCGTTACTGGCCACAGTTCGGTGATGCGTGGTCAGTCGGATATGAGACGTCAGACTACTAGATCCGAGCGTGATGAGAGCCACGCCCTCCCCAGCCGATTCGCTCACTGCGGCGCGCCACAAGGGCGCGCCGGTTCACTCATCCCTCGCGCGCGTCTGCTCGCCCTCCGGGCTCGCAGTCACGCGCGCCAACCGCAACTGGCCCACTTCAGACGGTACACGTTCAGAAGACGCTCACGTCTCCCGGTCGTCAGGAACTCCGCAGACCTTTATTGCCGTCCGGGGCGTTACCGAAATCGATGGAACTGCGCCGGTTCGTCCGGGGGAACGTCGGGTGGCCTCGCCTGGAGACGATCGCCCGCGAACTCGCCGAACGGTACGACTGCGAGGGAGCCCACGTTCGATTTCTCGACGCGGACAACTGGCTCTCCACGCCGTTCGTCCTCGACGACCGGTACTTCGTGAAGGTCATCTCGAAGCAGAACTCGCTCGTCCACGCGCTGTTCACCACCGGCCGGAACCTCGGCGCGTTCACCTCCGGCACGGAGGGGTTCTTCGAGCACTTCGGCACGCCCTACCAGATGGCCGAGCACGAACTCGAGGCGACCCGGCGGATGCGCGAGATCGGCCTGAACGCGCCCGAACCCGTCGAGGCGCTCGAGATCGACGGGCTCGGCGTGCTCGTGCTCGAGTACCTCCCCGAGTTCCGCCCCCTCGACGAACTCGATGTCGAGCGCGAGCGCGAACTCGCGCCCGAACTGTTCCGGACGCTCCACACGATGCACGATCACGGCCTGGCCCACGGCGACCTCCGGGCCGAGAACGTGCTCATCCTCGACGGCGACCTCTACCTCATCGACGCGACGAACATCCGCGGCACGGTGGGGGACGACGAGGACGCCGGGGAGGAGGAGGACCGTGGTGTGACCGGCCTGCTCGGGGGAGGCGACGAACCCGATCGGGGCGAGCCGACCGACGAGCCGACGACCATGGGCGACGCGGGCGAGGATGCGCGCCGGTACGACCTCGCCTGCGGGCTCGCGGCGCTGGAACCGCTCATCGGCGCGCCCGACGCGGTCGACGCCGCGCTCTCGGCCTACTCCCTCGAGGACCTGCTCGGCGCGCGCGAGTACCTGGACTTCGTCCGCGTTCGCCCGGACCACGACTTCGACGGGCCGGCGCTCAAGGGTGAGATCGAGAAGCGTGCCGACGGCGACGAGGACGTTCGAGCCTCCTGACAGTCCGAGACCGCGAAGAAGAACTACCGTCGTACCTGCGGCGCACCCGATGCTTCAGTCGGACTCGGTCACGTCGATGCTCACCGGCTCGTCCGGGTCAGCCGTCTCCTCCTCGCCCTCGACGCCGAGGTACTCCTCCAGCGTGTCCACGTTCCACTTGTTCGCCTTCCAGTACGCGTCGAACAGGGTCCCGAGGACCGGCACCGACCCGCCGACCACGTCGACGGTGACCGTCCCGAGCATCTTGACGAGCGTCGAGAGGGGGACGCCCAGGTAGGCGGCCTCGGCGATGATGTACAGCGAGATGCCTGCGGAGACCAGGTCCCCGCCGCCGGGCACGATGCCGAGGATCGGGTCGAGTCCGACCTTGTAGTCCGTCCCGGGGACGCGCACGGCCTCGTCCATCAGGCCCGCGACGGTGCGGACGCGTCGGAGGGCAGCCTCGTCAGCCTGTTCCAGCGCTTCGCGGGTTTTCTCGTCCATACTGGACCACGGTGCCCTGGAGGAAAAGGGCTGTCGGCAGGTAATCTTCCCCGACTCGTGGCGGCCACGTCACGGCCGATTCCCGCACCTATTTGAGTACCCTCGCGCAAGTTTTGCCCATGAGTCGAAGCTCCGACGAGGTCTACCAGCAGTACATCGGCGGCGAGTGGGTCGACGGCGCGGGCGAGGGGACGTTCGAGAGTATCAACCCGGCCACGGGCGAGGCGCTCGGCGAGTTCCACCGCGGCACCGAAGCCGACGTGGACGCCGCGCTCGTGGAAGCCGAGGACGCGTTCGAGACGTGGCGCGACCTGAGCCACATCCGGCGGGCGGAGTACCTCTGGGACATCTACCACGAACTGCGCGAGCGTCACGACGAACTCGGCCAGATCGTCACGAAGGAGTGCGGGAAGGAGATCTCCGAGGGGAAGGCGGACGTGACCGAGGCGTGGCACATGGTCGAGTGGGCTGCGGGTGACGCCCGCCACCCGAAAGGCGACGTCGTCCCCAGCGAGATTCCGAGCAAGGACGCGTACATGCGGCGCAAGCCGCGGGGAGTCGTCGGCTGTATCACGCCGTGGAACTTCCCCGTCGCCATCCCGTTCTGGCACATGGCCGTCTCGCTCGTCGAGGGCAACACGGTCGTCTGGAAGCCCGCAGAACAGACGCCGTGGTGCGGGCAGATCATCGCGGAGATGTTCGAGGAGGCTGGCATCCCCGACGGCGTGTTCAACATGGTGCAGGGGTTCGGCGACGCGGGTAACGCAATCGTCGAGGACGACCGCGTCGACACGGTACTGTTCACGGGCTCGGCGGAAGTCGGCCAGGAGATCGCCTCGAAGGTCGGCGGCGAACCCGGAAAACTCGCCGCGTGCGAGATGGGCGGCAAGAACGGCATCGTCATCACGGAAGAGGCGGACCTCGATACGGCGGTGCACTCGGCGGTGATGTCGAGTTTCAAGACGACGGGCCAGCGGTGTGTCTCCTCGGAGCGCTTGATCGTCCACGAGGACGTATACGACGAGTTCAAGAGCCGCTTCGTCGACATCGCCGCGGACGTGGCCGTGGGCGATCCCCTGGAGGAAGACACGTTCATGGGGCCGCTCATCGAGTCGGGCCACAAGGAGAAGGTCGCGAAGTACAACCAGCTCGCCGAGGACGAGGGCGTGAACGTGCTCGTGGACCGCACGGAACTGCCGGCCGAGGAGATCCCCGAGGGCCACGAGGACGGCCACTGGGTCGGGCCGTTCGTGTACGAGGCGGACGCCCACGAGAACCTCCGAAGTACGCACGAGGAAGTGTTCGGGCCGCACGTCGCGCTGCTCGAGTACAGCGGTGACATCGAGGAGGCCGTGGAGATCCACAACGACACGGACTACGGCCTCGCTGGCGCGATCATCTCGGAGGACTACCGCCAGATCAACTACTTCCGGGACAACGCCGAAGTCGGCCTCGCATACGGCAACCTGCCGTGCATCGGGGCGGAGGTGCAACTCCCGTTCGGGGGCGTGAAGAAGTCGGGCAATGGCTACCCGAGCGCGCGAGAGGTCATCGAGGCGGTGACCGAGCGGACGGCGTGGACGCTGAACAACAGCTACGACATCGAGATGGCCCAGGGGCTCTCCGCGGACATCAAAACCCGCGAGGAGTAGCGTAAGTCCGGGAACCACGACTAGAGCCGTGGACGGGACCGGAGTGCGAGAACGCCTCAGTGGTCCGACCCGTCGACGGGCCAGCGGTTTCGAAGTGGGTAACTCACGTCGAACCCCGTTCTGCTAATCCTCTCTACTACGTCCGGATAGCAATCGAACAGGAGCGCCTCGTTCTCGACGGCAGTTGCTCGTGAACCAGGTTCGACCACCGAGAGGGGACATTGGTCGGTCGGAACAGTACGAAACGCGAACGACGCCCACCGCCGCTCCCGTGGAGTGGATGGCGTGTCTCACGCAGTATCGGTGTCGCGGGGACGCCGGTGTGGCGGCCGAATGCGGGAGTGGGAGCGGGAGCAGCCGGACCGCCAGTCCCGCGGCGGATGGGCCGAAGGCCGTCGCCGCGGAACGCCCGCGTCCCCGCGCCGTCGGGAAAGGTCCCGACGTCCCGCGAGCCGAACCGAGTCGGACCCGGAGTGGGTACGATAGTGTCGAACGCGCTGGGGAACGCGCTCGACGGGACCGCCAGTCGTCGCCGACGGCGGCGTTGCGGCGGTCCGGTTCGCGGCGTTTCGTGAGCAGCCTGCGTACCACTTGACTCTACCGTCCCGGTTCTCGAAACTGATTCTCCACCGGCGTCGCCCTTTTCGTGGACGGGATCGACTATACACCCGTGCTCGAGAACCTGTTCGCCGACGCGGTGGCGCGGGACTGGGACGACTCCCCCGAGGGGACGCTCCGGATAGCCGTCGTCGGCTGCGGCGGGCACGCCCGGGCGGTGTCGCTCCCCGCCATCGCGACCGCGGACTACTGTGAACCGACCGTCATCGTCAGTGGGAGCGCGGAGAAGCGCGCCGAACTCGGGGAGACGTACATGGCGACCGCCCTCGACTACCACGAGTACACGGCGGGGCAGGCGGTCGACGAGTACGACGCCGTCTACGTCTCGACGCCGAACAGGCTCCACCTCCCACACGTCGAGACGGCGGCGCGGCTGGGGAAGGCCGTCATCTGCGAGAAGCCGCTGGAGGCTACCCTCGAACGCGCCGAGCGCCTGGTCGCTGCCTGCGAGAACGAGGGCGTCCCCCTGATGACCGCCTACCGGATGCAGGCCGCCCCGGTCGTTCGGCGCCTCCGCGAGTTCCTCCGGGGCGGCGGCATCGGCGAGCCCCAGCGGGCGTTCGGCGACTTCACCTACCCCGCGCTCGACGGCGAGCGCGGCCCCGACCAGTGGCGCCTCGACCCCGAACTCGCGGGCGCCGGCGCGCTGTTCGACCTCGGCATCTACCCGCTCAACACGGTGCGGTTCCTGTTCGACAGCGACCCGGTGGCCGCCTGGGGCGACACCCGTTCGACGGGCGAGGCGTTCGCCGAGGTGGACGAACACTCGGACTTCAGCGTCGACTTCGGCGAGTACGTCGGGAACTTCTCGGCGTCGTTCTCCGGGTACACCACGACGAGGCTGACGGTGCAGGGGACCCACGGGCGCGTCGTCGTCGACCCGGCGTTCGGATCCACCGAGGACCGGGACATCATGGTGGAGACGAAAGCCGGACGGGTACGACTCGTCGGCGTCGGCGCGAACGAGACCCGCGAGGAGTTCGACTACTTCGCGAACGCCGTCCTCACCGGCGGCGAGATCGAGTCGGACGGGGAGGACGGCCTCGTCGACATGCGGACGATGACGGCTGTTCTCGAATCGGCGGAGACTGGCTCACGCGTCGACGTTCGAAACTGAGCAGGAACGACGGTACTCCCGGCGCTCGCGAACGGTGACGGTACGGTGAAACGAAAGGCGAAGGTGGGAGTGGCGCGCGGAACTCGCGCCGCGATCCCCGGATTCGCGGCGCAGCCGTGTGCGGTCAGCACGGCGGTGTCGGCGCGGGTGGCGGTTTGTTGGTTTGCCGAGTCACGACGAGAAAAGCGTCGTTTCGTCGGCACACGTCCGTAGCGCGCTGTCACAGATAAACCCTCCGGGACGGCGAGCGGTGCCGTCGGCGGAAGGGCTATGCCGCCCGCCGCGAAGGCAGTGTCATGCCACGGCTGCGGGCCGACGCGCTCCTCGGTGGCGCCGACCGCCTCCTCGCCGAACCTCGACGGTACATCCGCACCGAACGGCTGGGCGACCCCGGCGAGGTCATCGACGAGGACCCGGACGGCCGTCTGATCGCCGTCGAACGGGTTCCGCTCGCACACCTCGACCTCCCGCCGGACGAGCGCGAGCGGCTCTGTGACGCGCTCGGCAACCGTCGCCGGGTCTTCGTCCACTACGTGGAGTAACGTGCCCCCTGGGGCGCCCGGTTCTCAGTAGTCCCGCCGGTCCCGAAGCGCGGGGAACTCCTCGCGCACGCGCTCGACCCGGCCGGGATCGATCTCTGCCGTGACGAGCGCGGGTTCGTCGTCGGTCGAGGCGATCGTCGTTCCCCACGGGTCGTACACCGTCGAGCGCCCGAGCAGTTCCGCGTCCTCGAACGCCCCCGCGCCGTTCACCGTCGCGACGTACGCCAGGTTCTCGACCGCCCGTGCCCGCGGGAGCGTCTCCCAGTGCTCGACCCGCGGGTACGGCCACGCGCTCGGCACGAGCACGAGCGTGGCGCCGGCGTCCGTCAGCGCGCGGAACTGCTCGGGGAAGCGCAGGTCGTAGCACGTGATGGCGCCGATGCCGAAGCCGAACATGTCCACGACGGGGAGCGCCTCGCCGGGCGTGAGCAGGCGGGTCTCGGCCGACTCGTAGCCGAACAGGTGGTGTTTCCGGTACACCGCGCGGCGCTCGCCGTCGGCGTCGAACAGGACCGCCGTGTTCGCCAGCCCCTCGGGTTCGGGGACGTCGACGCCAGCGTCGGCGGAGGCGGCGAGGTCCTCGACGATGCTGCCGGCGAGCAACGCCAGGCCGCGTTCTGCGGCCGCGTCGGAGAGCTCCGACAGCGTGGACCCCGTGATGGACTCGGCCGCGCGCGGATAGGCGTCGAACGAGAAGTAGCCGACGTTCCAGAGCTCCGGGAGCGCGAGGAGGTCCGCGTCCCGCGCCGTCGCCGCGTCGATGGCGGCGAGTGCGCGGTCCAGGTTCCCGTCGAGGTCGGTGGCCTCGACGCCCAGTTGCGCGAGCGCGAGCTTCACGCGACGCCCACCTCCGCGCGGAGGGCCGCCTCGAGGTTGTCGAGCTCCCGTTCGAAGTTCCGCTCGAAGAAGCGCTCGACGCCCGGGAGCTTCCCGTCGACGACGAACTCGTTGTCGAGGCGGGTCCCGCCGTCGACCGCCTCGACGGTGTGTTCGCCGGTAACCCGGAACGCGGCGGAGGTGCCGACGAACTTCACGTGTCTCGGCGGGTCGCGCTCGACCTCCCTCGTCTCGACGGCGATGGTCGACCGCATCATGGGGATCGGGAGGCGGACGTGCCAGGTCGCGTCGCCGGCGTCGTGGACCTCGTAGTCGTCGACGACGCTGATGGCGCCGGCGCGTTTCGCGGGATCGGCGATGAACGCCCAGATGTCCTCGGGCGGCGCGTCGAAGACGAACGCCCGGCGAACGCGCATGGTCATGAGTATCTCGGCTTTTGGGCGGCAGGCGAAAAAGTCGGTGGGTTCCGTCAACGGACGGGGGACTGCCGGGTCGGGGACGGGGAACGGCTCGGTCGGGTCGATGACGGACGACCTCGGAGCTGTGGGCGGGCGGTTCGAGCGGGAACTGGCAGGCGACTGGTCGGACGGGGAAGGGGTACGCGCGGGTGATGACGGGTGGTCGGACGTGCTTGCGGGGTCCGGATCAGGCCAGTTCGACGCGCCAGGTGGTCGAACGGGCGCGACCCCACTTCTCGATGTCCATCTCGTCGGACTTCTCCGCGAGGTGCGGGAGCCGCGAGCCGACCTGCTTGGACGACAGGCCGATCGCCTCCGCGATGTTCTTCGCGCGGAAGTACTCCTCACCCCGCGAGACGCTGTCTCGGAGGTACGCGAGAATCCGCTTCTCCTCGGATGTGTAGTCCGTCATCGCTGGTCTCGTCGCCCCGTACGGGACGAGCGTGCTTAACGCTTTACGGAGCGGTTACGGCGTCCGGTAGTCGTCGGGTTCCTAGGCGTCGTACAGGTGGACGGCGCTGACCGAGAGCGCCCCCGCGAGCATCGCGAGCGCGAAGCCCCAGGCCATCACCTGCTGGCTCCCCCCGGCGAGCATGAACCCGACGCCGACCGTCGCGACCGCACCGAACACGATGGCCAGCCCGGTTCCCATGTCGGAGGAGACGGATTCGGTTGCCATACCCGGGACTCCGCCGGTGTGCACTTAGTTCGCCCGATTGCGGCGGGGTCGAACGGCGCGCCCGATCCGCCGTCCCCGCCGGATTCCGTCGTCCCAGTCGGGGAACGCTCGGTTTAATTGGGGGGAGCGAGAGCCCCCGCCCATGAGCGACACGCGCGGACTCGTCTCGGCGCTCTCGATCGTCAAGGTCGTCGCCGTCGTCGCCGTCGTGCTGGTCGGCTCGGTAGGGGCCGCCTTCGCGCTCGGGCTCGTCGGCGCGCCGTCGGTCGTCGCCGTCGAGAATCGGTTCGGCGAGGTGACCGACGAGACGTCGACGATCCGGACGGACATGGTCGTCCGCAACCCCAACCCGATCGACGTCCGGCTCGGCGGGACGACAGTGGACTACGCCGTCAGGATGAACGACGTCCGGATGGCCGAGGGGACGAAGGAGGGAGTCGAGATCGGGGCGGGCAACAGCACGCTGACGTTCGAGACGGGGATGAACAACTCGAAGATCCCGGAGTGGTGGGTGAGCCACGTCTCGAACGACGAGCACACGGACCTCGAAGTGGACGCGAGCGTCCACTCCTCGCTCCTCGGGCGGACGTTCGGGGCACCCCAGGTGAGCCGCGACATCGACACGAACCTGATCGGCGCGTTCCGGACGAACGAGTCCCAGCCGATCGAGGCGGACGCCGCCGCGGTGACCAACCCCGTGATGATCCTCGAGCGGACGGACGCGTCGTGGGGGACCGTCGACGAGGAGACGACCGAGATCCGGATGACGCTGTTCCTCCACAACCCGAAGGCTTACCCGATCACCCTCTCGTCGCTCGGCTACAACATCACGATGAACGGCGTCGACGTCGGCGACGGCGAGGCGGGCCGCACGACGACGATTCCGCCCGGGGAGACGGTCCCCGTCGAGGCGACGACACGGATCGACACCCAGCGACTCGACGAGTGGTGGGTCTCGCACCTCGAGCGGAACCAGGTGACCGAGCTCCGGATGGAGCTGTTCCTGACGTTCGACCTCTCGGCGGCTGGGGCGGGCGAGCAGCGCGTGAAGCTCGACGAGTTCACCGAGACGATGGAGACCGACGTGTTCGGGACGAAGAACGAGAGCGACGGCGGATCGAGTGAGGGATCCGACGACGCGAGCGACCCGGACGGCGGGGACTCCGACGACGCCGGTACCGGGGACGGCGGCGCGACGGACGCTCCGGCCGGAACACCGACCGACGCGCCGGACGACGGGTCGACGTCGACCGGAACCGAATCGCAGACGGCGACCCCCGGCGGGACCACGACCACCGAGGACGACGGCCTGCTCTCGGACCGTCGGTCCGCGGTCGCCTCGTCGGGCGGTAACTGAGACCATCTTCTCCCGCCGCCGTTCTCCCGTGACCTCTTCGGAGCCGATCACGCACACCCCGCTATTTGCACCCGCCGACAGGGCTTTATCCTCCGCGGCATCAGGGCGTAGTATGTCTCGGAGTATCACCGCTCCTGATCGAGTTCTCGGACGGTAACGTAGCCGTAACCACCGATGGCGACGCGATCCTGGTCGACGTCGACGGGCGGACCTGCGAACTGAGCAGGGACGCCGCCGCCAACCTGCAGGACGCCATCGGCGACGCGCTGACGGAGCGCCGGGAGTTCTTCCGGACCGTCGGCGAGTACCGCACGGACGGCAGCTACGTCGTCTCCAGAAAGGCGGCCGACTCGGCGGGGAACGCGAAGGTGTTCTCCTCCTTCGACGAGCTGCGCCGGCTGTACGACCGCCTGCCGGCGGAGTTCTCCGCCGAGGAGGTTGGCCGGACCGGGATCACCGGGTCGCGCCGGCACATGCTGATCCGCCACTTCGCGGAGCACCCCGGCTTCGACTGTTCGATCGAACGCCGGAACCCGCTGACGGCGCGGAAGGAGAGCGAGGGGGACCGGTAACGGGCCCGGAGAAGCAGGGGACGGTAGCCGTCGACGCGACCGGTCCGTCGAACGATTCGGCTCCGTCGGCGTTCGGTCCCTCGACCGCGCCTCCTCGCGTCGCGATCGCCGTTCCGTCGACGCTCAGACGATGCTGACGTGTTCGTTCTCCTCGTTCAGCGAGAGGTTCGCCGCGACCTCCGCGATGCGCATCGCGTACTGTGCGGTCTCCTGCAGGCTCACCAGAACCTCGCGCACGCGGAGGAGCTTCTCGTTGTCCATCTCGGGGAGGTCGGTGAGGATGTCCTGCTCGCGGTCCTTCAGCTCGCGGAACAGGTAGCGCACCTCGATGGTGAGCGAGTAGTCGCGCTGGACGACGGACTCCACGGCCATCGCGGTGATGTCGTCCACCTGGTCGGTGACCTCGCGGATCTTCCGCATCGTGGCGGAGTCGACGTCGAGCGTGTGGTCCTCCGCCTCCATGACGATCTCCGCGATGTCCTCGGCGTTGTCCGCGATGAGTTCGAGGTTCTTCGCCACCGAGCGGTAGCCGATGAGCGGGAAGCCCGAGTCGAGCCCCACCGCGCGGGCGAGGTTCGGGTTCTGGTAGGCCGTGAAGATGAGCCTGAGCAGCAGGACGAAGATCTTGTTCGCCTGTCGCTCCCGGTTGAGCGCCCGCTGGGCGAGGTCGGGGTTGCCGTGCGCGAGCGCCTTCACGGCCTCGCCGCGCATCGTCGAGCCGGTGTTCTCCAGCCGCTGGAGGAGGTTGTCGAGCGTGAAGTCCTCTGGGTCGACCGAACAGCGGATGGCGATGTTCTCGGGCGTCTCCTCGATGACGCCGAGGCCCATGAGCTGGGTCTCGGCCTTGTAGACCGCGTTGATGTGGTCGGAGTCGAGCGCGCCCTCCTTCGTGGTGATGTTGATGACGCGGCGGCCGAGCACGTACTGTGCGAGGATGGCCCGTTCGAGCGCGTCCGCGTCGAGGTTGTCCGCGTGGAGCGTCGCCTCGGCGTCCTCGGTGCTCGCGGACTCCGGGAGCACGGTGAGCGTCCCCTTGCCGCCCATCCGGAGCGACACCTCGTCGCCCTTCTCCACGTTGTGCTCCTTGGCCCACTCGGCCGGCAGCGTCATCGCCAGCGTGGAGGGGCCCAATCGCTGGACCTTACGGGTTTCCATGTCGAGGGGATACCCCTTGGTCGACCTTAACCTTGTTCCTATGTTCATTATACGCTCGAGCCGAACCTCTAGTGACAACTCCACCCACGAAGCCCCACCTTGAGCCCGAACCACGCTGTGAGCTCGACCCGAACGCTCCCGCCCCCACCTCCGGGTTCAGACGATCTTCATCATCCGCCGCTCGAATTTGCCGACGCGCACCTTCACCCAGCCGCGGAGCGACTCGTCGAGTTCGGGGTCGTCGGTGTCGACGCGGAGGACGCGCAGGTCGTCGAGCTTGTCCCGCGAGGCGACGATCTCGACCTCGCACTCGCGGATCACGGTGGGCGAGAGCTGGGGGTTGCCGCGGCCGAACACGAACCCCTGTCCGCCGATCGGGGTGACCACGATGACGTTGTCCTCGCCGAGCGACGAGAGGATCTCCGACTCGCTTGCGTCCGCCACCAGCACTTCCCCGTCCCGGTACACGTCGACGCCGATGGGCGAGCCCTCGAAGCCGAGCTCCTCCTTGACGGCGCCGACCGTCGAGCCCGGACCGAGCACCCAGGTCCGGTCGGGGCTCGCGCGGACGTCGTCCGCGACACCCTCGGCGAGAGCGTCGACGGTGCCGCCGCCGAGCTGCTTCGAGGACTGGAGCCGGTCGGCGACGGGGACGAACGCGACCGCCCGGAGTTCGGGGTTCACCTCGCCCTCGCGGTAGTCGTCCTCGTCGATGTCCATCACCTCGCGGCGTTCGGCCCGCTCGAAGGTGGCGGCGACGTACGCGGCGTCCTCCGGCGAGACGGCGAAGACGGAGGAGTACACCTTCACGCCCGCTGGGACGCCGAGCATCGGCGTCCGACTCCCCTCGAGCGCCTCGGCGACGTCCGCGGCGGTGCCATCGCCGCCGACGAAAAGCACCAGATCCGCGTCGGCATTCTGGAACGCCTCGACGGCTGCCCGGGTGTCGGCTGGTCCCGTCTCCTCGCCGTCCGGCGCGCCGAGGACCTCCGGGTCGAACCCCGCCTCGCGGGCCTCCGTCGCGCCCATCGGCTCCCCCCACGCGAGCAGGTCGACGTCGGGGGCGCGTTCGCGGAGGGCCGTCAGGGCGCGGCGAGCGCGCTCCGGGGCGCGGGGCTCGGCGCCGCGGGCACGCGCCTCGGCGACCTTCCCGTCGGTCCCCTTCAGGCCGACCCGGCCGCCCATGCCCGCGATGGGGTTACAGAGGAACCCGATTCGCATGGCTGGGCGTGGGTGCGGACCGCGGAAAAACGGCGCGGTCGGAGGTGCGGTCGGTCGAATCGAAACGCGGCGACGACGGACGACCGGTCGTCTACAGACTGTACGGCCACGGCACGGACGAGAGGGCGAGGAACGCGAGCGCGCCGCCGGCGATGACCGTGTTCTTGATGAACTGGTTCATCTCGTCCTGCTGCTGCTCCTCGGGGGCGGCCCAGAAGTCGTGGAACACGACGGCCGAGACGATCATGAACAGCGCGATGGCGCCGGCCGCCCACGGGACGAGCACGCCCAGCGTGATACCGAGGCCGCCGAAGATCAGCATGCCGCCCGAGAACAGGACGCCGAGTCGGGGCGCCGGGAGCCCCTTCGCGTCGGCGTAGCCCGTCATCGCGTCGGTGTTCCGGAAGTGGTTCAGGCCCGTGTACACGAGCACGACGCCGAACAGCAGGCGACCGAGGAGGAAGACCTCGGCGGCGCCCGCGCTGTCGAACACGCTCTCCGCCTGCAGGACGATGGTGGGATCCATTGCATCCGTCCCTAGTTGCCGGCCACTCTTATCTATTTGCTGACAACCCGGTCACCGGGTTACGTCCGTGTCACTACCCCGCTGAACGGGTATCGACTGGAGAGAACCGACTGGCTCGCCGACGAGCGGAAATTCCCGACAATACGTTTATACTATCTCGGGCGCCGATCGGGCGGTCCGAGCAGTCACGTCTCGGCTCTTTCACCCCACGAGTGATGGCCCGCCCCTGGGTGGAACCCTTATACGAATCCGCCGTCAACCCCGGACCAACCCGATGTCTCTCCGGGACGTGATCGACGACGTGGAGGGCCGGGAGAAACGGCTCACGCTGTACGACCCGCCGACGGAGTCCATTCGGACCGAACTCGAGGAGTACTTCGCCTCCCAGCAGGTGCGCATCGAGGTCGCCACCACCGACAGCAACCGCTCCGGATACGCCGTTCTCACTGCCGGGGACGACGGCAGGGTGCTCGCCGCCGTCGATCTCCGTCGCCTTCGGGGGCTGAGGGTGGGCCGGCCGGACGACGGGCACCCGTTCGCGCCCATCTTCGAACACCTGGCGGACACGACGTTCACCTCCTTCGACGTGGGACAGCTGCTCGCAGCCTCCAGGGAGATGGAGGACCGGGCCTGGCGACACGGCGTGGGCGAACTCCACGCCGGCTTCCAGAACGCGGGGGCCCTCCGTGACCAGACCGAGGTGTACGAGGGCCTGGCGACGAGGGACCTCGACGTCCACGTGTACTGCGCGCCGGAGCCGTCGGTACCCCCTCTCGAGGGCGTCACCGTCCACCAGGAAGGGACGGCGGAGATCCGCGAGTCGTGGTTCGTCGTCTACGACGGCGGGGGCGCCCCCGACTCCGCCTGCGCGCTGCTCGCTCAGGAACGGGACCCCCCGGACGAACGACGCTTCTACGGCGTCTGGACGTACGACCCCGGGACGGTGCGGTCGGTGCTCGACCACCTCACGGAGCGGTACGGGTCGGAACCTGGATAGCCCAATTCGCTGACTGAACGGCCATTCAGTTTCCGCTGGTTTGGGACGACTTAAGAAACGGGGGCGACAAGCGCAGGTATCGAACCTATGTCACGTCGATTCCTCGTACTTTCTCTCGTCGTCATGCTCGTGACGGTCCCGATCGCCGCGAGCGCGGTCGACGCGCGATTCGAGACGAGCGTCCCCGAGCCCACCCTCCAGCCGGGGACGACGCAGGAACTCACGTTCCAGTTGACCAACGACGCGGAGGACCCCGACGACCGCGCCGACACCGCCGGCGACGTGGAGGTGACGGTCCGCGGCGGCGACACACCCATCTCAGTGCGGTCCGGGCCGCGCTCGCTCGGGACGATGCAGGACGGCGCCCCGCAGTCGGTGACCGTCACCGTGAACGTGCCGGCCAACATCTCGGCCGGGACCTACGACCTCCCCGTGACCGTCGACTACGTCGACGATACGGACGACCGGGAGACGACGACCGTCACGGTCCCGGTCCGCATCGAGGAACGCGCGCGGTTCGTCGTCGAGGACGTGGACGCGAACGTCCCGGTCGACGGCAGCGGCACCGTCACCGTGGACGTCACGAACGCGGGCGAGGAGACGGCCTCGAACGCCGTCCTGACGTTCGAGTCGGCGAACGCCGACGTGACGTTCTCGGAGTCAGCGAGCACCCGGCGGTTCGTCGGCGAGTGGGAGCCGAACGAGACGAAGTCCGTCGAGGTCGACGCCACGGTCGCCGATTCGGCCGAGACGCGCGAGTACGCCGTCGACATGACGGCCCAGTACGACGACGTGGACGGCATCGCGACGAGTTCGCGGACGCACTCGTTCGGCCTCACGCCGCTGTCCGAGCAGACGTTCGACGTCGAGGACGTCGAGAGTTCGCTCCGCGTCGGCGACGACGGCACGCTCTCCGGGACCGTGACGAACACGGGCGAGCGGACCGCCCGCAACGTCGTCGTGCTGCTCGAGACGTCGAACCCGAACCTCTCGCCCCTCGAGACGGAGGTCGCCGTCGGCTCGCTCGAGGCGGGCGGGTCGGCCGAGTTCGACTTCGACGTCGAGGTTGCCGACGCCGCCGAGGCGGGCACACGCCAGTTCGGGCTCTCGATGCAGTACCGCGACGACGAGGGCACACAGCGGACGACTGACACGACCGACGTCCGCGTCGACGTCGCGGAGAAGCGCGACGAGTTCGTCGTCGACCCGGTCGACGCCGAGTTCGCTCCGGGATCCGGCGGCGAACTCCGGATCGAACTGACGAACAACCGCGACACCGCCGTCACCGACGTCTCGGCGAAGCTGTTCGCCGACGCGCCGCTGTCCTCCGCCGACGACGAGGCGTTCGTGTCCGAACTGGGGCCGGGTGAGACGAGAACGATCACGTTCGACCTGAGCGTTGGAGGGTCCGCTCTCGAGAAGACGTACCCGCTGAGCATGGACTTCCAGTACGTCACGGCCGACGGTGACACCCGCATCTCCGACGCGTACAAGGTTCCGGTTACCGTCAACGACACCGACAGCGGCGGGCTCCCGCTGCCGGTTCTCGGCGGCGTCGCGCTCCTGCTCGTCCTGCTCGGCGCCGGCACGTACTACTACCGGCGATAACCGATGGTCGAGTTCGACCACGAGCGCCTCGTCGAGCGTGCGAGCGACCTGATCACCGACCGGCCCGGCCGGGTCGTGCTCGCGTTCCTGCTCGTAACTGCCGTGTTCGCCGTCGGTCTCAGTAACGTGTCGACGGAGGCCGGTACCTCGCAGTTCGCCTCCGGGATCCCGGCGGAGGAGGCGCTTTCGGACGTCCAGCGCGAGTTCGGCCCGTCGTTCGAGGCCGACACGGGGAGCACGCAGCTCATCCAGCGGAACCGGAACGTGCTCTCGAAGCAGGCGATGCTCCGGATGTTGCGGACGCAGGACCGGCTCGAGGAGCGCGAGGACCTGCGGGTGGCGAGCACCTCCAGCGCGGCGGCCGTCGTCGCCCGGACCATCGACCCGTCCGCGCGCACGACCGAGGCGCAGATCCGCGCCCTCGAGCGGTCCACCCCCTCCGAGGTCCGAGAGGCCGTCCGGTCGAACGCCGACAACCCGGCGTTCACGGGCTCGGTGTCGTCGGACTTCAACCGGAAGTCCGCGAGCGCCTCGGCGACCATCGGCGTCGTCACGCACGAACTCCCCGACGGCCTCTCGTCCGGCTCCGCCGCCGGTCAGGGCGGGACGAGCCCGCTGACGCCCATCCAGCAGCGCGTCGAACGAGTCGTCGCGAGCGATACAGGCGACATCACCGTGTTCGGGTCGGGCATCCTCGCCGACGAGTTCTCGAAGGTCATCGTCGACTCGCTGCTCATCGTCACCCCGGCTGCGGTGGTGTTCATCGTCTTCTTCCTCGTCGTCGCCTACCGAGACCTGCTCGACCTGCTGCTCGGGACGGCGACGCTCCTGATGGCCATCGTCTGGACGTTCGGGTTCCTCGGGCTGGCGGGCATCCCGTTCAACCAGATGATGATCGCGGTGCCGCCGCTGCTGCTCGCGGTCGGCATCGACTTCGGCATCCACGTGGTGAACCGGTACCGGGAGGACCTCGACGCCCTGGGCGTCGATGGCGCGATGGAGGCGACGACCCGACAGCTGCTCGTCGCGTTCTTCATCGTCACCGGGACGACCGTCATCGGCTTCCTCTCGAACCTCGTCTCCGACCTCGAACCGATCAAGGACTTCGGCGTGGTCGCGGCGGTCGGCATCGTCTTCACGTTCCTGCTGTTCGGGGTGTTCCTCCCGGCCGCGAAGGTGTGGATCGACCGCCGACGCGACCGGATTCCGATCCCGACGTTCAGTCAGAAGCCGCTCGGGGCCGAGGGCAGCCGGCTCAGCCGGGTCCTCTCGGGCGGCGTCTCCATCGCCCGGGCCGCCCCGACCGTTTTCCTGGCAGTCGTGCTCGTCAGTTCGCTGGCCGCGGGCGCCTACGCGACCGGCGTGGACACGTCCTTCTCGCAGGAGGACTTCCTCCCGCCCGAGGAGACGCCGGCGTACCTCGAATCGCTCCCCGAGCCGTTCGCCCCGGCGGACTACTCGGTGGTGGCGACGCTGAACTTCCTGGACGACAACTTCGAGAGCACGAACGACGGGCAGGTGACGGTGTACGTGGAGGGACGGATGCAACGGGACACCGCGCTGGAGGAACTCCACCGGATGGGTGAGTCCCCACCGGACTCGATCGTGAGCGAGGGCCGACAGGCGGAGTCGACGAGCATCGTCACCGTCGTCCGGTCGCACGCCGAGGAGGACGAGGAGTTCCGGCAGCTCGTCGCCCGTAACGACGCGGACGGCAACGGTATCCCCGACGACAACCTCGGCCAGGTGTACGACGCGCTCCTCTCCTCGCCCGCCGGCGCCCAGGCCGCCCAGTACCTCTCGGACGACCGCCGGTCCGCGCGCGTCGTCTACACGACGAAGGCGAGCGCCTCCCAGGGCGAGATCACCGACGACGCCCGAGCGATGGCCGACCGCCACCGCGACGACGCGACGGCGACTGGGAACACCGTGGTCTTCAAGGCGGTCTCGGACCTCATCTTCCAGTCTGCCGTCCAGAGCCTGGCGATCGCGCTCGGGTTGACCGTCGTCTTCCTGCTCGTGGTCTACCGGATCCTCGAGGGGTACGCGTCGCTGGGGCTGGCGAACACCGTCCCCATCCTCGTCGCCGTCGCCGGCGTGGCGGCGACGATGCGTCTCGCGGGCATCTCGTTCAACGCCTTCACCGCGACCATCCTCGCGCTCACGATCGGGCTCGGCATCGACTACTCGGTCCACGTGACCCACCGGTTCGTCGACGAGCGACGGGAACACGGACTGTTCGTGTCGCTCGACCGGACCGTACGCGGCACCGGCGGCGCGCTCGCGGGGAGCATGCTCACCACGACGACGGGCATCGGCGTGCTCGTGCTCGCAATCCTGACCGTGCTCGGCCAGTTCGGTGTGCTCACCGCGCTGTCGATCCTCTACTCGTTCCTCGCGTCGCTGTTCGTGCTCCCGTCGGCGCTCGTCGTCTGGGACCGCACACTCGGATTCGATCCGGATCGGCCGCTACCGGAGTCGAAACCGTCGCCCGACGACGGGACCGAGGAGCGGGCGAAGTCGGGCGACGTCGCGGCGACGGACTGATAGCTCCCACCGGTCACCCGTCGCTCGGCGCCCGGCGACCGACGGCGGCCCGACTCAGCGCCGGACGACGAACCCCGACTCCCCTTCGGGGTCGCCGTACTCGGCGTCGACGTCCTCGACGACGGCGGCGTCGCTCCCGGTCCGGCACCACTCGACCATGGCCTCCACGTCGTCGCGGCTCCCCTCGAAGACCGCTTCGACGCGGCCGTCGTCCAGGTTCCGAACCCAGCCGTGGACGCCGCGGTCCCTCGCGGCGTCGCGGGTGCTCGCCCGGTAGTAGACGCCCTGGACTCTCCCGGAGACGAACACGTGCGCGCGGACGCGGTCCCCGGTCGCGTCGCTCCCGTCTGTCGCGTCGCTCATGGCGGATGCTGCGTCCCCTGGCGCCTAAAGTCGGACGGCGGTGCCGAGGGGGTTGGCTGGTGGTTTCGGGGCTGGCAGGTGGCACTTGTCGCGTTCCCCGAATAGGGTTCTCTCCCCGTCGTGTCCACCCCTCCGGCGTGCCACACGCCCGCGTCGACCACCGCTTCGATGCGAGACACCACCGCTTGCCGGGAGGGGGCTGCTCGTCAGGTCACGGGGGCGCTGGTCGGGTCCCGGTATTCGAACCTTCGGCGGACGATTTCGGGGGAGTCTTTTAGCGTCGCAGCCGTGGCCTCGGGTATGGACCTGTTCGGTACCGCCGGTATCCGGGGGAGCGCCGAGGAGCGCGTCACGCCCGAACTCGCGCTCGACGTGGCGCGCGCCGTCGGCGCGGCGGCGGTCGAGGTGGGCGACCACGAGTTCGTCGTCGCACGCGACGGCCGCGTCACCGGCCCGTCGCTCGCGGCCGCGGTGGAGGCGGGACTCACCTCCGCCGGCGCCGACGTGATACGCCTCGGCCAGCTTCCGACGCCGGGGCTCGCGTTCGCCTCGCGCGGGCGCCGCGGCGTGATGCTCACCGCGTCGCACAACCCCCCTGCCGACAACGGCATCAAGGTGTTCAGCGACGGCGTCGAGTACGCCGAGACGGCCGAGACAGACGTCGAGGAGCGGGTCGCGGGGGGCGTCCCGCCCGCCCACTGGGACGAGTGGGGCGACGTCTCCGCGGCCGACGTGCTGGAGACGTACCGCGACGCGGTCGCCGCGTACGCGTCGGGGTTCGGCGCCGACCCGGACGGCCTCCGCGTCGCCGTCGACTGCGGCAACGGGATGGCCTCGCTCGCGACCCCGCACGTCCTCCGCGCGCTCGGCGCCGACGTGGTGACCCTGAACGCGAACGTGGACGGGCACTTCCCCGGCCGCGAGTCGAAGCCGACCGCGGAGTCACTCGCGGACCTCCGGGCGTTCGTCCGGGACGGCGGGGCCGCGTTCGGCATCGGTCACGACGGCGACGCCGATCGCATCGTGCTCGTCGACGGCGAGGGGGAGGTCGTCCACGAGGACACCGTGCTCGCCATCCTCGCCGAGTTGTACGTCAGGGAGAGCGACGCGGCCGACCCCGTCGTCGTGACGACGCCGAACGCCTCGGGCCGCATCGACGAGCGCGTCCGCGAGGCGGGCGGGCGCGTCGAGCGCGTCGCGCTCGGCTACCTCCACGACGGCATCGCGTCGGCCCGGGACGACGGCGGCGACGTGGTGTTCGCGGCCGAGCCGTGGAAGCACATCCACACTGGGTTCGGCGGCTGGATCGACGGGGTGACGAGCGCGGCGGTGCTGACCCGTCTCGTCGCCGAGGCGGCCGCCGAGTCCTCGGACACCGACGTCGGGGCCATCGGCGGCCTCGCCGGCCTCCGTTCCCCGGTGACGGAGCGACCGTACCGGAAGCGGAGCGTCGACTGCCCGGACGGGGCGAAGGAGGCCGTCATGGATCGTCTCGGGACGACGCTCCCCGAGCGCTTCCCCGGGGCGACCGTCTCGACGGAGTACGGCGTCCGACTCACCTTCCCGGACGACGCGTGGGCGCTCGTCCGGCCGAGCGGGACCGAACCGTACGTCCGCGTGTACGCCGAAAGCGACGACGTGGACGCGCTGGTGGCGGAGGTGACCGGGGTCGTCGAGGCGGCCGTCGAGGGGGCGGGCGAGCGGTAGCGCGTGGAGACGACGATTTTAAACGGGTTAACTACGGGAGTACGTGTATGTCCCGAGACATAGACAGACGCACGTTCGTGAAGGGAGCCAGCGCGGCCGGCATCGTCGGCCTCGCAGGTTGTACCGGCGGCCCGGAGGACGACGGTTCCTCCGGGAACGGCGACGGCTCGACCGACGAACCGACCGACACCGAGGCGACGTCGGACGAGGGGACGGGCGCGGGCGGCTCCGCGGAGGGCTCGGCCGAGCTCAACGTCGGGATGGTGTACGCGACCGGCGGCCTGGGCGACGGCTCGTTCAACGACCAGGCACAGACCGGCATCAAGCAGTCCGCCGAGGAGTTCGACGTCTCCTACGACGAGTCCCAGCCGGGTTCGGTCTCCGAGTTCGCGACGTACCAGCAGCAGTACGCCCAGTCGACCGATCCGGACTACGGGCTGGTCTCCTGCATCGGCTTCCTGCAGGCCGACGCGCTCTCGGAGACCTCGGGCAACTTCCCGGACCAGGACTTCATGATCGTCGACTCCGTGGTCGAGAGCGACAACGTCGCCTCCTACGTGTTCGCGGAGCACGAGGGCTCGTTCCTCGTCGGCCAGCTCGCGGGCATCCTCACGTCCCAGTCGTTCTCGGCGGGGTCGGGCTCGACCCAGTCCGACTCGACCAGCGTCGGCTTCGTGGGTGGCGTCGAGAGCAGCCTCATCCAGAAGTTCGAGGCCGGCTACAAGGCGGGCGTGAAGCACGCCAACTCGGACGTGGACATCAAGACGACGTACGTCGGCGACTTCAACGACCCGAGCGGCGGCCAGGAGGCCGCGCTCGCGATGTACAACGACGGCGCCGACATCGTCTACCACGCGGCGGGCAACACCGGGACGGGCGTCTTCCAGGCGGCCCAGGAGGCCGGCTGCTTCGCGATCGGCGTCGACCAGGACCAGTCCAAGACGCGGTCGAACTACGCCGACGTGATCCTCGCGTCGATGGTCAAGCGCGTCGACACCGCCGTCTACAACGCCGTCGAGGCGAAGGTGAACGGCGAGTTCCAGTCGGGTTCGACCGTCGCGCTCGGTCTGGAGCAGGAGGGCGTCGCCGCCGTCTACGGCGCGGAACTCGGCAGCGAGATCTCCTCGGACGTCAAGACGCAGATCTCGGAGTCCCGCCAGTCGATCATCGACGGGGGCCTCGAGGTCCCGCAGACCCCCGGCGAACTGTAAGTCGGCCCACCCGCCGACCGCCCGGCCGCGTTTTCACGACCTATCGGGACTTTCCGACTGTCGACTCCCTCACGACCTGGCAGGCCCGGCCTCGAGCGGAGCCGCTCGTCGGCCGCGATTCTTCCTCGACCGACCGACCCGGCCAGAAACGGGCCGTTTATGGCGTCACCGTCGAAAGCGGTGACGAATGACTGAGGCGGTTCGTCTCGACGGGATCACGAAACGCTTCCCCGGAGTCGTCGCCAACGACGACGTGACGCTGTCCGTCGAGCGAGGGACGGTGCACGCCCTGCTCGGCGAGAACGGCGCCGGCAAGACGACGCTGATGAACGTCCTCTACGGGCTGTACGACCCGACCGAGGGCGAGGTGTACGTCGACGGCGACGGGCTGGAGACGGACGAGGACGGCGAGTACGCCGACCCGCCGCGCCGGTTCGACTCGCCGCGGGACGCAATCGACGCCGGGGTCGGGATGATCCACCAGCACTTCATGCTGGTCGACCCGATGACCGTCGCCGAGAACATCACGCTCGGCAACGAGCCGCGCAAGTGGGGCGGGCTGGCGATCGACCGGGACGCCGCCCGGGCCGCCGTGCTCGACCTCTCCGAGCGGTACGGCTTCGACGTGGAACCCGACGCGACGGTCGCGGACGTGAGCGTCGGCGTCCAGCAGCGCGTCGAGATCCTGAAGGCGCTGTACCGCGGTGCCGACGTCCTCATCCTCGACGAGCCGACGGCGGTGCTCACGCCCCAGGAGGTCGAGGACCTGTTCGGGGTGCTCGAGGAGCTGACCGAGCAGGGGAAGACGGTCATCTTCATCACGCACAAGCTGGGAGAGGCGCTGGAGGCGGCCGACGAGGTGACGGTGCTCCGCGACGGGCGAAACGTCGGCAGCGTCCGGACCGACGACACCTCCCGGGAGGAGCTCGCCGAACTGATGGTCGGGCGCGAGGTGGTGCTCGAGACCGACTCGGCGCCGGCCGACCCCGGCGGGCCGATCCTCGACGTGTCGGGCGTCTCGGCGACCGACGACCGGGACGTGACCGCCGTCGACGACGTCTCGTTCACGCTCCACGAGGGCGAGGTGTTCGGCATCGCCGGCGTCGACGGCAACGGACAGTCCGAACTCGTCGACGTGATCACCGGCCTGCGCGAGCCCGAGGCGGGCAGCGTGACGCTCGCTGGCAGGGACGTGACGGAGGCGTCGCGGCGCGAGCGAACGCGCTCCGGCATGGCGTACATCCCCGAGGACCGGCAGGAGCGCGGGCTCGTCATGGACTTCGACCTGACCGAGAACGGCGTGCTCGGCTCCCAGCACGACGAGCCGTTCGCTCGCGGCGGGCGCCTCGACTGGGAGCACGCCGGCGACCACGCCGAGGACGTGATCGCGGAGTACGACGTGCGGCCGCCGGACGCGGCCGCGACCGCGAAGTCGCTCTCCGGGGGCAACCAGCAGAAGTTCATCGTCGGGCGTGAGTTCGCCCGCGAGCCGACCTGCCTCGTCGCCTCCCACCCGACCCGCGGCGTCGACATCGGCTCGACGGAGTTCATCCACGACCGGCTCGTCGACCTCCGGGACGACGGCCGGGGGGTGCTCCTCGTCTCCTCGAAGCTTGACGAGGTCCGGGGGCTCTCCGACCGCCTCGCCGTGATGTACCGCGGCCGCATCGTCGCCGTCGTCGACCCCGACGAGGTGACCGAGGAACAGCTCGGGCTGCTGATGGCGGGCGAGGAGCCCGAGTCGGTGCCGCACGCCTCGACGGGGGCGGTCACGGAGGGGGGGAGTCCGGGCCGGACCTCGGAGTCCGACGAGGTGGGTGACCCGAGCCGGGATCCCGGCTCGGGCGAGGTGAGCCATGAGTGAGGGCGGCCCGCCGTCGGACGACGATGCGGGCGACGGCCGGTTCTCGGCGTTCCGCGAGCGGGCGACGCCGCTGCTCGCCCGGCTCACGCGCGCCTCCGCGACCGAGCGGCTCCTCATCTCCGGGTCGGCGCTGCTGCTGTCGGTCGTCATCGGCTTCTTCCTCATCCTCGGCGCGGGTCGGATGACGTCGTGCCAGTCGGCGGCGTACTCGCTGCTCGGGGTCGGCTTCTGCTACGACCCGTTCGTCGTGTACGACCGGCTGTTCCTCGGCGCGTTCGGGAACCTCGCGGAGAACCCGCTGAACGGCCAGTTCGCCACGACGCTCGGGGAGACGACGGTGCTGCTGTTCACGGGGCTCGCGGTCGCAGTCGCGTTCAAGGCCGGCATCTTCAACATCGGCGGCCAGGGCCAACTCGTCGTCGGCGCGCTGGCGACGGCGCTCGCGGTGCTCGCCGCCTCCTCGTTCGTCTCGGGGCTCGTCGGGACGCTCGTGCTCGTCCCGTTCGGCCTCGTCGTCGGGGCGGTGGCGGGCGGGCTGTTCGGGGCGATCCCCGGCGCGCTGAAGGCGTACGCCGACGCCAACGAGGTGATCACGACGATCATGCTGAACTTCGTCGCCACCTCGGTCGCGCTGTATCTCGTCCAGAACCACTTCAAGGACCCCGACAGCTTCGCGACCCAGACGCGTGCGCTGCCCGAGTACGCCGTGTTCCCGCGCGTCGTGTTCCCCGACCGGGCGAACGTGTCGCTGCTCGCGCTCGGCTTCGCGCTGGTGCTCGCGGCCGCGATGGCGTACCTGCTCGTCCGAACCGCGTTCGGCTACGACCTCCGGACGAGCGGGCTCCAGCCCGAGGCCGCCGAGTACGGCGGCGTCGACGCGGCGCGGACGGTCGTCGCCAGCATGGCGCTCTCGGGCGCGCTCGCCGGCATCGGCGGCGCGGTGTACGTCATGATGATCCTCGGCAACTTCCAGACGGGCGTCCCCGACTACGGCTTCGACGGCATCACCGTCTCCATCCTCGCGGGGAACAACCCGCTCGGGGTGGCGGCCGCGGCGCTGCTGTTCGGCGTGCTCAAATCGGGCAGCATCGTCGTCGACGTGGGGACGGACGTGCCGCCCCAGCTCGTCGGCGTGCTCCGGGGGCTCATCGTCCTCTTCGTCGCGATGCCGGAGTTCTTCCGGATGGCCGGCCGGTACGCCGGCCTCGACACCGCCGAGCGCGACACCGTCGCCGCGGACGGCGGACGGGTCGTCGACGACGACGGCGGGAGCGAGGGAGGTGAGGACCGATGAGCGGGACCGACGCGGACGACGGAGGCGATTCCGACGGGAACGGGACGCTCCTCGATCGGTTCTCCTCGCTCGGGCTCAGAACCGGTATCGGCCTCGCGGTGCTGGCGATGTTCGCGCTCGTCGTGGTCGCCGGCCAACTCCTTCCTGACACTCCCCTCGGACGATTCGTGGACGTATTGTTCGCGAACACGACGATGTCGTCGGCGCTCCGGCTCTCAGTGCCCATCGCGTTCGCGGCGCTCGGGGGCATCTTCGCCGAGAAGTCCGGCGTCATCAACATCGGGCTCGAGGGGCTGCTCATCATCGCCGCGTTCGCGGGCGTGTACGTCACCGACATCACCGGGAGCGTCTGGTTCGGCCTGGGCGGCGGCATCGTCGCCTCCGCACTCCTCGCGCTGCTGTTCGCGGTCGTCTGCATCGAGTTCCGCGCCGACCAGATCATCGCGGGGCTCGCGGTGTGGCTCATCGCGCTCGGGCTGGCGCCGTTCCTCTCGCAGGTCGTCTACGGGAGCACGAACACCGACGGCGTGGCGACGTTCCGAACGGTTCCGGCGATGCTGGCGGAGAGCGGGGTTCCGGTGCTCTCGACGGTCGTCGTCGACTGGATGGCCCGGGCGGCGGGGCTCCCCACCGTCGGCGCGCTGTTCAACGCCACCCCCGTCGTGTACCTCATGTTCGTCGCGGTCGCGGTCTGCTGGTGGGTGCTCAACCGCACCGCGTTCGGCCGGCACGTTCGGGCCTCAGGCGAGAACCCGAAGGCGCTCGACACCGCCGGCGTGAACGTCTCGCTCGTGCGCTACAAGGCGGCCATCCTCTCGGGCGTGCTCGCCGGTATCGGCGGCGCGGCCCTGGCGCTCTCGCTCGGCCAGTTCACGGGCAACGGCCCGACGATGGTGAACGGCAAGGGGTTCATCGCCATCGTGGCGTACCTGTTCGGCAACTACAACCCGATCGGCGCGCTGCTGTCGACGCTGCTGTTCGCGGGACTCGACGCGCTCCAGCTCACCCTGCAGGCGCGGGACATCTTCGCCGTGCCGGCCGCGCTGGTCCGAACGGTTCCCTACATCACCGTCATCGTCGTGCTCGCGCTGTTCGGCCGGACGCGCATCCCCGAGGCCGCCGGCGATCACTACGAGTCCGGCGAGGAGTAGCGGGTTTTCGCGTCCATCGCCGCCGACGCTCTGGCTGATTTCGTAACGTCGGACTGGCCCGTCGATTCCCTCAGTCGCGCGTTTCGGAATCGAATCAGCGACGCCCTACCCGACTACCGAACGCGGTACATTCGGTAGTCCGCCTGCGACCATAACCGACACACTGGCGGGTGGGACTGAAAGGGGCCGCGGCTCTCGGCGCTGGCGCGGACCGACAAGCACCGCAACGAGGCGAGCAAAGCGAGCCGAGTGAGGAGCGCAGCGGCCGCCCCGAGCCGAGAGCCGGGGGGCTTTCGCGGTCTGCACCCCGTTCTCGCCGACCAAGAGACCATCCACCGATCGGAATCGGCGCCGTTCAGGGAATAAAGAGTTTAGGCGCGTCGGGAGGGAGTTTCGGCCAATGAGTACCTACGAGCCGGACATCGCGGTCGTCGGCGCTGGCACGGCGGGCTGCTACGCGGCGGCCACGGCCGCCGAGGCGGGCCTGGACGTCGTCGTCGTCGAGCGCAAGGACGAGGAGGAGGCGGGCCACATCGCCTGCGGCGACGCGCTGAAGGGCGCGGACGCGTTCCCGGACGCCATCCCGAAGGAGGCCATCGAGCCGGCGTTCACGAACACCGACGTGACCCACGGCCGCTTCGAGATCCCGAGCCACGACACGGTCCTCGAGATCCCCGTCCCCGGCGAGCTCGCCGTCATCGACCGGTGGGAGTACGGCCGGCGCATCATCGACGGCGCCGCGGCCAAGGGCGTCGACTTCCACTACGACACGGTCGTCCAGGACGTCACCCAGGACGACGACGGCCGGGTCACCGGCGTCCGCGCCAAACGGAAGGGCGACGTCGTGGAGTACGACGCCGAGGTCGTCGTCGACGCCGCCGGCTCGCTCTCCATCCTCCAGGACAAGGCCGACCTCTCGGACGCGACGTTCGACACGAACGTCTCCTACTCGCAGTTCTGTTCCGCCTACCGCGAGGTCGTCGAGGTCCAGGAGCCGGTGGAGTGGACCGACGCGCTCGTGTTCAAGCCGACCACCACGGCTGCGGGTTACGTCTGGTACTTCCCACGCACGAGCACGGAGATCAACGCCGGGCTCGGCTTCCAGATGACCGAGGAGCCGATGAAGCTCGTCGAGGACCTCAAGCAGGACCTCCGCAACCGCGCGGAGTTCGCGGGCGCGACGGTGAAGGACAAGCTCGGCGCCGCTCTCCCCACGCGCCGGCCGTACGACTCGGCGGTCGCGCCGGGGTTCGTCGCCGTCGGCGACGCCGCGGGCCACGTCAACCCCACGACCGGCGGCGGTATCGCGGGCGCGGCCTACGCCGGCAAGTACGCCGCAGAGCAGGCCGTCAGGGCCATCGGCGAGGGCGACACCTCCGAGGAGGCGCTGTGGCACTACAACGAGCGCGTCATGGACCACTTCGGCGGCCGGTACGCCGGGCTGGACGTGTACAACATCCTCGCGACCGCGGTGGACGTGGACGACCTGATGGGCCTGCTTGCCTCCCTGCCCGGCGAGAAGCTCGCGGAGGCGCTCTACTCGGGGAAGACGTCGATGGGGTGGAAGCTGAAGCTCCGTACCGCCATCGACAGCTACGGGTACTGGCAGCAGATCAGGGACTTCTACCAGGTGAAGGGCTACGCCGAGGAGCTCATCGAGCACTACGACCGATACCCCTCGAAACCGGGCGCGTTCGAGATCTGGCAGGAGCAGCGCGACGACCTGATGGACGAGGTGTACGCGGTCACGGGCGCGGATCCCAAGTACTAACGAACCTCTTTTGCGGGGGGCATGTCCTCGCGCGTCGGCTCCGCCGACGCGCTGCGGCCAGACCCCCCGCAAACCCGTTCATGTTGTGGGATTCCTCCGGAATCCCACTACTAACGGGAAATCTTCGATTTCCCGTGATGCCAAAAAGGCCGCGAGCCACGGTCGGCCTGGCGAAGCCACGCCTCCCTCGCTCACGGTACCGACGCTGGTGCGAACCGCAACCGGTTGCTGGGCCTCGTCGACACCTCACCACTAATCGTTACGTACAGGTGAATCACTGATTGCTTAGTGCAGTAAGTAGTATTCCAGCGGTATCCAATTTAGAACCAGGGGCCGCCAAATATGAGCCTGTACAATATTGCGACGATGGAAGTAGCGATGGTGAGAGAAATCAGGGCACGTCCAACATCAGGCCAAGACCGGTCTCCGAAGAGGACAAGGACTATTCCCACAAGCAAAAAGGTCGCTGCTGAGAACTCAACTGGGAAGATGAAGCTCTGGACAACCCCCACGAGAATGCCAATAAGAGCCCCTGTTTGAACTGGCGAGTTTGTAAATTCAAAACGGTCAGATTCCATACTACTCGTAGTGGTTTTGAGTTTCTAAGAGTTTGTGATTTGACTTGATACGAAGGATGATTAAAGGTAGATTCGCGGACCTACTCACCGGCTGTTTCGAGCAATCCAATCCTCCAAAATATCGAAACTACGACTCTCCTTCCGAACTTACGGCCGCTGCTCCGCCACCGCTAGTACCGCCTTCGAGAGCAGCTCGACGCCGATGTCGAGCGACTCCTCGTCCACGTCGAACGTGCTCGTGTGGTGGCCGCCGGGGTGGTCCGTCCCGATGCCGACGTAGGTCGCGTAGCCGCCGTTGTCCTGTACCGCCTGCATCAGGAAGGTGGCGTCCTCGCTGCCGCCGAGTTGGTCGCGTTCGAGCACCGAATCGACGCCGGTGACGTCGCGGGCGACGTCGGCGACGACGTCGACCAGTTCCTGGTCGGAGGTCGCCGAGGGGGCCCGTCCGAGGCGTTCGGTCTCGACCTCGACGTCGTGCATCCGCGCGGCCGACCGGAGGACGTTCTCGGCCTTGTCGTTCATGTACTGCATCAGTTCGGTCGTCTCGCCGCGTACCTCGCCCTCGATGAACGACTCCTCCGGGATGATGTTCGTCGCCGTGCCGCCGCCGACGAGGCCGGCGTTCACCCGCGTCGCGCCGTCCGAGTGCCGGGGGATGGCGTAGAGGTTTTGGATCGCTGCAGCCATCGCCTGCACCGTGTTCCGCCCCTCCTCCGGGTGGCCGCCCGCGTGGCTCGGCTCGCCCGAGAACTCGGCGAGGAAGTGCGAGACGGCGAGGAAGCCGTCGACGCCGGCGACGACCTCGCCCGTCGGGTGGTCGAGGCCGACGTGGGAGGCGATGAGGTACTCGACGTCGTCGATGAGTTCGGAGTCGGCCATCGGCTCGCCGCCGACGATCTGCTCCTCGCCCGGCTGGAAGAACACCTTCAGCGTCCCCTCGAAGTCGGACTCGAGGATCTCGTCGATGGCGCCGAGGCCGAACGTCGCGTGGGCGTCGTGGCCGCAGGCGTGCATCCAGCCCTCGTTCCCCGAGCGGAAGTCGCCCTCGGCGGGCGCGTGCTCGGCGTCAGCCTCCTGGATGGGGAGCGCGTCGATGTCCACCCGCAGGCCGACGACGGGCCCGTCGCCCCGCCGAATCACCGCGACCGCGCCGGTGTACCCGCCCTCGAGCTCCGCGAGGATGTCCTCGCGGGCGCCGGCGTCCTTCGCCCGCTCGAACCACTCGGCCAGTTCGTCGTCGTCTGGCACGTTCATGCGCTCGGAGCCGAGGATCCCCGGGCCGTAGTGGATCTCGTCCACGTCGCGCGTCTCCAGCTCCGAGACGATGCGGGCGGTCGTGTAGAACTCGCACCACGCGGGTTCGGGGTGGCGGTGGAGGTCCCTGCGGAACGTCACCAGGTCGTCGTGCTCGACGGCGAGGCTCATAGCTCGGTGTTCGCGTCGACGGGGATAAAGGGCGCCGTCCCGGCGACCTGCGTGTGTGACCCGCGTGACGGGTCGGTGGTGACCAGCGATCGCGACGGCGACCCCGCGTCTGGGTTCGTCCTCGTTCCCTCCGCCGTCCGCTCGCCCTCGGGAGCTCCCTCCTCCCCCCCCGATCACCCTCGTGGGCTCCCTACTCCGCCTCGTCCTTATGGTACCTGACCGTGAGCACGGGCTGGTCGGCCGAGCGGACGACCCGCTCGGTGACGCTCCCGAGCAGGTAGCGGTCGATGCCGCGTCGGCCGTGGGTGCCCATCGTGATGAGGTCGATGTCCTCTTCGCCGGCGTACTCGAGGATGGAGCGGTACGCCGTCCCGGAGACGACCGACTCGACGACCGGCAGGTCGGCGTCGTTGGCCGCCGCCGCGATGCGGTCGACGGCGGCCTCGCCCTCGTCCTCCAGCGCCTCGGCGACCATCTGGCTGCCGGCCTCCAGCGAGGAGTACGCGGTCGAGTCCACGACGTAGAGCGCGTGGAGCGTCGCGTCGAACCGCTCCGCGAGCGTCACAGCGTGTTCGACGGCCGCGTCCGCGGCCGCGCTCCCGTCGGTCGGAACGAGGATGTCGTCGTACATACGACCGGAAATTGCCGGACTGCCACCTAAAGCCCCCGGCCGGGTCAGTCGTTCTCGGGGTCGTCGGTAGCCGGAGCGTCGGCGTTCGCGTCCGCCTCCTGGGCCTCGCGCACGGCGTCCTCGCAGGCGCGGAGCGCGTCGTAGCGGTCCTCCTCCCCGTCGATGTCGACGGTCTCCGTGACCTCCCAGGCGCCGCCGAGGAAGCGGAGCCCCTTCACCCAGTCGTCGGTGGCGAGCAGGAGCCCCTCGGTCGGTCCGGACTCGTCGACGGCGACGGCGAGTTCGACCGAGTCGGCGCGGTTGAGCGAGGCGACCTCGGCGTCCGAGAGCGGCCGGCCGGGGAGCGAGGCTACGAGCGACATGGTATGGGGGTTCGCGCGGGTCGGAAAGAGGGTGTCGAAGCGGACGGACTCTGTCGGGTTCGATCGGGGTTTGCACGTTCGGTCGTCCGGTTGGTCGTTCCGCGGGCTGTCGGTCGTGTGTCGTCCGCCGGCTGACCGGCACCCCACCCAGTCGCGGTTGGGGCGTGTGACGCGAGCGCCGTTGGGCGCGAGCACACGCGATCCAGGGATGAGCATCGTAGCGCGACCGAAGGGAGCGCGAGACGCGCAGTCGGTTGGGGAGGCCGGTGGTGCCTCACTGGAGCTAGCAGTAGCAGTCGTCCAGTTGACCATACGGTGGTCGCCGTTCAATCGACCATCCCCACCACCGAACCGATGAAGATCTGCCCGATGCTCTCCGTCCGGACAACCGGTGAAGCGACGAGGAATCCGAAGACATACTACCGAGGCGGCGACACGGCCGGGTATGTCGGACACCGGGGACCGCCGGACGTCGCCCCGTCGACGCCCGGATCGTGTCGCCCTCGCGGTCGCCGGCCTCGCCCTCCTCGCGCTCGTCGCCCGATTCGTCGCCCTCGGCGACCGCCCGTTCCACTGGGACGAGGGCCGCGTCGGGTACTGGACGCTCCGGTACCTCGAGTCGGGCGCCTACGAGTACCGCCCGGTCGCCGGCGGCCCGTTCCTCTACCTGGTCAACCGCCACGTGTTCGGACTGTTCGGCGCCACCGATACCACGGCCCGCGCCGTCGTCGCGCTCGTCGGCGGCCTCCTCCCGCTCGCCGCGCTGCTGTTCCGGGGGGCGCTCCGCGACGACGAGACCGTCGCGCTCGCCGGCCTGCTCGCGTTCGAACCGCTCCTGCTGTACTACTCGCGCTTCCTCCGCGGCGACGTCCCCGCTGCTGCGTTCGGGTTCGTCGCCGTCGGCGGCGCCGTCCGGTACCGCCGAACCGGCGAGCGCTGGGCGCTGTACCTGGCCGCCGCGGCCGTCGCGCTCGCGTTCGCGTCCTCCGGGTTCGCCGTCGCCTACCCGGTGCTCTGGCTCGCCGGCGGCCTGCTGGTGCTCGACGAGGCGCGCGTCCGGGGCGTCCCCGGGGCGGCCGTCACGCGGCTCCGCGGATCGGTCGTCTGGTACCGGGAGCACGCGACGCCGCTCGCCCGCGCCCTGTTCGTCTTCCTCGGCGTCTTCCTCCTCCTCTTCGCGCCCCGCGCGGGCGGGCCGGGGACGGGGCTGTTCAACCCGGGGACGTTCCCCGAGGTCGTCACCTGGACGTTCGCCGGGTCGGCCGAGCGGTTCTCGCAGCTCCGCATCGCCGCCCGCATCGACCTCGGTTATCCCGGCGGGCGCGAGTTCGTCCCGGCGCTCGCCGGGTACGTCCGGACGCTCCTCGCCACGTCGTGGCCGGTCGTCGTCCTCGGGCTCCTCGGGTTCCTCGGGGAGCGCTACCGGAGGGAGTCCCGGGGGATCGTCGCCTTCGGCGCGTACGTCGCGGGCCTCGGGGTGCTGTTCTTCGCCATCGCGTCGATGTACTCCGAGACGTGGGCCGCCGTTCACGTGCTCCCGTGGCTCGCGCTTCCCGCCGCGGTGGCGCTCGCGGGGGGTGCGCGCGTGCTCCTCGCCAGGGCGGAGGGGGCCGACCCGGCCCGCCTGGTGGTGGTCCTGCTCGTCGTAGCCGTGGTCGCCGCCGGCGCGGGAACGGCCGTCGCGGGCGCCTACGGGCCTCCGGAGCCACGGTCGCCGTTCGCGCAGTTCGGTCAGCCTGCCGACGATCCGGACGCCATGCTCACGGCCGCCGAGGGCGCGATGGCGGGCAACTCGGCCGGCCCCGACGTGGCGTACGTCGGGGAGGAACTCGCCACCGGGCAGGAGTACGACCGGCCGCCGGTGTCGCCGTCGGACCAGGCGGCGTGGGGCGCTCGGCTCCCGCTACAGTGGTACTTCGAGCGGCTGGACGCGGAGGTGACGAGCGTGCGGGAGCCCTCGCAACTCGCGAACGAGGCGCCGCCGGTCGTGGTGACGAAGCCAGCCAACCGCGTCGCGGTGACCGACCGACTCGGTGGCGGCTACGAGGCGTTCGAACTCCGACTCGGTCTGTGGAACAGGAAGGTCGTCGTGTTCGTGGCGAGGTAGTCGGACGCCAGTAGAAAACGTGTGTGAAACGGGTGCGGTCCGAGACTTAGCGGAAGCCCATCGCCTCGATCTGCTCCTGGTAGCGGTTGCGGATGGTGACCTCGGTCACCTGGGCGACGTCGGCGACCTCGCGCTGGGTCTTCTTCTCGTTGCACAGCAGCGACGCCGCGTAGATGGCGGCGGCGGCGAAGCCGGTCGGCGACTTGCCCGAGAGCAGGCCCTGCTCGGCGGAGACGTCGATGATCTCGGTGGCCTTCGCCTGCGTCTCCTCCGAGAGGTCGAGCGCCGAGGCGAACCGGGGGACGAACTGCTTGGGGTCGACGGGCTTCAGTTCGAGGCCGAGTTCCTGGGAGATGTAGCGGTAGGTCCGGCCGATCTCCTTCTGCTCGACGCGGGACACCTCGGCCACCTCGTCGAGCGAGCGCGGGATGCCCTCCTGACGGCAGGCGGCGTACAGCGCGGCGGTCGCGACGCCCTCGATGGAGCGGCCGCGAATGAGGTCCTCCTTCAGCGCGCGTCGATAGATGACCGAGGCGACCTCGCGTACCGAGCGCGGTACGCCGAGTGCCGAGGCCATGCGGTCGATCTCCGAGAGCGCGAACTGGAGGTTGCGCTCGCCGGCGTCCTTGGTCCGGATGCGTTCTTGCCACTTGCGCAGGCGGTGCATCTGAGACCGCTTCTCGGAGGAGAGTGACCGGCCGTAGGCGTCCTTGTCCTTCCAGTCGATGGTCGTCGTCAGGCCCTTGTCGTGCATCGTCTCGGTGACGGGCGCGCCGACGCGGGACTTCGACTGGCGCTCGGAGTGGTTGAAGGCACGCCACTCCGGACCGCGGTCGATCTGGCGCTCGTCCAGCACCAGTCCGCAGTCGTCGCAGACGAGTTCTCCCTGGTCCGCGTCCATGACGACTTCGTCCGACTCGCACTCGGGACACGTCACCGTCTCGTCCGACTGAGTCTCCGACTCGCCCGCCTCGCGCTGTCGCTGTCGACTCGGACCTTCCATTATAAGGTTTGTGGTGACGCCAGTATATAAATGTTGGGCCGGACTCCCTCTTCGGGTTCGCATGAACGATCGGGCTCTGTCGGCCCGGAGGTTCCGTCCGCCGTCGACCGCCGCACGGAACGGCGTTTCGACGGAGGAGGGCGTTCCGAGTCGTCGTTCGTGCCGACTCGATACCGTTCTTTCGGTCCGGGTAAGTCCCCGATCGACCGGTGTTCTCGTCGGTCCGGCCGATCCGGTTCGGCGGTCGTGGAATAACTGTGGGACATTTACAAACTCTTTTGTATTATCAGCGTATATCCGTTCGTAACATGAGCACGAGCGTGAAGCCGAGCGTGGAACGGGCGGTCGCGGCGAGCGAACCGGCGGACGTCGAACCGGTGGCCCTGGATGCGGAGGCGCTGGACTCGACGGCGCCCGAGTACCTGCGCGACCTGAAGGCGGACCTGTCCGAGGCGGGCTACCTCCCCGCCGGCCTCCGCGTCGAGGCGTGTTTCTCCGAGAACTGCTCCATCGAGACGCAGGCCGAGGCCGACCGGCTGCGCGGACTCGTCCGCGCCGCGTCGTTCCTCGGCGTCGGTCGCGTGTCCGTCCGTGCGGACGACGTCGCGGAACCGACGAAGGTCGAACCCGCGCTCGCGGCGCTGGCCGAGCGCGCCGAGCGCGAGGGCGTCACGCTCACGGTGGAGGGGCCCGTCACCCTCGACCGTGAGTAAGCGGGCGCTCGAAGGGAAACTCGCCGTCGTCGCCGGGTTCACCGACCCGACGGCCGCGCTCGAACAGTACCCCACGCCGCCGGACCTGGCCGCGCACATCGTCCACCTCGCGGACCTGCGGGGCGACGTCGCAGGTCACACCGTCGTCGACCTGGGTGCGGGCACCGGCATGTTCGCGCTCGGCGCCGCGCTCCGCGGCGCGGCCCGCGTCGTCGGCCTGGAACTCGACCGCGACGCGCTCGCGGTCGCCCGGGCGAACGAGCGCCGCGTCGGCGCGCGAACGCCCATCCACTGGGTCAACGCCGACGCGACCCGCGCGCCGCTGTGTTTCGGCGAGCCGGACGCCGCGACTCCCGACGCTATCACCGTTCTCATGAACCCCCCGTTCGGCGCCCAGTCGGGCAACGAACACGCCGACCGCCGGTTCCTCGAAACCGTCGCGTCGTTCGCGGACGTCTCCTACTCGCTGCACAACGCCGGCAGCGAGGAGTTCGTCGAGTCGTTCGTCGACGACGCCGGCGGCGAGGTCACCGACGCGTTCCGCGCCACGTTCGCGCTCGACCGCCAGTTCGACCACCAGACCGCGGAGCGGCGCGAACTCGACGCGGAGGCGTACCGGATCGAGTGGGACTGACGCTCAGTTGTACGTCTCGCGGGTCGCCACGCGAACGCGCGTCTCGTTGTCGTCGGTCAGCGCGAACACCCGCCGGCCGTCACGGACGAACGAGAGGCCGCCGGCGGTCACCGTCTCGTTCCCGGAGGGAACGGGCGCGCGAGCGGACTCGTTGTCGCGGGTCACGACGAGCTGGAACCCCGTCCCGTTCGCCTCGACGGAGACGTTCTGCCCGTCGATCTGCGGCTCCGCCTCGGCGGGCGGTGACGTGTAGGCCACCCGCCGTTCGCCGTCGTGTTCGAGGGTGATCCGGTAGACGACGTCGCCCCCGGGCGTCGAGTAGCCCCGCCTGATCGCCGTGACGCTGTCGCGCCAGCCGAGGCCGCCGAGGACGACCTGCGACCGGCCGGCGAACGCCAGCCTGCCCTTCGTGGTCGCCGTCGTCCACACCCCCCTGTCCGGGTTGCGGACGACGACGCCGGAGGTGTTCACGCTCGTCGTCTCGCCGAACGCCTCCACGTCGACGACCGACACCATCCCGTTCTCCACGTCCTCGGCGTACGTCACGGTGTACCCCCGGACCTCGATCGGATCGCCCGGTAGCGGCTCGTCGTCGACGGTCGTGAGGTTCACCGGGATGGCGGCTCCCGCGAGCGCGGCGGTCACGACCAACAGACAGACGACGGCGGCGTTCTGCGGCGTCAGCGTGGCGAGGAACTCCCGGGCGGGGTTGAGCCGAAGCGTCCGCCAGTCCCCGACGGCGAGGGTGCCGAGCAGGACGGCGAACAGCAGGACCATCGAGAGGCCGACCGCGCGGTACAGCACGTACGTCTCGCCACCGCGGTACCAGTACAACGTCCAGAGCGACTGGCTGACGCCGAAGAGGAGCGCGCCGAGCGCGAGCCGCCGAGGTCTGGGGAGGTCGTCGCCCCGGCGGGCCGCGAGCGCGGCGGCGAGGAGGATGCCAGCGAGCAGGCCGAGCGCGTGGCCCTGGATGGCGATGTCGGCCCACCAGGGCGTGTAGAACGAGGGCCTGCTGCTGGCGACGACGACCGGCTGGCGGAGCGACTGGTAGGCGAGGTTCAGCACGCTCGTCGCGCTCAGGGCGACGACGGTCGCCAGCGGGTAGTACAGCAGCGCGACGCCCGCGAACGAGTAGACGACCCCCGAGAACCCGATGACCGGCCCGAGCGAGAAGGCGGCGGAGACGAGCGCGAGCAGCACCGCGAGCGCCGGGAAGACGACGAACGCCCTGACGTAGGGGTTCCGCCGGACCGCGCCGAACGTCGACTCGCCGCGCCCGGCCGCGAAGTGCCCGAAGGCGTACTCCGCCAGCGGCGCGAGCACGAGCGTCCCCATCAGGTTGCCCAGCAGGTGACCCGGTCCCCCGTGTGCCAGCCCCGCCGTGAGTATTCCGAGGGGTGCGAGGTACGACCAGGCGCGGAACGGGATGACGATCGGGGAGTTCCAGTGGGCGAAGCCGCCCTGGACGAAGAGGTACACCGCGAGGACGACCGCGACCGTCGTCAGCGTCCCCCACGGGACACCGAGGACGAAGCGCCGGCGGAGGATGGTACCCAGGCCGTGGGAGTTGCCGCCCCGCGCCCGCTCGAGCAGGGCGAGCGCGACGAGCGCGACGAGCGCCGCGAGGACGACGGCGGCGCGCATCGCCAGCGTCGCGTCGTTCATGGATTCGCTGGGAACCCACGCCACTTCACCGTCCCGGTCGGGCACCGGCGGGCGTGTTCGACCGAGGGCACTCGGCGGGCCATCGCTGGCCACGACATGGGATTCGACGTCGAAAAAACAGGACTCGAAATCGGGCGATCGGGCGGTTACGATGCCGACTCGTTACCAGCACCCGCGTCCTCGGGGGGTTGCTGGAGCCACGAGTCGAAGTGGACGTTCGACTGTCCGGCGGCGTTCGGGTCCTCCGAGACGGCCGTGCCGCTGCCGTTCGCGAGTTCACCCGTCACGGGGTCCTCGAACGGCGCGTCGGCGTCGTCGGCGCTCGACGGCCCGTCGCTCGCACCCCAGAAGTTCCCCGTCGCGTTCAGCACGTCCCCGTTCTCGTTCAGCACGCCGTACGCCGCGTTGTCGGCGAGGGTGTTGCCGTGCACCGAGAGCAGTTCTGCACCCTCGGCGCCGGCCGAACAGACGGCGGATGCCTGGACCTTGATACCGTTCTCGTTGTCGCTGATCTGGTTGGACTCGACGACGAGCGGCTGATCCGTCGCCTCGACGAAGACGCCGTTCTCGTTGTCCACGATGTCGTTCCCGCGAACGTAGTTCGTCCCGTCCTCGTACGAGTCGACGAGGGAGATCTCGACGCCGTTGCCGTTGTTCGCGATGGTGTTCCCCTCGACGGTGTTGTTCACCGAATCCTCCTGGATCGTAACGCCGACGTCACTGTCGGTGACCGTGTTGTCGACGACCGTGTTCTCCTTCGAGAGGTGCTCGATCAGGATGCCGGTGCTCGCGCCCGTGATCGAGTTGTTTCGGACGGTGACGGGACCCGCGTCGTTGAGACGAATGGACTCGTCCGGCGCCGCGCCGGGGTTCGTCAGCACGTTCTCCTCGACGGTCACGCCCGAGGCCAATACGACGTCGATACTACTGTCGGTGAGTTCGTTGCCCGCGACGACGGTTCGTGTGGCCGGGCCGCGGCTCCCGCTGACATGAATCCCGCCGCGCGTGACGTCGTTCCGGACTACCCGATTGCGGGTGACCGAGTCCCGCTCGAGGTCGACGTCGACGATCGAGTCGACGATCCGGTTCGATTCGATCACGTTGTCGTGACTCCCGTCATCGTACGGATCTTCGGTGGCGCCGAGACGGATCGCGGCGTCCCGGGACTCGTTCGATCCGACGATCTCGTTCCCGCTGAACGAGGAGTTGCTTACCACGTCGAGGCGAACACCGACATCGTCGTACTCGGCCACCGTGTTGTCGACGACCTCGACGTCGTTCGAGATTTCGCCGACGACGCCGTAGCCGACGTCCCGGACCGTCGAGTCGACGACGGTCGTTCCGTGAGCGGTCGCGTCGTACCCGGGCAGGTGGGCGGTCGAGCTGCCGGCCCGAACGCCGATGTCGGCGTCGGTGACCGTAACGTCGCTCGCCGTGGCGTTCCGAGTGTTGACGAACTCGAGACCGGTCCCCCAGGACTCGACCTGGAGGTCTCGCACGGTGACGTTCACGTAGGGGTCCTGATTCCGTTCCTCGTGCGCGGTTACGTCGACTGCCACCCCGTCACCGTCGCCGGTCAGGGAGTGTCCCTCTCCGTCGAGGACGACGTCACCGGACTCGATCTGGATGCACGAGTCGGCGGAGGTGTTCGTGATATCGTTCCCGAGCGCGTAGACGCCGGGTTCGGTGATGGTGGTACAACTGGTGATGGTCTGCGTGTCCGATTCCTGGGCCGTGACGACAGCGGGGCTCACCATCGTCCCGGTGACGACCACCCCGGCGATGGCGAGTATCGTGAGTATTGTACGCATACCTCTCCTCGACGTGGGACCCCTCAACGGGTTATTATAAGTCCTCTAAACGTTCGACTCGACCGTTTTCGAGATCTCAGTCGTTGGATCCGGCGCCCGATTCGGACTCCAGTTCGTCCATGATCGGCCGCACCTTCGGCTGGAGTTCGTCCCACTCGTCGTCCGGGTCGCTGTCGGCGACGATGCCGTTGCCGGCGAACAGCGTCGCGCGGCTCCCGCCGGCGACCCCCGACCGGATGCCCACCGCGAACTCGCCGTCGCCGTCCCCGTCGAACCAGCCGACCGGTGAGGCGTACCAGCCCCGATCGAACGACTCCGTCTCGCGGATGGTCGCGAGGGCGTCCTGGAGCGGGAGCCCGCCCATCGCGGGCGTCGGGTGGAGCGCCTCGACGAGCGTCAGGACGTGCTCGTCGCCGTCGAGGTCGGCCTCGATGGGCGTTTCGAGGTGCTGGATGTTCGTGAGCTTCCGGACGCCGCGCTCGCCCTCGCGGACCGTCCCGAACGCCTCGAGCTGCTCGATGATCGTGTCGGCGACGAGCCCCTGCTCGTGTCCGATCTTTTCGCTCTCCAACAGCGACCGTGCGTGGTCGGCGTCCTCCTCCGGCGTGTCGCCCCGGGGCATCGACCCCGCGAGCGCCTCGGTCCGGACCTCCCGGCCGTCGAGCTTCACCAGGCGTTCGGGCGGCGGGCCGAAGAAGGCGTCACCCCCCGCCGGCTGGACGAGGAAGCGGTAGCACTCGGGGTACGTGCGGCGGAGGCGCTCGAGCACGTCCGGGATGTCGACGTCGTCGGCGAGTTCGACGTCGAGCGCGCTGGCGAGCACGACCTTCAACAGTCCGCCGTCCCGGATGCGCTCGATCACGTCCTCCACCTGCGCGGTCCACTCGGCCTTCGGCGGCCGCCACCGCGTCCCGGTCACGCCCGGTCGCCCGCCGCTCGGGCGCATCATCGGCAGGGAGTCGAGCGCGGTCTCGGCGTCGTCCAGCGCGGACTCGACCGTCCCGACCGAGTCGGTGGCCGTCCCCTCGTCGTAGCGGCTGACGGTGAGCCACGTCCCCGCGTCGGTCCGGGTGAGTTGCACGGCCGGCAGGACGAACGAGGCGGCCGGGAAGCCGCGCCAGGTGCCGGCCGGCTCGTGGTCCGCGTCGAACGAGAGGCCGCCGAGCATCCGCGGGCGCGTCTCGTGCGGGCCGTCGTGGTCGACGCGCTCGAAGACGGTCGCGGCGTCCGCACGGAGG
The DNA here is from genome assembly GCF_013401515.1 of Halorarum halophilum. Taxonomy (NCBI): domain Archaea; kingdom Methanobacteriati; phylum Methanobacteriota; class Halobacteria; order Halobacteriales; family Haloferacaceae; genus Halorarum; species Halorarum halophilum. The sequence goes on along the minus strand of NZ_CP058529.1, from coordinate 1,549,022 downwards.
GCGTCGAAGCGGTCCCGACCCGTCGCCGCGATCCGCGCCGCCGCGCCGCCGCCGACGAGTTCCAGCCCGCCCGGCGAGGCCCAGTGGACCCGCGGTGCGTCACGAGCGGCCAGGAACGCGCGGAAGGAGACGTCGTCGACCTCGCGGCTCCGGCTGACGAGCGTGGCGTCGGCGGCGGGTCGGGTCGACGCCAGCGCCTCGCGCTCCGGAGGGTTCATCACCCGGAGTTCGGACGGCCGGTTCTTAGGGGTGTCCTTCCCGCCCGACGCTTTCCGCTACGCCCGTTCGCGCGGCGATGCCGCGCTCACTCGCTCGGCAGACCGTCGACGAAACGCGCTCGCTCGGACCACCTCCGGCGGTCCTCGCTCGTAGACGGTGAACCGGTACCGACGCCTGTGGTCCGCCGGGGTGTCGACCTGGGGTTCAGCTGTACCGCTCCTCTTGCCACGGGTTCGCGGTGTTCGAGTAGCCGCGCTTCTCCCAGTAGCCGCGCTCGGCTTCCGTGAGGAACTCCACGCCGGTCACCCACTTCGCCCCCTTGTACGCGTACTTGTGCGGGGTCACCACGCGGAGGGGTCCGCCGTGGTCCTCGGGGAGCGGGTCGCCGTCGTACTCGTACACGAACAGCACCTCCTCGCGCGTGCAGTCGTCGAGCGGGAGGTTCGTCGTGTAGCCGTCGAGGGCGTGGAACATGACGTGGACGGCGTCGTCGTCGACGCCGGCGCGCCCGGCGAGTTCGGGGAACGTGACGCCCGCGAACTCGCAGTCGAACTTCGACCAGCCGGTGACGCAGTGAAAGTCCTGCACCTGGGTCTCCGCGGGCAGGTCGGTGAACTCGTCGTACGTGTACGACAGCGGCTCGTCGACGGCCCCCCAGACCTCGAACTCCCATGTCGCGGGGTTCCAGCCCGGCGTCCCCGACTTCGAGAGCACGGGGAACCGCTCGGTCTCGCGCTGGCCGGGCGGGAGTCGCTCCCCGCCGAACTCCTCGTGGAGGTCGGTGACGTCCGTGGTCATACCCGCCCGTCCGGGTCGCGGTCACCAAAGGGTATCGACTCCGCCGACGCGCGGCCCGGTCAGTCACGCGGGTCGACAAATCGACGGGAACCGGTAACTTCCGTTTCGAAACCGAAACGCGTTCTCGCCCCTCCGTGAACGAGTGTTTTCCGCGCTTGCAAACACCCCCCGTAGGTTTTAAATGCTGCCTCGGGTTAGGACCGAGTAGATGCCCAAAGTCGAAATCACCATCCCGGAGCATTTGGAGATGCAGATCGCCCAGATGGTCGAACAGGGCGAGTTCGTCAATCGGGAGGAGGCGATCGAGGAGCTCATCTCGACCGGGATGAAGGCGTACAAGACGAGCGGACCGCAGGACGACGACACCGAGCCCGGGTTCGAGGACGACGGGATGATGGGCCACGAGGACGAGTACGTCTTCTAACCCCACGAACCACCCTCCTGCGCCGCTGTGGTACCGCCTGGCGGACAATCCTTAAAACACCGTACCGCGTAGGCGCGCCCATGCACAAGGACGAACTCCTCGAACTCCACGAGCAGATGGTCACCATCATGGACCACTTCAGCGGCCGCGACGACGTCGACGAGGAGATGTTCGAACCGTACCACCAGCTCGGGGTGGACCCCTCGCACGTCCACAAGTCCAAGAGCGAACACAAGCACGCCGTGTTCGTGCTCGGCAACGCCCTCGCCTCGGCGATGTCCGAGGACGAGTTCTCCAACGCCGGCCGCGTCGGCAAGCGGATGGAGGAGCTCGCCGAGGACGCCGAGTCCAAACTATAGTCGTGTCCCACGAGCCAGCGGTTGCAGGACGAGTCGCCCGCGCCCGCCGGCTCGCCGAACTGCTCGACTCCTCCATCCGCGTCCCCGGCCTCGGGATCCGCGTCGGCCTCGATCCGGTTCTCGGACTCGTCCCCGTCGTAGGTGATCTCCTCACCGCCGCCCTGTCGCTTTTCATCGTCGTCGAAGCGTACCGCCTCGGCGCCGACCGGGCCACGCTCGCTCGGATGCTCGCGCACGTCGCCGTCGACGCGACCGCCGGGAGCGTGCCGGTGGTCGGCGACCTCTTCGACGCCACCTGGAAGGCGAACGTGCGGAACGCCGACCTGCTCGAACGCGCGGTCGCCCCCGAGTGAGGACGCCGGCCCGATTCCGCCGCCCTATTTCACCCCGTCCCCCGAAGCAGACCCATGACCGGACGAGCGCCCAACCGGAACGTCCTGTGGGCCCGCGCCCTCGTGGCGGAACTCCACGAGGCGGGGGTCCGCGCAGTCTGTCTCTGCCCGGGCTCCCGCTCGACGCCGCTGACCGTCGCGTTCGACGAGCACCCGGAGGTCCGAACGTTCTCGCACCTCGACGAGCGCTCGGCCGCCTACTTCGCCCTCGGCCGCGCGCGCCGGACCGGCGAGGTGACCCCCGTCGTCTGCACCTCCGGCACCGCGGCGGCGAACTTCCACCCCGCGGTCATCGAGGCCGACGCGAGCCGAGTGCCGATGCTGCTGCTCACAGCGGACCGCCCGCCCGAACTCCGCGACTCGGGCGCGAACCAGACCATCGACCAGGAGAAGTTGTACGGCGACGCTGTACGGTGGTACAAGGACGTCGCGGAACCGGAGGCCGAGCCGCGAAAGCTCCGCTCGCTCAGAACCACCGCCGCCCGCGCAGTGGCGAAGGCCGAGGGCACGCCCGCCGGTCCGGTCCACCTTAACCTCCCGTTCCGCAAGCCGCTCGAACCCGTCCACGTCGAGGGCGACGTCCCTGACGACCTCCCGGCGCTCGCCGCCGAGGGCCGCGACGGCGCCTTCGTCACCACCACCCTCGGCCACGTCGTCCCCGACGACGTCGACGTGCGGACGGTCGCGCGGGCACTGGAAGCGGAGCGTGGGCTCATCATCGCCGGGCCCGCTGACGCGCCCGGACCCGACCCCGAGGCGATCACCGCGCTCGCCCACGCCACCGGCTTCCCGCTGCTCGCCGACCCGCTCTCCGGGCTCCGGTTCGGCTCGCCGACCCGCGTGGCCCCCGTGCTCGGCGGGTACGACGGGTTCCTCGCCGGCGAGGGCGTCGCCGACTGGCCCGCCCCCGAGGTCGTCCTCCGGTTCGGCGCCTCGCCAACCTCCAAACCGCTCCGGGAGTACCTCGCCGGATCCGGTGCGAGACAGCTCCTCGTCGACCCCGCCGCCGACTGGCGCGAGGCGGAGTTCGCGGCGACCGACCTCGTCGTCGCCGACCCCTCGCGGCTCGCCGCCGTGGTCGCCCGCCACGTCTCCGGGCCGTCCTCCGCGGCCTGGCGCGACCGCTGGGAGGCGGCGGAGTCGGCCCACTGGGACGCCGTCGAGGCGGAGGGGGAGCCGTTCGAGGGTCGCGTGCTGGCCGACGTGGCGGAGCTGGCGCCCGAACCCGCGACCGTATTCGTCTCGAACTCGATGCCCGTGCGCGACGCGGACCGTTTCGCGAAACCGCGGGCCAAGGGGCTGACGATGCTCGGCAATCGGGGCGCGTCGGGCATCGACGGCATCGTCTCCTCGGCGCTCGGCGCCGGGTCCGCGACGACCGACGACCTGACGCTGGTGACCGGCGACCTCGCGTACTACCACGACATGAACGGCCTGCTGGCGCTCTCGCGGTGCGACGTCGACGCGACGATCGTCTGCGTCAACAACGACGGCGGCGGCATCTTCCACATGCTCCCCATCGAGTCGTTTGACCCGCCGTTCACGAGCCAGTTCAAGACGCCCCACGGGCTCGACTTCGCCCACTCGGAGGGGCTGTACGACCTCGAGTTCACGCGGATCGAAGGGGACGACCGGGAGGGGTTCCGCGACGCCTACGCCGGGTCCGTCGCGAGCGAGGGGACCGAGGTGATCGAGGTGACGACCGACGCGGAGGCGAGCCACCGGGTGCGCGAACGGCTGGCCGACGACGTATCCGAGCGGATCGCCGGGCTCGACTAATCTCGGGGAACACCGTGGTCGTCACAGGCGTCCTCTCCGGACGCCGTCCAGACGACGGGCCGACACATTCGGAGATTCGTTTCGGGAAATCGGCCAATATATACATTCAGTCCGATTGCAAACCGGGTGGCATGGCAGGGGGAGATATACTTCCATCGTGGGCGGTAAAGCGGGTCACAGAACGCGAACAGTGGGGGTCGCGGATCGGATTCATCATGGCAGCCGTCGGGAGCGCCGTGGGCCTGGGGAACATCTGGCGGTTCCCGTACGAGGCGGCGACCAACGGCGGGGCGGCGTTCCTCCTCGCCAACTTCGTCGCCGTGCTCCTCATCGGGCTCCCGGCGATTCTCGCGGAGTTCACCATCGGGCGGCGTGCACAGCGCAACGTCGTCGACGCCTTCGGGCGCGGCGGGCGCGCCTGGAAGGCGGCCGGCGCGCTCGCGGCCGTCACGGCGTTCTGGATCGTGTCCTACTACAGCGTCGTGGGCGGCTGGGTCCTGCGGTACCTGATCGAGAGCCCGACCGGCGCCTACTTCGGCGAACCGGCGGCCCACTTCGAGAGCGTCGCCGTCGGCCTCGACGCGGCGCTCTACGCGGCGGCGTTCCTGCTCATCACGGTCGGCATCGTGGCGATGGGGATCGAACGCGGCATCGAACTCGCGACGAAGATCATGGTGCCAGCCATCGTCGTCCTGATGGGCGGGCTCGCCGTCTTCGCCGCGACGCTGCCGGGTTCGGGCGCCGGCTACGAGTACTTCCTCGCCCCCGACTTCGGCTACCTCGCCGACAACCTCGTCACGCTCATCCCCGCCGCGGTCGGGGAAGTGCTGTTCACGCTGTCGCTCGGCTCGGGCATCATGATCACTTACGCGTCGTACGTCGAGGACGCCGAGAGCCTCGTCGCCGACGGGGGCGCGATCGTCGTCGTGAATACGCTCGTCGGCTACCTCGCCGGCCTCATCGTCTTCCCGCTGCTGTTCGCACAGGGCGTCGAACCCGGCGAGGCCGGGGCCGGGGCCATCTTCGTCAGCATCGCCAACGCCTTTCAGTCGCTCCCCGCCGGGGAACTGTTCGGCGTGGTGTTCTACTTCGTGATCCTCATCGCCGCGCTCTCGTCGTCGATCAGCCTCCTCGAGATCCCGACGGCGTACTTCGTCGACAACTTCGACGCCGGCCGGCCGGTGGTCGCCGGCGCCCTCGGAACCGGGGCGTTCCTGCTGGGCGTCCCCACGGCGCTTGACCAGGCGACGTTCGAGTTCTTCGACTCGTTCGCGAGCGAGGTCATGCTGCCGACGGGCTTGTTCCTGGTGACGGTGTTCGTCGGCTGGGTGTACGGTCGCGAGGCGATGGACGAGCTCGGCGAGGGCGTCCGCGAACAGTTCTTGCCACGGGCATGGCTCTGGTACGTCCGGATCGTCGTGTTCCTCGCGGTGGCGATGACGCTCGTGCTCAGCGTCACCTCGTTCGCCGGAATCGAACTGTTCTGACCGGGACGTCCCAGACGGCGGTGATTCCTGACCGGCGTGACCGCGGGACTGCGGCCGCTAGAACGGGACCTTCACGACGCCACCGTGGCCGGTGACGAGGTACGCGCCGGTGGCATCCGCCATGGGGTCGAGCAGGTGCTCCCCGTCGCTGATCGCACGCCAGCGTTCGACCCCGTCACCGACCGAGCGAGCGGTGACCGCCGAGTCACCGACCGAGAGGACGGCGTCGCCACCGACCGCCACCGGCGACGACGCTACGGTCGCGTTCGCGGTCCACAGTTCCCGGCCGTTCCCCCGGTCGATTTTGACCACCTGCGATTCCGCGTCGATGTACAGCGCCCCCTCGTCGAAGGGCACGCCGGTCACGGACTCGCCGTCGTCGTAGCGCCAGACCTCGCTCCCGTCCGACCCGACCCGTCGCACGCTCGCCCCGCCGACGTACAGATCGTCGAGGAGACGGAGCGAGGTGACCGACCCAACGGCGAGGGACCAGATCTCGTCGCCGCTGACGGGGCTCAGGGCGTACAGCGTCGGGTCGTCACCGTCGGCATCGTATCGCCGAAGGGCGACGAAGACGGGCCCATCGCCGACGGCGCTCGCGACGCTAGGATCGTCACCGGGCGGTGAAAACCTGAACCGACGGTCCCCGGTCGCGAGGTCGAAGCAGTCGACGACCCTGTCTCCGGCGTTCACGGTGGCGACCTCGGAACCGACTGCTCCCCCGAACGCGTCGCCAGTGTCGGCTCGCCAGCGCTCTCGGCCGTTCCCGCGATCGACGGCCACCACCGATTGACCGTCGGGCTGGAACTCGTCGTCGTTGGTCACGAGGACGACGACGCCGTCGCGAAAGCCGACGAACTCGTGAAAGCCCCCGAGTTCGGACTCGTGGTACCAGCGTTCGGTGCCGTCGGGTCGGAGCGCCGACAGCCGGTAGTCCCGTCCCCCGAGCCCGAAGTGAACGCCGACGAGCGCGTAGAGGGTCCCGTCGTGGACCCGAAAGGTAGCGTCGAAGCGTTCGACCCGCCGTTCGATGCTGACGGGCGGGTCGAACGTCCACGCGGTCTCGCCCGTCTCGGCGTCGAGTCCGTAGACGGTCTCCCCGGCCGCGAGGACGACGTGCCCGTCCGCGTACACCGGGTCACCGTGAACGCGCTCGCCGATCGAGCGTTCCCAGTCCGGGGTCGCCCCGTCGATCTCGAATCCCCCGCCCGACGGACTGGGAGTTCCCGTACTGGTCGTGTCGGTGGCCGCAGTCGGCGTTCCGGTCGCCGTCCCCGTCGGTGACGGCGTTCGGGTCGGTGTCGCGTTCTCACCGCGTTCGCTACAGCCGCCGAGCCCGAACAGTCCGGCGCCGAGCAGGTGGAGGGTACGTCGTCGGGAGACCATACGCGGCTGTCAGGTGTCGGGGATAAACGCTTTCCGGGCCGGACTACAGGGGCACCTTCACCACGCCGCCGAGGGCGGTGACGAGGTACGCGCCGGTGTCGTCCGCGACGAGGTCGGGCGGGTACTCGCCCGGCAGCGAGGCGCACCACAGTTCGTCGCCGGTCCGGATGTCGTGGGCGAACGCCGCCCGTTCCTGCCCGTCCGACGAGACGACCGCGTCGGCGCCGCGAGCGCGCGGGATGGCGAGGTCGGTCGCGTCGGCGGCCCAGCGTTCCTCGCCCGTCTCGCGGTCCAGTTCGACGGCCCGCGACCCCGCGTTCGTGTACAGCGCGTCGTCGTCGAACGGGACGTCCGTGAGGAGTCCCCCGCCGTCGTAGCTCCACCGCTCGCTCCCGTCGGAGCCGAACCGCGCGACGGCGCTCCCGCCGACGTAGAGGTTCTCGACGTAGCGGAGCGAACTGACGAACCGGTCGGACTGCGACCAGTCCGTCGAGCCGTCCGCAGCCAGCGCGTACAGGGTCGGGTCGTCGTCGCCCGACCGGAGGCCGACGAAGACTCGTCCGTCACCGACGGCCGTCGCCTCCACGTCTCGCCCACCGTCCGGTTCGAACCGGAATCGGCGCTCGCCGGTCGCCACGTCGAAGCAGTCGACCCAGCCGTACCCCCTGACGACCGCGTACTCGTCGCCGACGCTCCCGCCCATCCCGTCGGCGGACTCCGCCCGCCAGCGCTCGCTCCCGTTCGCGAGATCCACCGCGAGCACCGGGTGACCACCACTGCCCGCGCCGCCAATGGCGTCGTCGCTCGTCGCGAGCACGGCCGCGCCGTCGCCGAAGCCGACGAGGTCGTGGAAGCCGCCGACGCCCGACTCGTAGGTCCACTCCTCCTCCCCGTCGGGCGTCAGCGCGTGGAGGACGTGATCGCTGGCACCGGTGCCGAAACTGACGCCGACGAGCGCGTACAGCGTCCCGCCGTGCTCCCGGAGCGAGGCGGTCGGTCGGTCGACGTCCCGATCGGGGGAGACGGGCGATTCGAACGTCCACGCCGTCTCGCCGGTTTCGGCGTCCAGCGCGTGGACGGTGGTCCCGACGACGACGGCGACGCGGCCGTCGACCGCGACGGGGTCGGTTCGGACGGTTCCGTCGAGCGAGCGGACCCACGCCGGCTCCGCGCCGTCGACCTCGACGCCGACGTGTGGCGTCCCGGTCGGCGAGTTCCGTGGCGTCGGACTCGCGTCCGGCGAGGGCGTCCCGTCCGCGGTGTCGGTCGGTGCGGCGCTTGCGTCGGTGCCGAGGCAGCCGGCGAGGCCGAACAGCCCCGTGCCGGCGAATCGAAGCGAGTTCCTGCGGGAGACCATGAGCGAGAGGTCCGGGGTCCGTGGTAAGGGTCTTGTGGGCGAACCGGTGCCGCCACTCGGGGCCACCCCACCCGCGAGGCGTACACCTTTTTGCGCGCTCCGACCGCGCTTGCCTGCATGAACGACACCGTCTCCGAGATCTTCGACCCCGACCGGTGGGACCCGGTCGACGGGAGCGACGAGTTCGACGACATCACCTACCACCGCGCGGTCGACTCGCCGACCGTCCGGATCGCCTTCGACCGGCCGGAGAAGCGCAACGCGTTCCGGCCGGGCACGGTGGACGAACTGTACGCCGCGCTCGATCACGCCCGAAAGCAGGCCGACGTGGGCTGCGTCCTCCTCACCGGCAACGGCCCGTCGCAGAAGGACGGCGGCTGGGCGTTCTGTTCGGGGGGCGACCAGTCGGTCCGGGGCGAGTCGGGCTACGAGTACCGCGAGGACGACGAGGCGGACGAGGGGGACGACCCGCTCGTCCGGGAGGCGAAGGCCGGCCGCCTCCACATCCTCGAGGTACAGCGGCTCATCCGCTTCATGCCGAAGCCGGTCGTCGCGGTCGTTCCGGGCTGGGCGGTCGGCGGCGGCCACTCGCTGCACGTCGTCTGCGACCTCACGCTCGCCAGCGAGGAGCACGCGAAGTTCCTCCAGACGGACCCCGACGTCGCCAGTTTCGACGGCGGCTTCGGCTCGGCGTACCTCGCCAAGCAGGTGGGCCAGAAGAAGGCCCGCGAGGTGTTCTTCCGCGGGAAGACGTACTCGGCCGAGGAGGCGGTCGACATGGGGATGGCGAACGAGGCGATCCCACACGAAGACCTCGAGACCGTGGCGCTGGAGTGGGCCGACGAGATGACGAGCAAGTCGCCGACGGCGATGCGGATGCTGAAGTACGCGTTCAACATGACCGACGACGGCCTCGTCGGCCAGCAGGTGTTCTCGGGCGAGGCGACCCGGCTGGCGTACATGACGCCCGAGGCGCGGGAGGGCCGTGACGCGTTCCTCGAGGGCAGGGAGCAGGACTTCTCGGGGTTCCCCTGGCACTACTAACCACGACCTCTTTTGACGGGGGTCCTCCTCGCTCGCGCGCCGGAGACGCGCTCGCTCGTCGAACCCCCGCAAAACCCGTCGATGCCAAAACCCCGCGAGCGAGGCCGGCGGCCTCGCTCGCGGAAGGTTACTCTGGTGCTTCCGCCCCTCCACCGCAATACAGAGCTACGCCGTCGTCGCGTCGGTTCCGTCGGGGTCGACGCGGCTCACGAGCGCCCCGACGAGCACGACGCTGAGCACCGCGAAGGCGCCGACGGTGCCGAACGTCGTCCGGAGCCCGTTCGTCTCGATGAGGGTGCCGAACAGGGGCGCGGCGACGGCGTTGCCGATCATGATGCCGACCGTGATGACGGCGAAGTTCCGGCCGACGTCCCCGCGCGCCGAGAGCGCGTCGGCGAGCTTGTCCCGCGCGGGCATGGCGAGGCTGCCGACGCTGCCCGCGAGGACTGCACAGACGGCGGCGGCCAGCGGCGGGACGACCATCGAGGCGAGCGCGAACACGAACGTCGCGACGAGCAGGTAGCTCCCAATCAGGATCGGCCCGGGCCTGAATCGGTCCGTGAGGTCGCCGCCGACCAGGACGAACCCCGCGCCGACGACGAACGACGCCGACAGGGCGAGGTTCGCCGTGCCGTTTCCGAGCCCGTAGCCGTCAGTCAGCAGCACGACGACGTAGGTCGTCACGCCCCACATCACCGTCGAGGCGACGAGCGCGAAGACGCCGAGCCCGAGGATGCCCGGCGCGGCGAGTATCGAGTCGACGCCGGCCCGGACTCGCGAACCGATGGACGCCGCGGTACGGTCGTCGGCTTCGCGGTGGGGTCGCCGGACCGAGGCCGAGACGAACAGCCGGAGCGCCACGATGCAGAGCACCCCGAGCGCGAGGCCGACGCCGCCGATGAGCGCGAACGCGTCGCGCCACGTCAGCCCGGGGAGCGCGATGACCGCGGTGATGAGCACTGGCGGGATGGCGAAGCCGAGGTTGCCGGCGAAGCCGTGGACGCTGAACGCCCGGGCGCGGGTCGACTCCGGCGTCGCGTCGGCGAGCAGCGGGAAGTGCGAGGGGTGGTGACCGGCGACGCCGAGGCCGATGAGCGCTTGCCCGGCGACGACCCACTCGAACGACGGGGCCGCGGCGATGACCAGGACGCCGAGCGAGCCGACGCCGAGACAGAGTCCGAGCGCCAGGGTCCGGTCGCGCGTGTCCGCGAGGTAGCCGTACGGGAGCTGGAAGACGGTGTTCACGAACGCCTGGACGCCGATGGCGAACCCGAGCTGGGCCAGGGTCACGTCGAAGTCCGCCGCGAGGATGCCGAGGATGGGCGGGAACAGCACCAGGTACATGTGGTTCAGAACGTGCGAGCCGCTGACGAGGCCAATGACGAGGGCGGTCTCACGGGACACGTTCGCGACGGCGCTTCTGAGCGAGGACACGAGGTGGGGGATTGTTGGCGACCAGCGCCGAGAAGATACCGGTGGCGGTGAACGCCGCGGACGCCGAGACTCCCGAAGACGACGGCCTCGTCGCGGTTCGCGATAAACCGGCCTGTTCGGCCCGCCTCAGTCGTCGGCGAGCGGAGCCCACTCGCCGTCGCCGGGGGTCCACGTCCCGCCGGTGAAGTCCACGGCGTCGTTCCACTTGGCGACGAGCGTCGTCACCGCGAGGTCGCCGCTGATGTTCGTCATCGTCCGCATCCGGTCGAGGATGGGGTCGACGCCGGCGACGAAGCCGACGACCTCCAGCGGGAGGCCGAGCTGGGTCAGCACCAGCGTGAGCATGATGAGCCCCGTGCCGGGGACGCCGGCCGCGCCGACGCTGGCGAGCACCGCGACCGCGACGACCGTGAACTGTTCTGCCAGCCCGAGCTGGACGCCGACGAGGTTCGCCGCGAAGATGGCCGCGACGCCCTGGTACAGCGCGGTGCCGTCCATGTTGATGGTCGCGCCGAGCGGCAGCGAGAAACTGTACACCTCCTCCTCGACCTGGAGGTTCTCGTCCGCGTTCGACATCGTCACCGGGAGCGTCCCGCTGGACGAGCGGATGCTGAGCGCCGTGATGAGCGCGTCCCGTCCGCCGCGGAGGAAGCCGGTCGGCGACTCCCCCACGAGCAGGGTGACGATGGCGCCGAGGTGGACCAGCACGATGTGGGCCGTCACCGCGAGCGCGAGCGTGAGGATGAGCAGGGCGAACGGCACGATCGCGTCCGCGCCGGCCTCGCCGAACACAGCCGCCATCAGCGCGAACACGCCGACGACGCCGTACTCCATCACGCCCCAGACGACCTTGAACATTGCCTCGGCGCCGGCCTCCGCCAGGTCGTAGAACGCCTCGACGCCGCTCCGGATGTCGTCGCTGTCGGTCTCCTGCTGGACCAGCGCGAGCGCCAGTCCGAACACCACGACGAAGAAGATGGTCGGCAGCACGTCCCCGTTCGCCATCGCGCCGATGGGGTTCTCCGGCACGATGCCGAGGATCACCTCGACGATGTCGGGCGCCTCGGCGGTCTGCGCCTCGGCGTCGCCCAGCTGGAGCCCGCTCCCGGGGTCGATGAGGTTCGCGACGCCGAGCCCGATGGCGACCGCGATGGCGGAGGTGGCCGCGTACACCAGCACGACCTGCCCGCCGATCTTCCCGAGGTTGCTCGGGCTGAGCCGGCGGGCCCCCATCAGCAGCGTGAACACGATGATCGGGACGATGAGCATGCTCAACAGCCGGACGAACAGGTCGCCGACCGGCTGGAGCCGCGTCGCCGGCTGGCCGACGAGCAGCCCGAACACCGATCCGAGCACGAACGCCACGCCGATCCGGTAGACGATCGGGATCGACCGATACCGCTGCCAGTAATCCATGGTGGCACTCGATGACATTCCGTCCGTCCTTCCCGAAGCTGGATATAAAAACCCGGAGGAACCCCGCCGGAACGTGTCGGGGGCCGCCCATGTCGGTTCCCGGATGGTCGACCGGTCTCGGCCGACCCCGTCCGACGGGTTCGACTACCCCCGCGTCCGGTTCGACGACGCGCGAATCGCTCGAAGACGCCGCCGACATCGTGACCGCCGCCGACTCGCCCGGAACCCGAACTTTCACCGTCACGGCCCGCAGACTCCCGGCAATGAGCACTCGGACCCAGGAGGTCTCCCGCGGTCGGGCCTGGCTGATGGCCGCCCGGCCCCAGACCATGCCGGCCGCGGTCTCCCCCGTCGTCGTCGGCACCGGCCTCGCGCTCGGCCGGGGCGTCTTCGCGCCGCTCCCGGCGCTCGTCGCGCTGCTCGGCGCCGTCCTCATCCAGATCGGGACGAACTTCGCGAACGACTACTACGACGCGGTCCAGGGCGCCGACACCGAGGACCGGGAGGGGTTCACCCGCGTCACGGCTGGGGGGCTCATCGAACCCGCCGAGGTGAAGCGCGCGATGTGGCTCACCTTCGCCGCGGCCATCGTCGTCGGCGCCTACCTCGTCGCCGTCGGCGGCCTCCCCATCCTGATCATCGGCCTCCTCTCGGTCGCCGCGGGCGTCGCCTACACCGGTGGGCCGTACCCACTAGGTTACCACGGCCTCGGCGACCTGTTCGTCTTCGTCTTCTTCGGCCTCGTCGCCGTCACGGGGTCCTACTACGTCCAGGCGGCGGCCGCGCTCGGCGTCGAGTTCCTCACGCTCGTACCGTCAGCCGAACTCGTCCCGCCCGCCGCGATCGTCGCGTCGCTCCCCGTCGCGGCCATCTGTACCGACATCCTCGTCGTCAACAACGTCCGGGACGTGGAGGAGGACACCCGGACGGGCAAACGCACCCTCGCCGTGCGGTTCGGCTACGGCTTCTCGCGCGCCCAGTTCGTCCTCCTGCTGGGACTGGCCTACGCCGTCCCGGTCGCCCTCGCCGTCACGACGGACGATCTCGCCACCTTGCTTCCGCTCCTGACGCTCCCGTACGCCGCAACCCTGACTCGAACCGTCCTCACGGAGACCACCGGCGACGCGCTGAACCCGGCGCTCGAACGGAACGGGAAGCTCCTGGCGGCGTTCTCGGCGCTGTTCGCGATCGGGCTGGCGGTCTGAGATGGCGGCCATCGACGCCCGAATCCGCGAGTTCTCGCTCCCGCTCCGGTCGCCGCTCGGCACCGCGAACGGCGAGATATCGACGCGGCGCGTCGCCCTCGTCGTCCTCGAGGGCGAGACGCCGGACGGGGCGCCCCTCCGCGGCGTCGGCGAGGCCGCGCCGCTCCCGCCGTGGACCGAGGACTACGGGACGTGTCGGGACGCGCTGTTCGACGCCCGGGACGCGCTCCGTCGGGGCGAGGACGTCGCGCTCGACGACCTTCCGGCGGCCGCCCGGCACGCCGTCACGCTCGCCAACGCCGACGCCGAGGCGAGACGCGAGGAGGTCCCGCTATCGGCGTGGCTCGCCGAACGGTCCATCGGCGACGGCGAACCGGCCGAGACAGTCCCCGTCAACGCCACCGTCGGCGACGGGTCGGTCGACGAGACGGTCGCGGCGGCCGAGTCGGCCATCGCGGACGGGTTCGACTGCCTCAAACTCAAGATCGGCGCGCGCGACCTCGACGGCGATCTCGACCGACTCCGGGCCGTTCGCGCGGCCATCGGCGACGACGTCGCGCTCCGGGCGGACGCCAACGGCGCGTGGGACCGCGACGACGCCGAGCGCGCGGTGGACGCGCTCGCGGATCTCGGCTTCGAGTACGTCGAACAGCCTGTGCCCGCGGGTGACCACGCCGGGCTCGCCGCCCTGCGGGGTCGCGGCGTCGACGTCGCGCTCGACGAGTCGGTGAACGGGAGCGGGGCGTGGCCCGAACCGATCCGGGATCACGCCGACGTGGTCGTGTTGAAGCCGATGGCCCAGGGCGGACCGGGGGCGGCGGTGGGGCTCGCCCGACACCTCCGTTCTCGGGGCGTGGACCCCGTCGTCACCACGACCATCGACGCCGCCGTCGCCCGGACCGCGGCGGTCCACGTCGCGGCGACGATTCCGGACGTCGCGGCCTGTGGGCTCGCGACCGGCGACCTGCTCGTCGAGGACGTGGCGGCCGACCCGGTCCCCGTCGTGGACGGCTACGTCGACGTGCCAGACGGCCCCGGACTCGCCGGCGCGGCGTTCGACGAGCTGTGATCGCGCCGATCGGGTGAGTCGAAACGGAGCGCCCGCCGTCAGCCCTCGACGACCTCGACGACGCCCTTCATCCCAAGGTTCCGGTGGGGCGAACAGAAGTACTTCGAGACGCCGGGATCCTGGAACTCGTTCGAGAACGTCCGGCCGACCGACCGGTAGTAGGGGCTCTCGTAGCTGTCGTCCTCGGCGACGACGTTGTGCTGGCTCCCCTTCCCGGTCCACTCCCAGACCACCGTCGTCCCCGGAGACACGCGGACCGCGGCGGGGGCGTACGCGAAGCCGTCCCCGGCGCCGACGTCGACCGTCACCTCGGACGCGCCGGTCTCGTCGACCGGTTCGCCGTCGAACCCGGAGGCGTCCGAGAGCCAGCCCTCGTACGGGTCGCCGCCGTCGCCCTCGTCGCTCGCACACCCCGCCAGCGCCGCGGTTCCCGCGGTACCTGCACCCCCGAGGAGTCGGAGGAATCGTCGTCGCCCCGCGCCCGTCCAGTCGGTTGGGTCGGCCATCGGCGGCGGGTAGGCGGTGGGGGGGTTTGATTCCGCCGACTCCGCCCCGGGAAAGACTTTAGCGGTGAGACCCCGACCGGGAATCTGTCATGGTAAATCTTGTCAATTCCGTCGCCACGGCGGTCGACGAGTACGACGACGATACTGCGGTCGGCTTCCGCGGGGAGGAGCTCTCCTACCGCGAGCTGTGGGGGCAGATCGGCGCGTTCGCGTCGGGGCTGGCCGAGGCCGGCGTCGAACCCGGCGACCGCGTCGGGATCTACCTCCCGAACCTCCCCCAGTTCGTCGTCGGCTTCCACGGGACGCTCCGCGCCGGCGGGGTCGTGGTACCGATGAACCCGCAGTACAAGGCCCGGGAGATCGAGCACCTCCTCTCCGACTCCTCGGCCGACGTGGTGGTCGCGCTCGCCGACCTGGCGCCGTTCGTGGAGGAGGTGCGCGAGGAGACGGGCGTCGAACACCTCGTCACGGTGGGCGGCGAAGCCGAGGGGGGCGTCACCTTCGAGGAGTTCTGCGGCTCCCCGGATTTCGACACGGTCGAGCGGGACGGCGACGACGTCGCCTGTCAGCCGTACACGTCCGGGACGACCGGTCAGCCGAAGGGCGTCCTCCTGACCCACGAGAACCTCCGCTCGAACGCGGAGGTGGCCCGGACGCTCCCCGCGGGCGGCCTCCGCCCGGACGACAAACTGCTCGGCGTGCTCCCGCTGTTCCACATCTACGGGATGACGGTCGTGATGAACGCGACGCTGTTCGCCGGCGGTAGCTACTACCCGCTCCCGTCGTGGGACGCCCAGGAGTCGATGGACCTGATCGAGTCGGCGGAGCTGACGATGATGCAGGGCGTGCCCGCGATGTACAACGACATCATCAACCAGCCGGACGTCGAGGACCGGCACCTCTCCTCGCTGCGGATGTGCGGCGTCGGCGGCGCCGGCATCCCGGTGGAGGTGCTCCGTCGCTTCGAGGAGCTGTTCGACGTGAAGGTGTACGAGGGATACGGGCTCACCGAGACCAGCCCGGTCACCCACTTCAACAGCCCCGACGAGGGCCGTCGGATCGGCTCCATCGGCCGGACGCTTCCAGGCGTCGAGTCGATGATCGTGACCCCCGAGTTCGAGGAGGTGCCGCCGGTCGAACGCGGACCGGTCGACGAGGACGAGACCGAACTGGACGACATCACCGGCGAACTCGTCGTCGCCGGGCCGAACGTGATGAAGGGGTACCACAACCGCCCCGAGGCGAACGAGTCCGTCTTCACCGAGGTCGACGGCACCCGGTGGTTCCACACCGGCGACATCGGCTACCACGACGAGGACGGCTTCTACTACGTCGTCGACCGCGAGAAGCACATGATCGTCACGGGGGGGTACAACGTCTACCCGCGCGAGGTCGAGGAGCTACTGTTCGAGCACGAGGCAGTCGCGGACGTCGCCGTCGTCGGCATCCCCGACGACCGCCGGGGCGAGACGGTGAAGGCGTTCGTCGTGAAAGCGCCCGGCGCGGAGGTGACAGCCGACGAGATCCGCCAGTTCTGTCTCGACAACCTCGCGGAGTACAAGCACCCGCGCGAGGTCGCGTTCGTGGACGAGCTCCCGCGGACGACGACGGGGAAGGTCCAGAAGTTCGAGCTCCGGGGAGAATGAACGACGCTCGCAACCCCACCGGAACGGACGCGGTCCGGCTCGAGCGCGACGCGGACGCCGGAGTCGCGCGGATCGTCATCGCGACGCCGGAGCGCCGCAACGCGCTCTCGGTGGAGGTGACTCACGGCATCGTGGCCGCGCTCGAGGAACTGGAGGGCGGGGACACGCGCTGTGTCGTCCTGGAGGGCGAGGGGCCGGCGTTCTCGGCGGGCGGCGACGTGAGCGCGATGCTGGAGCGGCACGAGAACGACGAGCCGCTGGACGACGCGGTCAGGCACATCATCCAGGACACCGGCCGGTGCATCCGGCGCGTGTACGACTGCGAGTTCCCGACGGTCGCGAAGCTCGACGGCCCGGCGTTCGGCGCCGGCGCGAACCTCGCGGTCGCCTGCGACGTGCAGTTGATGAGCGAGGGGGCGCGCATCGGCTTCGGGTTCCGCGACGTCGGCCTGGCGGTGGACTCGGGGACGTCGTTCCTCCTCCCGAAGCTCGTCGGCACGAACGTCGCGAAGGAGCTCGTGTTCACCGGCGAGCTCCTCGACGCCGATCGGGCGCTGGACCTCGGCGTCGTCAACCACGTCTTCCCGGCCGACGAGTTCGAGGAGCGCGCCGCGGAGTTCGTCGAAGAGATCGCGTCGGGTCCGTCGGTCGCCCTCCGGACGTCGAAGCGCCTCCTGAACTCCGAGTTCGCCTCGCTCGAGGAGGCGATCGAGCACGAGGCCGGCGCGCAGTCGGCCGCGTTCGCCTCGGCGGACCACGCCGAGGGCATCGAGGCGTTCAGGGAGAAGCGGGACCCGGAGTTCGAGGGGAGGTGACGGGTCGAACCACGGTGACACGGGTCGGTGATGCCGAGGTCACGGCTCGTGGCCGTCCCACGCGCGGTCGACCGCGGTCCCCTGCGGGTCGCTGAGTCGACTCCGGGCGGCCGGGAGCCGAGCCCACGCGAACTCGTCGTGTTCCGGGCTGACGGAGACGTCGTACTCGGTCGCCTCGCAGCGGTAGTACACCGCGAACCGGCCGTGGCCGTCGTCGTTGCGCCAGGTGAGCGAGTAGACGGGTTCGTCGACGGTAACGTCGAGGCTCGTCTCCTCGGTGATCTCACGGCAGACGCCGACTTCGACCGACTCCCCCTCGTCGATCCGCCCTCCCGGGAGTTCCCAGCCGCCGTCGGTGGTGCGTTTGAGGATCAGGACCCGCTCGTCGGGCCGGAAGACGACGCCCCGAAGGCTGATCGTCGCGCGGAGTGGCTCATCTGTCACGCGGAGTCACCAGTCGTACAGTCGTTTCGTTTGCACGGAGGAATCTGTTGTGGTGGATCGGTGGACGTCCGGTGTCGTCCCGGAATCGTGTTGGACGTTCGTCTACTTTCGGGGCGCATTCGGCTGGACGACCCCGGGGGACTGTCTCCCCGATTGCCCCTCTGGGCGACGAGCGACGACCAGAATTATCATATAAGAGGTGGTTGGGGGGTAGAGGAAAAGATGGGATAGAACGTCCCTCTACCACGAACTCGGGGCCTCGACACCCCAAAGCTTAATCTCTCATACTGCGTCTGATACGTTCGAGGCTCGGGAGTCGACGACTCCGTCTCGCAGAACCATGATCTCAGATTCACTCGATTACCTCAGAACCGGCGAGGGCTGGGAACGGACCGCCCTGATCGGCGGCCTTCTCGCCTTCTTCAGCTTCCTGCTCGTCCCGGGATTCCTCGTGATGGGCTATCTCCTCCGCGTCCTCCGTGCGACGATGCACGGCGACGAGGCGGACCCGCCCGTCTTCGACGACTGGACGGCCATGGGCGTCGACGGCCTGAAGGCGTTCGTCATCAGCCTCGTGTACGGCTTCGTCCCCGGCGTCGTCCTTGCCGCGGCGTTCGCCTTCGGCTTCGCCGGACTGGCCTCCGGGAGCGACGCCGGCGCCCTGACCGGCGGGCTCGTGCTGCTGGTCGGCGGACTCGTGGCGCTCCTCCTCAGCCTCGCGGCCGCGTACGTCGTGCCCGCGGCGATCCTCAACTACGCCGCGACGGACCGGCTCGGCGCCGGGTTCGCCGTCGGCGAACTCACGCCGATGCTCGTGGACAGGACGTACATGACCGCGTTCGCCTACGCCTTCGTCATCGCGCTGGGGGTCGGCGTCCTCTCCGGACTCCTGAACGCCGTCCCGCTGCTCGGCGCGATCGCCGCGGCGTTCGTCGGCTTCTACGCCGGTGTCATGGTGGCCTACATCTACGGCACCTCGTACGCGGAGATGCGGACGGTCGAACTGCAGGACGACCCCGTCGTGGACGAACGGGCCGCGGCGTAGACGCCCGTATCGGCTCCCTCCCCGATCTTTTCTTGGTAATCTCAGTCGTTCGTCTTCGTTCCCGCGTCGTGGGCCGTGTTCCGCTCGACGTATCGGGCGGCGATCTCCAGGTATTCGTCGTGGCGCCAGACGTCCCAGAGCAGGTCCGATAGCAGGTGCCCGTAGAGCACGACGGCGGAGAGGATGGCGAGGATCCCGTCGACGAACGCGAGGCCGAGCACGATGGCCCCCATGGCGACGACGTGCGTGAGCAACCGTTCGATCGGCCAGATGGCGTCCGGTTCGAAGATGGCTCCCTGGTCGAAGAGCACGACGCGTGGCGAACGGAGGCACGTCCGGACGGCGTTCCAGTTCCCGGTGTTGTACCGGGCGACGAGGAAGTGGTCGAGGTCGATGCCGACCCCGAGCACGCCGGCGTACGCGACCGCGAGGAGCAGCGGGATGGTGGGTTCGAGGAGGAGGCCGACGAGCGTTCCGAGGGCGATCGAGATGCCGAGGTGGTGAGTCGAGCGCATCCCTTGGTCGGTTGTGTGGGGGAGGGGAATGAACGAACCGTTTCGGTCCCCGCTGTGGGGACTCTCTGGGTTCGATGCGCCGCCGGAACCGGCACGATCGCAGGCGTCTGGGCCGCTCGTACCCAACTGGACACTACCCGGTTCGTACTACTCATCGAACCTGTAAGTGAGCTTAGTAGCGCTCGGACGCAATCCAGCGACGATCAGCCGCAATGGCACGAACCGTTACGCCGGCGACCGCGATCGCGCTCGCCGTTCTGATCGGGGGGGCACTGCTCGTGACGCTGACGGTCGCACTGCTGATGACGGTGGCGCGATCCGGGACGCCGCAACTCGCGATCTTCGCGCTCGCGAGCCTACTCGCGGTAGGCGGTCTGGCCCGATCGGCCCCGACGACCGACGGAAAGGCCAGGTGACCGGTCCCGCGTGTTCCGCCCCGGACCAACCGTCCACCCGTCGCACCGACCGCGTCCGGACCGATAATAACAGTTTAGGAACCTCCCCGTTTCGTCACGACCGATGACCGAGTACACCGTCGAGTTCGTCGGCACCGGCGAGACGCTGGAGATGGCCGACACGCAGACCATCCTGGGCGCGTGCATCGAGGCGGGCATCGCCCAGGAGTACTCCTGCCGCGTCGGCATGTGTCTCGCCTGCTCGGCGGAGATCGTCGAGGGCGAGGTCGCCCAGCAGGCCGCCGTCGCCCGCGGGCTCACCGAGGAGGAGGCCGAGGACTTCGCGCTCACCTGCATGGCCCGCCCGCAGTCCGACCTGAAACTCGACCGCGGGAAGTACCCGCCGAGCATCGAGGACGACGCGGCGGCGGACGGCGCCGACGGCGCGGCCGCGGACGACTGACTCGCTCTCGTTTCTCCGGCCGCCGGACCGAAGGTCACCCCTCCGGCCGACCGACCGGGTGACTCCCGCTCAGTCCGCCGACACCGCGCAGTTGTTCGGGCCGAGTTCGGCCTCGAACGCGTCCTCGTCGTCCATCTCCTCGCGCCCGAGGTTCGTCGCGACGATCCGCTCGTAGTTCGACGGCCGCGGGGGGAGGTCGGTGGCAACCCGCTCCACGAACGCCTCGCGGTCGAGTTCCAGCACGTCCAGTGTCCGGAGGTCAGCGAGCGGCGCGGCGTACGCCTCGTGAGAGAGGTTCCCGTCGGTGCTCTCCTCGTCCCCGCCACGGCCGCTCGCGTCGGCGGCGGAGGCGCCGGTCCCGGCCCGGGCGTCCGCGTGGTCGGCGAAGTGACCCGGCGCGACGAGCGTGTCGTCGGGCAGCGCGAGCAGGCGGTCGTGGAGCGTATCGTACGCCCGGTCGGCGTACTCGCGGGCCGCGTCGTCGCCAGATTCGAGGTCCGGTCGGCCGACGCTCCGGAGGAACAACGCGTCCGCCGTGAACAGGACGTCGGGGTCGTCCCGGCTGCGGAGGCGGAACGCCGTCAGTTCGCTGGTGTGGCCCGGCGCGTGGATCGCCTCCAGCGCCACGTCGCCCACCCGGACCTCCTCGCCGTCGTCGACGAGCGTCGCGTCGAAGGCGAGCCCGCGGTCCTCGGCACCCGCGGGGAGGACGACCTCGACGGGCGACTCGTCCGCCACCTCGCCGGCGGCACGGTCCGCGGCCCGGTTCCCGATCGCTCGAAGGCCGCTCACGTGGTCGGCGTGGACGTGCGTGTCGATGGCGTACAGGAGTTCCACGCCCCGCTGGGCGACGTCGTCCTCGTACCGCTCCGCGAACGCCCGGAGCGGATCGAGCACCGCCGCCTCGCCGTCGGAGACGATCAGGTAGGCGAGACAGCCAGAGGAGGAGCGCTGGTACTGCACGACGCTCGCGTCGCCGGCGTCGAGTTCGACCGCGAGGTACGTCCGCGCCCAGGCGTTCATCCCGCCGGCGAGGTTGACGGCGTCGACGCCCGACTCGCGGAGCATCTCGGCCACCTCCGCACTCGCCTTCCCCTGTGGGCAGACCACGACGATCCGCTCGTCGAGTTCGTCGGACACCAGTTCCGCCGGGTCGCCCCTCGCGTTCGCGGCGATGAACTTCGCGTGGGGGACCTGGGCGTCCGTCACGTTCCTCCCCTCGACGTGCCACGTCTCGTACTCGTCGCGGTCACGGACGTCGAGCACCGACACCGAGTCGCCGGCGCGGAGGCGGCGGGCCAGCGCCTGCGGGTGGATCTCGTGGTCGGAAGTCATGGGGGAGCGTCGGCCTCCGACGGGGAAACGTTAACGCCGCGCAGGAGCAACCCCACCACATGGACGCGGCCGCGCTGCGACAGCGGGTCGAGGAGGAGATGGGGACCGAACTGGAGCGCATCGGGTCGAACAAGCTCCTCGTCGCGCTCACCGACGCGGACCTCTCGACGGGGGCGGTGCTCCGCGCCGCCGCCGACAGCGAGCACGCCGCCCACAACACGTTCGCCGGGTGGGCCGACCACGAGAACGACCCGGCCGCCCGGGAGCTGTTCGGCTGGGTCGCCGACCGCGAGGCCGAGCACCGCGACCGCGTGCTCGAAACGCTCGACGCCGACTACGAGCCGAACGACGGGGGGACGATGCACTCGTACCTCCGCGAGCGGGAGGACACGATCGAGCGCGTGGCCGCGGGGTTGGTCGGCCGGCCGCTCGTCAGCGTCCGGTCCCACCTCCAGATCGTCAGCCACTTCGTGAACGAGGCGGACGAGGCCGGAGCGGACCTGTTCAGGGAGTTCCGGACCGAGACCGAGGAGGAGCTGGAGCGCGGGCTCGCCTACCTCGACGACCACTGCGAACACGAGGAGGACTGGGAGTCGGCGGAGATGGTCGCCAGTTACACGGTCCAGGTGGCCTACGACGACTACGCGGACTCCCTGGAGGGGCTCGGTATCGACGTGAAGCCGGTCTGTTGACCGGCGACGAACGGTGGCGGTTTCCGGGGAGGGGATCTCTCCGGATTACCCGTCCCGAAGGACCGAACCGTGGGGCGGTGCCCGGTTGGGAGTATCCCGCCCGCTTATGACGTTTTACGACCCACACGGGAACATGGCCGTGCTCGTCGCGTACGACGACTCAGACCCCGCAAAAAAGGCGCTGAAGCACGCGCTTCGGGTGCACTCCGACGAGGAGATCACCGCGCTGTACGTCATCACCCCGTCGGAGTACACGGCTGCCCACGAGTCCGGTCCGTTCGTCGACTGGGACGAGGTCGTCGAACGGGGGGAACAGGAGGCAGAAGAGCTGTTCGAGGAGGCGAGACAACTCCCCGAGGCGAGCGGGATCGACCTCCGGACGGCGACCGTCGTCGGCCACCCCGCCCCCGGCATCGTGGACTACGCGGAGGAGAACGACGTCGAGCACGTCGTCCTCGGGAGCCACGGTCGGACCGGCGTCTCGCGCATCCTGCTCGGGAGCGTCGCCGAGCAGGTCGTCCGCCGCGCGCCCGGGATCGTCACCGTCGTTCGGTGAGCACGCCGACGGTCACGCGCTCGATCCGCCCCGAGGAGGGGGATCGACGACCGTCCATCGTGATCCTCGCAGGGACGCTACGAATCTCGAAATCGTCGATAGGCGAACCAGCACGGGCGTGTAAAACCGCGGGACTGAACGGCGATGGCGCGTCCGAGCGATTGAAGGCCACGCCCGTCACTCACACGAGTGATGCGTCACGACCACCTCCTCTCGGCCGGCCAGCTCACCCGGGAGGACATCGAGGCGGTGCTGGACCGCGCCGCCGAGATGGCGGCCGACCCGGCGGGCGTCGCGGAGCGCCACGCCGACCGGCTGCTCGCGCTGTGCTTCTTCGAGCCGAGCACGCGCACGAAGATGTCCTTCGACGCGGCGATGAAGCGCCTCGGCGGCGACACCGTCGACATGGGAACCGTCGAGTCCTCGTCCGTGAAGAAGGGCGAGTCGCTCGCCGACACCGTCCGCGTCATCGAGGGGTACGCCGACGGTATCGTCCTCCGCCACCCAAGCGAGGGCGCCGCGAAGCTCGCCGCCGAGTTCGTCGACGTCCCTG
This sequence comes from Halorarum halophilum, assembly GCF_013401515.1. Classification (NCBI taxonomy): domain Archaea; kingdom Methanobacteriati; phylum Methanobacteriota; class Halobacteria; order Halobacteriales; family Haloferacaceae; genus Halorarum; species Halorarum halophilum. The sequence goes on along the minus strand of NZ_CP058529.1, from coordinate 1,525,688 downwards.
TCGTCAACGCCGGCGACGGCGCTGGACAGCACCCGAGCCAGACGCTGCTCGACCTGTACACGATGCGCGAGAACGCGGGCCTCGACGACCTCACGGTCGGCATCATGGGCGATCTGAAGTACGGCCGCACGGTCCACTCGCTCGCCGAGGCGCTCGCCACCTTCGACGCCCGGATGCACTTCGTCAGTCCGGAGTCGCTGCGGCTCCCCCGGAGCGTCCAGTTCGACCTCCACGAGGCCGGCGCCAGGCTCCGGGAACACACCGAACTCGACGAGGTGCTCCCCGAACTCGACGTCCTCTACGTCACGCGCATCCAGCGCGAGCGCTTCCCCGACGAGAACGAGTACCAGAAGGTGGCCGGCCAGTACCAGATCGACGCCGACACGCTCGCTGCCGCCCGCGACGACCTCACCGTGATGCACCCGCTCCCGCGCGTCGACGAGATCGCGCCGGACGTGGACGGCACCGAACACGCGCAGTACTTCCCCCAGGCGCACAACGGCGTGCCGGTCAGGATGGCGCTGCTGGACGAACTGCTCTCCGGGGACGGGGGTGACCGATGAGCGACCACGAACTCCGCGTCTCGAAGATCCGCGACGGGACGGTCATCGACCACGTCACGGCGGGCCAGGCGCTGAACGTCCTCGCGGTCCTCGGCATCGACGGCGACGAGGGGTTCGGCGTCTCCATCGGGATGAACGTCCCGTCGGACACGCTCGGGCGGAAGGACATCGTGAAGGTGGAGGGCCGGGAGCTCTCCCAGAGCGAGGTCGACATCATCTCCCTGCTCGCGCCCGAGGCGACCGTCAACATCGTCCGTGAGTTCGACGTGATCGAGAAGAACCGCGTCGAGCGCCCCGAACGCGTCGTGGGGCTCCTGCGCTGTCCGAACCACAACTGCATCACGAACGCCGACGAGCCGGTCGTCTCGACGTTCCGGGTCGTGGACGACGGCGTCCGCTGCGAGTACTGCGGTGAGATCATCCGCTCCGAGATCGGCGACCACCTCGCGGTCAACTGACGGTCGGCCTCGACTATCGTCCCTTCCCGTTCTCCTCGATCAGTTCCCGAACTCCGTGCGGGAGGATTCTCCTAGATTTATCACTCTGTGGTATCACTGAGTAATCGATGCCGACGCAACTCGAACGCGCCCGTGACGGCGAAGTGACGCCCGAGATGGAACGAGTGGCAGACCGGGAACAGCGCGACCCGGAGTTCGTCCGCGAGCAGGTCGCGGCCGGCCGTGCCGTGATCCCGCACAACCGCGAGCACGACGGCCTCGACCCGATGGTCATCGGGGAGGCGTTCGCGACGAAGGTGAACGCCAACATCGGCAACAGCGCCGACACCAGCGCCCCCGAGGAGGAACTCGAGAAGCTCCACGCCGCCGTCCACTACGGCGCGGACACGGTGATGGACCTCTCGACGGGCACGGACCTCGACCGCATCCGTGAGGCCAACGTCGCCCACTCCCCGGTGCCGGTCGGCACCGTCCCCATCTACGAGGCGGTCAAGCGGGCCGGGTCGGCCGCGGACCTGACGCACGACCTCCTCCGCGACGTGATCGAGAAGCAGGCCGAGCAGGGCGTCGACTACATGACCATCCACGCCGGCGTCCTGATGGAGCACCTCCCGCTGACCGACGGGCGCACGACGGGCATCGTCTCACGGGGCGGCTCCATCCTCGCGCGCTGGATGGAGGAACACGGCGAGCAGAACCCGCTGTACGTCGACTTCCCGGGGCTCTGCGAGACCTTCCGCGAGTACGACGTGACCGTCAGCCTCGGCGACGGCCTCCGACCGGGCAGCCTCGCGGACGCCTCCGACGAGGCGCAGTTCGCCGAACTCGACACCCTGGGGGAGTTGACCGGGCTCGCGCGGGATCGCGGCGTGCAGGTCATGGTCGAGGGGCCGGGGCACGTCCCGATGGACGAGATCCGCGACAACGTCGACCGCCAGCGCGAGGTGTGCGACGGCGCGCCGTTCTACGTGCTCGGCCCGCTCGTCACCGACGTCGCGCCCGGCTACGACCACATCACCTCGGCCATCGGCGCGACCGAGGCCGCCCGCGCGGGCGCCGCGATGCTGTGTTACGTGACCCCGAAGGAGCACCTCGGACTACCCGAACGCGAGGACGTCCGGGACGGGATGGCGGCCTACCGCATCGCCGCCCATGCGGCCGACGTGGCGAACGGACTGCCCGGCGCGCGCGACTGGGACGACGCGCTCTCGGAGGCGCGGTACGCCTTCGACTGGCGACGGCAGTTTGACCTCGCGCTCGACCCCGAGCGCGCGCAATCGTTCCACGACCGGACGCTGCCCGGTGACAACTACAAGGAGGCCCGGTTCTGCTCGATGTGCGGCGTCGAGTTCTGCTCGATGCGCATCGACCAGGACGCGCGCGAGGCCGGCGACGGAATGGCGGATTTCGCGGACGGGACTGACCTCAACGCGTCCGTCGCGGCCGAGGTGAACCGCCCGCCCGTCGGAACCCACGACACGGACGACCTCCCGACCTGGCCGCCCGAAACGTTCGACGGTGACAGGAGGACCTCGCCCGAGGAAGCGGACGACTGAGACGCCGGCGTGACGCCGGTGGTCGGAACCGATTAGTGGGGGCCCTGTGTAGCCGGGCGCATGTCAGGCAAGGCAAAGCTCGTCGTCCTGTTCGGCATCGTCGTGCTGCTGTACCTCGTGCTCGGGACCGAGCGCGAACCCATCGAGGTCGACATCGAGGAGTAACGTCGTTCGTCGACGCGGCACCCCCGCCCCGGATCGCTCGCCGACCACCCTGCCATCCCTTCCCGACCGGTATTCTTCCGAGGGGCTTCGTTGAAATCCCCAGGAAGTGATACAACCTGGCCCGGTTGCGGTCGATACAGGTACTACGATTCTCGGTGCGACTATCGACCCCTCCGGAATCTGCCAAACGTCGTTTACTGAATACAGCGGATGTGTGCAGTAGACTGTCGTCGTTCGTTTCAGCCTAGCAGAGGCGAAACAGCCGCTTAGAAGAACCTGCTTAGTGGGCAGGGACTACAGTGTCACTCAGTTCGTCACACAACTACTCTCTGTGAAAATATGGGGGCTACATCGGTGTTCGACCCCTTATACAGTCAATGAGTGTTAGCAAACGGTCCGAAGACGACCGACGTGAGGATCCACTCTCTGCCACTGAAGAGGTGGAAATTCCACGTCTCAAACAAAATCACAGAACCCTCTCAGAATTAGAGGAGGAAGGTGTGGTCAGTTGGGACAGAGACAGCAACGTTGTGGGGGAAGCCCCGCACTTCGCCAATACGTTGGGAGAGATGTGTCGTTTCGCCCTCTCGTACTTCAGAGACGCGTCCGCGGAGCTTGATTCGGGTGACGCCGTTGCGACCGCCCGACGAGACAACGACGGCGAACCTCGGGCTTCGATACGATTCCACCACATCGCACTCCCCAAACTGGCAGCCGTGGGACTCGTCGACTACGATGAACGGACCAAAACGGTGCGGTATCACGGTCACTCGCGGCTCGAACACATACAGGAACGCCTCTTCGACTTCAACTCCGCAATCATATGGGGGTGGGAGTAGCTTATGGCGCAGAACGAGCACGAACCAGCGAACGCGGTGCAAGCCTCCTACACTCCGGACCAGGACCGGACGTTGACCGAGGCGGTCCTCGACGCCATCGAGGACTGCAAGAGGGACAACCTTCAGCGAACCGACTTCGTCCTCTACGAGGATATCGACCCCGACGCACTCAATTCGTTGTTCCGCCACGATGCACGACCGAGAACGACCGTGAATTTCAGAACTGACGGGGTCGAGGTCGAACTTTGGGGGGATGGTGGGGTCGAGATTCGCGTCACGGACCGACTAACCGAATAGGCGGCCGAGGCTGGTCCAGAACAACCTTAGGAGCCATGTCGGGAATCCGTCTATCGCACCGATGAGCTCTTGCCCCTTCACGTGGCAGCCGTCACCGATCGGTGACTGGATGCGACGTAGACCCACTAATGAACTATGTGGAATTCGAGAATGTGACTCCGACCGTAGTTCGCTCGGTGGGGTTCCTGGAGTTCAAGAACCTGTTCTGAGTCTCCGATTACGACCCGAATAGTCACGCTGTGTTGTGTCTGAACGAGAGGATTCCAACAGGATCTTCCGAGAGACTTACCCACACACCCGGTCTATCCCCGTGCAATGACCGACTACGGGGTCGTCACACGGAACGCCGAGGAGGTCGCCTGGCCGGAGTTCGACCGCGGCTTCTACGAGGTGAAGGACGTCACCGGGCGCTCGGCCGAACCGCTGGAGAACGCGGTGAACATGGTGTCCTGCTTCGGCGACAACGCGGCCGCCGAGTCAAACCCCGAACTCGTCCCGGTCGACGAGGCGGGCGCCCCCGCGACCCGCGACCGCACGTACTTCGACTGGGCGTACGTCTGTCCGACCCACGAGGACTACCGCCGCGGCCTCCTCGAGATCGTCGAGGACTGCGCCGACGTGAACGGCGACGTCCGCCTCGACGACGTGGGGTTCCCGCGCCAGGGGTACTGCCGGTGCGATCGCTGTACCGAACTGTTCGACGCCAGCGACTACGACGACTGGGCCGAGTGGCGCGCGGAGGTCATCACCGACTTCGTCGCCGAGGCGGCCGAGCGGATCCCTGGTCGCGCGTACCTCACGCTGTACCCCGACCCGTACCCGGGGCACCTCCACGAGCGCGCCGGCCTCGACGTCGACGCGCTCGCCGAGCACGTCGACGAGTTCGTCGTCCCGCTGTACGACACCCACTACGGGACGACGTACTGGCTGGAGACCATCGCCAAGGGGTTCGTGAGCCGGCTGGACGGGCTCGACACGCCGTTCTCGGTCGAACTGTACGCCGTCAACGTCGACATCGACAGCCTGATCCACGCGACAGAGGTCGCCGAGGCGTACGCGAACGAGGTGTTCTTCGGCTACGACGCGAGCCAGGCCGCCGCGGCGCTGCGTCGGATGCAGGCCGATTCGCAGGAGGGCGTCACGTTCGGGGGCAGCGATGGCGAGCGAACGGAGTGAGCGAGGTCTCGAAGGTGGGCGGCGAGCTTGCAGGCGAGCTGCCTGTGATCGGAGCGAGGGCGAGTGAGCCGGGAGCGAACGAGCCCTCGCAAACGGCGGTGAGCTATTAGGATCGCCTCGCCTACGTCGAAACCCCCGTGAACTCGAAGCGTGCCCCGCCCTCGGGGCCGTCGGTGAGTCGAACGGTCCAGCCGTGGGCCTCGGCGATCTCCCGGACGATGGGGAGCCCGAACCCGGTTCCGTCCGACAGGGTGGTGTAACCGCTCTCGAACGCGCGTTCCCGTTCCTCGGGCGGGATCCCCGGTCCATCGTCGGCGACGTAGAAGCCGTCGGGGAGGTCGCCGACCGTGACCGTCACCGTGTCACCGACGTGTTCGACCGCGTTTCGAATCAGGTTCTCCAGCAGTTGCTGGAGCCGCGTCCCGTCGGCCCGTATCGTCCGCTCGGTCTCGACTCGAAGCGTGGCCTCGGTCGCCGGGACGTTCCCCCAGCACCGTTTGACGATCGATTCGAGTTCGACGAACTCCGTCTCGTCGATCACCGCTCCTGCACGGGCCAGCGTCAGCAGGTCGCCGATGAGCGTGTTCATCCGTTCGACGGCCCAGTGGCAGTGCTCGAAGTGGACCGGATCCCCCGTCTCCTCGACCAACTCGAGCCGCCCCTCGAGGACGTTCAGCGGGTTTCGGAGGTCGTGGGACACGATCGCCGCGAACCGCTCCAGCTTCTCGTTCTGGCGTCGAAGCCGTTCGTTCGCCTGCTGGCGTTGGAGTTCGTAACTCACCCACCGGCTCATGAGTTCGACGAACGTCACCTCCCACTCCGTGAACTGGCCGTCCCGCGGCTCGGTGTCGTAGAAACAGAACGTCCCGTACACCTCCTCGTCGACGAAGACCGGCGCACCGATGTAACACGAGACCCCCCAGTCCGTGTAGCCGAGTCGATCGGTTTCCGTCGGCGCGTCCCTCGCGACGTCCCGTAGGACGAGCGTCCGTTCGTTGCTGGCCGCGATCTCGCAGTTCGTCGCCGACAGCGGCACGACGTCGCCCGGTTCGATCTCGTCGCCGTCCGCATCCACCACCTCGAAGACGTAGTCGTCGCCCCGTATCTCGGAGAGCGAGCCGTACTCGGTGTCGAGTTCCGCTCGTCCGAGCTCGAGGAGCGCCTCGACCTGTTCGGTGAACGGCCGATGGCGATCCGCGATGATCTCGTACATCTCGCGGAGCACGCGCATCCGGTTCTCGATCTCCTTCCGCTGGCGGTGACGTTCGGTCACGTCACGACCGACCCCGGCGAACACGTCCGATCCGTCGTCGCGGGAGAGGTGGCGGATCTTGAACTCGTACGGGATCCGCTCGCCGTCGACGGTGACGAGCTTCGCCTCCACTGTCGCCCCGCCGGTTTCGAGGACCTCCGCGACCGCGTCCAGCACCCTGTCGACGTCGTCCCCCTCGAAGAACTCGTCGGGGGTCATGTCCGCGAGCTCCCCGTCGGCGTAGCCTGTCACGTCCACTGTTGCCCGGTTCCACTCGACGCACGTTCCCCTCTCGTCGAAGACGAAGAACAGATCGTCGAGGTCGTCGAGAAGCGTGGACTTACTCAGCGAACGCAACTAGCATCACCCTACCTCGACTAGGCGGTGGGAATGTTTATATCCTCATTTTTTGCAGGTGCGGTACTCGTGTTCGTATCGGAACGTCGGGGGTAATTCGGGATCCGGTTGCCGGCACTGAACGATTCGACCTGTTCGGGCGTTCACACTCCATCGCTACCCTGATAGTAATCGGATTCGAGGTGGATGCAATGGCTCCGTCGAATCGACTTCTCCCTGCGGTCGGCGGGCGACGTCTCGTCGGGGCGCTCGGCGGGTTCTACGTCGTACTTGCGGCCGGATACCCGATCGTACCGGGAGCCGTGACCCCGTCGCTCACGTTCCATCTCGTCGTCGGCGTTCTGGTCGGCGGCCCCGGTCTCGTTCTCCTCTACGGCTGCTACCGCCTGCCCCGGACCGAGATCCGCCCCGAGCTGTTCCCCACGGTCGCCAGGTGGTGTCTCGGCGGTATCGGGGTCGTCCTCGGGGTCCTCCTCCTCACCGCGCTGGCCGCCGATCTCACGAACCTCGTCACGAACGTGCTCATCCTCACGGCGCTCGGGAGCGTCGCCGGGTTCGTCGCCGGCGTCTACAACGCACGCGCGAAGACCCGTGAGCGCGACCTCCGCGAGACGGTGGAACAGCTCCGAAAGTCCAACGAACGCCTCGAACAGTTCGCCTACGCCGCTTCCCACGACCTCCAGGAACCCCTCCGGATGGTGTCGAGCTACCTCCAGCTGCTTGAGAACCGATACGAGGACGAACTCGACGAGGAGGCGCGCGAGTTCATCGGGTTCGCGGTCGGCGGTGCCGATCGGATGCGGGTCATGGTGGAGCGCCTCCTCGAGTACTCGCGTGTGACCAACAGCGGCGATCCCCTGGAGCCGACGGACACCGGCGCTGTCCTCCGGGACATCCGTGAGAACCTCCGCCTGTTGATCGAGGAGACGGGGACGACGATCACCGCCGACGAGCTACCGACGGTTTCCGGGGATTCCGCTCAGCTCGCACTGGTGTTCCAGAACCTCCTCTCGAACGCCGTGAAACACAGCGGGGAGGAGTCCCCGACGGTACACGTGAGCGCCGAACGTGTGGACGACACGTGGCGGTTCTCGGTGACCGACGACGGGATCGGAATCGCCCCCGAGTACCACGGTCGTATCTTCGAGGTGTTCCAGCAACTCCACCGTGACGAGGAGCTGGAGACCGACACGGTCGGGATCGGGCTCGCGCTCTGCGAGCGGATCGTCGAGCGTCACGGCGGGAAGATGTGGGTCGAATCCGATCACAGCGAGGGGGCCGCGTTCTACTTCACCATCCCTGACGGCCACGAACGAGAGCCGACGCTCCTCGACCAGTCTCTCGCGTCCACGTGAGAACGGTCACTCCGAAGTGACCCGGAACTGGCTGCTCCGGTTCTATACGCGTGTTCGGCGGCGTGCGGTCGCGGTGTCGCCGGCGCTTCGCTGTCGGATTCGAGCCGCCAGCGGTGGGCCGACCGGCGCAGGGAGGGGCAATCCGGGAACCACGGGTTCAGTTTATGTGGGGGGCGGCAGGACGTAGCCACATGCTCTCCCGAATCGGTGTCCACACGTCCGTCGACGTGTTGTTCCCCCCGTCCGTCCTTCGCGACGCGCTCTCGGACGTCGAGCCGACGGTCGAGATCGTCGAGACGGCGGCCGACCTCGACGAGTGCGACGCGCTCGTGACGTTCTCCTACGACGAGTCGTTCCTCGACGCGGATCTCGACTGGATCCACTCGATCCAGTCCGGGGTCGATCGCTTCCCGTTCGATCGGCTGGAGCGACGGGGCATCGCGCTCACGAGCAGCACCGGGATACACGGGGACAGCGTCGGCGAGACCGTCGTCGGGTACATGCTCCAGTTCGCCCGTCGCCTGCACGTCCACCGGGACAACGAACGCCGACGCGAGTGGCAGTTCCCGCCGTGGGATGCGCCGTTCACCTTGCCCGGCGAATCGCTGTGCGTCGTCGGGTTGGGAACGCTCGGACAGGGGATCGCCAGGCGTGCCGACGCGCTCGGGGTCGACGTCGTCGGGGTCAAGCGAACGCCCACCCCGGTCGAACACATCTCGCGGGTGTACACCCCGGGCGAGCTACAGGAGGCGATAGCGGACGTCCGGTTCGTCGCGGTCGCAGTGCCGCTCACGGACCGGACGGAGGGGTCGATCGGTGCCGACGAGTTCGGGGTGATGCGCGAGGACGCGTACCTCCTGAACGTCTCGCGCGGCGGCGTCGTCGACGACTCGGCGCTCCTGGACGCGCTACGCGACGACGAACTCGCCGGGGCGGCTCTCGACGTCTTCGAGACGGAGCCCCTGCCCGACCGGTCGGAGTTCTGGGAGCGCGAGAACGTGATCGTAACCCCCCACGCCGCCGCCGCCAACCGCGAGTACTACCGACGCGTCGGAGCCCTCGTCCGCGAGAACGTCCGCCGACTCGACGCGAACGAGACGCTCGCGAACCACGTCGTCTGAGTACGAGCGCCCCGACCGCCACCGACCGAGTGGCAGTTCGTCGGACGTGTCCTGGCGGACCTCCGCTCCCGGGACGGAGTTTCGAGTCGATCGACGGGTTCGAACAGCATCGACACGGGTCGTGCGAGACGCTTATCCCGCGAAGCACCTTTTATAGGGGCAGTGAAAGGTCCCTCAACGGAAACGCAGGCGGACGCGGAGTCCCTGAGCTACTCGGTCGTCGAAAGCGTGGCGCGGCACAAGGGGACGGAGGCCCTCTCGCTCGACCCCCCGCTGTACGAAGTGCTCGACCCGGACGCGCTGGACGTGCTCTTTACGGGGGAGGGCGGAATGAGGTGTGCCGGCGAGATATCCTTCGAGTACAGCGGTTGCTGGGTCACCGTGTCGAGCGATGGTCACGTGTTCGTCGAGGACGACTCGGTGAGAGAACCCCCGACCTCGTGAGGACGTCGGCCGAAGGAGGTCGCAGCTACCGGAACTAGAGCGAATCTCCCGAACCGGAGTGGTACTGGCGGGTGTACCACAGCTGCTCTCGGACTCCTCCCGGCGTCTCCCAGAAAGTCGAAGACCGAATCTACCCCTTGATCCCGCGCTGAAGACGCACGGACAAGAACTCGGGCACGTCACTCGGACTCCATCCACCCACGGGTAGCGACTCCATCACCGTGTTCGATTTATCCACCGGTTCGTTCGAACGTGAGTGCGATGCCAGTACCACGCCCCTCTTCGAGCACTTCGGGCGTTCCCCGTCATCAACGTAGTAGGGTTCGCTTTCCCGTCGTAAGCGCCGACGCCGGCATCCCTAATAGATTAGGACGCACGTTCAAGGGTGGATATCGCCAAACGACGGTAGGTTGGGTCCCGAATTGAGCGAACTTCGACAGCGTGTTCGGCGAGTCGTTACCAAACTAGGGGAGACGGGGTCCGAGCCCTCCGAGCACGCGGCGGAACCGACCGAACGCGAGGAACTCCCGTCCGAAACGACGGACGCCGAGTCGGACGGGGGCCTTCCGGACTACGACCCCAGCGAGCTATCCAGTCGACGACACTTCCTCACGGAGGTGGACCTTCAGCCGGACGAGTTCTTCACCGGACTCGTCGAGGACGAGGGTGGCACGCTCCCACAGAAGGAGTTCACCGAGTTCACCGACCTGTCGAGCTCAACGATCAGTCGCATCCTCCAGGAGATGGAGAACGACGGCCAGGTCGTGCGCCTGCAGGTCGGCAGGGAGAACATCGTCTGTCTCCCCGAGCACGTCCCCTCGGACGACGTCACCACGACCGGGGACCCCGACGATACCGACGACGCCGACGACCGTCTTCGCGTGTGAACCACCGGCACCTCCGAAACGCGGTACCCGCCGGACCCGGGCGGGGTATACCCGGTCGAGAGGGACCGGACTCCGGATACCCGCCGGACGGGGACGACTAATTCAGCTATTCGATGGACTTGCAACCGTCGCGTCGCTCGGGAATGGTGGTGTTGGAAGAATGAAGCCGTCGTCCAGTGCCGCCGTGTGGCGGCGTCTGAAGTCGGTGGTTTAGTTGCGGACGACGTTCGTCGCGCGCGGGCCTTTGGGGGCCTGTTCGATGTCGAATTCGATCTCAGTGCCTTCCGTCAGATCCTCGCCGCCGACATCCTCCATGTGGAAGAAAACGTCGTCGTCAGCATCCTCGGTGGAGATGAAACCGTAGCCGCCAGTGTCGTTGAAGAAATCAACTTTTCCGTTCGCCATTTGCAAATAAACGTACAGGGAGTACACGTAAAGGCGTTCCGAGAGTCGTGATACCACGACCGTGGGACAGCAGGTAACTCCCTTCGCTGAGTGATCCGGGCCTCCGTTGCACTGATCGGTCCTTCACCCGTCCGTGCCACCGGGTCGGTGAACCCGAGTCATCGACACGACTTGGCTTCAGACGCTACTCAACAGGGTCTCCCCTCTAGTAGTACCGAAATCTCGGTAAGTTGGATGATACTGGTTCAGCACCATGTTGGCAGCGCTTCCCGATGATTTGTGATTCCATCCCGCGCAACCCTTACGACGGGCGGGAACCGAGTTTACTCTATGGCGAGTACTATCCTGACCCGACGGACCGCATCGACAGTCGTCAAGCGCTTCCGCACGACCGCCGCCTACAACCGCCGTCAGTCCTCGACCGGGTGGGCGGCCGGCGCGGATGGCTCCCAGCTCAAACTCTCGGCCATGGCGACCGCGGTCGCCTGAGCCGAGAACGGGGAGCACCGAGCAGTACGGGCGGGGTTCGATCGGTATTTTTCGACCCCCCGTCTCACGCCGTGTACGAGCGAAAGTGGACCGCTTCGAGTAGACGATAGTCAGCGAACTCCTAGCGCCGATCTTCCGTCTGAACGATCCGGTCGCCAGCGATCGCGGCTATCCGCCGAACGTCTCCTCGATACCCGCCGAGAGCGCGTCGACCGCCTCGTCGATCTCCGCCTCGGTGACGCACAGCGGCGGGCTGACGATCACCTGGACGTCGGGGCGGCCGGCCCCGAACAGGGTGCCCTGCTCCTGTGCCGCCGACCGTACGGCTGCGACCGGGTTCTCCCCCTCCTCGGTTCCCAGGGGGTCGAACAACGGCTCGCCCGACTCGGAGTCCGCGAAGACGACGCTCCACAGCAGCCCCCGCCCCCGAACCGTGTCGACGACGTCGTACTCGTCCTCGAGGTCCCGGAGTCTGGACTCCAGGTGCGGCCCCACCTCGGCGACGTTGTCGATGAGTCCGCCCTCGTACTCCTCGATGGCCGCCAGTCCAGCGGCACAGCCGACCGGGTGGCCGGCGAACGTCTGGCCGAGGTCGAACGAGTCGGCGCGAACGGTCTCGCCGATACCCTCGTCGACGACGACGCCCGCCAGCGGGACGTACGCGCTCGTCACCCCCTTCGCGAAGGTGATCATGTCCGGGTCCACGCCCTCCGTATCGATGCCGAACCACTCGCCGCAGCGGCCGAACCCGGCGATGACCTCGTCCGAGATGAGCAGCACGTCGTACTCGTCACAGATCTCCCGGAGCCGCTCGAAGTAGCCCGGCGGCGCGGTGTACGCGCCGCTCGTCCCGGCGATCGGCTCCATCAGGATGGCGGCGACCGAGTCGGCGCCCTCGTTCCGGATGACGAACTCGACGTGGTCGGCGGCCTGTTCGGCCAGGTCCTCCGGCGAGTCGGCGTCAAAACACTCGGGCAGCGGCGGCAGGAACTTGCCCGCGCCGGTGGTCGCGGCGTGGCGCTCCAGCGTCGCGCGCGTGTCCGGGTCGCCGGTGAGGCTCCCCGCGCCGGCCGTCCCCCCGTGGTAGGACTGCCAGCGGGTGAGCACCTTCGGCGCGTCCTTGACCACCCGGGCGATCTGGGCGGCGGTCTCGTTCGCCTCGCTCCCCGAGATGGCGAAGTAGACGTCCGAGAGCGACCCGGGGGCGATCTCGCCGAGCCGCCCCGCGAGCGCCGAGCGCGTGTCGTTGTGCTTCGCCGAGGAGACGTAGGGGATCCGGCGGGCCTGCTCGGTCATCGCCTCGACGATCGCCTCGTTGCTGTGGCCGGCGTTGACGCAGTACAGTTGCGACTGGAAGTCCAGGTACGCGGTCCCCGAGTCGTCGAAGACGGTCGCGTCCTCGCCCTCGACGATCGTCGGGACGGAACTGTCCGGGTCGTACCAGTGAGGGATCGCGGTCGTATCGGTCGACCCCCCCGTCCGGGCGCGCTCGTTTGCCATGGGAACGTGTTCGACAGGGGGGCCAATAAGTGTGGGACAGTCACACGCATCGACCGGGTTCGCGGAGGCCGCCCCACCCGGAGCGTTCGTCGACGGCGAGCGCGAAGGGAGGGACTCCCCACTACAAACGGGACTTCCCCCATAGGTTGTCTGGTTTTATTCCAGACGCCCCCGAACCGCACCCATGGACCTCTACGACCGGCTGTACGAACTGTACGCCGAGTTCGACACCGAGACGTTGCGGGCCTACCGCGAGTTCGTCGACCTGTTCCCCCCGCTCGACTCCCGCGTCGCGCTCGACCGGTGGGACGAGGCGAACGCCGCGCTCGCCGAGCGACGCGCCGGCATCGAGGCCTCGGTTCCGGACGGCGACGTGCTCGCGTCGGTCGCCCAGCGTGCGGACCGCGAGGCCGCCTTCACCGCGCTCGATCTCCGGGGCAAGTACGGTCGGAGCGTGAACGCGCTCGTGCTCGACGTCGACGAGACGCTCCGGTCGGCCGGCGACACGGACAACGAGATCCCCCGCAAGACCCTCCACCTCCTCACCGAGTTCGCCGAACACGACGTCCCGCTCGTCATCTGTACCGGCCAGACGCTCGAGAACGTGAAGGGCTTCCTCGTCCAGGGGCTCGGGAACGAACTCGTCCACTCCGGGGACGTCTCCGTTGTGTACGAAGCAGGCGCGGGCGTCTTCACGCCGGGTAGCGGCGCGGACACGAAGCGCCTACTGTACGACGACCTGGACGACGACGTACGGGGGGTCGTCGACGACGTCCGCTCGCGCGTACTGCGTGAGGCGCCCGAGTCGGTCCGGCGGGGCTGCCACCTCCAGGGCAACGAGTTCAACGTCACCCTGAAACCGAACTACGAGACGGGGAGTGACCGCGCCGACGAGGTGATCGACGAGGCGATGGCGCACCTCCTCGAACTGGTCGGCGAGGCGGTCGCCGAGCGGACGGACGTGGCCGACGGCCCGGCGGCGGCCCGCGCGTTCTTCGCCGACGTCGACCCCGAGATCGAGGCGTCGCTGAAGCGGGCCGGCGCCGATGTGCCGGCCGACTCCGACGCGGAGGCGGTGCCGCTCCTCGAACGGCTGGCGGTGGCGCTCTACCGGGCCGACGCGGCCGAGTTGGCCGCCCACGACCTCGACAAGGCGGCCGGGGTGCGGGCGGCGCTGGACGCGCTGGGGATCGAGGACCCGTTCGTCTGCGTCATGGGCGACAGCAAGTCGGACCTCCGCGTGATGGAGTGGGCCGCCGAGGCGAACGCCGGCATCGCGGCGGCGCCGGCCCACTCCTCGGACTCCGTGCTGGAGCACGTCGAGGCGACCGACCAGCTCGTGTTCGCCCCCGGCGGCGCCGACGAGATCCTCCGGACAGTGTACGCGCTGAACCGGCTGGTCGGGCTCGACGATTAATCGGCGGCGGTGTTCTACTGACGTCGAATATCGTATCGACGGTTTACTTTCGTCGATTGTTCAACTGTATAGGGGGGCGTAGTGACCTCTAGGAAGGGACGGGACAGTTCATTCCCGATCGTCAATTTGACTGTTCTTGTTTCTCGTACGGAATTTAACTCGTTTGTGTACCTCAAGAGAGCGTGGTGAATTTGTCACTTGCCAGTAAACCGCGATGAAGATTACAGATTTGTGCGTATTTTGGGTCTTTCCCGATATCTGTATCGTCGGAAATGCATTCGTTTCCTCTATTCAGCTACACGACTACAGTGACGCGAGAAACCAGAGCAGAACGACCACCACCATGGCGATGGCGGTTGCCCACATGACCCACCCAATGATGTTCAATCCACGTGGTTTCTCGGAGAGACGCAACTCCATCGACAGAAAATTGCCAATTACTTGATATAGATACGGGGTTTATTTCGCCGACCGTGTTGTTTCTTCTGCCCAGACTTCGGTTTCGCTCCGTTCGACAGTCCACTTTTTGTGGGCTGGTTCATCGGTGACGAGAGCGACACTTTCGTATCAGGGGGGCAGAGACAGGTTGCATGGAAATGGGGAGCCGCACCGCGTTCGTTCGGGCTCAGCTAGCCTGGATGCTGGCAGCGACGCTTGTTCTCTCCCTGTTGGGGGCACTTTCATACGAGTTGTTCTTCGTCGTCTCGCTCATCGGTTTCCTCGTCGTCACCGAGCTCACCGCCCCAGTTGCTGTCGGGCCGGCCTGGCGGCATCGGCTCAGGTGGCTCATCGCGATCGGACTGGTCGTCTTTGGGTACGTCGTCATCCGACGGATACTCGCGATTCTGCCGGCGGGGGTGATCTGAGTGGACACGTGGTCGGACTCGATGGGGGTCCCGCACGCGGTACTCCTCGCACTAGTCGCCGCACTCTGTCTCTCGATCATTGTCGCAGGGGTAACGTCCGCGGCCGCCTTCGGTGCGTACAATGCCAAGTGGGATGGCGCCTCGCAACTCCGCGGTATCGCTGATGGAGAGGATACGACGGCGACGGTCGTGACGAACGTTTCGGAGTACGGAGAGGTCGACCCCAGCGGGACGGTCGCGATCGTCCTGGCGCCCGAAGAGCCGTATGGGCCCGCGGACCAGGCAGTCCTGAATCGATTCGTTCGGGAGGGTGGAACGCTGCTCGTCGCGGAAGACTACGGGTCGACTGGGAACGAACTTCTCGTTGGCGTCGGGGCGTCGACACGCGTCGACGGACGCCCGCTCCGGGACGAGCGACGATACTATCGGAGCCCCGCGTTTCCCGTCGCCGACGGGGTCGGCAACCACCCGCTGACGGCCGGTGTCGACGGAATCACACTCAATCATGGGTCGGTGCTCACCACGGAGAACGGCACGGCAGTCGCTTCCGAGGCGACGCCCGTGGCGAACTCGTCGGCGTACGGGTACCTCGATACGAACGGCAACGAAGAGTTGGACCAGTCGGAATCCCTGCAGAAACGACCAGTGGTCGCGGTCGAATCGGTTGGCGATGGGCAGGTGATCGTCGTGTCGGATCCGAGTGCGTTCATCAATACGATGCTTGACCGACCTGGAAACGCCCAGTTCGTCGCGAACGTCATGGGGGCACACGACCGCGTCCTGCTCGACTACTCTCACGTCACAGGCCAACCGCCGCTCGTGGCGATCGCACTTGCGTTACAGAAGTCGAGCGTTCTCACGGCACTGGTGGGGGTTCTCGGACTCCTTGCCGTCGCGATACTCGGAAGCGGCGCCACCTTCTGGCGCCGTCTCGTGGCCACGTTCGACCTTCACAGCTCACGCGGGCGGGTGTCAGGGACACAGGGTGTCTCGGGAAGGACTAGACTCCATATCGACGAGGCGGCATTGGCAGCATCCCTTCGGGAACGCCATCCCGAATGGGATGAGGACAGGGTCGATCGTGTCATAACAGCTGTTATTGCCCACCGTGGGCGAGGACGTGACGATGAGTGACGTAGACGTCGACCCAGCGGCCGTCCATGCAACGATTCGCGAGGAGGTCGGGCGGGTGTTGATCGGGAACGACGACGTGCTCGAGGGGATCACGATCAGCATGCTCACCGGCGGTCACGTCTTGCTCGAGGGAGTCCCTGGCGTCGCCAAGACAACCATCGCAAACCTCGTCGCGCGGGCGACCGGACTGGAGTACAATCGGATCCAGATGACACCGGACATCCTCCCGGCGGACATCACCGGCACCCACGTCTATCGAGAGGGAACGGGAGCGTTCGAGCTCCAGAAGGGGCCGGTGTTCGCAAACATGGTTGTTGCCGACGAGATCAATCGCGCGACGCCGAAGACCCAGTCCGCGCTCCTCGAGGCGATGGAGGAGGCGAACGTCACGATCGAAGGCGAGACGCTCCCACTCCCCCAGCCGTTCACTGTCATCGCGACGCAGAACCCGCTGGAGATGGAGGGAACGTTCTCCCTCCCCGAGGCGCAGCGCGATCGCTTCCAGTTCAAGCTCACTGTCGACCTCCCGGACCGGGCGATGGAACGCCAGCTTCTCGATCGATTCGATAAAGACCCGACCCTCGGACCGGAGACCGCAGGGCAGGTGGTCGACAAAGCAACGTTCCTGGCCGCCCGTGAAGCGGTCGAGGAGGTTCACGTCTCCGAACCGGTCCGGGAGTACATCCTCGATATCGTTGCCGCAACGCGCGACTCCCCCAACGTCGAGCACGGTGGGTCCCCCCGTGCGACCCTGGCATTCCTCAATGCCGGCAAAGCACGGGCAGCGATCCGGGGCCGTGACTACGTCATTCCGGACGACGTGAAGACACTTGCGCGTCCAGTGCTCGCCCACCGACTCGTACTCTCCACGGAGGCGGAGCTCGGCGGTGAGTCCCCCGTGAACATCGTCGACCGGCTCGTCAACACCGTCGACGCGCCGAGCAGTGTCCCGTCAGCCGAGTCCCCACAAGAGGCCGACCAGAAACCTGCAGAACACGATTCGAACTAACTGAACGTAGTCCCTCGCTAGTGCCTCTCGTCCCGTCTGGCCGCGACCTTCGGGTTGTTATTTCCGTTCAATACTCCTCATAGTGGTTGGGTTGGCAACTCTCTCGATGGAGATAAACAGCGCCTCGCCACAAAATGCGTCACTGCTTCCTCAGTCTGAGTGCTACAAACACCACGATCGCGGCTGCAGCGAGGAGTAGCTCCGCCTGGATTTGGGGGGTGAGCGTCATAGCGAGGAGTCGGTTCCAGGGTGCGACCCCGTCAGATCCGTACTCGATCGCAGGGAGGAGCGGCCACGCGAGATACCGGATACGCCAGACCCCACCGGCGAGAAGCGCTCCATACGAGTCCGCCACGAGATGGGATAGGTAGCCTACCAGTAGCGGAAGACGGTACGCAGCCAGAATGGACCGCGACAGGTGGAGATCCTGCCTGGCGCGCGCAATACTGACGGCAAGCCGGACGCCTGCGGTAGCGACGAAGACGACGACGAGCGAGTGGGCCAGCGACCTGCCGCTGGGGAGAATTCCGGCGTACCCGAGCGGTTTGTCAATGAGATCCGGGAGTTGCGTCGCGAACGCGAGCACGGCAAGGGACCGCCAGTTGGCTGGAAGCGATCGGTCAGTCCACGCCACGACTGCCACGTAGCAGAAGTACCCGACTGCCAGGTGCCCTACTGGCCACATTGCCTGACCGTGTGTTGGCGGGCGATCCGGCGCCTCATTCGGGCACCGCCTCATCTGCGGCGCCTGCGTCTCGGCCCTCGGTGGGAGCCGGCTCCGACTCGTCAGCCCAGTTGCACGTCACTACGAATCCAGACTCGGTGGTGACCGTCTCGGCAGTGACCGGGGTGTTGAGGCCGACAGCCATCCCGACGGCGAACAGCGACGAGATCGGATCGTCGAATCGGGCCGACGAGTTGAACACCGGCTCGGTGACCCTGAGCGTCGCCCGGCCGTCTTCATCGTCCACGTCGGCGACGGTGGCGTCTGCTAACTCGAACACGTCA
Source organism: Halorarum halophilum (assembly GCF_013401515.1). Lineage (NCBI taxonomy): Archaea > Methanobacteriati > Methanobacteriota > Halobacteria > Halobacteriales > Haloferacaceae > Halorarum > Halorarum halophilum. Next base: position 1,507,390 of record NZ_CP058529.1, on the reverse strand, counting down.
ACGATCGCGTCACCAAGTTGTGCTGCCAATGCAGCCGGGTCATCCGCAACGGCGCCCGTGGTTGACTGCTCGAACTCGCGGTAGAGCGGGACCCCTGTTGGGACGAGCCCCAACCCCCGCGACGCTGGATTCTCGGTGATGATGAACGTCGATTCAAGTTCGTCCGGCGGTGGGACCTCGTACGCCGATCGATGGGGGACGAACAGCCTGGCTGGGCGGGCACCCGTGAGTGGTACGTACACGCTGTGGTCGCTTAACCCGAGTTCGTCGGCGACCGCCACTTCGTTCGTCGCGAGCGCGCCGTACACGTCGCGCCCGACGGAGGCGGCAATGAACCGTTCGGGGGTGAGATAGTACGTCAGGGTAGCCCCGAACAGGCCGATCGCGCCGAGGATGAGCAGCGTGTCCCGGACGCCAGGGAGCAACGCGCCCGCTGCGACGCCGATCAGTCCGACGCTTGCAAGTCCAATGGCCGCCCGACGGTACTGAGACTGCCGAGCGCGCACGTACTCCGCTCGGAGTCGTTGATTCTCCTCGGCCAGCAGGTCGAGCTTGGCGCGGAGTTCGACGACCTCCTCGGCCGCGGCCGCCTCTGACGGTCTCCCTCCGGACTCGTCCACATCAGCCACGTCAGTACTCATACGAGCCACCACCGGTTGTGAGTACGAACCACACGGCTATCACCTGTATTCGCGTGTAGAGGGGTCAAGCGCGCGTAACTCACGTCCGCGTGCGATCGACTATGCGGAGTCACGTCCCACCTCTCATCAATGGTGCGTCCGTCGCATCCGCAGGAACGAGGTCGAGTACGACAAGTTCGTACCGGTGGAGGGCGTAGCCTGTCATGGCGACACAGCCTGCCAGCGTACTGGCGACAAGCCACAACGAGGCAGTCGAGGTGTCGGCTAAGATGATGACTGCAGCGAGCGCGATGGACGAACACCCGACGAGCACTGCATCACGAGTGGTCGGTCGGTCGACGAGCGGCGTCGCGAGCAGCGGGGCAACTCCCAGTTCGACGAGGAGGAGGTCGACACCTGTAGGGCGACCAAGAAGGAGGACCGCCACTAGGTGGGCGATCAGGATGCCGGCAACCGGCCCGAACAGAACGGCGAGAAGGCCGCTCACGACGCCACCGAGGGCGCCAAGCGGACCCGCAAGCACACCGAGGACAAGCGACAGTACCGTCGTGCCGATGACGGGCGCTGGCGTGAGCCGATACCGTCGCGATGCAAGCCGACTGAACACGATGGGCCGTTGCTATCGAGTGGCTTAGACCTGTCCGTTCAGTGCCGCGCTGTCTCCCTGACTTGTCGACCCAATCGTCGCACATCACGTTGGGTGTGGGTTCTGGGGCGGTAGCGTTGCGCCCGGACTCAGAGGCTCACTCACCGACCTGTCGTCAGCAAACTCGGGCTAGTCTCGGCAGGATGGTTCTCCAACGGTCCTTATTGAGCTCGCCTCCGTGCGGCCAGGAGCGCATCGAGCCGGTCGCCAGGTCCAACTTCGAACGCCGTAACACGGGGGAGTCGGTCGAGTTCTCGTCGGAACTCCTCGAAGTCGACGTACCGAGCGTACGCGGCCTCGATGTCGTCGAGGCCGCGCTCTTCGAAGAGCACCTGTGGGGTGAGAAACACGAGTGCGAACCCCCCATCGTTCGTCGCGAGCCTGACAGCTTCGCGGAGCCGGTCGCGGTCAGTGTCGTCGGTGAGGATCACGAGCCACGTCGTGCCCCGGACGTCGACGCGGACCCGCCGAATCGTCTCGTTCAGTGGATCGCCCGCCAGCCGCTGGATGTACGGATCAGCAGCCTCGAAAAACGGTGAGAGACGCGTCGCAAACAGTGAGCTGTCCCCATCCAGTCGTGTGGCGCGCTCACGGGCGACAGTGGGACGGAGCACCCCGCTCCCCGGTGGTGAGTCCGTTGTCGGCAGTGCTGGCGATCCCGTCGGCGAGAGCTGTCGCAGTCGGTCACGGATGCCAGCATATCCGGCTGCCCCGGTGACTGGCGAGATCTGCCCCGTCACGCCATCGTCGCCGACAGTCCAGCAGCCGAGCGGGTCGGCAGCCGCCTCCGTTGTCGCAGTAAATCCGAGCGCGACTTCCCGGGCATACTCGAACGCGGTCTCCCCCGGTTGTCCGGCGGTCATCCGCGAACGGTGGTCGACCACCATGACGATCTGACGATCAGTCTCCGCCTCGAACTCCCGGACGTACGGTGTGTGTAGCCGGGCGGTCGCCTTCCAGTCGATACGATCGAGCGCGTCCCCGGGGAGGTACTGCCGCAGCTCCGCTGGCGTGAGACCGGTGCCGCTTCGCCCCGCAGGGTGTTCGCCGTACCGGGACGCCACCTTCTCGCCGCCCCGGCCGACGGTGACGTCCTGGGGTTCCCGAGCGTCGACGTGGAGTGTGACTGGCTCGCCCCGCTCGAACGTCTCCGCGAACAGCCCGTCGGTGTCGGTTACCGTCACCGTCGCCGGTGGAACTGTGTACCGGCCCGCTGTGGGGAACGACCAGGCGAACGTCGTCGCGGCTGCGGTTTCCCCGCGTGGGACGTCGACAGTTCGGGCATCCTCAGCGGTGGCGACTGCCGCGACAGGAACGGGGAACGAAAGCCGGACGGGGGCGGGGGCAGGGTTCGCAAGCCGGACCGTCGCGGTCACCCGGACGTCTTGCTCGATGAGCACGTGATACTCGATGGGGCGGACATCGACCGACAGGTCGGAATGGACCGCCCGGATCGAGTGGTATGCGGCGTACTGACGGGACAGTAGCCACGCGCCGACTGCCGCACCGGCGAATAGGAGCAGCGGTCGCTCGGAGACGACCCCGAGAAGGAGGACCACCAGCCCCGCGGCGGTGACCGTCCACGTGCGGCGTGTGGCGCGCATGGTCGGCTGTTACCACGGGTTGACAAATGTGGTTCGCTTCCTGCCGAGTCCTCAACTGGTTATTGGCACTCGGACAGGGGATCGAACCGCTCGCGGAATACTTCACTGACGTCGATGGGTTGCAAACTCGGCTCGACTGCTGACTTCTGTTCTGCAATGAGGGTCATGTATCACGGTTGCCAACCGATGCAGGGAGGAGATCCGCTCGCCACGCTGGCTGGATTCGTCGATACGACGCGGTGCACAGCTTAGCTTGGCCGAAGGTCAGCCGTTCAACCAAACCTAAATATAGGGCGGCGAATTCCCCACCCGTGTCACGGCAGGTCCGACGTGTCGTCCTGTGTGCCCTCCTCCTCGTCCTCGCAGCGGCGGGGCCCGCCGTAAATGCTACGCTCGGCGTCGGTGAGTCGGTTGGTGATGCATCCCGCGTGGTCAGTGTCGACGGGTCGTCGCTCCAGCCGAACACCGCCCAAGCGGCGGTGAACAACTCCACGGTCCGGCATGAAAATCCTGAGGAGGCAGGGGAGACGGGCGATCTCCAAGGGGTCGAATCGCATCTCGCTCGGTTGATGGCCGCCCGGCTTGGCGAGAGTACGATCCAGATCAGCCAGGGTGAGTACGAACAGGGCCGGACCCTCTTGGGAGACGAGTATACGGACATCTACGGAAAATACGTCGACGTCACAGGAGAGACGCCGAGCGCTGGAGAGGGCGACGCGTTCGAATCGGCCGCCGAAAACCAGCGGGAGTTCGCGAGCACCCTCGAAGAGTACCAGGAGACCCGATCGGACTACGAGCAGGCTCGTGAGAACGGTAACAACCGCGAGGCTCGCCAACACGCTCGCGAGCTCGTCCGCCTCTCCGGACAGCTCTCCGACTCCGGTGACGAACTCACTGACGCGTACGCGGGGGTTGAGAACGCGTCGGGGACGGGTTTCGATCGGGAGGAAGCGATCATCCAAGGAATCACGCAGAACGTCAGTGAAGAGACGACGGAGCTGGCTGCACAGACGTTCCGCGCAACCAGTCTCTCCATCACGCACGTCGGGGATTCGGATTCGATATCGTTTACGGACCCTCTCGTCGTGTCGGGCCGGCTCACGACCGAGAACGGAAGCGCCGTCGCAAGCCGCACCGTCCGCTTCGCCGTCGGCGAGCGGACGGTCACGACGGAGACGGACGGCGAAGGACGTGTCGAGTTCGCGTACCGGCCCGTCCGACTCCCACTCTCAACCGAGCAACTCTCGGTCCAGTACCGCCCCTCGGCGTCGTCCGTGTATCTCGGCTCCAACGCGACGGTTCCCGTCGCTGTCTCACTGACGACGGCTGACGTCTCGGCGACGGGGCCATCTTCGGCGTCGTTCAGTGACGACGTGACGGTTCGCGGTCGGGTCGTGGCCGCCGATACTGGCGTGCCCGGTGTTCCCGTCCAGCTCACGCTAGGCGATGTCGTCCTGGGAACGATAACGACGAACGAGACTGGCGGCTATGCACTCACCACGGCGCTTCCTGCGGGGGTGTCGGCGGGCGAGACCCCGATCACCGCCTCCGTCGCACAGTCCGACCGAGCGGTCGATGGTGATGGGACAGCGGCCCCGATGACGGTCACGCCGACGGAGACGCGACTCCAGCTGAACGCGACGGCCAGTACACAGAGATCGATTCAGGTGGACGGGACGCTTCGCACGGCCGACGGGGATAGTGTCCCCAACCAATCCGTCGAGCTCCGACTTGCGGGGTCGACGATTCGCGATGTGGAGACAGGGGCCGACGGGGACTTTTCCACGCGCCTCTCCGTTCCAGCGTCGCTTCAGGGCGAGTCGAACGTGACAGTCGTCGCGGTCTTCTCCGGGGAGCGGACGAACCTGAACGCGTCGCACGCCCAGGTCAACGTGCTGCTCCGGCGGGCGGGTGGGAATTCGAACGACTCCGGGACCGTGGTTCCGGGTGGCGGTGATGGCGGTCCAGCTGCCCCCGGTGTCGGTACCTCGTTCCTCCAGCTCCCGCTTCACTGGGTGGCTGGGGGTGCACTGCTCCTCGCAGTGTTCGGAATGGTGTACGCGCTTCACCGGGGATCCGAGCCCTCACAGGTGGACGCGAACAACGCTGCCACCACGTCGACCGCTGCAGACACGACGACTGCGGACGAACCAGGGCCGCTGGCGCTCGCAGCCGAGCAGTACGCGAACGGTGACATCCGGGCGACCGTCGAACTCGCCTTCGCCACGGTTCGCCGCCACGTCGAGCGACGCGACGGGCTGGCCTCCACGTTGACGGCCCGGGAGTTCGTCGAGCAGTACGCGTCCGGAGACAAGTCGGATCGGGCGGCGATCACGGAGCTTGCAGCACTGTACGAGCATGCTGCCTTTGGTGGCCAGGGCGTCCCGGAGGAACTCGGGACGACGGCACTCTCGCTTGCGCGGTCGGTCGTCGGAGAGGATGAAGGGTCGACGCCCGCTTCACCGGACGACTGAGGACCAACCCCTTTTTCCCAGCCGCCCGGAGAGTAGCGGCGTATGCGCTCGGACTCCCGGTGGTGGCAGCTCCTCCCCGCACCGGTTCGGCGGCTCCCCGCGGATCTGACTGCCTGTGCGCTCCTCGTCTGCCTGACGCTGGTCGCTGTCTTTCTGCCGGTCGTTCGGATGACCCAACTGCGGATCCTCCTCGGGCTTCCGTTTGTGCTGTTCGCTCCGGGCTACGCACTCATCGCCGCGCTGTTCCCCGAGGCGGGCGAGTCACCGACCGAAACGACTGACGAGGAGTCCTCGCCCGACCGCTCGGGCATCGACGGGATCGAGCGCGTCGCGCTCTCGTTCGGGACGAGCATCGCCGTCGTCCCGCTCGTCGGGCTGGTGTTGAACTTCACGCCGTTCGGCATCCGGCTGCTCCCGCTCATGGTGTCGCTCAGCGGCCTCACGTTCGGCCTCATTGGTGTCGCGGCCCATCGTCGCTGGGCGCTCTCCGCGGACGAGCGGTTCAGCGTCCCGTACCAAGCATGGTACGCGGTTGCCCGGTCCGAGCTCGTCCATCCGGAGAGTCGCGCCGATGCAGCGCTGAACGTGCTGTTAGTCATCTGCGTCATCCTCGCCGCCTCGAGCGTCGCCTATGCGGTCGCCGTCCCGAATCAGGGGGAGCGATTTACCGAGTTCTACCTGCTCACGGAGACGGACGACGGCGAACTCGTGGCCGACGGCTACCCGATCGAGTACACACAGGGACAGCCGCAGTCGCTGATCGTTGGGATCGAGAATCAGGAGTACATGCGAGTGGACTACACAGTCGTTGTCGAGCTCCAGCGAGTGGTAGTCGAGGACAACTCGACGACAGTGAGCGAGCGAGAGGAACTGAAACGATGGGAACCGAGCGTCGCCCACAACGAGACGTGGCACCTCGAGCACAGCATCGCCCCGGGGATGACCGGGACGGAGCTCAAGTTGACGTACCTGCTCTACCAGGGGGACCCACCGTCCGAACCGACCGTCGATAACGCGTACCGGGAGCTCCATCTCTGGGTGAACGTGAGTGCCCCGGCGGCTCGGCCGTCGGGTGGCGACGAGCCGCCGTCGGAGCCACGCTTTACCAAAGGGCTACCCGCTTGCTCATGCTAGTACTGGCGGCCTACAAAACAGATTGATATGCCCCCCTGATATTCGTGCGTACTGTGTGTGAGCTTCAATCCGTGTTTCGGGCGCTGGCAGACACCCGCCGTCGTGCTGCTCTCTCCTGCCTGCAGAAGCACCAGACCGTGTTCTTACCTGATTTGGCGGAGCACGTCGCCGAACAGGAACGGGGGACGGACGTGACGACCATCTCAGAAGAATGGGTGAGAGACGTGTATTTCTCGCTCTATCACAAGCATGTGCCGAGATTGGAGGAGGCCAACCTGGTTCAGTACGAGCAGTCGGATGATGTCGTAGTCAAGACGGACCGGGTTGGCGAGGCTCTCATGGAGGTCCGAGAAGCGGTGGATTCACTGAGACAGACGTCCTGAGCACCCCTGGCCTCGATGCTCAGTCCTGGCGGTCTGCGATGGCCGTGGCGAGCGCGTGGGCATCGGCGGTGTCGGCGGCGTAGCGGGTCGTCGTCAGCTGGTAGGTGGTGTTGCTCACCTCCGTGAACGGCTCGCCGAGTCCGTCGAGCGCGGTCGCGGGTGGCGTCGAGTCGGTGCCGACCGCGAGTGCGCGGACGTTCACCGTGAACGACTGGCGGGTGTCGACCGCCTCGAGCTCTGCGATGCGCTGGCGGGTGGGTGGGGAGAGCTCCTCGCGCTGGCGGCGCTCGAACTGGCCGCTGTCGATCGGGCCGAACAGGTCGCCGATGAGCTCTCCGAGCAGCGACGGCTGTGGCCAGTGGAGATCCTCGATCGTCTGGTTCGCCTCGTACGTCCAGTCCGGTTTCGGCGTGAGGAGCGTCTGGAGGAGCAGCGGGCAGTCCACGGCGCCGAGCGCATCCACGACATCGGTCAGCGGCCAGCTAGCTCGCTCCTCGGTTCGAAACGTCTCGAACGGCCGGAGCTGCGTCTGCCAGTCACCCCGGCGATCCTCGCGCGCCCGCAGTTCGAGGCCGGCGATCGGCCGGTCCATCAGCGCGGGGACGTCAGTGTCGGTGTCCGCTATGGTGTCTGGCGGGGACTCGGCCATGAGCAGGTCGGCGATCGAGGTCGTCCGCCGCGTGCACTCGTAGCTCGGTGGAACGCACCGCCGCAGCGTCCGCTCGAGTCGCGCCGTGTCGATGGCATCGCCGTCGAACAGATACGTGACGCCGTCGTCGGCGCCTGCGGTCACCAGCAGCATCTCGATCGTCGGTATGGCGTTGGCACCCTGGCCGTGGAGGGTACGGAGCGCGGTCTCGACCTGGGCCGGGTCGAGCGGGTCGGTCGTCGGGCGAACCGCGATGTACTCGCGGGACGTCGTCAGGGACGTGGCATCCAGCGACATTATTCCACCAACGCTCGCATACAATTAGATATACTAAAAATCGCTCGGAGCCCGCGCTCGGCGAACTGAGGAAGTGCACGTCCACACGAGCCGGTTCCAGGTGTGCAGTGAAGTTTCGCATACAGAACTGCACGGAGCAAGCTGACGACTTCACGTTTTGGTCGTTGTCAATGCCACAACGCGCGGAACGTGATTCTGGTCTGCAGTTACATGACACGGGCCGACAGAGTGCAGACAGGAGCAGCCTCCCGCATGGCGGCCGGCACGACATCAGGGCGTCGAGCCCATGCCGAGAGCCGGTATATCACATCCCCGCGTCCTCGAAGGCCTGTTCGAGCGATCGTCCTTCGCCAATCAATCGATCTACATCTCGTTCCGTCTCAGCGATCGCCTCGGCGGCTGCGGTGACGTCCTCAACGGCGGCACGTTCGATAACAACCACGCCGGAGTCGTCACCGACGAGTACGTCGCCCGGGGTAATCAGCGCGCCGCCAACAGTGACCTGCCCATTCCGCTCGGCTTCCTCGCTTCCGCTCGGCCCGCGCGGCGTGACTGCCCGTGCGAAGACGGGAAATCCAAGGTCTCGTATTCCGGACACGTCCCGGACCGCTCCGTTCGTGACCATCCCTCGCACATCAGTCGCGGTCGCGTATGTCGAGAGCAACTCGCCCCAGATGGCCTCGTCAGTGCTGTCCTCAGCATCAACCACCACGACTTCATCTTTGCGCGCAGTATCGAGGGTCTGGACAGGTGCCGAGAGGGCCGCGGGGTCGAGCGCGACTGTCCGGACCGGTCCGGCGACCGTGCCGTCGGTATGGATCGACTCGATCGCGGAGGCCAGCGTGGTTACACTTCCGTGGTTCGTGTCTGCAATTGCGGACGTCGAGCACTGCTCCAACCGGTCGAGTACCGTGCTCTCGACTGGTTTGGTATCCGTTGGCATGTCCGTTGAGATGAGCGCCTCACGTGAATATGTATTGGGACAATGCCTGGACATGTTCGACTGAACCGCCTGCAGAGTGGCATTGCAGACCCCGTTCAGCTACAGCAAGGCGATGACTCCGTCGATGCGCCTCGGCGCGCTTGGAGACATTGTCCAGGGGTGCGGCTATCCGTCATGCTCACTTTGGTATTGCATTGAACTGTTCTCTGTCCGAACACAGTGTCACGCCAACTGCTGTGGACGAGACGTCGGCTCCAACACTGTCGAGCTGAGAACCAACACCTCCGCGATTTCATCCAGCAAGTCGCTCATCACGTCCAGGGGTCACCGACGGGTTCCTGTGGAGGGCTTTCCTATGGAGTCAGCTTGCATGCAGGCGGTACCGTGTCCACGTTGAACACGGTGGCACGTACTCCGCGGCTGAATCGGCCTCGTCCGGTGACGGTGCCGACCAAGCAACTGGCGCTGCCGGCCCAGGGGGTACCGGTGCCGTGCTGAACGCACCCTTGTAGGTCTCGCTCGTTGAGTCGCTTGGCCGCCCCGTCGATCTCGACGATCATGGTGACATGGATCGATTCAGCCTGTTCTGCAGTCACCGTAATCGTGGTCGCGTCACCACGCGTCGAATCCGACTGCCACGGGTTCAGTTCCGGCCCGCCCCGCTCGCCGCTGTCGCCCGGCGCGTCGCTCGCGACCGACCAGTCCGGGCGTGTGTCTCATTTCCGCTCATCAACACATTCGAAGCCGATGCGATGGCGTTCGACCCGCAGTACTGCTTCCCTGCGTCTCGGCCACCAGCTGGGCCGACCATCCCCTTAATGACGTCGCGATTCTCCTCGACAACCCACATGCTACGGCCAGTGAGAGTATACTCGTTCTGCTGCGTCTCGCGTTCCTTCGTGTAGTCGCTCCCAACCAGGCGTCCACCTTACGATCGAGACCCGGAGACAGCCGACCATGCGTGCTGTCTTCCGGGGAGAATTCCTGGGTCGATCCTGGAGTGGTACTCCTCGTTTCGGTACGCAGTTCAGTCTAGGCGGGCAAGTGAGCCGTAGAGCTCCGCATTCTGAATATGTGTACAGAACTGCGCGCATAGTCGACAGCAGTCTGCAGCATCCGTGAACGTCCGAACACTCGCGTCCCAGCGTGCGTTGACTGACCCAAGCATCGCACTCCGCACCGACGGCTCGGTCGCAACCATCACCCGTCGCGTGCACGGTGGTGGCGTGGCCTCGGCCGCCGGCCCGTGCATTCCGTCGCTCGATAGCAGGTCTTCGAGGACGCTCCCGATTTCGATGCCGACGCCGAGATTATCGCCGACCTGTGGCGCGATGAACACGGTTGCATTGCTCGCGTTCGCGAAGGCGATACTCTGTGACGCGGCATCCAGCTCATCAAGTGGGATTCCGACATCGATCGCGAGGAAGGCGTTGAAGCCTCGGTCGCGGAGGCAGTCACGCGTCTCTTGGAGGAGGCGCAAGACCTCGTCCTCGGCGTACTCGCCGCTGGCTTCGTTCCACGTCGCAAACGAGGGCGCGTCGGTCTCGACATCGGCATCTGCCGGCAGCAGTGTGTCGACGTCGAACGTCCGGTACGGGCCCATCAGATAGACGAGAAACTGCTCGCGTCGAACTGCGGGTAGGGCACCCGAGTCACCGACGGCCCGAGGAAGGTTGTCGATAATCCGGTCCCGCATTTACGTCGGCGATTCGGCCAGTGCATATATAAAACTCGGTGTTTTCAGGAATCTTCTAGTCGAGAATGACTAAGTATACCGCGCTCTTACCCATTCCCCAAGGTATCCTCCAATGGCCGAAACCGACCGCCATCACACAGACGAGGTTCGTCAGCCGGAGCCGCCGCTTCCCGAGGAGAGCGGACTGACGCTCGAGGAGTACCTCGCAATGCAACAGGCGATCGGTCACCCAACGCGGTTTCGTATCCTGCGAACGCTCGTCGCCAATGACGAACTGAGCGCCGCCGATCTCAACGCTGCGGTCGATGTTGAATCCCACAATTTCCACTACCACCTCGACGAACTGGTCGACGTCGGGCTCGTCGACAAGCGCCAGCGACGGACCGCCGATAGCCAGGGCTTCTTCACGTACTACCGGCCGACTACAATGGGGCGCGGCATCCTCGAGCACGGCGTCGAGGAGCTGATGCGCCGCGAACACGAGTTCAATGACGCCTATTCATAGCATCACGGCACGTGGGACGCGCGGCTAAATTGCCGACCTCTACGGCCACCGAAGCCGGAGCGAGTCAGGGTCAGCTCTGGTCATCTGAAACTTCGAGATCGACGAAGTAGTGAAGATAGTCTTCCCGACTACGAAGGCAGTCCCGTCACCCACGGGTTCCTCCGAAAACGGGCCAACTACCTCGAATCCGGTGAAGAACTCGACATTCAGACAGCGGGGTACACGAAGTGCCGATTTCCGGTGCTGGCCAAACGGTACGTCGTCTGCGATGGCAAAGTCCTACACCCCGATCTCAGTCACCTCGAAAAGATTGGTCCGTAGCTGCCGTTCGTCCCCCTAAGGTCGTTTTCAGCGTTTTTCTCACCGTGTGGTGTGTCTACAGAAGACCTTTACCGTGAACCCGAGACCCACCGCTAGTTATGAAACGCATTGCCCTCCTGACAGCCCTCCTCATCGCTCTCAGTGCGCTCCTTCCTACGGTCACGCCAGCGGTCGCGAGTCCACAGCCAGACCCCGTCTGTGGCGCGTGTGGATCCTCCTTCGAAGAAATCGCCGAGAATCATGGCGTCGCGGTGAACGTCACACACAGCACGGCGACAGTACAGATCCACGAGAACGGATCGGCGACCTGGATCGTGACGAATCGCGTGAACGAATCCGCCGCCTCCCGACTCTCACAGAACTCCGACCTGCTCAATCGGATCGCTCGTGAGGCCGCAGCCGAGGGGTGGGGACTCCCACACGTCTACGAAGAAGGTGGGGTAACATTCCAGACTGCGTCAATCGACGATCGGACCATTCGTATCCAGTTTCAGGATTCTGACGCTGGTACTCGACACGCCGGCGTTCTCGTCGTGGACTACCTCCACTCGGAAGGCGTTCGAGGTGGCTGGATACTCAACGCTGACCGGTTCACACTCCATGGTCCACCCGGAACTGACGTCGTCAACAACCCGCGGTCAGCAATTATTGACGAATACACGTCCGCAGACGTCGCCCCTGAGGTGACTGCGGGGAACGCAACTTGGCGGGGGGCAGCCACCCATGAGTACGGGGCAGCGTTCTACGACGACGTCTACATTGCGTACGGTGGGCCGGAAACCAGCTCGCTTCGTGTGGATGCAGCACTCACCATTGCGACAGGCCCGATTTGGCTCGATAACGTCCAGGCCTTCGTCCTTCCGGCTGTCGTCATCTACGGGCTTTTGCTCGCGGGCGTCACGGTTGGTGCACGCTGGGCGGCTGACGTTTCGCTCGACGCTAATCGAGTCGCAGCAGTCATTGCTGGAATCGGTCTGGTAACGGTTCTCGCTGCAGTCCTCACCACGCTACAGACTGGCCCGTCATCATTCGCCGGTCTCGGAGCGATCTACCTCGTGACTGGGGGGATTGCGTTGCTCCGCCCCCGATCGCTTCGCTCTGTTCGTGGTGCGCTCACCGTCGCCGTGAGTAGTGTCCTCGCTGTCGGAGTGATCCTCCTCGGACTTGGCCTCGGTACTCGGCCGTTCGAGTATGTCGCACCCTCAGTGCTTCGCGGGATGGTGTTCCACCTGCCGCTAGCGGTCGCCCCAGCGTTTGGCCTCGCAGTCGTACGGGCCACCGAGCATGGCAACCGCCGATCGACGGTGCGTGCCTTCGTGGGCGCACTCGCCAGCCTTGCGCTCGCTGGGATGGTGTTCGTTCCATTCGACTCCCGTCCGTGGGGACTCATCCTCTTTCTCACAGTCGGCGGGGCGATCCTCGCTGCGCTGCTCGGGCTTCCGCTCGCCGTACTCGCGGCTCGTCGATGGGCAAACACCCAGCCAGGTAGCGAGGAGACAGGACACGCCCCGTAACGAGGGAACGCCAGCGTCAACGAGGCTCGAGTCTTCGCTGCAGGAATCGACAGTACTACTCTACCCATCTCACACCCGGCATCGGTCGAAGCATGGGGCGAAACAGCAACCAAACCGTACACGGCTGCCTTACTACATCTTGAGACGGCGGGGTTGCGCAACCGACACCGCTAGCGAGCTGCAGGCTGTGTTGGTTCAACGGAAGGGAGATGGGACACTGCTGCAAGGAAGGACTGTCCGACGGAACATCTTTTCCGAAATTCGCCTCATTCACAGACGACCCATCCCGCGTGACGCTGGCGCCTGCCGCGTCGCTCACTCCATGCCGTAGCCGTCAGTCTGCGCTTCTGGGGCCTCTAACGAACTGGCTCTCTCGGCCGGTCTGGGCGGGGCCTCTGGGTCTGGCATCGATGGCTGGTCGCCGGGAACCGGTTGGTCGCGCCAGTCGCCGGCGGGGAAGGTCCCGGTCTCGACCTGGCGTTCGAGCGCGGAGAAGACAGCTGTTACCTTCGCACTGCCCTCCGTCGGACCCGATTCGATCGCTGGAGGGAGGCTCGTGTCGAACATGTTGTTATGAAAGCTGTTTCCCTCGCCTGCAGGCCGTCCGAGTGCAAGGTCAGCCCGGCCGGAGTCGCCGATCTGGTTGTTCCGGACCTCGTTCCCCGAGGGGGTGACGACGTTGGGATGGGCCACGATCCCGAAGCGGTCGTGGTCCCGAACGCGATTCTCGGCGACGACGTTGTCGGATCCTCCCCAGAGGAGGATTCCCATCCCGATGAGCGGGTACGACTGGAGGGCTGGGGCGTCCGCATTGTTGTTCGCGTAGATTTGGTTGCCGACGATACTGGAGGCCCGTTGGGGTGGGTCCGCCCGATCCAGGGTGTTCGGGAAGACGCCGACCTTGTTGTACCGCCAGACGGAGTCCGTGACAGTCAGAGGGCCGCCAGTACTCGTGCCAGAATACCCGATGGCGTTGTGCTCGGCGACGACATCGGAGATTGCGGCGTCGTAGGGTCGGTTTCGACCGAGGTAGAAGCCGGCGTCGGGATGGCCTGATGCGTAACTGTGCTCGAATCGTCCGTCCCGTGACTCGTAGGCGTAGATTCCGTAGTAGCCGTTGTTGTAGGCCGTCAGGAAGCTGCCGCGGAACCCCTCCACACCGGACCAGTAGAACGCGGTACCTCGGTAAAACCGTCCGGTCAGGTTCTCGAGGGCGACCCCGTCAGCAGTCACCTCGATGGCGTTCTCCCCCTCGAATCCGCCGTCCAGGATGACCTCGTTTCGGTCGCGTCCTCGGACGGTCACACCTGACGTCGATACGACGACCTCTTCGGCGTATGTGCCTGGCGCCACTAAGACGAGGTCGCCTGGCGAGGCGGCGTTGACGCCAGCCTGGATCGTCTTGTAATCCCGGGGCACGTGGATGGTGTCGTAGTCGCGCCCCTCGCCGGTCGCCGTGAAGGCGTCGACGCCCTGGCTTCCGGGATCGGCCGCGCTGCTGGCCCGTTGCCCGTCTCCCTCGCTCCGTGGCGTCGGCACGCGGCCGGCCGAACCGGCGATGCCGAGGCTGCTCGCCACTCGGAGGAGGCGTCGTCTCGACACCATCATCGGTCCTGAATCCTTCGGAGGCAACGTACATAGGTCGTTGGTCGGGTCGGCGCCAACTCACGGGTTCCCCAACGCCGTGGACACTGCCCATCCCACAGATTCGCCACGTTCTGTGAATTGAACCGACGATGACGACTTGGGAGGCCGGCAGCCACGACCGGGCCGTCGGCAAGCGGACTCATCGATGGCTGGTGACGTGGGTGTACAGGAGGACCACGAGATTGTTTCCGAGGTGGAGGCCGACAGCAAGCGGCCAGTGCCCGGCGACGGTCAGCCAGGCAAGCAGCCACCCGGTTGTCACGACCAGCGAGAGGCCGCGTCCGGTTCTGTGAAGGAACGCCCAGTAGACGGTACCGACAGCGATACACCACATTACAGGGAGGCCGACGTACTGTGTGAGTGCGAGCGGCAGGCCCCTGGCAAGCACTTCCTCGAACAACACCCCGACCGTCACGACGAGCGACCGTTGGCCAAGACCGATCCAACTGGAGTCGGTTACGGTGTACCCGATCGAGTCCTGGGGCTCGTACGCAGGGAGAATCCCTCTCAGGTGTTGGTTCGGGGCGACTACCCGTAGCCAGCGTTTGTGGCGATACGAGAACGGTGGAGCGACGAGGAACTCCCGGTGAACCGCGGATTCCAGCGCGTACTGTATCCCGACATCGACGGACGAAAGGAGGATCCACAACCCGATCAGCGGCACGACTTCGCCGGCCGTAATCCAATCGGCGATGAACGTGAGCGGGGCGGCGCCCGCGTGTATCCCGTTTGTGATGCCTGGCCCCATGAACTCCGCCCACTTTAATTCTCTATAAAATTTCTGATTCAAACAACGGCGGTGATGCGGATATCGGGTGGCGGACGACCTCAGAGTCAGGTTCAGGAGGAGTTCCACAGGGGCTCCTGGCAGGCACCGGATATGGGCTCAGTCGACCGTTACTCGTCGACGTACTGGGTTTCCCAGCTACGCCGGGCATCGAGTTCCCGCTGGCCACGCTTCGTGACGTTGTAGGAGTTGGTTCGCTTGTCCAGTTCACCCTTCTCGACGAGGCCCTTCTCCACGAGCGTATCCAGATTCGGATAGAGTTTGCCGTGTTGGATGGCGGATTCGTAGTACTTCTCGAGTTCGTCCTTGATAGCGAGGCCATGCGGTTCCTCGAAGCCTGCTGTACAATAGAGTAGGTCCCTCTGGAAGCCAGTGAGATCGTACATTTGGTGGACAGACGAGCAGAAGTATATAAAAACCCACGCGATTTTGGGCGGATTCTGCTTTTCACGACCTCTCCACGGTTGTGCGTGGTACTCCGCGTTGCAGCGCGGGACGCATCGTCACGCCCACCAGCGCGGAATCAGCGTCGGCGACCTGCGTGAACAGGTATCAACCGCGACGAGTGAACACCGCCGAGGTCGCAATATTGGGAGGGTAGCGCTCTCAAGGCATTCACGGTCGACAGACAGCATCCACTCACGATTTCTTGTTGAGTGTTCACACACTCAACGAGTCGGAGCCAGGGAAGACGGCCACCTGGCCGCTCGTACCTCACGCAGTATGACCCCTCTCCGCTCAAATGCTAGTGTGGTCGCTCAGCAACGAAGTGTGAGCCGTCACGCCATATGAGAGAGCGAGAAAACGGCCGGAGGATTAGTCGTCGGTGCTCGGCTGCCGGTCGGTGTCGAGCACCGTTGGTATCTCTGCGTTGTCCATTCGGTGACGACCGTAGAAGTAGTAGATCGCGGAGATGGCGATAAGAAACACGATGCCGAGACCGAATGAAGCGGCGGCACCCGAGAACGTGCCGTAGAGGATGAACGCGACGCCCAGCATCCCGAGTACCGGGAAGAGCGGGAACAGCGGTTGCTTCCAGTTCTGCTTTGCGACGTGCCCAGGGTGCTCACGGCGGTATTTGACGGCGGCAACGATTGCAACGCCCCAGGTCACCAGCCATGCGAACACTAGGAGCAGCGAGAGCTGGCCGTAGTCGAGCAGCTCGTACTGCGCTACGAGCAGCAGGACGACGCTGCACGCCCAGACGAACACGGTCGAGAAGAGCGGAACGCGAGTTCCCTCGTACACCTGGCCAAATATGTCGGGGAGAACCTTCATCTCGCCCATCTTGTAGAGCATCCGAGGTGCGGAGTACATCGTCCCCATGAACAGGCTCGTGAACGCTGCGATCCATGCCGCGAAGTTGATGATGAGCGCGGCGTTTGAGCCCCAAACCATCTGTGCGGTCGTGGTGAACGGCGATTCGAGTGACGTGAACTGCTCGTAGCCCATGATGCCGATCATGCCGATCATCGCGAGCGTGTAGATGAAGAGGAACGTAACGCAGGCGACGACGAGCGCCCGTGGGATGTCTTCGACGTTCTTCGCCTCGTCGCCCCCAGTCGTGAGCGTGAGCGGTCCCATGTAGGCATACATCCCGAACGCCATCGCGGCCCAGACACTCCCGTACCCGTTCGGGAAGAACGGCGTGAAACGCGTCCCGGAGTAATTGCCGCTGAGGATGGTACTGATGCCGAATATCAACACGATGCCGACGAGGAGGAGCACGGTGCCGAGCTGGAGCCGACTCGATAGGAACACGCCTCCGAGCTGGATGAGCGCGAAGATCGTCACAAAGAGGATGCCCCACACTGCGGCCGGGACGCCGAGGTCGGGGACGAAAAATTGGGTGATGCGGCCCATCGCCAGTCCAACGCTCCCGCCTGCGATTATCCACCCAACGGCGTACGAGAGGCCGCTAATGAACCCGGCATAGTCGCCGAGAATCTCTCGCCCCCAGATCCACATGGCGCCCGCACTTGGGAGGCCGACCGCGAGGTCGCTCACGGCGAGTGCGATGAAGAGCATGAACAGCCCCGCCAGCACGTACGCCAGGATGGCTGCTGGGCCGGCCGTCGCGATTCCATCGCCGAGGAGCAGGAAAATACCGTCACCCACGACGGAACCGACACCGATTGCCCAGAGGTGCCAGAACCCTAGCTGTTTCGCTAATCCTTTCGATTCGGCAATGTCGGTGTCTGTTGACATGGTTTCGGTTCGTGGCACACAATCACTAACAGCCCACTTAAGCGTTCGCGGGGGATCTGTTGGGAGCACTTGAGGACGGGCCAGTCCTCAGTGGGCTGTGCCCGATCGGTCACTGCCAGATCGTCTGTCCGCGACGGAAGGGTACGCGTCGTGCGGTCGACTGATCGCACTGGGAGGACCTGAAGACGTATCGTCCCGTCGGCCGTTACCGGACGTATGAGTGGAGAGAGGAACTTGCTCGACCGCGACGCTGACGTGCTCTCGGAGGCGATGAAAATCCGGTTTTTCCCGTTCGTCCTTGACACGCAGGCTGGCGCGACGCTCACAGGCGTCGACGGGGATGAACTGATCGACTTTACGTCCGCGTGGGCTGTGGCGAATACCGGCTACCGACATCCGGCTGTCGTCACCGCACTCCGGGACCAACTCGACCGTGCGCTCGCCAACTCGCCGATCTCGCTCCCGCACGGTCCTGTGATCGAACTCGCCGAACGACTCCGCGATCGGTTCGACGCGGACTTCCCGACGAAAGTGTGGTTCGGCCACTCCGGGTCGGAAGCAGGCGACCTGCTCTCGAAGGCCATACCAGCGACCGGCGACGGTGGCGTCGTCGTGACCTTCGAGGGCTCATACCACGGCATTACGACCGGCGCGGCGACGATCTCGGGCCACAGCGCGCAGGCGGGCGTCGGGTCCGAGGACGTCGTTACCCTGCCGTTCCCGGACGAGTACCGCTCCGACCGTACGGCTGACGCGCTCGTTGAACGCGCGCTGGGGGCCGTCAGCGAGGCGTTCGAGACGCACGATGTCGCCGGCCTCATCACGGAGCCGCTCCAAAGTGACGGCGGTATCCTCGTTCCGCCCACTGGGTTCCTCGAAGGGCTCGCGGACATCTGTGCTGACAACGATGCCTACTTCGTTGTCGACGAGGTGAAAGCCGGGCTCGGGCGCACCGGCGAGTTCTTCGCGTACGAACATGCAGGCATCCAACCCGATGCGATCATGCTCGGAAAGCCGCTCGGCAGTGGCGTTCCCATTAGTGCGGTAGTCGGCCGGGCAGAACTGGTCGATTACGAGCCCGCGAGTCACATGATGACGACGGCCGGGGGGCCGCTCCCGGCTGCGGCCGGGCTCGCCACGCTCGACGTCATCGAGTCCGAGGATCTTCCCGCACGCGCCGCCCGCCTCGGCGCTCGTCTCGCAGCTGCGCTAGACGACCTCGCTGCCGACTCACCCGTCGTCGGGGACGTTCGCGGCCGGGGACTGATGCAGGGTGTCGAACTCGTTGCGTCCGGGACCGACGACCCGTCGCACGAGCTCGCAGCGCAGGTCTGCCTTCACGCACGCCGTCGCGGCCTCGCTGTCTTCTACGTCGGCATGCACTCGAACGTACTCGAACTCACGCCACCGCTGACCATCTCCGAGGCCGAACTCGATGCGGGTGTCGATCGGCTGGCCGACGCGATCGTAGATGCCCAGACGACAGCGCTCGACCCGGCGCTACTGGAACGGTACGCTGGCTGGTAGTCCAGTACCGGGACGCGACGCCTTATTGGCCTCGTCGGTCGAGCGTATCGTATGAGCATCCGAGACGTCGTCGCGTCGACGCCGCTCGTGGACAACCACGCCCACGCCGTCGAACCGCTCGAACGGGAGCGGATCACCGACTCGTTCGCCGACTACTTTACCGAGGGCCAACTCTCGCCCGAACACGCCCGCCACACGCTCAACTACCGTGCGGTGCTCGATCTCCTCGCCGAGCAGTTCGGCAGCGCGGACGAGGCGACGTTGCTCCAGCAGCGCGCTGAGGTCGACCTCGCGTCTTACGCTCGGACGCTCATCGACGGGACGAACACGGAGACCATCCTCGTCGACGACGGCTTCCCCAACGTCGCCCTCGACGAATTCGACGCCTACACTGACGCGGATCTGCGGCCAATCCACCGCATCGAGAACGTGGCCGAGACGCTTCTCCCGGCCTCGGAGTCGCTCGCCTCGTTCGAGGATGCCTTCGTCGATGCGCTTGAGGAGGCGCTCGACGGGGAGTTCGTCGCGCTCAAGACCGTCATCGCCTACCGAACTGGCCTCCGAGTACGCGCTCACGACCGGGACGCTGTCCGGCGAGCCTACGACGAGGTATGCCGCGACTGGGACGGACGCGTCGAACATTCCGTCTTCAACGATTACCTCGTCCATCTCGCAGCGGAGATGGCGGCTGCCTACGACGCACCGCTCCAGTTCCACACGGGATTCGGCGACGCCGATGCCCACCCGCAGTTCGTCGACCCGACTTACCTGTATGAGTTCTTGCAGGCCCACCCCAGTACGCCGGTCGTCCTGCTCCACGGCGGCTATCCGTACACCCGCGCTGCTGGCTACGTCACCGCGACGCTGGACAACGTCTACCTCGACCTCTCGCTCGCGACGCCGTTCGTCCAGCACGGCGTCGAGCCGCTCATCTCGCAAGCGCTCGAACTCGCACCGACGACGAAACTGCTCTACGCGAGTGATGCCTTCTCGGTCCCCGAACTGTACGTCCTGGCCGCGCGGCGGTTCCGAGCCGACCTTTCGTCGGTGCTCGAACGCCTCGCTGCGGACGGCTTCGTCACCGAGTCGTACGCCGAGGATGTCGCTCGCAGGATCCTTCGGGAGAACGCCGTTAGCCTCTACGACCTCTGAGTGACGCCGACCTCCGCCACCGCGAGTTTCAGCATCGCCTTTGCGCCTGCGATCACGTGGTCTCGCTCGACGTACTCCAGCGGTTCGTGCGACAGTGCGCCCGCCGGGCCATACTCGACGAGCGTCGGAATATGCGTGCCGTGGTAGACGAACGCCGCGTCGGTCACGCCCGGTGCGACGTCAAGTCCCGGGTCGTAACCGACGGTGTCCGCGGCGGCCCACGACGCCGTCCGAACCAGCGGGTGGTCAGCCGCTGCCTCGCGGTCGTCAGCGAGCGCCACCGGCGGGAAGAAGTCGTGTTCGCCGATCGATGCCGAGAAGTCGACGTCGGGCGCGGCCGCACTCGCGTGCGCGACAACCGTCTCGCACAGGCGGTCTTCGACTGCATCGACGCTCCCGGGGAACCCCTCCCAGCGCGGTATGCGGACGTCGAACGTCGCCTCGCACCAGTCGGGAATGGTGTTGAGGCCGCCCCGCTCGACCGACCCGGTCTCGGGGTCAACGCGCTCGATGCCGCCGCCGACGATGGAGGTGCCGGGTGCGACGGTGAGCTCGCCCAGCAGCGCGTCTTCGACGAACGGCGCGGCGACGGCGTCGCGGTACGCATCCGTGTCGGTCTCAGCGAGCGCCTTCGCCGCGCCGAGGACGGCGTTGTGGCCGAGATCGGGCGTCGAGGCGTGTGCAGACTCGCCTTCCGCTCGAAGCGTCAGCCACACTAGCCCGCGATGACCGACGACCGGAACGAAGCCGTACGATCCCTCGAGGACGGCCGCGGTCCACCCGTCGTACCCGTCGTACCGGTCGCCGAGCCAGTCTCCTCCACCACCCCAGCCGACCATGTTCTTCGCGCCCACCTGGTAGTACTCCTCGTCGACGAGGTGGCCGTGGATGACGTCGCCGCCAAGCGTTGCGTCGGTCCCGGCGAGTGCGGCGTCGAGCCCGAGCGCGCTCCCGACGAGACAGACGATCGCGGCCTTGTTGTCGTAGACGCCGCGGCCAACGAGTGCTGCCACCTCGCTGTCGCCGCGGAGTCGCCAGACGCGGTCCATTCGGTCGCGGATGGTGCGCGTTTCGACTCGGTCGCCCACGGCGACCTCGACCGTGCAGTCGTCGGTCCGCCGGACCACGCCCTCGCGCATCGTCCATGGGTCGTCGTCGGGCCAGTCCGCGGTGGGGCCAGGCGGAACCACGTCGGTGTGGCTGGTCGCGACGAAGCCATCGTCACCATCGCCCGGCAGGACGGCGTAGACGTTCTCCCTCGTCTTCTCGCGATAGTCGTCCTCGGCGGAGATGGGCTGGGCGTCGAGTTCGAGCGCGTCGGCACTCTCCTCGAGGAAGGACCACAGCTGCCCGACGGTGGTCGCCTCGTCGTCGTGGACTCCCTCGTCGCCGGGGAGGCTCGGTCTCGCGACGAGCTCGGCGAGCAGGTCGACGAGCTCGTCGGCGTTGTCGTCTATCCACGCACAGCCCCGCTCGATGACCGCCAGCTCGCGGTCGGTCAGCTCAGTCATGTGTCCCTGTCGTGTAGGCGCTGCCGTTGTCCCAGAGCCCCGGTTCGAGGCCGTGATCTGCAAGCCACGTGCGGACGGTGTCCGCGGCGGGCGTCACGAGGAGAACGCCACCATCCCGGTGGTCGTCGGCCCGCACGAGACCGCGCCTGACGTATGACTCGGGCTGGAGGTGGTAGCCGTCCCACCCGAACGTCTTGTAAGAGTCGCGGACCACGAGGTAGCGCTCGTCGCTGCCGGCCCGTGCAACGCGAGCGGCGACGGTCGTGAAGTGGCCGACGTCCCAGTCCATCGTCCGGAAGTACGATGGGTCGTCCCACTGGGCGAGCAGCGCCACGACATTGTACTTGTGCCCGAGCAGGCCGGCCGGTGCGAGCGTGTGTCGAAGGTTGTAGTTCAGAATGGGCTGGGCAGGTACTGCACCGGTCGCCATCGCGCCGAGGAGTGCGTCGAAGCGAGCCGCGTCGAGCTGGATCTCCGCGTCCCGAACGGCTGGCACTGGAATCGCCTCGACCCGACCGCCCGAGGCCGTCTCGCATGCCTCGACCAGTCCCTCGGCACTCGTCCCACCTTCGTCCTCGACGACGCCGAAGTCGCCGTCGAAGTAGTCGTGCATGTACCACGTGGCGGCGCGCTCAGAAGGCAGTTCACCTGTCGCAATGCGGTCTTCGATCAGCGCCTGCCGGTCGGCGTTGTGCGGTTCGAGCGTCGTGCCGGCGATCTCAGCGACGCGGTCGATCGTGACCGGGTCGCCGTCGACCTCGTTGACACCGTACGCCCGGAGCAGGTACGTGAGCGCGTACGCCCCGCAGACCATGTCCTTCTGGTCGCGGAGCAGGCGGTACGTCTCGTGGACATCGGGGAACCCCGGCAACACCGCTACATCGAGGTCGAGCGCGTCGAACAGCGGTGGAAGGTCAGTCATCAGAACGCCCGGGTAAACTTGTCGAGCTCCCACTCCGTGACGGTGCCCGTGAACTCGTCCCACTGGCTACGCTTCACCTCTACGTACGACTGGAAGAGCGTCTCGCCCATGGCGGCGGCGAGCACCTCGTCAGCTTCGAGTTCATCCAGTGCCTCCCCGAGCGTCTCCGGGAGCCGCTGGACGCCGCGCTCCTCGCGCTCCGCGGCCGACATCTCCGCGGGGTCCTCGTTCACGGGCGCACCGGGGTCGAGTTCGCGCTCCACGCCGTCCATACCGGCTGCGAGCAGCCCGAGCTCTGCGAGATACGGGTTGGCGGTGTTATCTGCGGGCTTGAACTCGAATCGCGTGGTCTCGCTCGGTTCGTCCCACTGCGACGAGGGGACACGCACGATCGCCTCGCGGTTATCTTGTCCCCAGCAGGTGAACGCCGAGGCCCACATGTGGGGTCGGAGCCGACGGTAGGAGGAGACGGTCGCGGCAGTCAGCGCGACGAGCGCCGGGGCGTGGTCGAGTACACCACCGATAAAGTGGCGGGCGGTTTCGCTCAGGCCGTACTGACCGTCGCTGTCGGGGTCATGGAACACGTTCTCCCCATCGTCCCAGAGCGAGAGGTGGATGTGACAGCCCGCTCCGGCAGCCTCCGCGAACGGCTTCGGGACGAAGGTCGCGTCGACGCCGTGGTTCGACGCGACTCCCTTGACGGTCTGCTTGAAGAGGATGTGGTTGTCGGCCGCCTGCAGTCCTGGTGCGTGCTCGACGACCAGCTCCTGCTGGCCGGGCCCGTACTCCGGGTAGTACGCCACGATATCCATTCCCTGGGCCTTGAGCGCGTCCGTCATGTCGAGCACGATGTCGTTCGTGCTCTGCATGCCGTCGGCTGCAAAGCAGACGCTGTCATCGAACGGAGCCAACTCGCCGTCCTCGGTGTCGCGTGTCAAGTAGAACTCGCTCTCGAACGCGACGCTCGCCTCGTACGGGAGATCATCAAGATACGATGCGAGTGTGCTCCGCGGGTCGGCAGCCCACGGCGTTCGGTCGAGGTCGTAGAGGTCACACAGCATCACGGCTGCACGGTTGGCGTACGGAAGGATCCGAAACGTCTCTGGGTCGGGGAGTATCCGCACCTCGCCGGCGGCGCCGAACATACCGCCCGGCGCGAGATGGTCGAGCGCGTTGAACGACTGCATCGCCGACGAGAGGTTGATCCCATCGGTCAGGACGGACGCGACGCGGTCTGCGTCCACGACGCGGCCGCGAGGAACGCCGTCGTTCCCGACGTACAACAGTCGGACGAGGCTTACCTCGTCGGAGCTACAGGTCTCGATGACCTCGTCTGTAGTGGGCATGCCCCTGTGGATGGTTGTCACAACAAAGAATGTTCCTGGCGAACCGCTGGCTCCCACGTCCGCGTCAGCCGTGGCGAGACAGACCGGTACACCACCTTCGTCGCTCGGACGCCTCCGATCCACCAACCCAAATCCGTACTGCTGGTGGCTGGCATCGGCCACGCAACGGCTCATGACTGAAGGAAACTGGGGAAGCGGGCCCCTCGACAGAGCGGTGAATCCAGCATAAGACGACTGCTCACCGCCGGTAAGCACCACGGTCGTGTCGAAGCGATCACTCAGCGGTTTGTGTCTCTGTCCGCTCGACGTTGACCAGCAGCACCGTCCAGTAGACCTCACCGTCGTATCGGACGAGGTACGGCCCGCTCAGGTCGCCCCCGCCATCCTCGTCGAGACCGTGTGCCTGTTCCTGTGGTCGGAACCGATCAGCCAGCGACCAGAACGCCTGCGTGGGCGTCTGGTCGTGGTTGACGGCGTACTGCTCCTCGTCAATGGCCGTCTGGACGATGTCTGCCTCAGCATCCGAGAGCGCCTCCAACTGGAACGCCAGCTGGTCACGCATCCGCTGTCCGTATTCGGCGGCGGTCGAGTACTGCTCGGCTGAATACTCGTAGGTGTGTAGCGTCGTTTCGTGGGAGTCGTCGACGAACCATGCTGCCTCCGAGCCGTCCTCCCAGACGATGTACGAGTACTTCGACTCCGGGACGAGGGCTGATTGCTCACGTTCGGTGTGGGTGTAGAGGATGGCTGTCCCGAACCCGAAACTACCGCCTTCGTCCCACCCGTAGGCGGCAAACTTCTCCCTGTCGACGGCCGGGAGATCGGAGAACTGGACAGCCTCCGATTCGACTACCGTCCCCTGGACGATGTCTACCCGGATCTGGTAGCTCGTGGCCGGAGTCTGCTCGCTGATCTCGTGGGAGAGCACGTAGACCGCGTCATCGTAGTAGATGTGCTGGGCTTTCGGGACTGGTGGGGTTCTGCGTTCGACCGTCGTTCCGCCGTCGAGAATTTCGTCCATCAGATCGACCCGTCGATCAGGATCGTCTTCGGTACCGATCGAATAGAGGACCCTTGCCGGCAGCTCAGGATCGGCAACGGTCTCCATTCCGAGCGTGGCGGGCGGGAGCTCGGCCCCGCCTTGAGCGGCGCCGCTGGTTCCTCGGAGGCCCGTACACCCGGCGAGGGTGATGGCCACTGCAGTTCCGGTCCCGCCTAGCACGTCTCGGCGGGTGAGCTGGCGATGTCGCCGCTTCTTGGCCGTGGCGCTCTGAACACCACTCGCCTTCTTGCGCTCTGTGGAGCCACGGAATAGATCGAGAGGACGCATTGGACGCAGGGTTCGCAAGTTCGTCTCAAAGTTCCTCGGAAGACTGAAAATTGGACTTACCCACCATTCGGTGGTGCGATCGTGGGTGAAGTCTCTACGGATGGCTGTCCAGACAACGTCTGAGACACCTCCCGTTAGCGTGATGCCGCCGACTCCCTCTGTAGTTAGCACACTCCTTTTGACAGAAGTTGAGTAGATCATCGAGAGCGTGCTGGAACAGGGCGCATACTCAGCACGCCTCCTCCGCGAAACAGAAACGGAACGAGTTAGGGAGGCCAAGCCAGACGAGCCTCGCACTGCGTCCAGTACTGATCTGGATGCGCACGTTCGGACGTGATCAACACGCAACCGTAACGCCGAATCCAGCGCGTGGTCTGGTACATCACTCGTCGGCAAGACGGTTGCCGTCACCGGCA
This sequence comes from Halorarum halophilum, assembly GCF_013401515.1. NCBI lineage: Archaea > Methanobacteriati > Methanobacteriota > Halobacteria > Halobacteriales > Haloferacaceae > Halorarum > Halorarum halophilum. The sequence goes on along the minus strand of NZ_CP058529.1, from coordinate 1,481,737 downwards.
CCGGCTCGGGGTTCGGACGCGCAACTACACGGCTGTTCGCCGACCGCGGAGCCAGCGTCGTCCCGGTCGACGTTGCCGAGGCTGTCGCGTTCCTCGCCGCCGACAAGACCGCAGGGATGAGCACCGGCGAGGAGTTCCGGGTCGAGGCGATCACGGGATCTGGGCGCTGACCGCCACGCCTTCCCCTCGCGTGTGCGCCGACTCAGGCGACTCGACCACCCCGAGAGCCCGACCTGCCTCCACCGCCGTCTCAGGAGCTTGGGGGGTGCTCGTCGAGCGCCGCCTCGTCCGGTTCACAGCCCCAGCCGGGACCGTCGGGCAGCTGCAGGTTCCCGTCGCGGTATTCCGGGGTGGCGGTGAACAGCTCGTCGTCCCAGGGGAGCCGGTCGATGTCTGTCTCCATGATGCGCAGGTTGGGCACGGCGGCCGCCCAGTGCGCGTTCATGAACGTGGACAAGTGGCCGTAGTAGTTGTGCGGCGCGACGTGTAGCTGATGTGCGTCCGCCATGGCCGCGATTTTCGTGGTCTGTTGGATGCCGTTCCAGAGCGCGTCGATGATGACCACGTCCATCGCCTGTTCGTGCAGGTAGGGTACGAACGCCTCGTGTGGGACCAGCGCTTCACAGGAGCTGATGGGGTGAGGGCTCGCGCGCCGAACGTCCGCCAGCGCCTTCGCGTTGGGCGAGTCGATCTCGACCCAGAACAGGTCGAAATCGGCGAGTTCCTGCAGGAGGCGGATGTACCCTTCCGGCTTCATGTTGTAGTTCAGATCGAGGAGAACGTCCACTTCCGGGCCCGCCCCCTCTCGGAGCGCTTCGAGGTACTGCCGCTGGGCCTCCAGTTGGTCGGCTTCGATCGTCAGAGACGGGTGGAACGGGCGGCCGAAGCCCGGTGCCCACCCTGTCGGCTCGTCGCCGCTGAAGTCGAAGATGTTCGTCTTCAGGGCCGTGAACTGGCTTTCGCGCACCTCCTCGCCAAGGGCGGTCACGTCCTCCAGGGTGCGCACAGGGTCGTACCACTCCGACCGGGTGATTCGATAGGTGCCACAGTGCGACCAGTACACCGGGATCTCCTCGCGGACGGCCCCGCCCAGCAGGTCGACGCAGGGAACGCCGAGTTCCTTCGCCTTCGCGTCGAGCAGGGCGTTCTCGATAGCACCGATGGCCATCGCCATCACGCCGGTCAGGGACTGGCGGGCCTGGGCGACGAGACGCGCGCGGATGCGCTCGATGGCGTCCACGGGCTCACCGATCAGCGTCTCGGCCATGTCATCGATGACCGTGGTGATGCCGGTGGCTCCGAGGTTCTCGTCGTACTCGCTCCAGCCGACGACGCCTTCGTCAGTAGTGATGCGGAGGAAGTGGTAGTTGCGCCATCCTGCATCGCAGTGCCGGGTCTCGACGGACTGGATTGTACCCATGGCACGCATCTATGGTATGTGGTACCATAACAACTCTGCTCGGTTAATCCGATTGGTACTATCGGTGGGAGAGACAGCTGGGTTTTCTTGGAGGTCGTTCACCGTTGGACTGGAGTTGCCACTCGCTGAATACATTCGCTGTATGCAGCAGGTGGTTGGTTCCTGCTGCTCGACAGATCAATCCGCCGTTGCTGAATACAGCGCGCGTATCGGGCACGGGGGCGGGCCGATGTACTTGGTGAACGTATCGCTAAGTACAGGTGAATCACGTACCTCCGTTCGTTCTGACGTCGGAGGACACGTACCCATCGAAAACGGAGCCGGAAGTGAAGGTTCGGTGTACTCGACGAGGACGGCCGGGTTCTCACCGCCTCGATGACGGAATCGAGGGAGGTTCGATGATTCGTTTGGCGTAGACGTCGAGTCCCGACTCAGAGGTTTTGCCTGTATTTATCACATGTATAAGGAAATGATAGTCGGTCTATTCGCGAGTCGATGCCCCGCAAACTGAATGCGATCGCATTGACTGCGATCATGGTCGTCTCACTGTTCGCTGGCGGGACGGTGGCGGCGTCCGAGATGGCACAGCAAACGGAGAACACAGCACCGACGGAGATCACCGCCTGTACGGTGATCGACTCTCCGGGTCACTACGCGTTGACCCAGGACATTGTCCGGCCGGAGGGAGACGCGGGTCCGTGTATCGAGATTCGAGCGAGTGACGTCACGCTCGATGGGAACGGTCACACGCTCGATGGAAACGACACGGAGGCGCCTGGAATCGTGACAACTGCCGCCCACCCGGTCGAGAACGTCACTATCGCGAACCTCACCGTTCGCGGTAACGAGCCCAACATCAAGTTCGAAGCCGTAACCACCGGTCAGATCGTGAACGTCTCGAGTCTCGATCCGGAAATCACCAGCCTCCACGTCAGTCAGTCACGTCACATCGAAATCCGCGACAGCACGTTCGAGGGGACGATCTCGTCTGCGGTCGCGATCGACAACTCAGAGCACCTGAGCGTCGTGAACAATACGATCACCGCATATGAGGGGCTCAGCGCATCGGGGGTGAACGACTCTGAGATTAGAGACAACGTCATCCGAGGCTCGGGGTGGACGCTCCGTCTCAGTGGTTCGGAGAACACCATCTCGAACAACACGATCGAAGGGCGGCCCGATGAAGCCATCACGGTCAGCGGAAGCGACAACACAGTAATCGAGAACTCGATCACGCTCGGTCACGACGGAATCGTCCTCTCGGGCTCGAATCACACGGTCGCCGACAACCACGTGGATCGGATGACCGGATGGGCCGCCACCGCCGAAGGGGTCAACCACACGTTCCGGAACAATAGTCTCAGCGGCGGTGAGCCCGAGGGAGCGTCGGGCGGCGCGCTCCGTATCAGCGGCGAGGAGCATGTAATCGAGAACAACTCCCTGAACGGATTCAACGGCGTCTACGTCGCCAGTGCGACTGGACCGATCTCGATCGAGAACAACTCGATGGATGGATTCCGGCACATCGTGGTCGCCGAATCGAAGCTCTGCCCCGACCCCGGCGTGGTCGTCACGGCGCACGGGAACGTCTTCGATCCCATGCCGTCGAGCTACCAGGGGGAGATCCACTATGGTATCCTGAACCACGACGACGACATGGTGAACGCCACGAACAACTACTGGGGCGCGAGCGACGGCCCCTCCAGTCACGACGGGGAGAACGTCACGGACCCAGTCACGGGCGAACCCGCGAACGGGAGCGGCATGCCCGTCTCTGAAGGTGTCCACTTCGACCCCCACCTGGAGGATTCCCCGGCCAACGAGACCGACTCGTAAGCCAGGAGAGTACCGAAGCGAATCATCATCTTCGTTATTTTTCGGGTCGTCACGGACCTCTGCTATTAGTCTTCGACTCGCAGGTTTCCTGGACAGTCGATTAGGCTACAATCTCTTGAGTGAATCCGGACGAGGATGTGACCAGTCGAATCAAGAAAAAGGCCTTCCGAGAGTTTGTGATTCTCGGAAGTATCCCCGTGTCCTACAGAGAGTGGTGCAGTGCATTGGTCTCCCCACTCAGTCAACTCGGTCTTCATAGTGGCCGAACACGTCGGTGAGCTCCGGATCCGCCCCGAATCCCGAGTACACCGTCAAGAGGTCATCGGGTTTGATGAGCGAATCTCCACGCGGGGTGATGGGTGGGTCGTCTCCCTCGCGCTCGATAGCGACGATCAGGACGTCGTCCGGAATGATTCCCTCATTGGCAGCTTCGTTGAGCGTCTTGCCGGCGATCGGTGCTCCCGCCGTGACGTCGATTTCGAACACTTCCGCCTCCTCGCCGATGCGCAGGTAGTCCACGATGGCAGGGCGAGCGACCGCTCGATAGAGGTACTCGGCGATGAGTTGCTGGGGGTTCTCCATCGTGTTGACACCGATCTGGCGGAACAGCCCCATGTGCTCGGGACTGTGAACCACCGAGAGGATGGCGGGAATCTCCAGCTCCTTCGACAGCAGGCAGATCATGATGTTGGTCGCGTCCTGGTCGGTCGTGGAGATGATGGCGTCGGCCTGCTCGGCGCCCGCGTCTTCGAGCGTCTTCTTGATTGTTGCGTCGGCGTTGAGGACCAAACAGTCGTACTCATCCGCGATCTGGTCGGCTTTCTTCCGTTCACGTTCGATGACAACGACCTCGTTGCCGAATCGAGTGGCGACATCGATGAGAGGGGTTCCGATATCACCGGCCCCGACGATGATGATATACATTCATCTCAGCCAATTTGTGGGCATTGAGTAAAGTGCATCGAATAGGTGGCTGAGTTACTCAGTACGAAATTGAAGAACTACTGATTGTGCGTTGCAGAATTCAGTAGGTGAACCTAAGTAGTCGAGTTTCCAAGAGATGGTATGGACGACGAGGGGTCCAATGGAACTGACCACCTGCCAGACGACTTGCTCGCGGCTGTTCGGACCCTGGACGAACAGCAACTTCGGTCGCTGATCGACTTCACCCAGCGCCGGCTCCAGGAGGTACATCCGGCCATCTCGGACCAGATCGATAAGGACAGTCACCAGGAAATCGTCCAGATTGAGGAGGGGGAGGGGGTCGCCAAGGTCCTGCGGCACGAACCCCTCGAGGACGACCAGGACGTCCCCGTACTCTACCTCGTCACAGAGGAGCTCACCCCCGAGGGCGAAACGAGACTCCACTGGACGTATTTGGGGCCGATTCAGGGCTAACGCGGTCGGTACGAGTCTCATGTGTAACCGCTGCAGGTGACGGGACCCTTACAGAGGATTTGCCGAGAATAACCTATTCTCGGAAGTGGCCCTCCCTGAAACCGACTGACGGAGCGATAAGTGCAGAGAAAGCATTTACAAATAGCGGAGAGTGTTCGCGTATGAACCGTCGTCGTCTCCTCGTCGCGGTTGGTCCCTCGACCCTTCTATTATCGGGGTGTCTCACCTCGCCGGACGAGAATCGTGTCCCAGACGAAGCGTACGATTCGGAGACGATGGTCGAATTCGGATGGCAAGAGGAGAGTCCACTCGCCGGTGGTCTTACCTCCCATTCGGAGTCACGATATCACGTCGCGGTCATCGGGTCCGCATCTGATTCCAACGTCAATCGGGCGTTTCTTCGCGAGAACGATGGTGACCACCTCCTCGCCTTCCTGGATGAAACACCGTTCGAAACGGAGCGGATTCTCGCACTCCAAGCACGGCATTCGAGCGGCGCTCGATATTTGGACGCCGAATCGATACGTATCGACGTGGGCGAGCAGCTCGAAGCGTCCATTGCGATTGGCACGACCGAGGGTGGCGCCGCGGCTGAGAACCGTGAGACGCTATTCGTTCGCTTCGAGGTCAATGACGAAAACCCACGTCGGGCGAGAGTCGTCGACCACGAGCAAGGTGGAGACGTTACGGTGAGTAGTGTTTAGTTCGCAGACCCACTTCGCGGTTGTTTCGTATCTGATGGCTTGGAACGAACGACTGCCGACTACTGCATACACTCTCTCTATGCAGCACGGAGCTTTTGACAAGGTCTGAATAGGTTTCGGCGGTTGTGCTGAATACAGGGCGCATATCGGGAAAATGCCAGGCAGCGTCTGACGAGGAGCGGGAGTGATAGATGCAAAGACTCGTTCGCCACAACAGCTTCTAATTTGCATTCGAAGCTCATTGAGCTGGAGGTGAATCGCTACGGCGAATCACCCCGAGAGAACTCGCCAATGTAATGCTTGGGAACGCGTCACAGTCGCCCCAGCCACCGAAGCCAATCACAACACTCGGGAGCACGCCCTGTTCCAGAAGGGTACCGCGAACACTGAACAGCTCAGCTGAATCGAGCCAGAGTGATACCACCCTCGTCAACCCCGGACGCGTAGACCGCGCCGTCGACAACAGCTGGGCCCCGATTGAACCGCGCCCAGGACGATTCGAACTGCCCGTGCGTCTCTGCGAGCGCTTCGCCGGTCGCGGCGTCGAGCACACCCGGGAGTCCGCCGTTCTCAGACCCAATTCTTTCGAGCGGGGCGTACACCCGACCGTCACTGATAGCTATGCCAGTGACGTAGCTATCCTCGTTTTCCGTCGACCAGCAGTGTGCACCGGTCACGACCTCGAGTGCGTGGAGCGTCGCACCCGCCCCGACGTACGCGTGGGCCCCATCACTCGCGATGACCTTCGGTATGGACTGGAGGTCGTACGTCCATCGGTGGTCGCCGGTGCCCGCGTCGAGCGCGTGGAGTACCCCCTCGTCGCTGCCGGCGAAGACAGTGCCGTCCGCAATGGCAACGTTACAGTCGATGTGCGCGTTCGTTTTGACGCGCCATCGTTCCTCGCCTGTCGCCGCATCGAGCGCGTAGACGTAAGTGTCGTAATCACCGTAGTAGATCGTATCGCCGATGATAGCCGGTGTCGCGACTGTCTCCTCGCCTGTCGTGTGCTGCCACCTTATCGACCCGTCGGCGAGGTTGAGCGCGAGCAACGAGAGTTCTGTCGGGACGTAGACCGTCTCGTCGATGATGACAGGACTGCCCTGGAACAGGCCGACGTGGCTGTCGGGACCGGTCCACCTCGTCTTGCCCGTCTCAGGGTTCAGCCCGAGGACCGTGGACTCCGCGAGAGTGACGACCACGTCGTCTCCGATGGCTGATGACCCCCGAGGCGCGTCCACGCGTTTTCCCCACACCTCCTCGCCGGTCCCAGCGTCGACCGCGTACAGCATCGAGTCCATCTCGTGCGCGTAGACCCGGTCTGCCGTGGCGACGGGCCGCACCGCCCCAGCCATCCCTCCGAGTGTAAACGTCCAATCGAGCGACAGCGGCGCCTCGGGTGCCCCAGTCGCCGGGACAACGCCCGTCCCAGCGGGGTCGCCGCCAACCGTCCGCCAGCCGGACGAGCCGCTGACCGTCGGCTCGTACGTCCCGCACGCTTCTGTACGACCCATGTTCGACTCGTCCGAATCGTCACCCAAGAGTTGACCACAGCCCGCGAGTCCGACCATCGACCCGACCCCACCGACAGCACCGATCTTCTGGAGATATTGACGACGGTTCATGCGACCTTCGTCACCCCCTCGATCTGATGGGAGAGATACAGCGCATCCGCGGTCACCGAGAGCGGCGCAATCGAGCGCCGACCGTAGGACCTCGTCGCATAGTTCGACCCCATCACCGCTTCTTCGGCGAGATCGCCCCACAGTCGGCTACCATCGTGGGGGTCGAACGCGCCCGCTCGGAGGTAGACGGCGTCATCGGTCACCGCGGGGCGTGCGATAAAGGGGATGCTCCTTGCCCAGCCGGGGGAGCCACCGACGCCGTGGTTGACGACGCGCCAGTGCTCGCTGCCATCTTCGATGTCGAGTGCATACAAGTTCTTCGCGCCGATGTACACTCGCTCCCCATCGGTCGCAGGCGCCCCGGTGTGGTCGTGGCCGACGACGAATCGCCAGCGCAGCTCACCCGTCCTCGAGTCGAGAGCGAGAATTTGGTCGCCCCCGGTCACCAGAACGGTTCCGTTGACGACAGCGGGCGTGTTCGGCGCCTCGTATCCGGTGGGGAAGCTGTATCTCCATTCTTCGTTCCCCTCCTGGTCGAACGCCAATACGTGGCCGATTCGTTCACGGTCGGGGTCCTCCTGCACCGTCACATACACGCGCGAGCCGTCGATGGCCGGGGCACTGTCGACCGCAAACGAACCACCACCGAGCAGACTGCCCAAGAAGTCGGACTGGTCGTACTCCCAACATCGTTCCCCGTCGAGGGTGAAGCCGTGCACGGTCGCCGACGCGTCGAGGACGTAGACCTGCCCGCCGATGACGGTTGGGGTCCGGACCGCCGCACCGAGCTCCTGTGTCCAGCGTTGTTCGCCAGCGGTCGAGATAGCGTGGAGCTGGCCCCCTTCGCCGCCGATGAAGATGGTGTCACCCGCGAGTGCCGGATCCCCGCCTGCCAGGGAAGGGAGTTCGACCCGCCACTGTAGTTCGCCAGTTTCGTCGTCAAGCGCGACGAGGTAGCCAGGATACTCCAGCTCGTACGGGTCGAGATGTCGTAATGTGACGTACACCGCGCCGTCGTCGACGATGGGCTCACTGAACACCCCGTTCAGCCGTGGCCCCTCGCCAGCCTCGCGGTCGGTCTGCCACTGTATCTCCCCGTTCGACGGCCCGCCAGAGGCGTGGGCAGTATTCGTTGGGCCGTACCCGGCCGTTGGCCAGCGGTCGCGAGGCTGTTTGAACGTTTCCTTGGGAGGCCCACAGGAACGGCTTGCCATACTACAGCCAGCAACGGCCATGGCTCCGCTAGTGGCGACTGCGGTAAGGAGGGCGCGTCGTTTCATGCCCGGAGCACTTCTCCGAGTGATAAATGAATTCTCACTAACTGATATATCTGCACGCTCTTCCTATAGCTCTATTCAGATCTTCGAGCGCATGATAAAGGGCGACGAGTTGCTGAATCCACCCTCTATAGTCAGCACGCCCCTGTTGACAGATGTTGAGTAGATCGTCGAGAGCGTGCTGCATACACAGCGCGTATCGGCCGTAAGGCCGCACCGAAGATACGCTCATTCGAAATCACCGGTACCGAGTTATTACGACGATCAATCTCAACCGAAGAACGCGTTCATAGCCACGCAACACCTATCCGATTGCATGGCTACCGTCGCCGAATTCATGCTCTCAGCCGACGAATTTCCGTTGGGAACCATTTTCGCCAAGTTACCAGACGTGACCGTGCAACTTGAACGGGTTATTCCGGATGCAAACGGTGTAGTTCCCTACTTTTGGGTCCGCGGAGTGGAGACCGATGCGATCGTAGAGCAGTTCTCTGAGCACCCTGGCGTACGAGATATTCGGACTGTCGATCAGGTCAACAGAGAGTACTTGATGCGGTGCGAGTGGGTCCCGGAATACGATAGCGTACTTGATGCCCTCATCGCGCCTGAAATCGTGCTACTGACGGCAATCGGGACGGCAGAAGAATGGACGTTCGAACTTCGCGGCGAAAAACGAGAGGCGATTGCGGAGTTCCGGGAATACTGTCACGACCATGGCGTCCCGGTCAGGTTAACGGAACTTCATGCACTCCGCCCGTTGGATGAGATGCAAGGCCTGACCGATGGGCAACGCGAAGCTATGATTCTCGCATATGACCGCGGGTACTACAATTCACCACGAGACACGACCCTGGCAGAGATCGCTGATGACCTCGGGATTTCACAGCAAGCACTCGGCGCTCGCCTGCGACGGGGGAATCGACGACTCATCGAACAAGCACTCATCGAGTCACACTCATAAATCAGCGCGCCGTTTCTGCTTAAATACTCCATTGTATATGAAATAGCCATAGTAACCCACGTCAAGCGATTACAGTCAGAGTGACGATGACCGACGAAGATCCTCGATCCATGAGCAATATATCGAACTCCACACCATCAGCACAGCCTCCTTCACCCTCCCTTGAGCAGAGTCTTTTTGACTTCAAATCATTCGAATATCACGAAGATGAAAGCGCCTACCGAGCGATCTACAGTCACGACGTAGGGTCTCCGAGTTCAGCGGTCGTAAGCGCGGTTGCAGCCGCTTCTGACACGGACCCGCTTGATATGAATTCACTCAACGCAACCGTGGACACAGATGCTCTCAATTCGCTCGTCACTCAACGAAGAGACGCTGTCGGTGATTTGCACATCACGTTCGAATATCACGGGTACGAAGTCACTGCAAGCAGTTACGGGGGTCTCAAGGTTAAACCCCTGCAGGCCAACCCGCCACTGCCACCTACAGATGACTGATAACAGTTCGCGTGGCTGCTGGTAATCTTGGTCCCGCATACCCTCTCCTGTGCCGATTGTGCGACAAACCGGATTGGTCGCGAAAAAAACGGCGCTGTGGTACCGTATATCGAGAGTTGTCCGGAATGTGGGAGCACCGATTTTGATGTGCTCAGTGCGGAGTGAACGCTGAATCATCTGTAGTCAGCACGTTCCTTTTGGCAGGAATCGAGTAGATCGGCAAGAGCATGCTGCATATAGGGCGCGTCTCGTGCACGAGGGCTGGCCGATGTGCCGGGTGAATATATCGCTAAGTACAGGGGTCATACTTCGCAATCGCCTTTTGATGACTACAAGCTCGATACCGGTACCAATAGGACAAACCCCTCTTTGTGGCTTCCTTACAATTATCAGAGTATCCTCGGTAGAAGTGGTTACATGCGACGACTCACTGCCGTTCTCATCATTGCAGGTGTACTTGGGGTGAGTACAGTACTGGTAGCGGATTCACCATACAGTCCGACAATACAGAGTGAACAAAACCCGTTTGCCCCTGACAGACCAGCGACTCTCAATCGTACTACGGCGACTGCATATCTTATTGACTATGAACAAACTCGCCTCTACAACGACCTACTTGGCTCACGGGGATACACGATTGATGATGGGGATGACATACGTGCAGACTGCACGGAAATCTCGGTTAATCAGACAGCCACCGATGAGTTCCGTATCCAACTCCATTGCCGGGGAGAGATTGAGGACGTTTACCGACTTATTCAGCCAACCTCGCACTCGTACACGGTAACATATTCTATAGGCGAGGAACATATAGAGGAACTCTCCATCGAAGGCTACCCCTTTTCACCCAGAGATGAACTGCGTCCGCGACCGCCATCTGCAGAATAAGTAGGTTCTTCATAGCGACTGTTTCGCCTCTGTGAGGCTGAAACGAACGACGACCGTCTACTGCATACATCCTCTGTAGTCAGCACGCACCTATAGACAGATGTTGAGTAGATCGCCGAGAGTGTGCTAAATATTGGGGGCCAGTGCTGCATAGTGGACTCTTCCCCAAAGGATCGACGCGTAATATACTGTCACGGTGGTCAGATAGTGCATTCTGTTCAACTCCTGCAGATATTTCACAAGATGGTGTTATGTGACTGGTTTCTGTAGTAGAATGGGGTCAACCAACCCATGGCAGACCGAACATCGCCAGACCTGCAAGTGCTCTCACTACAATCGACATCCGGAAACACATCGAGGAGGCTCCATGCCTGACACCACACGAACCCTTACAGAATTGTTCGAGTATCCGCTGATTCAGGCCATTTTCGGGCGACGATCTCGTCGGTTCGGTCGTGGCTTGTCGATCCCCTCGGGGCCGCTGGCGTTCGAATCGGACGCTGATCCGCTTCCGTTATCCGACCTCGAGCAATCGGTCCTTGTCGCTGCCGGGACCGGGGTGAGTGGATGGCACTACGGGATCCCGTTCGGCCCGCATCGGCCGGAAGAGCTCACCGACTTCTCGGTCCGGTTGACCGGTCGAACGGCACCGACGGCGGCCGGGATCGGGACACCGGTCCTGTTCTATTCCGACGACGACGGCACATACCTGACGAACACCCGGAGTGTCGAACCGAGCCGGCTCCGCGAGGCAATGGACCTTGAAGACGACGCCGAACGCATTATGGCTTTGACCAAATCGCACACTGAGAAACTCGCCGACGAGCGGGTGGACATCCCCGCCGAGTCCGGCCACATCCTCGAACCGAACCACTGGTGGACCAACACGCCGGGGTCGACGCTGTTCATGCCCGTCGGCGACGCCAGCGAAGAGATGTTGGCGCTCCTCTGTCTTTTCGTCGAGAACGGCTACGTGATCATGGATGACGAGATCGGTGAACCGGCCGGCGACCTCGGGCAGTACATCGAATCGGGGTTGTTGGACGCCGAGAAGGCGTTCCCGCTGTCCTTCCTCGAACGCGCCACCTTGGAACAGAACTGTGCCGAGTTGGCCTTCATGGCACACAACATGGTGCTCACGATGCAGGCGATGGGACTGGGCGGATTGTACTTCGCCGGGATTAACGAGCTGAGCCTGTTTGGCTCTCCGATGCACGACGATCTCGAAGGACTCGGGTTTCGGTTCGTCGACGATGAGGACTGGATCGCACCAAACCCCGTGGGCCTCGATGACCGGTACGAGGGCCTGTGTCCCCCGTACTACTCGGACATGCACGCGGCGATCGACGAACTCGTCGAGCGGAAGTTCGGCCCGGGCGGCACCTACGACCCGTCGACATCTGGCCCGTGGAAGGACAGCGAGGCGGTGAAGCGCTCGGTCGAACCGTACGACGACGAGACAGTCGAGTGCCTCGGTGAGATCGCCCAGTATGTCTACGACAAATACGGGAAGTTCCCAGGCACGGTACCGACGATGGTGCTGCCCGGTTGTGTTCAGGCACACCATATTGACATGGAGTACTACGACGCGCATTTCAAAGCCGATGCGTACCTCGATACCCACGCTGAGCACATTCAGCGGTGGCACGAAGCGGAGACCCCGTCATGATCGCCTCTCACATTCGGGGCAATTAATCCTCTATATCTTGCAATTCGCTACTGACAGCTGTTGAGAAATTCGCTGACCGGCTGCTGAATACAGAGCGCATATCGGGCACGAGGGCAGGCCGATGTGCCGGGAGAATGTGACGCTAAGTACAGGTGAAGAAGTTACCGGAGCGAATATCAAGATCTCTGGAATCTGCCAAGAACAGCCTGCTGAATATACTGCGCATATCTCGCACGTTCGATGTTCAGATTAGAGTGCCTAAATCGGTCGGTACAGCGCATATTCAGCAGGTCCTCTTACAGTAATTCAGTTGCTAAGTCAGAGCGTTAACTTTGTGACGTAGTCAGGCATCTTCGTCCCCAATTTCGTGGACTGCATAGATGTGTTCTTTGAGTTCTTCTTCTGAGTCGAATGAATCTCCACAGATTTCACAGACGGATTCCTCATCAGTCGACACCATGCTCACGGGTTTATAAGTGGGACAAGCTGTTAATCCCTTCGCCCTCTCGTTGGATCCCCACTGAGTAACAAGACATGTAGCCACGCATCATGTCGAGTGGTAAATACGCAGGCTCACTTAGCGGCTGTTTCGTCGCTGGGGGACTGAAACGAACGCCGGCCGTCTACTGCGTACATCCTCTGTATGCAGCAGGCGGTTGGTTTTCGCTGCTCGACAGATCAATTGAGCGTTGCTGAATAGCGAGCGCGTATCGGGCATGGAGCGGACCGATGTGCCGGATGAATGTATCGCTCAGTATAGCTGAAGGATTTATTGCGTGTTGGTGGCGTGCTTAAAACCGGTCAACGCACAAGATACGTTTACCCTGTAATTTACTACTATTCATGGCAGATTCGATATTACATCGGAATGTCCTGTTGGTTTCCCTGCTCGGGTTGGTCCTGATTGGGGGAGGTACTGGAATCTGGAATCAACACCAGATTCAACAGTGTCATGCAGAGTATGACGATGATCCGGGGGTAGCCGTCGAGTGTGAGGATCCCTCCGTGCAGATCACCACCTTTCTATCGATACTCTGTATCGCCATTGGTGCTGGAGGATCGGTTTTGACGCTGTACCGTCGATATCGCTGATCGGTTCGCAGGTTCCTCTACGCAGCTGGCTCAATATTCACCTGTTGTATTCAGCAGGCCGCTTTTGGCGGATCCCAGCGGGCTCACTAGTCGCTCCGGTACCTGCTTCACCTATTAGTAGCGCACTCACTCCTCGATGTTCCATCACGTGCCGGACGCCCTGATTACGATTCCTTAACGAGTTGGGTGCTGGTATCGGTGCGGGGGTCGAGTTCACGCCCGGTTGAACCCACCGTCTTCGATCACTACCCTGTATGGATTCGGTGGCACGTCACTCGACAGCGTGTAGACGCAGGGAGTGGTGAACCTAGCACCTGATTCTTCAACGGATGGCTGACTCGGAAGGAGTCTTTCTCACAGGTACGCTTCCCCGGTCCTTGACGGAATCTCTTACTCTGGCTGTCGGTCCACGAGAGGGGCGGGCGAACCAATGGTCGTCCACCTCATCGTTCGAACACGAGCTCGTACTCTCCGTGATTGCGTTCGATTGGTGAACCCCCAACGACGACGCGTTCATCGTGGATGTCGATGCGCACCATGTCTCGCGGTGAGTTGCTGATGAAGTTCTCGTCGAAATACACCGTGGCGACGATCTCCGTTCCAGCCTCGCGCCCGTCTGGATAGATGAAGAGTTCACCGTCAGAATTTCGCACGAACGGACCTGCATCCTCGAGAAGGTCACCGCCGAACTCGAAGTCCGGAAACCACGAGCCGGTCCCTTTGATCCAGACTTCTGCCTGCTCTCCGGGCGGGGTATTCTCGGTTTCGTCCCATGCCGCGATGCGTAACGTAACCTCTTGGGTATCGGTGGTGTGCGGGAGCGCCCGTCCGTCCGCTTCCTGATCTGCACGGGCTCGGGTGGCTGTCGCTCTCCCACTGCTGGCGATCGGAACCATCGTAGCAACCGATGTCGCTGCGATCGTTCGGAGAAACGTTGCCCGAGTAATCCGCCGCTGAGTGTTATCTGCTGGCAAGTCCGACTGTATGCTGCCTGGTCACAAATAACGCAGCCATTCCTCCACGTTCTCTAACCGTTCCCTTCGCTCTCAGTCGTACGTAGGCCGGATCGTCGTGATGGTCACAGCGTACGCCGACCCACACTCCTCATCCGTCATCGCGCGTTGACGCAGCCTCGTACTCTCCCCATCGTCAGGCCGGCGGAGACACTATGTCGCAGTTGGCTTGGTTGTGATTCCGGTAATCTCGAATCGCGCGCCCCCTGTCATCCCGTCCGTGACACTGACTGTCCACCCGTGTGCGGTCGCCACTTGATCGATGATCCGCAGTCCGATTCCCGTCCCGCCCGGGGATAGGGAGTATCCGATGTCGAACACGTGTTCACGTTCGCCAGCGGGAATCCCTGCTCCGTCGTCCTCGACGTAGAACCCGTCAGCCATGTCGCCGACCGTCACCGTGACCGTCGACCCCCCATGTTCGATCGCGTTCCGGAAGAGGTTCTCCAGCAGCTGTTTCAGCTGTCCCGTCTCGGCGCGAATCGTCAGGGTCGTGTCGATGACGAGCGTCGCATCACCCGTCGCGACGGTCTCCCAGCAGCTGTCGACTACGTCCGCGAGCGCGACGGGCACGAGATTCTCTGCCGTCTCCCCGGTTCGGGCGACCGTCAGGATGTCATCGATCAACGCTTCCATCCGGTCGTGCGCCCTCCGGATGCTGTCGAGATGCTCACCGTCACGCTCTGCTTCGAGCAGGCCAAGCCGCCCTTGGGCAACGTTCAGGGGGTTTCGTAGGTCGTGGCTGACGATCCCGGCGAACTCCTCGAGGCGCTCGTTCTGGCGCTCGAGCTCCCGTTCCCGTCGCTTCCGTGCTGTGATATCACGACCGACCCCGACGAGCCCAACGAGGTCGCCCTCAGTGTCCGTGAGGCGCGCCCCGGTGAACTCGTAGGAGATGGCGTCCCCTGCGGCAGTTTGAACGTCGGCTTCCACGACCGCAGCCCCGGTCGTGAGGGCCTCTTCGATCGCTGTGGCGACACGTTCGTATTCGCGCTCGGAGAAGGCGTCCGCGACGTCCATGACGGCGAGCTCCGCGTCCGAATAGCCGAAGGCCTCCCGGGCACGGTCGTTCCACCGAAGGATCTCCCCCTCCGTGCCGATGACGAAGAACACGTCCGTGAGCGTGTTGAGCGCCTGGTCGATGAACGACCGCTCCTCTCGGAGTTCCTGTTCGCGCTCGATGCGTGCAAGCGCCGTCGTGACGTTCGCCGCGAGCGTCTGTGCGAGCGAGACGTCCGTCTCATCGAACGCGTTCGAGTCGGGTGACCCGATGAGGAGCACGCCGTCGGCACCCAGCGGAAGGATGATCTCGCTGCGAACGACCGTGTCCGGGTTGAAGCGCCCGGTGACTGCCGAGTGCGAATTGTAGATCCGAGGCTCGCCCGTCTCGTAGACTTGCCAGGCGAGACTGTCCCCCTGATAGAACGTCGGCACGTCACCGATGAGGTCCTCGACGGACTCGGTCCACGCGATCGGTCGGAGGCCGCCGTCACGCTCGTCGTAGAGATGGACCGCGTTGGCCGGCATGGCCAGGATGTCCCGAACCGCGTCGACCGTGCGGTCGGCGACCTCGACAGCGGTCTCCGCCTGCATGACCGCGCGGGTGGTGCTGTGAAGGCGCTGGACGGCTCGCGATCGATCCGTCCCGTTCGACCGCCCGCTGGTTCGACCCCGGGCGACGGCGCGGGTGATCTGGGTCGACAGGCTCGCGAGCTGGTCCGCGTCACGATCCTTCTGGAGATACCCGGTCACTCCCGCGACGAGAGCGTCACTGGCGATTGCCTCGCTCCCGCTGTCCGTAAACAGGAAAAACGGGAGTGCTGGATCGGTCGCCCGGATGGCTTCGAGCAGTTCGATGCCGGTCCCGTCCGGCAGGTCGTACTCGCTGACCACGCAGTCGATCGCCCGCTCGTCGAACTGGTGGCGGCCATCGGTAAGGGTCATCGCCGTCGTAACTGTGAACTCCACCTCCTCCTGGGTCCGTAGTTCCAGTCGGCGATTCGAACACGCGGGGTCCACGTACAGGACGTGAATCCGGGTCCCCGGCGACTTACTCATTACCAGTCAACAACATGACTTCGGGTTAACCGTTCCGGCGGAGGCCTCACTCCTGATACCGGCGTCTGCGGAGATCCAGCGGGTCGGTGTCCGATCAACACTGGTCCCCGTCAACTCACTCGTCTCGGCTGTTCATGCGTACGGTGTGCAGGAGGACCGCGAACAGACCGTCTCACGAGTACGGAAACGGTGGTCCCACCTCGAGAATTCGACCGCCTCCATCGCGAATCGCCCCATTGTGTCCAGTGTTGCACTCGCTACTCGGCTCTCAGTCGTACGTATTCCGAATCGTCGTGATGGTCACGGCGTACGCCGACCCACAATCCTCACAGATCGCGGTCGTGCTGATCTCCACATCGCCGCCGCGTGTAAAGTCCGACACCTCTTCGCCACAGCCACACTCGAATTCATATTCCATAGTCAGTTAGTTATCATCTAGAAACAAGGTATTATAGTCTTTTCGGGGGCTTATCACTTCTGAACTCTCCATCCTGCGTCGGTGCACACCGGCTGTATCCGGCGTGGACCGGATGTGGGGGTGCCACCACTGACCGAATCAACTCGCCGAAATCCTTTGGAGTCGCGGCGACCTCCCGTCTACGGCGTTGCCACGAGTGAGAGTCCGCCTGTTCGGCGCTGACGACACTCGTCTCGACGAGGGCCTGCGACACACCGCGAGCGGCGAAGCAATCAACAGTGAGAACCAGCACCGCAGGTATTTACATCATTGTCTCGCCGGGAGGAGTATGCCTGGGTTCCAGAATCGAAGCGATCTCATGCTGCTTGATACGGGGAGCATCATGCTCCTCCTGTTTGGAACGCTCTCGGTGTTGCTCCTCGGCGTCCTGGGAGTCGGAATGGTTTTCCAGTTCACATCTAATCTCGTACTTGGTGCACTGGCGCTCTCGGTGTTGCTCGCTGTCGACGGCCTCGTGCTCATCCTGTTGAGTACGAACGCCTGACCGACGCTAGTACAGCGAGACGACGCCCGCCGTACCAAACCGCAACCGACACATCCTAGCTTCAGAACTCAATCAACTACAACGTGACATCAGCCGTTCATCCCCCAATTTCGATCGATGGCGACCACCCGACAGCCGTGACGCTGACGCTTCCAGATCGAGGCGAGTCAGAACTCCGGGTGACCGTCCACCACGAGGCAGGCGTCCGGAACGTGGTCGAGGAGGACGACCTCGAGTTCGACGGTGATACAGTCGTGGTCCGGAACCTCCAGCGATACGTGACCCACGACGAACAGTGCGTGTCGCTTCACGTCAATTGGGACGGAGGCGGCTTACAGGTGGCATTCACCGTCGATTGAAGAAGTTCTCAGTATAGTAGCGCCACGGACTCGCACGGGTTCCGAAATCAGTTGCTCAGTGTCAGGTTCGGTTGTCACGTGTTATTCATCAGCTGATCGACGAAGGAGCGCCAGTGTGGTTGGCGACAGTTCGAGGTCTCACCCGGCAAACGCGCCAGATTTTCCACGAAGACGGTACTTTGACCGCCAGTCCGACTGCGTTCAGCTCAAACAGTAGTCAACAGGTTGGCCGACAGATGAGTCATCGATGTAGAGATAGCAAGGGGGTAACATAGCCGACCTGCAACGGTGTTGCGTGGGGGCCCCTCGGGATAGTACGGAATATGCCACGTTGGCTTCCCGCAGTGCGATTCTGGTCGAAATAGGCCATTGATAATATCTCTAAGCTCCGACGTTTCTTAGTGCGATGTACGACCCACAATAATGTCAATAGCAAACCTTTTTCATCCATGAAGAGATTCTTACTGTGTGAGAGTTAACCACCGGGTAATCAGATGCTATAGCAGTCGGCTGCCCTGGCCAACTGTCTGCCTCGGTGGTCAGTGAGACCATGGCAATGCAACGCCCTCCAGAATCGACGGGACAGTTCGAGACGGAGTCCACCGCGACGTCGGACACCGTCCTTGTCGGCATCCCGGCCTACAACGAGGAGGTCGGCATCGGCAGCGTCGTGCTCGCCGCGAAGGAGTACGCCGATGAAGTCATTGTGATCGATGACGGGAGCGCTGACAAGACGGTCGATATCGCCACGCAGGCAGGGGCGACTGTCGTCGAACACTCCGAGAACAGCGGGAAGGGTCGTGCAGTGCAGACACTCCTGCAAGAAGTCGAGTCGCGGGACTTCGGCGCGCTCGTCCTCCTCGACGGAGACGGCCAGCACGTTCCTGCCGACATCCCCGATGTCACGGAGCCCGTCCTTGAGGGCGACTGCGACATCGCCATTGGAAGCCGGTACCTGGCTGGCAAACAGACTGAGACGCCGTTTCACCGTCGGTTCGGGCAACGAGTCCTCGACATCATGACGACCGGCTCCGCTCGGACGAAGGTCACCGACTCCCAGAGCGGGTTCCGTGCGCTGTCGCCCGCGGCTGCGCAGGACCTGCGGATTCGCACCGACGGCATGGGCGTCGAGAGCGAGATGATCAACGACGCGACCCAGAAGGGGCTGTCCATTCAGGAGATTCCCATCGACGTCCGGTACGATGGGATCGATGGGCAGACCCACAACCCGTTCCGGCACGGGCTGGGCGTCCTCATGTTCATCCTCCAGCTCGTCCGCGACCGGCATCCGCTGTTGTTCTTCGGCATTCCCGGCAGCGTGCTCACGCTGTTCGGCGCACTGTATGGGTTGGACGCGATCCTCGTCTACCAGACCTCGGGGACGTTCTACCCCGCGAAGGTGCTGGTCGCAGGGTTCAGTACGATCATCGGCGTGCTCGGCGTGTTCTGTGGACTCATCCTGAACCAGATCGCGACTATGGTGGCAAACCTTGAGGGGGTCGTTCGATAGATGGGGTCGGACCTCGCCATCGTCCTCGGCACCCGGCCGGAGATTATCAAGCTCTCCCCGGTCATCCACGAGTGCGAGCAACGGGACATTTCATACACCGTCATCCACACAGGCCAGCACTACTCCGACAACCTCGATTCAGTGTTCTTCGAGCAGCTCGAACTCCCGACCCCGGAGTACAACCTCGGGGTTGGGTCGGACTCCCACGGCGCGCAGACGGGGGAGATGCTGGCGGGAATCGAGGAGATCCTCCTCGAGGAGAACCCGGATACCGTGCTCGTCCAGGGGGACACCAACTCAGTCCTTGCGGGGGCGATCGCGACGAGCAAACTCGATATGGAGCTCGGCCACGTCGAAGCAGGCCTCCGGAGTTTCGACCGGGAGATGCCTGAGGAGACGAACCGGGTCGTGACGGATCACATGGCGGACTACCTGTTCGCGCCGACAGAGCAGAGCAAGGAGTATCTGCTGGAGGAAGGGATTCCCGCGGACCGAATTACCGTAACGGGGAACACCGTCGTGGACGCGTTACACCGAAACCGGAAACTCGCCGAACGGAAGAGCTCGGTTCTCGATGACCTCGGGCTCGAAGCTGGTGAGTTCTTCCTCATGACGGCCCACCGCGCCGAGAACGTCGACGATGAATCGCGGTTCCGGGGGCTCCTGTCGGGCGTGAGTACGGCGGCAGCGCAGCACGGGGTCGACGTCGTCTACCCCATCCACCCACGCGCCGAAGCCAACCTCGATGCGTTCGATCTTTCCGTTCCCCACAACGTGCGCCTCGTCGAGGCACAGGAGTATCTAGACTTCCTCCAACTGGAGTCGGCGGCTAGACTGATTCTGACCGATTCAGGCGGAGTGCAGGAGGAAGCGTGTATTGTCGGGGTGCCCTGTGTGACGATGCGGGACAATACGGAACGGCCAGAAACGGTCTCGGTCGGTGCCAATCGGCTGTGCGGCGTTGAACCGTCGGCAATCACAGCCAGCGTAGATTTTATGACTGAAACAGACAACACGTGGGAAAACCCGTTTGGAGACGGTACAGCAGGGCAAACGATCATCCGTGAGGCGGCAACAGTCCGTGCGAAGGTGCCCCGATGAGCACCGTTTGCGTCCATGGCCTCGGGTATATTGGCCTTCCGACCGCCGCCATGCTGGCGAACTACGACCACGAGGTGTATGGTTTTGACGTCGATACTGAGTTGACTGATCGACTCCAAAGTGGAGACGTCCACTTCGACGAACCCGGACTTCGTGCCTTCGTCACGCAGGCGCTCAACTCCGGCCAGCTGGAGATTACTGATGAGGTCGTCCAAGCAAAGTATCACATTATCTGCGTTCCCACGCCCTTCAACGAGACGGCGAAGGAGGCAGATTTGGGCTACATCGAGCGTGCAGGGAGCGCCATCATTCCCGAGCTTCGTGAGGGGGACACAGTTATCCTCGAATCGACTGTGCCTCCAGGGACGACCGTAGACGTACTGCAGCCGATTCTCGAGGAGTCCGGGCTTTCAGCAGGTGCAGACTTCGCGCTGGTGCATTGCCCGGAAACCGTTCTGCCGGGGAACATCATCTCCGAGCTCCAGCAGAACAACCGCATCATCGGGGGGGTTAACGGCCTGTCGACAGAGGCAGCGATCCGGTTATACGATTCGTTCGTCGAAGGTAACATCCGGACGACGTCGGATGCGACGACTGCCGAGTTCGTGAAACTCATTCAGAACACCTTCCGTGATACCAACATCGCGCTGGCAAACGAGATCGCTCGGCTGTCCCGCGATTACGGGATTGATTCACGGGAGGCGATCAATCTCGCGAACGAACATCCCCGTGTGGATATCCTTCAGCCAGGCCCCGGCGTCGGGGGTCACTGTCTACCGATCGACCCGTGGTTCCTTGGGCAGAACTCTGACGAATTGGACTTGATCGCGAACGCCCGCGAGGTGAACGATAACATGCTCACGTACATCATGGACCTCCTCCGCGATGAACTCGGTACGCTGAGCGGGAAGAAAATCGCCATCCTCGGCGTGGCGTACAAGGGGAACGTCGGTGACACACGTATGAGTCCTGGGCTCGAGTTAGCACGTCAACTGCAGGTCTCTTCTGAGGAGACTGCTGCCATGGCAGACGGCGGTGTCGCGGGTGCAGCCATTTCGATTCACGACCCGAAGGTGGATGACGCAACACTCTCTCTCGAGTCACTCGAGGCTACGATCACCGATGCGGACGGAGCGGTCCTGATGACGGACCACGATGAGTTCAAGGACCTCGCTGCATCGGAGTTTGTTGATGCGATGCGCGAGCCCGTCGTTGTGGATACGAGGGGGATGCTTGACATGGATGAATGGAAAGATGCAGGAACTACCTTCTGTAGAATCTAATTGATGAATCAGAATAACTTGACGGCGTGGGTAGACCTCGTTAGTCCGTCTCACCCGTTTTTCTTCAATGCGTTATTGGAAGACCTTCCGAATCTCGACGTCAAAACGACTGTCCGAGAGAAGACAGAGACCGTTGATCTTGCAGAGACCGTCGGATTCGACTATGAAATCGTTGGTCGAGACTTCGACAATACGCTCCTCCGAAAGATTGGGATTCCACTTCGGACGGCACAGCTCGCACTAAAGGCACCGAGTGCGGATGTCTCGCTCTCGTCGCGAAACGCCATGTGTATCCTGGCCTCGAAAGTCCGTGGGATTCCATCGATTCATTTCACGGACAACGACATCACCGCGCACGTGGACGGGCTCCGGTTAGAAGAGTGGTACAACCGGTTCGAGGCGCAGGCAACACATAACGTGGTCCCGGCTGCGTTCGAGATAGAGGAGCTGACGAAGTGGGGTGCTGATCGTGAGCAGATCCACACGTACGACGGATACAAGGAAGACATCTATGTCGCGAACTTCGAGCCCGATGAGTCATTCACAGAGAAACTTCCTTTTAATGAGTACGTAGTCATTCGGCCGGAGGCTCTCGATGCCGCGTATGTCTCTGCAGAGCGATCGATTGTACCTGAATTGTTGGAAGAGTTCGTCAGTGAAGGAACAAACGTTGTGTACCTTCCAAGGGGTAGAGGTGACGAACAATATGCGGTTGACTATTCTGAGAATAAGGTCTTTGTCCCAGATCAGGCACTCAATGGATTACAATTAGCTTGGTTTTCCAATGGAGTTATGACTGGGTCGGGAACAATGGCGCGAGAAGCAGCGTGTATGGAAATACCTGCGGTTTCCTTCTTTCCGAGTTCGTTGTTATCCGTCGACCAAGCGATGGAACGTAATGAAATGATATTTCATTCCAGATCGGCAAACGATATTATTGACCATCTCCATTCTTTCAATTCGGCAGACATATCTCCAGACAGAACTAGGAGTAAGGAGGTAAGTAAGTCAATAACACGCCTGTTAGATAAATTAATCTAGAAGAACTTATAGAGAATACATGAATTACAAATCACCCAGGGATAATACACAAGATGACAATATGACAAAAATATCCATAATAATTCCCGTATACAATGATGCAGATGGACTTGATGACACCATTAGTTCAATCGTCAAACAGGAGTACTCTAATTACGAGATAATACCTGTTGATAACAACTCTACAGATGATACTTATACGGTGATAACGGCCTGGGCTGACCAATATCCTGAGACAATTCAGCCAGCTGTGGAGGAAGAGGTACAATCATCTTATGCTGCAAGGAATACAGGTGTCAAGAATGCAAATGGAGATGTCCTTGTATTCATTGACGCAGATATGACTGTACCTTCAAATTGGCTTCATACTATCGACGCATATTTTAATGATACTGATATCGATTATTTAGGATATTCTATTGAACTCTACACTCCTGAAGGAAAGGATGGTTATTGGGGTTGGTACGATCGGAAATTTGGGCTTCCTTCAGAATATTACTTCAACAATGAGAACTATTCACCAACAGCAGCATTAGCTGTCAGGAGTCGTGTTTTTGATATGGCGGGTCTGTTTAATGAAAAACTTGTTTCAGGGGGAGACAAGGAATTCGGTAAGAGAGTGCATTCTCACAAAGATTTACAAACTGAGTTTGCTACTGATATCGTAGTTTTTCACCCTGCTAGAGCAAGTTTCTCAGAACAGTTCAAAAAATCAGTACGTATTGGGAAAGGGAAGTCACAGGAGATCTCCGGCGGAGGAAGCTCTGGCGAACGGGATCTTTCAATTGCATTAGCAATTTCTGCGATCCTCCCACCAGATCCAAGAAGGGTCTATCTGGCTGCAAAAGACCAACTCAATCCAGTCTCTTTCATTGTATTATATATCGGTGTGACTATAAAAATGTATATTGAATTGTATGGGGCCGTCAAACATTTATGATTCAAACAACAAACCTCATAATTAGTAGTTTTGTTAAAAAAGCCTTCTACTCGATAGGGAAAAATCTCCAATTAATTTTGCCAGCTCTATTACTCATTGGGCTAGCAGGTTCTTACATTATTGGGGTACCCTCTATGGGAATGGTAGGTTTGGTTACGTTGGGCCCTCCATTTATAGGGGCTGCCATTGTCTTCTTGTCTTCCACTGAACAAGATCACCCACATTCAGCAAATATTGAAGTAAATGTCAACCCCAGGTTCCAAAGTATAGTATTCTTCTTTTTATTGGCTTTAGCTCTTTTCATATTACACACTAATCAATCCCGTCCGATAGAATACTTTATTGTCGCGTCCGCTATATATATATCAATACTTTTCCGAATATTGGCATCGAATAATAAACATATAGTTCTAATCCAAATAGCTTTAGTATTTATGCTATCTGTTTACTCTGTCACTCTTAAGTATCCATTTTATATTGGGAACTCTGACATTCTCGCTCATCTACGGTACGCCAACCATATTTACACCATTGGGACAATTGTTCCAGAAAATCTTGCAATCGCTTACAATTCATTTCCATTATTCCACATTTTGATAGCTCTCTCGAGCGAAATATTTGACGTCCCTGTTAAATATTCTTGGGCACTAATTGCGCCCCTTATGATCGTATCTACTATACCGATTGTGTATAAATTATCGACTCTCATATTTGGAAGGGCTGATATGGCTCTTTGTAGTGCACTAATATTTGCGACCCTTCCTGATGTAGTATTCTATGGTCAGTACATGATTACACGAGTCGCAGCAGCAATTGGATTCTTCTTTGCGCTCTATTTGATACTAAAACACAATTACGATGTTCGGTTTGCAATGTTGTCGATAGTATTTTTGATCTATCTTCTGTTTGTTCATCAAGTAACTCTTCCCCAATCGATTATTATTTTACTATTGTTATACTTTGCATTTTCAAATAGGGCATATACTAATAATCAAATCTTCAACATGATATTATTATCCACTGTCCTATGCATTGGGTACTGGGTGTTTGTCGCTACCTCCTTTACCGAAGTGATCATCGCAAGTAGGATCGAGGGCCTGCTTGAACCCAGGGCCGTGACCACCCCAAGTGGATCCGAGCAGAAGTTTAACTCAAGCAATTTTTATTTAAATACATACGTAACTACATTCTTTCTACTAGTTGGCATAAGGAAATTGCTAGTTTCGTATGATCGTGAACTCCCTTATGGCCTGGGGGTATTCTTGCTTATTACAACTCCTCTCTATATCCCCAACCCCATATCGTCTCTTTGGATCACGCAATACCTTTTCCGAATTGACAGATTTTATTTACTACTCTCGCCGTTTCTTGCTATTACGATTGGCTATTCATTATTTTACTTGTTGAAGAGCGATAAAGTGTATCGGTATTTGGCGGTAGGATCTGTGTGCATATTCATCATAACCTCTGTATGGGCTGGAACCGTGGCTCCAGTAGCCAGCGATGCAAATCAATTAACTTGGACCGGGCCACCGAAACACCTGGAGGAATCAGAAATTCAGGGTATTGAATTTGTTCATAAGAGCGTCCCGAATAAGGTCGAGCTCAATGCAGATCGTTCTTCCCAACGGTACATTAACGAGTACCTCCAATTAGATCGTGAACATAATAGCATAAAGAGTATAAGAGTGACAGGAAATAGTTCTGAGAATGAGGGGACAATTTTGAGAGCCCATAGATATGAGAATGGGGGGATTACCGTAGGCCCTTCAGAATACCGCTATAGAATTGATATCAATAATACCCCAGAGTTATTAGCCAAATTGGAAAAATCTAGATCGCGTGTTTATGATTCTGGGTCAGTACGGCTTTACCTTGCTCAATAACTTAGTTTATGATATTAATATATGTGGACTTCAGGGAGATCAACCAACTCCGAAATAAGGGATGATTGGTCGTTTTGATGCATACCTCCTATTTCAAATCGAAGCTTGTCATAGCTAAATCGACGTGTCAGCTCTTCATTTACCATGTCGCGTACGAGGTTCTCATCGCAACGATCAAAGTTGTACAACGTTTTTGCAATTGATATTCCAGGTAAGCCATCCCCATGCTGTGTATTTTCTTTATTTAATAAACCCTCGATATTATTTTCTAGATACTGAATCGCATTAGCACATTTATTACTCTCCCAAAATGACTGGCAGCTGTGTCTGCGATATAATTTAGAGAGTGGTGCTAAATTGACGGTATGATAGCCTCTCTCTATCTTATTCCGTTTCGTGGAATGCGTCCGGAAAGGGTATGCCATTTCATTAATGATTAAAGGATAGTACTTAGGATTTGAGAGGAACTGTGTAACTATCTCTTTCGGAGTGGGTCTGACAAAATGCTTAATAAGGCCTTCTTGGTTAAGTCGCATGTTTTGTCCTAGCCTGTCAATAAACCTATCAATTTTCTCCTCAACTTCTGCACTTTGATTAGACAAATTCGAACTCCGAGCTGCAAAAAGAATTTGATGATTTAATGTTCTATCAAATCCTATTCTTTGACCATCTGTCTCTATCCTTTCCCAAAGTCCAAGATCTTCGTGGAACGGATGGGTTGAGAACAGTTCTATCGCTAAGTCGATCGCACTAGGTATATCAAATACCCTGCCGGAATACGACAGCGCCAATATCGGCCAAGATTGGCCAACGAGTCCGTTACATTTGTCTTTACCAGGAGTTGTTCGACAATGAAACGTGTACCCCCCTGGTCGATCAATTTCCTGAAGAAAATAATCAATGGAACGCAATGCTACATCCCGATATTGTTCTTCACCTGTTAATTCATATACTTTTGAGAACGTAATTAGCCAACGGGCGGTGGTTTTCACTGGCGTTTCCAGCTCGTTATACGTATAATTCCGGCCCGGTGGAAAGGAGCCATCAGCATTTTGACTTTCAATTACATTACTGGCACAAATCTCCAATAATTCGAAAATCGATTTAGGGGTCTTGTTCCTACCACCTTGATCAACCATTGATACCTTAGTAGAGTCTCATCCACTTGAATCCTACCAGGAAGGTCTTCTTTACCCTGACTCGTAATTAACAACTTCTTGGGAAGAACCCAAATCTAAGCTCGAAAGCACTATCTAGCTTCAGGTAAAGTGTACACCAAATGAACATCGCATTAGTCGTGCTTGATACGCTGAGGAAGGATGCATTCGACGAGCACTTCGATTGGTTACCGGGACGTAGGTTTGATAATACATGGTCGCCTGCTCGTTGGACAGTCCCTGCACATGCATCCTTATTTACAGGGGAGTATCCCCGTGAGGTCGGAGCACTTGAAAGTAAAGTTCTTGGGTGTAATAAATCGACATTAGCAGAGGATCTTTCCCAAGCGGGATATATGGCAAGAGCCTTTAGTGCAAACCCGAATATCTCCTGGCCCTTTAAATTCGACAGGGGTTTTTCGTCATTCGAAGGTAGTTGGCGACTCCGTCCCTTCGAACCAAATCAAAATTTGTTCGATTGGAGTAGTTTCATTCGTGAAAATACGAATCGTGGGCTATCGAAATATCCTCTTGCTTTATGGAAGTGCTTTATAAGCGACTCAGCCACCTTAAGGTCACTACAAATTGGAGCAGCGAAAAAGCTCGAGGATCTAGGTTATCGTACGCATACAGATGACGGAGCTACTGAAACAGTTAACTACCTAAATAATCTTGATGTTGGGGAAAAGGAGTTTTTATTTATTAATCTTATGGAAGCTCATGAACCCTACCTTCCCCCCAAGGAATTTCGGACTACTTCCTACCAAACGGGGGATTATCTAAAGGCCACTATGGGTAAGCCCGATTTCAACGAGTCAAAAGTCAAGGATGCGTATAATGACAGTGCAAAGTACTTATCGCATATGTACCAATCAATTTTTGAGATTCTCAGGGGCTCATTTGATTTGATTATTACAGTTAGTGATCACGGGGAATCATTAGGCGAGTTTGGAGCTTGGGGGCACGTTCATGGTATCTATCCTGAAATCACGCATGTTCCATTAACGATCTCTGGCGATATTGTCGAAGATGGTGTTGATACCCGATTAACCACATTATTCGACGTTCACGCCACAATTCTTGATGCAGCTGACGTGCAAGGGGAATCGTCGGGCAATAGTTTGCTGGCCGGGATTCCAGATGACTTCAATAGCCGGGAAATATTTATTGAAGACTCCGGTATTAGCGAGGATCGTTTCAGTAATTCGAAATCTGGAGTGTCTAGGAAAACCGATTTAGGTAGATACCAGGGTAGTTTCTGTGGTGTTTCAACTAAAGATAGATATGTTTATGAAACTCCTTCTGGCATTAAATCCCACCCCAATAGAAGTTTCGAAAAGGCTGCTGCAAAGGGAATAATTCAAAACAGGGAAAGTCAAATTGAGGAGTGTAAGGATTATTCAACTAACTCTGAGGCACTCTCTGAAAGTGCAAGAAGTCAACTCGAAGACCTTGGATATTTGTGACGCTAATTCTAAGAGAAGTCAAGGTTTCATATGAATATCGGTAAACAATCTTTTATTGTATTCGTCTCGAAGTACGTAGGTTCCTTATTGGGGTTTGCCGCGACAATATACTTCGCGAATAAGTTAGGGCCAGAGGTAATGGGATATTATGCGGGGACTGTCGCCCTGCTTGCTTGGTTAAAACTGGGTGGAGATCTCGGATTATCGACGGCGATGGTAAAGCGAATTAGTGAAGGCGATAACAACGCAGAGTACACCTCTGCGGGAGCATTATTAATCGGAGCCTTTTTTGTCTGTATATCAATTTTAATATATTTAAATAGGTCACCAATAGACGAATACACTGGAGGTAACTATAATTTTGCAATTCCTCTATTAGGTCTGGCATTAAGTCAATCAATTATAAAAGCAATCTTAAACGGACACCACCGTGTCCACATTGCTGGTGTAATCTACGGAATTCGAATTGCTACAAGAAGCTTGGTGCAAATAATTCTTGTTTTCGCTGGTATGGGGTTAACTGGAATGGTTTTCGGGTATGGGTTTGGATTCTTAATGGCCATCCTTGTCGGCATTATTTTTGCCCCCCTAAGTATTTCTACTCCGAAAACCAAGCATATAACTAATATATTTTCTTATGCCAAATACTCGTGGTTAGGCGAATTCGAAAATAGAACATTCAAGGATGTTGATATAGTGGTGCTTGCTGCTTTAGTATCTCCTTCTCTTGTAGGGATCTACTCAATAACGTGGTCAATATCCCAATTTCTAAATATATTTAATACGGCGATTCGTCAAGTAATGTTTCCTGAGATAAGTAGGGCCCAAGCACATGGCGCCGGTGATGAGGTAGGGACTCTTGTAAATCGCGCCATCACCTTTTCTGGATTGTTTATGATCCCTGGCGTTTTTGGGAGCGTACTACTTGGAGAGGAAATACTATCAATCTATGGTCCAGAATTTGCAAAGGGTGATTTAATATTGACATTGTTGATTCTCGCAAGTCTTATCTATGGGTATCAACGGCAATTTCTTAATGCTCTCAATGGGATAGATCGACCAGACATTTCATTTAAGATAAATCTTATTTTCATAGTGTTGAATATATTTCTAAATGGGGCCCTCATCCTAGTGTTCGGTTGGACTGGCGCAGCTGTGGCAACTATTCTATCTGCCCTTATTGGTCTTTTCTACTCGTATACGAGAATTCGATCGCAAATTGATTTTTCCTTGCCTATTTGGGAGATTACCCTCCAATTATTCGCTTCTTCATTTATGGGAATCGCTTTAGCTATTTTCCGGAGAGCCGTTCAGCTATCTGGTGTTGGTGCGATATTTAGCTTGTTAATTTTGATATCGACAGGAGTCGTGTTGTATTTCACTACACTTTATCTGATATCGCCGTTATTCAATTCCACAGTACGCCATAATCTACCCAATTTAGATTCTATTATATAAATTTAAACCGAGAGTATGATTAGAATGACGGGTCAAGTTCGGTTTCGAACATACTACCGAACGTAAGAAAGTGAGCTTTCACCATCTCAGAAAAATCATAATTGTTGACGAGATGATGGGGATTATGTTACCAGTAAAACCCTCCTAAAGCGTGGCCGCATTTAATATCTGTACTTCGCTCGCAATCGACTGGGTATGATAGATTGCGGACAAACCTGGGGGTCCTTTAACCAACTCTGAGCAGAAGAACCCCTACGCTTCTGCCTTGGCCTCCTGATCATCAACCGCCAGTCGCTGCTCTGCCTCATCCCGGTCCTCGGGATAGCCGATGTCCATCCGCCAGCCATCCAAGGCCAACGCGTCGATTGTCCGTCCGCTCGCCAGCAAGAGCCCCACTGCATCGGAGATCTCATACTCTCCCCGGTTTGACGGCTGGACCAAATGACATGCGTGGAATATCGCGGGTGTAAAGGTGTAGAACCCGGTCATCACCAGGTTCGACGGTGGATCCTCAGGTTTCTCAACTACATCCACGATTTCGCCGTACTTGTTCGTATCACACACTCCATAGCGGCTTGCCTCTTCCCAGGGAACTTCCTCAACGAGGAATGCCGCGTCCGCCCGATCTTCCTGCTGTCGCTGTACAACGTCGCCGAGATTCGCCTCAAACACGTTGTCGCCGAGGATGAGCATGAAGTCGTCGTCGATGTGGTCTTCGACAGTCAACAGCGCATGAGCGAGCCCTTTCTGCTCGCGCTGATGGGCGTACGTGATTGGAATGCCATCGTACGAATCACCATAGTGCTCGATGATCGTCTCCTTAAGATACCCGACGACAACGATCAACTCAGTTGCACCGAGTTCAACCATGTTGTCGAAACAGTGCGTGAGGATAGGCTTTCCATCCACCTCGACCATGCCTTTCGGCTTGTCCTCGGTGAGCGGGCGGAGACGTGTTCCCTCTCCGGCCGCGAGAACGACTGCTTGCATACCGCGGTCCTGTTGCTACTGCTACAAATAAGTTCCTTGTTTATTCATCCTACGCTGAATGCCAAACGCTCATGATAGTCGGCCGACCCGTACACACCAATGAAGATTAACGTCGTCGGCTCCGGCTACGTGGGGACGACCCTCGCCGCGTCGCTCGCGGAGCTCGGCCACGAGGTAACTGCGATTGATATCGACGAGGATGTCGTCGACGCGCTGAACGCCGGAACCTCACCGGTCCACGAACCGGGTCTCGACGACCTCGTCGCCGCCAATGCTGGGACCACCCTCACTGCAACTACCTCATACGACTCCGTCTCTGATGCGACCGTCACGTTCCTCGCCATTCAGACTCCCTCGCGGGAGGACGGCAGCATCGACACGGCCCCCCTTGAAGCCGCCGCCGAAATGATGGGCGAGGCACTCGCCGATACGAACGACCGCCACCTCGTGGTCGTGAAGAGCACTGTCGTCCCTCCGGCACTCCCGGACATCGCTAAGGCCATTGAGACTGGACTCGGCGAACCACTCGCCACAGACACCGACGGGCGAGTGGCCTTCGGTATGAACCCGGAGTTCCTCCGCGAGGGAACTGCGGTCACGGACTTCATGCACCCCGACAAGCTCGTCTTTGGGGCCGATACGGAGTGGGCGATTAACCAGCTCCAAGAGGTCTTCCACCCCCTTCTCAACCAACACGAGCCCGCAGTCATCACCACGGACCCGGCCACGGCGTCAATGATCAAGTACGCCAACAACGCCTTCCTCGCTGCAAAGATCAGCCTCATCAACGACCTCGGAAACATCTGCAAGGAATTCGGCCTCGACGCTTACGAGATCGCAGACGCCATCGGGCTGGACGATCGGATCGGCGAACAGTTCCTTCGCTCCGGCCTCGGCTGGGGCGGTAGCTGCTTCCCGAAGGACACGAACGCGCTCATCGCCGCCGCGAAAGCCGCGGGGTACACGCCGGCTGTGCTCAAGGCGGCCGTCGAGGTGAACAACCACCAACCAGAGCGGCTGCTTGCCCTCCTCGAACGGCACGTTGAGGTGGAGGGAAGCCGAATCGCCATCCTCGGCCTCGCGTTCAAACCCGGCACCGACGACATCCGGAACTCGCGCGCGATTCCCGTGATAGAGGGACTTCATGAGCGTAATGCGAACGTGGTCGCCTTTGACCCAGTCGCGACCGACAATATGCGGAAACAGTTCCCTGGTCTTGAGTACGCTGACTCGGCAGCGGCGGCCATCGAACGAGCCGATGCCGCCCTGATCGTCACCGACTGGAACGAGTTCGAGTCGCTGGGTGAGGAATTCAGGCAGATGGACTCACCCATCGTAATCGATGGCAGGAACGGCATCACTCCAACGTCGGGAATGACGTACGAGGGACTCACATGGTGAAGCAAGAGGTGGCTCGATACGCTACATAGTGACCGTTGTAGACCTTGTCAGGGGGAACTGTCTCGATCACGAGTCACGCGATTCCGACAATGGTGGAAGGCTGAGTCAGGTCCCGAAACGTCTACTTTGGGATACTGAAGCTATCAGTTGAGTTGGTTAGCTGAGTTCAGAACCTAACGCCCAACAGCTTCCTTTGACGGTCTATGATGTTTTACGACGTGGGTCTTCGATTAGCTCGTACAAGCCCTCGTATACCTTTCGCGCGTTGCCGTGTTCCACGAGCCGTCCGAGCCGATCCCTGACATATTGGAGGCTGTACCCTGTCTTGTCAGCTGCATATGGGGCTGTCACACGACCCTCCCGCAACATATCAAGTAGCGCCTCATCAGCCGGTCCAAGATCTTCCTCGTCAAGCATTGATGGCTGCCCGCCGATACTCATGCACCTGCCTTAAGCCACCATAGCGTATAGTTTGGGCCATAGAATCTAACCCTCAAATACTAAGGGTTAAGTTGTGCGCCGTTGTAGTAGTAAGTGAAAGAGCTCGGGAGTCGGCCCAAGAAGGCCGCGGGGCGGTGCAACGCCCCTCGACCGGGCTGGAGTTAACCAGCATGTCAGCCAAGACGCTAACCCGGAATAAGCAACCGGGTCACGACATCAGCGGAACAGCATCGAAGCAAAGCAAACACAACCCGTTCGCGGCCGAGATCGCCGTGGTAGCGCCATACGCGTCGAGACGTGACCGCCCATGACCGACTGCGGGTTTACCATCGAGTATACGGACCCGCTGGGCGAGCGCCGGCGCGTGCGCTACGAACCACGCACACCCAAGGACAGCTACCTCCGCTACGTCGAGGCGCACACGGGTCGCGTCTGGCGGACCGAAGGCTGTGAACCGGTGCGCGACCTCGTGATCGAGGATGACTGTACGGGAGGCCGCTGACCACACGGCCGCGACGGGCCGCTAGGTGCTCACCAGCACGAAACACGGTGGCGACGCCTCTCAAAGCGACGACTGCGGGGTGTTTATTCCCCACCGTCGACGTGCCTCGCGACGAACCCACTGGTCGACCGTCAGTCGGACGGCTCCTGGACGAGCTTCACCCGGGGACGTTCCAGGACACCGTGTCGACGCTCGCCGTCCAGCGATCGACCTGCATCGCACAGAACCGATCCGCCGCCTCCCCGAGCGTGATCTCGGCTTCGTCGGCCCGCCACTCGACGCGTTCATCGGCCAGCCGGTCGCCGTCACCTGCATCGCCCTTCGACTCACCAGCGGCATCCTCGGTGGTGAGTTCGTCCGCCAGGTCGAAGAGGCCCGTGACACGCTCGAGGAGTGCCTGGCCGTCCGGATGAAGCGCGAACCACGTCTCGATGTCGACGCCGAGGACCTCCTCGGCGAACTGCCGATACCCGTGGTAGTACACGTAGAGCAGGTGGAACCGGCGGCGAAGGTGAGCAAACTGGGCCATTGCCGGCTCGAGATCGGCGTCCGCGGGCTCGGGGCGGCTGTCGCCGCTCGCCAGTGACGCCGGGACCGTGGCCGCCTCGACTCGGTCGAACGCCTCCATCGCGGTGTGGAGGTCGTAGACGGCGTCGCCGCAAATCAGCCGGGCGTGGGTGACCCGGGTCGTGAACGCGAGGTCGGTCGCCTCGTACTCCCGCACCGGACACGTGTCGACGAGCGGGGCGAGCCACTCCTCCTCGCCGGCCGCGCGTGCGGCAAGCCACCACGCCGTTCGGGCCTCGGGGGACAGCTCCCCGAGCACCGCCTCGTTGAGGGTCTCCAGCTTGCGTTCGACCGTGCGTTTGCTCATTCAGGAGCCCTCCTGCCACTCGATGACGTCCGCCAACAGGTCGAGTTCCGCGTCCATCTCGTCAACGTCGGCATCCCGGGCGAGCAGGCGATACTGGCTCGTCACGTGTGCGAGCGTCCGGATGCGCTCGAGTTGCAACCGTTCTGCGTCGGCATCGAGGGTCGTATCGGCCTCCGCCTGGATTCGCGTATGGAGCGAGCGAATAGTCTCGACGAGGAGCGTCTCGATCTCCTCGCGTTCGGTACTGGGTGTCGGCTGCTCTGACGTCGGGGGTGCCATTGTCGGATGCACTGTCAGGACCGGCGGCGGGGACTGGGCGCACGCGCCCTCACCCCGGCTGCAGGCCGCTGACGGGCAGTGAACCGTTTGGTATCGACGCTGATAAGCCCGTGCAAACCGGGGTGGAACTGAAGCTGGCGGGGAGCCACTCAGGCACGGACCAACGTGCGGGTCGACACCCCCACGCCACACTTGGCGGACGGACGTGCGAGTCAGCCTCGCGTCAGGTGTGCAGGCGCAGAGCCGGTTCAGTCGGGGAGACGATCCGGCTTGACGAGGTCTCCAACGCAGTCCTCCTAGTCCACCAGGACGTCGTCGAACTCCGCCGACTGCTCGGCGTAGGGGTCGATGGCCTCGCGCACCCACTGGGGCTCGAACGTGGTTTCGATCTGCTTGACGCGGCCGTCGCGGCCCCGCGACTCGATCCACGTCTCGACGAGCCCCATGGTCTCGAGGTCGGTGACGATGTCCCGGACGGCCCGCGCCCCGAGGTGGAACTCGGCAGGAACCCGCGCTCGGGTGAGGCGATCTGTGATCTCGCCTGTCGTCACGGGCTGTTTGATCGTCCCGGACTCACCGTCACTCCACCCCGTGATGCCGACAAGCACGCGGAAGTGGTTCAGCGGGAGTTGGAGTAACTTCTCGATCACCGCCTCACGCTCGGTCGCCGCCAGGTTCTCATCGAGACAGGCACGCGTCACCGCATCCAGCCCCCGGTCGACCGCCGTCTCGCCGGCCTGCCGGAAGAGCGTGACCGCCTTGCGGGCGTCGCCCCACTGCCGGGCGGCCGCGCTGACGCCGTGGGCGAACACGGCGTCCGGAAGCGCCCCGTCCCGGAACGCCCGGTCGACGCGGGGTGCGAGCACGGCCCGCAAGCCGGCGCGATCGTACGGCGGGAAGAACACCGACTCGTTACTGAGCACGCTGTTGACGCGGCTGTCCACCCGGAGGTCGACCTCCAGCAGTTCGTTACTGATCACCCAGACGGAGAGGTTGATGTCGCGCTGCAACCGGCCCTCCCCGCGCAGGAGTCGGTAAAAGAAGTCGCTGGGGTCGTAGTTCGAATCCTGGAGGATGCGGTCGATTTCGTCGAGGAGCAGCACCGTCCACGCGGGGTACCCCTCGAGCGCGTCCCACAGCGCGTCGAAGACGCCGTCGAGGCCCTCGTAGGCACCCAGCTTCTCGCCCGTGAGCGCGAACAGGATTTCGTTGGCGGCACTGAACAGCGTGGTACACTCCTTCAGATTGACGTACTCGACGGCGAACTCGTCGATGCGAGCAGCGAACTCGCGACAGACGCGTCTGGTGGTGAGCGTTTTGCCCGTCCCCGGCGGGCCATAGATTGAGACCGTCGACGGGAGATACCCCTCGTGGACGCCGTTCAGGAGCCCGGCGAGCTGGCGTTCCTGCGTGTCACGCGCGACGATGTCGGCGGGGGCGGCCAGCGGATCGAGCGCGGCCTTGTCCGCAAAGACGCTGTCGCCGGGCGCCGTCTCGTCGAAGAGGTCGTCGTACTTGCTCATGGCCGAACTCCAGCGGAACTACGTATGTCTCTGTCTTCGACGGCCATAATCTGCTCGCCGATGCGCACTGCTACACCCGCTCTCGTGGCCGCTGGCGTGCACGTTGGAGACGGTCAGGGACTCCACCGGCTCGAGCGAGCGGACTGCCTGGCCCGCCCCAGTGGATCGGACTCGAAGTGCCGGGGGCCTCGCGCCGTTACACTGGCCACACCGTCAGGGCCGACCTGTCGGGCTCCCCGACGTTCCTCGGTCCCCGATTGGGGAGTGACTCCAGATGGAAGACGGCGGCACGACCAGTAGCAGTGGCCCCCATTGATAGTCGACCCCCACCGGTGTGCGTCACCGGTGGATCGACCGGGTCAGCGTGAATACGAACAGCGCCACCGAGAACGCCCCGAGGAAGCCCTCAACTTCAGCGATGAACCGAATCAGTGGTTCGTCAATCGTCTCAGTGCTGCCGAGGACGAGTGTGATGAACGACTCGAGGCTCAACACTGCATAACCAAGCGGAGATCCGTACGGTGGATCGGTAGGCAGTAACAGCGCATAGAGGCCAGTAAAGAGCGTAACGATGAAGACGGCCAGAGCAATGACGCGGCCGGGGCGTTCACCGTAGCCAGTCGTCACATCGAGGAGCCAGTTCGATCCCCAGGCGGTGGTGCTGGTGACCCAGTCGCGGAGGGTCGGTGCGTTCTGCTGGCGCTCCTTGTGGCGTGCCCGTCGCTCGCGGAGTTCCCGCTGGAAGAACTTCGAAGCGACCTCCTGGGCGCCTTCGTTCTCGGCCGCGATTTTCGCCTTCCGGTAGGTTGCCTCTCTGTCGATCGCCTCCAGGTCGACGTCGGAGTCGAGCGTGGCGATGATCTCGGCGACAAGATCGCGCTCGGCGTCGCGAACGTCCTCTCCCTCGGCCACGGCAGCCGCCACTGCGACGAGTTCGTCACGGATTGTGGTGGCGGAGACGAACTCGGGACGATCGTCATACCCAGCGAGCGACGAGACGGTGGACACCGCCATGGTCTGCTCGCGGTCGAGCGACACATCGCTGGTTCCGAGCAGGGCCGCCATGGCATCCCGGTCGGGATCGCACACTAGGGCGGCCACGTCCGCCTCGAACGCGTTCGTAGCAATGGTGTGAGCCAGCTCGGTGAACGAGTCGGGGCAACCCTCGTCCGTCGCGATGGCAGCCGCGGTCGGCGGGTGAATCGAGAGTGCAGCCACCATTGCGCCGGCCCTCTGCGTGGCAGCGAGGTAGGGACCCTGCTGAATGAATGAGGCTGCCTGGTCGTCGGCATACGCGAGTAGGTCCCACCCTTCTGCCACGAGGGCAGGCTTCAATGATTCAAAGTCGTACGCGCTGAATTCCGTCTTCAGGAACCGAAAGTGGCGTAACGGTGACGCCGGCGTGACACAGTCAATCTCGATCCCGGAGATGTGTGCCTCACTGAAATCGTAGACGAGGTCAGGGGTATCCACGCCCGAAAGGGTGAATTGGCCAATCTCACTGTTCGTGAACTCGACGACCGAAATCGCCGGATGAAGCAATGTCGGATCAGCGTACACGGTCTCGATTCTCGCCCCCGAAAACCGAACTCGGTCCCCCAATCGGTAGTCCCCAAGAAGGAGCATGTCATCGACGGCGAGGCCGTTCGCGCGGAGGTCCTCGCTGAGTTCGCCACCAGTCAGCGAGAGTCCCGCATCGATTCGCGCATCAGCAAGCGAGAGGCTGCCGGTGATCTTCCCCCCCACGAGGTTGAGTTCGTGAGCAAGCTCCGCGTCGGCGAATGAACAATCCCCCTCGATCTCCGTCTCGGCGAGTTTGGCACGCTCCGCAATGCGACACGTACTGACGTTCAGGCCACCGGACGCCGTCTCGCTGAGTGCCACACGGCAGTCATGCAGGAGAAAATTTCCCGTGAGTTCGGCACCGCTGATCGTCACTGAACCACCAACCTCCGAACCGACTCCGAGAATCGAGTTCGTCGAGAGCCCGCCGAACGACCACTCGCCGCCACAGTCGACATCAAGTAGCTCCACATCCCCCTCTATCGTCGCGCCTACGAGGTTGAGATTCCCCGCAATTTCTGCACCGGCGAGGGTACAGCCGTGTCTGAGCGTGCTCTCACGGAAACTCAGGTCACCTGCAACGGTTGCGTCTCGGAGGTCGATTCGGTTTGCACCCCGATCAGGGTTCTTCAGCCCAGTCACCGCAAGTTCCGTGAACATTGGGACGGTGAGTGACTCAAAGTTCGCCCCGATGAACTGGAGCCGCTCGTCCGGGGAGAGGCCGGTGCCTGGATCCGTGATTGCCCCGATGAACGCCTCGACGACCCGTTCGTCATCTTTCTCGTCGACGGGCTGGTGAAAGATGCACACTGTGTCTGACTCAGTCGCTTCATGCGGACACTGCCAGTCGATCGAGTCGCGTACCTGTGACCCATCGAACTGATGTGTGTACGCACACCGAGTAGGGTTAGCCGCGTCGTCTACGGACGTCGGAATGTTCACCACCCCTGTGCTACGAACACTGTACTCATACGGTGACGAACTGGAGCGGGTATATCTACTTTTTGAGATTCTGTTGCCCCCGCCTGATCGGACTGGTCTCGCCTTAGTTGTGGTTAAGTGGTTTATCCGAGAAGTGGTCTCACAGATCCTCGGCAGCCACGTTGGTGGTCACTCGGTGATGTCATTCTGGTTTGGGGGGAGGGTGACGATAGCGGAGGTGGTTTTGGTTTGTATCCTGTATCTCAGCGTGAAACTAGCTCAAGACTACTTTGGGAGACGATCACCGATTTGGGAACACACCACTTTTCCGGAGTGTCTGACGCCACCCTCAGAGTCGTGCACACCGGGTCATCACGAGGGTCAAGTCCACACCACCCCATCATCGCAAGCCTGAGCGGTTCACTGCGCCTGCAGAACAGCTGGACGCCGCACATCATGGAGAGTACCCCGAAACCTGGCGGGTAGACGAACAGGGCAATCAACCCACAGTCCACCCCCCACACATCTCGCCTCGGTCTGGGGTACAATTCGACCGCAAGGGTGCCGGCCCAGGATGGGGAAAGAGGCCAACACCTGCAGGCGCGACAGTCGATCGGCCCGCGACTGCAACTCAAATGTATCTTATATAACGAAAACGGTCCTCCTGGGGTACCCCCACACGTCCGGTCCCGGTTCGGTGTACTCTGAGGGGGACGCAATCATTTCTTCCTCATTCCTCGGCACCCTCTGTAGCTGGACCCATTAGCCGAACAACATCTGGAGGTAACCATCGCACCGGTAGACCCTGTTCTAGATGTCTTCGCCAGAGTAGCAGTTTTCCTGGAAGGCCCCCCAGCAAGCAATGCCCAATCGGCGGTCCTCATCCTCGACGACGAATGGCGAATGAGAAATTACGTCCGAAGCGCGTCTCCTCTCCCAAATCCAAGTTCCCGGGCTGCTTTCGCTGAGATCACCACATTGGCCTTTGCTTCGACGGAGCCATCAGTGACCGATCGGATGAGCGCGGCCAGGTCTGCACGATAGGCGGGACGTCGATTCCGGCACTGGAGGGTGATCGTATCCTTCGAGTCGTAGTAGATCCCCCGCTCGAGGATGAACAACTCGACTGCCGGGAGGCGAGTCGTGATCGGCGCGTCGAGCAACCACTCCGGAAGACCGGTGACGGACTCCGCGTTCTTGTCTCCCTGAGGGGCGCCATACGCGACAAGTACCCGACCGAAGACGCTAGGACTGTCTTCGGGGAGGAACTCCGTTGGCTTCTCACTATCTTCGTGCCGTGACGTGTAGCCACCTGCCAACTCATCCAGCGCATCGGTGATGAGTTCGTGCGCTCGGTCAGTCTCCGGTGTCCATGCGGGAACCCAATTCACGGCAATGCCCCCACATGCGTATAGGCCCGCGACAAGCACTGCAAGCGCAGATTGCTCTTGGCCCCCTCGGTGGATATTGAGCCACGAACGCTCACGCGCGTACTCAAGACCGCGGACGAGATCAGGTTTCGACGTCTCGTTAATCCATCCGCGGATTCGCCCGGGATCCATGTTGAGATTGGCACCAGCCCGATTTCGGCCGTGGTCCGGATGGCGCACCGCATACGCACGAGCCCGTTCGAAGTCCTCTACGACGTCCACCGGGTTCGCGGCATTGGGCGGGCTATAGGTATTTACGAACGCTTGTTGGATGGCTGAGAGAGTCACTCTGGCTACCTCGTTCCAGTATAGCTTCGCTGTTCCCGGTTGATGCCAGAAAAACGTTGTTAGAAAGTCGAACCGATTAGTTCGGG
This sequence comes from Halorarum halophilum, assembly GCF_013401515.1. Classification (NCBI taxonomy): domain Archaea; kingdom Methanobacteriati; phylum Methanobacteriota; class Halobacteria; order Halobacteriales; family Haloferacaceae; genus Halorarum; species Halorarum halophilum. The sequence continues at coordinate 1,441,841 of NZ_CP058529.1, read as the reverse complement.
GTCTTGCCTTCTGCGAGGGCCTGTGAGGTACCACCGTCCGGCGACGTCCAGATGACGCGGACCTCGGTACCAGCAGCAACCGGACCATCACGACCATCGTTTCCGTCAAGGAGCGCCGAGTCACCGGAGCTCACAGGAAGATCGAACGAGTCGCTGTTCCCATTTGCGTCTGTGAGGTTCAGCGTTCCCGTGTTATCCTCGTTCAGGGTCGCCCCTCCTTCGTGGATCGCTTCCACGTTGTACTGGCTGTTCCCGGCCGACGAGTAATCGAAGTCGAAGTTCGCATTCGGTGAGGTCTGCTGCAGGTTGTTTCCGAGACCCAGCACGAACGTTCCAATGACGGCCGCGAGGATCACAGTAATTGCAACCATGAGGATGACCCCGATGACGGGGCTCACAGCCCGATCGTCAGTGTAGAGGTCTTGGAAATTCATCGTGGATTAGGGAACCTGGCCTTCAGCGAGCGTCTGGGAGTTGCCACCGTTCGTCGACGTCCAAATCACGCGAACGTCAGAACCAGATGCTACTTCGTGTAAGGTCTCCGAATCACCAGAGCTCACACCATTGTCGAAGTCTGTGAACGCTATTCCATTTGGGGTAGCACCGTCATGCATCTCAGAGGCATTCAGCGTAAGGCTGTTAGCGTTATCACCGTTGATCGTCACCCCACCGTGGTGGGTCGCGGTGACGTTGTATCCATTGCCATCAGTACGTTCTTCGTAATCGAACTGGAAGTTCGCGTTCGGCGAGGTCTCCTGCAGGTTGTTCCCGAGACCCAGCACGAACGTCCCGATGACGGCCGCGAGGATCACTGTAATTGCAACCATGAGGATGACCCCGATCACGGGGCTGACCGCACGTTCGTCTGCGAGTAAGTTTTTGAATTCCATTTGTGTATTCCTTCGACCCGGAGCCTCGTGCTTGGGGATCTCCCCTGCGAGGCGTTGAGTCTGAGTTAATGAACTGGGAAGTAGGAAATAAACCCAGTGTCCAAATTATCAAATTCGAAACCCGGTTGTTTGAGGAAACGTCAGAAGCAAATCGGCGCCATCAAGCAAATTGTGTCTCTATTGGTCACTCCCGTTACCCCAGCTTCATCAGGAGCGCATGCCGGTCGTGTCAGCCAGTTCCAAGTGAAATGCAGCGCACGTTTGTCTGACGCCCGCAAGACATCATCATGGCCACCCCTCCAGGTCTTCGGCTCCACACTGCTCATCCAGGTCCTCCAGCGTTCGCTGGAACGAAACGGCTCTCGAACAGTTTTCTCGGCACAAAGTGCCCAATAGTCGCCCTGATGCTGGACGGGATTCCGTACTCTGAGCCTCTGGAGAACCGTGCTCATCAAGCGCATCTGTACGGCTATCCCCGCCGCGATCGTGGAGGGCGTGATCGCCGTGTCAGTATTCTCGGCGCGGAACCGAACGACCGTCTCAGCGTTCGTCTCCTCGGCCAGTTCCTCGTCGCTGGCCGCGGTGAACGCCTCCCTGTCGATCGGCAAAATTGTCAGTCCTGTCTCCGATATTATCACCGCTCCTCCGTCACCGATACACCTCGTCGAGCGCCACCCCCGGTGGGGTCGACTTCCGTCAACGAACTCGCTGTCGGTCATCCAGCGCGTCGGTCGGAAGTCAGGAGCAATCCACCACGACGTACCTACCTCCGCTCACCGGGAGCTGATGAAGGGGGCCGACAGCGGGACAGAAAGCCTATATCGCGACCGTCGCAACCCGAGGTCGGGAGCCGCCAGATAGTCCGTGGTGGCGTGTTCCTTGTCAACTTGTAGGGGTGCCCCGCTCCGCTGCTTGCGGGGCACCGCCTTCCATCCGACTCCACCCATCGGGAGCCTGCCTTGGTGAACCCGCGAGCACGTTCTCCACCGACGGGGAGGAGCCTGATCCCGTCCCGAGTAGCGACAGCAACCAGCAGGATTTGGTCGGGCGGTTCCATGTTCCGGCGTGTGGCCCCGTCTTTCGTCAGTGCCCTACGTGCTTGGATGGAGTTCGAATTCGGGATTTCCACATCGGCATGAGCCAGCTGTCCCCATCGGTTGCAACTGGTCGTCCCGTGTCCATCGAACTGGGTAGATCCGTCCACACGCGAGACACCGTCCAACAGCGTGGGGAGCCTGACTTGATTCCAGTCGTTCATCGACCATAGGACACAGAAACGGAGTCTCAGGCCTTAGCAGTTGCTGAAGCATGATTATAATTGTCTTATTTTGCTGTATCGAGATTCAGGAAGCGACCGACGCCCGCATCCCACGTCGGTGCCTGAACCGAGCACCAACCCGCGTACGCGGATTCTGCCCTCGCCCCGAATCTACGACCACCGAGCGCCATCCCACCAGATGCGACGGGATTACCTGCAAGGCGCGCTCGCAACCAGCCGTGCAGTCGTTTGCCGACCTCGCCGGATGGCCCCGCTACACACTCATCATCGCCCTCCTCCTCGCCGTCGGCGTGTCGTTCGTCGCGTTCGGAACTGTCGACCCCAACCCGGCACAGAACGCCTACCCGGGGACCGACGAAGTCGTCTCCTACCCCGACGAGTACGTCGGCGAACGGGTGTCGCTCAGCGGGACCGTCGTTGCGACCGACCCGCTCGTCATTACCGCAGACTCCGGGGTCGAGCGCGCGAGATTCACGGTCACCACCAGCGACCACGTGACTGTCGCCGAAGGCGACCAACTCATCGTATTTGGAACGCTCACCGCGACGAATGAAGTCCAGGCCGAGCGAACCGTCGTCCGCGAACCATGGGAACTCACCTACATGTACGTCGTCTCGTTCCTCGGCGGCCTTCTCGTGCTCGCGAGACTGCTCCGGCACTGGCGTCCCGATCTCGACCACTACGCTCTCGTCCCCTGGACGGAGTCGACAGCCATGGATGGGGAGCGATAAATGCCGGATATTCTCACCCACGTCCTCGTCGGCTACTGCCTCGCGACGCTGCTCTCGCTCCGTGACGACCGCATCACTCCACCATACGTGACGGTCGCCATGCTCGGCACACTCCTCCCGGACCTCACCAAGATCGAGCTCCTCGTCCCGTCGATGGTCGTCGAACAGGCCATCGGCCTCCCCTTTTCCTGGTTCGCCATCCACACTCCGTTCGGGTCGCTCCTCGCCGCATCGGTTGGTGCACTCCTTGTCGCCCCGCACCACCGACGCCAGGTCCTCGCGCTCCTGCTCCTCGGCGCTTTCTCCCACCACGCCCTCGATGCGATGCTCCTGAACGTTACGGGCTCCTCTTACCCCCTGCTCTGGCCGCTCTCGACCTACCACATCCCGTCTCCAGGGCTGTACCTCAGCAGCGACCGTTGGCCAGCCCTCCTCACAGGCTCACTTGCAGCAGTCATGTGGACAGTCAAGCGCGCACAGAACGAGTGACGGAGCCGTCGATTGGGTCTCGAGTGTCCATCCCAATACCAGTACGGCCGGTCGGTGGCGAGCACTGACTGGGTTATCCCTCCTCCGGATCCGTGTTCATCGAAGGCGGGTGCGACCCCAGGACGTTGACCACCGAATCATCGACGGACACGAGCGGGCGACCGGTCACGTCAACACGTGTGTTACGGATGACTGCCTCAGCCCCGTGTTCAAATCGAAGCCCGTCCCGGTTTGCCCCGTCCTGCTCGATCGTACACCCGTCGACCGTACAGGCCGTCCGTTCGTTGATTTCAATGGCCGCGTCGTCCGCCGCCGTCCCCGTGATCGTGACGTCCTCGAAACTGATCGCTCGGTCTGCGCGAACGGGATCGACGGCGTGTTTGACCTTGATTGCGTTGATGCCGTCCGCATCGATCCTGATCTCGGTGTTCCGAACGGTCGCCGACGCAAGCGATTTGCCGAGGGCGATTCCCCCATCGCTTCCGGTGACCTGCTCCATCTCGACGGTACAGTTGTCGACGAGCACGTCTTGCCCGTGCGTGAGCCGAATCCCGCGCATGTTGGTGTACGAGGCGGGGGCACTGTCACACCGGACGTGGACGTTGCGGACGACGCTGTCGGCGCCGACACGGACGTTCGAGATGTTCGAGTTCGCGTAGTAGCCGCCGATGACCTCGACGGATCCGTGGTCGGGATCAGCGTACAGGCCGTTATCGTGGTAGCCCTCGATCCGGCAGTCCTGAAACCGAATGTTCCCCCGGTGCGTACTGCCGACGAAACAGCCGGTGACTCCCGGGACAGTGGCCCCGTCCGGGAGCCGCAGCCGGTCGACGACGCCAGTTCCCTCCGGGTGCGTTACGTCGACGCGAAGCCCTTCCCCGCCCGCGTCCTGTGCCCCGACCACGTCGAGATCGCGAACGAGCAGGTCGTCCGCAACCAGCGCGTTCAGTGGACGCGATCCCGTCTGTGGTGCCCGGAAGTCGAACGTGAGCCCCTCGACCAGCAGACCCGAGGCTCGGTCGGGTCGGCCGAGATCGAAGAAGTAGTCACTGAACCCGGCCGCAGGCACGATGACGGCCTCAGGGCCGACGATCCCGAGGTTTTCGAATTCCAGACACTGGACTCTCGCGTCCAGCTGATACCGGCCGGCAGGGAGATACACGAGTGTGTCGTCGGCCATCGTCTCCTCCAGAAGGCTGACGACCGACGTCTCCCCTGACGTCTCGGCCCCCGCTGCAGCCAGATCGACGACCGTGTCGAACTGGTCGGCGTACGGCGGTTGGTCGGTGGGTAGCATTGGCGTCTCCGTCGGCGTCTGATTCGACGGGGAGGAGTGTGGCTCTTCCGGAGCCGAGGACCGGTCACTGTCCCCGAACAGCCCCACACAGCCGGCAAGTGCCGTCGCGACGCTGGTTGCGCCAAGCGTTTGCAGCACCTGCCGTCTGCGGGGCTCGGGGCTCGTCATGCACGAGAATATGTAGTGATGGGAGTACTTCAGTACAGGCTACATACCAGGGACAAGCGCCGGTTCCGATGGGCTTGACAACTGGGATGCGGGGCGGTTTCTCGAGCGGGTGTCCACCATGTCCGCACCGAAACCGGGCACTGACTGGCGTCTTCCAGCGAATCGCCGTCGTCCGGCCCGGAGTGTCGTCTCGCCCTGGCGAACGGGAACGAGCGCTCCGGTGAACCATTCTACACTTCCAAACTGACTGCCAGTAAGAAACCGAGCTCATCGACGTGGCGACAGTCACGTCAGCTGCTCGTGTCACCCTGCATCACCCGCACCCGACCACTCCTGGCGCCACACGTCCCGCATCGGAAGAACAGCCGGACCTCGGCGGTCGGCTGCGGGAGCAATTGACTGATCGCAACGTCGGCAGCGCCACAGTTGGGACATGCGAGCCAGTCGGCAGGAGGGAGTTCATTCATTTGAACAGGTTAACATGTTCATCCATAGTGAAGTTTTCTCCGCACCCTTCGCTCGTGAGTCCCCGAGTCCTCGAAATGTGGAATGAGGAAGTGACCGACTTCGAAATCCGACACACCTGCGTTAGTGCTCCTCACGTCACAGTCATCCGTCCGGACGTGCCGCTGCCGTCATGACATGCTGGTACGTCTCCGGGCTCCCACCCCGCTATTCGGATGTCGGTCGGCCTTCAGACGGTGCGGTGTCGCCGTGAGACTGAGCGAGCGAGGACGCCCTGCTACGAGCGATTAGGCATCGTCAAAATCTTGGGTGAGGTGGAGGACCTTCTCGACGTACGGTGGGGGATTTCCATAGCGGATGATTCCACTGTCGTGGTCGTACTCGATGAGGCCGAGGTCATCCAATTTTGGGAGCCGCACATGATACAGCTCCACCGCGATCCTCGTGCGGACAGCATCGGGGGATCCCGCCGCTGTGTCGCCCGTCTCGATGGCCGCAATTACGTCAACGAGCTCGTCGAACTCGGTCGATTCATGCTCCAGCAGATGGTACAAGATGTACCGGTCGTACTCCCGGACCAGTCCCTCTAACGGACGGTCGGATACCGACTTCCCGCCGTCTGCAATGAGCGACCCCTGGTTGGTGTGGAGGTGCGGCCACTCCCTTCCCCGATCGTCCACGCTCGTGACTGTGGATACACTGCATTTCTCGCTCGGGTGGCGGTTGTCTCTCATCCTCTCTCGGGTACGAACGCGAGCGGCAAAGTCACGAGTCCTAAAGAACGCAATACTCCCACTTCGCTGATGTACCAACAAATTTCGTCAGGCAATCAATGGACGTGGCTGGTGAACCGGGGTGGCCGAACCGTACTGAATTCTGATGCGTTTCGGTGATCACGTGTGGGCATCTCGTTCGCTGGCGAGTCGCCGTGACGCGACGACCGATGACCTACAGAGATTGGGTCGACTACAACTCGCGTCCTCGCCACGTCGGCTTTGAAACCAAACCTCCCGACCGCACCCGACGGGACGGCCGGCGTGGATGGCGCAGTGTGACCCGGCAGGAGAATGGGGGACGTGGGGACGATTGCTTCGTTGGGACCGCGCCAAGCCGGCGGCGGGCGCAGTCGGTGGACTGGCCCCGGCGCCTACCATAGTTAGGCCTCCCGTCATCCACTACATCCCGACGACGAATGCCGGAGCGGCCAGCCTAATTACGTTACCTCGTCGCTCCCCCACAGCCCGAACCGTTCGGGTGCCCTGTGGCGAGCGGTACGTCCCAGCGTCGTCCACTCGGCAGTCGACCGGCAGCAGGCGGTGGCGCGTTAGGCGGCCAGCGCGTCGTCGATGAACGCTTTCACGAGTTTCTGCATCCCCCCACGGGCGTGTTGGTGGAACGTCGCCGGTGCGACATCGAGCGAGTCGGCGACCTCTTCGCCGGAACTGTCCCGCGGCCACTCGAAGTATCCTGCGTAGAACGCGGTCTCGAGGATCGTCCGCTGGCGAGTCGTCAGCATCTCTTCGAGCGACGTCCGGAACTCGCGGTTCGCGTGGATTGTCCGCTCGTGCGTCTGTTTGCTGACGAGTTCTGTTTGCGCAAACGTCGACTGGACGGCCTCAACGACGGTTCTGACGTCGGCCGTCTGGGGGAACGCTGCGACGATCGTTCCCCGTCCTTCGGTGAACCTGGCAGTCTGGATCGTGCCGCCGTACTCGGCCAGGGCGGTTGCCAGTGATGGGCCATCGACGATGAACTCGAAGAGTGCGCCGCCCTCCTGCTCGTCGTCGTCGTGCACACTGACGACGCGTGCGTGCTCGATGCCGGGATCGTCGCTGGCGAGGTCCAGCACACGCTCAGGCGCGATCTCGGGGACTGTGAAATACTGGAGATACGTGCCATCGGATTGCGAGGTGATCCCTTCGAGCTCGAACTCTGCGTCGAGTTCGGCTGATGCGGTCACGAAGAACACGGTCGGATCGTGGAACCCGAATTCGAGCTCCACGACCGTATCGGCGACCAACGCTTCCTTCCGTTCGACGGCGTTGATTGCGAGCCCGATCGTCTTGCCGAGTTCGAACAGCACGGCCTGCTCCCGGACGCTGAACGCGTTCGCGCGTGACGAGTACGCGACGAGCACGTCGTAGACCGTCTCCTTGTAGATGAGCGGGATCACCGCAGCCGACGGCTGCCCCCGCCCGAACGCTCCGTCGTCACTGGATTCAGGCCCGGGCAGTCCAGACGGGAGTCTGCTGACGTCACGGATGAGTTGGATGTCACCCGACTCGACTGCCATCGAAATCGCGTCAACTGTGTCGATATCGAACGCTCGTCCGAACGAATCGGTGCTGAGTCCGTCGCCGGTCGTTGGCGTGACGTCACGGAGACCAGTATCGACTTCGCCGATCCACGCGGCATGATACAGTTTTGCAGCAGCGAGCGTTTCACAGACCTGGCTCTCGATCTCCGCTCGAGTGGCCGCCTGGACCAGCCCCTGGTTGACCCGGCGGATGACGGTATTGATCTGATTGAGTGTCTCGAGCTCGTCACGCTGGTGGCCGAGTTCGAGCTGCTGTTCTTTCACTTCGGTGATGTCGTCGATGACGCCGACGAACCGGTACACCTCGCCGTCCTCGTTCTGCAGCGGGAACGCGAAGCCGTTAACCCACCGGATGGATCCATCAGGCTGGACAACACGGTACTTCTCCTGAAACCTGATTGCGGTGACGGCGTTGCGCGACGTCTCCGTCACCTCCTTCATCGCCGTTTCGACGCGACGCTGATCCTGTGGATGGACAGCATCGAGGTGATGTATCAGGTTGTCGTACACGGAGTCCCGTGAACGGCCGGTGATGTCCTCATAGGCGGGGTTGATGTACAGGACTTCGCTCAGGTTCGCGTCGGCCATCCAGATGGCGCTGTTGATGTTTTCGGCGATCTGGCGGAGCCGGCCCTCGCTCTCGCGCAACCGCTTTTCGCGTTCCTTGCGGTCGGAGATATCCGTCGCGATGACGACCGCTTTCTCGACGTCGCCGTCCGGGTTCTCGATGGGGGCGATACTGAGGGCGGTCCAGACGCGCTTGCCGTCGGGACGCTCCAGCCGGAACTCGGAGTTTAGCACGCGCTCGCGATCCTCGAACACCCGACTCAGCAGGTCTTCGGGCTGCACCTGCTGTCCGCTGGCGCCGTAAAACCGGCGCTGAGAAACGTCGAGCGTCTGGTTCGTGATCTCTTCGATCGTCAGCCCCAGTAGCTCCTCGGCTTGGTCATTGACGCGGGAGATGTTCCCGTCGGGCGTGATTACGCCAACGCCGACCGGACTGGTCTCGAGGATGTGCTCGATGACGTCGCGCTCCTGGCGGAGTGCCTCCTCGCGCTCCTTCCGATCGGTGATATCGGTGGCGATGATGGCTGCCTTCTCGACGTCGCCGGCGGCATCCGTCATCGGCGCGATGCTGATGGAGGCCCAGACGTGATCGCCGTCCGGTCGTTCGAGGGTGAATTCGGTGTCGATGACCTGCTCGCAGTCGTCGAACACTTGGCTCAGCAAGTCCGCAGGCGATACTTGATTCCCCTCCGAGTTGTAGAGTTTTCGCTGGGACGCGTCGAAGGTCTGGCTCGAGAGCTCCTCCATGGTCAGCCCGAGCACCTGCTCGGCCCGATCGTTCACCCGGGCGATGTCGCCGTCGGGCGTGATTACCCCGATGCCCACGGGGCTCGTGTCGAGGACGTGCTCGATCAACCCCCGCTCCTGCCGGAGTTCCTCGGCGCGTTCCTTCCGATCTGAAATATCACGAACGATGCCGACCGTCCCCTGGATCGATCCATCCGAGCGGAGGAGGGTAAGCCGCGCTTCGCAGGGGATCGTCCCATCGGCGGCAGTGTGTGCGTCGAACTCGACGGTCGCGATCTGGTCGTCGCCGTCGAGCAGGGTCTTGATGGCGGTCAAAAAGTCGGGGATATCAGCCGTGTCGACGACTATCGACGCGTGCTCGCCCAGTAGGTCCTCACGCGAGTACCCAAGCGCCTCGATGATCGGCTCGTTGACCATCCGAAAGTAGCCGTCACGATCCAACTGATAGACGCCATACCCCGTCATCCCAGTGATCGCCTCATAGCGGTCGATCGTCTGCTCGTACGTCTCGGAATCGATGGAGTCGCGAACGAACACCGCATACAGCTGGTGACCGCCGACCTGGAATTCTCGCAGATCGGCACGGACGCGAACCGCGCCACCAGCGGCATGTCGTGTCAGTACATCCAGTCGGTCGGTTCCCTCGGCGGCGGAGCGGAGCGTCGATACGTCCCATTCGATGACGAAGTCCTCGACCGATCTCCCCACGAGTTCGTCGGGTGGATACCCCAGAACATCGCTCATCGTCTCGCTGGCAAAGACAACCGTCTCGTCGGAGTCAAGGATGAGCGTATCGAGCTGTGCGGTTTTGAGTATACTCCGGAAGAAGTGCTCGTGGTTGAGGGGCTCGGGGGTGGATTCAGCGCTGACGGTCGTGTCAGTCGCGATGTTATCCGGTGGAGAATCGTGGGCCATGACTGTCTAGGATGCGGGGGAGCGATGGTAAAGACACGTCAACGGATATGTGGCGAACAGGGTGAGAATACACAACCGTTCCCTGCGAATGTTTGCGGTTTGTGTACTGATAGTCCCTCGAAGACGGGAACCGCTGGCGTGGCTGGGATGGCAGCCCGACAGCGTCGTCAGGTGAGCTAATGACGCGACGACGACCTCGTCGCTCCCGGGGACGAGCGAGGGCCCTGATCGCAGCCCAATAGTCGACGGTGAGTTAGCTTGCTATAGGCGGTAAGCTCCACCCTCAGCGGAGCGAGCCGCGTTAGCGGCATCGAGTAGGGTAGTTTACAGAATGCTGTCGAGATACTGGGCCTCCCAATCCCGCCGATCCGCGAGTTCACGTCGACCGCGCTTGGTCACGGTGTAAACGTTCGTCCGGCGATCACGTTCCCCTTTCTCGATGAGGGCCTTGTCGACGAGCGTGTCGAGATTGGGATACAGCCGACCGTGATGGATCTCTTTCTCGTAGTACTGATCGAGCTCATCCTTGATGGCCAATCCGTGGGGCTCCTCAAGGCCCGCACTCACGGCCAACAGATCGCGCTGGAACCCGGTAAGGTCGAACATATGCCTCCAGAGTACTCCTATTCCAATCTGACCTATAAACCCGCTGTAAACTGAGTGAGAAATGTGTGAGGGAATGCAAATATTCGAAGCCATGGTCCGGAACAGAAGCTGTCGTTAATTGCTTCTACCATTCCCGACAGGGGATGTTCCCAATTGGGGCCTGCAGGACGCATGCTCGATCGCACTGCGATATGTCTGCTGCTGGCTTTTGGGGCCACCGTACATCGTCGTTGACTGTGCAACCGCTGGCGTGCCATAGTACTGTCCCAACCAGCCTCGTGACCTCCTTGCGATAGAAACAAAATGACTTCACAACTGTCGAACTATAACATACACCCATAATCGGGTCATATCTTCATTCAGAGAGACGCGTATGATTTCGGCATGGAAATTCAGAGTAATATACGGTTAACCGTTGACAGAGAATGCTAACGTAGCCAATAGTTAAAAGTGAATACGAAGAATACGAGTTCACAATGGGATTCGAAAAATTCGACGACTCAGGGCGCGGCCGTGGGCGCAGGGCCGGCACCGACCCGATGATCTCCATCCGAAAGTCGGGCAGCATCGGGGCGAACCAACCAGTGACCGAGGAGTACTTCGACGGGATGGATGGGGCGGTCATGTACTTCGACGAGGACACCAACCGTGTCGGGATCGAACCGGTCGCGGACACGGACGCTGACGAGGCCGCCTACACCGTGAGCAAGACCGACTCCGGCGGGACGATCGCTCCCAAGGCGTTCCTCCGGGAGTACGACCTCATCCCGGACGTCACGACTCAGTACGCGCCGGAGTGGGACGAGGACGCGGACCTCATCAGCATCGACCTCGACGACCCGATGGGAACGTACGGCTCCCCGGCCGACGACTCCGCGGACGACGAGGAGTAGTCCACCGACAATCCGCCCCCCCACTCCATCCGCCGTGTTTGGCCGGTGTGTGTACTTGCAGTTGCGCTGGCAGGGGACGTACTCGCAGTGTTTGTGACGGAATTACAGCACATCAACATCCAGGACATCAGTGAGCCCTGGAACGTCAAAATCGGCGTCCGTGACGGCGAGCCGTTCGCCGAGTTCCATCGCGGCCCCAGCGATGAACGCGTCCCGAGCTGTGAGCGGATCGCCGTCTTGTTGGAGGTGTGCCTGGAGCTCGCCGGCAGCGCGCGCAACGCCATCAGTCCCATCAACGACCGACAGCCACCGTAAGGCGTCGTCGACGGCGTCGAAGTCCGCCGGGCCCGATTTGTACACCTCTCCCTGATAGACCTCGAACAACACAAGCGGCGGGGCGACAGGGCGTTCATCGAGGTGCGACTCGACGTAGGTCACGACATTCTCATTCCCGTCGAGATAGTCGATGAGGACGCTGCTGTCATACAGCGTCATCGGGTACCGACGTCCTGCTTCATCTCCTCCCGTGCCTTCTGTGCCTTCTCTGCGGCATCAGTTCCTTTCCAGAGCCCTGCTCCCTTCCGTACAGTCTCACGCCGTTCACGGACCAGTCGAGAGAGTAACTCATCGAATGTCTCGTCCTCACCTTTGAGTGCGGCAAGCGCTTCATGGGTATCGTCCGTGACTCGAATGCTTTTACTCATACGAGTCTGTATACGGGTCGGTATACAATACTGTTGTGCCACCCCTGAGTGACCCAACTAGTACACACCCGCGGCCTCAGACGCCGTCCATCGCATCGGCGACAAGCTCCCGCGCGTTCCCCAACAACTCCGCCGCACGACCCGCGGATCGCGCCTCGGCGGTCACGCGAACCAACGGCTCGGTCCCACTCGCTCGGATCAGGAACCAGCCATCAGAATGCGCAACACGCACGCCGTCGAGCGTCGTCACCTCCTCGTAGCTCGACTGCACCGTCCCCTCGACAGCATCCATCACGCGCTTTTTCGCGTCCGTCTCAACCACTGCACGCTGAATCGGATACGAATCGTATGCAGTCACCAACTCCGAGAGCGGCCCAGACTCGACTACAAGCTCCGCGAGCCGACGTGCAGCAAGCGGCCCATCCGGACACAGGGTCTCCCCGGGCCAAATCCATGCCCCGCTTGGCTCCCCGCCGAACACGACGTCGTCTGCACGTGCCGCCTCCGCAACGTAGACATCACCGACACGTGTCCGGACGATCTCGCCACCCCGCTCCGCCACGGCATCCGCGACAAGCAAACTCGTATTCACCGGCACCGCCACCCGATCGCCCTCGCCGACCATCGCACTCCCGAAGAGCGCCAGCAACTCGTCACCACCCAAGAACCTCCCCGTCTCGTCGACCGCCATCATCCGGTCGGCATCGCCATCGTGGGCGATCCCCATGTCTGCATCCGTCGCCGCGACGACCGAACACAACGTCGTACAGGTCGTCGCGGTCGGTTCGCTCGGCCGGGCCGGGAACCCGCCGTCTACATCGGCATTAAGCGTCTGCACGTCTGCCCCGAGCGACCGGAGAACCTCCACTGTCGTCCCACCCATGCCATTCCCTACGTCGACGACCACGCTGAGCCCCGCGAGCGACTCGCCACCATCCACCAGCACGTCACGATGCCTGTCGGCTGCCTCATCGATGCACACCGCGTCACCCAGTTCATCCCACGCAACGGGCAATCCAGCCGCATCGCGAATCGCGTCTTCGAGTAGCTGGCGCTGTCCCTCGTCGAACGCCTGGCCGCTTGGCGTCCAGAATTTGAAGCCGTTGTCCGCTGGTGGATTGTGCGACGCAGTGACGATCACGCCTGCGTCGGCATCGTGCCACCCTACGCTCCGTGCAAGCGTTGGCGTCGCAACCTGGCCAAGCCGAATCACATCGATCCCGGCTTCACGAGCGCCACTCGCAAGCGCATCGGCCAACAATTGCCCTGTGTCGCGACCGTCGCGACCGAGGGCGATCGTCTCGTAGCCACAGGCACCAAGCGCGTGGCCGATGGAGAGCGCGAGCTCGGTCGTGACCGCCTCGCCGAATCGCCCGCGGATGCCGCTCGTACCAAACATTGCTGACACGTCAGCACGATCGATATTAATCTACTGGGTGTTCGCTGGCAGCGACGGAATCTGTCCCAGAGATGGGACCTGGCCAAAGGGACTACCAAGGGTTCGAGACAAACAAATTGTTAATATTGAGGGTTTCAGTGTGGATTGCTGATAATCTATGTAACTCGCTGAAAATAGACTTATGGACGTTTGACCGGATATTTTGTTCCGTGCCGAAGCCGCACACCAAACGCACGTTTCTCAAAGGTATCGCTACCACACTCGCAGTCGGTGCAAGCGCAACGACGGTCCTCGGCCAGAGCAACAAGTCCATCGAGTGCGCGGAGGTCGCCGTCGAGGCGGAGTACGTCGTCTTCAGGAACACGGGCGACAGTGAGGTCGACGTTTCCGGCTACGAAGTGGCGTTCGAGTACGGCAACGATGGCACAAATCAGCGACGAGCGCTCCCCAAAGATACGACGATCGAGGCGGGTGGAGAGCTCAAAGTCGCCTCCGGGTACAAACCCGTCGACGATGCCGATGTGACGTTCGACTACGACGGCGGCGTGCTCAACGATGATGGGAACGACGTGGTCGCGCTGCTCGACCCCGACGGCAACGACGTCTGTACCACCAACGACCAGCCCGTTTCAACCTCGACCTCGACTGAGACTTCGTCTAGCACCGGCGACTCCGGCGGGGACGACACTGAGGACTCGACTGCGACTGACGAGGAGTCGACGGCAACCGAGGAAGAAACGTCGACTGAGGAACCCACGTCGACTGCAGAGGAACCGACTTCGACCGAGGAACCGACCGCGACTGCGGAGCAGACAGCCACAGAGGAATCCTCGACGCCGACCGCAGATGACGGCGAGAGCGACAGTACTGACACGGCCACGTCGACGCCAGACAGTAGCGCCGAGAGCGGTGACAGCGAGACGACGTCCTCGGACGACGACTGTTAACTGCGCCACCGCCTCGCGATTTTTGGGTGTCGTTGCTTTGGAGTCCGAAGTGTTATCCACGATACGTGGAGTGCGGATTACCTCATGCAGGTGTTTCAGAACGCGCTCTCGACGGCGTTCCATCACTATGACGAGTCATCGCTGGCAGTGCATGTGAGCGGTGAACGAACGATCGGTGGCAGTTCTCCATGGGTTGTTGGCGACAGCATCGCGGCTATCGATTTCACGGAACTTGATCTGAATCACTGTCCATGACCTCCCAACTTCTCAAGCGGAGACGCCAGTATCCCCTGTCAGATCGTATCGCGGTCAGTGTAGGTATGACGCTCGACGATGACGTCGTCGTCAAACGTGTGGAAGTCAGCCCACCCAAAGTCGACGGTATCGCCGCCCTGCTCGCCGGCGTAGCGGCCGTGAACGGCGACGGTGTCATTGTCGACGACGAGTGACTCGATGGTGTGTTCGCCTAGTTCCAGTGGGCGTTCTTCGAGATAGAAGGTTTGGAGAGCCTCGATCCCCTCGATGGGTGGCTGGCCAGGCCGGTGATACGTTATCTCCTCATCGAATAGTTCGAAGACGCCGTTGTAGTCGGCAGCATCAATGCAGTCGTAGTACCTGCGGACCAGCGCCGCTAGACGTACGGTCGAGTCGGTGGGCATATTGAGACGAACAGGCCGCCACCTGGTGCTAGTTTGCACGGCGGCAAGCCGTACCTGTACCTGCGAAAGTGGATTTCCAAGCTTGCGTTTCGCCCCTGTGGACAACGAGGCGCCGCCGGACCTCCGCTGGATAGTTTTTTGGGGGCGACGTCCAACGAGCCAGAATGTAGCGCCAGTACTGACTGTACGCGCGATATTCGAACCCTTGCCGGACGGGCGCAATTAAATAGCTAATCTGCTGGTTTTCTACGCCCGATATCGTCCCTATCGAACGCTGTTGCAGTACTCCGCAATTCTCGCAGCGTACTGTATCGAATAGTTCAGTAGCGTCTGCGAACGGACGGTTCTTCTTCGGCTGTCTCGTTCACGCTCACCCAACGGAATGTGCGGCAACGCATCACGGGACATAATTCCATGAGTAAAACTGGGGATTTATTATGTGGTGGGTGCTAGCAAGTCACTATGAGATATCAAATTGGCCCTGACGAGCCGGTGGACGTTGCAGTCGTTTCGGCGGTGAGTGCGGCCGAAGAGTGTGCGCCGGAGGCGCTCCCACAGCTGACCGAAGCTGTCAACCCCGATGCGCTGAACGAGATCTTCGCGCCCAAGGACGAGGGGCCAACTCGTCGCTCGGGAACAGTGTCATTCGACTACAGCAACTCCCGAGTCACCATTGAACGCAACGAATACCTCACGGTTGAACCACTCGACGTGATTCCGACGCCATAAGCTCGCGCAGCCCTCACCGGTACTGAGTGGTCGTGTCCACGGGCTCCCCGAGTTTTCGCTACCACACCGGTTCCGGTAGTCACGTGTATACTCGCGAAACGGCTATATAGCGGCGCTGGCGTACAGCGGAGGAAAATGGGTGAGGACGAGCCAACGTCTGGTGGCGACCCGGAAGGGTTCGGCATGTGCACGGAATGCCGGAACGTGTACACGGTGCAGCAGACCACGGAGAATCAACTCCGCCCGATGGGAACGAACGGTACGTGTGAATGCGGGAACACGGAGTTTGTCCCCTACACCGATCCGTAACGTCACGCTCAGTAAGAACGGGTTCTCAAACTCCAGCCCTCAGCCTGCGCACGGCCGTCGGCGATACAGGTGTCAACCGATACTGCCCGCTACGGTGATGAGGATGACGCTGTGCCGCATTCGCCCGCTTCCTGGGACGCCACTTCGCTCACAACGTCGACCGCCTCGTCGCCGTGAACGACGATCTCGTACCCGCAGTACGTGAACTTGATTCGACCACGCTCGGTAGACTGTCCTCCACGTAACGGAGCAAAGATGGAATCCAGTGCATCAGTGTCAATGGCGTCGACGAGAACGGGAAGGTCAGTCGGGTCAACCCCTTCCAGCGCTGCGACCCTTTCGATGACTTTGGTGCTCACTGCGGTCCCATCGGTACGAGGCTGAGGTGACTCGCTCTCCATCTCGTAGAGATTCCCAGTACCCGTGAATAAGCGTAGGGGAAATATTCCTCCATTTTGAGATAGAACCCAACCACGTTGCTTGGTTCGAAAACCCGACCGAATTCTCAGCATCATCTCTGCTGTGTTTTGCCGTTCCCATGCTCGGAGATCGCCTTCCGGCTTCACCGAGTCATCTATCTCACTCACTGAACCGACCGACGAGCTGGTGGGAGACGTTCGTTAGGTAGGTCGCCCCCAGAGTCGCGGCGACGATCGCGCCAGCGAGATTGTACAGGAGGTCGCCGACCGTGTCATTCACGCCGTGCTGGGCGAGCACGGCTTCGAAGCCGAACCGGAGGGCGGCAAGGTCGATAGCGAACTCGACGAGCTCCCAGACGACGCCGACTGCCAGCACGAACAGCAGGATGAACGCGAACATCGTCTTCGCGGGGAGGTAAACCGAATCGGCGTGGAGGTCGATCGCACGCACGATCGTGTACCCCGTGGCCGCGACCAGCGACGCCGACATCGCGTGAGTCAAGCTATCCCACTGGCCGATGGAGTCGTATAGCCCGGCGGACCCGAGCGTATGGAGGAACGCCGCCGCGGTCAGCCAGATGACGAGCTCCGGTTCGATGGGAAGCCGGTAGTTCCGCTCGAGGAACGCGGGGAGGAAGGTGACCGTCAGGGCGATACCCGCGTTCGTGATTGTTGGGACGTCGCGGACGACGAGCCCGTAGACGAGGAGCCCGCCGAGGACGATCTGCATCGGCCACGAGAGTCGCCGGATGCGTTTCTCGGAGATGGCGAAGCGATCGCGAATGAGCGATGGTGTTGGGTCCGGCTCCACAGCAGGCGCTTCACGGGGGGCCGCAGTATTCGCGGTCGAGTCAAACGACCGATATCGGAGATAGCCAGTGAAGACCACGCCAGCTACCGATCCGGCGATTGTCGCAAACAGGAAGTCGATCATCATCGCATGATTGGCGGCATCCTGGGTTCGACCGCCCACGAGATAGGACGTTCCGAGCGCTATGTCGGCGATCCACTGGGCGACGTTCCAGGTCGCGCCGATCGCCAGCGTCGCGATGATGACGAGTGCGACTGCGAACGGGCGGTTCATCCGCACTGGCGTGAAGGTATGCACGTCAACGGCGACGATCAGTGCGACCGCCGCGACGGCAAGATACACCGCGATCGGCGAGAGCGCGGTCTCATCGAGGATCGCCGCGTCGACGACCGGGATCGCCACCACCAGCAGCAGTTCCCATGGCGGCATCGCAGACGGATCCCGTAGCACCGCTGCGGGAAGGACGATTAGCACAATCGCCATTCCTGTGAGGGAAAGCCAGCGGTACGAACCAGCGACGCCCAGCCAACTCGCCAGTCCGGCGAGCAGCACGACAACCAGCCAGCCGGCCGCGGCATTCCGTCTCGTCTTCTCGATAGCCCCACCGAACCGAGCACCCGTCATGGAAAGCAAACACGCCCTGCCAACCTGAATAGTCTCTGTATCGAATGACGGCGTGTTGGGACGTATCACCGGCGATTACGGCTTCTCATAGGAACGAGGGGGACATTGAGTAGCGGCGTGTGGTAGACTCAAGCAGTACGAGCACGCGCCGACGTATCCCCTCGACGCCGCGTCCCTGCGCTGGTGAACTGAGTAGCGAATGGATACTACATAAATAGTAACCGCCACCAAAAGTGATATGAAACGTGTTTACGTACTAACCCATCGGGGACATCGATGGACTATCAATTCGAGTGCGGGTGTGGTGAATCGATCGCTGATTTTACGCGGGGTGGAGATATCGAAATCAGCACGAACACGATCTGCGAGGCGTGTGGCACGAGATACGCGGTGACCATCACGACGATCCAGAAGAAGTACGACTGAAGGCGGTTCTATGGGGTCATCTCTGCTCAATCGTTACTCACAGGTGACCTCGCAACGCGACGGATTCACTGTCCTTCGAGCCTTCTCTGGTATGGACGAACGTTACTCCAACTAAGCGCTCCGAAGCATGAGTTCAGAGTGCGCTACTCTTCGATAGTGGACAGCGTGTCGGTGATGTACAGTTCTGCATGGCAGCCCGGGCACACAAACCCCATTCCTGTCGGTTCGCCCCGCTCAACGTTCTTGATGATGGTCTCATGACAGCGACCACACTCATACGAGGTATCCCCAGTCCCTCGAAAAAACAGGTGAGTCCGAAGGTCGGGCTCATAGAGGTGATCGATTTCCGCACGCGAAATATCGGTCCGGTCGAGTGGAGGAATCCGAATCGTTCCCATGAACGAAAGCATATGCGAAAAACAATTAGCCTGTTGACTAGACGTTCGGCGACGTTCATTCGGCTCCCCGCGAACGCTGGCAGAGGGGTGGCTGGTCAGGGGCACGCCCATTCGCTTGGAACGGGGAGAGGGATGCGAGAGAACAGGGTCCGAATGAAATCACCTAGCAGTGTGACTCCGAGCAATCGATTCCGTTCCCGGATTCAGCCGTCGCGTACCCCATCGAGGTAGTCGTCGATGAGAACGTCGAAGTTCCCGTCGTCGTACTGTTCTCGCAGGGCAACGGCCGCACATCCCCGGTCGGTGATCTCGTAAAGGCCGCTGTTCGGCGCCGGGCCGACCCGTTCGACCAGGTCGTACTCTGCCAGAACCGGGAACCGCGTGTTGATGTACGACCGGTTTTTGTCGAGCTCGTACGAGAGGTTCGCGGCGTTATTCCGGTTCCCGTCCGCGAGTGCCTCTAGGATTTCGAAATCCGTCGGGGACGTGAGTCTCATTTCCCGAAACCCACGAACTAGCCCACTAAAATGATGATGGATCCGAAGTATTGGTGCGCGCCGTCAGTGCAATTACGATTTCTTCTTACCGGGACCCGAACATACCACAAATCGGTTTTAGGACGCGACCGCGCCACAGTGCCTTGTAGGATCCGTCATCTCAACATCAGTGACGACATGAGGCACAAATGTGAACTAAACCCACCATGGCACCCCTTATACAACCAGCGGAGACGTTAAGGGACATGGGCCTTGTCGAGCCGTTTGACCCACCTCAGCCATGCTCACACAGCAAGGCCAGCGTGAACTCGACGCTCGAGGGACGTGGGAAACTGAGTGGGTCGACGGTTAGAGCTCGAATCGAATAATCTCTCCTCGGTCGCACGCCGGACATCTCGTCCGCTGACACGCCACGGTAGTTCCGCAGTGTCGACACTCACAGACCGTGTCCGGATCACCGGCCTGGCCGAGTACTCGTTTGACTAATTGATTCATGATTGGGCGCGGTATTGAGAGCGAACGTCCTGCGAGCACTCCGAGCTATCGACCCCCATGTCTATCTCCTTCCCCTCACGGTATCCGATGAAGGCGAGTTGGGTAGGGAGATTACCAGCACCGTATGCGTAGTCGCCACGCAGTCGATTTGGGAATGACATGGTTCTTGCTGGGAACGCGGAACAGGCGGCTGAGCGCCGTAAACGGGTTCCAGCAGGCTCGTCATCTCGAGCCCACATAAAACTCAGTAGAGCGGCGTGAAAGTGAAGCGGTACACGGACGGGTTGTTAGTCGACGATCTCTACGGCCGTGATCTCGAACCGAGCACCACCCTCCTGACCATCGGTCGCCTCGATCGCCCATCCGTGTGCGTCGACGATCTGTTTCACGATTCGAAGCCCGAACCCGGTCCCGTTGGTGCTCGTCGAGTAGCCGGCCTCGAACACCGCCTCACGCTGGTTTGGTGGGATGCCTGGACCGTCGTCTTCGACGTAGAAGCCGGTGTCCAAATCGCCTGCAGTGATGGTGACGTCCGGACCGCCATGGTCGATGGCGTTCCGAATGAGGTTTTCGAACAGCTGCTGCAGTCTCCCCTCGTCGGCCTGGATGGCGTGCGTCATCTCCATCACGAGTGTGGCGTCACCCGTCTCGACGTACTGCCAGCTTTTATCGAGGGTTGCAGCGAGTTCGACCGTCACGAGGTCGGTGACGGCGACGCCCTCGCGGGCGAGTGTGAGGACGTCGTCGATCAACGTCGCCATCCGGTCGAGCGCGCGGTCGATGTGTGGCAGCTGGTCGCTGTCACACTCCTCCGCTGCCAGTTCGAGCCTGCCCTGGGCGACGTTCAGCGGGTTGCGGAGATCGTGCGAGACGACGCTCGCGAATTCGTTCAGCTGTTCGTTCTGCTGTTTGAGTTCGGCTTCGGCAGTCAGTCGGTCGAACGCCTGCACCGTATGTTCGACGAGCAGTTCGGCGAGCTCGCGATCGTCCTCGTCGAAGTGACCGACCTCCTCGCTGACGACCTGGAAGACGCCGTAGTCGCCGATCGGGACGCTGATCGCCCCCCGATACGGGCCCTGGGGGTTCGCCCTCTCGACTGTCTGCACGTCATCGAACAGGAATGACTCATCACTCCGGTACGTCTTGCCGACGATGCCCTCATCGACGGCCATCGTCGTCGCGCCATCGGGGGGGACGCCCTTCGAGAGCGCTGTGATCGGCAACATGCCATCCTCCTCCAGGTTGATCACGCAGAGATCGAACTCCAGGATGGTTTCTGCGGCCTCGATCGTCCGCTCGCAGATCGCCGTTTCTGTGTCATAGCGTGTTCGATCGGTTGCGATGCTATGGAGCTCCCGGAGCGCCTCCTCGTGCCGTCGGCGCTCCGAGATATCCAGGTGGATGCCGGTGGCACGAATCGGCGTGCCGTCGTCGCCCCGTTCGACGACCGTCCCGATATCCCGAATCCACTTCCAGTCGCCGGACTTCGTCAACATCCGTTGGTCGCTCTCGTAGTAGTCCGTCTCCCCCGCGAGGTGCTCGTTCAGCGTTTCCCAAACCCGGGGCAGGTCATCAGGGTGGACCCGGCTCTCCCACGTGCTCAACGTCGGCTCGAGTTCCTCGAGCGAGTAGCCGAGCATCGTTGCCCACTGCTCGTTAATCGTAATCTCGTCCGTCTGGACCATCCAGTCCCAAACGCCAAGCTCCGCGCTCTGCATCACGAGATCGAACCGATCTTGAGTCTCCCGGAGTGCGCGTTCGCGCTTCTTCTGCTCGGTGATGTCTGTAATGAACCCCTCCAACCGCTCTCCGGGGATCCTTCCTGTACAGTCCCTCCCTCCCCGCTCTCGCACCCACTTCGTGTCCCCGTCCATCATCAAGATACGGTAGGTGACGTCGAACTGCCTCCCCGCCTCGAGGGCGTCCTCGATGTCCTGGACGGCCGCCTCCCGATCGTCCGGATGGACGATGTCCGTCTCCCACCCCACTGTATCGGTCTCCAACGCAGCTGCTGCATAGCCGGTGAGGGTTTCACAGTCGCCTGCGACGTTCTCCATCTGCCAGGGTGATTGCGTACGACAGCGATACACGATCCCAGGGAGGACGTGGATGAGCATCTCCAGTCGACGCTCGTGTTCCCCGTTCGTCCGTCGATGGCGCGCGCTCTCGACAGCGTTTTGGATCCGGTTTGCTAACAGCGTGTACTGGTCCATCCCACCTCGCTTCTGGAGGTAGTCGGTAACTCCCGCTGCGATGGCGTCGCTGGCGATCACCTCGCTGCCTTTTCCGGTAAAGAGAATGAACGGAATGTCGCCATCGCGTTCACGGACGACGTTGAGAAAGGCGATCCCATCCTGACCGGGCATCTCGTAGTCGGAGACGATACAATCGATCGCACGACTGGCAAGCGTCTCGAGCGCGCTCTCAGCGTCGAGTGCGGTGATGACCTCGATCCGGTCGTCCTCCCGTTCGAGGGCCGTCGCCGTTAGGTCCGCAACGTCGGATGCATCGTCGACGTGGAGGACACGAATCGCGTCGGTGGTTCCGGTCATACGGCGGGTGCTGCGTGTGCCGCTCGAGCAAGCTGTCCACCACTGCCCGAGGATCCCTCGCTTTCACCACCCCACCACAGAGATGGTGTGACAGCTGAGTCTCGATCCAATCGGTCGCGAGAACTGTCTCCCTCGGTGCCGATTCCGTGTCCCGAATCCACACGAATCCGACCATGTCCACTCCGGTGTTCGATATCACGTCGGTCCCTATTGGGGTATGCGAGGGAGGGCAGATGGAGTGCAAGGCGGATGACCGTTGTACGTACAGACGTCATATGTCAAGCCAGGCATGAGATGACATATAGTTAAGGATTTTGGTTAGCTGAAACAATATCTGCGCTCGGCGATTGGTGTCTCTCTGGCCCGTTCCTCCGTGCTGTGCCCACGTGTTCAATCGGAGAGTGTGAACCACGTCGAGAGCTTCGATCGCTTGTCGGAGAACGTGATTGGAGTTTCGCTTACAGGGGGTTCATCCAAGTGCGTTCAAATCGGCCTCACCAGCCTCCGCACTGAACCAGCGAGTACTGATGCTCAGTATCCCGGGTGTTGTTCGCACTTCGACTCCTCACTGGGTTGACTCCGTTCATCTCGGATCTCCGTTAACGAGACTCTCGACTCATGTACGTTCAGAATAACGAATATCGCGGACCAACAACACGTCCCTGATGACGCCCCCGCTGTCCCGGTTGGGTGGGAGATGAGCCTCCGCGAACTCACGGCGTTCGTGATCGTCTTCGAGATGTGCGCACTCGGCGTCGTGTTCGCGGGCATACTCGGGGCAATCGTCGCCAACGGCGGCGTTCAGACGATCACGATCGACATGACGATGTTCGGCGAGTTGTGGATCGAGTACGTCCTCCTGCTGGTCATGATGGCGGTGACCCCGTACGCCCTCTACGTCATCGAGCGTCGCCTAAACACTCGGTGACGAACTGACGGGCACAGTCCCTGATCGAGGAAGCCTCCATGCTTTGATGGTTCCCGCGGCTTCGACGCAACCGCATGCGGCTCGGACCTCGTAGTATGGATTCAGCATCAGTCCCTGATCGATTTCGCATCTCGAACTAATGTGTCTCCAACAAGCGACACGGTCGCCCAGCAGTACTAGCTGCAGTTCCTTCTCCCCCGGTCCATGGCACGGGTCGGATGGGCGACGAGGTTCCAGACGTGACTCGTCGGTTCTGCCCGAGCTGCCGAGCGGAGGGCAAGATGATCACGACGGTCGCCTGGCAGGCTGACAGCTGTGGCCCCTGTAGCCGTGCCCTGCCCGACGAGTAGCGGGGCTGGCGCCCTCACAGAGACACCGTAAGGTCTGACGGGTCGGTGGTCGGAGCGGGCGTTCGTGTTCTGATGGTGCGATCCGTGAATGACGGCTGCAGGCGCTGCGGGACACCGTTCCCCGACATCGTCGTCCACTGGCTCAGTTAGTCGAGGTTTGCCAGTGGTCGCATGCGGCTCAAGTACGCGCTCGCTGCCAGTCCCGCGATCGTGCTCACCAGGATGGAGACCACGAACCCACTGAGAAGGACGCGTGGCACGACCGAAACCACCCCGTCGAAGCCCGTGACGGCCACGGCGACGCGGTTCAGTACCCAGATTCCCGGGATGGAGAACGCGATGCCAAGCGCGCCGCCCAGGAGCCCGATGACCAACGCACGCGTTCCCACGACCACGATCAGTGAGAATTGAGACGTGCCCAGCGCCTTCAACGCGCCAAACGTCCTGCGGTGGCGGTAGACGAACGAGAGTTGGAGGTTCGTGAGCAGGAGCACGCCCGCGACGAGGGCCATGACTACGAGGCTCGCCCCACTCGCGAGGACCACGGCCTGTTCCTCGAGGGTCGCCCGAAGCTGTTCGTGGTTCGTCCGGACCGTATACTGTGGGTACTCCTCCTGCAGTTCGGCTTCGACGGTCTCCGGATCCGCACCGTCGGCCAGTTGAATCGAGATGAACGTTGCCCGGTCACTCACCGTGGTCCCCGTAATCTCCTGGAGTTCGCTCAGGTGGATGGTGACCGTTGGCGCCCCGACGAACTGGGAGTACGTCGGCGAGATCCCGACAACGGTGAACTCGTGGCTCCGTGCGGCCCCGATCGAGCCGCCTACGTAGATCGTATCGTTCACCGAGACGTCCAGCAGCTCCGCAGCCCGTTTGTCGATGACCGCCTCGTACGTCATCGGGCCAGTGTAGGTGCCGTCGGCGTAGTGGATATCCTTCTCGCTGACGTGCCGCCCGTCAGTGATGCGGACAGATGCACCACGAGCCGGTGCGCCAGCGCCGATAACCGTCTCGAATTCGGAGGTGTTCGTCCCGACATACACTGTCTGGAACCCCATCGGAACCGCGGTGGTGACGTCCTCTCGCTGTTCGATTTCGGTGGCGACCTCATGTGAGTTAATCAATGTGTTCTTGAAGCCGCCGACGCTCCCGGGCTGGAATTCTAGTGGGCCGCCAGTGACCCAGAGGTCGCGATTGGACTGGTCGAACTGCTGTTGGCCGGTCTCGAGGACGCCGACGCCGACGCTCGCCAGCAGGACTGCTGCCAGCACGGCCAGGGCGACACCAAGAACGGCTAGGAGTGTCTGGGTTCGTTCGTGGCGGAGTTGGCGCACCGCGACGCCGAGGAGCCCGACCAGTCGCGACAGCCGACTCACCGTGACAACACCTCGAGCGCATCGGTGCGACGGCTCAACAGAACGGGGTATGCTGCACCGAGGACGCCGATGACGCTGGTGACCACCAAGGCGTACACTGTCAGGCGCGGGTCGAGCATAGCAACGGCCCCGACACCGAACGTCACGGTACCGAGGTGGTTGGCGCCGACGATCCCGAGTACGCCGACGCCGAGCCCGACAACACCGCCGATGGCTGCCACCACGACTGTCTCGACGGCGACGAGCGTAGAGCGAGCACGGTTCGAATACCCAATCGCTGCGAGCGTTGCGAGTTGTCGCCGGTCGGCGCTCACTTCGAGTCCCATCAGCGTCGTGACGAACAGCACCCCGACGACGACGGCAGATACGAAGGCACTCAGCGCGACCGCGAGCGGGAGGTTCGACGTGGAGACCTCCTGTGCGGAGAGCCCGTCCCGTTTGACTACTGTCGTCTGTGGATAGACCCCCTCGAGGCTCGATTCCACAGTCGGATCCGTCGTACTGACCAAGATCTGGTCGGCTTGGTCACCTGCCGTCTCGCCGGTCAGTTCCTGAAGTTCGCTCAGGTGGACGACGACGACCGGAACGGTTCCCGCAGCGTTGGAGAACCCGCCCTGGGAGACGTTCGCCACCGTGAAGCTCCGATTCGTCTCCCTGCTGTCGACCGCCATCGTGCTCCCGGTTGAGAAGTTGGCAAGGCGGGCCGTCGCGTCGTTTGCGACGACCTGGCCGGTCCACGGACCGTCGTACTGTCCGTTCGCGTAGTGGGGGTCACCTGGCGTGAGTGCGACTGTCGACACTCCGTTGAACGGTCGCCCATCAGCCGGCGCAATGATGCCCACCGCCAGCACGTACTTCCGGTCGCCGGTGACCTCATCGCGAACGGGCAGCAACTCCAGTAATACTGGCGTCGAATACGGTACGCGGTCATCCGCTTCGATGCGTGCGCTCACGTCGTGCACGTCGCCCAATTGGAGACTGTCGGTCGAGATTGCGATCGACGACACGGAGCTCTCCTCAGGGAC
Organism: Halorarum halophilum; assembly: GCF_013401515.1. Classification (NCBI taxonomy): domain Archaea; kingdom Methanobacteriati; phylum Methanobacteriota; class Halobacteria; order Halobacteriales; family Haloferacaceae; genus Halorarum; species Halorarum halophilum. Next base: position 1,415,829 of record NZ_CP058529.1, on the reverse strand, counting down.
AATCCAGAAGTCCACACCGTCGCTTTGGACGACCGACTGGGACGCCAATCCCAACGAGACGCCGGTCACGGTGACCATCAGGCCGACTGCAATCGCCACGCCGAGCACCGTGAGGAGAACACGTTGTGGTGCGATTCGGAACCGCCCGATGATCCGCCGAACCGCGAGCGAGACGTGTCCGGCACGACGTCGAAGCCAGATGGCTCGCTTCCCGTTCATCCGTCAGCCAGCTGTCGGCGCCCATCGCGAAGTCGCACGACCCGATCGGCGACGTCGATCGTCGCCGCGTCGTGGGAGGCGACCACGACGGCATGCTCATCGCTCAGTTCCTCGAACAGATCGAGTACGCGCCGGCCCGTCTCAGAGTCGAGTTCCCCCGTCGGTTCGTCGGCGACGAGCAGGTCGGGCTCGGTCGAGAGCGCGCGAGCGATCGCGACCCGTTGCTGTTCACCCCCGCTCAATTGCCCGGGTCGGTGCGTGGCTCGACTGGACAGCCCCACCGCCTCGAGCAGTTCGGTCGCCCGTTCGCGCCGTTCGCGGCGCGGCATGCCGAGTTCGATCAGCGGGAGCGCCACGTTCGCCCGTGCCGACAGCGCAGGCAGCAGGTGGAACCGCTGGAACACGAGCCCCACATGATCGAGTCGGAGACGGGCCCGCTCCCGCTCCGAGAGGCGCGTGACGTTCCGTCCGGCGACCGTGAGCGACCCGGCGGTCGGCGTGTCGAGCGCAGCGAGCAGGTGGAGCAGCGTCGACTTCCCGCTCCCACTCGGTCCCTGGATCCCCACGATCTCGCCGCTCGAGACCGACATCGAGACGCCGTCAAGCGCTCGAACGACAGGCTGGTCGCGTGACCCGAACAGCGCGCCTCCCGACCCGCGCCGGTACTCGCGGACGAGCGAGTCGCAGGTGACGACCGTGTCGGCGTGCTCGCCATTGCGTGCCTCCACGTCCGCATTCCGAGACGACATCTACTGCCACCCGTTCTCTCAGGGGATTGATAAAGACTGCGAGGTCGGGAGAATCCATGCGGGGCTGTCCTGACGGAATCTGCCGCTACTTCTGGGACACTGACTCACGCGCTGGCTAACCAACTCTGTCGTCTCGGGTTGTTTCCTGCGAGGACTGATCCCTCGGTGATTCCGGGTGAGTCCATTGATTGTGAGCGTATAGAACCTAGTCGAATTCCCACTCCGATGAGGCACGAATCGGGGCGGGCAACGGATGCGCGAACCTAGCTTTCTTCGAGGAGAGAATCCCGCCGTTTACGGCGAGGAGGATGTCACTCCCGTCTGCCCGCCCTGAGCTGCATCCAGGCTCCAGCGAGTCCCAGGAGGGCAAACCCAAGGATGGGGAATCCGGGTGCTGTCGTCTCCGTCGTGGTCGTCTCGGTGTCAGCTGGCTGGATGGCGTTCGGCTCCGTCGTCGTCGTCTTGTCAGTCGGTTCGGCGGGCGTCGCGTCGGATGTGTCCGGTGACGAGGTGGTCGTTGTCACGGTCGGGGACTCGTTGGTGGCTGCCGAATCCGTCACTGTCTCATCCGGCGTTTCCTCCGCTCCATTCCCGGCATCGCCACCACCAGAGGACGTGTCCGACTCGTCCGCATTCACCGTGATGATCGACACTGAACTCAGCCCTGTCACTTCCTTCTGACCATTGAATTCGTTGTCGCTGTGGGTCGTCACGTACATCGAGTACTCCCCCGCTGCAAGCGTCCCTGGGATGTCCGCGACGTAGGCACCACCGTCCTCGGACGCCGTGAACTGCGTATCCCACGTCCCGTTCGAGAGCGTGACGGCTACGTGCTCGGGTGTCGTCGACGAGCCCGACAGCATCGCCTCAAGCGTGAACGACGAGCCGGCGGTCACGTCAGTTGGGGCGTCGACGTCAATCTCGTAGTCGGTGATCACAACCGGTTGGATCACCTGCTGTACGCCGTTCACGCTCACCACGAGGACGTACGACCCTGACGTGTACCCGGACGTGTCGAACGACACGGTTCCATCCTCGGTCTCACGGGTCGACTCGACGATTTGGCGATCGCTATTGTAGAGGTGGACCGAATACCGATCGACACCAGGTGTGTCGACGTCGAACGTCAGTTCCCCCTCGGTCGGGGCCTTTCCCATTGAGGCCACCGTGTACGATTGGCCCTCGATGGTGATTGTCCGCTCCGGTGTATCGATCTCCGTGTCGACCGTGATCTCGTACTGGCTGTCGCCCGATGCGATCAGCGGTACCGTCCCAGAGACGATCAGCAGGGCGCACAGCACAACAACCATAGCCCGTCGAGCTGTCATCATCATCCGTTCAGCCGCACGTCGTGTTCCTCATCAGTCATTCTCTCTAAACTACTTGATTTCCACCGCATAATAATAAGTTGGGTAACGGTGTAACACAGAGTGGCTGGTAGTTTCTGATCTCAATTTGACGCTTCAAGTCGACCGAATAGCTTGAAACGTGGGAACCAAGCCATGTCTGATGGCAAGGACTCGCCGCACAGAACTATCACTCACCGCACGTAAAATCGTCAATCACCGGCTAACTATTGATTCGATGATTATCACTTACTAACTGACTTCGAGCCTGAAATTGAGAAGAGCCAACCATTATAATACCAGGGTCGAATACGTGTCATATGACTAAACAGCGTCCGTTCCGAATCAAGGGTCTCGGGCTGTTCCTCGCCCTTCTGATGCTCGCGTCACCAGTGGGCAGTTCGATCGCCTTCGCGGCACCCGCAGAGACCGGCCAACCCGCTGCAGGCCCGACGAACTCGTCGCTCCAGACGACCGGCGAATTCCCCGGGATCGAGCTCGATGGCGACGAGCTGGTCGATGCTGGGGATGGGGTCTCAATCTGGGACCGTGCAATCTTGCCTCTCCGAGCGGATGACGACGCCGCAGCACACAGCTCGCCGAACGCTGAGGCAAAGGTGCGCGTCGAGGAAGAAGGAATCGAGCGGTCATTGAACAAACCCACTCTCAGCGTGTACAATACTGGGACGGCGATCGACCTGACGTTCCTCCCTAAGCGTGCTGACGCGATTCCCGATGACTTCCACGGCGGCGAAGTCCAGCTGATCGCCGCCAGGATCGATGGCGATCAGGAACTCCCACGGTCACAGGGGGAACTCATCGATCTCGCTACGGACAACGATGCTGCCACGTTCGAGATGGTCGATGAGACAACTATCGACATTGACACCTTCGAACTTGGCGGGGCTGATGTCGAAGGTGACACCTTCACCTTCACGCCCGACGAACCGGGCCAGTACGTCCTCCTGCTTGCTACACCTGATGGGGACGACACCGGCTTCTCCGTCGAAGACGGCGAGCTCTCTCGGTCTGGGGACGTGACCATCATCGGGATGGACGCGGTGACGGTCCAGGAGGATCCCTCCGATGTTGATGCACCTAATACGGTGACGCGAGGTAACAACGTCACCTTCGACGTTGACACGCCGGGCGCGGCCGACGACAGCCTGGTCAACCACACGATCGTCCTGTACGACGAGAAAACCTTCACGGAGACCAGTACGACGTTCACCTTCGAGACCGTCTCCGCTGACGCGGACGTTAGCGTCTCGACCGACATCAAGTCGATCAACGGCGATGTCTACCTGATCAACGACCCGTCAGTGTTGAACAGGGACGTATCGAACTCGGAGCTGGCACCACCTGTATCGACGACCTCAGTTGCGAATGCGATCCTCGCTGACCGAGGTGACCTCACGGTGACTGACGACGCCGTACAGCTCGACGCCTCCATGACGGCCGAGCGGACGACGCCTAACGCTAAAATCGATGTGGGTACTGCGGAGAACTGGTCGGCCGGTCGCTACCACTGGATCCACATCGCGACGACCGCTGACGGCTCCGTCGTCGGCAGTAACTCGGGCAACCTCACGGTCAACAACGCCGGTGGCGGCGGAAATGACGGCCGCAGTGGACGGTCGAACAACGGCCAGGGCTCACCGCCGGTCTCGATCGAGGAGCGAACCGAAAACGGCCGCACGACGTTCGTCATCCAGAACGCCGCGGCGAACAAGACCATCCGCGTGTCCCCTGGTACGTCGGGATCCGGCCCGGCGAATCCCACGCTGACTGATCTCGACGTGAGCTTCACCAAGGACACTGACGCAGAACTAGGCGTGAACGGCGACCGCGGTGCCACTCCGCCCGTCAATCCGAACGCCGATCTCGGCTACTTCAATATCACGCACGAGGTCCCCGACGATGACATCGGTGGGGTAACCTTCTCCTTCACGGTCGACGCAGACCGTCTCTCTGACCGTGGCGTCACGCCTGAGGACATAATGCTGTACCGGTACCACGATGGAGAGTGGACCGCACTGGAGACGCGCCACCTCGGTACTGCCGACGGCGTCCACCAATTCGAGGCCGACTCACCTGGGCTCTCCGTGTTTGCGGTGAGCACGCGGAATGCCCAGACTGCTACATTCGAGGTATCCGAGGCCTCCCTCGATACGGACAGCGTTGAAGTGGGTGACTCGGTTGAGGTCACCGCGACTGTCGAGAACACTGGCGGCAGTGAGGGAACCTACACGGCCGAACTACTGGTTGACGGTGAAACGGTTGACCAGCAGGACGTCACAGTCCCGGCGGGGGAGTCCGAACCAGTCAGCTTCACCCACACGTTCGACGAAGCTGGTAGCTACGACGTGACGATCGGCGACACTGCAGCCGGCACGGTCGAAGTGACCGCCGCCGACACACCGACGGACACGGCGACCGCGACAGAGACGCCCGTTCCGTTCCTCGGCGGTGGGTCCTCTGCCATCATCGTACTCGTGCTCCTCGTGTTCGCGGGCGCAGTTGCACTGCTCTACCGGTCGGGCCGCCTGGACGACCTCAAGTAACCGGATCGCCAGGGGCGGTGCGTTTCCCCTGGCTGCAGTACTGTCGGTTCCCGTTCCGAACATACTATTCCTCTCGGCAACGCACCTCCCATGACAGCGAGTCCGCTTTCTGGTTCGCGCTTAGGGACCACGCTGGGAGACCATGCTCCCAATATCGTCATCGCCGTCGCCTCAAACACGCTCCCCTCAGCAGGACCCGGGTGTGTCCGTTCCGTCACCGCTGAACGTCAGCTGTCTCGGTGGCATCCAACAGGCCGAGCTCCAACACCAGGTAGTGGACGATGAAGGCGAGACAGAACCCGAGGAGGTGGGCGTACGTGTTCAGAACTGCCCCATCGACGGTCGCCGAGAGTGGGAATCCGATGAACAGGTATCCGAGGAACACGATGAGCCCGATGAAGAACTGGTCTGCCCAGCCAGAGGACGATCCGGTTAGCACCGATTCGCTGGCGGCGGTCGGCGACTCACGGTGCGACGTGCGGAGGGAACTCGCGTACAAGAGTACGACGAACCCGGCCGCAATCGCGAGCCCCACACTCAGTAGCGTCAGTGGGAGCGCGACCAGCGAAACGAGGACGAGGCCGGAAAAGAATAACGACGGCGCGTGGCGGACGCCGACAGCGGGGTTGAGATTCTGCTCGGTGTATTCAGCAAGTAGTAGCGGGAGCAACCCGAGCAGTGCCATATTGACGCCGGAGAATCCGTACCCGATCGCATCGCGTGGGATTGCGAGGTTCAGCGCGGACAGGACGAGCGGGAACGCGAGGAGGTACGTCGTAATTGCCATGCCGAACAGCTGTCGTCGGTCAGCGAGAACCGCAAGCACGTAGCAAACCCCTGCAAGGAGGATGTACCCCACGAGGTTCACCAACAGGTGCTCGAGTGAGAGGTGGACGAAGTGGGAGGTGTAGGCAGTTACCAGCGTCGGCGCCCTGAACCGGAATGCGAGCCCACGTCGTACCGGCTCCGGGAGCGCATGGACGAGGAGGAGCAGTACTGGCACTGTAGAGAGCAAGACGAGATCCATGCGCCGCACGTTCTCGTGCAGCACGTCGATGAAGTCCGTCGTGGAAAGTGCCAACTCCTCCTGCCGTTCGAGCGTCACGCTGTGAGCGAGAGCTGTTGCACTGAAAGTGGTACCGCCCCCGTTCTCGGTTGTGAGAATGATCGAGGGCGTTCGTTGTCTGGTACGCTACAACAGATTGCGAAAACTGAGAGATGGCGTGACGTTCGACAGCCGGCATGCACCGGCACTGGGTCGGACTGCCTGTGTAGACGAGTACCAGTGTTGATATTATTCATCCATCCGTCCAGCTAGGAGGACCAACTCATTACCCAACTGGTCGTCCGACTGAACATTGTCTCCCTCCCCAACCGTTGCAACGTGCACCTAAATGACGTGGATTTACCTACGGCCGAGTAAACTGCAACCCATGGGTAGGAACTACGAGTCGCTTCACGACCCGAACGCGGAGTACACGATGCGGGAGCTCTCCGCGGAAACGATGGGCGTAGAAGCGAAACGTGGCGGCGGCCGCGACGTGGAGATTACCGACGTGCAGTGCACGATGGTGGACGGGAACTTCCCGTGGACGCTCGTCCGCGTCTACACCGACGCGGGCATCGTCGGCACGGGCGAGGCGTACTGGGGCGCCGGCGTCCCCGAACTCATCGAGCGCATGACGCCGTTCGTCGTCGGCGAGAACCCGCTCGACATCGACCGTCTCTACGAGCACCTCATCCAGAAGATGTCCGGCGAGGGCTCGATCGAGGGCGTCACCGTCACGGCGATCTCCGGCATCGAGATCGCCCTGCACGACCTCGCGGGGAAGATCCTCGAGATCCCGGCCTACCAGCTCCTCGGCGGCAAGTACCGCGACGAGATGCGCGTGTACTGCGACTGCCACACCGAGGAGGAGGCCGACCCCGAGGCGTGTGCGGACGAGGCCGAGCGCGTCGTCGACGAACTCGGCTACGACGCCCTCAAGTTCGATCTCGACGTCCCCTCGGGCTACGAGAAGGACCGCGCCAACCGCCACCTCCGCCCGGGCGAGGTCCGCCACAAGGCGGAGATCGTCGAGAAGGTAACCGAGCGCGTGAAGGACCGCGCGGACGTGGCGTTCGACTGCCACTGGACCTTCTCGGCCAACTCGGCCCAGCGGCTCGCCGCCGAGATCGAGGAGTACGACGTCTGGTGGCTGGAGGACCCCGTTCCGCCGGAGAACCTCGAGGTGCAGGAGGAGGTCACCAAGTCCACGACGACGCCGATCACCGTCGGGGAGAACCGCTACCGCGTGACCGAGGAGCGACGACTCATCGAGAACCAGGCGGTCGACATCATCGCGCCCGACCTCCCGAAAGTCGGCGGGATGCGCGAGACGCGGAAGATCGCCGACGTGGCGAACCAGTACTACGTCCCCGTCGCGATGCACAACGTCTCCTCGCCGATCGCGACGATGGCGTCCGCGCAGGTCGGCGCAGCCATCCCGAACTCGCTGGCCGTCGAGTACCACAGCTACGAACTCGGCTGGTGGTCGGACCTCGTCGAGGAGACTGTCATCGAGGGCGGCTCCATCGAGATCCCCGAGGAGCCGGGGCTCGGACTGACGCTCGACATTGACACCGTTGAGGAGCACATGGTCGACGGCGAGACGTTGTTCGACGAGTCGTAGGCGGAGTCGGACTCGCGAATCGAAGATCCGCCGATTCGACGGGGGGTAGCTCTCTCGGATTCGCGGATACTTTTTCACCCGCACGCGGGGCATCAGGACGCCTAACTCCCAATTCTCCACCGTATCCCGCATCCCGACCGCGCGACCAACAAAGCTCTTACCCCTCGACTCTGTTCGCCCGATATGCGCCCCGGTCGCGTCGCGCTCGTGCTGGGGGTCGTCGGCCTCCTGCTCGTTCCGGCGCCGCTCTACCTCTCCGCGGCCGGACACGCCGTCGCGCCGCCGCCGAAGACCTCGCAGGTGTACGACGCCCGATCGATCGACCTCGCGACGGCCGACGGCCGCGACGCGGTCCTGCGGTTCCACGCCTTCGAGACGACGCTCTCGCTCCACCAGGTGTCGGGAGCCTACTCGGCCGGCGAGTATCGCGCGCCGAACCGGACCCGGCGAACCCTCCAGACTGCCATCCGCGAGGGCAACGCGACCGTCGACGACCCGGCGGTGCGAGCGGACCTCCGTGCCATCGCTCGGAACCACACGTTCCTCACCGAGACGTACGGCGAGCGCGACTCCTACGCCCGCTTCAGCGTCCGGGGGAACGGGAGCGTCGTCACCGCGCGGAACGTCACCGACGCCCGCGTCGCGAACGTCACCGCCGAGCGCCGCACCGTCGACGCTGCCGACCTCTCGACCGCCGAGCGGCGGACGGTCGACCGAATCGTCGGCAACGGCACCGACGACTCGGGCTACCGACCCCGTGCCGACGCGGCGTTCGTCGACCGCCTCCCCGCGCTCGTCAGCGTCGACGGCACGCTATACAGCATCCACACCGTCGGGCACGTCGACGACCTCGGCCCCGGGTTCACCGGGTTCGTCTACGGCATGTACGCCACCGGGTTCGGCGTCGTCCTGCTCGTCGTCGCGGGCGTGCTGGCGGTCGTGGCCCGCCGAAGGAACTGATCCGACACCGGTCCGAGCGCCTGTCGTGGCGGCTGACCCCGCGCCGACCGCCGGGCGGATCTATCACTCATCGAATGAGTATTGATACCATGGGACAATCGCCATCGACAGCGGACGAGTACGCGGTCGACTACCGCATCTCCGACGCGGATCGGAACATCCACAGCGCGTGGGACAACTCGCTCGATCCCGTCGTCACCGTCGAGTCGGGCGACGTGGTTCGGTTCGAGTGTCGCGACGCCGTCGACCGACAGATCGACGTGGAGACGACCGCCGCGGACGTGCCGGACGTCTCGTTCGACCCGGTCCACCCGCTCACCGGGCCGGTGTACGTGGAGGACGCGGACCCGGGCGACGTGTTGGAGGTGGAACTGCTCGACCCCCAGCACAAGGGCTGGGGGTACAACGTCTACTTCCCCGGCGAGATGGAACTCGGCCTCCTGCCCGAGGACTTCGATGAACCCGGCATCCACATCTGGGACCTGGAGGGCGACATCGGAAAGTTCGTCAACGGCATCGAGGTGCCCCTTGACCCGTTCCCGGGCGTCATCGGCAACGCGCCGGGCGAGTCCGGCGAGCACGACACACTCCCGCCCCGCGACGTCGGCGGGAACATGGACGTGAAGCACATGACCGCCGGCACGACCGTCTACCTCCCCGTGGAGGTCGAGGGCGCGCTGTTCTCGACGGGCGACTGTCACGCAGCGCAGGGCGACGGCGAGGTGTGCGTCACGGGCGTCGAGGCGCCGATGTTCGTCACCGCTCGTTTCTCCGTCCGGACGGACATGGACGTCGACCAGCCCCAGCTCCAAACGCGAGGGCCGTTCACCCCGACCGGCGTCGACGAGCCGATGTACGCGACGACCGGCATCGACCCGAACCTGATGGAGGCGACGAAGAAGGCGACCCGGCACATGATCGGCCACCTGCACGAGCACCGCGACCTGACGAGGGGCGAGGCGTACCTCCTCTGTTCGGCCGCGATGGACCTGAAGGTGAGCGAGGTCGTGGACGCCCCGAACTGGACCGTGACGGCGTACATCGCGGACAGCATCTTCCCCGGGTGAGCGCCGATCGAGGCGTCGGTCCAACGGGATCATTTGTCCGGCCGACTACTCGCCGACGGCCCCGCGGAGCCGGTCTGCGATACGCTTCCCCACTGTTCGCGAATCCGCCTCCAGCAGTTCGAGTTCGTCACCTACGCCGACGCCTCCCGGTTCGACCACGTCAGCGCAGATGCCCCCACGTCGCTCCTTCAGCGCCCGGGCGACGCCCTTCTCATCCGCGACCTGCTCGACGTGGGCGCACGGCGGCCGGGGCCGGGTACCGCGGAACGTCGCCCCGCCGACGCGGAACGTCGCGCCGAGGAGGTCGTGGAGTTCGTCCGTGCCGACGCCGCGGAGGACCACGTTCCGCCGGTGCCGACCGTCGGCGAGGTCGATGTCGAACGACTCGCGGATCTCGTCGATCGCCGCGGCCGAGACGAAGGTGACCTCGCACACGTCGAACGGCGAGTAGTAGCCGGTGCCGAGCAGGTAGCGGTCACCCTCGATGCCGCCGTCGACGCACTCGATCCGGTCGTGGCTTCGCATCGGTGCGGAGTCCTCGGGCGCGGTGAACAGCGATTCGACGGTGACGGTCATGCCTTCTACGTTGGTCCCGGATCTGGATAGTTGTTCGCTGAGGATGGACGGGCCGTGCAGTCGCTCGGCGAGGCAACGGGACGGAGCGACGGAACGCGAACACGGACGAACGAGGAAGAGCCGACCTCGACCGGATCGAGACCCAACTCGATGCGAACGACGCCTAGGGCCAGTTCCCGTTGTTCGCGTACGCGTCGGCAACGCGCTGGATCGCCACCACGTACGCGGCGGTCCGGAAGTTCGGCAGGTCGTGCGCCTCGAACTCCTCCACGAGGTCGTCGAACGCCGAGACGATGTGGCGCTCCAGTTCCTCGTTCACCTTCTCCTCGGTCCAGTAGAACCGCTGCCGGTTCTGGACCCACTCGAAGTAGGAGACGGTGACGCCGCCCGCGTTCGCGAGGATATCGGGAAGCACGTACACGTCCTTCTCGGCGAGTACCTCGTCCGCCTCGGGCGTCAGCGGCCCGTTCGCCGCCTCGACGATGACGTCCGCCTTCACGTCGTGGGCGAGGTCGCCGTCGATGGCGTTCTCCAGCGCCGCGGGGACGAGCAGGTCGACGTCGAGCGTGAGCAGTTCCTCGTTTGAGAACTCCTGCTCGGCGTTCTCGTACCCCGTCACCGACCCCGTCTCGTTCTTGTGCTCCTTCACACGACGGGTGTGGAAGCCGGCCTCCCGGTAGATGGCACCGGAGGAGTCGGAGACGGCGACCACGTCGGCGCCGAGCCCCTCGAGGAGGTACGCGGCGATGTGGCCGGCGTTCCCGTACCCCTGCACGGCGACGGTGGCGCCATCGATGTCCTCGTCGATGTAGTCGAACGCCTCGCGAGCGGTGAGCATCGTGGAGCGGCCCGTCGCCTCGACGCGCCCCTCACTCCCGCCCGCGTTGAGGGACTTCCCCGTGACGACGCCCGGCTCGGTCGTGTTCTCCAGCGTCTCGTAGGTGTCCTTGATCCAGTTCATCTCCTGCTGGCCGGTGTTCACGTCCGGCGCGGGGATGTCCGTGTCCTCGCCGATGAACGGGCGGAGCTCCTTCGCGAACGAGCGCGTGATGCGTTCCAGTTCGGCCTCGGAGTACTCGGCGGGGTCGATGACGATGCCGCCCTTCCCGCCGCCGTACGGGACGTCGACGACGGCGCACTTGTACGCCATCCACCCTGAGAGCGCCTTCACCTCGTCGCGGGTGACGCCGGGATGGTAGCGGATGCCGCCCTTGTACGGGCCGCGGTCGCCGTTGAACTCCGAGCGGTACGCCTCGAAGCGGCCGACGGTGCCGTCGTCCAACTCCACGGACAGGTTCAGTTCGAGCACCCGCTCGGGGTGCTGGAGTCGCTCGATTACGTCGTCCCCGACGTCGAGATACGCCGCCGCGTCGCCGACCTGCTCCTGCAGGCTCTCGAACGGATTGGCTTCACCGGGCATACTCGTGGATTCAGACCTCTGTGGGTTAGGCTTGTCGACCACTGCGACTACTGCCGGCCGCGGCCGCTTGCGATTTCTCCCTCCGGGGGCGGAGCCAGGCGTCGAACGACGGAATATTAGTGCGTTTAATGACCTAAGTGAGGTTGATATCATCAATATTTTATCCATCAACGGCGGAACGTCGAGCACGGAACGCCGTTCCCGCACGGCGCTCAGACCCACCACTATGTCAACCGGAACCGCCGATACGACGGAGACGAAGGCGAGCGAGAGCGAACCCGAGGAACCGGAGTCCGCGCTCGAGACCGCCCGCCGGCAGCTGGAACACGCGGCGGCGCACCTCGACGTGGACCCGGGCGTCATCGAGCGGCTCAAGCACCCGACGACGGTCCACCGGGTCGCGGTCCCGCTCAAACGCGACGACGGCTCGGTGAAGGTGTACACCGGGTACCGCGCCCAGCACGACGACGTTCGCGGTCCCTACAAGGGCGGACTCCGCTATCACCCCCATGTGAGCGAGGAGGAGTGCGTCGGCCTCTCGATGTGGATGACCTGGAAGTGCGCCGTGATGGACCTCCCGTTCGGCGGCGGCAAGGGCGGCGTGGTCGTCGACCCCAAACAGCTCAGCGACGGGGAGAAGGAGCGGCTCACGCGGCGGTTCGCCGAGGAGCTGCGGAAGTTCGTCGGTCCGAAGAAGGACATCCCCGCGCCGGACATGGGGACCGACTCGCAGACGATGGCGTGGTTCATGGACGCCTACTCGATGCAGGAGGGCGAGACCATCCCCGGCGTCGTCACCGGCAAGCCGCCGGTCGTCGGCGGGAGCGAGGGCCGACAGGAGGCGCCCGGCCGCAGCGTCGCCATCATCACCCGCGAGGCCGCCGACTACTACGACCTCGAACTCGACGGCCTCACGGTCGCCGTGCAGGGGTACGGCTCGGTCGGGGCCAACGCCGCACGCCTGCTCGACGACTGGGGCGCCGATGTCGTCGCCGTCTCCGACACCGGCGGCGCGATCTACGACCCCGAGGGGCTCGACACCCACGCCATCCCCTCGTTCGCAGAGGAGCCCAACGCCGTCACGAAGCAGGACGCCCCCGAGACGCTCGAGGACGGCTCGGACATCCTCGAACTCGACGTGGACGTGCTCATCCCGGCGGCCGTCGGGAACGTCATCAGCACGGAGAACGCGGCGGACGTGCGGGCTGATATCGTCGTCGAGGGTGCGAACGGCCCGACGACGTTCGCGGCCGACGCCATCCTCGACGAGCGCGACGTCGAGGTCATCCCGGACATCCTCGCGAACGCGGGCGGCGTCACCGTCTCCTACTTCGAGTGGCTCCAGGACATCAACCGGCGGACCTGGTCGCTCGAGGAGGTCAACGAGGAGCTCGAATCCGAGATGCTCTCGGCTTGGAACGACGTCCGCGCCGAGGTCGAGGCGCGCGACGTCACGTGGCGCGACGCCGCGTACATCGTCGCCCTCTCGCGCATCGCCGAGGCGAAGAGCGTCCGCGGCCTCTGGCCCTGACCGGCCCGCACCCGATCAGCTTTCGTTCCCGTCGCGGCTTTCGTCATCGCCCCGCTCGCTCGCGAGCCGCGCGTACTCGACGATCCGCTCTGCCTGCGCGATCAGCGGCGCGTCGATCATCTCTCCGTCGACCTGGAAGACACCGCGGTCCTCGGCGGCGGCCTCGTCGCGGGCCGCCAGCACCTCCTCGGCCCACGCGAGGTCGTCGCAGTCGGGCGTGAACGCGCCGTTGATGACCGGCACCTGTGCGGGGTGGATCGCCATCTTCCCGTCGTAGCCAAGTCCCCTCGCGAACGCCGTCTCGTCGCGGAGCCCGTCCGTGTCCCCGAAGTCGGTGAACACCGTGTCGATCGCGTCGACGCCGGCCGCCGCGGCCGCGACGACGACCTTCTCGCGGGCGTACAGCACCTCCGTTCCCTCGGCCGTTCGAGTCGCGCCCATGTCGGCCGACAGGTCCTCCGCGCCGAACAGCAGGGCGTCGGTCGCGTCGGCGTCGGCGATCTCGGCGGCGTTCAGCACGCCCCGGGCGGTCTCCACGAGCGCGAGCACCGGCACGGGGGAGCCGTGCTCGCGGAGCTGGTTCGCGAGGTGGTCGACCTCGTCGGCCGACTCCGCCTTCGGCAGCATCATGGCGTCGAACCTCCCCGGCCCCTCGTCGGCGAGGACCGCCAGGTCGCGGTACGTGTCAGTCCCCGTAACCCGGACGCCCACCTCGGCGTCCGGGTCGAACTCGGCCTCGGCGAGCACGTCGCGGACGGCCGCCCGCGCCTCCGCCTTCCGGGCAGGTGCGACCGCGTCCTCGAGGTCGAAGACGATCGTGTCCGCGCCCGCGGCCGGCGCCTTGCGCATCAGTTCCGGGCGGTCGCCCGGCGAGAAGAGAATGCTCCGTCTGACCATGCCGGGGATTCGGGTGGTCGGGGTTTCAATCCCACCGGCTCTGCCCCCAGGCCGATCATCGCGGACGCGTCCTTCTACCGTAGAAGATTCCACGTGACCGAATACATATGAATGTTGTCTCATACTGGAAAATATTTCTATACTGGTCATATGGTTTTGGTCTACTTTTCATGTCGATCCGCCCGGACGCGGAGGTCGTGGTGGCGCATCGCCACCGTCCCTACCGTGCGGGATCGACCCGTGAGGGTGCGCGTCGACGGGACCTTCTCCTACGAGTTCCGCGGCGGACGGCCCTACCTCTCACCGGTACCATTCGGACGGGGAGCAGGCGGTTCACGTCGGCCCAGCCGCGGCGTACAGCCGGGACCGCTCGTCGTCGACGCGAACCGCCTTCCCACACATCTGATTCGGATCGTTTCCGTCCGCTGCCCGTCGTTCTCCCTCGTCCACGTTCGAACGGCAGTTCGAAAACACCAGAAATTAAAATAATTAGACATATAAGAAAGAAAGTATATATGCGATAGATACCAGTTTGGGTGGAGTCATGCCCTGACGTTCTCGTGATTGGCGTCGGTTCTCGCTTGATGGCGTCTCACCTCCCTTCGACGTTTTGACCGACCTCAGTACCAAACCGACCCGCCGTCGACGTTGATGTCCTGTGCCGTAATGTGGCGTCCCCTCTCGCTCGCCAGGTAGACGGCCATCGCGGCGACGTCCTCCGGGTCCACGAGGGTTCCCAGCGCAGCGTCATCGGTGAACACCTGTCGTCTAGCCTCCGCCTGAGAGACGCCTAGCTGCTCGGCCTGCCCCTCGATGACGCGGTCGATTCGTGGGCCCCTCGTCGCCCCGGGACAGATGGCGTTGACCGTGACGTCGTCGGCGCCGAGTTCGAAGGCGAGCGTTCGGGTCAGGCCGATGACCGCCATCTTCGAGGCCGCATATGGGGTCCGACTCCGGAGCGGCCGCTTGCCGCTGATCGAGGAGAGGTTGATCACGCTCCCCCGGTCGCTCTCGCGAAGGTGTGGGACGGCGTGCTTCGTCAGCAGGAAGGTGCCGGTGACGTTGACGGCCATCGTTCGGTGCCACTCCGCCACGTCGACCTCCTCGACCGGCGCCGTTGGCCCGGCGATGCCGGCGTTGTTCACTACGACGTCGAGGCCGTCGAACTCCGCGACTGTCAGTTCGACGGCACGCTCGACGGCCTGCTCGTCGGTCACGTCTGTTTCGACTGCCAGCGTCCGGTCGGGGTCGTCTATCAGGTCGGCCGTCTCGTAGATTCCCTCGCTCCGGGCCGCCAGTGTGACATTCGCCCCCTCAGCGGCGAACTCGCTGGAAATACATCGACCGATTCCCCCACTCGCCCCAGTCACGATTGCTGTGGTACCGTCTAACACGCCCATGATTCGTGCTGTTCGAAACGGGTCGCCAAAGCGTTTCGGGACGCCGAGCCGGTGGTGTACGGAGCGGTCCCGCGGAGGAGGTATTCCGGAGTCAGTCGACGTCGTACGGCGAAGAGGCGCGAAGTGGCGTCGTACACGGTGAGGATTCACGGTCGCTGTCTCCCTATTGGTGATGAGTGCGACTCGTTAGAACGGGGGCTCTAGGCGAACGAGGTACCAATCAGGACGATGACACTCCGCGCCAACACCCGGTGCCGTTATGATGTCGACCTTCCTCACTAGTCGAATATCAAATGTAAACGTGGAAACGCTGTATCGTTCGTTGGGACGAGACTGGAGACTGATGCGAAATACCAGCTGACCGGCGCCCACGCTCGAAAACGCACGGCAGTTGATGAGTCTGCGGAAAACCGTTGTCGTGTTCCATCCGTTTGTAGACGGCTCACACGTCGAGATCTAATTCTATCCCACTCGTGACGATTGGCGTCACGGTCGTAGCCGACCATCTTTATTATCTCACGTCGTCAATCCATCGGCCGTGTCACTCGAAATCACGCGAATCGAGAGCACCGAGTTTCGCTATCCACTGGAGGACGTCGGTACGGACGAACACGGGTTCAACCTCGTGTACGATCCGGGCACGACCACCGAACGGAAGCTGTTCGGACTCCGTATCCACACGAACGATGGACTCACCGGCGAGTACGTCGGCGGCAACTCCCCTGCTGCGGCCCAGATAAACACGTTCGCCGACTACCTCGTCGGGAAGAATCCGCTCCACCGGGAGCGACACTGGAGCGAGATGAAGCGCGCGCTCCGCAAGTACGATCGGATGGGCATCGGCCCCATCGACATCGCCCTCTGGGACCTCGCCGGCAAGCTCTACGATGCACCGATTCACGAGCTGCTCGGTACATACCGCGAGCGGATTCCCGCCTACGCTTCGACCTACCACGGCGACGACGCGGGCGGACTGGACTCGCCGGAGGCGTTCGCCGACTTCGCCGAGGAGTGTCTCGACATGGGGTACGGCGGGTTCAAGATTCACGGCTGGGGCGGGGGCGACGAGCGCCGCGACCTCGATCGGGAGATCGCGGCGGTCCACGCGGTGGGCGAACGGGTCGGCGACGAGATGGACCTCATGCACGATCCGGCCTGCGAACTCGAGACGTTCGCCGACGCGCTCGAACTCGGCCGCGCGCTCGACGAGGAGGGGTTCTTCTGGTACGAGGATCCGTATCGCGACGGCGGCATCTCCCAGCACGCCCACCGGAAACTCCGCCAGATGCTCGACACACCGATCCTGCAGACCGAACACGTCCGCGGGCTCGAACCCGCGACCGACTTCGTCGCCACCGAGTCGACCGACTTCGTACGCTCGGACCCAGAGTACGATGGGGGGATCACGGGCGCGATGAAGCGTGCCCGGGTCGCCGAGGGCTTCGGCCTCGACGTCGAGTTCCACGCACCGGGCCCCGCGCAGCGACACTGCATCGCCGCGACCCGCAACGCAAACTACTACGAACTAGCGCTAGTCCACCCGGACTGTGCCAACACCCAACCGCCCGTCTACGGTGGCGAGTACTCGGACATGCTCGACGCCGTCGACGACGAGGGGACGGTCCCAGTTCCCGACGGGCCGGGCCTCGGTGTCGAGTACGACTGGGACTACATCGAGACGAACGCCACTGGCAGCGTTCACGTCTACGAGTAACCGCCACCTCGTCCGGCGGCGGTCGTCCGCTCTCCTTCCGACCTCGACGCCGTCGTCGAACGGCGTCAGGACGCCGGTGACCACGTGGCGGAGACAGTCCGAGAGCCGTCGGCTGGATCGGGTTCGCACCATGGAAGGAGTCCTCCGGACGAGCACAACAACCCACCTATCGTTCGTTCGGCTCGCACGCGTCCGATTCGGCCGCCGGCGGGGCCCCCGCGTCGCCGCCATGCGGGCGAACCGACCCTCGGGTTCGTAGACCGCCCATTCGGCCTCCACCGACGGGAGAACGCGTGCCCCGGAAGGGGGCGTTCTCCCGCCCGAAAACACCTCGAATCCATTTGCGTCGGTTCGAGCGCGATTCGACGTGTCCCATCGTTGAACGAAGCGAACTACGTTTCCCGCGTGGCCGCTCGGGCCGACGGGCCGTCGAACGCGGAAATCGGGCCGGAGTCGCAATTTTCAATCGACGAACCGTCCTCCCATTACGACCATATGATTGTAATTTCCACCGGCCTCCTCCCTTTGTAGCCCTCTTATCGTCACATACTTCGATCGCGTGGGCCGCCCTAGAAGGCGTGCCGTGATATCAAACCACGTGAGGATGTGGATTTGTTGTCCCGAACGCGGTTATATCCCAACATCGTAGGATAATTCGGAAAATACTGTCGATTTGCATCGCTTCCATCCCTGCCGACGAACAGGCACCGATTTTCGAACGTTCGTCACTATGGCACGCCCGTCGCTGTTCCCGCTCGCGAGCGCTCGAACCAGGTCGGAAACCCGCTCGATCGGCCCCGTCCGGGGCAGACGAAGACGGATCGGAAACCTCGGGACTGGGCCTTGATCCCGGACCACCATCGCCACGACGCGGCAGGCGTCGACACCGGCGGGTTCGCTCGGAGATTCGCCGAACTAGGCATCGATCGTCCGGAGGGTGACGCCCAACTCCGCGAACCCCTCTGCCTCGATGACGCGGTCGAACGCGCTCCCCACGTCAGCCGGACGGTGAACTCGGTGTCGCTCGGAAGGACCGATATCCGCCGACTGGCGCATAAACCCGCGTTCGCCCCGCCGTTGCCCACAGGACAAGTGCTAACTGTCCCGGTGGGACACTCTCACGCATGACACACGACGCGGCGGCCAGGTGGTTCGCGTGACCGACGAGAAGCGAGGCGGCGACTACGTCTACGAGGCGCTCCTCGACGCCGGCGTCGACCTCCTGGTCGGGATTCCCGGGACGCAGACGCTTCCACTCGACCGGACAGTCGTCGAACGCGACGAGATGGACTACGTGATGGCGCGCCACGAGACGGCCATCCCCCACGTCGCGTGGGGGTACTACGAGTCCGGCGGCGGCGTCGCCGCGACGCTCACCGTCCCCGGACCCGGCGACACGAACGCGATGCACGGGCTGAAGAACGCGTACGACGATTGCGTGCCCGTCTTCCACGTCTCCGCCGACGTCAACCCCGAGGACCGCGGAAAGAGCCCTATCCACGAGATCGAGGCCGACACCTTCGACAACGTGGTAAAGGAGAACGTCACCGTGGAATCGGGACTCGAACTACCGGCCGACATGGCCCGCGGCATCGAGGCGGCGTTCGAGCCGCCGACCGGACCGGTCCGCTTTGGCGTCCCGAGCCGCATCCTGGACGAGTCGTTCCACGCTCCCGCCGCGGAGGTATCGCCCGAGCGGACGACGTGGGACGCCGACGCCGACATCGACGCCGCGACGGCATTGCTCGCGGACGCGGAGCGCCCCGTCGTCTACGTCGGCGGGGGCGCGCGGCGCTCGCCGGGCGGGGTCGAGGCGATCCGCGGACTCGTCGAGGACCTCGATGCGCCCGTGGCCGTCTCGTACAAGGGGAAAGGTGTCTTCCCCGAGGATGACCCTCGATTCCTGGGCGTCACGGGGTCACACATCCCCCCCGGTGCGAAGCGCGTCCTCGACCGGGCGGACGTCGTGCTCGCGCTCGGGACGAACTTCGACGGAATCACGACGGCGAACTGGTCTCTCCCCATGGGCGACCGACTGATCCACGTCACGCTCGACCCCGAGTCCGTCGACGTCGCCTACGAGGCCGACGTCGCCGTCCTCGCCGACGTCGCCGATGCCGTCGAATCCATCCGGGACGGTCTCGAGGGCGCCGACGGGTGGGACGGAGGCACCCTCGCGTCCGCGGTGCGCGAGGAGTACCGCGAGGCGCTCGACGCGCTGGGGCTCTTCGATGACGGACACCCGCTCAACACGCCCGGCGTGCTGGACGCCGTCCGGACGGCGACGCCAGACGACGCCGTGGTCACGACGGATGTCGGCGGCTTCCGCCTGTGGTCGAAACAGGTGTTCGAGGCGTACGATCCCGAGACCTACGTCACCGCGGGGTCCTGGGGTGGGATGGGCGTCGGCCTCCCCGCCGCCATCGGGGCGGCGTTCGCCAACCCCGAGAAGCCGGTCGTCTGTCTCACGGGGGACGGTGGCCTGATGATGTGCATTCACGAACTCCACACCGCCGCCGAGTACGACCTCAACGTGACCGTCGTCGTCTCGAACAACGCCGATTACGGCATCATCAGCAAGTCGCCGAAGATAGACGAGTACACCGAGGGCCACCAGTTCACCTGGAACTCCCCGGAGTTCGTCACCGTCGCCGAGGGCTTCGGCTGCCGGGGCACCCACGTCGAGTCGCTCGACGACCTCCGCGACGCCGTCACCGACGCCGTCGGCCGCGACGGGCCCGATCTGATAGACGTCCCCGTCGAGACGGACGAACCCTCCGCGCCGGAGGCCGCAGCCTACGAGTCGACGGTCGAACTGCTCTAGCGGTTTCGAGTGTCGTGGGCGCTCTCACCGTGGGGCCCGTGGAAACGACGCCCGCTCAGACCTCGCTCGTGATGCGGTCGTAGTAGGTCTCGGCGCGCTCGCGGTCCGCCTCGGAGAGGTCGACGAGAGGTTCCCGCACCGGTCCCCCGTACAGTCCGGCGAGTTCCTGACCGAACTTGACTGCGGGGACGTTGTTCGCCGCCGGGACGTGATTGGCGTCACCTGTGTCCTCGCGGAGGTCCTCGTAGGGGCGAAGCAGGTCGCGGATGCGCCGCGCCTCGTCCCAGTCCTCCTCGCGGAGGGCGTCGTTCAGGGCGAGCACCTGTTCGGGGACGAAGTTGCCGATGCCGGTGGTGAACGCCTCGGCCCCCTCGATGGCGAAGGAAAGGGCGAACCGCTCGGCGATGCCGTTCGACCAGACGACGTCGTCCTCCGTGTCGGAGATCGCCCCCGAGAACGCCTTGACGTCGTTGTCAGCGTACTTGACGGCGACGACGTTGTCGTACTCGGCCAGCGTCGCGAGGTGGTCGGTCGTCAGTTCGGGGCCCCGCTTGTAGAGGACGACGCCGAGGTCCGTCGCCTCGACGATCCGCTCGTAGTAGCGGCGGATGCCTTCGTGGTGCAGGTAGGTGTGGACCGGGTGCATCACCATCACCGCGTCGACGCCTGCGGTCTCGTATCGTGAGAGGAGGCCCAGCGCCGACTTCGTGCTCCCGCCGAGGCCGCCGACGACCGTCGCGTCGCCGGCCGCCTCGGCCGTCGTCGCCACCACCTCGGCACGCTCGTCCATCGACAGCGAGTAGTACTCGCCCGTGTTGCCACAGGGGATGACCACCTCTGCCCCGCGGTCGACTATCCACTCGACGTTGGTCGCCAGTTCGTCGTGGAGGACGTCCTCGCCGTCCTCGCTGAACGGCGTCGGGTTTGTGAACGCGACGCCCCGGAGGCCGTCCTTGAGTTCCTCGTAGTCCATTGGTAACGTGTAACAGAGGAGTGACGATGGGCAAAAAGGTTTGCAGTAGCGGCCAGAGGGTTCAGAAGTGGCCAAGAGGTCACTCGGGTGCTCCGCACTCTCGGCCCCGCGGCGGCTGTGATTGCCGGCGATGCGGTACGCGTCGACGGCTACCCCCGACCGAGGGCGCGTTTCACCGCGTCGATGAGCCCCTCGTCCGCGTCAGTTCGGCGGACGAACCGGCCCGGGACCTTCCGGTACCTCGTCCCGTCGGACTCGTTCTCGTATCGGGTGATGGCGCTAGCAAGGTTCCCGAACGCCTCCTCCTCGACGTATCCGAAGCCGACGCACTCGGTGACCGGGTCCTCGGCGGTCCAGAGCGGTTCGTCCAGGTCGTACACCGGGGGCTCGAGGCGGTCGATGGTCGCCCGTTCTCGCAGTTCCTCCGCGTCCATCGTAGTGTATCGGGCGACGACCTACATAGGTGTCGGGGGAGCGTGCGCCGGGTGGACATCGGACACGTGGGCAATCCAGGCGATCCCCTACACCGGGCGGTCGCCCCCGTCGGTTAGTCCTCGGCGGGAACGCCGCCCTGCGGCCGGGTCGACGGATAACTCTCGACGAGGAAGTGCGCGACCAGCGCCGTGGCAGCGAACGCGAGCAGACTGCCGGCGGCGAACGCCGTCTCGTAACTGAACAGCGTCGCAAGACCGCCGACGAGCGCCGGCCCGGCGGCGCCGCCGAGGCCACGGGCCGTCGAGTGCAACCCCATCAGTTCGGACTCGCGCTCGTCGGGAGAGACGTCGCCGATGAACGCATAGGTGCCCGTCGTCTCCGAGGAGTACGCAGCAGCCAGCACGAGAAACGAGGCGGCGACGACGACGGCCCGGACCGGTACCGAAGCGGGGATGACGGCGGCGGCGACGACGATGGCGTGGACGCCCGCGCCGGCCATCCCGTAGACGACGAGAGGTTTCCGCCCGGAGGCGTCGGCGACGTGACCGAACACGTACATGAAAACCATCTGCGCTGCGGGGTTGATCGCCAGGAGGACGCCCATTACGAACGCCGAGACGCCCACCTCGCTCACGAGGTAGATGGGGAGGAGACTCGACGTGCCGAGCACAGTCATGTTCCGCAGGAGGACGGCCGCGTAGAGCCACTTCAGGCCGTTTCGATCGAGGTGTTGGCGGTCCTGCTTGGCCGGGAACAGTCGCGTCTTGACCTCGATGACCAGCTCGGAGCGCGTCGACGTCCCGCCCCCGGCTGGCGTCGAGTCGCGGACGAACACGGAGGCGACGGCGACGATCCCGCTGACCGCGGCGACGACGAGGTAGACCGTCCACGGCGCGACCAAACCGAGGAGGACGCCGGCGAAGAACTGCGCCAGCGTAAACCCGATGGCCTGCGTGCTGTTGAAGAAGCCGAGCGACTGGCCGCGTCCCTCGCTGCCGCCCCGTTCGCTCACGATGGTGAGCATGACGGGCAGGAACCCGGCGGCGAAGACGGCGAACAGGCCGCGGAACGCGAGCGGTCCCCAGACGCCGTCGACGACGGTCAACGGGAGGACCGTGAGCGTCGCGAGCGTCGCCGTCCCGACGAGCACCGCCCGGCGGCGGCCAGTCACGTCGGCGATGGCCCCCGCGACGGGCGAGAAGACCATCAGCCCGAACCAGTAGACGGTGAACACGAGGCTCACCGCGAAGGGCGACCCGACCTGCCCGATGTAGACGGACATCACCGTCCCCATCAGGACGACCCGTCCCTTGTTCGCCGCGGCGGCGATCCCGATGGCGAGGCGCTGGTACCGCTCCCGACGGCCGAGGGGTTCGTTCACGTTGGACGTATCACCTGATAGTGGGCTAGTCCCTCAGCGGCTTATTAAGGCAACCGGTCGGGGAACTCTACGGACGCCAGTCGGGGACGCACGCTCGAAATCGCGGCCGTCGCCCGGATCGTCGACGGCGTCGCCGACGGCGACGATCAGCGCCGCCTCGTCGACCATCGCGCCCCGGGCGACGTTGAGGAGGTAGGCCTCCTCGCGCATCGCCTCGAACGCCGCGGCGTCGAACAGTTGGTGGGTCGCCTCGTTCGGCGGGCAGGGGAGCGCGACGAACCGCGCATCGGCGACGGCCTCGTGGAGGTCCGACGCCTCGTAGACTGTCTCGCCGTCAAGGGTGAACGGTTCGTCCCACGTCGGTGACGCCAGACGTGCTCGGACTGCTGGTCGGCGTAGACGTGGAGTCGGCGGGCGAAACTGAGCATGTCCCCCGCCGTCGTCTCGCCGACGCTCTCGCCGTGGATGCCCGTGCTGTTCGTGAGGACGACGCCCCGCGCCTCGAACGCCTTGAACGGGAACCGGTCGACCCCCGCCTACATTGAGTGAATCCAGTCGACCCCGGCTTTCAGGAACGCTCGGTGTACGCGAGCGTCACCACCGCGTCGCACGCCTCCAGGTCCGCGACCTCGTCGTTGACGACGGTCGGTTCGCAGCCGTCGACCTCGGCGAGGTCGTCGCGAAGCACCTCGGGCGGGAACAGGAGTTCCGTCGACTCGTGGACGCCGATTCGTGTCACGTTCATGCACTCCCGTTCCCCCAGGGGGGTGTTCAATTTTTACCGTCCCGAGCGCGTCGCGACTGGGTTCGTCACCGCGCCGAGTGCCGATTAGTCGTAGGTCCGCCGGCCTGTCTTGTTGTCCTCGATGTAGTCCCAGTCGTACTCGACGCCGAGGCCCGGACCGTCCGGAATCGAGATGCACCCATCGTCGTCGATGGATTCGAGCTGGTCGTCGTAGTCGTCGGCGTACACCGGCGGCGTCGTATTCGGAACCTCCGGGTGGACGAGCGCCATCTCGTAGTAGTTGGTGTTGCGGATGGCGGCGATGCACTGCCGCTGGGCCGGACCGGGCGCGTGCAGTTCCACGTCGAGGCCGAATCCCTCGGCGACCCGGGCACGCTTCATCGCGCCCGTGATCCCCCCGTCGTACTCCGGGTCCGCGCGGAGGTAGTCCGTCGACTCGGTGGCGGCGAAGTCGGTGAACGGCTCGAGCCCGCGGACGTGTTCGGTCTGCAGGATCGGCGTCGTCAGTTGCTGGCGGAGTTTGCGATGGGCGTGCTGGGAGATGCCCCCGTCCCGATACGGATCCTCGTACCAGAAGAAGTCCTCCTCGTCACAGGCTCTCCCCACCCGCAGCGCGTCCGCGTACGTCTCCAGCTGACAGGCCGGGTCGAGCATGAGGTCCATCTCGTCGCCGACCCGTTCGCCCACCGCGTGGACCACGTCGACGACCTCGTCAGTGTCCCGCCACTCGCCGCCCCAGACGTGAATCTTGAAGCCCTGATACCCCATGTCGAGACACTCCTCGGCGAAGTCGGCGTACGCCTCCGGCGAGTCGAGGCCGCCGTTTCGGTCGCCGCCGTACGTCGAAGCGTAGGCAGGGATGCGCTCGCGGTACGTACCGAGCAGCTCGTGGATGGACGCGTCGCGGTACTTCCCGGCGAGGTCCCAGAGGGCGATGTCGATGGGGCCGATGCCCATCCGGTCGTACTTGCGGAGCGCGCGCTTCATCTCGCTCCAGTGCCGCTCGCGTGCCAGGGCGTTCCTGCCGACCAGGTAGTCGGCGATCATGTTCAACTCCGCCATGCCGGGGGAGTTGCCGCCGACGTACTCGCCCGTCACGCCCTCGTCGGTGTGGACGCGCACGCCGAAGAGGTGGCGGGTGGCCGTATCGCCCGGGTGGTAGGCCATCCCGAAGCCGCCGGGGTACGACCCGCGGTCCTCTAGTTCGTAGCTGAACTCCGTCGATTCGATCTCGGTGATAGTCGGCGCCATACGTAAGACGCGACCGCCGGGATAATAAGATTCAGCACTCACGGGGTCGTCAGGAGGACGACGCCGCCGACGACGAGGACGACGCCGGCCAGGAGCCCCGGCGTGACGCGTTCGACGTCCCGCAGGAGGATGACGGCGAACAGGGCCGTGAAGAGCGGCGCGGTCGCGGTCACGGGGTCGACGACGACGACGGGGCCGACCCGGAGCGCGGCGAACACGGCGAGCAAGCCGACGCTCACGATGACCCCGTTAACGAGGAAGTAGTTCCGCGCTCGCGACGGAAGGGGATCGCGGAGTCGCCCCGTCGCCGCCGCGTAGCCGAGGACGACGGCCAGCGCGCCGGTCTCCCCGATCGTCACCGCCGGCAGGATATCCACTGGCGCGACGGTGAATCCCTGCCGACGGACGACGTTGCCGACC
This sequence comes from Halorarum halophilum, assembly GCF_013401515.1. Lineage (NCBI taxonomy): Archaea > Methanobacteriati > Methanobacteriota > Halobacteria > Halobacteriales > Haloferacaceae > Halorarum > Halorarum halophilum. The sequence continues at coordinate 1,390,685 of NZ_CP058529.1, read as the reverse complement.
GCGAAGAGCACCGCCGCGGTTACCGGCACGAGGAGGTCGACCCGCTCCCAGCCGCCGATGTCACCGCCCCGCGACGTCGAGATGGCGACGAGGCCGCCGACGATGACGACGACGCCGACGGCCATCGGGAGCGAGAGCGCCTCCCCGAGCAGGACGACGGCCAGAACGACCGCGAACAGCGGCCGGGTGTTCGAGATGGCGTTACAGACGCTGGACCCGACCTGGTCGACGCCGACGAAGAAGAGGAGGCGGCCGACCCCGGACGCGAGGACGCCACCGAAGAGGAACAGTCCGGCCACGACCGGCGTGAGACCGGCGAACAGGGGGCCGTCGCCGACGGCGAGCAACGCGATCCAGAGCAGCGTCGTTCGCGTCGTCAACACGACCACCGCGTTCGAGACCCACGTCCCGCCGCTTGCGAGGCCCCGCTTCGAGACGACCGGGCCGAGACCGAGGAACAGCGCGGCGACAATCGAGAGGAGGTAGACCTGCGGGAGGACGCCGTCCATGCTGGACCCTACCCCCGACGATACTTAGCCCGTTCCCCCTCGGCGGGGACGCCACCGTGTCCGGTCGCGACCCGCCGCCGGTTCGAAGCGGCCGTCGGTCACGACCTACGGCGCGCCGAGGTAGCCGGTCCGGTCGGTCTCGGCGCGGTACAGACACCCGTCGTACCCGGTCAGGTAGAGCGTTCCCAGGTCGTCGCCGCCGAAACAGCAGTTCGTCGGACGGGGGTCCGGAACCGGGTGGGTCTCCAGCACCCGCCCGGACGGCGCGAAGACGTAGAGCATCGGCCCGGGGCCACTCTCGTCGGCCCCCGCGGTGGCGACGACGTTCCCCGCCTCGTCGAGGCACATCCCGTCGATGCCGCGGTGCGGGTGGAAGTTGTGCAACACCTCGTAGGGGCCGAGTTCGTCGCCGTCGATGGGGTACGCTCTGAGTTCGCGAGCATTGTCCTCGCCGTACCGGCTCTGTGCGACGTATAGCGTCCCGTCGTCGGGAGCGACGAGGAGGCCGTTGGGGTTCGTCGTGTCGTGGGTCATGCGGGTGAGCGTCCAGTCGTCACCGGGGTCCGCCCGGTAGACGGACCGGTGGTCGAGGTCCAGATCGTCCCCGTGCTCCACCCAGTCGGTGTCGTAGAAGGGATCGGTGAACCAGAGGCGACCCTCGGCGTCGAACGCGAGGTCGTTCGGGCTGTTGAGTCGTCCCCCCTCGAACCCGTCGGCGACGACCGTGACACCGCCGTCGTCCTCGTAGCGGACGACCCGGCGGCCGCCCATCTCACAGGCGTATAGCCCGCCGTCGGGGCCGAGTTTCAGCCCGTTCGCGTTGCCGGTGTCCGTCCGGAACGTCTCGCACCCGCCCGTCGTCGCGTCGTACCGCATGATCCGACTCGTCGGCATGTCGGTGAACAGCACGCCGTCTCCGTCCCACACGGGGCCCTCGGTCGTCTCGAACGGGCCCGCAACGCGTTCGAATTCCCAGCTCATGCGACGAGTTGTCACTGTCCCCGTTGATAAGTGATTCTCCGCCGGCGCTCAGTCCCTCTGCTCGTCGATTGCGCGCTGGAGTGCCGCCAGCCCCTCGTCGCGGCGGCGCGTCACCTCCCTGGCGGGGACGTCGTACTCGAAGAAGCCCGCGCCGTCCTCGATGCCGCCGCGACCGGCGTCGAGGTATTCGTCGTACAGGTCGCTCGGTTCGTCGGCGTCAGAGAGGTGGGGATAGAGGTTGCCCGCGACGGTCCGATACAGGGCGAGCCCGCCGACGTCGACGGTCTCGAACGGCCCGATGACTGCGGTGCGGCGAGCGTAGCCGTCGCGGATGGCCGTGTTGATGTCCTCGACGGAGGCGACGCCCTCCGCGGCGAGGTGCATGCACTCGCGGACGACGGCGTTCTGGACGCGGTTCCAGACGAACCCGGGGACGTCGCGCTCGACGACGACGGGCTCGCGGTCGATGTCCTCGATGAACGCGGTCGTCCGCTCCATCGTGGCGTCGCTCGTGGCCTCCCCGCGAACCACCTCGACGGGTTCCAGGAGGTACGGCGGGTACCACCAGTGACAGCCGACGATGCGGTCGGTGGCGTCGTTGCCCGCGGCGATGTCGGTGACGGGGATGCCCGAGGTGTTGCTCGCGAGCACCGCGTCCGACGGCGCGGCGTCGGCCAGCGCCGCGAACACCTCGCGCTTGAGGTCGAGTTCCTCCGGCACGGTTTCGAGGACGAAGTCGACGTCGCTCACGCCCTCGGCCCGGTCGAGTGTAAAGGTGATGCGGCCGAGCACCTCGTCGGCCGACGCCGAGGCGAGGCCCTCCTCGTCGTGGAACGCGACGACCTCGCGAATGCGCGCTTCGGCCTCCTCGAGGTTCGACTGCCGGTGATCGATCAGCGTCACGTCCCGGCCGTGCAGCGCGAAGTGGGCGGCGAATCCGTGTCCCATGTCGCCCGCGCCGACGACCGCCGTATGCTGTATCATGACGTGTGTCATCCCCCCTGGGGCAGTACTAAACCTTGCCCTGGCGGTCGACTCCGGCCGATGGGGGCTTCGAACGCCCGGGAAAGCCCGGTTCCGCCGCTTTAAAAACCGTTATTAGCGTCCTCGCCCTCGCCCGAGACGGATGCGGACCCCCTCGTCCGACGGACGCTGGCTCCTCGTGGTCGAACTGTTCGCCCTCTCGGCGCTGGCGAACGCCTACCTCATCGCCCCCGCGAGCGTCCTGCCGGTCGTGATGTCGGAACTCGCTATCGGCGCGGCCGCGGCCAGTTGGATCGTCAGCGTCGTCTTCGGCATCCAGATACTCGCTACGGTGCCCGTCGGCTTCGGTCTCGACCGCTACGACACGCGTCGGTTCGCCGCGGCGGCGACGCTCGCCATCGTCGCCGCCGGCGTCTGGGGCGTCGCCAGCGCGGCCACCGGCGCGTACTACTCGCTCGTCGCCTCCCGCGTCCTCGGGGGACTGGGGAGCCTCGTGTTCTGGAACGCCGGCGTGTCGGTGCTCGGGCGCTCCTTCGACGACCGCCGTCGGGCGACGGCCATCGGCGTTTTCACGGCGGGCGCGCCCACGGGGTTCGCGCTGGCGCAGTTCCTCGGCCCCCGAATCGCCGAGAGCTTCGAGTGGACGCTCACGCTCGGCGTCTTCGGCGTCTGTACGATCGTCCCCTTCGCCGCGTTCTGGGCGTCCTCGCGCGGACTCGACGTCGCCGTCGGGTCGACCACTCGGCCGCCGAAGCTGGCCGACGTGAGCCTGCTGTTCGAAAACCGCGTCTTCTGGGCCGTCTTCGTGATGGGGATGGCGACGTTCTCGCTGTACTCCTTTCTCAACAGTTGGCTGCCGACCTACCTCACCGAGCACCTCGGCGCGACGCTGGCGACGAGCGGCCTCGCCGTGTCGCTGTTCCCCGCGATGGGCGTCTTCGCCCGCTCCGGCGGTGGCTTCCTCTCGGACCGCGTCTTCGGCAGCCGACGGCGGCCCGTGACGATGCTGTCGTTCCTCGTGCCGGTCCCCGTCGTGGTGGCGATGACCCACACCTCGACCGTCGCCGTCGTCTTCGTGCTCGTCGTCCTCTCGGGCTTTTTCATCCAGCTCGCGGTCGGCCTGCTCTTCACCTATGTCCGCGAACTCGTTCGGCCGTCGGTGGCGACAACGGCGGTGGCGGCGCTCACCGGGGCGTCGTCGCTCGGGTCGTTCATCGCCCCCATAGCCGCGGGCGTCCTCATCGAGCGGACGGGGTCGTACCTCCCGGCCTTCCTGCTCGCGGCGCTCGTGGGGTTCGTCGGACTCGCGACGGCGTACGTCACGCCGGAACCGACCGCCGTCGGGACGCCGGCCGCCGATTAGTCGGCGAACGAGTGGGGGATCGCCGACTCGACACCGGCCTCACGGGCGGTGTCCGCGAGGAGGTCGAGCGTCTCCTGGTAGAAGGGGATGCCCTCGGCGCGTCGCTTCCGACGCGTCTCGTGTTCCGCCGCGCCGGGGAGCGTGGCCCGGTCGCCCTTCGCCGTCGGCCCCATCGACACCGCGTCGGGGTAGTCGGCGTTCCGAAGCATCTCGGCCAGCGCCTCGACGCGCGCGCGGTTGTCCGCCGGCGTGGAGTAGACGTCGGGGTCGACGAAGCAGAACATCGCCCCGTTGTTGACGCTGTGCTCGGTCGGCTGGCCGGTCACCTTGCCGTCGCCGACGACGCCGGCGAACAGTTCCGCCATCATCGACAGGCCGAACCCCTTGTAGCCGGCGGTCTCGCCGCCGAGTGGGAGCATTGCCCCGATGCCCTCCTCGTAGTCGGTCGAATCCGTCACCGCGTTCCCCTCGGCGTCGATGACCCAGTCCTCGGGAATCGGGCGGTTCTCGACGGATCGTTTCGTCACCTTCCCGTGGGCCACCTGGCTCGTCGCCATGTCGAGGACGACGGGGTGGTCGAGCGCGCCGAACGGGGGGACCCCGAAGGCGATAGGGTTCGTCGAGAAGAGGCGTTCCGCGGTGCCGGGCGGCGTCACGAGCGGCGCGGCGCCGCCGGTGTTGACGAGCGCAGTGAAACAGAGCCCCTCGTCGGTCGTCCGCTCGGCCCACTCGCCGATCCGCCCGAGGTGGGTCGCGTTGCGGACGCCGACGGTGGCCATGCCGTTCTCGGTGGCGAGGTCGACGCCGGTCTCGACGGCGCGCCGTCCCACCACCTGCCCGTACTGGAGGTTCCCGTCGACCTGGGCGGCCGTGGGGGAGAGACGCGTCACCTCCGGCGTCGCCCGCGGGTCGATGTCGCCAGACCCGACCATCTCCAGGTACGTCGTCCCCATCCGGATGGAGCCATGCGAGCCGTGGCCGGTGAGGTCCGCCTCGACCAGCGACTCCGACACCTCGTCGGCGACGTCCTTGTCGGCACCGAGGGCGGCGACGAGCGCCCCCACGAACTCCTCGAGCTCAGCCGCGTCGATCCGCTTCATGGCTCACCCCTCTGGGGGCTGGATGTTAAACCCTCCAGTCGGTGGGCGATTCGCCGTGCGGGCGCACGACGGTCACGGGTGGCAGTTAGTTACAGCCTACCGGACCCGCATCGACCAAGACCAGACCGGTGGTGACGACCGGACTCCGGCACGTCTGCCGGCAGCGGAATCATGGGAAGTCGACAGTCAATTCACGATATGCCGATAGACGGAGCGGTGCCGGTTGACGGAGTGACGCCGAAATGGAACGGTGATTCATGCGTGCATCGTGCGAAAGACTATTGCAATCTCTTCCGAACACTCGGTCCAATGGTTCCGACTTTCACCGGATTCAGACGGGACGACGGACGGGTCGGCGTCCGAAATCACGTCGCCGTAATCCCAACGTCCGTCGCCGCCTCCAGCATCGCCTCGCGCGTGGCGAGCGAGGCCGGGGCGTGGGCCCGCGCGACCCCCCACCAGATGGGTACGACCCAACCCGACGAGACGCGCGACCAGACCGAGCGCGTCCTCGCCGGCGTCGGACGGAACCCGAACGTCGGTGCGGCGCTGGTCGTCGAACTCGGCACCGAGGACATCGACGCCGAGGGACTCGCCGACCGAATCGCCCGCTCCGGGAAACCCGTCGAGACGCTCTCCATCCGCGAGTGCGGCGGCACGCTGACCGCCCTCGACCAGGGGGCCGAACGGGCAAGCGACCTGAACGAGGCCGTCGGCAATGTTCGCCGCGAGGAGGCCGACGCCTCCGAACTAGTCTTCGGCGTCGAGTGCGGCGGCAGCGACGCCACCAGCGGCATCGCGGCCAACCCGGCCGTCGGCGACGCCTGCGACCGCCTCGTCGAGGACGGCGGCACCGCCTGCTTCAGCGAGACGCCGGAGTTCATCGGCGCCGAACACATCCTCGCCGACCGTGCGGCGAACGAGGAGGTGCGAAAGCGCCTGCTCGCCTTCGTCGAACGGCGCGAGAACCTCGCGAAGATGATGGGCGTCGACATCCGCGGCGCCCAGCCCTCGCCCGGTAACAAGGAAGGTGGGCTGACGACCATCGAGGAGAAGAGCCTCGGGGCCATCGCCAAAGGTGGCACCTCGCCGGTCAACGGCATCGTCGGCTACGGCGAGGACTTGCCAGTCGGCGGCGGCCTCGTCCTCATGGACACGCCCGGCTACGACGTCGAGAGCGTCGTCGGCAAGGTCGCCGGCGGCGCGCAGGTGGTCGCGTTCACAACCGGCCGCGGCAGCACCACCGGCAACCCAATCGCGCCCGTCATCAAGGTCACTGGCAACCCGAAGACCTGGGAGCGGATGTCGAACAACATGGACGTCAACGCCAGCACCATCATCGGCGGCGAGTCGCTCCCGACCGTCGGCGAGCGGACGTACGACAAACTGCTGGCCATCGCGGACGGCGACCCGACCGAGGCCGAGCGGCGACGCCTCGAGGAGTTCGCCATCAACGAGATCCAGCCGAACGAGATCGGCGAACTCGGCACGGAGGTCCGGACGTGAAGGGCGACGTGCTCGACGACGACGCGCTGGTCATGACGGTTGAAGACGTCGTCGCCACCGCCATCGACGACCTCGATGCGGGTCACGAACTCGACCTCGGAGACCGGACGCTCGTTCTCTCTGAGGCCGTCGCGTTCGGCCACAAGTTCGCGCTCGTCGACGTCCCGGAGGGCGAGGAGATCGTCAAGTACGGCGAGGTCATCGGCCGCGCGAGCGAACCCATCGCCGCGGGCGACTGGGTCCACGTCCACAACTGCGAGAGCACCCGTGGACGGGGCGACCTGGAGGTCGGTTCCGACGGGGGTGAACCGGCGTGAGCGCCGGGAGCGACCTCGAACCGACGCCCGAGGCCGGCCAGTTCGAGGGATACGAGCGGCCGACCGGGCGCATCGGCGTTCGCAATAACGTGCTCGTGCTCCCCTCAGTCATCTGCTCGCACGTGGTCGCCGACCGCATCGCTGACGCCGTCCCCGAGGCGGTCAGCACGCCCCACGGCCACGGCTGCGCCCAGATCGGCAGCGACAACGACCAGACGAGACGGACGTTCCTCGGCCTCGGCTCGAACCCGAACGTCGCGGGGACGGTCGTCGTCGGTCTCGGCTGTGAGGTGCTCCAGTCCGACGACGTGGCGAGCCGACTCGACGAGCGCGGCGTCCCCGTGCGCGAACTGTCGATCCAGGACGTCGGCGGCACAGAGGAGTGCGTCGAAGCGGGCGTCGAGCACGTCCGCGACCTCCGACGTGTCGCTCGGGAGACGGCCCACACGACGGCGGGGCTGGGCGACCTCACCGTCGGCGTCGTCAGCAGCGACCTCGACGACTCGACGGTCGCGGAGGCGGACCCACTTGTCGGCCGCCTTGCGGAGTCCGTCGTCGAGGCCGGCGGGCGCGTCGTCGTCGCCGGCAGTGAGCGCCTGACCGCCCACCCCGACGACGCGCGTGCGACAGCGGTCGACGAGGCGACCGCGGACGCGATGGACGAACTCCTCACCCGCCACCGCGACTATCCCGCGAAGGCGACGCGAATCGCCGCCGAGGCGGGCGGGATGGAGTTCGCGGACACCACCGCCTCGTGGGGCGGACTGCCGGTGAGCGAGGTCGTCGACTACGGCGACCGGGTCGCCGTCGACTCCGGGCTGGCCGTCCTCGACGCGCCCTCGCGGTTCGAGGAGGCCGCCACGGGACTCGCGGCCGCCGGTGCACAGATAGTCGTCCACGTCACCGGCGACGGCATCCCCGCGGGCCATCCAGTCGTCCCGGTGGTGAAGGTGTCCGGCGACGCCGATACCGTCGACGCGCTCGCCGAGGACATCGACGTCGACGCGACGAGCGCCGACCACGCTGCTGTCCGCGAGCGGGTGCTTGCAGTGGCGAACGGCGACCCGTCCCGGGCCGAAAGACACGGCCTGACCCAGTTCGCCATCACCCGCGTCGGCCCCTCGATGTAGGCGGCGTCCGGTCGGGGGACATTCAGTCGGGGGACGTCGAAACAGTCAACACGTCGGCCCATGCAGTCCATTCCATGACGTACCGAGCGGGCATCATCGGCGCGGGCGGCATCGCCGGACTTGGCATCCTCGGCCTCCACGACGAGGAAGACATCGGGACCAGGAAGTTCCCCGAGAGCCACGCCGGCGGCTACCACGCGACCGAGGACATCGACCTCGTCGCCGTCGCCGACGTCGACGAGGGGAAACTGGACACGTTCGGCGAGGCGTGGGACCTCCCTCCGGAACGCCGCTACGTCGGCCACGAGGCGATGCTGGCGGCCGAAGAACTGGACGTCGTCTCGGTCTGTACCCCCTCGTTCCTCCACCACCAGCACGTCCTCGACGCGGCGCGATCGTCGGCAGACCCCGATGTCATCTGGTGTGAGAAACCCATCGCTTCGGGCGTCGGGGAGGCAGAGGAGATGTGCGAGGTCTGCGCGGAGACGGACACCGAACTCGTCATCAACCACTCGTTCCGCTTCACCGACAAACTCCGGACGCTCCGCGACCACGTCCGGGACGGCCTCATCGGCGAGGTGAAGGCCGTCACCGCGCAGTTCCGCCGCGAACTGCTCCGGAACTCGACGCACCTCATCGATACCCTGGTCTACCTACTCGACGCCCGGCCGCGGCGGGTCAGCGGCTTCATCAACGGCGAGAACGACGCCGTGACGGCCCTGGAGGGGGACCGCGAGGTCGACGACTCCGGCGGCGGCGGGTTCGTAGTCATGGACGACGGCACGTTCGTCTCCATCGACTGCACGGTCGCCCGCGACATCTCGTCGATGACGTTCCAGTTAGTCGGCACTGAGGGGAAACTCTACATCAACAACGACGACGGCGAGTGGCGCTACTGGGCGCTCGAGGACGGAGCTCACGTCGAGAAGCCGATTCCGGGCATCGAGGACGCGTGGCGCTGGGACGAGGACTACCGCGGTTCGTTCGCCAACGCCGCCCGGCATGTCGCGGACCTGCTGAACGGCGAGGCCGAGAACCGCTCGCCGGGCGAGGAGGCCGCCCGGTCCGTCGAGGTCATCGTGGGCTTCTACATCTCCCACTACACCGGCGGCCACGTCTCGGTGCCGTTCGACCGGCCGCTGAAGGACGTGACCATCACCTCATGGTGACGCCCACCTCACGGTGACTCCCCGCGGTCAGTGAGGCGTGCTCCCGTTCGTCGGCGTCCCCCGTCACTTCGTCGCTCGGCAGGCTACGAATCCGCCCGCCTTCGCGCGAACGAGCGATTCACTTATTGCTGTAGCTGTGGCATTCTTTCACATACAATGACCGAACGTGGGGACCCCACCGTCGGTCCCATCCCGGAGGAGACGATACTCGAAGTGTGTGGCGAGCGCGACCTGCCCCGGATGGGCGTCATCGAACAGATCTGGGAGACGGATCCCATCCCGATCGACGAGGTCGAGTCGCGGGCCGCGGAGGCCGTCGACTCGCTGGCACTCGACGAGGTGCCCGACGGCGGCGAGATCGCGGTCGGTGCTGGCAGCCGCGGCATCGCCAACCTCCCCGCCATCGTCCGCGGCGTCGTCGGAGAACTGCAGTCCCGCGGCTACGAGCCGTTCGTCTTCCCGGCGATGGGAAGTCACGGCGGGGCGACCGCCGATGGCCAGCGCGGCAAACTTGACGCCCTGGGCGTCAGCGAGGAGACGGTCGGGTGCGAGGTCCGCGCGACGATGGAGGTCGTAGAGGTCGGGACGACGCCCGAACGGGGCGTCTCGGTCGTTGCCGACGCAAACGCCGCCGCCGCTGACGGCATCGTTCCCATCAACCGGGTCAAGCCCCACACCGACTTCGATGGCCGCGTCGAGAGCGGTCTCTCGAAGATGCTCGTCATCGGGATGGGCAAACAGCGCGGCGCGAAGTTCGCCCACGAGGGCGCGGTCAACTGGAGCTTCCGGGAGATGATCCCCCAGATCGCCCGCATCCTCCTCGACGCCCTTCCGGTCGTCGGTGGCATCGCCGCGGTCGAGAACCAGCACGACGACACCGCGATACTGGAGGGCGTTCCGCCGTCGGGTTTCCTCGAACGCGAGGCCGAACTCCTGGAGACGGCGTACGAGAAACTGCCGACGCTCCCGTTCGACGACCTCGACGTGCTCGTCGTCGACCAGATGGGCAAGGAAATCAGCGGGACGGGTATGGACACGAACGTCGTCGGCCGCCGCGAGTTTGGCTTCGAACCCGAACCGGAGTCGCCGACCATCGGGCGAATCTACGTCCGCTCGCTGACCGAACCGTCCCACGGAAACGCGACGGCGCTGGGCATGGCCGACCTCGTCCACCGGGATCTCATCGCCGAGACGGACCTCTCCAAGGCGGTCATCAACACCGTCACCGCGAGCAATCTCCGGGGCGCGCGAGTCCCGCCCATCATGGAGTCGGACTACGCCGCGCTCGTCGCAGCGCTCTCGACGGTGGGCATCGTCGGCCCCGAGGAGGTCCGCGTCGCCCGTGTCACCGACACGATGCGGCTCGAACGGCTGTACGTCTCGGAGGCGCTCATCGAGGAGGCCCGCGAGCGCGACGACCTGCGCGTCGTCGCCGAGCCAGAACCGGTCGAGTTCGACGGCGAGGGAGGGTTCACCGCGCCCCCACCCTCGCCCGACGCAGACTAACGCCGAAACGATACCGTGGGCGGCGTTATCCCTTCCGTTCACCGTCCGCGTCGACGTGAACGGTTCCCTTACCCGAACCGTCGGCGTCGCCCGTGGGGACGTTGCTGTCCGTCCGAGGGCTTCGACTCCACTCCCGTCGCACCGGCCCCTACCCGTTCCGCTCCTCGTCGAACCGTTCGGCAGCCACGAGCCGGCGGCCGGATTCAGCACTGACTTCTCCCGGAGAGGTGTCGCTGAACCCTCGGAGGGTCGTTCGTGGACCCGGAGCACGACGGACGGCTAACTCGTCGGGAAGTCCTTGGACCACACGATACGACCTCACTACCCCGGTCGCTCTCGGCGGTGCCGCGTTCGAGAGCGCCGCTCACGAGGATGGTCCGTTCGGTAGCTTTGACTTAACGCAATAAGCTTCCGTTAAAATATAAGATACAGCTACACTTTTCCTTATCCCACCTAGCCCTGGGGAAAGCTATATGTCGATAGCATGGGAGGGTGTAGTATGCCACCGTTTGGCAAGAGAACACTTGACAGACGAGAACTGCTGACACACCTCGCCGCCGCCGGAACCACCGCGGCCGTCGCCGGTTGCATGGGCGTTCCAGGCGGCCAGGGTGGCCAGGGTGGCCAGGACGGCCAGGGCGGTTCAGGTTCCTCCGAATTCCAAAACGAAATCGGGAATATCGATTTTGCTGGCAACTGGCAACAGCGCCGTACCGCCTCTGTGGACCAATGGCCGATCGAGAAACGAACGGCGGTCCCGGAGGGCGACGCTGTCACCAACAAGCAGGCATGGTTGGACTCGGAATCGGTGAAGAGTTCCACCTGGGAGCCTCCGAAAGGGTGGGAGGACACGGCAGCCGGTGACGTCGACAAGATTCAAGTCCTCAACTATGGGGACATGCAGTTCGATCCGGCAACGTACGCGGTCGACGCCATGTTCGAGGAGAAGACCGGCATCACCGTCGAACGGATCCAGATCGTCGTCGACCAGGCCATCCCGAAGATGGCGGCGTCGCTCTCCTCGAAGGAGCCCACGCCTCACCTCCTGCAGTCCACCGTCGACACGTCGATGACGACGTACGCCCAGAACGGGTGGCTCGAACCGGCGGACTTCCTCCTGCCGGACGACGAAATGTACAATCCGTACATTCCGCTCCTCAAGCAGACGTTCACCTGGCAGGGGACCAACTGGGGTGCGCCGGCGAACGTCGAGGGTAACCCGGTCCACGTCCGCGTCGACCTGCTCGAGGAACAAGGCGTCAGTAAGGGTGTCATCGATAAGATCCGGAACGGAAACTGGTCGTGGGACGAACTCGAGACGGTGATGAAGGCGTTCGAGGGTACCGACGTCTACGCCTGGGGCTTCCGCGGTTCCTCCCTGACCTACACCGAGCGGGACTTCCGCATCCACTGGTACCAGACCGGAGGTCAGTACATCCAGGACGACGAGTCGATCAAGGTGAACGGTGAAGGTGCGAAGGCCGCCCTCTCGAAGCTCATCGAGTGGCGTGAGAACGGCTGGCTGCCGGACCCCTCCACAACGTGGACGCAGGGTGACCTCGCGGACGGCTTCATCTCGGGGAACCTAGCGATGGTCCCCGTGGCGACGGACCTGTTCGCAGACGCCAGTAGCGAGTACGAACTCGACAGCCAGTACATCCTCGCCGCGCCGCCCAAGGCGAACGTCGGTCCAAGCCCGACGCAGGCCACCTGGGCAGGCGGTCCAGTCCTGGCGACGAACAAGTTCGCCCCAACGGCGGAGAAGGCCGCGGGCGCGCTCCTCCAGGACGCCCGGTTCTCCACCGAGAACGGCTGGTGGGAGTACGTCGTCGAGAGCAATTTGACCTACGTTAAAAGCAACTACGACGTCGCCGGCCAAAACAACGTAGTGCCGTTCTCGCAGGTCCGCGGCAAGTCGATGGAAGTCGCCAAGAACGAAGTGTTCCCGCAGCAGCGCGCAGTCATGCAGAAGGTTAGCGAGGAGCTCAGCCTGGCGTACTCCGGCGAGAAATCCCCGGAAGAGGCGCTCAACTCGGCTCAGGAGTTCATCGACACGGTCCTGGGTCAGTAGAGACGCCACTACAACAGGACAATATATTCATGGCCACTGAAACACCAACAACCGGTATTGGTACCCAGTCGGACGGCCTGAAGGGACGTATCAGCGCGTGGCTCAACGACCACGTGGTGCTCGTCCTGCTCGGCCCGCCGCTGGCTCTCATCACGGCGATCTTCGTCTACCCGGTTCTCTGGATGTTTTATCAGTCGCTATTCCTGACGGCCCCGGGCATCCCGGAGCCCATCTTCCGCCCACTCTACAACTACGAGAAACTGTTCACGTCGTCGGTGTTCTACACGTACCTGGAACAGACGCTGATCTACTCGTTCGGCTCGCTGGCGCTCTCGTTCACGTCCGGGCTTCTCGTCGCCCTCGCGGCCAATCACGTTGTAAACAAACGGCTGCGGTCGACGTACACGACGATCATCCTCTTCTCGTGGGCGCTCCCGCTCGCGGTAGTCGCGCTCACGTGGAACTGGATTTTCGTCGGACAGCCGTACGGGCTGTTGAACCAGGTTTTGATGGACCTCGGGATAATCTCCAGCCCGCTCGCGCTCCTGGCTAACAAGCGTCTCGCGCTGCCCCTCGTGACGTTCGTCGACGCTTGGCTGCGGATGCCGTTCGCGATGGTCGTGTTCCTCGCGGGACTCCAGTCGATTCCACAGCACATGTACGACGCCGCGAAGATCGACGGCGCGACGACGTGGCAACGGTTCTGGAAGATAACGTTGCCGTACCTGCGGCCCTACATGGCTATCGTGGGGCTCATCTCGTGGATGTTCGCCTTCCGGGCCTTCTCCATCATCTATCCGATGACGCAGGGGGGACCTGGCGTCCGCACGACGACGCTAGCCATCTACATCTACCGCGAGGGGATGGTAAAACTGGACTTCGGGTACGGGTCGGCCATCGCCGTATTCCTGGTCGCGGTCACCGTCATCCTCGCCATCTTCTACGTGACCGTGGTACTCGAACGGATAGAGGAGTGATCACGATGTGTAACAGTCACCAAATGACGACCCACGACGGCCTGCTCGCGGGGCGTGATCCCCGATGAGCACCGAGGAGAGCTACGAGCGAATCAGCTACGAAAAAAGACAGGCGTTCTGGAACGTCATCGAGGGACCGTACATCGTCCACGCCGTACTGGTCTTTACGGTGCTCTCCGTCCTGGTGCCGATCTTCTGGATGAGCCTCACGTCGTTCAAGACGCCCAACGGGGTGTTCTCGCCGACGTACCTCCCCGAGGAGTTCACGTTCCAGGCGTACCAGTTGGTAGTGATTCGAGAAGGATACTGGCGGGCGCTGCTCAACAGCGCCATCATCTCGACAACGACGACCGCCATCGTGATGGTGCTCTCGATCCCGGCCGGCTACGCGTTCAGTCGCTTCCGCTTCCGGTTCGACAACGCCATCTTCATCGGCGTCATCTTCTCGCGGCTGTTCCCGCCGATCGGCATCATCATTCCCTACTTCCAGGGACTGTCCGCGTTCGGCCTGCTCAACAGCCGCACCGGAATCATCCTCGCCCAGGTGTACCTCTGGTTGCCCCTGATGATCTACATCATGCGGAACTTCTTCATTTCCATCCCGAAGGAGATCGACGAATCCGCGCTCGTTGACGGCTGCACGCAGCTACAGGCGTTCCGGAGGGTCGTTGTTCCGCTGGCGATGCCAGGCGTCGCCGCCGTCGGTATCCTCACCTTCCTCTACTCGTGGCGGGAGTTCCTCTTCTCGTTCATGATCTCGAGCACGCTGGCGTCCCGACCTATCTCGGTCGCAGTGTACGACTTCGTCGGCGAGGTGAACATCTCGTGGGCCCAGATGGGCGCCGCGGCGGTGCTCGCCATCATCCCGACCGTCCTCGTCGTACTGTTCTTCCAGCAGTACATCGTGAGCGGGCTGACAGCGGGGGCGATGAAAGGAGAATGACCTCCTCCTTTCACCTCCGACCGGAACGACCGACCAGTAGCCGTACCGATTATCAGTCGAATCCAGAGATACCAAAGGAGATGACACCATGACCGATACAACCTCACAAACGGAACCCTCGACCGCGGACGAGGAGTCCGCCCCCGACACCGCGGGGCCGGACATCAACGTCCGCATCGTCGGGCTGACGAAGATATTCCAGGATAGCGACGGGACGGACGTGGTCGCCGTGGACGACGTTTCGATAGACGTCCGCCGCGGCGAGTTCCTCGTGCTCGTCGGCCCGTCGGGATGTGGAAAGACCACGACGCTCCGAACCGTCGCCGGTCTCGAGGAGCCGACGGAGGGCAGCATCGTCATCGAGGAGATGAACGTGACCGGGCTCGACCCCCGCCAGCGGGACATCGCGATGGTGTTCCAGAACTACGCGCTCTACCCCCACATGCGGGTACGCGAGAACCTTGCGTTCCCCCTCGACGTTCGGAAGTTCCCCCAGGAGGAGATCGACCGTCGCGTCGAAGAAGCGGCAACCCTGCTCAGCATCTCGGACCTGCTCGACCGCAAGCCGGGGGCGCTGTCGGGCGGCCAGCAGCAGCGCGTCGCCCTCGGGCGCGCCATCGTCCGCGAACCGTCGGTCTTCCTCATGGACGAACCGCTGTCGAATCTCGACGCGAAGCTACGGGTGCAGATGCGGACCGAACTCAATGACCTGCACAAGCGCGTCGGCAAGACCACCATCTACGTCACGCACGACCAGGCCGAGGCGATGACGCTCGGCGACCGCGTGGCCGTGATGAACGACGGCAAACTCCAGCAGGTCGACCCGCCCCAGCACCTGTACGACAATCCGACGAACCAGTTCGTCGCCGGCTTTATCGGCGAACCGCCGATGAACTTCTTCGACGTCGACGTCAGGGAGGCGGGCGACCGGCAGTTCGCCGAATCGTCGCTCTTCGACTTCGGGCTTCCGGACGACCTGTCGGCTGCCGTCGAGTCGTGGGATGGTGACCGGGACGCCCTGACGCTGGGACTCCGGCCCGAGGACATCCACGACGCCGAGGTTGCCGACGAGCGGGTCGGCGAGTCGAACACCTTCGAGGCGTACGTCCGCCTCATCGAGCCGATGGGCTCCGACAAGTTCCTGACGCTCACCGACCCCGACGCACCGGACGACCTCGACACCGAGTTCTCCGCCCGCGTCTCACCCGAAAGCACCATCGAGGAGGACGAGGTGGTCACGCTCGTGGCCAACCTGGACAAGATCCACCTCTTCGACGACGTGACCGGCGAGAACGTCACTAACTGAGGCGCCGGTCGTCTCACGCGACCTGGCGTCCGTTTTTCCCGTCCGCCGGCCTCAGTCGTCCTTCCGGTAGGTCTCCAGCCCCTCGAACCGGATGCCGTGTCCCGGATCGTCCGGCGGCGTGAACGCCCCCTCGACGGGTTCCAGTGGCGTCTCCATCACGCTGTCGAGCACCGTCGAGTGGTGTTCGATGTAGGGGACGTTGTCGAAGGCCGTCGCCAGGTGGACGTGCAGCGGTTCGACGAAGTGCGGCGACACGGGGAGGTCCCACGTCCGGGCCGCATGCGCGACGGCGAGCCACGCGGAGACGCCGCCGACGCGGGTGACGTCGGGCTGGAGGACGTCCGCCGCGCCGAGCGCCATCGCCTGCTTGAACTGCGTCTCGTTGAACAGGTTCTCGCCGAGCGCGACCGGCACGGCGATCCGGTCCCGGAGGTCGGCGTGACCGGCGAAGTCCCCCTTGTCGAGCGGTTCCTCCAGCCAGTCGAGCGGGACGGCCCCGAGGTGTCTGGCGAACCGTCGCGCCTCGGGAACCGTGTACGCACAGTTGGCGTCGACCATGAGGTCCATCCCGTCCGGCAGCGCCTCCCGGACCGCGCGGACGCGCTCTGCGTCCTCCGCGTGGCCCCTGCCCACTTTCATCTTCATCCCGGCGAAGCCGCGTTCGGCGGCGTCGTGGGCGTTCTCGACCAGTTCGTGGGTGTCGTACTGGAGCCACCCGCCGTGCGTCTGGTAGGCTGGCACCTCGCGGCGCTCGCCGCCGACGAGTTCGTACAGCGGGGCGTCGAGGCGACGCCCCAGCGCGTCCCAGAGCGCGATGTCGATGGCGGAGACGGCGAGTTCGGAGACGCCCTCGCGGCCGACGTACGTCGTCGCCGCCCGTATCCGGTCGCGGGCAACCCGCGGGGCGGCCGTCCCCCCGACGAGGACCGGGGCGAGCGTCGTCTCGACGAACTCGCGGACCGCCGACCCACCTTCGCCGATCGTGTGCGTGAATCCCATCCCAGGTCCGTCGTCGGTCTCCACATCGACGACGACCAGTTCGAGTTCGTCGAACGATTGGGTTGCGTCGTCCAGCGATTCCTCATTCGGGACGCCGTACAGGTTGACGTCGACGTCGGTTACGCGCGTCACGTCGCCGGCTACGGGTGCTCCACCTATCAAACTACGCGCGGTACCGGTCGATCGCGTCGGCGTCGAGGTCCACCCCAAGACCCGGATCGTCCGGGATCGACACGCGACCGTCCTCCGCGGCGAACGATTCCGCGGCCAGTTCCTCGCGGAGCGGGTTTGACGATCGGTCGAACTCCAGCCACGGCCGGCCGTCGAGCGTGGCGACGAGCTGAAGGCTCGCCCCGAGACTGACGGACGTCCCCCACACGTGCGGCACGAGCGAGACGCCGTGGTCGCGCGCCCGCCGCGCGATGCGGCGGGCCGGCGTCAGGCCGCCAACGATGCAGACGTCCGGCTGGGCGACGTCGACGGCGTGCGTCTCCAGAAGACGGTCGAACTCGGCCGGCGTGTGACACTCCCCACCAGCGACGGGGACCTCGAGCGTCTCGCGTAGCTCCGCGTACCCCTCGAGGTCCTCCGGCTGGACTGGCTCCTCGAACCACTCCACATCGAGCGATTCGAGTTCGCGGCCGACCCGACGAGCGTCCCGCCGGTCGTAGGCGTAGTTGGCGTCGACCATCATCGTCGTCTTCGGGCCGACTGCCTCCCGGACGCGGCGGACGAGTTCGACGTCCTCCCGGGGGCCGTAGCCGAGCAGTTCGAGGCCGACCTTCAGTTTGACCGCGCCGAGTTCGGTCGCGTTCGTCCGCGCCTCCGCCGCGATGCGGTCGTACTGCTCCTCGAGATCGTCGACGGGCTTGAAGTAGTGGCCCGTGGCGTAGGGCCGAATCGACTCGCGCCGCCGGCCGCCGAGCAGTGTCGCCGTAGACACGCCCTGTAGCTTCCCCGCGAGGTCCCACAGCGCGATGTCGAGGCCGCTGATCGCCGGCAGGGGCACGATGGTCTGGTACGTCGCCCGCCCCACGTCGTAGAGCCGGTCGTAGAGTCGCTCGACTTCGAGTGGGTTCTCGTCAACGACATGCGGGGCGAGCACGGACTCGACGACATCGCCGGTCCCCTCGACGGGGCCCCAGCACTCGCCCCACCCGACGGTGCCGTCACTCGCCTCGACGCGAACCAGCGTCGCCGTCCGCTCGTCGACCCACGACTGCGCGTAGCCGAACGGCTCGTCGGTCGGTGCGCACACGCCGATGGCTTCCACCGAGTCAACGGTAACGTCGCTCATTCGAGCGGACGTCGGTGGGGAGACTAATAACCGTGTTCGATTCCGTGTCAAGTGGTACCGGGGAACAACGCTTTGTGCTCGCTCGACGAACTGGTTGCGCATGTCAGACCTCACGGAGGAGTACGAGCGGAGGACGCCGGAGTCGCGGCGGCTGTTCGAGGAGGCGGGCGCCGTCATGCCCGGCGGCGACACGCGCGAGGTGACGTACTTCGACCCATACCCGACGTTCGTCGAGGAGGCGTCGGGGTGTACGCTGACGACGGCCGACGGCGAGGAGCTGCTCGACTTCCTCAACAACTACACGCAGGCGGTCCTCGGCCACGCGCCGCCCGCGGTCGTCGAGGCGGTCACTGAGCGGTTCGCCCGCGGCAACGGCTTCGCGGCACCGACGCGCGAGGCGACCGACCTCGCCGAACGGATCGTCGAGCGGACGCCGTCGGTCGAGTCGGTCCGGTTCGCCAACTCGGGTACGGAGGCGACGATGAACGCCGTCCGGGCCGCCATCGCCCACACTGGGAACGACCACGTCCTCAAACTCGACGGCGCGTTCCACGGCACCCACGACACGGTACTCGTCGGCGTCACCGGCGACGGTCGGGAGAACCCCGGCATACCACGGAACGTCGAAGAGCGGGTGTCGACCGTCCCGTTCAACGATGCCGACGCGCTGGTCGAGGCGTTCGAGCGCCTCGGCGACGACCTCGCGTGTTTCATCGTCGACCCCATCATGGGCAACGCGGGAGTGATTCCACCCCGCCACGACTACCTCGAGACCGCGCGCGACCTGACCGAGGACGCCGACACGCTGCTGGTGTTCGACGAGGTCATGACGTACCGCCTCGCCGAGGGCGGCGCACAGGAGCGATACGGCGTCACGCCCGACCTGACGGCGTTCGGGAAGTTCATCGGCGGCGGCCTCCCGTGCGGCGCGTTCGGCGGCCGCGAGGACGTGATGGCGGTGTTCGACCCCGTCCGCGGGTCGGTCACCCACTCGGGGACATTCAACGGCAACCCGACGACGATGGCGGGCGGCCTCGCCACGCTCGACGCGCTCGACGCCGACGCCATCGACCGCATCAACGATCTGGGCGCGACCGCCCGCGACCGACTCGACGAGGTCTGCGCCGACGCCGACCTCCCGGTGCAGGTGACCGGCGACGGCTCCTTCTTCAACGTTCACTTCACTGACGAGGAGGTGGTCGACGCGGCCACGTCGACGACTGGCCACGAGTCGAGCGGCGGGCCGACCGAACAGTTCTTCCTCGCGCTCCGGAATCGCGGGGTATTCGTCGCCAGGCGCGGGCTGATGAACGTCTCGACCCCGATGGGCGACGCCGAAATCGACGCGCTCGTCGACGCGTTCGAGGCGGCGCTCAGCGATGTCGCCCCAGCCGTCGCGGCTGAGGTCGACTGAATCCTCACCGACCCCGGCTTCCCCACGCGAACGCCGTCCAGCCCCCGTCGGCCGTGAGCACCTCGCCGGTCACGAAGTTGTCCCGCGAGGCGAGAAAGAGCGCACAGTTCGCCATCTCCTCCGTGGAACCGAACCGCCCGAGCGGAGTCCGGTTCCGTACCTCCGCTTCGGTGTAGCCCGCCGACTCCATCGACTGGTCGGTGATGGCCGTGCGGATGTACCCGGGGGCAAGCGCGTTGACGTGGACCCCGTGTTCGGCCCACTCGACCGCTAGCGTCCGGGTGAGGTTGTCGACGCCGCCCTTAGCCGCACAGTACGGCGTTCGCATGTGGAGCCCCATCGACCCCATCATGCTGGAGACGTTGACTATCGCGCCGCCGTCGCCCCGTTCTATCATCCGCCGGCCCGCGGCCTGCGACCCGTAGAAT
Organism: Halorarum halophilum; assembly: GCF_013401515.1. Taxonomy (NCBI): domain Archaea; kingdom Methanobacteriati; phylum Methanobacteriota; class Halobacteria; order Halobacteriales; family Haloferacaceae; genus Halorarum; species Halorarum halophilum. Next base: position 1,370,685 of record NZ_CP058529.1, on the reverse strand, counting down.
ACGCCCGAGAGGTCGACGTCTATCACCTGTCGCCAGTCCTCGGGAGCCATCTCCTCGGCGGGGTCGATGATGGTCATCCCGGCGTTGTTCACCATCACGTCGAGGCGGCCGAACTCCTCGACCGTCGCGTCGACGAGCGCCGACACCGAGTCCGGGTCGGTCACGTCGCACTCGACGGGGAGCGTCGACGCGCCGTCGACCTCGGCGGCTATCTCCTCTGCGGCCGCCTCCGCTCGCTCGTGGGAGCGGGAGTTCGTGACTACGTTCGCGCCCTCCCGGGCCAGCGCTTTGGCGATCGACATGCCGATGCCCTTGCTAGACCCCGTGACGATGGCAGTCTCGCCGTCGAATCGTCCGCTCATGCGGTGATGTCACGACTGTGTGTAATAGTCTCTCGCATCCCTCGCTGGCGGTCGAACCGGTCAGGCCGGGCTGCCCGCAGTGGGCGAGCCCGACCGACGTAGACAGCAGCGACGAACTAGCCGTCGACATCGAGATATCCAGTCCGACGCGGTAAGAACCCTCCACGGACGGACGACCGACGACGACCGGCCGAAGCTTTACCTTTGTCACCGGAGCAGGGAGGCCATGGCACTGAGCGACGACGAGCTCTGTGACCGGTACGAACAGTTGCACCCAGGCGCGGTGGCCGACGGCCTCGACGCACTCGGCTACGAGCGCCGGACGCTCCGGAGCGACGTCGGCCCGCTGACCCTCGACACCCGAATGGCCGGGCTCGCCTTCCCGGTTCGGGGCCACCCCGACGAGGGGACCGACTACGATGAGAACATCGAGCGCTTCCTGCGGATGCTGGGAGACGTCCCCGAACACGGCGTCGTCGCCTACGAGACGAACGACGACGAGTCGGCCCACCTCGGCGAGCTATCGACGACGGCGCTCGCCGCGGGGGGGTGCCGGGGCGCGGTCGTCGACGGCGGCGTCCGAGACGTGCGCTTCATCCTCGAGCAGGGCTTCCCCGTCTTCTCGCGCTATCGGACGCCGGCGGACGCGCCGCCCCGATGGCGACTCGACGACTGGGACGTGCCCGCGCTCGTCGGCGGCGTGGAGATCCGCCCCGGCGACGTGCTCGTCGGCGACGTCGACGGCGTCGTCTGCGTCCCGAGCGATGTCGCCGAGGCGGTGCTGGAGCGCGCCGAGACCAAGGCGGGGACCGAGGACGAGGTGCGCGAGGCTGTCCGCGACGGGACGTCACCGCTCGACGCCTACCGCGAGTTCGGCGCGTTCTAGGCGTCGAGTTCCATCGCGTCGGGAGCTATCTGTCCTGGCGAGGTAACCCTCCCGCATGGAAATCACCGCCGTGGAGACGATCGGCCTCTCGGACATGGACTTCGAGGAGACGTGACGAAGTACGACTACAACCACCTCCTCTCGCGGGTACCGGTCGACGTCGTGATGTTCGATATCGAGTGGATGGGCGGGCTCACGGAGGCCGGGAAGGTGACGGCGATGGCCGAGGCGAACCAGGTGCCGTTCGCCCCACACAACTGCGGCGGGCCGGTGTTGCACTTCGCGAACCTCCACCTCGGGGCCGCGGCGCCGAACCCGAGTGATCATGGAGTCCGTCCGGGGTCGCTACAACGGGTGGCACCGCGAACTCGTGACGACGCCTGCCGAGGCCGAGGACGGCCACCTCCTGCTCCCCGAGGGTCCCGGCCTCGGGACCGAACTCGCCGACTCGGTGCTGGAGGCCGACGGCGTCGAACGCCGCGTGACCGGGGCGTGACTACTCGAAGGCGCTCGCGGCGAAGCCGCCGTCGACGGTGAGGATCTCCCCCGTCGTGTACGACGCCGCGTCGCTGGCGAGGTAAATCGCCGCGCCGGCAATCTCCCCGGGGTCGGCCATCCGTCCCATCGGCGCGCGCTCGCGGATGCGTTCGTACCGGTAGCTCCCCTCGGCGTAGGCGTCCGCCGTCTGGGGGGTCGCGACGTACCCGGGTCGGATGGCGTTGACGCGGATTTCGGGGGCCAACTCCTTGGCGGCGTTGCGCGTGAACGCGTCGATGGCCCCCTTCGCCGTCGAGTAGGCGACGAGGTCCGCCATCGTCACGACGGACGAGAGCGACGAGATGTTGACGAGGCTCCCCCCGTCCATCCGACGGGCGAAGGTCTGACACGTGCGGACGACCCCCGTCAGTTGCACGCCGAGGACGGACGCCCACTCCTCCTCGGTCACGTCGAGCAGCCCCCGGCGGGCGATGGCGCTCGGGGAGTTCACCAGCACGTCGACGCCCCCGAACTCGTCGGCGGTCGCCTCGTAGAGGGCGACGAGCGAATCGCGGTCGGTGACGTCGCAGGTGACGGCGACCGAGGACGCCTCCAGCGAGCGGAGTTCCGCGGTCGTCTCCTCGACGCGCTCCTCGGTCCGGCTGGACGCGACCACGTCCGCCCCGTCAGCGGCGAACGCCCGCGCGATCGCGCGCCCGATGCCGCTCGTGCCGCCCACGACCACCGCCGTCTTCCCCGCGACCGAAACCGGGACGTGCTCGAACTCGCTCGTCATGCCGCCACACACCGACGGTGCGGGCTTAGCTCTTCGCCCGGGACGTAGCTTTATCTCGAAGACCGTCCCACGCCGTGTATGGAGATCACCGACGTCGAGACCTACACGCTCCACCAGCCGCTCGACCGGGTCGTCGGCGACTCGCGGCTCGAAATCACCGACATGTACACCGTCGTCGTGGAACTGGAGACCGACGAGGGGTACACCGGGACGGGGTGGATGAACTCGCTCGGCTTCGCGCCCGACCTGATGGAGCGCTTCGTCGACTCGCAGTTCCGGGACCTCGTCGTCGGCGCCGACCCCTTCGCCACGGAGGAACTGCGGCAGCGGCTCCGGGCGCAAACCGTCTACTACGGCGAACTGGGTCTGTCGGCGTGGCCCCGGGCCGCCATCGACGTCGCCTGCTGGGACATCAAAGCCAAGGCCGCAGGGCAGCCGCTCTACCGGCTCCTCGGCGGCGACGACGACCGCGTCAGGGCGTACGCCTCCAGCATGGACGCCCACCATGACCTCGACGAACTCCGGGCGCTGCACGGGGGATTCGCCGACGAGGGCTTCACCGCGTTCAAGACGAAGGTGGGCGACAAGTCGACTGCGGAGGAGGCCCGCCGCGTCGCCGAGGTGCGCGAGGCGGTCGGCTCCGACGCCGACGTCTTCGTTGACGCCAACCAGGCGTGGACCGTCTCGGAGGCAATCGAGACGGTCGAGGCGATGGACGAACACGGCGTCGACTGGGTCGAGGAGCCCATCACGGAGTTCAACCTCGAGGGCCACCGGCGAGTGGCGGAGGCGACGGGGCCGCCGCTTGCGACGGGCGAGATGCTGAACCGCCCCGAGCAGTTCATCCGCCTCCTGGAGCGCGGCGGCATGGAGGTCGCCCAGCCGGACCTGATCCGGGCGGGCGGGGTCTCCGGCGCGACGCGCGTCGCCGACCTCGCGGCGACGTACGACGTCCCACTGGCAACGCACTTCTACTACGTCGTCAGCGCGCACCTCGTCAGCGCCGCGCAGACGGGGTTCGTCGTCGAGTACATTCCCGAGTACGACGTGGGGCCGCTCCTCGACCCGTCCCCGGTAATCGAGGACGGCACCGTCCTCCTGCCGGACCGTCCAGGCCACGGGTACCGCGTCGACCCCGACGCGAAGGAGGAACACCTCGTCACCTTCGATTGAAGGCACCCTGTCACGTTCGACTGACGAACGCCTCGTCGCGTTCAAGCGAGCGGCCCGAGGGACCGCCGGTACCGTCTTGGTCCGTCCCGCCGACCGATGCACCGATGTCAGAGACGAGGGTCTCCCACGACGAGGACGCCAACCTGTCCGTCCTCGACGGTCGACCGGTGGCGGTGTTCGGCTACGGCAACCAGGGACGGTGGAGGGCACTTAATGCGGACCGACGGATACGGTAACGCCATGGAACGAGAGACCGGTCGGATCGCTATCGATCCCCGACGGATGGTGACGGAGCCGTGAGCGACGAACGCCTCAGGGCAACGTACCTGATAGAGACGGCCCGACCCCTCCGCGAGGCGGCGAGCGCGATGGCAGGCGAACAGTCCTCGGGGACGTTCGTCGACGTCCCGGGGGAGACGGGGGAACTGGAGGCGCGCCACGGCGCACGCGTCGAGGATTTGGTGGAACTCGACGTGGCCGACGAACCGTCGCTTCCCGGCGCGGCGGAGCCGGAGCGATCGGCGAATCCTGAGTACCGGCGGGCGCGGGTCGTCGTCTCGTTCCCCGCGGAGAACGTCGGCGCGTCGCTGCCCAACCTCCGCGCGACGGTCGCGGGCAACCTCTTCGAGTTGCGGCAGTTCTCCGGTCTCCGACTCCTCGATCTCGAACTCCCGGACTCGTTCACTCGGTCGTGCCCCGGCCCGCAGTTCGGGATCGAGGGCACCCGCGAGATTGTCGGCGTCGAGGACCGCCCGATAATCGGCACCATCGTCAAGCCCAACGTGGGCCTCACGCCCGCGGAGACGGCCGACACCGTCGCCGAGGTCGTCGACGCCGGCCTGGACTTCGTGAAGGACGACGAACTCATTGCCGATCCGCCGTACTCGCCGGTCGAGGAGCGCGTCGAGGCGGTCATGGACGTCGTCCGCGACCACGAGGCCGAGACCGGCCAGGAGGTGATGTACGCCTGCAACATCACCGGGAGCGTCCACGAGATGCTCGAGCGCCACGACGCCGTGAAGGACGCCGGGGGCAATTGCGTGATGGTGAGCATGAACAGCGTGGGCATCTCGGGCCTCCTGGACCTGCGCCGGGAGGCCGACCTGCCGATCCACGCACACCGCAACGGGTGGGGGGCGCTCTCCCGACATCCGCTCCTCGGATTCGACTACGCCGCCTACCACACGTTCTTCCGCCTCGCGGGCGCGGACCACATGCACGTGAACGGGATCCGGAACAAGTTCTGCGAGTCCGACGCGTCGGTCGTCCGCTCGGCGCGGGCCTGCCAGGCGCCCATCGCCGACGAGGACGACAGGGTGATGCCGGTGTTCTCGTCCGGACAGTGGGCCGGGCAGGCCCCCGAAACCTACGAGGCGCTCGGCAACCCGGACCTGATGTACCTCGCCGGCGGTGGCATCTTGGGGCACCCCGACGGGCCGGCCGCGGGGGTGGCCCACATCAAGCAGGGGTGGGAGGCGGCGATGCGGGGGATTCCGCTAGAGGAGTACGCCGAAACCCACGAGGAACTGCGGACCGCGATCGAATACTACGGTCCCGTCGGGAGCGGTCGCTGAGATGGTCGGTTCGGACTTCCTCCTCGCCTACTACGGCGACGACTTCACCGGCTCGACCGACGTGCTGGAGGCGTTGTCGCTCTGCGGCGTCCCGACGGTGCTCTTCCTCGAACCACCCGAGCCCGGGGACCTGGAGGAGTTCGACGCGGTGCGGGCAGTCGGCGTCGCCGGCACCAGTCGGAGCATGACGCCGGCGGAGATGGAGGAGGAACTCACGGACGCATTCGCGGCGCTCGGTCGATTCGACGCCGACGTATTCCAGTACAAGGTCTGCTCGACGTTCGACTCCTCTCCGGAGGTGGGGAGCATCGGTCGGGCCCTTGACGTCGGCCAGCGCGCCGTCGACTCGCCGTTCGTCCCCGTCGTCGTCGCCGCGCCGTCGCTCGCCCCGCGCGGGCGCTACGTCCTGTTCGGCAACCTCTTCGCGACGGTGGACGGGGAGACCTACCGACTCGATCGACACCCGACGATGCGCGACCACCCGGTGACGCCGATGCGGGAGGCCGACCTCGTGGACCACCTTGGCGAGCAGACCGACCGCTCCGTCGGCAACCTCGAGATCCGGCACCTCGACGGCGGGGCCGACGACGACCTCGACCGGGCGCTCGAATCCACGCTCGCGGAGAGCGACGTCGTCGTCTTCGACGGTCTGAACCACGACCACCAGCGGACGGTCGGCCGCCTCCTCTGGGAGCGGCGCCCGGACGACGGCCCGCTCTTCGCCGTCGGCTCCTCGGGGCTGAACTACGCGCTGGCCGACCACTGGCGGTCGGTCGGGGTCGTCGACGACCCCGACCTGCCGCAGACGCTCGACGCCGTCGATCGGACGGTCGTCGTCTCGGGGAGCGCATCGCCCGTCAACGCCGCCCAGATCGAGTGGGCGCTCGACCACGGGTTCGTCGGCTTGCCGCTTGACGCGCCGGCGCTCGTCGACCCCGACGCGGCCGACGACGCGAGAGCGCGAGCCGTGGAGGCGGCGACTGACGCGATCGAGCGCGGCGAGAGCCCCATCGTCTACTCGGCCCGCGGCCCCGACGATTCGATCGTCGAGCGGACGAGCGCGCGCGCTCGGGAACTCGGCATCGACGACGAGCGCGTCGGTCGGCGACTCGGCCGACAGCAGGGGCGGATCTTGCGCGACGTGCTGGCTGAGACCGGGCTGGAACGTGCCTGCGTCGCCGGCGGCGACACCAGCGGGTACGTCGTCCCGGAATTGGGAATCTACGCGCTGGAGTTCGCGGCTCCGGTCGGTCCCGGGAGTCCGCTCTGTCGGGCGCGCTCGCACGTTGACACCTTCGACGGCCTCGAGATAGCGCTGAAGGGCGGCCAGGTCGAGACCGCCGCCGAGGAGCCGAACTTCTTCGACGCCGTCCGGAACGGCGGCCTGATCGAAGAGACGTAGTCGCCGCTCGTGTATTCGGAAACGATCGCCGTGGCGCGGCACGCGCCGCCGGCGAAACGGCTAACACGGCACGGTGGAACTTGTTGGACGGCACGATGACGGTCACACTCACCCTCATGGGCGCCGGCGGCAAGATGGGCTGTCGGATCACGGACCAGCTGAAGGACCACCCGGACTACCGGATGCGATACGTCGAACCGAGCGAGGCGGGGCGGGAGCGGCTGGCCGACCGCGGCGTCTCGGCGACGACGGTCGCCGAGGCGGTCGACGGTGCTGACGTCGTCGTCATGGCCGTCCCCGACTCGCTTATGCGGGCCGTCTGCGAAGATGTCGTCCCCGATCTGGACGACGGGGCGATGGTCGTCCTCCTCGACCCCGCCGCGGCGTACGCCGACATCCTACCGGAGCGGGAGGGCGTCTCCTACTTCGTCTCCCACCCGTGTCACCCGCCGGTGTTCAACGACGAGACCGACCCCGAGGCGCAGGCGGACCTCTTCGGCGGGCAGGGGCTTGCGGAGCAGGACATCGTTTGCGCCCTCCACCGGGGGTCGGAAGCGGATTACGCCCGCGGGGAAGCCGTCGCCCGGGACGTCTACGCGCCGGTGAACGAGGCCCACCGGGTCACGACCGAACAGATGGCGATCCTCGAACCCGCGCTGGTCGAGACGCTCCTCGCGACCTGTCTGACGGTCGTCCGCGAGGGATTCGACCGCGCAGTCGAGATGGGCGTTCCCGAGGAGGCCGCCCGCTCGTTCCTGCTGGGTCACATCCGCATCGAGACGGCGATCATTATGGGTCTCACCGACTTCCCCCTCTCCGATGCGGCACTCGAGGCCGTCGAGGAGGCCAAGCCGCGCGTCTTCCGTGACGATTGGAAGGAGAACGTCTTCGCGGTCGAGAGCATCAGGAAGAGTGCCGAGGACATCGCGACGACCGATTGACGCTCCCGAGGGGACGGCTCGATGGAGGGCGACGGCTAGGGCGGACGCGTCGCGAGGACCGTAGTAGCTACACGTCGCGCCGGATTTCGAACGAAGGAAACGGCGAACGCCGGAGAGACACGTCGACGACGGGGCGCTCGGCGGTCGCTCTCCGATCGGTGAGCCCGTACGACCGCGTCGGCCGGAGGACGCGCCGGCCGTTCGGACGACAGCGCGTCCGACGCTCGACGGCAGTTGAATGCGCAGCGGTGTTCGGTACCGCATGAGGTACGCCATCCCGGCGAGCAGCATGGCAGCGATTGACGGGGGAAAGCAACGTTCAAGCGGCCGCCGGGACCACCGACGTACCGATGGAAGACACACAGTCCGGCGTTCGCGCCGGCGCGAGGGACATGGTTCCGCTCCTCTCGGGCGCGATCCCGTTCGGGATGCTCGTCGGCGTCGCCGCCGTCGGGGTGGGCTTCACGTCGGTGCAGGCGACGGTCATGTCTATCCTCCTCTTCGCCGGGGCGTCCCAGTTCGCCGCCTTCGACCTCCTGGCCCGCGACGCCCCCGCCGCCGTCGTCGTGGCCACGGTGCTCGTCGTCAACGTCCGGATGACCATGTACAGCGCCTCGATCGCGCCGTACTTCAGGCAGTTCTCGCCCCGGTGGCGCTGGCCGTTCGTCTACATCCTGACCGACTACATCTACGCGCTGGCCATCACCGAGTTCGACGAGTCCCACCCGGACTACAACCGTCGGTACTACCTCGGGGCGGCGATCCCGCTGTGGATCGCCTACGTCGGCGGAACCGCCGCCGGCGCGGTCCTCGGCGCGCGGATTCCATCGTCGTGGGGACTCGACTTCGTCATCCCGCTCGCGTTCGTCGCCCTCGCGGTCCCGACCATCGAGAACCGCGCGTCGCTCCTGGCCGCGGTGGCCGCGGGCGTCGTCGCCGTCGCCGGCGCGGGACTGCCGTTCAACCTCGGCCTCGTCGTCGCAGCGGTCGCGGGCGTCGCCGCCGGACTGGTCGTCGACTGGGGGGCGGCCTGATGGCCGAGACCGCGGTCTCCCCCACGCTCGTCTGGCTCGTCATCGTCGCGGCCGCGGTCGGCACGCTCGCGCTCCGGGCGTCGTTCGTCGTCCTCTTTCGGCGCGTCGAGACGGTTCCCCCACGGGTCGAGCGGGCGCTGAGCTACGTCCCCCCCGCTGTGCTGACTGCGCTCGTCGTCCCCGCCGTGGTCGTCGTCGACGGGTCGATCGCCGTCTCGCCGGGCAACGAGCGCCTCCTCGCGGCGGCGGTGGCGGCCCTCGTCGCGTGGCGCACCGAGCGGGTCCTCCCGACGCTCGGCGTCGGGATGGCCGTCTTCTGGGGGCTTCGGTTCCTCGCGTGATCAGGCGTCCCCGAGGGGGTCAGTCGTCCCCGGAGGCGGGCCGGCCGTCGTCGGTGGCCGGCGGTGCGCCGACGATGAGCCAGACGTGCTCGCTATCGGTGTCGTTGAGCACCTGTCGGTTGGTCTCGGGCGGGATGCGGACCGCAGTCCCCTCCGGCACGTCGAGCAGCTCCCCCGCGATCTTCATTCGGCCGGGTCCCCGGAGGACGTAGTAGAGTTCCTCCTGTTCGGTTTGGCGGTGGTAGCTCATCGCGTCGCCGGGCGAGAGGTACCACACCTTCGGTCGCATCTCCGTACAGCCGAGCTGTTCGACCAGGTCGACGTGGTCGGTTCCGGAACTCTTCGACGGCTTCGGTTCTACGTCGTCCACCCGGACGATGCTGTATTCGTCGGACATCGTCCGGCGTTCGCCGCCGTCCGCCAAAAAGATGGACCGTCCGACCGCTCGCGGCGTAGTTTTCCCCGATCCCTCGCATCGGTCGGCATGGGTCGAATCGAGCTCCCGAACTCGAATCGTTCGCGCGTTCGGTCGTCGAGTCGTGGGACACCCCGCCGGACGTCGCGGCCGACATCGCAGCGTCGCTCGTCGGCGCCGACCTGACCGGCCACGGCTCCCACGGCGTGCGCCGCCTCGCCACGTTCTCCCCAGATATGCTCGCCAGGGGTGCGCGTCCCTCACGTGCGTCCGGACGTCTCAGGTACGACAACGGCGGTCGAGGCGTCGAGCGTGGCGGTATCCGTCATCCCGGGCTCATCCCGTTCCGCGCAGTTCGTTCGTCATCGTCCGTTGCAATCGGGCGTTCGCCCATATCGTTTCCCCCGGGGGGTGGTTTCTTGTCGGTTCCCCCTGTGGAGCGCGCATGGACACGGAGTTCACGAACGCGTTGCGCGAGGGCGACCCGGTGGTCGGCAACTGGCTCTCCATCGGACACCCGAAGGTCGCGGAGATAAACGGCATCGTCGGGTTCGACTTCGTCCTCGTCGACACCGAACACACGGCGACAAGCCTCGAGACCGTCGAGGACCTCGTCCGTGCGCTCGAGTATGGGAGCGAACCGCGGCCCATCGTCCGGGTCGGCGGCAACGACCCCGTCGAGATAAAGCGCGTCCTCGACATCGGGGTCGACGGCGTCATGGTGCCGATGGTGGAGACGGCCGAGGAGGCCGAGGCCGTCGTCGCCGCGATGCGCTACCCGCCGGATGGAATTCGCGGCGTCGCTACCGGCCGCGCGGCGGGCTACGGCTCGACGTTCGAGGAGTACGTCTCCCGGGCGAACGACGAACTGCTCACGATCGTCCAGATCGAGACGGAGACCGCGGTTGAGAACGCGGCGGGGATCGCCGCCGTCGACGGCGTCGACGCGATGTTCGTCGGACCGTCGGACCTCTCGACGTCCCTCGGCGTCATGGGCGACTGGGAGAGCGAGACGCTGCTCGACGCGATGTCCCGGGTCGTCGAAGCAGGGGAGGAGGCGGGCACCGCGGTCGGATCGCTCGCCGTCTCCGCCGCGGACGTCGACCGCTGGATGGGCCTCGGTTTCGACTTCCTCATCGTCGGCACCGACACGCGCTATCTCATCCGTGGAGGCAACGAACTGAAGGGGGCGTTCGAGGACGCCGCGGGCGGCGACTGACGCCGGCGCACGGGCAGGTTTATGGTGGCACCTCCATACCCCCTCGGCATGGAAGGTGGACGCAAAGACGTCGACTACGCCCCCGTCGACGCCGGATCGTGGACCCTGCGGGACGAGGAGGCGCGGACATTCGTCTCCGCCGCGACGCGGACTGTCGCGTCGCTCGTCCGCTCGACGCTCGGCCCGAACGGCATGAGCACCCAGGTTCAGACCGTCGACAACGTCGAGGAACCCGAGACGGTGCTGACGTCCGACGCCAGCGAGATACTCGACGCCATTGAGCGCGGCGGCGGCTTCGGCCACCCCGTCGCCGCGCTGTTCGTCGACGCCGTCGACGGTATGCGGCGCGAACTCGGCGACGGCTCGACCACCGCTGTCCTCCTCGGGGAGGCCCTGGTCGACGAAGGAGTCGACCTTGTCGAGGCGGGTCTCCACCCGGGGAACGTCGTCGTCGGCTTCTCGATGGCGGCCGCCCGCGCGGGAGCCGTCCTCGACGCGCTCGCGAGGGAGGTCGACCCGGAGGACGTCGACCTGCTCGAACGCGTCGCCGCCACCTCGATGACCGGCGACCTCGACGCGACCACGCGCGAGGCGTACGCCGCTCGCGTCGCGGAGACGATACGCGTGCTCGCCGAGTGGGGCGACACCGACTGGATCGACACCGACGACGCGAAGGTGCTCGCCGGCCCCGAAGCGCCCGGCGGTCGCTACCGCGGCGTCGTCGTCCGCCGCTACCCGGGGCCGCTCGACGAGTCGGATGAGTCGTTGCGGGAGTTCGACTGGTCGATGCTCGAGCCGATGACCGACGCGACGGTGGCGCTCGTCGACGAGGAGATCGACGTCGAGAAGACGGCGACCCCGTTCGGTCAGGGGAGCGACCCCGGGGTCGAAATTGAGTCGTTCGAACAGTGGACCGACTACACCGAGGGGCTGAATCGCCGCGTCGCGGCGCTCGTCGACCGCCTCGACGGGATGGGCGTCGACGTGCTGGTCTCCCAGGAGCGGCTCGACGACCGGACGCGGACGGCGTTCGAGTCCGGCGGCGTCGCGGTCGTCGACGAGGTGAAGTACCCGCTCGTCGATGTCTACCGGCTGGCGCGGGCGTCCGGCGGGACCGTCGTCGACGACCTCTCGGAGCTGACGCCGGACCAACTCGGGATGGTCGGATCGATAACCGAGCGCCGCGTCGGCGACGAGAAGTGGACCTTCTTCGACGACTGCGAGGGCGCCGTGTACACGCTCATCGTCGACGTGGAGACCGAGACGGCCAGCGCCGAACACGAGCGGATGCTGGAGGACGCCCTCGAGGTGACGGCGACGGCGGCCACCGACGGTCAGGTACTTCCCGGGGCGGGTGCGCCCGCGATGGCCGTCGCCGCCGACCTCCGGGGGTACGCCACCTCCATCTCGGACCTCGAACAGCTGGCCATCGAGGCGTTCGCCGACGCGCTCGAATCCGTGCCGGCGGCGCTGGCGGCGAACGCCGGTGCCGACCGCCTCGACCTGCTCGCGGCCCTGCGGGCCGAACACGCGACGAACGAGGGGCCGATATCCGCGGGTGTCTCCGTCGACGGCGAATCGTTCGACGCGTGGGAGGCCGGCGTCGTGGAACCCCGTCGGCTGTTCTCGCAGGCCGTCGAGACGGCGAACTCGGTCGCCGAGCAGTTGCTCACCGTCGACGCGGTGATTCACCCCGGCGTCGACCTGGGGGAGTTCCGTCCGGAACCCGAACGGGACTGACCGTCCTCAGGGACGCTCCCCGAGCCTGTCCGCCGTCTCCTCGTCGCTCAGGTCGGACGCGGGGACCTCGGCGTCCATGCGGACGAGGTGTGTCGCGAGGTCGGTCGCCGCCGACCAGACGTCGCGCTTGAGCGCCGTCGGTTCGGCGATGGGGTCCTCGGCGAGGACGTCGCGGGTCTCGCCGAACAGGCAGTCGACGCCGACCGCGTCGTGCCCCTCGTGGTGGGCGACCCGGAGGCGAACGAGGCCGCGCCAGCCGTCGATGCCGGCGTTGACCGCCAGCGCCCGGGGGATGGTCGCCATCGCGTCGCCGAACGCCTCGATCGCGAGCTGTTCAGCCCCGGCGACCGACCGGGCGTGTTCGCGGACCGCGAGCGTCGCCCCCGTCTCCGCCGCGCCGCCGCCGGGGACGACGGTGCGGGTCCGGAAGGCGTGGTCGACGGCGGCCAGCGCGCTCTCGACGGAGCGCTCGAACGCCTCAACCGAACGGGAATCGGGTGCCCGACAGAACAGCGTGTAGACCGGTTCCCGCTCGGCGCCGACGGACACGAAGGACGTCACGTCGCGGCCGGCCCACCGGGTGACGCGGACGGTCGCGCGCCCGCACGTCTCCGGGGTCACCTGTTCGAGCCCCGGGACGACCGTTGCGCCCGTGGCACGGGCGACGCGCGGCAGGTCCTCGTCGTCGACGCGCTGGAGGGCGAGGACGCCGGCGTTCGCCAGCATCCGCTCGACGCGCTCGTTGATGGCCATGCCCGTCACGACGACGCGGCAGCCGGCGTCGACGGCGGCGTCGAGGTGCTCGCGGAAGCGCTCGCGCTCGCCGTCGCCAATCGCGGCCCGGTCCTCGAAGCGCTCGGGGCTGATCGAGAGCCTGGCGTCCAGCCTGCCGGTACTGCCGCCGAGCTTCGGCACGTCGACCGTCGCCGAGAGCACCGCCACGCCGGCGTCCTCGAGCGTCCGCGGCATGTCGTCGGTCACGGGGTCTCGGTCGAGGACGACGCCCTCGACGAGTTCCGTCTCCGACTCGCCCCCGCCAAGCTGCGACAGGACCTTCACTCGATCGGCGTCGAAGCTGTCGTCGTCGGCGAGGCTCTCGGCGATGCGCGCCACGTACTCGCCCACTTGCGCGCGCGTGTTCGGGTTTCGCGTCGCCGTGAGCGCCGTGCGCGCGACGGCGTCGACGCCCACCTCGTCGAGGGGGCGGGCGCTCTGCTCCAATCGGTCGACCGCGACGCCGAGCGCCTCGCGGTACCCCCGTTCTATCGTCGTCGGGTGGAGTCCCAGTTCCGCGAGGCGGTCGGCCTCGGTCAGGAGCGCCCCCGTGAGCGCGACGACGGAACTCGCCCCATCGCCGTGGGCGTCCCTGAAGTCGCTCGCCGCGCCCTTCAACAGGTTCACCGCCGGGTTGTCGAGTTCGAGCGAGTCGAGAACGAGCGACCCCGACGCCGTCGTCTTCGCCGTCCCGTTCGTGCCGAGTACGAGTTTGTTGGCGCCGAACGGCCCGACCGTCGTCCGGACGAGGTCACAGACGGTGCGGGCGTCGGCAGTGAGGTCGGCACGCGCGTTCTCGGCCATGCCTGTTCCATGGCGCATACGGTGTTATAGATGTGTTGAACCGCGGAACCATCGAACCGCGGGCACCCGTAACGTTATGCCGTCGCCGCGTGCCTGCGTATCCATAGCATGCCTAATTATACCGTGGTCGCCACCGACCAGAACTACGGGGAGTTCGGGGTGGAGCGCGAGATCCTCGGCGACATCGCCGAGATTCGGTTGCTCAGGGAGGACGGCGTCTCGCTCGCCGACGCGGACGCCCTCATCAACCACGTCGACGTCGTCTCCGCCGCTGACGTCGCCGAACTCGACGGCTGCCGCGTCATCGCGCGATACGGCATCGGCGTCGACAACATCGACGTCGAGGCTGCCACCGAGCGGGACATCTACGTCGCCAACGTTCCCGACTACTGTCTGGAGGAGGTCCCGACCCACGCCGTTGCCCTGATTCTGGCGCTCGACCGCCAGCTCAAGCAGTACGACGCCGGGATCGCCGCCGGGGAGTGGAAGACCGACCGGGCCGCGGAGATCCACCGCTTCTCCGAGGAGACGGTGAGTGTCGTCGGGTTCGGGAAACTCGGCCGCGGCGTCGGCGACCGGGCCTCGGCGCTGGGGGCGACGGTGCTGGCGGCCGACCCGTACCTCGAACCCGAGGACCTCGCCGGCCACGACGCCGAACTCGTCCCGTTCGAGGAGGCCGTCGAACGGGCCGACTATCTCTCGGTCCACTCGCCGCTCACGCCCGAGACGGAAGGGCTAATCGACGCCGACGTCCTCGCGCGGATGAAGGAGACGGCATCCCTGGTGAACGTCGCGCGCGGCCCCATCGTCGACGAGACGGCGCTCGTCGAGGCGCTCGACGCCGGCGAGATCGCCGGCGCGGGCCTCGACGTCTTCGAGGAGGAACCCACCGCGCCCGACAGCCCGCTCCGAGATCACCCGCGGGTCGTCGCCACGCCGCACCAGGCGTGGTACTCCGAGGAGTCGAAACGGGAGTGCCGGGAGGGCGTCGCGCGCGCCATCCGACAGGCGCTCGCGGGGGAACGCCCCGAGACGGCGGTGAACGACCCATGAAAGTCGTCGACTGCGAGACGTTCGCCGTCCCGCCACGGTGGCTGTTCGTCCGCCTCGAGACCGCGGACGGCACCGTCGGGTGGGGCGAACACGTCACGGGCGGCGGCGGTCCGGCCCCCGTCGCGGCGGCCGTCGCCGCGCTCTTCGAGCAGCGACTGCGCGGGGCGGACCCGCTGCACATCGAGGACCACTGGACGACGATGTACCGCGGCGGCTTCTACCGGGGCGGCCCCGTGCTCATGAGCGCCATCGCCGGCATCGATCAGGCCCTCTGGGACATCAAGGGCAAGCACCACGGCGCACCCGTCCACGAACTACTCGGAGGGAGAGCCCGCGACCGGATGCGGGTCTACCAGTGGATCGGCGGCGACAGGCCGGCCGACGTCGGCGAGGCGGCCGAACGGAAGGTCGACCAGGGGTTCACCGCCATGAAGATGAACGCGACCGAGGAGTTCCGCCGCGTCGAGTCGCCCGCCGCCGTCGAGGCGGCGGTCGCTCGCCTCCGCGAGGTCCGCGAGGTGGTCGGGCCGGACGTCGACGTCGCCGTTGACTTCCACGGACGGGTGGCCAAGCCGATGGCGAAGAAGCTGGCGGCGGCGCTGGAGCCCCACGACCCGATGTTCGTCGAGGAACCCGTCCTCTCCGAGCACCTCGAGGCGTTCTCGGAGGTGGCGGCCCACACGGACTCGCCGATCGCGACCGGCGAGCGGCTGTTCACCCGCTGGGACTTCAAGCCGCTCTTCGAGTCCGGCGCGGTCGACGTCGTCCAGCCGGACCTCTCGCACGCCGGCGGCATCACGGAGGTGCGGAAGATCGCGGCGATGGCGGAGGCGTACGACGTCGCGCTGGCGCCCCACTGCCCGCTCGGCCCGGTCGCGCTCGCCTCCTGCCTCCAGGTCGACGCCGCCACGCCGAACGCCGTCATCCAGGAACAGAGCCTCGACATCCACTACAACCGCGAGGCGGACCTGCTCGATTACCTCGAGGACCCGTCGGTCTTCGAGTACGAGGACGGCTACGTCGACATCCCGGACGGTCCCGGGCTGGGGGTCACCATCGACGAATCGAAGGTTCGAGGGGCGGCCGAGGACCCCGCGACGGTCGACTGGGGGGAGGCGCTCTCGTTCCACCGCGACGTCTGGCGGCACGAGGACGGGAGTTTCGCCGAGTGGTGAGACGCGGCACACTTTTGACGTCACCCCCCCACTTCGGCACCGATGCGAATCTCCGGCACGATTCCGCCGATGGTGACGCCGACGCTCGGTCGCGACGGCGGCGTCGACGCCCCCACGCTCCGGTCGTTCACCGAGTCGCTCGTCGACGGCGGCGTCCACGCGCTGTTCCCGAACGGCTCGAACGGCGAGTTCTCCAGCCTCACGCGCGCGGAGCGCCGGACGGTCGTCGAGACGGTGGTCGACGCCGCGGACGGGACGCCTATCATCGCCGGCTGCGGCGGGACGAGCGTGGGCGACGTGCTGGCCGGCATCGACGACGCAGAGGCCGCGGGCGCTGACGCCGCCGTCGTGGTGACGCCCTACTACCTCTCGACCCGGCAGTCGGGACTGCGGGAGTTCTACGAGACCGTGGCGACCCGCTCGCCCCTTCCGGTGGTGCTGTACAACATCCCGCAGTTGACGGGCGTCTCCCTCGACGTCGAGACGGTTGCTGCGCTCTCCGGCCACGACGACATCGTCGGCATCAAGGACTCCTGTGGGGGAGCGACCTACCACTTCAGGCTCATCGAGAACACGCCCGAGGACTTCTCGGTCATCCAGGGAATCACGACGCTCGCGACGGCGTCGCTCGACGCAGGTTCGGACGGCATCGTCACGGGGACGGCGAACGTCTTCCCGGGGGCGATGGCCGACCTGTACGACGCCCACGTCGCCGGCGAGGGGGAGCGGGTAACCCGACTCCTCAAGGATGTCGTCATACCCATCAGCGCTGCCCACGACGGCATCCCGACGGCGATGGCGCTGAAGTTCCTCGTCCGCCATAGCGGCACGGAGGTCGGCCCGCCGCTGTTGCCGCTGCCGGAACTGTCCCCCGCGGAGGAACGGCGCCTCGCGGACGCGTACGACGCCGTCGCTACTCGGCTGGACGCGACCCGATGACCGTCGCAGGGCGGCCGGACGCGACCCGCTGACTGACCACCCCTGCAACTTAATGTGAGCCGGTGCGGTTTACCCACCGAGCTATGACTGGAGACGAAGCGGACTACCGGATTCCGCCGGGTGGCGGCGTTCCGTGGCGCGACCTGAGCGTCGAGGAACGCCACCGGCCGCCAGAGCGCGATATCGAGATCACGGGCATCGAGACAATGGCGGTCGCGGGGAACTTCACGTGGGGACTGGTCAAGGTCGAGACGAACACCGAACACTACGGCATCGGCGAGACGTTCCGGGCCGAGGCGGCGCTCGATATGGCCGAGCGGCTCATCGTCGACCTTGCGGGGGAGAACCCGCTCGACATCGACCGCCTACTCGAACTGATGAACCAGCGCTACACCGGCAGCGGGCGCATCGGGCAGGCGGCGTTCACCGGCATCGAGACGGCGCTGTGGGACATCAAGGGAAAGGTCCTCGACGTCCCCGTCTACGAACTGCTCGGCGGGAAGTACCGCGACGAGATACGAATCTACTGTGACACCCACGGCGGCGAATCGCTGGGGCAGGCCGCCTCGCGCGACCCGATGGACGTCTACACACCCGAGTCGTACGCGCAGGCGGCCCGCGAGGTAGTCGACGAGGGGTTTGAGGCGCTGAAATTCGACCTCGACGTGCCCACGCACCGGGACGTCGACACGGCGGCGCGCCGTCTCGACAACGAGGCGATCGAACACAAGGTGTCGCTCGTGGAGGCGGTCCGCGACGAGATCGGGTACGACGTCGACCTTGGGATGGACCTCCACTGGAACTTCACCGTCGAGACGGCCCGTCGCATCGGGCGGAAACTCGAACCGTACGACCTGGCGTGGCTCGAAGACCCCGTCCCGCCGGAGCAACTGGAGGCGCACGCCAGGCTCGCCGAGGAACTGCACCTCCCGATCCTGACGGGCGAGAACCTCGTAACCGCCGACGCGTTCAACGATTACGCGGGGGCCGGCGCGATGGACATCGCGGCGCCCGACGTCAACAAGTGCGGCGGGCTGTGGGAACTCCGGAAGATCGCGACCGTCTGTGACCTCAACGGTATCCCGCTGTCGCCGCACAACATCTCCAGTCCTGTCGGCACGGTCGCGGGCGCCCACGTTTGTGCCGCTATCCCGAACTTCCTCTCGCTCGAGTGGCATGCGCGTGACGTCCCGTGGTGGGGCGAGTTGGTGGACAGGACCGATGCCCCCGACGACCCCATCATCGGCGACGGCTATATCGACCTGCCCGAGGGGTCGGGCCTCGGCGTCGAGCTCGATGCCGACGTCGTCGAGGATCACCTCGTCGAGGGGTCGACGTCGTTCCTCTGAGTTCGCTGAGGGCGGGACACTCTCGTGTTCTGGTTCGTTCGTCCCCTGTACTGGACATACTGTCGGACTCAACGTCCATTCGAACCGTTCGCGAGCTACTTCCGCCTCGTTCCGTGGAATTTTCCGACCCGACACGACCGGCGTGGGATGCGATTTCGGTCGATGTCTCCCAGATGGTCGAGGCGAAGGCTCCCTCGCTCGTCGGCTCAATAATTGACGATCTAACAGGACGGGGAGGGGTTCGGGATGAGAGCGGTGGGACAACACCGCAGTCGGCCGTTTCTGCCGAAAAGTGATATTTTACTATCATTACTTCCGGCGAACCATGCCCCGAACTTTTATTACATATACCGCTTAAGACGAAACTGGTATGTCAAAACATGACACAATGGCTGCCGAAGAACCGCCGGATTCCTCTCGACGTAACTTCCTGAAAGTTACCAGTGCTGCGGGGGCGACCGGCGCGCTCGGGGCGCTCGCCGGCTGTGCCGGCGGCGGAAACGGGGGCGGGAACGGCGACGGAAACGGGGGCGGAAACGGGGGCGGGAACGGCGGCGGAAACGGGGGCGGGAACGGCGGCGGTTCCGAGGGTGCCAGTTTCCAGTATCTCTCGGCCGAAGCCGCCGAAAACTCGCTGACGAAGCCTCACTTCACGGAATCGGTAAAACGCTTCAACGAACAGACCGGCAACAACGCCTCGCTGCAGACGGCCTCGTACTCCGACGTCAGACAGAAGATCTCCTCGACCGTCTCGGCGGGCAACCCGCCGGCGCTGGCGGAGTCCGGCGGCGCGGGGATCGAGTTCTGGAACGACGGAACCGTGCCCGACCACGATCAGTGGGTCGAGGGGAGCGACTACCCGGACCGCTGGAGCGTCGCGTCGGAGGCGACGGCGAACTTCCGCGGGAACTGGTGGAGCGGCGGGCCGCTCCGCCACAGCGTGAGCTCCCTCGGCATCCGGCCGAAGATGTTCAGCCAGGCCGGCGTCTCGGGGCCCGACCAGCTCGAGACGTGGAGCGGGTTCTACGAGGCGCTCCAGATGGTGCAGGAGGAGTTCCCGGACGCGAACGCCTACGAGGAGACCGGCGTCGGGCCCGACCTCGAATCCTACTGGGGACAGGCTCGTACGGCGTACACCGAAGGGACGGACCCGTGGATCCGCGGCGACCCGACCGACCCCGACGTCATCATCAACTCGGACGGCGACGACGGCAAGCGGACCGACGGGATGATCAAGAACACGGTCACGCTGGCCCACGAGTTCTCCAGCAGCGAGTCGGCCAGCCGCGGCGACGAGGAGATTCCGTCGCTGATGCTGACCGACCGCGTCGGGTCGTTCACCTACATGACCCAGAACTTCACCCGCTGGAAGCAGGTGAAAAAGGACGCCACCTTCGGCTGGAACGGCGGGAACGGCGACGTGATGCTGCTTCCCAACCCCAGACTCGACGCCGAGTACGGCTCGAAAATAGGCATCAGCGAACTGGAAGGGTTCGAGGGCCAGCACGGCGGCCACGTATGGGCGCTTGAACAGGCACACTCCATCTTCGACGTCGGCGACCAGGCGAAGATGGACGCCGCCTGGGAGCTCAACACCTTCCTGCACCAGGACGACCAGCACGTCCTCACGCTCTACGGGGAAAAATACCCCGCGATCCCGGCGGACTCGCCGATGCAGCAGAAGCTGCTCGAGGAGTACCCCGACCTGCCGCAGAACTTCAAGAAGGTCCTGTCCAACCTCGAGGAGTACGGCACGCAGTACAACAACACGGGCGCCCCCTGGGACGTCTGGGGCACCGATCAGATCCGCTGGACGGACATCAACGAGACGATGAGCCAGTCCATCGCGGGCCAGGTCCCGGTCGAAAACCTGCCCCAGCAGATCCGCCAGAAGGTCGACACCACACTGCAGGAGCGCAACCAGTAACGTTTCGGTAGGGCACTCGGATGCCATATCGAAGACACCCCATTCGACGGAGGACAGCACGGACATGACTCACAATGATTTTTATACCGGGTTAGTGAATCACTCAACGATGCTCAGAGGTGACTGTTAGCGTGGCACAAGAACAACGAACCGCAGAGGCAATCCGCGAACGATACGGCGTCGGGGACGAGACGCTCCTCGACAGAATCAGGGAGAACTACACCAGTTACCTGTTCATCCTGCCGACGTTCGTCATGTTCATCCTCCTGTTCTACATCCCGATCATCCAGGGGATCTTCCTCACGTTCACGAACGCGACGCTCGGCGGGACGAGCTACCAGTTCGTCGGGCTGGACAACTACGTGTGGATGCTCTCGAACGACCTGTTCGTGTTCGCGCTCGGCTGGACCATGGCGTTCGTCTTCAGCGTGACGGCCCTGCAACTGGTCATCGGTCTCATGGCCGCACTGCTGTTGAACGAGCTCCGGAGCGGGCTGAAGGAGACGTTCAGCGCGGTCCTGATGTCGCCGTACTTCTCGGCCCCCCTGGCCGGCGGTGTCATCTGGTTCTGGTTCCTGAACAGCGACTTCGGGTTACTCGCCAAGGTCGCCTCCGACCTCGGCATGACCCTGCCGGCGTTCCTCGCCGACGGCTTCTGGCCCTACGTCTCGCTCATCGTCGCCCAGGCGTGGCACGACTACGCGTACGCGGCCATCATCTACGGGGCCGCGCTGGCGTCGGTGCCGAGCGCACAGTACGAGGCCGCCGCCCTCGACGGCGCCGGCCGACTCCGTCGGTTCCGCGACGTGACGCTCCCGCACCTGCTCATCCCCACGGTGATCATCCTCGCGTTGCGGACCGCCTGGAACGTCGCCGAGTTCGCACAGCCGTTCGAACTGACCGGCGGTGGGCCGGGGACCAGGACGATGCTCCTGTCCATCCTGACGTACCGCACCGCGTTCGTCAACCTCTCGTTCGCGCGAGCGTTCTCCATCGGCGTGGTGATGATCCTGCTCGCGATGTTCGCGGGAATCGTCTACGTCAACGCCATCAGACAGGAGGAACAACTCTACGTCTAACCATGCTCAACGAAAACAAGCGATCGAAAACGCTGCTGTGGGTCGGCATCGCCGTCTTCACGCTCTGGGCGCTGATCCCCTACATGTGGGTCCTCAGAACGTCAATATTGACGAACTTCGCCGCCGTCGACCCGGCGTCACCGTATATCCCGGCCGGCGAGGTCTTCAGTCTCCAGCCGTTCACGCAGATCTGGAACCGCGCCGACTTCCCGCTGTTCTTCAAGAACAGCATCATCGTCGCGCTCTCGGCGATGGTGATCTCGGTGCTGTTCTCCATCCCGGGCGCGTACGCGTTCGCCCGGTTGGACTTCCCGGGACGGCAGATACTGTTCTACACGGCAGTGTTCACCATCATGTTCCCCTGGATCGTCATCACCATCCCGGTGTACGATATCTTCTACCGGGCGGGACTGGTGAACACGCTCACGGGCGTCATCATCGCCATCGCGATCTTCACGCTGCCACAGAACATCTGGTTGCTCCAGGGGTTCTTCCGGCAGGGGATACCGCCGAACATCGAGGAGGCGGCGCTGCTCGACGGCAACACGGAGATCACCGCGTTCCTCCGCATCGTGCTCCCGCTGAGCGCGCCCGCCATCGGTGCCGCGGCCCTGTTCTCGTTCCTCTCGGGGTGGAACAACTTCCTGTGGGTATTCATCCTCACGAGCGACGAGGACGTCCGGACGGCGACCGTCGCGATCCACTACATCCTCGGGAGCGACGTGCTCCGCGAGTGGAACGTCCTGATGGCCGCCGTCGTGATTCTGGTCGCGCCGCCGGTCATCTTCTACGGCCTCTCCCAGCGCTACGTCGGCGAGGGGCTGGGCGGAACCACCGGAGGTGGATGATCGTGACAGGAACCGATCCCACCCCCGCGCGGCGCTCGCATCGGCCGGCATCGAACCCCGGCACGGCGAGCGTCGTGAGCGGTCCGGGAGTAACGCTAAATAACGGCAGTCCAACATCCACGCAACGAGACACCCATGGCACGATTACAGATAGATAACCTCACGAAAGTATTCGATGCGGATTCCGGTCCCATCGTCGCGGTCGAAGAGCTTGACCTGGACATCAAAGACGGCGAGTTCGTCGTCGTCGTCGGCCCCTCGGGCTGTGGCAAGTCGACGACGTTACGGACGGTCGCCGGCCTCGAGACCGCCACTGAGGGCGAGATCCGCATCGGCGACGAGGTCATCAACGACAAACCGCCCAAGGACCGCGATATCGCCATGGTCTTCCAGAGCTACGCGCTCTACCCCCACAAGACGGTCAGGGGGAACATGGCGTACGGCCTCCGGCTCTCGACCGACCTCACGGATGAAGAGATCGACAAACGGGTCGAGGAGGCCGCGTCGATGATGGGAATCGAGGACCTCCTGGACAAGAAACCCGGCTCGCTCTCGGGCGGCCAACAGCAGCGTGTCGCCACAGGTCGCGCCATCGTCCGCGAGCCCGCGGTGTTCCTGTTCGACGAGCCGCTGTCGAACCTCGACGCGAAGCTCCGCAAGCACATGCGGACCGAACTGGCCCGCCTCCACACGGAACTGGGCATCACGACGATGTACGTGACCCACGACCAGGAGGAGGCGATGACGATGGCCGACCGCATCGTCGTGCTCAACGACGGCCGACTCCAGCAGATGGCCACGCCGAAGGAGGTCTACTACGAACCGGTGAACTACTTCGTCGCCGACTTCATCGGATCGCCCAGCATGAACTTCTTCGAGGTCGAACTGGAGACCGACGCCGACGGCGGCGGACGGCTGGGCAACGAGAGCTTCACCTACGAGGTGTCCGAGCGCATCGTGAACAACGTCCAGGACCGAAGGAGCGATCGGATGATCATGGGAATCCGCCCCGAGAGCATGAGCCCTGCGGACGCGACGACCCCAGAGGGCAAGACCCTCAGCGCCCGCGTCGACGTCGTCGAGGTCGTCGGCTCGGACAACTTCATCTACCTCGACATGGACGGCAAGGAGTGCCGCGTGCGGACGCCGTCGACGATCGAACCCGCCCTCGACACGACCTTCGAGTTCACCTTCGACGAGGAGAACATCCACCTCTTCGACATCGAGACCGAGCAAGCGCTCACCCACGGGACGGAGAAATCCACGGCGTCAGGGGATCAGGAAGCCCCCATCGAGGAAGTAGGCAGCGCGGAGTAGCCCGCCGAACAGTTTTCGCGTTCGCCCCTCGCACTGCGGTAAGGCCGGATTGATTCGTCGAGTTCCCGCGCGTGGTCCAGTCTACTCGTGTCCCGAGACGCGGACCGGTTCGTACGGTTCTTCGAGGTAGTCCATCTCGCTCCCCGACAGCGAGATGTCGAGCGCCTCGACGGCGTCCTCGAGGTGCTCGACGCTCGTCGTCCCCACGATCGGTGCGGTGACCTCGTCCCTGTGCAACAGCCACGCGAGCGCGATCTGGGCCATCTTCACGCCCTTCTCGGCGGCCAGTTCCTCGACCCGCTCGTTCACCTCGATTCCGCCACCCTCGCGGTAGGGGTGTTCGTACATCCGCCGTTCTGACTCCCCGCGGGTCGTCGCGTCGATGTCCTCGGCCGGCCGGGTGAGAAAGCCGCGGGCGAGCGGCGACCACGGGATGACGCCGACGTTCGCTCGCGCACAGAGCGGGAGCATCTCGCGCTCCTCCTCGCGGTAGGCGAGGTTGTAGTGGTTCTGCATCGTCGCGAACCGGTCGGTGCCGAGGCGGTCGCTCGTGGCGAGCGCGTCGGCGAACTGGTGGGCCCACATCGAGGAGGCGCCGAGATACCGCACCTTCCCCCGCCGGACCGCGTCGTCGAGCGCGCGCATCGTCGTCTTGATCGGCGTGTCGTCGTCCCAGCGGTGGATCTGGTAGAGGTCGACCGTCTCCATGCCGAGGCGGTCGAGCGAGGCGTCGAGTTCCTGCTCGATGGCCTTGCGTGACAGGCCGCCCGAGTTCGGGTCGTCCTCGCGCATGTCGCCGTACACCTTCGTCGCGACGACCGACTCCTCGCGCCGCCCGTCCAGCGCCGTCCCGAGGACGCGCTCGGACTCGCCCTTCGAGTACACGTTCGCGGTGTCGAAGAAGTTGATCCCGAGGTCGACCGCCCGGTCGATGATCTCGACGCTCTCCTCCTCGTCGAGCACCCAGTCGCGCCACTCGCTCGTCCCGAAGCTCATGCAGCCGAGACAGATCCGCGATACCTCGAGTCCCGTGTCACCGAGTGTCGTGTACTCCACGCGCGTGGCGTCGGGCGACGCGACGAAAAAGGTACGCGTTAGAGTAAACGGGCGCTGACGGTCGCCCCGTCGCCCCGATCACTCCCGGTCGAGCCAGAAGTCGAACGACCGCCCCGGCGCGAACACGTCGACGCCGACGGCCCGCTCGTCGCCCGTGTTCTCGACGCGGTGGCGCTCCCAAGGTTCGAGCCACGTCGAGTCGTAGGGACCGAGCGTCACCTCGTCGTCTTCGGTGTAGACGGTGAGTTCGCCCTCGGTCACAAGACAGACCTGCTCGTTCTCGTGGTCGTGCATCGGCGAGGAGTGGCCGGGCGGCTTCTCGAACCACTCGAACGAGAATGCGTCGGAGCCAGCCATCGCGACGCGGCGCCAGCCCTCCTCGGGTTCGTACGTCTCCGCCTGGTCGAAGGATACAGGCTCCATTGCACTCCAGCGGACGCGGCACGACGCCATGAACCTTGGCATAGGGACGGATCTGCGTGGGGGCGGACTTGGCATAGGGATGGACCTGACGGGAGGACGGACCCGCTCGGTTGTGACGCTGACGAGCGAATTAAGGGGGCTGGTGACGACGGTGGCTCGTATGCCGAATCGAGTCACCGTTCTCGAAGGTGGTACCGATGACTGAATCGCCGGACATCGTGGTTCTGCGCCGTGCGGCCCATGGGATGTCGACGACGATGCTCGCCGAGGCGATACGCGAGCGACTCCCCGACTACGAGGTGGTCCGGCCGGGAACGCCGGCGGGGGAACGCGAGGCCGCCGCCGAGGCACCGGTCATCGTCGGCCACGGCATCGACGAGGAACTGCTGGAGGCGGCCGAGGAACTGGAACTGTTCGCCTGCTTTTCGGCGGGCGTCGGCCACCTGCCACAGGAGGAACTGGCGGCCCGTGGCGTCGCCGTCACGAACGCCTCGGGCGTCCACGGCCCGAACATCGCGGAGCAGGTCATCGGCAACGTCCTCGCCTTCGTGCGCAACCTCCACGTAGGGTGGGAGCGACAGCGGAACCACGAGTGGCGCCACTACCAGGGGTTCCCGCGTGAACTGGGGGACAGCACCGTTACCGTCGTCGGCCTCGGCCCGATCGGCCAGGCCATCGTTGAGCGCCTCGACGCGTTCGGTCCCCACCTCATCGGGGTCCGATACACCCCGGGGAAGGGAGGCCCGACCGACGAGGTGCTCGGCTTCGACGGGGCGGAGTTCCACGACGCGCTGGCCAGGACGGATTACCTCGTGCTGGCGTGTCCACTGACCGAGACGACCCGCGGGCTCGTCGGACGGGCGGAGTTCGAGACGCTCCCGCCCCACGCCGTCCTCGTCAACGTCGGCCGCGGCCCCATCGTGGACACCGAGGCGCTGACCGACGCGATCAAGGACAACGCCATCCGCGGGGCGGCGCTCGACGTGACGGACCCCGAACCGCTCCCGTCGGACCACGACCTCTGGCGGATGGGCAACGTCCACATCACGCCGCACAACTCCGGCTACACGCCGCAGTACTATCCCCGCGTCGCCGACATCCTCGCCCGGAACCTCGGCCGTGTCGAGGAGACCGGGTCCTACGACGACCTCGAGAACCAGGTCGTCTGAGTCGCCCGGCGACGGCGCGTGCGTAGTACATTTATACCATCGGACGGACTACATCGGATATGACCTACGGCCTGGATGCCATCCACGAACTCATCGAGGATTCCGGGTGGAGCTATCCGGTGACGGTCACCCGCCTCGAACGCGAACACGCCCTCAAGAACGTCAAGCTCGACGAGGACGGCCGGCACATGATCATGGTCTCGGAGCTGTTCGTCGACAACGACGTCGACCGCTTCGAGAACCGCGAGGACCTCGACCGGAAGCTCGAACCGATAATCGAGTCGGAGATACGCTCGCGCCAGGTCAGTCTCTTCGGCCGTCTCAAACAGGCCCTCTTCGCCTGGCGATGACGAACTGGCTACGCGTCGTCTCCGTTTCGTCCGGCACGTTCCTGTTCGCGCTGAGCGTCTGGGCCGCCGTCGCCTACGGCGGCCCGCTCCGGTTCCTGCCGGGCGTCATCACCGCGCTGACAATTCTGCTGCTCCCGAGAGCGCTCGCGTACGCGAAGCTTTGGTCGCGCCGCGGGAGGCGGTACCTCGTGGCCCGCCGCCGTGGCGCCGCGGAACTCGACGCGACGTTCGTCTCGGACGAACCCGACCCGAACCCCGACGGGGCGCTCACGATCATCGCCGACGCCGTCGGCGGCGACATCGCCGACTCCGTCCGTCGGGAGTCGTTCTCCGAGGGCGAGGGGTTGATGGTCAAACACGGCGGCTTCCACAACTCGTTCGTCCGGCTCACCGACAGCGGGCGGCTCGTCGTCACCGGCGCCTCCGAGAGGACGCGGACGCTGGCGGAGTGGGTGGCCGACCTCCGGGACGTGTCGATGCGGAGCCACTCGAACAACCCACTAGTCGGACCGATCCCCGTCCGCGGCGCCCCCAGGTGGTTCCTCGCGCTCGGCCTCGTTGCTATCCTCGTCATTGGGGTCATGGGCGTCGTCAACACGGCGTACGCGACCGACACCTACACCGCCCCCGAGAAGGCCGTGCTCGTCTCCTACGACGCCCGCGCCGACTTCGATCCCGGCACGACGCCGACCGACGCACGCCTCGGGAAGGCCGAGTTCCTGGTCGGCGCGCTCTCCGAGGAGGCGGTCGAGGTGGCCTGGGAGAAAAACGAATCGGCCTACATCGTTGAGGACGGCCGACAGGCCATCGAGATGAGCCGGGACGTCAGGACGCACCTCCGGACGGCCCGCGAGGGGTCGCTCACGCCCGACCAGCAGGAGCGGGCGGCTGACATCGAGACGGACCTCCACGAGGCAGAGCGGGAAGTGGCGGCCGCGCTGGGTGAGCGTCTCGAGTACGGCACCGCCGGGCCGTACGCCGGCGAGGTTCGGTCGCTGCGGGGGCGCCTGCTGCGCCTCGCGGAACGGCCGGCCTGAGAGCTCTCGGCGTGTGGGATGTTACCTCACCAAAAGCGTTTTCTCCTCACATCGTATCGACACGCGTACGCATGGAAATCACCGAAATCGAGAGTTTCGCGGTCTCGATACCGCTCGAGGAACCGGTGTCGTTCGCCACCCGAACCGTCGAGGAGCGGGACCACGCTATCGTCTACGTCCGGACCGACGAGGGGCACGAGGGGCTCGGCTACTCGCTGGGCTACGGCGGCGCCAAACTCGTCGCCGACGCCGCCTCCGACGTGCTCGCGCCGATGCTCGAGGGCGAGGACCCGCGGGACACGACACGCCTCTGGCGGGAGATGTTCGACGGGACCGTCCAGATCGGCCGCAAGGGCGTCATGGTGCGTGCCATCTCCATCCTCGACATCGCGCTGTGGGACATCAAGGCGAAGGCCGCCGGGATGCCGCTCTACAAACTCCTCGGCGGGAGTAAGGAGCGGATACCCGCCTACGCAAGCGGCGGCTACTACCGCGAGTCGAAGGGGCTCGAGGGGCTCCGCGAGGAGATGCGGACGTACGTCGACCGGGGACACAACACGGTCAAGATGAAGGTCGGCCGGAGATCGGTCGAGGAGGAAGTCGAACGCGTCCGCACCGTCCGAGAGACGATCGGCCCCGACCGGACGCTCCTCATGGACGCCAACGGCAAGTGGTCGAACAAACAGGAGGCCGTTCGGGCCTGCCGCGCCTTCGGCGAGTACGACCCCTACTTCATTGAGGAGCCGGTAATGCCCGACAGCATCGACCTGATGAGCGAGGTGAACGCCGCGCTCTCGTACCCCGTCGCGGCCGGCGAACTGGAGTTCACCCGCTACGGCTTCGAGCACCTGATGGACTCCGGCGCGGTCGAGATAATCCAGCCGGACGTCACCGTCGTCGGCGGCGTCACCGAGTGGATGCGCGTCGCGAACGCCGCGGCCGCCCGCGACATCCCCGTCGCGCCCCACTACAATTGGGACCTCCACGTCCACCTACTCGGCGCCATCGAGAACGGCCTCTGGGCGGAGTTCTTCTACCGCGACTCCGACGTGAAGGCGTTCGACGATGTCCTCGTCCACCCGATGGAGGCCGAGGACGGCTACCTCGAAATCCCCGACCGCGACGGCCACGGCGTCGAACTCGACGACGATGCGCTCGAACAGTTCCGCATCTGAGCGACCGGGATTGCGGGGAGAGGAGCTTTTATGATTCGATGCGACGGGACAGGACGTAGCCGACATGAGAGATTATTCCAACCACGCCACGAACCGCGTGCCGGAGCGCGACGTCGAGATAACCGACATCGAGACCTGCGTCGTCAAGGGGAACTTCGAGTGGAACATTGTCAAGGTCCACACCGACGCCGGCGTGACCGGCATCGGCGAGTCCTACCGAGGCGGCGGCGTCACCGCCATCGTCGAGTACATGAAGCGATTCCTTGTCGGCGAGAACCCCCTCGACGTCGAGCGACTGTTCCGCCGGATGGTCCAGGAGACGTCCGGCCACAGCGGCACCACGGGCAAGGTCGTCACCGCGGCGACCGGCATCGAGATCGCGCTGTGGGACGTCGCCGGCAAGGTGCTCGACGTCCCCGTCTACCAGTTGCTCGGCGGCAAGTACCGCGACGAGGTGCGAATCTACTGCGACTGCCACGCCGGTGAGGCGTTCGCTACGGACGCCGGCTACCACTCGCCGGCGTCCGACGACGCGTACGCGGTCGAGGCGTACGCCCAGGAGGCGGGCCGCGTCGCCGACATGGGCTTTTCCGCGCTGAAGTTCGACCTCGACCAGCCGTTCGACAACCACCCGGACCCATACAACGGGCGGGTCTCGAACGCCGCAATCCAGCGGAAGGTCGACACCGTCGAGGCCATCCGCGACGAGATCGGCTATGAGATCGACCTGGCGTTCGACATCCACTGGGACTACTCGATGGACAGCGCGAAACGGCTCTGCCGGAAGCTCGAACCGTACGACCTGATGTGGCTCGAAGACCCCGTGCCGCCGGAGAACATGGATGCCCAGCGCGAGATAACTCGCGTCTCGCCGGTTCCCATCGCCACTGGCGAGAACCGATTCCGCGTCCACGAGTTCAAGGACCTGCTGTACGACTTCGGCGTCGACATCATCACGCCGGACCCCTCGACGTGCGGCGGGCTCGCCGAGTCGAAGGCGATCGCCAACCGCGCCGAGGAGAACTACATCGCCTTCTCGCCGCACAACGTCTGTGGCCCCATCGGCACGATGGCCTGCGTCCACCTCGGGGCGTGCGTCCCCAACTTCGACGTGCTGGAGTTCCACGCGCTCGAAGTCGACTGGTGGGACGACCTCCACGACCACGAGGATCCGCTCATTGAGGACGGTTACATCGAGGTGCCCGAGGAACCCGGCCTCGGCATCGAGCTGAACGAGGAGGTCGCGAAGGAACACCTCCACGACCCGGGCACGATGTTCGCGTAGGCGGCCTTGGGGCCGCTCGCTCGCCAGTCGTTGTCCGCACCCACGGAAAATCGTGGACAGTCGTCGACGACTCGGGAACTAAGTCACGTTCACTCACGGACGAACTATATTTCTATCCAATAAAGAAAAATGCTAGAATCGGTGCATAAATTAACACCCTCTTCGGCGGGGTCGACCGGTCGCCTCAGTCCACTCGATAGCGTTCGACCGCCGCTTCGTCGACTTCGACGCCGAGCCCCGGCCGCTGCGGCACGTCGAGCGTGCCGCCGCTCGGGTCGAACGGCTCCGTGATGAGTTCCTCCCGGAGCGGGTTCTCGCTGCGGTCGAACTCGAACAGAAACGGGTCGGGGAGGTTGTCGTTGTGGGGGTACGAGGGTAGACTCGCCGCGAACTGGAGCGCGGCGGCGACGCCGACGCCGCCGTTCCAGACGTGCGGGTAGACGGCGACGTTCTCCGTCGTCGCGAGTTTCGCGAGGAAACGCGACTCCGAGAGGCCGCCCGCCCGGCCGAGGTCCGGTTGGACGATGTCGACGGCGTGGTCCCTGATGAGTCGTCCGTAGTCGAAGCGCCCGAAGTGCGACTCGCCCGTGGCGACGGGTACGTCTACGCGGTCGGTGAGTTTGCGGAGACCGGTGTAGTCCTCCGGCGGGACAGGTTCCTCTATCCAGGTGAGGTCGTAGGGTTCGAGCGCCTCGACCGATCGGATGGCCTGTTTCAGCCGGTAGTTGCCGTTGTAGTCGACCATGAGGTGGGCGTCGTCGCCGAGGAGGTTCCGAGCGGTTTCGACGCGGCGCCTGTCGTCTTCCACCCCGCGGCCGATCTTCAGTTTCGCCGCCGTGAACCCCTCGTCGACGGCGTCCCTGATAGGATCGGCGGGGTCCTCTTCCCACTCGGTGATGTACATCGTCGACGCGTACGGGACGACGTGATCGGCGTCGCCCCCGCCGAGCAGGCGGTAGACGGGTTCGTCCACCGATTTCCCGATGATGTCCCATAGAGCGACGTCGACGGCCGAGAGCGCGCTCTGGAGGACGGGGCCGCCGGCGACGTTGTACGCCTCGGCGTGCGTCCGTTCGACCAGCGTCTCCACCTCGTAGGGGTCGATTCCCTCGACCATCGGCGCGAGCACCTCGTCGACGGCGGCCGCAGTCGTCCGCGGCGTCGCGAGTGCTTCCCCCCACCCGACGGTGCCGTCGGCCGTCTCGGCACGGACGAGCACGCAGCTCCGCCTCGATGTCAGTCCCCGGGCGTGTCCGAACGACCTTCCCTCGTCGAGTTCGTGCGCCAGTGGTATCGCGTCGACTTCAGTGACTCGCATGGTTCCTGACCCGGGTCGCCGAGATATAAGTTCTCGTCCACGGGGTCTTCCGTGGCGTCGACGCCCGGGAATGGGGTGGTTACTCGACTTCGTCCTCGTCGAGGAACTCCGTCCAGGGACCGTCGATGTGGGGATACTCCTCGACGGCGTCGAAGTCGACTTCCACCCCGAGGCCCGGGCCGTCAGGCACCTCGAAGTAGCCGTCCTCGATGTCGATGTCGTCGACGAGGATCTCCTCGGCCAGCGGGAAGGGGTACATGCCCGCGACGTCGTCGCCGAAGACCGGATACTCCAGGTAGCCCTCCAGCGGCGTCGCCGCCGCGAGGTGGGCGTTCGCGACCAGCCCCAGGTTCGTCCCGAAGTTGTGCGGCAGGAACGTCACGTCCGTCCCCCGGCAGTGTTCGACGACCTCCCAGCACCCCGTGTAGCCCCGGTGGTGTCGGACGTCGCCCTGGAGGAAGCCGACGGCGCCCGTCTCCGCGAGTTCGACGAGGCCCTCCGGCGACTCCTCGCTCTCGCCGCCGGCCAGCGTGACCTCCACCTCGGCGGCCAGGTCCCGGTAGGCGTCGTAGTCGGCCGGCGGCACCGGTTCTTCCAGCCAGTAGGGGTCGAACGCCTCCATCTCGGTCACCAAGTCGACGAGTTCGTCGAACGAGTAGGAGGCGTCGCCCATCTTCCACCAGGTGTGGGCGTCGACCATAATCTCCATGTCGTCGCCCACGGCTTCGCGGATGAGGCGAATGGTCCGGAGGTCGTCGTCGTAGCCCAGTCCCGGGCGGTACTTGTACCCCTTGAATCCCCGGTCCCGTATCGCGGCGGCCTGGTCCGCGTACCCCTCGGGGGGCATGTACATTCCGGCGCTGGCGTACAACGGCATCCGGGTCGTCACGTCGCCGTCGGCGAGCAGATCGTACACCGGGATGCCGCGGCGCTTGCCGAGGATGTCGTGGTACGCGACGTCGACGACCGAGACGGCCTGCGATTCGAGCATCTCGGGGAGGCCGGCGGCCGCGATTCGCTCGTGTATCTCGGCCGGATCCTCGATCGGGTCGCCCGTCACCTCGGGGGCGACCACCTCCTCGATGACGCTGGCGAAGTCGTCCTGGGAGGCGCCCTCGAAGTACTCACGCATCGCAGAACTCGAGGCGCCGCCAGGCGCGACACCTACTTCCCCGTCCGCCGTCTCGACGACGACGAGGACAAAGTCCCGCTTGAGCAGCCGGCGGACGCCGCCCGCGAAGTGGCGATCCTGTGGGGGGTCGATGGGCGAGGAGAGCGTGTGTGCCGTGACGTTCGTGAGTCGCATGTGAACCCCTCTCGCGGAGGGGAGGACATAAAGATACCCGCGGCGGGCACCGTGAGGCGCCTCGTTGACCGAACTGTGCCGCGGTCGACCGGACCGAACCACAGTCAAAAGACGTACTCGGGGCCGTCGACGTACGAGAACCGCTCGTCGTAGTCCTCCCGAAGCGTGAAGCCGAGTCCGGGGCGCTCGGGCGCCTGGACGCGGCCGTCGCGGACATCGAACTCCTCCTCGAAGATGTCGTACATGAGCGGCATGTGTCCCTGGCTCACCTCGAGGACGTGGCAGTTCGGCGTCGCCATCGCCAGGTGGATGCTGGCGGCGAAGAGGACGCCGCTGCCCCAGGCGTGCGGCGCGACACGCAGGCCGCGCGCGGAGGCCATCGCCGCGATACGACGTATCTCGGTGAACCCGCCGGCGCGGGAGACGTCGGGCTGGGCGACGTCGAGCGCGCGCTCCTCGAAGAGGCTCAGGAAATCGAACCGGGTGAACTCCCGTTCGCCCGTCGCGATAGGGATGGTGGTCGCCCGGCGGACCTCCGCCAGGCCGGCGTGGTCGTCCGGCGAGACCGGCTCCTCGAACCAGGAGATGTCGTAGGGTTCGAGCGCGTCGGCGAGCCGGATCGCCGTTGACACGTCCAGACAGCCGTGGGCGTCGACCATGAGGTCGACGTCGTCGCCGATGCCGCGCCGTGCCGCCTCGACCCGGCGGACCGTGTGCTCGATGGCGAAGTCGTCCTCGCCGACGACGCGCATCTTCACGGCGTCGAACCCCTTCTCGGCGTAGCCGCGCAGCTCCGCTTCGGCCGCGTCGCCCGGAGCCCACCCGCCGCTCGCGTACGCCCGGATGTCGTCCCTGACTGGGCCGAGCAGCTTGTAGACGGGCTGGTCGAGGAGCTTCCCCTTCAGGTCCCACAGCGCGATGTCGAGCCCCGAGATGGCCTCCAGCGTCACGCCCCGGCGGTCCTCCCGCGGCTGGGAGTACCCCCGCTCCAGCGACGGCTTCCACCGCGACCCGTCGTACATCTTCTCCCACAGCCGTTCCGTGTAGAGGGGATCTTCGTCGAGCAGCAGCGGCGCGAGTTCGTGTTCGACGATGCTCGTTATCGTCGGCGGGTTGCCGAGTGACGCGCCGACGCCGGTCGACCCGTCGTCGCTCTCGACGAAGACCAACGTCGCGTCCGTCTTCACCTTGGTTCCGAGGTCCGTTCGGTGGCGTTTTTCCTCCGGTACTGGGTCCGACAGCGGGACAGCACGCACGTCCGTGATGTGCATGCACCCGCCAACGCGGTTCGAACGTAAAGAGCTATCACACAACACGACGGGTTCCGAGGTCCAGCGGACCGACCGGGAATCGCCGGGTCTGGCGAACACGAGTCGGAACTGGGTCCACGAAAGGGGGCCGGCACCCGCGAAGCGGGCCGACGCACGCCTGCGAACCGAGCCGTGGCGACGGTGACGGTACGCGTAGTGTAGTCCCGTCCCCACCGGAATTCTCGTCGCCCCGACCACAGGGTCATATGGAATGGGTGCGATGAGGGGCCATGGCGCTGACCGTTCAGCCGTCCGAAGTGCTCGAGGCGTACGTCCCGGACGAGGGCATCGAACTCCGCCCCCTCGTCAGCAGCGACGACCTGATGGTGGTGCGCGTCGACATCGCGCCGAGCGCGACGCTCCAGGTGCACGAACACCCCCACGAACAGGCGGGCTACGTCGCCGAGGGGTCGTTCACGTTCACCGGCGACGAGACGCGCGACGTCGAGGAGGGCGACGGCTACTACGTCCCGCCCGGTCACCGGCACGGCGTCGAGGGCGGCGACGACCACGCCGTCGCCATCGACGCGTTCACGCCCGCCCGCGAGGGCTACCGCGAGCGGTTCGACCACCTCTGAGCCGGCGTCGTCAGGGCGTCGGCGCACTGGTAGCCGAGGCGGACGCCGCTCGGCTGCTGGAGGTTCGCGAGCAACTGCCGGACGTCCGAACGGGCCAGGTCTGGGGCGTCGTCGGCGGACGCGCGTGCGGTCACGACGTACGACCCCCACACGAGGACGGCATCGGCGCCCGACTTCTCGCCCGGCTGAACCTGCGCCATCGCGCGGTCCGGCGAGCGCCAGCGGTCGACGGAGAGCCGGTACTGCCGGCCGCTCGGCGACTCGTAGACGATGAAATGGCGGACGGGCGGGAATACTGACCGCCGTTCGTCGTTGGGGTCGAAATCGGTGAGGTTCCCGTCGAGGACGACTTGCCATCCCTCCAGCCCTGACGTGCTCGCCGTCCGCACGACGCCGGGCCTGATGAGGACCGGGTGGGCGTCGGCCGGGGGAGGGGGACACGCTGACGGCAGGTCGAGCGCCGCGGGTATCGGCGTCGGCGTCGTGGTCCCGGTCCGAGTCCAGGTCGGTGCGCCACCCCCGCCGTCGACGTCGTCGCCGATTCGTGACGTCGACCCCCGGTCGAACTGGGGGCCGACGAGCAGGGGGGTCGTCGCCCCGACCACGACGAGAAGGAGCACCGCCACCGCCGCAAGCGTGCGCGACGAGAGGGTCGTCCGGACGCGGCGAGACTGCGGAATGCCCCGGGCCCGCTCCGTCCCGTGGGAGATACGGGCTCCGAGCGTCGGGTGTTCGGCGCCCGCCCGGAGGTGGCGCTCCCGGAGGCGTCGCCGGTCGGCGTCACCGATGGCGTAGGCGAACCGCTCGTAGAGGTCGCTCGCGTCGACGTGTTCGAACCCGACGTCGGGGCGGAACAGCCGGACGGCGTGGACGGCGGCGCGACCCACCGGACCGCGGGTGACGACGACGTCCGTCGCGTTCGGCCGGGCCAGGAACGAGGCGGTCGCGGCGCCCGTCCCGACGACGCGGAGCGTCGACGACTCGCGGCCGGCTTCGTCGGT
Organism: Halorarum halophilum; assembly: GCF_013401515.1. NCBI lineage: Archaea > Methanobacteriati > Methanobacteriota > Halobacteria > Halobacteriales > Haloferacaceae > Halorarum > Halorarum halophilum. The sequence continues at coordinate 1,335,052 of NZ_CP058529.1, read as the reverse complement.
CGCCTCGAAGCGGTCCGGCGCTTCGACGATCGTACGCCACCCGCGAGCGGTCCAGAGCGCGGCCACGAAGTCGACGAACGCCGGACCGTCGAGCGACCGGAGTGCCAACACGAACCGCCTCTTTGCGTCGGAAGTCATCGGTGAGCGGTGGGGCCGCGCGCCGTCCCGATTCCCGTTCCGGGTTCGACGGCCTCCGTTGGTTCCGCTACGGTGAACCGCTATATCAGCGTGGTCCCCGTCGGCCACGCGGGAGCGTTCGGGGATCGCACCCATCATTTATTATGAGACTCCCCCTCCTCTCTCCTGAGATGCTACACGCCCAGGGAACACTCCTCACCGTCGACGTGGGCGCACGGGAGGCGGACACGACGAACATCGACGACGAACTCTCGCAGTTCGTCGGCGGAAGGGGCATCGCGACGAAACTGGGCCACGACCGGATCCCGTTCGACGCCGACCCGTTCGGCCCGGAGAACCGGGTCTACTTCTCGACGGGGCCGTACCAGGTCTCCCAGATGAGCTTCACCGGTCGGATGAACATGACGGGGCTCTCGCCGCTGACGGACGGCCTGCTGTCGACGAACGCCGGCGGCTACATGTCGCGGGAGTTCGCGGACACGGGACACAGCGTCGTCGAGATCACCGGCGCGAGCGACGAACTCGTCGCGGTGCACGTCACCGACGAGGGCGTCGAGTTCGAACCAGTGCCCGACCTCGAAGCGGCGAAGACCTCCGAGGTGACCAAGTACATGGCCGACGAACACGACCTGGCCCCAGAGAACATCGCCTGCATCGGCCCCGGCGGAGAAAACCGGGTCCGCTTCGCCTGCGTGATGACCTACGAGAGCCGCGCATTCGGTCGCGGTGGCCTCGGCGCGGTGCTCGGGGCGAAGAACGTCAAGGCGGTCACGTTCCGGGGCGACTCCCGTCGGGAGATCGACCTCGACGAGGAGGCGATGTCGGAGATCCACCGGACGGCCGCCACCGCCGACGACATGATGAAGCGGCAGGGGACGACCGCCAACACCGAGTTCATCAACGACAACTTCTCGCTGCCGACGCGGTACTTCTCGGAGATGAACTTCGAGCACGTCGAGGATATCGGCGGCGACGCCGTCGAGGAGAAGAAGTACAAGAAGGGGGCGTGTTCGGTCTGTGCGTTCGCCTGCAAGCTTCCGACGAAGGACGAGGCCCGCGGCCTCGTCACCGAGGGGCCGGAGTTCGAGACGGTCATGTCGTTCGGGAGCAACTGCGGCGTCGGCGACATCGTCGACGTGATGCAGTCGAACGAACTCTGCGACGAGTTCGGCCTCGATACCATCTCCTGTGGCGACACCGTCGCGGCGTACCTCGCCTCCGAGGACGAGTTCGGCAACCCCGAGTTGGTCCACGAGACGGTCGAGAAGATCGCCCACCGCGAGGGCGTCGGCGACCTGCTCGCAGAGGGTGTCGCCCGCGCCCACGAAGAACTCGGCGTCGAGAACTGGTCGGTCAAGGGCATGGAGTTCGCCGCCCACGACGGCCGCGTCCTCAACGGACAGGGGCTGAGCTACGCCGTCGCCAACCGCGGCGGCGACCACATGTACACGACGACACTCCGCCTCGAATACGACGGCGAGATCGACCCCGAGGGCCTCGACGGCAAACCCGAGATCGTCAAACGGCGCGAAGACATGTGCGCCTTCCGCGACAGCGGCATCGTCTGTGCGTTCGGCGACAGGAGCGAGTACGTCGACGAGGCGTTCCACGAGACGCTCATGGGCTGTGAGTACGAGGATCTGATGGCGATGGGCGCGCGCGTCGTCGAGATGGAGCGACACTTCAACAACAAACGCGGGATGGACCGCGACGACGACGTCCTCCCGTACGACCTTCCCGACTTCGAGTCGGCGCTCGACGAGTACTACGAACTCCGCGGCTGGAACGACGACGGCACCGTCCCCGACAGCACGGTCTCGGAGTACGCCGAGGCGGACGACTGAGCCCGCTGCCGACGTCCCCTATTCTCGCCCGCCGACGACCTGCGGTGCCGTCCGGAGCACGTCGCCGTCCTCCAGTTCCGTCGCCAGTTCATCGCGCTGTCTGACGTTCGTCCCGTTGACGGTGACGTTGACGTGGGTGTCGATGTCGCCCTCGTCGTCGAGGAGACGTCCGTCGAGCACGGGGTAGTCCGCGACGAGGTCCGCGACGAGGTCGGCAACCGTCGCTCCCTCGGGGAGCGTCCGGACGAGCGTCTTCTCGCCCACGTCCTCGCGCATCGGACCAAACAGCTTGACTTCGACGTCCATGCCCGGTGTAACCCCTCCGTCGATATGTAAGCTCCCGTTCCGGTTCTCGTCCACGAACGCGTGTGATCGGGTGACACAACCCTTTTCTTCCGTCCCGGAGTGCGCCGGGACGTATGAATCCGGACTTCCACCGCGCGCTGACCGCCCGCGAGCGACTCACCGGCACCTGGATCTCCATCGGTCACCCGGCGGTCGGGGAGATGAGCGCTCAGCTGGGCTTCGATTACGTCGTCGTCGACACCGAACACACCTCGACGAGTGTCTCGGAACTCGAGGACGTCATACGGGCCGTCGAGGCCGCAGAGGGCGATACTGCACCGCTGGTGCGCGTGCCGAGCCACGACCCGGGCCGCGTCAAGCGCGTCCTCGATGCGGGGGCCGTGGGACTGATGTTTCCGATGGTCGAGACGGCCGAAGAGGCCGAGGACATCGTGGCCGCGATGCGCTACCCGCCCGAGGGCGTCCGCGGCGTCGCGCCCGCCCGCGCCTCCGACTACGGCCGCAGCCTGGGCGAGTACTTCGCGGGCGCCAACGATGGCCTCGTGACTATCACCCAGATCGAGACCCGGCGGGGCGTCGAGAACGCGGCGGAGATCGCCGCCGTCGACGGCGTCGACGCGATACAGATCGGCCAGGGCGACCTCTCGGCCTCGCTCGGCGCGTTCGGCGACTGGGGGGCCAAGGACTTCCAGGGGGCCGTCGACGACGTCGTCGAGGCCGCCCACGCGGCCGACGTCCCCGTGGGGATGCTCGCACTCAATCACGACGGCATCGACCGATGGCTCGACGCTGGCGTTGACTTCATGCAGGTCGGTGCCGACATGGTCTACCTCACCGAGGGCGCGAAGGCGGCCAAAGCGCACTTCGAGGACGCCGTCGATGGGTAGGACCGACGCTCTAATACCAGTCGGTCCGTACGCCGCCCCGTGCAGGTAGAGGTCAACTGTTACGGCGCGGTCGGCGAGGCGGTAGGCGGGAAGTCACACGAGATGACGCTCGAGGACGGCGCGACGGTGCGGACGGTCGTCGAACGGCTCGACGAGCGCGCGCCGGGACTGCTCGACAGACTCCTCCACGACGACCCGAAGCCGCTGGTGGTGATGCGGAACGTGCGGCACGTCTCGATACAGGACGGGGGCGGGACGCGCCTCGAAGACGGCGACACGCTCGCGCTCTCGGACCCGCCGATGCCGGAAGGCTAGCGCCCCGGGTCGAGGCTTCAGATCAGGTGGCGTGTCCCGTCGTCGAACAGGGCGTCGAGTTGCTCGATGCAGGAGGTGCCGCTTGCGAGGACCTCCCTGTCAAGATGGGCGGAGAACTCGGCCTGGAGGTCGCCGCCGACGTCCATGCTGAGTTCGTAGTCCTCGGACTTGTAGCCGAACGACCCCGCCATCCCGCAACACTCGACGGTGGAGGTCCCCACGTCGAAGCCACGCCCGTCGAGGACCGCCTCGGTGTGGGCGTCGAGGCCGAGCGTCAGTTGCTGGCTGTGAGCGTGAGAGGCGACCGCCTCGGCCACTGTCTCGACGAACCCCCCGGTCGTCGTTCTGGTCCAACTCGACCCCTGCTCCTCCAGGGATGGCTCGAATTCCGTAGGGGGTTGTACAGCCATGCCACATCTCACCGACCCAGTACGGGTACCGTTCGACCGCTCCGACCGGTTCCGAGGTCCGTTCCGACCGTCCCGACTGCCTCGGGAAGTGAATACTCACTCCTCGAACAGTCCGTGCGGCGTCGCGACCGTTGCGTCCGGCTCCGGGCCGGCGTCGTCCTCGCGCGCGTGTTCGGTAACGAGCACCGCGTCGATGCCGACACGCCTGGCGCCCGCGACGTCGGAACCCCGTGAGTCGCCCACCATCGCGACGCGACCCTCGACGCCCGACAGCGCCCGCTCGAACAGTTCCGGTTCCGGCTTGCCGACGACGGTGGCGTCCCGCCCAGTCGCGGCCCGGAGTGCGGCCACCAGCGCGCCAGTTCCTGGGGCGATGCCCTCCTCAGTCGGGTAGGCACCGTCGGCGTTCGCGGCCACGAACGACGCGCCGTTACGGACGAGACGGGTCGCGGTCGCGAGGTCGTCGTACGTCGCCGTCCGAGCGAGGCCGACGGCGACGGCGTCAGCGTCCGCCTCGGTCGGCCGCACGCCGTGGCGGCGCATCTCCTCGGTGAAGCCGTCGCTGCCGAGGACGTAGACGGACGATGCGCCCGCATCGGCCAGGTGGGCCGCGGTCGCCGACGCGGCGGTGAACGTCTCCTCGACTGCTGCCTCGACGCCGAGCGATTCGAGGTGGTCGCTGACGCTCTCGCGGGTCGACCGGGAGTTGTTGGTAACGAAGCGGACCTGGGCCCCCCGGTCGCGGAGGCGTTCGAGCGTCTCCACTGCCCCCGTCACGGGGCGGTCGCCAACCACGACGACGCCGTCGAGGTCGAAGAGGAACGCGTCGTACCGGTCTGCGAGCATCGACCGACGGTTCCCCTCCGCTGTACTTCAGCCTCCCGTTCGGGCCGCGTCGGTTCTCCGGTCCTCCCCGTCGGCGAGGACGGTCCGCATCACCTCGTCTTGCGGCGTCAACCGCAATGATTCACGGTCGAGGTCGACGGGCACTCTGGCGGCTAGCCGGCCGTCAGCCCGCCCGTGGCTATAAGACCGTCTGCACGGTTCGTTCCCGTATGTCCGAGGGCGTCCACTCGATCACCGAGACGAACAGCATCAAGTCCCCCGCCGATGTCCGCTACGGCATCGGTGCGACTGGGGAACTCGCCGAGTTCGCCGGAAGCGAGGGCGTCGAGCGAGCGCTCGTCGTCACCGACGCCGACATCGTCGCCGCCGGCGTCCTCGACCCTATCGAGGGCGCGCTCGAATCCGCTGGGGTGGCGGTCGAGGTATTCGACGGCGTCGAACCCGAGCCGAAGCTGTCGATGGTCGAGGACGCCGCGGCTGCGCTCCGCGCGGACGAGTTCGACCTCGTGGTCGGCGCTGGCGGGGGGAGCTGCATGGACACCGCGAAACTGGCGTCCGTGCTCGCAGTCCACGACGTGCCTGTCCGCGACACCGTCGGCATGGGCAACGCCCCCGGGGCAGGCCTGGCGCTCGCGCTCCTGCCGACGACGGCCGGCACCGGCAGCGAGGTGACCCACATCGGCGTCTTCTCGGACTCGGAGGACGGCGGCAACAAGGTCGTCGTCTACGACGACCAGCTCTTCTCGGACCTTTCCATCGTCGACCCGGCGCTCACCGAGTCGCTCCCGGCGGGGATCGCGGCCGCGACGGGAATGGACGCGCTCACCCACGCGATCGAGTCATCCGTGACGATGCTGCGGACGCCGTACTCCGACGTGCTGGCCCGTGACGCCATCGAGCGCATCGGCGACAACCTCCGTGCTGCGGTCCACCAGGGCGCGGGCAACGACCGCGCGCGCTACGAGATGAGTTTCGCCGCGACGACGGCCGGCAAGGCGTTCGTCAACTCCGGGCTTGGCGCGGTCCACGCGCTCACCTACCCGCTTGGCATCGAGTGCGGCATTGGTCACGGCCTCGCGAACGCCGTCCTCCTGCCCCACGTCATGGCGTATAACGTCCCCGCCGAACCCGAACACTTCGCCGAGATCGCTCGACTCCTCGGCGAGGAGCGGGCTCCCGGCGAGTCGACGCTCGATCTCGCGTACCGGAGCGTCGACGCCGTCATGGAACTCAACGACGACGTCGGCATCCCCAACCACATCAGCGAACTCGGCGACGTCGACCCCGACGAGTTCGACCGCTTCGCGGACATCTGCTTCGAATACTCGGAACATAACATCGAGCGGAACCCCCGCGACATGGACCACGACGACGTGGTCGGCGTCTTCGAGGACGCGTACTGACCATCGGTTTTGCGATGCGCTGGCATACCTTTAGGGCCGCCCGCGCCGACTTAAGTGGCGATGCGCATCAGCGAACTGGAGATCCACGAGTTCACCTACCGACTCGACGACGTGGGAATGTCACACGGCCACCAGGGGTACGACCCCGGGAACGTCCTCGAACCGCCGGGGTTCGTCCTCACGATACGGACCGCCGACGGTCTGGAAGGCCACTACCGCGGCTTCTACTTCGTCCCGCCGATGCTGGCACAGATCAGGATGGCGTCGTCGGCCCTGCTCGACCGCGACCCGCTCGAACGGGAGGACATCTGGCAGGACCTCTGGAAGGCGATGCGCCACCTCGACCACGTCGGGATGGGCCCCATCGACGTCGCGCTGTGGGACCTCGCGGGTAACCACTACGGCGCGTCCGTCTCGGAACTCCTCGGCGGCACCAGCGAGCCGGTGCCGGCGTACGCCTCGACGTTCATGGCCGACGATAACGGCGGGCTGGATTCGCCGGAGGCGTACGCTGACTTCGCCGAGGAGTGTCTCGACCGCGGCTTTCCCGCCTACAAGCTGCATGGGTTCGGCGCCCCCGACGGGGACGTCGCCGCCTGTCGCGCGGTCGCCGACCGCGTCGGCGACGAGATGGACCTCATGCTCGACCCGGCCAGCGAGTACGACACCTACGCCGACACCCTCCGCGTCGGACGAGCCCTCGACGAACTCGACTTCTTCTGGTACGAGGACCCGATGGCCGACGGCGGCGAGAGCATGGAGATGACACGACAACTTGCCCGTGACCTCGACACCCCCATCCTCGGCGTCGAACACGTCCGGGGCGGGCCCTACACCCGCGCGAACCACCTCGCCGACGAGGCGCTCGACCTCGTCCGCGCCGACGCCCACCTCGACGGGGGCATCACCGGCGCGATGAAGATCGCGAACGTCGCCGAGTCGTTCGGCCGCGACGTCGAACTCCACGTCGGCGGCCCCGCACACCTCCACTGTATGAGCGCCATCCGCAACACGAACTACTACGAACACGGCCTCGTCCACCCGGCTGGCATCGAGTGGATGAGCGCACAGGGCTTCCTCGAGTCGCCTGAGCACATCGACGACGACGGCACCGTTCCGATTCCCGACGGCCCCGGCCTCGGCGTCGAGGTCGACTGGGACTTCGTCGACGAGCGCCTGACGAACCACGAGGTCATCGACGAACCCCTCGTGAGCGGTCTCGCCTAGAGCGGGAGATCCGTCCGGTACTCCTCGAGCACATCTCGGTCCAGCGTCACGCCGAGTCCCGGCCGGTCCGGGACCTCGACGCGGCCGTCCTCGGCGGTGAAGTCCTCCTCGACGAGGTCCCAGCGGAGCGGCGACTCCTCGACGCAGTATTCGAGCAGCGGCGCGTTCCGCGTGGCCGCGATGAGCTGGAGGTTGGCGGCGACGATGACGTCCGTGCTGTAACCGTGCGGGACGAAGGGGATCCCCGCCCCCGCCGCGATGTCGGCGATCTTCCGCATGTGGGTGATGCCACCCGACCGGGCGACGTCCGGCTGGACCGCGTCGGGACGGCCGCGGTCGACGAACTCCCGGAAGCCGTAGGCGGTGTACTCCTCCTCGCCGCCGACGATTCGCGTCTCGCAGGCGTCGGCGATAGCGGCGTAGCCGTCGAGGTTGTCCGCGTAGACCGGCTCCTCCACCCAGTAGAGGTCGTGCTCGCTGTCGAGTTCGTTGATGCCCTTGATGGCGCGTTTCACGTCGCCTTGCCAGACCATGCCCGCGTCGACCATGAGGTCGAACTCGGGGCCGAGCACGTCGCGAGCCGCGCCGACGAGTTCGAGGTCCTGTACCCGGTCCCGTCCGAACCCGCCCCAGCCGAACTTGATGGCCGAGAAGCCGTCGTCCAGCGCCTGTCCGGCCTCCTCGCGCACGTGGTTGAGGTCGGTCGGTTCCGCCGGGAAGAGGGTGCTCGCGTAGGCCCGCACGGAGTCGCGGTGTTTGCCCCCGATTAGCTGGTAGAGCGGTCGGTCGGTCGCCTTCCCGACGACGTCCCACATCGCCATGTCGACGGCGCTCATCGCGGTGATGGCCGCGCCGCGCCGCCCGAAGAAGTAGGTGCGGTCGTACATCTCGTTCCAGAGCGCCTCCACGTCGAAGGGGTCGCGGCCGAGCAGCACCTCCTTCAGCCCCGCGCTCTTGTCGTGGGAAACCGGCGCCTCGACGATGGCCTTCACCACGAGCGGCGAGGAGTCTGCCTCGCCGACGCCCGTGATCCCCTCGTCGGTCTCCACCTCGACGATGCACGCGTCCTGTGAGCCGTCGGCCTTCTCGCCCTCGACCTCGTCGACCGACAGCGTGTGGACGACGATGTCCGTGATCTCCATGCAGGGTACACCGGCTGACCCCGCCAAGAATCTTCGCCCCGTCCGTCGAGAGCGGTTTTTCGTCGCGGTTCGGGGTACCAGCATGCGACACGACAACGAGATGCGGGAGACACTCGAATCGCCAGTGTGCCCGTCGGCTACTCGGTAACGAGCCCATCGTCGCCGAGACGGGCGAGGGACCACACGCCACCGTCGGCGACCTCGTCTACTCCGGCAGAACCCCGAACCGGCGGCGAGTCGGTCTGCGACGTCGACGGCGAGAGGGTGGCGGTCACGCCCGTCGACTTGCCGTACGTCCCGCCGGGAATCCACGTCGACGCGGGGGCGTGCTACGAGAGCATCGACCGCCTGCGGGAGCGGGTCAGCGAGGATGGCGTCAACCTGAGCGGGCACATGCCGGAGGTGCTCGACCACGACAGCTACCCGGTCACGTAGTCAGTCGAGGTCGAAGACGTCCTCGCCCGGCGCGGCGTGTTCGGTGACCACCTCGGCGTCGAGGTCGATGCCGATGCCCGGTTCCTCGGGCACCTGGATCTCGCCACCGACGATGAGTGGGTCGCCCGTGTGCAGGTCGTCCCACCAGTCGACCTCCCGGGCGTGCCACTCGAGCGCGAACGCGTTCGGCACGGTGGCGCAGGCGTGGACGCTCGCCATCGTCCCGACCGGGCTGGAGATGTTGTGGGGCGCGACAGGAACGTCGAAAGCGTCGGCGACGGTGGCGATCTTGCGGAGTTCGAGGAGGCCGCCGCACTTCTGAATGTCGGGTGCGACGACGTCGACCGCCTGCTCGGTGAGGAAGGGCAGGAACCCCTCGACGCGGGTAAGGTTCTCGCCCGCGAGGACGGGCGTGCTCGTGCTCTCTGTCACCTTCCGGTGGGCATCGACGTTCTCAGGGGGGACCGGGTCCTCGATCCAGTCGAGGTCGTACTCCTCGACGCCCCGAGCGAGTTTCGTCGCCGTCTCGACCGTGAAGTTCCAGTGGAGGTCGAAGCCGAGCGTCGGGTCGTATCCCACCTCCTCGCGGACGGCGTCGACAACGTCGATCTTGTGCTGGATGGCGCCGTTCGAGAGCCGCCTGGTGGCCGTGTCGGCGTCCTCTATCTTGACGTCGAGGTCGAACTTCAGCGCGTCGAACCCCTCGTCGATTACCTCGCGGGCGACGTCGGCGTACGACTCCGGTGTGTAGATGTCGCGGGGGTCGGCCTCCGCCGCCGCCGCGAGGTTCTCGCCCGCGTGACAGTCGGCGTATATCCGGACGGCGTCGCGGTACTTGCCGCCGAGCAACTGGTAGACGGGGACATCGAGCACCTTGCCGGCGACGTCCCACAGCGCGATCTCGATGCCACTGACCGCCGCCTGCGAGTAGCCGAGCGACCCGCCGAGTCCGGAGACGAGCTGCGTCATGTGCTCGACGAGACGGTCCACGTCGAGCGGGTTCTCGCCGACGAGCCCTGGCTTCAGGAACTCGATGTACTCGCCGGCCGGCCCGGGGAACGCCTCGCCGAGGCCGTACTCGTCCGCGTCGGTGCTGACCTTGATCAGGTTCCACGGGAAGTTGCCCTCGACGACGACACACTCCACGTCGGTGATCTCGACGTCGCGCTCGGGGTCCCGCCGCAGGCCGTCGGCCCGCAGGTCGCGCCAGCCGACGCCGCCGGTCATGTCCGCTACGAGCTGTCGGTATTTCGAGTCCGGCATGCGAATCGAGGCTCGACGTCGAGCGGCAAATACCTTCGTCCCGCCGGCTCAGAGCCGCGCTAGGAGGACGTCGGGGTCCTCGATGCTCTCGATGACGTGGTCGGCGAACCCCGCGGCGGTGACGCCGTCGACAAGGCGGTGGTCGTACGACAGCGACAGGTGGAGCTGTTCGCGGATCTCCATCTCGCCGTCGACGGCGACCGGCTCCTCCGCGATGCGGCCGAGCCCCATGATGGCCGCCTCGGGGTGGTTGATGATGGGCGTCCCGAAGGTCCCGTGCTCGCTGTGGCTCCCGACGTTCGTCACCGTGAACGTGCTCCCGCGGAGCTGTCCGGGGTCGAGCGACCGTTCGCGCGCGCCCGCCGCGAGGGAGTCGAGTTCCTCGGACACCTCGACGAGCGACTTGCCGTCGACGTCGCGGACGACGGGGACGAGCAGGCCGTCCTCCGTGTGGGTCGCGACGCCGATGTCGTAGTGGTGCTTCTCGATTATCTCCTCGCCCGACTCGGAGACGCTGGCGTTCACGAGCGGGAACTCCGCGAGCGCGGGGACGACCGCCTTCACCACCATCGCCGTGTAGGAGATGCGCGCGTCGTGCTTCCCGTTCAGCCGCTCGCGGAGCTTCACGAACTCGACGGCGTCGGCCCGGAAGCCGGAGGTGACGTGCGGGATCTCGTCCGTCGAGCGGACCATGTTGTCGGCGATGGCCCGCCGCAGTCCCGTCAGAGGGCGACGGGTCTCGCGGTCGTCGGACGTCGAGCGGTCCTCGGCGTCGGTAGCAGCGGGACGAGCTGACTCGTTTACCCCGGCCGCTTCACTCGCTTGGCCGTCGCCGTGTGCGTCTACGTCGGAGCGGAGCACACGACCGCCGGGGCCGGTCCCCTCGACGGCCGAGAGGTCGACACCGGACTCGCGGGCGTACCGCCGCGTGCTCGGGGCTGCGAACACCCGGCCGTCGGCGTCGGCGTCGGCGTCCGCGGTGGTCCCGGCCTCTGCGGGTTCGGCGGACTGGGCGGATTCGGCCGACTCTGAGGACCGGGTCGATCCGGCGGGTTCGGTATCTTCGGCGGATTCGACCCGGTCGATAGCGCCGGTCGCCGTGGTCGTTCCGGCGGCATCGCGCTGTTCCGCCCCCGCCGTTCCACCGCCCGAGGCGGACTCGGACTCGTCGTCCGCTGCACCCTCGACGCTCCCTTCCTGCTGGCGTTCCGTCGGGGGAGCGTCCGTCTCGAAGACGGCGACGACGTCGCCGACGGCGAGCACGTCACCAGGCGACGCGCGCCGTTCCTCGAGTGTCCCCTCGCAGGGGGCCGGGATCTCGACGACCGCCTTGTCGGTCTCGACGTCGACGAGCGGGTCGTCCTCCTCGACCCGGTCGCCCGGGTCGGCGTGCCACTCGACGACCTCCGCCTCGGTCAGCCCCTCGCCGGGGTCCGGCAGCGGGAATTCGTAGCGCGTCATCGTCGCCTCCCAGCCCCCGGTCGTCGGTGCGGTTCGGGTCGCCCGTGTGCGTGCTCAGAACTCATAGGACATCACCGCCCTGATGGCGTGTTCGGCTCGTTCGGCGTCGGGCAGGTAGGCGTCTTCCGTCTGGTGGCCGGGGAAGTGGACGTCGTAGCCGGTCGCGCGCTTGATCGGCGCGTGGAGGTGATCGAGGGCGTACTCGTTCACCAGCGCGGACAGTTCCGCGCCGAGGCCGAGCGTTCGCCGGGCCTCGTGGAGGACGACACACCGGCCGGTCTTCTTCACCGAGTCGAGGACCGTCTCGACGTCCAGCGGCGAGAGGGAGACGAGGTCGACGATCTCGACGTCCGCGTCGACGCTGTCGGCGGCCGTCTCGGCGTGTTCGAGCATCGCACCCCACGTCAGGAGCGTCACGTCCTCTCCCTCGCGGACGACGCGAGCCTCGTCGAGGGACAGGGTGTACTCGCCGGTCGGGACGGCCTCGCGCTCGCCGCGGTAGATCCGCTTGGGTTCGAGGAACATCACCGGGTCGGGGTGGCGGATGCTCGCCGCGAGCAGCCCCTTCGTCTGGGCGGGCGTGCTCGGACAGACCACACGGACGCCCGGTGTGTGAACCAGGAACGTCTCCGTCGATTCGGAGTGGTACTCGCTGGACTTGATGCCGCCGCCGTAGGGGATGCGGACCGTCATCGGCACCTCGATGCCGCCCCCGGAGCGCTCGTGGAGCTTCGCGAGCGAGTACATGAGCTGCCCGAACGCGGGATAAAGAAAGCCCATGAACTGGATCTCCGGCACGACGCGCTCGCCACGCATGGCCATCCCGACGGCGGTGCCGAGGATGCCGTTCTCCGAGAGGGGCGTGTCGATCACCCGCTCCCCCCCGAACTCCTCGTAGAGGCCCTCTGTGGCGCGGAAGACGCCACCGATGGGTCCAACGTCATAGCCGAGGAGCCGGACCGCGTCGTCGCGGCGCATCTCCTGTGCGAGCGTCTCGCGGACCGCGTCAACGACGTTCCACCGTTCCGTGTCGCCCTCGACGTCGAGGGCTACGTCGCCGGAACTCATTTGAACCCCTCCCCGTCGAAGTCGACGAAAGGGTTCTCCCCCATCCCCTCGCGACGTAGTTCGGCGCGCTGGTGGCGTTCGGTCCACGACTCGCCGTGGAGGTGGTTGTCGAACATCCGCTGGGGGTCGGAGCGGGGCACCGATCGCGCAGCCTCGACGGCCTCGTCCACGTCCGCCTCGGCCGCCTCGGCGACGCGGTCCATCTCGTCGTCGTCCATGACGCCCGCCTCGCGGAGGTACGTCTCGAACCGGTCGACCGGATCGAGGTCAGCCCACCGCGCCAGCTCCTCCTCGTCGCGGTAGACGCTGTCCTCGTCGGCGGTGTTGTGGTCCACCATCCGGTAGGTGACGCACTCGAGCAGCGTCGGCCCCCCGCCGTTCCGGGCGCGCTCGATCGCTTCGCGGGATTTCTCGTAGACGGCGAGGACGTCGTTGCCGTCGACGCGGTCGTACGGGACGCCGTGAGCCTCGGCCTTTCGGGCGAACGTCTCGGCGGCTGTCTGTCTGTGCGTCGGGACGGAGATGGCCCACTGGTTGTTGTGACAGATGGTCACCGCGGGGGCCTCGAAGACGCCCGCGAAGTTCAGTGCCTCGTGGAAGTCCCCCTCGCTGGTCGACCCGTCGCCGACGTACGACATCGTCACGGTGTCCCGGTCGTTGAACGCGTCGGCCATCGCGGAGCCGACGGCGTTCGTCACGTTCACCGTGAGCGGGATGTACGGCGGCGAGAAGTTGACCGCCGGGTTCGACTCGTCGTCGAGGTGTTCGGCCACCGTCTCGGGTTCGGCTCCCATGAGGCCCGCGAACGTCCGGGCGAGCGGGGCGTCCCAGTAGATGGACGCGGCGGTTTGCCGGTACGTCGGGAAGCACCAGTCGTCCGGTTCGAGCGCCGCGGCGCTGCCGACGGAGACGGCCTCCTCCCCCGTGGAGGCGGCGTGGATGCTTATCTCGCCGCGCCGCTGCAGGCTGAGCGCCTTCGCGTCGAAGGCCCGGGACCGGACGAACGCCCGGTACATCCGTCGGAGCGTCTCCTCGTCGACGTCGGGCGGATCGTCGAGCGGTCGGCCGTCCGCGTCGAGGACCCGGTAGAAGTCCTCCGAGGGGCGAACTTCCGTCCAGTGGGACATGGTAACCGCGACGTGGGGGACCGTTGAAAGATTTTGGGTGAGAGAGGTTTGATCGCCGTGTTCTCGCGGGTAGGCCGCATCAGTAGGACGATTCGCGCGACAGCCAGCCCCCGTTCCCGTCCGTCGCCCGGGTTCTCCTCCTCGCCTGGGTTCCCCTCCACCGCCCGTCCTAGTCGTAGACCCGCCCGCCGAGCGCGTGTTCCTCGACGTAGTCCCAGTCGTAGGTGACGCCGATGCCCGGCCCGTCTTGGACGGACACGTGTCCATCGTTGACGGCGTCCATCGCGTCCGTGTAGCCGTCGACGTAGACGGGGGCCTCGACGTGTGGCACCCCGAAGTCCGGGCCGACGAGGCCGAGTTCGTAGTAGTTCGTGTTGCGCGTCGCCGCCAGCAGGTGCCGCTGGACGGGCCCGGCGAGGTGATACTCCACGTCGAGGCCGAATCCCTCGGCGGCGCGGGCGCGCTTTATCGCGCCCGTGATCCCGCCGTCCCACTCGGGATCGGCGCGCGCGAAGTCGGTCGCTTCCTCGGCGATGAAGTCCGTGTGCGGTTCCAGCCCACGGACCAGTTCGGTCATCAGAAGCGGCGTATCGAGCAGCTGGCGGAGCTTTCGGCTCGCGTGCTGTGAACGGGTGGCCCCCCGGAGCGGGTCCTCGTACCAGAAGAACCCCTGTTCGTCGCAGGCCCTCCCGACCGTCAGCGCGTCGGCGAATGTGTGATACTCGCCGACCGGGTCCAGCATCAGGTCCATCTCGTCCCCGACGCGTTCGCCGACGGCGTGGATCATCTCGACCTCGCGGTCGATGTCGCGGTCGTCGAGACCGCCGATGGGGTGGATCTTGAACGCCTTGAACCCCCGGTCGAGACACTCCTCGGCGAAGTCGGCGTACGCTTCCGGCGAGTCGAGGCCGCCCGCTTCGCTCCCGAAGTACGTGGAGACGTAGACCGGGAACCGCTCGCGGTAGGTGCCCAGCAGTTCGTGGACGGGCGCGTCGTAGTACTTCCCGGCGAGGTCCCAGAGGGCGATGTCGATGGGGCCGATGCCCATCCGGTCGTACTTGCGGAGCGCGCGCTTCATCTCGCTCCAGTGTCGCTCGCGTGCCAGGGCGTCCTCGCCGATCAGGTAGTCGGCGACCATGTTCACCTGCGCGAAGGCGGACGGATTCCCACCGATGTACTCGCCCGTCACCCCTTCGTCGGTGTGGATTCGGATCCCGTACGTGATCCGCTCGCGCGTCCGTCCGGGTTCGTAGACGAGGTCGAACCCGTGGGGGTTCCTCGTGACGTCCCGTAACGGGTAGGCGAACTCCGTGGTCTCGATGCGGGTGATCGTCGGCGCCATGGATTCGCCACTCCCGGTGAGGGTAAGGGAGTTGCGGTGCCGGCTCAGCCGTCGAGACGGTTCCGCTCGCGAGCGTCCGGGTCGAGCCGACAGCCGTGACCGGGTTCCTCGGGCAGCACGACGTTGCCGTCGCGGACAGTCGGCCCCGCGGCCAGGAGCGGCGAGGCGTCGTACTCCGGGATGTACTCGGCGTACAGGCCGTTGGGCGCGGCGCTGACCAGGTGTGCGCTGACGGCGTAGTGGACGTGCGGTGCAAACAGGACGTCGTGGCTCTCGGCGAGGTGGGCCGCGTTCAGGAGCCCCGTGATCCCGCCGCCGCGGACGAGGTCGGGTTGTGCGACGTCGACGGCACCCGCATCGAGCAGGTGGCGCAGTCGCTCCGGACGGTAGAACATCTCGCCCGTCGCGATGGGGACGCGCGCCCCCGCCGCGACCCGGCGGTACGCGTCGACGTCGTACGCCGAGACGGGCTCCTCGACCCAGCCGACCCCGCGCTCGGCGAGGGCCGCGACCGCCCGCCGGGCCTCCGCGACGGTCCACGCCTGGTTGGCATCGACGAGTAGCTCCGCTTCGTCGCCGAGTGCCGCCCGCAGGGCGTCGACCCGTTCGAGGTCGGCCGCCAGCGACCGCCCGCCGACCTTCGTCTTGAAGGCCTCGAACCCGCGGTCGGCCTGTGTTGTATGCCGTTCGACGACAGTATCCGCGTCCTCGCCCGCGTCGAGGCGCGAACAGTAGGCAGGCACCTCGCGGTCCGTGCCGCCGAGGAGGCGGTAGAGCGGCACTCCCGCCGCCTGTGCCTTGAGGTCCCAGCAGGCAACGTCGACGACCGAACGTGGATGCGCGGAGAACCCGAGTTCGCCCGGGTAGTAGAGCGTCCGCTCGCGCATCGCCTCCCCGAGGGCCGTCGTGGCGAACGGGTCGGCGCCGACCAGCAGGTCCGAGAACTCCCGGGTGTAGCGCGCGAGCAGGTCGGGCACGCGCCACGTGCTGATCCACCCGGTGCCCGTCAGCCCCGCGTCGGTGTCGAGTTCGAGGACGATCCAGTACCGCTCCGTGACCGACGCCCGCGCGTCGCCGAGTTCGGTCCCCAGCGGCACGCGGAGCGCGTCGACTCGGACGTCCGTGATTTCCATCGCTCGCTCACCTCCGCGACCGGCCGACCGCCGAGGCGACCACGCTACCCTGCCTCCCCCCGCGTGAGCGCGTCCATGGGAACGATGCCGGGCCGGTGGACGTCGACCCGGTCGCCGACGGTGATCGGTTCGATCACCCGCGGGTACTCGAACGACGCGGCGTGCTCGACGAGCGATGTCGGATCGCCGTCGAGCCCCTTCCACATACCGTAATGGGTGGGGAGCAGTCGGTCCAGTTGGAGGTCGTTCGCGGCCTCCAACACCTGGTCCTCGTTCATGTAGACGTTCGAGTGGACCGTCTCGCCCGCCGCCGGATCGAACCGACGCCCGTTCGACCCGAACGCGAGGACGCCCGCGTCGATGTCGAACTCCCGACCGACGGACGCGAACGTTTCGGCGGACCTGGAGTCGCCGCCGTGGAAGAATGTCCCCGACTCGTGCTCGAGGACGTAGGAGACGGGTTCGACGGCGTCCGGGTCGTTCGCGCCCCGGACGTGGACGATCAGGTCGCCCACCTCGAAGCGGTCGCCCGCCTCGACCGTCTCACACCGCTCGGCGTAGTCGCTCACGTCGACGTCGCACGTTGCCTCCTCGTACGACGCCGACGGGGCGTACAACGAGGCGCCGAGTCCCTCGACTAGCGGTTTGAACGAGGGCGGGTGCATGTGATCGACGTGTTCGTGCGTGACGAGGACGGCGTCACAGCGCGTCGCGTCGTTCGCGTCCATCGGCACCGGCGCCATCCGGACGAGGTTCGGCGGGCGGCCGTCGCCGAAGTATGGATCGACGTAGATGGTGGTCTCGGGCGTCCGGAGGGCGAACCCATTGCAGCCGAGATACCACGTCGACAGCCCCGACGGGTCGACGGCTTCCACCTCCGCGTGGACGAACCAGTCGCCCCAAGTCGAGTGGACGTCGCTCATCTGAGCGCCTCGAGGCGGTCGCCGAGCACCTCGCGGACCGATCCCACCTCGTCGCCGACGCGGAGGACGGAGTAGCCGTCCTCGAGCGCCGCGGCCGCCGCGTCGGTGTCGTGCTTGGGAGCGCCGAAGGGCACGTTGGCGTCGAGACAGGCCGACTCGATCCGCTCGATCGCGTCGACCACCTCGGGGTGGTCCGTCTCCTGCGGGTGGCCGAGCGAGACGGAAAGGTCGTTCGCGCCGATGAACGCGAAGCCGAGGTGAGGCACCGAGAGGATCTCCTCGACGTCCGCGACGGCCGCCGCGCTCTCGATCATCGCGCCCACGAGCACCTGCTCGTCCTGCCGTTCGGTGAAGTTCTCCGCGTCGGCGCCCCACGCAGTCGGACGACCGCCGCCCCACCCGCGGTCGCCGGGTTCGCCGTCGAACTCGAAACGGGCGGCCCTGACGGCACGCTCCACCTGGTCGGCCGACTCGACCCGCGGGACGAGCAGCGTCGAGACGCCGGCGTCGAGCACCTTGTGGACGAGCGGCGGCTCCCCGTGGGGGACGCGGACAAGGAGTTCGATGTCGGTGCTCTCGGCCGCCCGGACTAGCGGATCGAGGGCGGTGCTGTCGTAGGGGCTCGCGCCCGCGTGCTCGAAGTCCAGCCACACGAAGTCGTAGCCCAGCCGGCCGTACACCTCGACGAGGACCGGGGACATCGTCTCGGCGCGCGCGCCGAGCACGTTGCCGCCGGACTCCAGGCGTTCCCGTACCTTGTTCTCACGGCTCATACGAAGCCGAGTCGCAAACCGGCGGCAAAACGCTTTGGGTGGCGATCACTCGCCGACGTCGACCTCGTTCACAGACGTCTCCGGGAGTCGCCCCTCGTAGACCGTGCGGACATTCGCCGCCGCGCCGCGGCTCATCCGCTCCAGCGCTTCGACGGTGGACCCCGCAACGTGAGGCGTCACCACGACGTTCTCGAACGAGAAGAGCGGGTGGTCGGCGTCCGGCGGTTCCTCCGCGAAGACGTCGAGCCCCGCGCCCGCGAGGGTGCCGTCGTCGAGCGCCGCGACGAGCGCGTCCTCGTCGATGACGCCGCCGCGCGCGGTGTTGACGAGGATGCCGTCCTGGCCGAGCGCGTCGAGTTCCGCCGTCGAGATCGCGCCACGAGTCTCGTCCGTCAGCGGGGTGTGGACGCTCACCGCGTCGGAACAGCCGAAGAGGTCGTCGGTCGTCTCGACGCGCGTCGCCCCCAGCGGTCCCTCGCCGGCCGGGAGGTACGGGTCGTAGAAGACGACGTCCATCCCGAACCCCCGCGCGAGGGCGGCCATCTCGCCCCCGATGCTGCCGCTCCCGAACAGGCCCAGTGTGTCGCCGCGGACCTCGCTCGCCGTGTACTTCGTCCGGTCCCAGGTCCCCCCGCGGACATCGGCGTCGGCGACCCGGATCCGCTTTCGCACCGCGAGCAGGAGCGTCATCGCGTGCTCGGCGACCGAGGGCGCGTTCACGTCGGGCGTGTTGCAGACGACGACGCCCGCCTCGGTCGAGGCCTCGACGTCGACGTTGTCGAGGCCCGCGCCGTGTTTCGAGACGACCTTCAGGCGGTCGGCGCAGTCGAGCAGCGCGCCGTCCACGACGAAAGTCCGGACGACGACGGCGTCGAAACGGCCGATGTCTGCCCGCATCTGCTCGCGGCCGTCGTACTCGTCGTACCACACGCAGTCCGCGACGTCGGCGATGCTCTCCGGTCCCGCCTCGTCCATCGGTTCCGGGACGAGCACGCGCCAGCGATCCTCGGCCATATGCCACCCTTCCGGGACGAGGAGAAAAAAGGTAGCTCCCGGCCGAGGCCGGACCCCCGGTCCCCGTCGAGGGCGGACTTATGGGCCCGCACGCGGAGTGCGAGGTATGCGCGACCTGGAGTACGCCGCGGTGACGAGGCGGGTCGTGGAACGGCTGGGCGAACTGACGGCAGACGACGAGGCGCTCGTCGTCGCCGACCCCGGCGCCGTCGAACTCGGCCGGGCGCTCACACGGGCGGCGCGGGCGGCCGATGCCTCCGCCACCCTGTCGGTCGTCCCGCGTCTCGCGGGCCACGGGGCCGAACCCCCGGCGGGTGTCGCCGCGGCCATGCGCGCCGTCGACGTCGTCTTCGTCGTCACGGAGCACTCGCTGGTCCACACCGAGGCCAGACGGGAGGCCGCCGCCGCGGGCACGCGCGTCGCCGTCCTCCGCGGCGTCACCCCCGAGATGCTCGTCGAGGGCGCGATGACTGCGGACTTCGAGGCGGTGCGGCGGACGACGGGGCTGGTCTGTGACGCGCTCACCGCCGCCTCGGAGGCGCGCGTTAGCTGCCCCGAGGGGACCAAGGCGGCGATGAGCCTCGAGGGCCGGTCCGCGCTCCCGCTCGACGGCTTCTTCCACGACTACGGCTTCTCGAACCTCCCGCCCGGGCTGGCTGTCTGCTCGCCGGTCGAGGGGACGGCGGAGGGGACCATCGTCCTCGACCACGCGATGGACGGCATCGGCGCGTTCGACGAACCGGTCGAACTCGTCCTCGACGGTGGCCGCGCCGTCGAGTTCCGCGGCGGGTCGGCCGCGGCGACGCTGCGGGACCGACTCGACGCCGCCGACGCGAACGCGCGGAACCTCGCGGAGTTCGCCCCGGGGACCAACCCGGCGGCGCGACTCACGCCGAACCTCGCCGAGTGCAAGAAGCGTCTCGGCGTCCTCGACGTGGCCCTCGGCGACAACACCAGCATCGGCGGCACCACGGCGAGCGAACTCCACATCGACAGCATCATCACGCGCCCGGCAATCGAACTGGACGGGCGGGAGGTCCTCCGCGACGGCGAGTACGACGAGGCCGCGCTCCAGGCCGTCGCCGACGGCTGACTACTCGTGGCCCGTGACGGGCACGGGTTCGTAGGGTTCCTCCAGATACGCCACGTCGCTGGCGGACAGCTTCACGTCGAGCGCCTCAACGGCGTCCTCGAGGTGCTCGACGCTCGTCGTCCCCACGATCGGCGCCGTGACCTCGTCGCGGTGGAGGTGCCACGCGAGGGCGATCTGGGCCATCTTCACGCCCTTCTCGGCGGCCAGCTCCTCGACCCGCTCGTTCACCTCGCGCCCCCCGTTCGCGCGATAGACGTCGATGCGCCCCTCGAGGATGTCGTCCGTCTCGGCCCGCCGCGTCGTAGCGAGTTCGTCGTCGGGACGAGCGAGGTAGCCGCGGGCGAGCGGGGACCAGGGGATGACGCCGACGTTCGCTCGCGCACAGAGCGGGAGCATCTCGCGCTCCTCCTCGCGGTAGGCGAGGTTGTAGTGGTTCTGCATCGTCGCGAACCGCTCGGTGCCGAGGCGGTCGCTGGTGGCGAGCGCGTCGGCGAACTGGTGGGCCCACATCGAGGAGGCGCCGAGATACCGCACCTTCCCCCGCCGGACCGCGTCATCGAGTGCACGCATCGTCGTCTTGATCGGCGTGTCGTCGTCCCAGCGGTGGATCTGGTAGAGGTCGACCGTCTCCATGCCGAGGCGGTCGAGCGAGGCGTCGAGTTCCTGCTCGATGGCCTTCCGTGACAGGCCGCCCGAACTC
Organism: Halorarum halophilum; assembly: GCF_013401515.1. NCBI lineage: Archaea > Methanobacteriati > Methanobacteriota > Halobacteria > Halobacteriales > Haloferacaceae > Halorarum > Halorarum halophilum. The sequence continues at coordinate 1,314,202 of NZ_CP058529.1, read as the reverse complement.
GGGTCGTCCTCCCGCATCGGGTAGTAGAGCTTCGTGCCGACGACGAAGCGGTCCCGATCGTACGCCGAGAGCGCCTCGCCGAGGATCGACTCCGACTCGCCCTTCGAGTAGACGTTCGCGGTGTCGAAGAAGGTCACCCCGAGGTCGACCGCCCGCTCGACGAGATCGCGGCCCACCTCCGCGTCGAGCATCCACCCATGTTGGCTCCCGAAGCTGTTGCAGCCGAGACAGATGCGGCTCACCGTCGTGCCCGTCGCCCCGAGCGTGGTGTACTCCATGCCGCCGACTCCGCCCCAGGGCCGAAAAGCGTTCGGGACGGCGCCGTCGCCGGGAGGGCGCTATCTGTCCGCGTTCCGCGTCCAGTTGCTGAACTTGTCCCGACGGTAGAATCCGAGTTCGGCGACGGCGTTCGGCGCCTCCTGGCGCGCGGCGAAGGCGATGCACTCGGCGAACTCCTCCGGCGTCGCCGAGTCGATGTCGGTGAACCGCTCGTGGGCGGGGCGGCCATCGTGGATGCCGATCTCCGTGTCGACCTCGCTGGGGCTGACGACGGTGACGCCCACGTCGTCGCGGCCGAGATAGCCCGCCAGCGACAGCGCGAACCCGCGGGTCCACCACTTGGAGGCGGCGTAGATCGGCTGGTCGGGACGGGGGTAGTGCCCCGCGAAACTCGCGACAAATATCAGGACGCCCGCCGTCTCCCGGAGCGCGGGAATCGCCGCCTGTGCGGTGAAGAAGGTGCCGTCGACGTTGACGTCCATCAGCGAGCGGTACCGCTCGGTCGAGATGTCCTCGACGGTCCCCTGCCTGTTGATGCCGGCGTTGGCGACGACGACGTCTACGCCCCCGAGCTCGTCGGCCGTCCGCTCGACCAGCTCCCGTACCTGCGTCTCGTCGGTCACGTCCGTCGGGACGGCGAGCGCCCGCCGGCCGTGGTCGGCCTCGATTCCCTCGGCGAGGTCGTGGAGTCGCTCCTCGCGCCGCGCAGCGACGGCCACGTCGGCACCGTCGCGGGCGAGCAGTCTCGCGGCCGCTCGCCCGATTCCGGAGCTCGCACCGGTCACGAGCGCCGTCTTCCCGTCGAGTGGTGTGTCGTCACGTGCCATGACGGCCGGGGAGACGCGGCGACGGCGTAAAGCCGTCCGGGTCGCGGTACGCATACGCTTAACACGGTCCGGGTCGCACCTTCGGCCGTCTCTGATGCTCACACCGAGGTGCTCACGATGACGGACATCCACGGAGTCGTTCCACCGGTCGTAACGCCGTTCGAAGAGACGGGCGAGGTCGACGCCGACGCGCTGCGCGAGGAGATCCGCTACCACCTCGATTCGGGCGTCAACGGCGTCTCCGTCGCCGGCAGCACCGGCGAGGGAAACGCCCTCTCGGTCGACGAACACGAGGAGGTGTACGGCGTCGCCGTCGACGAGGTCGACGGGTCGGTGCCCGTCGTCGCGGGCGTCATCGCCACCAGCGCCCGCGAGGCGGCCGCGAAGGCCGAACGCGCCCGCGACGCGGGCGCTGACGCCGTCATGGCGACGCCGCCCCACTACGAGCGGCCGACCGACGACGGCCTCGTCGACTACTTCGCCGCCGTCGGCGACGCCGGCGGCCTGCCCATCCTCATCTACGACGTCATCGAGAAGGTGGACGTGACGGCCGACCTGGCCACCCGGATCGCCGACGACGTGCCCGAGCTGTACGGCATCAAACAGAGCGGCGGCGACATGCACGGCCTCGCGAACATGCTCACGGCCGTCGGCGACGAGTTGACCGTCTTGACCGCGCTCGACGACCTGCTCTTCCCGTCGTACGTCCTCGGCGCGGTGGGAACCATCGGCGGCGTCACCTCCATCTACCCCCGCGTGAGCGTCGACCTCTGGGAGGCCGTTCAGGACGGCGACATCGACCGGGCGCGCACCATCCACGAGGCCACGCTCCCGCTCGCGCGGGCGGCGGTGTGGGACCGCGATGGCAACTACCCGGGCGGCGTCAAGGCGGCGATCGAACTGCTCGGTCGGAACCCCGGCCACCCGCGGAGCCCCATCGTCGACTCGTCCGGGGCGGACCGCGAGCGCATCGCCGACGCCGTCGCGGCCATGCGCGACCGCGGCGTCTACGAGCGCCCCGAGAACAGGTAATCCACCGGTAACTTTATTCTCCCGTCCTCGGCGAGGCCACCATGGAGATTGCCGAGATGGAGGTGATCCCGGTCGCCCACCGGGAACCGCCGCTCCGGAACTCGTGGGGCGTACACAGCGAACTCGCCGCGCGGACGATCGTCCGCGTGACGACGAGGGACGGCGAGGTCGGCGTCGGCGAGACGTACGGCGACGAGCAGGTCATCGAGGCCCTCGAAGGCGCCGTCGACCTCGTGGAGGGGCGCGACCCCTACGAGGTCCGCCCGCTCGAACTCCGCCTACAGGACTCGATGGCGTACGGAGCCATCGACACCGCGCTCGTCGATCTGCTCGGCCGGGCGCACGACGAACCCGCGTACAACGTCCTCGGCGGGCGCGTCCGCGACGAGGTGGAGTTCTCCGGCTACCTCTTCTACAAGCACGCGGATTCCGACCCCGACTCGGCCGCGATCGCGCCGGAGGAGGTGCTCTCGGCGGAGGCGATGGTCGAGGAGGCCCGCCAGTTCGTCGACCGCGGCGGCTTCGGGACGCTGAAACTGAAGGGGGGCGTCCTCTACCCCGACGAGGAGGTGCGGACGCTCGACCTGCTCGCCGAGGAGTTCGGCCGCGACACGCCGCTTCGCATCGACCCGAACGGGACGTGGAGCGTCGAGACGGCGACTCGTCTCGCGAAGCGCCTGCGCGGGATGGACCTACACCTGCAGTTCCTCGAGGACCCAGTCCCGTCGATGAACGCCCACGCCCGACTCAAGCGACGCGTCGACTACCCGGTGGCGACGAACATGTTCGTCACCGAGTTCGAGCACGTCGCGCCCGCTGTGGAGATGGACGCCGTCGACGTCGTCCTGAGCGACCACCACTACTGGGGCGGGATGCGCGGCAACGTCCGCCTCGACGACGTCGCGGGGACGCTCGACCTCGGCGTCGGGATGCACTCGAACTCCCATCTCGGCGTGAGCATGGCCGCGATGGCGCACGTCGCCGCCGCCATGCCGACCCTCCGCTACGCGTGCGACTCGCACTACCCGTGGATGGCCGACGACGTGGTGACCGAGCCGCTCTCGTTCGAGGCTGGATGCATCAAACCCGAGGGACCGGGTCTCGGCGTCGAACTCGACGAGGCCGAACTCCAGCGACTCCACCGGCAGTACGAGGAGGGCGACCCCCTGGCGTACTCGTCGGTGTCGTCGATGGCTGCCGAGTACGCGGACGCGATGTCCGACGTCGGCCGATCGGACTGGCTGCCGAACAAACCCCGCTGGTAGTCAGAGCCGCGAGCGGAGGTCGGCGACGACGTTGGCGGTCGTCCCGTCGCCCCCGAGATCGGGGGTGTGGGGCGCGCCGTCGTCCGCGAGGTGGGCGGCCACGGCGTCGCGCAGCGCGTCGGCAGCCGACTCCTCGCCGAGGTCCTCGAACATGAGTGCGCCGCTCAGCACCGCCGCGATCGGATTGGCGACCCCTTCGCCCGCGATGTCTGGGGCGCTGCCGTGGACGGGTTCGTACAGCCCCGGGGCGTCGCCGTCGGGGTTGACGTTCGCCGACGGTGCGAGGCCGAGGCCGCCGGTGACGGCCGCGGTCAGGTCGGTGAGGATGTCGCCGAAGAGGTTCGGCCCGACGACCACGTCGAACTCGTCGGGGCGGAGCACGAAGTCCATCGAGGCGGCGTCGACGAGGAGGTGCTCGAGCGTGACCGACGGGTACGATTCGGCGACATCCTCGACCACCTCGTCCCAGAACACCGGGCCGTAGCGGAGCGCGTTCGACTTCGTGACGTTCGTCAGGTAGCCCTCGCGGTCGAGCGCAGCCTCGAACGCCGCCCTGACGACGCGTTCGACCCCCTTCTCGGTGTAGACCGACGTCTGGATGGCGAGTTCGGACCCCCCGCCGCGGTCGAGGCGGCCGCCGATGTCGACGTACTCGCCCTCGCTGTTCTCGCGGAACCACGCGATGTCGACGTCGTTCCGGCCGTACCCCTTGAGCGGCGTGTTGCCCGCGTCGTGGAGGCGGACGGGGCGGTAGTTGACGTAGAGGTCGAACGCCTGGCGGATGGCGATGGGGCCCTCGATGGACGTCACGTAGTCGGGTACGCGCGGGTCTCCCATCGCGCCGTGCAGGATGGCGTCGTGGTCGGCGAGTCGGTCCATCGCGTCGTCCGGGAATAGCGATCCCTCATCGAGGAAGCGGTCGGACCCCCACTCGTAACGTGTCGTCTCCACTTCGAAGTCGTGGGTCTCGGCCGCCCGTTCCAGCAGCGGCGTCGCCGCGTCGACCACCTCGACGCCGATGCCGTCACCCGGCAACAGGGCGATGTCGTGAGCCATGCGGCCGGCTACCATGGCGGGGAGAATAAACCCCCGCGTCCGATTCCCCGACCGACGACCCAACAGCTATCACGCCCGCCGTGGCAGCGGGAGCCATGGGGCGAGCGAACTACGACTACGAGGGCGAGACGGTGCTCGTCACAGGCGGGAGTTCGGGCATCGGCCGCGAGATAGCCACCGGGTTCGCCGAGGCTGGGGCGGCGATCGTCGTCGCCGACGTCCGCGAGGAGCCACGGGACCACGGGGAGGCGACGCCGACCCACGAGGTCGTCCGGGAACGGGGCGGCGACGCGGCGTTCGTCGGGACGGACGTCAGCGACCCCGAGCAAGTCGAGGCGGCCGTCGACGCCGCCCGCGAGTTCGGCGGCGTCGACGTGATGGTCAACAACGCGGGCGTCCACGTCACGGAGTCCATCCGGTCGGTCGACCCGGAGACGTTCGATCGCGTCCACGCCGTCAACGTCAGAGGGACGTTCTTCGGGTGTCAGGCAGCCGCGAACGATATGATAGACCGCGGCGCGGGTGGGGTCGTCCTCAACATGGCCTCCATCAGTTCGACGGGGGCCAAACCCCGGCAGGTCACCTACGAATCGACGAAGGGAGCGGTCCGGATGATAACGTTGAGCGCCACCGTCGAACTCGCCGAACACGACGTCCGGGTCAACGCGATCGCTCCGGGGCGGATCGCTACGGAGTTCGGCCCCCTCAACGCCGAGGAGACCGAACGGAGCGGGGGGGAAGGGCTCAAGCCGATCCCGGCCGGCCGGGCAGGCCGTCCCGAGGACGTCGCGGGCGCGGCGCTCTATCTGGCGTGCGAGGACGCCGACTACGTCACCGGCGAACTGCTGTACGTCGATGGCGGCTACAGCGCCATCTAGCGGGGACAACGTCGCAGGTTCGATTGACGCTCGGACGCCACCCCGAGGGAGCCACCCGTCCGAAGACCCTCACGTGATACTGCCCGGAAACACGTCCGCAGAGTGGGCGAGGTACGGGGGCTCCTCGGAAACCCTCTCTCCAGTCGATGCAAGGTGTCGGGGCGACCCCCGACACGATCAGCATCGTGAATCCGGGGGGCGATCGTCCCGGCCCGACGGAGTCGGGTACGGAAGTGACTACCCCAGCGGCGAGGGGCGACCCTGTTAAAATGACACAGGAAGTGTGATAACAATCAACAAACCCGTGACAGCAGTATGGATGTAATCTGGGTAGGCATAGAAGTCGGACGTTTGTCGGAAATTAAGGGGGCAACGTTGAAACCGTCGGCTTGACGATCGCGAAGCGATACGGCGTCAACGATGCCATCTACCTCGACGTGACGCTCGTCGTCTTCGCGGTCATTGGGTGCCTCGCGCTGACGATGAAACCCGCTGTTGCTCGTCGTGTATCAGCAGCGCGACGCCATTCTGGTCGTCCGCGCGGTCGGGCTCACGCCCTGACTCTCGTCGGCGTCGTCACACCGACGGCCCGATGCGGGTGATCGCGAAGGCGCTCAATCCGTGACGCTCGGCATAGGACGACTCGCCGTTGAGGACTCGCAGTCGTCCCGGAGCAGCTCCGACGCGGACGCGGGCGTGGCCGTCGCGTCGACGTCCGGGACCCCGGAACCACTCCCGTCTTTCGGCTACCCCGTCTGGGAGGTGACGCGGGCTGCTTAGAGCCGCCTACGGAGATCCGAAACGACCTCCTTCGTTCCGGCGTCGCCGCCGAGATCGGGCGTCCGCGGGGCGTCTTCGTCGGACAACTGGTCGGCGACGACGTCCCACAGGGCCGCGGCGACGGCGTCCTCGCCGAGGTGCTCGTACAGCATCGAGATCGACAGCACCGTCGCGAGCGGGTTCGCGATTCCCTCGCCCGTGATGTCCGGGGCGCTCCCGTGGACGGGTTCGAACATCGATGGCGAGTGCCCCTCCACGTTGATGTTCGCGGACGGCGCCAGCCCCATACTCCCGCTGACGATCGCGCCGATGTCGGTGAGGATGTCGCCGAACAGGTTCGAGGCGACGAGGACGTCGAACTCGTCGGGTCGGCGGACGAGGTCCATCGAGGCGGCGTCGACGAGCAGCCGTTCGACGGTCACCTCGGGGTACTCCGCGGCCACCTCCTCGACGATCTCGTCCCAGAACACCATGCCGTGGGCCTGCGCGTTCGACTTCGTGACGTTCGTCAGGTGGCCCTCGCGGGCGGTCGCCTCCTCGAACGCCGCGCGCACGATGGCTTCGGTCCCCTGCCGCGTGTAGATGGCCGTCTGGACCGCCACCTCGTGCGGGTATCCCCGGTGTTCGTGGCCGCCCGCGTCCGAGTACTCCCCCTCGGTGTTCTCGCGGAACACCACGAGGTCGATGTCGCCGCCCTCGTACCCACGCAGCGGGCTCTCGATCCCGTCGAACAGGACGGACGGGCGCTTGCAGACCTGTTGGTCGAATGCCTTCCTGATCGGGAGCATCATTCCCCGGAGGGTCAGGTGGTCCGGGATGTCGGGGTGACCGACGGCGCCGAGGAGGATGGCGTCATATCCCTCGAGCGTCTCGATGGCGTCCTCGGGCATCATCGACCCCTCCTCCAGGTAGCGTTCGCTCCCCCACTCGTACCGCGTCGTCTCGACGGAGAACCCGCCGAGGTCCGCGGCGTCCTCGAGGAGGGGGAGCGTCGCGTCAATCACTTCGATGCCGATCCCATCCCCCGGAAGTAGTGCGATGTCGTAGCTCACGGGTTTGAGGTGGCGAGTGTGAACATAAACGTTCCCCCTAGCATAACGTCGTCCCCCAATCGTCGCGGCAGGGCTTTCGTCGTCCCGGCGAGGGCTCGGGATTTGGTTGGCCGATGTGGGCTCAGGACTTCGTTTTCCCACGACTCTCGGCTACGTCCGCGGCGACGCGGATAGCGTCGACCATGCTCGTCTCGCTGGCGATTCCCTCGCCGGCGATGTCGAAGGCGGTCCCGTGGTCGACGCTCGTGCGGATAATGGGGAGACCGATCGTCATGTTGACGCCGCTGACGCCGCCCGCCTCGTCGAACCCGAGCATCTTCAGGGGGATGTGCCCCTGGTCGTGGTACATCGAGACGACGCAGTCGAACTCCCCCCGTGCGGCCCGGACGTACGCCGTGTCGGGCGAGAGGGGACCGTCGGCGTCGACGCCCTCCTCGCGGGAGTGCTCGACCGCCGGGGCGATCTCCTCGGCGTCCTCGTCGCCGAGCAGGCCGCCGTCACCGGCGTGGGGGTTCAGCCCGGCGACGGCGACGCGCGGCGACTCGAGGCCGAGTTCGCGCAGCGCCCCGTCGGTCACGCGGATCGTGTCGAGCACGTTCCCCGTCGTCACGAGGTCGCAGGCCTCCCTCAGGGGGACGTGGGTGCTCACGTGGGTCACCCGGAGGTCGTCCTCGATGAGCATCATCGAGTAGTTCTCGACCCCCGTCCGCTCGGCGAGGAGCCCCGTGTGTCCGGCGTGCTCGCTCCCCGCCATCCGCGTGGCCTGCTTGTTGATGGGCGCAGTCGCGATCGCGTCGACCTCGCCGGCGACCGCGAGGTCGATCGCACGTTCGACGTACTCGAGGCTCGCCTCGCCGTACGCCGCGCGCAGTTCGCCCGGGACGAGTTCGTCCACGTTGTCGCAGTCGAGGACCGCGAAGGTGGTCGGGTCGTCCTCAACCTCGTCCGTCGACTCCACGACGCGGACGTCGAACGCGGCGTCGCACGCCGCGGCGGCCGCCCGCATCGCGTCGGCGTCGCCGACGACCACGATCCGCGCGAACTCGGTGACCGAGGGGTACGCCTTCGCCGCGACCTCCGACCCCACTCCCGCCGGGTCGCCCATCGTCACGGCGACCAGGGGCTTACTCGAACTCATCACGTCCACCGAGACGGGCGGCGCACTTACGGATTGCCCCGGGACTTCCGAACGCGCCCGCCTTCGTGACGACGGGAGTCTCGTCCGCGACGCCGCCGGCAACGCACCCCAGCGGGATCCCCTCTTCGACCGCCTCCCCCGAGAGCAGGACGCCCTCCGCGTCCAGCACGTCGAAGACGTCGCTGGCGACGGCACCGCCGGTGACGAACAGCGATTCCGGGGTGTCGTCGTCACGGTGCCAGAGTCGCTCCACCGTCCCGGCCAGCGCCTCGGCGATGTGGGTGCGGACCGACGTCCCCTCGAGTCCGAGACGCCGACCCGCCTCGAGCGCCCGGGCAGGCGCGTCGCTGTCCGGCGCCGAGACGAGCGCGGCGAAGCCAGCGTCGTCGAGTCGGGCGGCACAGGCCGACGCTGCGGCGTCGCTCGCCGCCCCCGGATCGTCGATGGCCGCTTCGAGGTCCAGCGGAACCACCGACTCCGCGTGGAGCGCGCGCACCTGTTCGAGCGTGGCCGGGTTCGTGCTCCCGACGACGCAGAGGACGCTCCGCTCCCGGGTCGGCACTGACGGAGGTCCGTCGGCGGTGGGCGGCGGCGTCTTCACGTACCGGGCGAGTCCGGCGCTCCCGACGTAGACGACCGAACAGCCAGACTTCGCCGCCCCCGTCGCCAGCGCCTCAAGGTGACGCTCGTGGACGGCGTCCGCGACGACGACCGCTCGGCCCTCGCCCGCCGTCGCTCGGAGGTCGTCGGCGACGGCGTCCGCCCCGGCGGCGACGCGGTCCACGGGAAGCCTGACGACCGGGTAGGACGACCCGGCGAAGCGCGTCGGGAGGTGGGACGTATCGACCGGCCGTTCGGGGTCGTCGCCGGCGTCGGTCTCGGCGACGAGGACGCCGTCGACGAGGTGGTACCCCTCGACGGTCGTCCGGCCGTTTCGCGGCGACGCGGGGGCGACGAGTGCGAGGTCGGCGCCGGTCGCGTCGAGCGCGGCGTCCACCTCCGCCACGACGTTCCCCCTGAGCGTCGAGTCGACCTTCTTGTAGACGAACGAGGCGTCGTGAGCGCCGATGACGCGGCGGACCGCCGCCGCCGCGACCTCGGGGTCGACGTACCGGGAGTCCGTGTCAACGACGCGAACGTCCGCCGGGGGACCGTCCTCCGCCGCCGTTGCGGCGCCTACGGAGACGAGGGTCCGGAGGCCGCGGGCGGCGAACTCGTGGCCCGTGTCGGTCGCCCCGGTGAGGTCGTCGGCGACGACGAGTCCGAAGCATGCCATCGCCCGGGGTTCGAAGAGAGGGGGTAAAAAGCCAGTCCCGCAGGCGGGGACACAATCGCGGTTGGTCCCGTCGCCCGCGAATGCGAGACGCAAGGAGGTGCCGCGAGCGGGAACACGAACAGGAGCCCGAGACGATGGGACCGTCGAGCGAGGGTCGGCGATGGCGCAGTGCGTCCGTCGTCGGGCGTCGTCGGGTTAGGACCGGGCGAGCGATACCGCGGCGGCGGTCACGAGTACGTCAGGTTGAGTTCGATGACGTTCGCGGCGCTCTGGAGGCGTTCGGCGACCTCTGTTTCGAACGCCTCCCCCTTCATGCGACTGGTCGGACCGGCGATGCTCACGGCTCCGATGGCGCGGTCGTCGTCGTCGGTGATGGGCGCGGCGACACAGCGGAGTCCGGCGAACCGTTCGCCGTTGTCCTTCGCGTACCCGCGCTGACGGATGGCGTCCAGTTCCGCTTCGAGTTCCTCCCGCGTGGTAATCGTGTTGGCCGTCCGGGCGGGCATAGCCCGGCGTTCGAGTATCTCGTCGACGCGTTCCTCGGGGAGATACGCGAGGATCGCCTTCCCCAGCGACGTACAGTGGAGGTTTACACGCTTCCCCGCGTGGGTGTCGAGATTGACCGCCTGTTTGCCCTTAGCACGGAAGAGGTAGACGCCCACGCCGTGTTCCTCGACGAGCAGGTTTGCCAGCTCCCCCGTGTCCTCGGCTAGTGACTCCACCTCGGGTTTCGCGACGTCGTAGATGCGCATCCGGTCGCGCGTGTGCTCGCCGAGTTCGAGGAACTTCAGACCGACCCGGTAGGTCTCGTCCTGCCAGACGATATACTCGTGTTCGTGAAGGGTCCGAAGATGGCTGTAGACGGTGCTCTTGGGGAGGTCGAGGTCCGTCGCGAGCTCCGTCACGCCCGCGGCACCCTTCTCTTTCAGCGCTTCGAGGATTCGGAACGAGGTTCCGAGCGCTCCGATCGTGTTCGTCGCGTTCGCGGTGTTCGTTCCCATTGGCCGTGTGTTCACAGTTATCATACAAAACGATTGTTCACACAGACCGGACAGATCGTTCACGATAACGATCACTGACGGACGGACCGAACGAGCGACGTGACCTGGCCGTTCCCGTCGGACGGTGTTCAGCGGCTGACGAGGAGACGGCGGTGCGAACCGGATTGCTTCTCTCGAAACCGCTCTCGTCCGAGGAAAGCACGACGGGTTCCAGCCTGAATGTCGGGAAACGAGCCGCGGGATCAAGTGACCGGACGGGTTAGATACGTTGTTCAGCCTTACGATTAATACCAATCCAATCTTATATATTCATAGGATATATGTTCTCTATACTCGGGTCGATATCTAATGAAGACAACGTGATCAGACAGTCAGCCTCGACGGGGGCCAGGTGGGTCCCGTGGGTAGGTGGTGAAGAGTTTCTGAACCCACCACGACGATCCCCCGGTCTACCGTGTCGATCGGCTCCACCTGCGAGCTACCCGTTTCTGTCAAGTCCTCTGGAAGAGTGGCATTACGCCGATTTTGCGACGTTAAACGATCGACCTCCTCGCCCGAGAACCAACGAGAGACCCGAGTCGTGTACTCACCACAGGTGGCCCCGCCGCCGTCAACGCGAGTTGGGTTTCCATTGCGGACAGGTCGCTCGTTCGGCCCCCGGTTTGACGGATTCTTATCGTTACGATCGAATATATCAATAAAATTTCTTATACGGCATATTACTTGAGAAACTACATATATTTCCGAACTCTGAACCCGTCGGATTTGCGCTCGGCCGAACCGTGAAATCGGAGAGGCTGCGGAAGCGATACCGATCCCCCTTGGGAGGTGGGCGTCGTCGACCCCGAATCGAGGGGCAAGCGGCCGCGACCCGAATAGGACGGTCGCAGAAACGCCGTATGATGTCGCGTCTCGCCGGGACGTTGCGCGAACGTTCGTATTCGACTGGGCCTGTGTCGCCCCGTCCAATCCGGCTGTCAACGAAGCCTCACGGTTTTGTTCCCCGCCGCCGACCTCGAGGCATGGCCGGGAAGTACTACGAGGAGTTCGAGATCGGCGAGACCATCGAACACGAGAAGCGCCGAACGGTAAGCGAGCGGGACAACCAGACGTTCTGCGACATGACGATGAACCAGCAGCCGCTCCACCTCGACGCCGAGTTCGCCGAGGACACGCAGTTCGGAGGGCGCCTCGTCAACGGCATCTACACGATGGCGCTCGCGACGGGGCTGTCTATCCCGGACACCACCGACGGCACCATCGTCGCGAACCTCTCGTACGATGACGTCCAGCACCCGAACCCCGTCTTCCATGGCGACACCGTCTACGCGCGGTCGACGGTGCTCGAAAAGCGCGAGACGAGCGACGGCGAGCGCGGCGTCGTCACGATGCGCGTGGAGGCGTTCAAAGTCGCCAACGGGGAGGACGACGATGGGGATGGGGACGGGGACGACACCCTCGTCTGCGAGTTCGAGCGAACGGTGCTCAGCCTGAAGCGCGAGGCGACGGAGTGACCCGCGAACGGAACCGCGGTTAACCGCCGAACGAGGGGGGCCAGCGACCGGCGAGACGGCCGTCGTGGGGGTTTATGACGACCCGCGAGACAGGGCCGGTTATGTCATCGTCCTCCACCGCCGCGCTCCCGGACGGCTTCGACTGGCTCTCGCTCGAATCGGGTGAAGAGGTCGTCTGGACCGGCATCCCCCACAGACTCAGCCTGGTCCCCGCCCTCGCGATCGGCATCCCGCTCTCGCTGGTGCTGATCGGCATCCCCATCGTCGTCTCGGCGTACCTCCGCCGCGAGAACACGGAGTACGTGCTCACGACCGAGGCATTGTACAAGAAGCGGGGCGTGTTCTCGCGCGACGTGAAGCGGGTCGGCTTCGAGAAGGTGCAGGACACCTCCTACACGCAGGACTTCTTCGGGACCCAGTTCGGCTACGGCACAGTCGAGATCTCCACGGCCGGCGGCGCGGGCGTCGAACTCAGTTTCGACAACGTCCCCAAACCGAAGCGCGTCCAGGAGCTCGTGAACGCGCGCATCCGGTCGGGCGAGGGCCGCCGGAGCGACGGCGAGTCGAAGACCGACGTGCTCGCCGACATCCTGACGGAACTCCGGGCGATCCGTACCGCCGTCGAAGGGGAGTCCACGGCGACCGGAACCGGGGCGAGCGACGCCGAGGTCGCGGAGGCCACGGAGCCGTTCGACTTTTCGGGCGCGGGGAGATGACCGCCACGGACGCGCCGACCGGGACCGACGTCCCCGCGTCGCTTCCGCTCGCGGAGGACGAGACGGTGCGCTGGAGGGGACGGCCGCGACTCTCGGCGGCCGGCCCGGCCGCGTTCGTCGGCCTCGTGGTCGCGGCCGTCGGTGTCGGCTGGTGGGCACTTCCGGCGGCTCCCGTCCGGCCGCCAATCCCGGTGGTCATCGCGGTCGTGCTTCTCGGCGTCGCCATCCCGGCGACGACACTGCTGTCGCTCGTGAACACCCGGTACGCGGTGACCGACCGCGCGGCGTACGTCAAGCGCGGCGTGCTCGGCCGGACCGTCTCGCGGGCGCGACTCGTGAAGGTCGAGAACACGGCCTACTCGCAGTCCGTGACGGGCTCGCTGTTCGGCTACGGTACCGTCGAACTCCAGACGGCGGGCGCGTCGTTCGCGTTCCGCCGGGTCGACGACCCCGCGGGCGTTCGTGCGATCGTGGACGAACACGCGGGCGGCTCGACGGCCGAGAGCGACGAGATACCGGGAAGCATCGCGGAGTGGCGGGCGGTCCGCGAGGAGGTCCGGGCGCTCCGGTCGGCGTTCGAGGCGTGATTCGTGCCCTCCGAGATGTGGTCGCGCCAGTGCTCCCCGGACGTGTCGGTGTGCGTCCCGTCGCCTCCGAAAAATGGGTCGCGGCGAGTCCCTAGCGGAACCGCCGCGCGAGCAGCAGTCCGGTCACCAGGACCGCCCCGGCGACCAGCGCGACGTTGAGCAGACTCGTCGGGAGCAGCGAACTCCCCGAGTTCTCATCGGAGGAGGTCGGCGGGGAGTCGGCCGACGGAGTCGTTGTCACGGGTGACGACGTCCCGGTCGGGTCGACGGACGAATCCGTCGTGCTCGTCCCGTCGGGTGTGGCGGTCGGCCCGTCGGTGCTCGATGCGTCCGCCGAATCGGATGAGGAGTCGTCCTCGTCGTCATCGTCGTCGTCCTCCGAGACGGCGACCGAGGACCCTCGCGTCTCGGACACCGAGTACGCGCGTCCCTCCTCGTCACCGAGCGTGGCGACGGAGAGCGAGACGTCGCTCGAACCGTCGGCGTCGCCGGCGAGGGTGATCGTCGCGATCGTCACGGCGCCGGCGTCAGTGGTGTTCATCAGCGCCGCGCGGATGGACACCTTCGACCCGTCGTCGGCGATCTCGACCTCGTCGAGGCCCGGATCGCCGGCGAGTTCAACGTCGGTGATGGACGCGACGTCCGGGTCGTCGACGGCGACGGTCGCGTTGTACGTGCCGACCCCGCCATCCGCGTTATCGACGACGACGTCGATCGTCGTCGTCTCACCCTCCTCGACAGTGCTCCCCGCCGCGTGCAGGCTCACGGTCGTGCTGCCGGCCGCGCTTACCGTGACCGCCGACGCGGTCACCAGGAGCAGCCCGAGCAGCACGACCCCGAGTCGCGTGCACGTGGTCGGTGCGCGTGTGTCAGTCATTGGTTCGAGTTACGCCATCTCCTGGGCGAACAGTGCCTGGATGTCGCTGAGGGTGAACTCGCCGTCGCCGTTGTAGTCGAACGCCTCGGGCGAGTTACTCGCGGCCGGTCCGTCGCGGTCGGCGAACAGCGTCTGGACATCGAGGAGGTCCACGGTACCGTCGCCGTTGATGTCCTCATAGTCGCCGTCACCGTCGAGGTCCTGTGCAGGATTCTCGGAGTTCCCGACGACCAGGGTCGAGGCCGTGAGCGACGCGCCGTTCGTGCCGGTCACGTCGTACGACTCCCCGGCTTCGGTCCCCAGGTCGGAGACGTTGAGCGAGAGGTCGCTGGTCCCCTCCGCGTTCGCCTGCACGGTGACGGTTCCGAGCGTCGCGCTCCCGTCGTCCTCCGTGTCGACCAGGACCGCCTCGATGGTGACCGAGGAGCCATCGTCGGCGATCTGCACGTCGGTGAGCTCCTCGTCGGAAACGCCCGCGAGGTCGACGCCGGTGATGGACGCCACGCTCGGGTCCTCTACCGTGATCGTCAGCTCGTAGGCGCCGACGCCGCCGTCGGTGTCGTCAACGACGACGTCGTACTCGGTGGACTGGTCGACCGCCACGAGGTCGCTCTCGGGCGAGAGACTGACCGTCGTTGCGGGTCCGTCGCCGTCCGGCGCTTCCGAGACGGAGACCGTCTGGGTCGCCGTGTCGGTCTCACCGTCGTCGTCGGTGACGGTGAGCGTCACGTCGTAGTCGCCCGCGCTGTCGAACGAGGTGGTGACCTGCTCGCCGGTGGCGTCGGCCGTCCCGTCGCCGTCGAAGTCCCACTCGTAGCTCGTGATCGCGCCGTCGGGATCGTTCGACGCCGAGGCGTCGAAGGTCACGGTCTCACCCGGTTCGGGGGCGGACGGCGACGAATCTAAGGCGGCCGACGGGTTCAGGTTCTCCGGCGGTTCCTCGCTCACGGCGAGCGTGTCGGACGCGCTGTCGTCCTCGGTGGAGACCGTCACGTCGTGGTCGCCTGTCGAGAGGTCGGTGGTGTCGACGTCGAAGCTCACCTGCTGGCTCGCCCCGCCGTCGAGCGTGACGTCCTGGCTGTCGGTCTCGGTGCCGTCGATCTCGAGCGCGACCGTCTGCGTGGCCGACTCGTCGCCGACGTTCTCGACCGTCGCGGTCACCGTGGCGGTGTCACCCTGCGTGACGGGTGACTCCACGTCCAGTGCCGACAGCTGGAAGCTCGCCGGACTGGCTGCCTCGCCGACGGAGACCGTCTGGGTCGCCGTGTCGGTCTCACCGTCGTCGTCAGTGACGGTGAGCGTCACGTCGTAGTCGCCCGCGCTGTCGTACGTGTGGGTGGCCGACGCGCCCGTGGCGGTCGTGCCGTCGTCGAAGTCCCACTCGTAGCTCGTGATCGCACTGTCGTCGGTCGACGCCGAGGCGTCGAAGCTCACCTGCTCGCCGGTCTCCGGGGAGTCCGGACTGCTGGTGAACGACGCGGTGGGCGGCTCGTTCTCGTCAGGCTCCGCGACCGTGACGGTCGTCGTGGCGCTGTCCGAGGTCGCGCTCGAATCGCTCGGACTCAGCGCCGATCCGTCCGCACTGATCGTGTACTCGCCAGGGTCGGCGTCATCGGGGACGCTGACGGTGTACTCGACGGTGTAGCTGACGTTGACACCGTCGTCGTCGCCGGCGAGCCACGTCCACGTCCCGTCGTTGTACGCCACCGGGCCGGTCGCGGACTGGGACTCGATCTCCCACCCGTCCGGCGTCGTGGCGCTCAACTGGGGCGCGTTGAGTTCGCTGACGGTGAACTCGGTCGTGATCGTGACCGTCTCACCGGGGGCGATCGTCGTACTATCGACCGATTGTGTTACCGAGACGCTCGGCTGCGCCGCGACCGTCCCGACCGGTCCGAGGACCGATAGGACGAGTCCCAGCGCGACGAGCGCGGCCATCGTCTTTCTGAATCGTCTTCGTGCTGTCTCGTTCATCTGTCAGTGGTGTGTCGTCGACATCGCTGCTGTCGTGGGGTGGTCGTCGCCCGATGCCCCGATCGAACGGGGTTCGTCCCGTCGTCGTGACCGACGAGCGGCCTCCTCGGGCCGCGTCGACGGCTCGGCTGGCGCGGTTCGGTATCGTCGCAGTTACCCCCGAAGGGCGCCAGTCGGCGTCGACCTCCGGCGCTCCGGAGAGTGCCGGGGCCGTCGTGGACCCGCGTCCACACGCGGCCGTCGCTGGTGCTCGCACGGCCGTCGCTGGTGCTCGCACGGGCGACCTCAGTGGTCGACCGGTGGCGGGCACCGCCGACGGATGTGGAGGCGTCGCTCATCGTGGTCGTGCGGTCTCGCTACTGCGAGTCGCCCTCCTCGACGATCTCGATGGCTCTGACCTCGGGGTTCTCGACCGCCCCCTGCTCGAAGGCGACCGTGACCGTTCCGTCGCCGTCGTCGGTGACGGTGAAGCTCTTCGTCGTCCCGGTGGCGTGGCCGACGTCGGCCACGGGGTCGTACTGCGTCAGGACCTGCGTCCCCTCGATGGAGACGTTGAACTGCCGGTCACCGGGTTCACTCGCGCCGGGGTACGAGTTGGCGAGGTAGAGTCGCACCTCGATCTCCTGGCCGGCGTCGACCGGGAACTCCCAGGTCATCTCCCCGTAGCGCTCGCAGTCGAACACCGCGTCGGGCGTCGACGAGGGAACCGTCCCGTCGGCCGTGACGTCGTCGCCCGCACAGTAGGTCCCCGCGTCCGAACTCGCCACGGAGGCGAGGTACGGCGAGGACGTGTCCGAGACGCCGGTCCAGTCGGGACCGTCGTCGGTCGCGGGGACGGTCGTGTCCTCGCCCGCGTTCACGCGGTGGAGGACCTGCGACTCCGGACCCGTCGTGTCGCTCGACTCGTCGTACTTCAGCACGACCACGTTCGAGGTCGCGCCGGTGCCGTCGCCGTCCTGCACCGTGGCGACGAAGTGGTTGTACCCGCCCTCGACGCCGCTGCTCGAGGTGTTGGTGAGGGTCACGTCGACCGTGGCCTCGCCGTCGCTGCCGAGGTCGACCGTCTGGTAGTCGACGTTCTCGGCGGTGTTCGCCTCGTAGGCTTCGAGGTCGTACCCGTTCGCCTGGTTGGCGAGTTCGAGCTGTCCCTCGACATGAAGCAGTACCACGGTCGCGTCCGCCGGGCCGGTGACCGTGATGGTCTGGCCGGCCTCGGAGACCGTCGCCGCACTGTGCTGGGAGGCGAGGGCGCCCGAATCGAGCGAGGCGCCGTCGACGCCGAGCGTCGGTGCGCTCGCGAGGTCGTCCGACGCTGTCGCCTGCGAGCCGCCGTCGCTCCCGTCGCCGAACAGCTGCGTCGTCTGCGTGCTGCCGTCGGCGTACTCGACGGTCACCGTCGCGCCGGTGAGCTCGAGGCCGGAGACGGAGCCGGCCGCGCCCGTCCCCTGGGCGTTCTTGATGCTCGTCGGGTCGATGTCCGTCGAGAAGGCGAACGTCTCGCCGTTCTCGAAGTCGTCGAACGTGGTCGTCAGCTCGTCGTAGCCGTCGGCACCGTCCTGACCGTTGTGCGGCGCAGCGAACGACCCGCCCTGGAGGCCGGTCGCGCTCCCGCCGCTGTCGGCGGTGAAGCCCTTGCCGGCCGAGTCGCCGGCGGTCCCGTCGGGGTCGAACACCACGTCGGGGAACGTCGCCGAACTCAGGTCGTAGGTCACCGACGAGATCTGTTTGTCGCCGGTGTTGGTGACCTCGAACGAGCCGCCGCTGTAGGTGCTCGCGTCGATGCCGCCGTTCTCGTTGACCGTGAAGTCCGCCGAACCGGTTCCGCCCGAGGACGGGGCTTCGACCGTGACCTCGAAGCTCTCGGTGGTCGTGGTCGTGCCGTCGTCGGCCGTCACGTCGACCGTGTACGTCCCGGCGTCGCCCGACTGCGGGGCGACGCTGAGCGTCCCCGTGCCGTCGCCGGCGTCGTCGAGACCGACGAAGCTCGGACCGTCGACCGACAGCGACAGCGCGTCGCCGTCAGCGTCGGAGGCACTGACCGGGACGGACGCCGAGTCGCCCTCGGTGACCGTCAGGTCGCTGATCGAGTCGACGGATGGCGCCGCGTTGCCGTCGCCGTCATCGCTCGCGGTCCGCACTTCGATGGCGCTGACCTTCGCGTTGTCGTAGACGGTGCTGAACTGGACGTTCAGTTCGCCGTCGGTCACATCGGCCGTGAACGTCTCCTGGGTCGCGTTCAGCGGGCCGACCTCGGCGTAGATGTCGTAGTTCTCCAGGACCTGCTGGCCCTCGATCGAGGCGTCGAACACCCGGTCGTTCTCCTGAGTCCCGTCGTCGGGACCGGTCGAGTCGACACCGTCGTTCTCGGAGACGCCCTGGTAGATCTCGGCGAAGTGCAGGGTGACCTCGTACTCGCCGTCCTCGAGGGGGACGTCGTACGAGAAGTCGCCGTACCGTTCGGTCTGGTACAGCGGGTCGTCCTGCGTGTCGCCGATGTCCTGGGTGACGCTGTACGTGCTCCCGCCGCTGAAGCCGGTGTCGGCCTGGAAGACCGTGCCGTCCCCTGCGGTGTACTCGGATCCGCCGGCGTTGACGGCGAAGGCGACGTCGCCGTCGCCGGTGTCGCCGTCGCCGGCGCTCTCGTCGTACTGGAGGACAACGACGTTCGAGGCGAGGCCCATGTCGCCGGAGGCCTCCCCGTGCGCGGCCACGAAGTAGTTGTAGCCGGCGTTGTCGTCGCCGTCGGACGTGGTGTCGGTCAGCGTGACCGGGATCTCTGCCTGGCCGTTCGAGCCGACCGTCGCCGTGTAGTACTCGACGTTCTGTGCGTTGTTCGCCTCGTACTCTTCGATGTTGTAGCCGTCGTTCGGGACGTTCGTCAGCGTCAGTTCGCCCTCGACGCGCACGAGCGTGACCGTCTCGCCGGGTTCGCCGGTGACCATGATGGTCTGGCCGGCCTCGGAGACCGTCGCCCCGCTGTGGTAGCCGTCGAGCACGCCGCTGTCGAGCGAGACGTCCTGTGCGCCGATGGTCGGCGCCGGAGTCTCGCCCTCGGTGACGACGGCGGTCGAGCCGCCGTCGCTCCCGTCACCCATCAGCTGGGTGGTCTGGGTCGTACCGTCCGCGTAGGTGATCGTCACCGTCGAGCGGGCGAGTTCGAGTCCTGAGACCGGACCGGCCTCCTGGGAGCCGACCGTCGCGCCCTTGATGCTCGTCGGGTCGTTGTCGGCCCAGAAGGTCGCGGTTTCGCCGTTCTGGAAGTCGTCGAACTCGACGGTCATCACGTCGTAGCCGTCGTCGGCGTCCTGCCCGTTGTGCGGCTGGGAGAACGCTTCGTCCCCTTCGGCGGTCGTGATGCCGGTGCCGCCGTCGCTGGCGATGTTGAGACCCTCGCCGGTCGGGTCACCCGCGGTACCCTGCGGGTCGAACACCATGTCCGGCAGCGTCGCCGTGCTGAGGTCGAACGAAACCGCCGCGATCTCCTTCTCGCCGGTGTTCGTCACCTGGTAGGTTCCACCGCCGTAGGTGCTGGTCTCGAGCCCGCTGTCGGGCGTGATCTCGACCAGCGCCGAGCCGGTTTCGCCTCCGCTCCCGCCGCCGACACTGGCGTCGGTCGCCCACATGTTGATGAGGGTCTGGATCTCCGAGTCGTCGATGGTCTGCCCGCCGGTGTTCGGCACTTCGCCGCCGGTCGACCACCAGTTGATCGCCTGCTGGATCTCCGAATCCTCGATAAGGGTGTCGTTCTCGCCACCCATCGCGACGGCCTCCGCGACGGACATGTCGCCGCCGGTGTCCGAGTCGGTGTCCTGCACCGTCACGTCGACCGTGTCGGTGTCGGTGCCTCCGTTGCCGTCGGCGACCTCGACCTGGAAGGTGAACGTCGTGTCACCGTCCACGTCGGGGGCGGTGAACGTCACCTGCTCGCTGTCGCTCATGTCGAGCAGCCCCGAGGGGCTGCCCGACGTCTGCGTCCAGGTGTAGCCGAGCGTGTCGCCGTCGGGGTCGGTCGAGCCCGAGGCGTCGAGCGTGACCTCCTGTCCCTCATCGACAGTGACGTCCGCGCCCGCGTCGGCCGTCGGCGGCTGGTTCGCGGGTGGGTTCAGCTGCTCGACGTACAGGTTCTGCCACGTCGCGTCGAACGTCGAACTCGCTCCGTTGGACGTCGCGATGACGCCAACGGCGGTGCCGTTCCCGTCGGCGGTGTCGAACCAGCTCGTCGGAACGGTCGTCTCGCCGACGAACTGTTCTTCGCCGTCGTCCACGGCGTAGTACGCCTCGACGGTGCCGTTGCTCGGGTACACCGTCATGGAGAGCGTGGTCGCGTTGCCGGCGGTCGGTGCCGGCGGGTTCGCGACATCGGTGAAGCTCCCGTCCTCCTCCGTGGCGAACTGGACGCCGGAACCGCTTCCGGAGCTGAAGCCAGTGGCGGTCAGCTTCGCGTAGTTGTCCTGGTCGCCGGTGCCGAGGAAGATCCCCTGTGACTGGAACGACTCCGCGTCGTCGGGAAGCCCGTTCACCGTCGATTCGATCGTGAACGGCTCGTCGGCGTTCACGCCGACCTGGTAGCCGTGCTGCTGAGTGTTCGTGTTCTGGTGTGCGTCACCCTGTGGAACGTTCTCGACCGTCAGGACGTTGGCCGCGCCGCCCGCGGTCACCTCGTCCGGGTCGTAGAGTTCCTGGTAGTCCTGACCGTTCGTCATCACGCCCGTGAAGCCGAGGTTCAGGATCGTCCCGGACTCGGAGTTGGGCGCGAAGTCGTAGGCGACCGGCAGGTTCGTGTCGAGCCCGTTGTTCGGGTCGATCGCGAACGGGTCCTCGGTGTCGTCGAGCCCGTCGTTGTCGTCGTCGGGGTCGTTGACGTTCGAGGTCCCGTCGTCGTCGAAGTCAGCGGGCGTGGACGCCGCGGAGCACGGGTCCGAACCCGCGTCGATCTCGTCGGCGTTGTCGTAACCATCGCCGTCCTCGTCGAGGGACGGGTCGTCCGCCCCCGTGCACTGGTCGCCACCGCCGTCGCCGAAGTCGTTCGGCTCGAAGACGGTGACGTCGCCATCACCGTGGTTGGCGGTCCAGATGGTTCCGGGGTACGCCTCGTCGTCGTCCTGCGCGGTGATGCCCAGCGCACCGGCCGTGTTGAACGGCGACGTGACTTCGGTGACGCCGTCACCGGCGGCGTTCAGCTGAACGCGCTTGATGGTGTTGCTGTTCTCGACGACGAGCAGGTCACCCTGCATCTCGCCGCCGAAGTTGGACGCCGTGTACTCCGTGATGCCACCGGTCCAGCCGAACGTCGGACCGATGGAGTTGTCCTCGTTCGGGTCCTGATAGTCGCACTCGACGGGGTTGGCCATGTCGAACGGGACGGGCGTGTCCGACGAGTCGAAGTCGTGGTACTGGTTCCCGTCCGCGTCGTAGAGGCCGGCGTCGTCCGGGTTCGCCCGGATCGGCGCGGCGTGGCCGCCGTAGGAACCCTCGGTGGCGAGGTGGAGCTGGTCGCCGGTCCCGTAGCTCCCGTCCTCGTTAGGGACGTTGGTACAGACGCCGCTCGCACCGTCGCCCTCCGGCTGGCCGCCCCAGCCGCCGTTCGGGCCGTTGTCGATGACGTAGAGCTGCTCGTCCTCCGACAGGACGAGGTCGTACGGGTTCCGGTACCCGGGCGAGTAGACCTGAACCGGACCGCCCTCGACGATCTTGGCCTGGTTGAGGCCGTCGTCGCCGCCGAAGGGCAGGTCGCCACCCTGGACGGTCGGGATCGAGTACAGGTAGTCGAGGTCCGGGTAGTTCCCGTTCTCGTTCTGGAGGCTCTTCGCCTGGTAGTTGGCCTCGATCTGTGCCAGGTCGATTTCGAGGACCGCCGCGGAGAGCGCGTACTCGGGCGTGTGTCCGAAGTTGTCACCGGGGGCCCCTTTGTTGGTGTGCCCGCCCTGTGCGACGTACAGCGTGTCGCCGTCGGCGGTCAGGTCGAGGCCGTTCGTGGCGTGGTTCTCCTCGGAGCGCGGGAGTCCGAGGACCATCACGTCGTGGTCGACGCTCGCGAGGCTCCCGTCCGCGTTCCGGTCGAACGCCAGCCGGGAGATCGCGCCGGAATTTGTGTCGGTGGCGTCAGTGTCTTGTCCGACACGTATCTCGGGATCGCTCGAGGAGACGTAGACGATCGGTTGTTCGGCCGTGCCGCCGACCGTGAGTCCGGTTATCTGCCTGTTGGTCTCGCCCGCGTCGAGGTTCCCGAGGTCGTCGTGGTTCGGGATGTCCTCGATCGCGTCGATCTGCTCCTCGTTGACGACCTGGTAGTCGCCTCCGTCCGTGCGTTCGACCTCTAGCGCATAGACGGCTCCACCTTGCGTGGAGACGTACGCCCGGCCGTCCGGCCCGAAGTCGATGGCCGTCGGGTTGCCGGCGCTGAAGCCCTGCAGCGTGGACTCGCTGAAGCCGACCGGGACGTCACTCGCGCCCTCGCCGGAGAGTGCGACCTCCAGCGGGGAGTTGCTCCCGGAGTGGTCGATGGTGAGCGTCGCGGCCTTTGACTGGGCGTCCGAGGGCGCGAACGTCACCGGAACGTCCGCGGACTCGCCGGGCGCGAGCGTCGCCTGTGACGGAGCGCCCGCGGAGAACGCGTCGTCCCCGGCGACGGAGACGTCGTCGATCGTGATGTCCGCGTCGCCGTCGTCGCCGAGGTTCGTCACCGTGACCGTCTCGGTCTCGGAATCGTCGACGAGCACGGTGCCGAAGTCGACGCTCGACGGTCCGCCGAGCGTGTCGGGCTGGGGCTCGGCTTCGACGATCTCGATGGCGGAGATCTTCGCGTTGTCGACCTCGGTCGTGAGGCCGACGTCGATCTGGCCGTCGTCGGGCGCGACCGTGTACGACTTCATCGTACCGGTCGCCGAGCCCACGTCGGCGTAGATGTCGTAGTCGTCGAGGACCGTCTCACCCTCGACGCTCACGTCGAAGACGCGGTCACCCTCGCCGCCGGCGGCGTTGCCGCCGTCGACGCCGTGGTATATCTCGGCGAAGTACAGGCGGACCTCGTACTCCTCGCCGCTCTGGATGCCGTCGGAGAAGGTCCACTGCTGGTCGCCGTACAGTTCGCTCTGGAACACGGAGCTCGGCGTACTCGCCGGGACGGTCCCGTCGGTCGAGACGCTACTCGCTGTGGAGTACGTCGATCCACCGCTCACGTACGCCGATCCGGAACCGGCGATCCAGTCCTGGCCGCCGTCGGTGGCCGCCACGGTCGATCCGCCTCCGTTCACGCGATACAGGACGTCGCCGGGTGCGGCGGACGCCGACCCGGTGAAGGCCACCGTGCCGGCGAACATCGACGTCATCATCAGTACCGCGAACAGTACCGCGAATATTCGGTTGTCTCCGCCGCGCATCATGTGCGCGGGCTCCGTTTCAACTCGATTCGTTGCGTAGGCATGGTTCGGTCATCTCGGTGTGACCCCGACCGGGGTGCATCGACCCCGGAGGGACGGGAAATAGTTGGATAGTCTATAGTATCAGTATAAATGTGATAACCGTAGAGGGGTTCGAGATGGGGCGATCTACTGCCGGTTATCGGCACTATAGCCCGACTATCACTACGGTCACTGATCGAGCATTATCGACCGAATCCCGAGTTCCAACACGAAACCGAGCGACGGCACGGGGACACGTAGTTCAACCAACAGAAGCGGTCAGGAATACTTCGGCGGAATTTACGGGTCAGCGCCGGGGTAACCGTGGTTTAGCTACCGACTGACACCGGATAGTTACCAGCAAGAACGGCCGCGTGGCCCCGACCGGCGATCGAGCGACCCCATCTCGGACTCCACCGCGTCGCGGAGCGTCAGACCCGGTTCACAGCACGGTGCCGTGCTTCTTGTCGGGCAGGGACTTCTCGACGTCCGCGTAGAAGTCGAACCGCTGGACGAGCTCCTCGCGGAGCGCCGAGGGCGGGACGATCTCGTCGATGACGACCTCGCTGGCCATCCGGTGGACGTCAATGTCGCGCCGGTACTCCTCGCGGAGTTCGGCCTCGCGTTCCCGCCGCTCCGCCTCGTCCTCGATGTCGTCCAGTTTGTTCGCGTAGACCGCGTTGATCGCCGCCTCGGGACCCATGATGCCGATCTCACCGGACGGGAGGCCGATGACGGATTCGGGTTCGTACGCGGGGCCGCCCATCGCGTAGATGCCTGCGCCGTACGCCTTCCGGACGACCACGGTCTGCTTCGGGACGGTCGCGGAGGAGGTCGCGTAGATGAACTTCTTCCCCTTCTCAAGGATGGCGTCCTTCTCGACCGCCGCGCCGGCCATGAACCCCGGCGTGTCACAGAGGTACAGCAGGGGCACCTCGTAGGCGTCACAGGTCCAGATGAACTCCGCGGCCTTCTCGGCCGCGTCGGGGAAGATGGCGCCCGAGCGCTGGGTCGGCTGGTTGGCGACGACGCCGACCGGCCGGCCGTCGATGCGGACGAACGCGGTGACGATCTCCGCCCCGTAGTCGGGCTTGAGTTCGAACACCGACTCCGCGTCGGCGACGCGCTCGATCAGATCGTGGACGTCGTACGGGCGGTTCGGGGCCTCCGGGATCAGCTCGTCGATGCCCTCGGGCGAGTACTTCGGCGGTTTCGCCTCGCTCCGCGGGGGTTTCTCGCCCGCCTTGTCCGGCAGGTACGTCATCAGCTGTGCGACGAGTTCGCGGGCGTGCTCCTCGTCGCGGGCGACGAGGTCGGCGCTGCCGGAGTGCTTCGCGTGGACCTCCGGTCCGCCGAGGTCCTGCATGTCGATCTCCTCGCCGGTGACCATCTTCACCATCCGGGGGGAGGCGATCGCCATCGCAGACATCCCCTCGACCATCACCGTGAAGTCGGCGAACACCGGCGTGTAGGCGGCGCCGGCGATGCAGGGGCCGTACAGCACGCAGACCTGCGGGACGCGCCCCGAGAGCATCGAGTGGTTGTAGTAGTACTTCCCGATGCCCTCGCGGTTGGCGAAGAATCCCGTCTGCTGGTCGATGCGACCGCCCGAGGAGTCCATGAGGTACAGCACCGGCTTGCCGTTCTTCAGCGCGCGCTGTTGCATCCGCAGGAACTTCTCGACCCCTCGGCCGGCCATCGACCCCGCCTTTACGGTGAAGTCGTTCGCCATGAAGTGGACGTCCCGCCCCTCGAACTCCGCGGCGCCGGTGATGAGCCCGTCGGCGGGCACCCGATCGGACTCGTCGTACTCCTCGACGTCCGGCGAGTCGGGGTGCCACGCGTCGAAGTGCGCGAACTTGCCATCCTCGAACTTCAGGCCACCCGAACCGGCCTCGCCCTCGTCGTCCCCGCCGAACCAGAGGTCGAGCCGGTCGCGGACGAACAGTTTCCCCTGCTCGGGGAGTCGATCCCTGTACTTCTTCGGGCCCCCCTCGAGGATGTCGGCGATCTCCTCGCGGAGCGCGCCCTCGCGGTCGGTCGGCCCGAGGTCGTCCGCCAGCGGGTACTCCCGCTCGGGCGCGGACGCGGTCGCCGCCGGCTCGTCGCTCTCGCCCGCGAACACCTCGATATCGACCGCCAGGTGCTCCGCGAGTGCGGACGCGATGGCGCTCGCCTCCTCCTCGCTCGCCCCTGCGCCCACGTGGACCTTCATACGAACTCCTGTGCAAGAATTGCCCAAAGGAGTTTCCATGCGCTCCGACCGAGCGCCGGCGGAGGCGCACCCGAATCTATTTGCTAATCCATTCCGAGGTAATTGTATGGGGTTACATGACGTCCAGTCGACGTGGTTCCCGCCCCGGAGCCATCGTCGGTCGCTCGTCAAGACGGCCGGCTATCGCCTGCTCATGGTGGTCGTAACGGTGCTCGTCGCGCTGCTCGTCACGGGGAGCCTGACACAGGCGCTGAACATCGGCATCGTCGCCAACGTCGTGAAGACCGGCACGTACTACGGCTACGAGCGGCTGTGGGCGCGGATCGACTGAGTTCACTGGCAGCTCGATAAGAAGAAACCGCTGTCGCTTCCCGAGGTCTCGTACGCTCGACCGCGCCCTAATCGAACATCCGGTCGTCGAACTCCGGGATGTCGAACCCGCCGTCGCCGCCCCAGCCGTCCATCACCCGGCTCTGGTACAGCGCCATCGCGACCTGTGGCACGGCCTGCGGCGGGACGGGGGAGGGCTGGTCGAACGCCTCGCCCGCCCACTCGTTGTACGCGTCGACCACGTCCATCGCGTCCTTGAACGAGCGGAGCATGAGTTCCTTGTACCGGTCTCTCATTGCACCGACCTTGTGGCGACCACGTGAAGCGCTTTCGGGATGCGGCTAGCGCGTCACCGTCGCTTCCAGCCGGTCGACGAGTTCCGCGTTGCCGACGTGGACCGGCGTCCGCTGGTGGAGTTCCGTCGCTTCGACCTCGAGCAGCGACCGGGATCCGTCCGAGGACGCCCCGCCGGCGGCCTCGACGATGTAGCCGATCGGGATGCCCTCGAACTGCAGGCGGAGCTTCCCGTTCGGGCTCGATTCGAGCGCCGGGTAGGCGAACACGCCGCCGTAGGTGAGCACCTGGTTCACGTCGCCGATCATCGCGCCGCCGTACCGGAGCTTTAGCTCCCGTTCGACCTCGTCGACGTACGCCGCGAAGTCAGCCCGCCAGTCCGGGACGCGGCCGCCGAAACCGTACACCGTCGGGTCCTCGGGGAGTTCAACGTCGCGGAGTTCTTCCCGCGTGCCGTCCTCGTCGACAAGGTACTCCGTGGGCGTCCCGCCGCGCGCGACCATCATCGTCGTGATCGGCCCGTAGAGGACGAAGGCGGCGGCGACGAGTTCCCGACCGGCGGCCGGGAGGGGGGCGTCGTACACCCCGACGATGGTTCCCATCGTGTTGTTCGGCTTGAGGTTCGAGGAGCCGTCGAGCGGGTCGCACGTCACCGACAGGCCCTCCCCGGCGTCGACGACGCCCTCGCGCTCCTCGCTGGCGTACGCGCCGACGCCGTCGATGCCCGTCAGCCGGTCCTCCAGCAGGTCGTCGGCGTGGTCGTCGGCCGCGAGCATCGACTCCCCCGAGGGGTTCTCCTCGTCGAGGTACGACCGCCGGCCGACGAGGCCGCGGCGGACCTCCGGCGCCGTCCGGGCGACCGTCTCCATGATTCGGGTGACGACGTCGTCGTCGCCCATCAGTCGTCCGCGAGCGCGGCGTCACCCGTCAGCTCGATGGCCTCCTTGGCCGTCTTGCCGTCGTAGATGACCGCCTCCAGCGCGTCGAGGATCTCGATTGGGTTCTCGCGCTGGAACACGTTCCGGCCGACGGCCAGGCCGGCGGCGCCGTTGGAGATGGCGCTCTCGACGGTCGAGAGGAACGCGGCGTCGTCGGTCTTCGACCCGCCCGACATGACGACCTTCGTCGGGGCGGCCATCTCGCAGGCCTGGGCCATCGCCTCGCCCGAGCCGGGGTACTTCACCTTCGCGATGTCGGCGCCGAGTTCGAGCCCTTGCCGGGCCGCGTACGCGATGGTGTCCGCGGCGGTGTCGTTCTTCATCCCCTGTCCGCGCGGGTACGACCACATCACGACGCCCATGTCGTGCTCGCGGGCGGTCTCCTGGGCCTCCCGGAACTCCTCGGCCATCTCGACCTCGTAGTTCGACCCGCCGTACAGCGTGAAGCCGATCGCGTCCGCGCCGAGGTCGGCGGCGTACTCGGCCGACCAGTTCACCGCCGAGTCCGGTTCGCCCATCCA
This sequence comes from Halorarum halophilum, assembly GCF_013401515.1. Classification (NCBI taxonomy): domain Archaea; kingdom Methanobacteriati; phylum Methanobacteriota; class Halobacteria; order Halobacteriales; family Haloferacaceae; genus Halorarum; species Halorarum halophilum. The sequence continues at coordinate 1,286,252 of NZ_CP058529.1, read as the reverse complement.
CATGTTCGACGTGCCGTTGAGCTTCGCGAGCAGCGATACGTCGTCCGAGTAGGACGGGTAGTACGCCTCGGCGATCCCCTTCTGGACCGCGAACGCGGACACGGCGTCGTGGGTCGCGAGGTCCCACACCGCCTCGGGGTCGGCGGTGTCCGGGTTCGGCTCGAAGTCCACCGGCCCGTGCTCCAGGCCGTGGTCGTACGCGAGGATGAGGGCCTTGCCGTCACGGGTTATGGCGTCGTCCGCGTGGGGAAGCATGTCGTTGAGTGATGGCGCTTCGTTTCACATAAAGCGTCCGGTGACGCGTGGTGTGAAATTAACTCGGAATCGAATTACGCCTTCCCGTCCCGTCGCTCACCCGAGGTACTCGCTGGCCGCGTCCCGGAGGTTCGTGACGCGGTCGGCGTCGCGGTCCAGGGCCTCGGCGACCTCCCCAGGGTTCGCCGCCGAGAGCGACCTGACAGAGGTGATGCCCGCCTCCGCGAGGTCGGCGATCGTCTCCTCGTCGACGCCGTCGAGTTCGGTGAGCGGGGTCGGACGCGAGCGGTCGCGCCAGGCCGACTCCGCGGCGACCGGATCGCCAGACCCGTCGGCCTCCGCCGCCTGCTCCGCGTTCGCGGCTGAGGCGGCGACCCACGCCGCCTCGCCGTCGTCGCCCTCGACCGGTGTGAGGTCGCGCTCGCTCCAGTCGTCCGAGGCGGCGGCGACCCAGGCCCGTTCGGCATCGCCGAGTCCGCGGACCTGGGCGGACCGGCGCCGCAGGTCCTCCGAGTCCTCCGAGTTGAACGACCAGGAGAGCGAGTGCTCGCGACGGATCCGCGCCGCGACGCCCGGGTTCACGCTCGCGTCGATGAGCATGCGGAACGAGACGCTCTTGGCGCGAACGTCCGCGGCGTCGAACGGCGCGTCGGCCAGCACCGCGGCAGTCGCCGGTCCGACGTACTTGATGTCGGTTGGGTCGGGTGCATCATCGGTCACGGGCGCTCACCAGTTGCGGAAGCCTTGGCGCCCTGGTTCTTAACCTTTCTGTGCCGGTTATCGCCATCGAATAATTTGTCCGACGCACCCCTCCTCCGTCCCCGTGTTCCCGACCCAACGAGGGGGTGTTCAGCGGGGATCCAGCGAACCGCTACCGACGGTGATACATCGGACGGCGTGGGGGACCTTCGCTACCCTTACGGCTCCCCCCGCCGGCATCACAACGTATGCGCGGACGCTCGGACATCGAGACGGTCGCCGTCATCGGGGCGGGGACGATGGGCAACGGCATCGCACAGGTCGCGGCGACCGCCGGCTACGACGTGGTGATGCGCGACATCGAACGGGAGTTCCTGGACAACGGCTTCGAGGCGATCGACGACTCGCTCTCGCGGCTGGCCGCGAAGGACGACCTGGAGGAGGACCCGGGGACGATCCGCGATCGGATCACCGGCACGACCGCCCTCGGGGACCTCGCGGAGGCGGACCTCGTCGTCGAGGCCGCCGTGGAGGAGATGGACGTGAAGCGCGATATCTTCGCGGACCTCGACGGGATCGTCGACGACGACGTCGTGCTCGCGACGAACACCTCGACGCTCTCGATCACGACCATCGCGTCGGCGACCGACCGGCCCGAGATGGTCGTCGGTCTCCACTTCATGAACCCGGTCCCGGTGATGCGCGGCGTCGAGGTCGTCGTGGGCGAGAAGACGGATCCCGACGTGACGGAGTTCGCCCACTGGTTCGCGGAGGACCTGGGCAAGGAGACGTGGGAGAGCGACGACAAGCCCGGCTTCGTGACGAACCGCGTGCTGATGCCGTGGATCAACGAGGGCATCCGCGCCTACGACGAGGGCGTCGCCTCGAAGGAGGACATGGACCGAGGGATGAAACTCGGGACGAACGTCCCGATGGGTCCGCTCGAACTCGCGGACCACATCGGGCTCGACATATGTCTCGACGCGAGCCGGACGCTCCACGAGGAGCTCGGCGACCGGTACAAGCCCGCCTACCTCCTCAAGCGGAAGGTCGACGCCGGCGACCTGGGGAAGAAGACGGGCCAGGGCTTCTACGAGTACGAGTAACCCCGCGGCCATCCGGAACGCCTAACCCCGGCCCGTCCGCTCGGGCGGGTATGAAGGCGACCGCGACGGCCCACCCCATCCAGGGCCTCGTCAAGTACCACGGGATGCGCGATCCGGACCTGCGACTCCCGTACCACGACTCCATCAGCCTCTGCACCGCGCCGTCGCGGACGACCACTACGGTCGAGTGGGAACCCGACGGGACCGAGGACCGGTTCCGGATCGACGGCGAGACGGTCGACGGGCGCGGCGCCGAACGCATCGCCCACGTCGTCGAACACGTCCGCGAACTGGCCGACTTCGACCACGCCGTCCGCGTCGAGTCGGAGAACTCCTTCCCGTCGAACGTCGGGTTCGGCTCCTCGTCCTCGGGCTTCGCGGCGCTGGCGATGGCACTCGTCGAAGCCGCGGGCCTCGACATGACCCGGCCCGAGATCTCGACGGTCGCGCGGCGCGGCTCCTCGTCGGCCGCCCGCGCGGTCACGGGCGCGTACTCGCACCTGTACGCGGGCATGAACGACCACGACTGCCGCTCCGAGCGCATCGAGACGAAGGCGAGCGACGCGTTCGACCCTGAGGAGGACCTCCGCATCGTCACCGCGCTCGTCCCCGCCTACAAGGAGACCGAGGAGGCGCACCGCGAGGCCGAGGCGAGCCACATGTTCGACGCACGGATGGCACACGTCCACGGGCAGATCCAGCGGATGCGCGACGCCCTGCGCCGCGGCTCGTTCGACGACGTCTTCGAACTCGCCGAGCACGACTCACTGTCGCTCACGGCGACGACGATGACCGGCCCGTCCGGCTGGGTGTACTGGCAGCCCGAGACCATCGCCACCTTCAACGCGGTCCGGGAGCTCCGCGAGGAGGAGGACGTGCCCGTCTACTTCTCGACGGACACCGGCGCGAGCGTATACGTGAACACGACAGCCGAGTACGCGGACCGGGTCGAGGAGCGCGTGAGCGAGGTCGGCGTCGAGACCGAGGTGTGGGAGCTGGGCGGGCCGGCGCGGGTGCTGTCCGCGTCGAAGTCGCTGTTCTGACTCGGTCGGTGTCCGGCCCGCAGATACGGTCCCGGGACGAACGCGGTCGCTGACGGCGTTGCGAACAGGCGGGACGGTCGTCACCCCGCGGCAGCGTCCCGCGCGACCGCGTCGCGCCGCGGGGCGGTGGTCACGTCACGGCGGCCGTGATCCCGTCCTCGTACTTGAACCCTCGCCGCTACGCTCTTTCCGCCCGCCCCCGAAGGGCGGGTGTTCATGCACGTCGTCGTTCTCGGCGCGGGCTACGCCGGTCTCACGTTGACCCGCCGTCTCGAATCACGACTCCCCGAGGCGGTCGATCTCACGCTCGTGAACGACGGCCCCGACCACGTCCTGATCCACGAGATCCACCGGGCGATCCGTCGCCCGGGGGTCGTGGACGCCGTCTCGGTCTCCATCGCCGAGGTCCTCGACCGGGCGGAATTAGTGGACGCCCGGGTCCGCGAGGTCGACGTCGACGCCGGGAAGGCTGTACTCCACGGGGACGAGATCGTCTCCTGGGACTTCGGTGCGGTCTGTCTCGGTTCCGAGACGGCCTACTACGACATCGGCGGACTGCGGGAGCACGCGATCCCCATGAAGTCACTCGCGGACGCGGCGACCGTCCGGGAGGGGTTTCAGATGCTGTGCGAGACTGGCGGCCGAGCGTTCGTCGGCGGCGCAGGACTCTCGGGCGTCCAGGTGGCCGGCGAACTCGCCGCGTTTTCCCGGGAGGAAGGTGTCAGGGTCCCCGACGACGTGGAGGTCGTTCTGCTCGAACAGTTCGACGAGGTCGCCCCGAGCTTCCCCGCGAACTTCCAGCGCGCGGTCCGCGAGGAACTCGAGGCGCGCGGCGTGGACGTCCGGACCTCCACCGCCGTGGAGCGCGTCTCCGCAGGGGCAGTCAGCACCGACGAAGGTGAACTCCGCTACGACCAGCTGATCTGGACGGGCGGCATCACCGGAACCCCCGCCACGGGAGGTGACCGCCCGACGGTTCGCGCCGACCTCCGGGCATCCGATCGGACGTTCGCGCTGGGGGACGCGGCGCGGATCGTCGACGCGGACGGGGAACCGGTCCCGGCGAGCGCCTCGGCGGCGATCCGCGAGGCGAGGACGGCGGCCGAGAACATCGCCCGGCTCGTCGAGGCGGAGCGGTCGGGGTCTGACGACGGCTTCCGCCCCCGGCTCGACCAGTACCGGTTCGACGCCCCCGGCTGGATCGTCTCCGTCGGCGACGGCACCGTCGCGCAGGTCGGTTCGACCGTGCTCCGCGGCGGGGCGGCGAAGGCGGTGAAGGCCTCCGTCGGCGCCGGCTACCTCACCTCCATCGGTGCGGTCCGGAACGCGGCCTCGCTCGCCGAGGAGGAGTTGCGGTGACGCTTCCGTCCGGTTGGGCAAAAGAATGTGAGATGGTTGTCGAGTGTACCGACTGCGGCGCACGCGAGCGGTCGAACACGCATCCGTGACCCTGCTCGAACTGCGCCGGCCCCGTTCGGAACATCGCCGTCAGCCGGGAGCGATCGGGGGCGTCCCGCCGCTCCCTGTGAAGCACAATTACCGTCCCGATTCGACGTGAGTTTCACGCGCCGTCTCGCGACCGGCGCGCCCGACTAGCGTGACAATCACCCGCCCGGAGCGCGGGGCTTAACCCCCTCGCACGACTATTCCGGCCAATGAGTGACGCGGTGCGATCGGGGGGGATGGACGCCTTCGCGTCCCTCGGGGACGCGGTCAGGGGGGCGCTCTCCGAGCGGGGCTTCACGACGCCGACGGAGCCGCAGCGCCGAGCGATTCCGCCCCTCGCGGCGGGGGAGAACGCGCTCGTCATCGCGCCGACCGGGACGGGGAAGACGGAGACGGCGATGCTCCCGGTGTTCGACTCCCTCGTTCGGGACGGCGGACCGCCCGAGGGGATCGGCGCACTGTACGTCACGCCGCTCCGCGCGCTGAACCGCGACATGCAGGAGCGGCTGGAGTGGTGGGGCGAGTACCTCGACCTGGACGTCCAGGTGCGCCACGGCGACACGACCGACTACCAGCGGAGCAAGCAGGCGAACGACCCGCCGGACGTCCTGGTCACGACGCCCGAGACGGTCCAGGCGATGCTGACCGGCAAGAAACTCCGCGCGGGACTCTCGGACCTCCGCCACGTCGTCGTCGACGAGGTGCACGAACTCGCGGCCTCGAAACGGGGGGCGCAGTTCACGATCGCCATGGAGCGCCTCCGCGCGCTCGCCGGCGACTACCAGCGCATCGGCCTCTCGGCGACCGTCGGCGACCCGGAGGAGGTCGGGCGGTTCCTCACCGGCGACCGCGGCTGCGAGATCCTCGAGGTCGACGCGGGCACGAACGTCCACCTCGACGTCGTCTCGCCGGAGGTCACCCAGGAGGACGAACGGCTGGCCGGCGAACTCGCGACCGGAGCGGACATCGCCAGCCACGTCCGGGTCATCCGCGACATCGTCCGCGAGCACGAGTCGACGCTCGTCTTCGTCAACACCCGCCAGACCGCCGAGGCGCTCGGCTCCCGGTTCAAGACGCTCGGGGAACCGGTCGGCATCCACCACGGTTCGCTGTCGAAGGACGCCCGGATCGAGGTCGAGGAGGCGTTCAAGGCCGGGGAGATCGACGGGCTCATCTGCACCTCCTCGATGGAACTCGGAATCGACGTGGGCCGGGTCGACCACGTCGTCCAGTACAACTCCCCGCGCGAGGTCGCGCGCCTCCTCCAGCGCGTCGGCCGGGCGGGCCACCGGCGCGGCCAGACCTCCTACGGCACCATCATCACCGACCACCCGGACGACACCCTGGAGGCGATGGCCATCGCCCGTCGCGCCGCCGCGGGCGAGGTCGAGGACTCGGGCATCCACCACGCGAGCCTCGACGTGGTGGCGAACCAGGTCGTCGGCCTGCTGATGGACTTCGGCGAGCTCGACGCCCGCGAGGCGTACGAACTCGTGACGGCGGCGTACCCGTTCGACGACCTCCCCGAGGCGACGTTCCGGGACGTCGTTCGCGAGCTCTCGAGCAACCGCCTCGTCTGGATCGACGAGGAGCGGGACGTGCTGGAGAAGTCGGGGGGAACGTGGCAGTACTACTACCGGAACCTCTCGATGATCCCCGACGAGGAGACGTACGACGTATACGACATCTCCTCGCGCCGGCAGATCGGCACGCTCGACGAGCGGTTCGTCGTCAACTTCGCCGCGCCCGGCGAGACGTTCATCCAGCGGGGCGAGATGTGGCGCATCAACGACATCGACGACGAGGAGGGGGAGGTGAACGTCGCGCCCATCGAGGACCCCGGCGGCGAGGTTCCCTCCTGGACCGGCCAGGAGATCCCCGTCCCGCGTGCGGTCGCCGCGGAGGTCGGGGAGATGCGCGGCGTGGCCGAACCCCAGTTCGCCGGCGGCGCCTCCGCGGCGGCGGTGGCGCGCGAGTTCGCCTCCCGCTACCGGACCGACCGCCGGACGGCGGAGGCGGGTCTCGAACAGGTCGAACGCCAGGTCGAGACCGGGGGGCCGATGCCGACCGACCGCCGAATCGTCCTGGAGGGGCAGGGCCGCTCCATCACGCTCAACGCCGCCTTCGGCCACGAGGTGAACCGGACGCTCGGCCGCCTGCTCTCGGCGCTCGTCGGCCAGCGCACCGGCTCGTCGGTCGGGATGGACGCCGACCCGTACCGCGTCGAACTGGAGGTACCGACGAAGGTCGACCCCGGGACGATCATCGAGGTGCTGGAGGAGACCGACCCCGCGCACGTCGAGGCGCTCCTGGAACTCGCGCTGAAGCACTCGGACACGCTGAAGTTCACGCTCACCCACGTCGCCGCGAAGTTCGGCTCGTTGAAGCCGTACCAGGGGAACAAGCGCTTCGGCGCGGACCGGCTCATGGCCGCCCTGGAGGACACCCCCGTCTTCGAGGAGGCGATCCGGGAGGTGTTCCACACCGAACTCGCCGTCGAGGAGACGGCCGACCTGCTCGCCGACATCCAGTCGGGCGAGGTCGAACTGGTGTCCGCGCGGGAACCGACGCCGATCGGCACGGGCGGCCGGTCGTCGGGCCGGGAGTTCCTCGTCCCCGAGAACGCGGACGCCTCGGTCATCGAGACCATCAGGGACCGCATCATGGACGACCGGGTCATCCTGCTGTGCGTCCACTGCCACGACTGGCACCACAAGACGAAGGTGCGACGGGTCCGCGAGACGCCCCGGTGCCCGGAGTGCGAGTCGACCCGCATCGCCGCGCTGAACCCGTGGGACGAGGAGGCGGTGGCGGCGGTCCGGGCCGACGAGAAGGACGACGAGCAGGACCGGCTCACCCGCCGGGCGTTCCGCGCGGCGAACCTGGTGCAGGCGCACGGCAAGCAGGCGGTGATCGCCCTCGCGGCGCGAGGGGTCGGGCCGCAGTACGCCGCGCGCATCATCGGGAAGCTCCGCGAGGACGAGGACGACTTCTATCGGGACATCCTCGCACAGGAACGGCAGTACGCGCGGACGCAGGGCTTCTGGGACTAGATTCGCTCCGACGACTCCGCGTCAACTCCGCGTCGACTCCGCGTCGACTCCGCGACGGTTTCCGACGATTCCGTCGGAACCGTGTTCCCTCGGTGCCGTCTCGCGCGAAACAGCCGCTCGATCGGGCCAGCGTGGGTCACAAACGGCGGCTAGCGTGTCCCTCTATCCACGTATCCTGGGCCACCCCGTTCCGATACCGACGCCGAGTGCCAGTCCGAGGGCGATGCCCATCGCCAGTTCGTCCGTCGCGACGCCGATGGCCACGCCGAGCACGAGCCCGACTGCGATTCCCGTCCCGACGTCGTCCCGTGACCCGTCTTCGTCTCCACCCGAGGACATACTCCTCCGGTGTATGGCGTCCCGTGATAAGGTCGTTCCCGTACCGGCCGACCCGAACCCACGACGAGGTCTCCACGAGTATCACGGTCCCTCCCGAAGTTGCCGACGGAACTGGCGGATTCGAGGACGCCCGACCGTAGTTATTTACTCCGCTCCGTCACAGTGTGACACGTCATGACGGACGAGACAATCGGCTTCATCGGACTCGGGATCATGGGGCTCCCGATGGCGAAGAACCTCGTCGACGCCGGCTACCGCGTCGTCGGGTACAACCGCTCGGACGAGCCGACGGAGGAACTCGTCGAGCACGGCGGCGAGGGGGGCGACTCGCCCGCCGCGGTCGCCGAGGAGAGCGACGTCGTCCTGCTGTGTCTCCCCGACTCGCCCGACGTGGAGAACGTCGTGCTCGGCGAGGGCGAGGAGCCCGAACCCGTGATCGATGGCCTGACCGAGGGGACGACGCTCGTCGACCACTCGACCATCTCGCCGACGGTCGCGGAGCGGGTCGCCGACCGGCTCGCGGACGTCGGCGTGACCGCGCTCGACGCGCCCATCTCGGGCGGGGAGGAGGGCGCCATCGAGGGCACCCTGTCGATCATGGTCGGCGGCGACGAGGACGCGCTGGAGGGGGTGCGCGAGGTCCTCGACGTGATGGGCGAGACGGTCACCCACTGTGGCCCCGCCGGCGCCGGGCAGACGACGAAGGCGTGCAACCAGATCGTCGTCGCCGCCCAGATGGTGGGCGTGAGCGAGGCGCTGGTGTTCGCGGACAACGCCGACGCCGACCTCGAGGCCGTGGTGGACGCGATCAGCGGCGGCGCGGCCGGGTGCTGGACGCTCGACAACCGCGCGCCGGACATGATCCACGGCGACTTCGACCCGGGCTTCTTCGCGGAGTACCAGTACAAGGACCTCCGCATCGCCACCGACGCGGGCGAGGCGTTCGGTTCGCCGATGCCACAGACCTCGCTCGCACACGAACTCTACAAGACGATGGTCCAGAACGACATGGGTCGAGACGACAACTCCGGCGTGATGCAGGTGCTCGAACTGCTGTCCGGCACCGAGGCGCGCGTCGACGGCTGAAGCGACCGAGCGGCCTCAGGACTCCCACTCGGAGAGCGTCGAACTGAGTGCGTGCGCCAGCGCGTCGAAATCGCGCAGTTCCACGCCGTCGGTGGTCACGAACACGGCGGTATTCTCACCACCGACGCGGACGAGGTAGCCGTTCTCGAACACCCGGAGCGTGTAGCGGTAGTCGCCGAGTTCCGAGCCCCCGTACGCGTCGGCCGTCGTGTTGAAGTCCTGGCGCTCGATGCCGATGAAGTCCATCAGGTCGGCGTCCCGCTCCAGGTCGTCCCGGAGGTACACCTGCTGGAAGTCGGTTCGAGTGAAGTACGTCACCGACCGGAGGTTGTCGCCGACGGTCGTCCGGCACGTCGCGACGAGCCGCTCGGTCGCCTCCTCCGGCAGCAGTCCGTCCATGGACCGGCTACCGTTCCCCGGGTGTTTACCTTTACCCCCTGGCCACCAAGACCCACACCGAGACCACGCCACCCAGTATCATCCCGTACGCGGATTTACGTTCGGACTCCCGGTACGCCGAGCCATGTCGGACCCGTTCGGCCGCGCGATCCGCGACTTCCACCGGGGCGAACAGGACGAGCCGCTGCTCCAGCTCGACGGCGACGAGGTGAACGAACACCCCATCGAGGAGTTCTACTTCGGGGAGCGCACGCCGGACCAGGACGGGACCGAGTTCCTCGAATCAAGGCTGGAGGGACCGTTGCTCGACCTCGGCGCCGGCGCCGGTCGCGACTCGCTGTACTTCCAGGACCGGTTCGAGACGGTCGCGCTGGAGGTGTCGGACCACCTCGTGGCGACGATGCGCGAGCGCGGCGTCGACGACGCGAGGCTCGGCGACATGTTCGCCCTCCGCGAGGGGTTCGGCCGGGACCGTTTCTCGTCGGTGCTGGCGTACGGAACGCAACTCGGGCTGGCCCGGTCGATGCGCCGCCTCCGCGAGTTCCTCGGCGACCTCGCGCACGTCACCGCCGACGACGCCACGGCCGTCCTGGACAACTACGACCCCGAGTACGACGAAACGCGTGAACTGCTCGGCTACCGCCACGATCCGACGCCGGGGCTGGGCTTCCGCGTCATGCACTTCGAGTACGAGGGCGACGTCGGCGACACCTTGCTGTTCCGGCTGTTCTCGCCCGACAGGCTCCGCGACGCCTGCGTCGGAACCGGGTGGAGGCTCGACGAGGTGAATCGGGGGGCAGTCAGTAACGAGTATCACTACCAGGCGGTGCTGGAGAAGGAGTGAGGGGACAGGCTACGACGACAGCGTCGGCGACACGGACTCCAGCGCGGCCTCGAAGTCCGCCATCGTCACCGAGAGCTCGTCGGCGTGCTCGTTCGCCGCCTCTCCGTGCTCGTCGGCGACGCGTTCGACCGCGCGCATCGTCGCGTCCCTGGCCACCGCGGTGAGGTCCGCACCGGAGTATCCAGCCGTGCGCGAGGCGATCGCCTCCAGGTCGACGTCCTCGGCCAGCGGCTTCCGCTCCGTGTGGACCCGCAGGATCTGGAGCCGTGCCTCCTCCTCGGGCGCCGGCACCTCGACGTGGCTCTCCAGCCGGCCCGGGCGGAGGAGCGCGTCGTCGAGGCTGTCCCTCCGGTTGGTCGCGGCCAGCACCGCGAGGTTGGGGTTCTCCGCAGCGCGGTCGAACTCGGTCAGCAGTTGCGAGACGACGCGCTGGCCGACGCCGGAGTCGCCGCCGGCGAAGTCGCGGTCGCCTGCCAGCGCGTCGATCTCGTCGAAGAAGACGATGACCGGCGCGGCCTGGCGGGCGCGCTCGAACAGTTCGCGGACGGCCCGCTCGGACTCGCCGACGTAGCGGTCGAGGAGCTCCGGCCCGGCGACCTGGATGAAGTTCACCTCCGACTCGCCGGCGATGGCCCGCGCGAGCAGCGTCTTCCCGGTGCCGGGCGGCCCCCAGAGCAGCACGCCGGTCGGCGGGTCCGCGTCGGCGGCGTCGAACAGCGGGCCGTAGGTGAGCGGCCAGGTCACGGCGCGCTCCAGCGTCTCCTTCGCCTCGGTCAGCCCGCCGACGTCCGCGAACGTCGTCGACGGCTTCTCGGCGACGTACTCGCGCATCGCGGAGGGTTCGACGCTCGCCATCGCGGACTCGAAGTCCGCGCGGGTCACCTCCACGCTCGCGAGGTCCGCGTCGGCGTCGGCGTGGCGGACGCGACGGAGCGCGGTCAGCGCGGCCTCGGTGGTGAGCGAGTCGACGTCGGCGCCGACGAAGCCGTACGTTCGGGCCGCGAGTCGGTCGAGGTCGACGTCGTCGGCGAGGGGCATCCGGCGGGTGTGCACCTCCAGGATCTCCCTGCGGCCGGCCTCGCCGGGCACGCCGATCTCGATCTCGCGGTCGAAGCGCCCGCCGCGCCGCAGGGCCGGGTCGAGCGAGTCGACGCGGTTCGTCGCGCCGATTACGATCACGTCCTTCCGGGCGTCGAGGCCGTCCATCAGCGAGAGCAACTGGCCGACGACGCGGTTCTCCATGTCGCCGCCGTCCTCGCGCTCGCCGGCGATGGAGTCGATCTCATCGAAGAAGATGATCGCCGGCGCGTTGTCGTCGGCCTCCCGGAAGATGTCGCGCAGGCGCTCCTCGCTCTCGCCCTTGTACTTCGAGGTGATCTCCGGGCCCGACACGGAGATGAACGTGGCGTCCACCTCGTGAGCGACCGCCTTCGCGATGAGCGTCTTCCCGGTGCCGGGCGGGCCGTGGAGCAGCACGCCCTTCGGCGGGTCGATGCCGAGCCTGGTGAACACCTCGGGCTCGGCGAGCGGGAGTTCGATCGTCTCGCGCACGAGGTCGAGCTCCTCGTCCAGCCCGCCGATGTCCTCGTAGCTGACGCCGGTCGCCGCGGGCGCCGAGGGCGCGGCGGTGGAGCCGCTCCCCCCCGTCCCGGCCGACGCGCCACCCGACCGCGTTCCGCTCGACCCGTCGCCCCCGACGTTCGTCCGCGTCGACCCGGACGTGGAGCGGCTCCGACTCCCGCCGGAGTCGTCGCTCCGACGGACGGTCAGCCTCGTCCGGTCGCCGATCTTGACGGGACCGTCGGGCGACGTGGAGGCGACGACGAAGACGTTGCCGCCGAGGTGCGGGAGCCGGACCTGCTCGCCGGCGGTGACGGGGCGGCCGTCGAGGTCGCGCTTTGCCGCCCGGGCGAGGGTCACGTCGTCGATGTCCACGCCGTCGAGCGCCGCCGGCGCGGTGAGGGTGACCTCGTCCGCGGGTTCGACGCTCTCGGCGACCACCCGCACGGTCTCACCGATCTTCGCGCCGGCGTTGATCCGCGTCTCGGCGTCGATGAGGAGTTCGCCGTCGTTCGCTTCGGTTCCCGCGGGCCACACCTTCGCGGCCGTCTCTCGCTCGCCGGCGATGCGGACCGTCTCGCCGGAGAGGACGCCGAGCGCGCTCATCGCGGCGTCCGGGAGGCGGGCGATGCCGCGGCCGGCGTCGCGCTTGGCGGCGCCCCGGACCTGGAGGGTGATCCCGTCGTCGTCGCTCATGACGCGTCGTTGGGATGGTGGGGCTTTACCGGTTTCCACTGTCCGGACAGGCGGGTCGAATCCTACTCGGCGTCTTCGTCGGTGCCGTCGTCCGTGTCGTCGCCGGCGTCGATTCCGGCCGCCGTGAGGAGGGCGGCGGCGGTCTCGTCCGCGTCACTGCTGGGGTCCACTTGCTCCGCGTACCACCGGACGGCCGCGCCGAGCACGTCGGCCGGGTCGGTCGCGGCCACCTGGATGCTCGCGGTCTCGTCGTCCGCTCTCCCGGCCAGCGCGAGACCGTATGGGGCGCTCAGGGCGTCGAGTTCGGCCGCCAGCGCGTCCAGATGGGGGCGTTCGTCGGGGGGCCCGCTCGGGCCATCCTCGGGTCTCGTCGGCCCGTCGTTCGTTCGCCTCTCCTCGACCTCGACGCCGCCGGCCCCCGTGGAGATGACGTACCGACCCTCGCCGCGCTCGTAGACCTCGTCCCGCTCGCGGATGTCGAGGTCGTCCGGGTCGAGGACCCCGTCGTCCGGCGGGTCGTCGCCTGAATCCGTCCGGTCGTTCCCGTCGCTCACGGGCTGTCGTCCGGCGGCATCCGCCTTAGTTCCTCAGTCGGGAGTATCAGGGGTGAGAGCGGATTGCCGGCCTGTTTGCGTCTCCGAACTCTAGCCTCCTGCTCGAGGATAGGGCCTGCTGACCCAGATCATCCTTCGCGGTCCAGTGACGCGGACGTGCGGTAGCAGTCGACGCACGTCCGCATCTCGCACTGCAACACCACGGTTTTGATATGCACCGGGCGGGTTCGTTCGGTATGGACGATAGCGACGTCTCGGACCAGTACGCCCCGGAGGCGGTCGAATCCGCCGTCGAGGCGCACTGGGACGAGGAGGGCGCCTACGAGGCGGCGAAGGAGGCGCACGCCGACGACCCCGACTTCTTCTTCGTCGACGGCCCGCCGTACACGACCGGCCAGATGCACCTGGGGACGGCCTGGAACAAGACGCTGAAGGACACGGTCCTCCGGCACAAGCGGATGACCGGGCACAACGTCACCGACCGGCCGGGCTACGACATGCACGGGCTGCCCATCGAGACGAAGGTGGAGCAGGAACTCGGCTTCGACACCAAACGGGACATCGAGGAGTTCGGGATGGAGAACTTCATCGAGGAGTGCCGCGAGTTCGCCGAGCGCAACCGCGAGAACATGGACGAGGACTTCCAGTCCATCGGGACGTGGATGGACTGGGACGACCCGTACAAGACGATCTCGCCCGAGTACATGGAGGCCGCCTGGTGGGCGCTCTCGCGGGTCCACGACCGGGGGCTCGTCGAGCAGGGCAAGCGCGCCATCTCCCAGTGTCCCCGCTGTGAGACCGCCATCGCCAACAACGAGGTGGAGTACGAGGACATCGAGTCGCCCTCCATCTACGTGAAGTTCCCCCTGACGGGGCGCGAGGGCAACCTGGTCATCTGGACGACGACGCCGTGGACCATCCCCGCGAACGAGTTCGTCGCGGTCGGTCCGGAGCTCACGTACCAGGAGGTTCGAGCAGAGAAGGACGGCGAGGAGGAGACCCTTTTCCTCGCCGAATCGACGGTCGAGGACGCCCTCAAGCGGGGCCGCTACGACGACTACGAGGTCGTCGCGGAGTACGCCGGCGAGGACCTCGTCGGCTGGGAGTACGAGCACCCGCTCGCCGAGGAGGTCCCCGACCACGCCGAGGGCGAGGGCGTCGGGCAGGTGTACACCGCCGACTACGTCGAGGCCGACCGGACCGGCCTCGTCCACTCCGCGCCGGGCCACGGTCAGGAGGACTTCGAGCGCGGGCAGGAACTCGGCCTGGAGACGTTCAGCCCGGTCGGCGGCGACGGCGTGTTCACCGACGAGGGCGGGGAGTACGCCGGCCAGTTCGTCCGCGACGCCAACGACGACATCGTCGCCGACCTCGACGCGAAGGGTCTCCTCCTCGCCGCGGAGACCCACGCCCACAGCTACGGTCACTGCTGGCGGTGCGACACGCCCATCGTCTTCCTCGCGACCGACCAGTGGTTCATCCGCATCACCGAGATCAAGGACGAACTGCTCGACAACATCGACGACAGCGAGTGGCACCCGCACGAGGCCCGGGAGGGCCGCTTCCGCAACTTCGTCGAGGAGGCGCCCGACTGGAACATCTCCCGCCAGCGCTACTGGGGCATCCCGCTTCCCATCTGGGTGCCCGAGGGTGAGGGGAACCCCGACATGGACGACCTGCTCGTCGTCTCCTCGCGCGAGGAACTCGCGGAACGGGTCGACCAGGACGTGGACCCCGAGACGGTCGACCTCCACCGGCCGACCGTGGACGACCTCACCATCACCGAGGACGGCGTCACCCACGAGCGCGTGCCGGACGTGTTCGACGTGTGGTTCGACTCCTCGGTCGCCACGCTCGGCACCATCGGCTACCCGTCCGACCAGGAGACGTTCGAGCGCCTCTGGCCCGCCGACCTCATCATCGAGGCGCACGACCAGACCCGCGGCTGGTTCTGGTCACAGCTCGGCATGGGCACCGCCGCGCTCGGCGAGCCACCCTACGACGAGGTGCTGATGCACGGGTTCACGACGCTCGGCGACGGGACGAAGATGAGCAAGTCCCGCGGCAACATCGTCACCCCGCAGGAGGCGATCGAGGAGGTCGGGCGCGACCCGCTCCGGTGTTACCTCCTCAGCCACGAGCAGCAGGGTCAGGACCTCGCGTTCGAGTGGGACGGCCTCCACGCGATGCAGTCCACGCTCAACATCCTCTGGAACGTGTTCCGCTTCCCGCTGCCGTACATGCGCCTCGACGGCTACGATCCCGCGGAGCCGGAACTGAACGACGGCGACCTGACGACCGTCGACGAGTGGGTCCTAAGCCGCCTGCAGACGACGAAGGCGGAGATGGCCGACGCCTGGGACGACTACGAGGTCGACGACGCGCTGAACGCCCTGCTCTCGTTCGTCACCGAGGACGTCTCGCGCTTCTACGTGAAGGCGATCCGCGAGCGGATGTGGGAGGACGAGGACTCGGCGAGCAAGCGCGGCGCCTACGCCACGATGGCGACCCTGCTCGACGAGGTCACGCGCCTGCTCTCCCCGTTCGCGCCGTACCTCACCGAGCGGATGTACCAGCACCTCGACGGGAGCGCGACGACGGTCCACCAGCTCCCGTACCCCGAGGTCGACGAGACGCTCCGGGACCCCGATCTCGAACGCGACATGGCCGTCCTCCGGGGCGTCGAGGAGGCGGCGGCGAACGCGCGCCAGCGCGCCGAGCGCAAACTGCGCTGGCCGGTCACCCGCGTCGTGGTCGAAAGCGCCGACCCCGCGATCCGCGAGTCGGTCGGCAACCTCCGGGACCTGCTGGCAGAGCGCGTGAACGCCCAGTCGGTCGAGGTGGTCGACTCGTACGGCGAACTCGTGGAGGTGGCCGAACCCGAGATGTCGAAACTCGGCCCAGCGTTCGGCGGCGACGCCCAGCGCATCATGGAGGCGATCCGGGGGTCCGTCCGCGCGGAACTCGACGCGGGCGACGGGCTCTCCGTCACCGCCGACGGCGAGGAGTACGACCTCGACGAGGGGATGGTGGACTTCCACTCGCAGGCGCCCGAGGGCGTCGTGAGCGCCGAGTTCGACGGGGTCCCCGCGTCGGGGGACGCGGGAGCGCGCCGGACCGGGTCCGGCGGCGGGACCGTCTACGTCGACACCGAACTCACGGAGGCCATCGAGTCCGAGGGGTACGCCCGGGACGTGGTCCGACGGATCCAGGAGATGCGCAAGGAACTGGACCTCGACGTGGACGAGCGCATCCGCGTCTCCCTCGACGTCGCCGACGACCGCGTCGCCGACTTCGTCGACGAGCACCGCGACCACATCGCCGAGGAGACGAGGACCGACGAGTTCGTCGAGGGCGTCGCCCAGCGGCGCGAGGGCGGCGACCCCGACGGCGTCGACTTCGACCTCGTGGAGGAGTGGACCGTCGAGGGCGTGGCCGTCACCATCGGCGTCGCCCGTGTCGCCGCCGAGCAGCAGGCGGACTGACCCGCGTCGGCGACCCCTCTCGTTCTGCGACCCGGTAAGTCCGTCTCGTACCGGAGACGGAAGCGCCGCGTGCTCCGTGTCCGCGTGAGTGGCGTTCCACCGTTTAGTAACCGAGACGGGGGGCGTTCGAGAGACGAACCCGACGCTCGGGTGGAACCAGCGTGAGACCGTCGGTTGGTACGTCCCTAAATTCCCCTTTCGGCTTACACCACGACCCGTCCAAAACTCACCTCGTCCGGCGAGAGATGGACGGTGAGGCCGTGCGCTTCGTCGGCGGGCGCGTCCCATTCGTAGGTGTTCTCGGGTCCGTTCTCCACGGCTACCCGTATCTCGAACAGTCCCTCCTCTCGAACTGGGTTCTGGTAGCTCCGTGATTCGTCCTGCGCGATGGTGGTGGTGTCCGAAAACACCTCCTCCCCGTCGGAGGCACGAATCACGGACGTCGTGACGGTGACGTCCCGCTCGAAACCGTTGAACAGCCTCAGATCCTCGATATCGGAGAGCGAGAGGCATCCTGCCGTGGACAGTACAGCCACGCTCGAGACTCGGAGGAAGGTACGACGGGATGGAGGGTCCGACATATCCGACGCGTGTAACCCCGTTGGTAAGTGTTTTCCCTGTACGTACCTGCGGGGATTCGACCCCTCGCCCCCGAACGGGTTCGACCTAACCGGTCGACGCGGTTTCGGCGACCACGCGAGGACACGAGCAGGCGCCCCGAGGGTCGACGTGGATTCGATCGGGGTCGACGTATTCGGACCTGTCCTATCGAGGTATCCCCCCTCGGTAGGAGCGGAATTCCTGCAGGAAGCGCGGCGGTAGGGTCCGAAATCGCCGAACCGCTTCCGAGCGACGAAGCGGCGCTGTACGACCGCTGTAACCCTCGTAAATTACTTTCAACGTTTCCGCGGTCGGTTATTAACTAACTCCCGTCGCCCGCTTCGGGTAGTGTATGTCGGATCCGAGCAGTTTCGACGGGTACTCCCGCCGGGGGTTCCTGAGCGGGATCGGAGCGGCGGGTACGGCGGGAACGCTGCTGGGGAGGACGGCCGCTGCGTCGCGAGGGGAGTCACCCGCGCCGACGAGGGACGTCGACGTGCACGAGGGGCTCACGTACGCGGAACGCGACGGGGAGTCGCTGGAACTGGACCTGTACGTACCGGAGACGGACGACCCGTCCCCCCTCGTCGTGTGGATCCACGGCGGTGCGTGGGTCGCCGGGGACAGAACTCGTTCTCCCGACCTGCGCAGGTACTTCGCGAGTCGAGGCTACGCGATGGCAACTATCGAGTACCGGCTCTCGGCGGTTCCGAGGGGGGTCACCCCGACGATCACCCCGAACGGCAACGAACCGAGGGGGACGTTCCCCGACCAGATCGTCGACGTGAAGGCCGCCATCCGGTGGCTACGGTCGGAGGACGGGACGTACGACCTCGATCCGGACAACGTCGCGGTCTGGGGGCGCTCGGCCGGTGGCCACCTCGCTGCCCTCGCGGGGACGGCCGCCGACGTCGAGGAGATCGCGGGGGACGTCTACCCGGACGAGGCGGTCGAGAAGACGGTCGCCCCGGCGGAGTCGGGCCGCGTGCAGGCGGTCGTGGACTGGTGCGGGCTGACCGACTTCCTCGAAGCGGACTCGCAACTCGACGGCAGGGGGTTCTCGCACAGCGGCCCCGGGTCGCCCGAGTCGCTCCTCCTCGGGGGGCGGATCACGGAGAACGAGGACGAGGTCGAGCGGGCGAACCCGATAACGTACGTCGACTCCGAGGACCCGCCGTTCCTGATCGTGCACGGCCGGGCCGACACGACCGTCCCGTACCAGCAGAGCGAACTCCTCTACGAGGCCCTGCGGGACGCCTGCGTCGACGCGACGTACTACGAACTGGACGGGCTCGGGCACCGATTCGGGTTCGACGAACTGAGCCGGACGCCGGGAGCCGACCAGACGGTTCTGGAGACCCGGGACTGTGAGGACGACGAGGAGTCGACGCCCGGCGACGGTTCCGGGAGCAGTCCGCCGATCGGACCGGACGCGATCGAGCAGTTCCTGGACCGGAACCTGGGTCAGTAGAACAGCGACCGCGCGTTCCGGCCGTCCGTGGTCGCGACGAGCTCGGATGCGGCGACGTGTGGCCGGGGGTGAAGGGCGAGTGGTATCGGTACCAGTCGAACGAACATCTCTATCCGTCGATATCGGTGAGAACCTGTTCGGCAAGGTAGTCGCCGAAGGGGAGGGACGACGTGAGCCCGGGCGAGACGATGTTGAGCACGTGCAGCGAGTCGGGACCGCGTTCGATCAACGGGTCCTTGACGAGTTCGCCATGTTCGTCGACGAGTTGCGCACGGTTGCCCGCGAAGCTCCGCCGAAAGTCCGCTTCACGAACGTCGGGAACGAGCCGCCGGGACGCCTCGACGAACTTCCCCTTTCGGTACGACTTGTTGAGTTCGTCCCACGCGACACCGATCATCTTCGGACTGGCGATGAGCTTCCGGAACCCTCCGTACCGGAGCGTCTCGGCGAACTCGCCGAGGTCGAACTGGGTGTTCCGATACGCCTCGCGTCCGAACGCCAGCACGGCGTTGGGGCCGACGATCACCTTGTCGTCCGTGCGCCGGGTGTAGTGCACCCCGAGGAACGGGAGTTCGGGGTCGGGCGTCGGGTAGATCATCGTCTCGCAGAGGTACCGCTTCTCGGGCACCAGTTCGTAGTACTCGCCGCGGAACGGCACGATCTGGTACTCCGTCCCCACGCCGAGCTGGTGGGCGATGCGGTCCGCGTACAGCCCGGCGGCGTTCACGAGGTACCGCGCCGAGACGCTCCCGCCGCTGGTCTCGACGACGTGACCCGACTCACCGTGGCGTACTTTCTCGACACGATGGCCAAGGTAGAAGTCGATGCCGAGGTTCTCGACCTCGGTCGCCAGTGCGTAGACGTACTTCTGGGAGTCGATGGAGGCCGCCTCGGGGCAGTAGAGCGCAGCCACGCCCTCGGCATGCGGCTCGCGCTCCGCGAGTTCGTCGGGGCCGATGATCTCGGTCTCGACGCCGTTCTCGTCGGCCTGCGCCCGCAGGGTGTCGAGACGCGCCACCTCCGTCTCGTCCCTCGCTACCACGACGACGCCGAACTCCCGCAGCGGGATACCGTTCTCTCTTGCGTACTCCTTGAGTCGAGCCGTCCCCGCCGTGGCGAACCGAGCCTTCAGGGAGCCCGGTGGGTAGTTGAACCCCGGGTGGAGCACGCCGGAGTTGCGTCCGCTCTGGTGTTCGGCGAGGTGGTACTCCTTCTCGAGGATGCAGACGTCGAGGTTCGATCGCTCGGCGAGGTGCTTGGCGACCGAACAGCCGACGCAGCCGCCGCCGACGATCGCGACGTCGTACTCGATCATTGGCGTGAACCCGTTCCACGGACGTAACGCGGCCGTGGACCTACAGTTCGTATCCCTGCCTCCATAAGGGATTCACCGGCACTCGAAGGGGGGACGGTCCTCTACTCGGAGGATGGATCACCGACGCCTACTCCCGCGGAGACGACGAACCTACGACGCGGAATCGGACGCCGTGCAGACCAGATAGCAGTACCACGAGTTTCCGCGACTCACCTCGCCGCTCGCCCCGACCGCGAACCCGCCCTCCTCCAGCATCGACTCCCAGTAGCCGAGCGGGTCGTCCGTCGCCTCGTGGGTCGCCGAGAGTTCCAGCACGCCGAACTGCCCGTCGCCGTCGAGCGCCCGTCGCGCCTCCCGGACCGTCGCCTCGGCGTCCGGACGGGACAGGTCGTGCAGCACCCGACACGCCGTCACGACGTCCTGCGACCCAGTGCGAACCGGAAGCCGAGTCGCGTCGCCCCGGACCGCTTCCGCGTCGACGCCCGCCGCCCCGGCGTTTCGCACGGCAATCCCCGCCGCGTTGCCGAGGATGACGCCGGAATCGAAGACGTCCAGCGCCGTGACCCGGGTAGCCGAGAGCGCGTCGCTCCCCGCACCGGACGTCGCCACCCCCGTCAGCGACCGCCCGGTACCGGAGCCGACGTCGAGCCACCGGTCCGCGTCCTCCAGGTCGAGGGCGTGCCGGAGCGGCGCGTACTTCCAGCCGTCGGCCTGCCACGGGGCGGGGACGAACAGGCGCTTCAGGGCGGGTTGTCCGTACCAGAGACCGCCGAAGACGAGCACCAGGCCGAGGATCCTGGCGGCGTCCGTGCCGACCAGCGTCCCGAGCGCCACCCCCGCGAGTGCGACCGCGACTCCCGCGCCGATCCGGCGGAGGCGGCGCCGCCAGTGGTACACCCCGAACCAGTAGCGGAACACGGCCGACCGTTCCGCGCGGACCCCTTGCCTCTGTCGGTCAGTGGCGGTCCGCCGGCCATACTGCCGCCTGGCCGCCCGGGGCGTGCCGACCGGAGCGGGGAACGCCCGACACCCACAAGTCGCCTGGTCCGCACGATTCAGTATGGACACGGACGTGCTCGTCGTGGGCGGCGGGGCGACCGGCGTCGGCGTCGCGCGGGACCTGTCGATGCGCGGCGTCGACGTGACGCTCGCCGAGCGCGGCGGCCTCTCGTCCGGGACGACCGGCCGGTCGCACGGGGTGCTCCACTCGGGGGCGCGCTACGCCGAGTCGGATCCCGACGGCGCCGCCGAGTGCATCAGGGAGAACGGGATCCTCCGCGAGGTGGCGACCGGCTGCGTCGCCGAGACCGGCGGGCTGTTCCTCTCGCTCGACGGCGACGATCCGGCGTACTTCGACGCGAAACGCTCTGCCTGCCGCGACGTCGGCATCGACGCGGAGGAGATCGACCCGGCCGAGGCGCGCGAGGCGGTGCCGGACCTCGCCGGGGACCTCGACAGGACGATGCGCGTGCCCGACGGCGTCGTCTTCCCCTCCCGTCTGGTCGCCGCGACGGCGGACGACGCCCGGCGGCACGGCGCCGAGATCCTGACGGACGCGCCGCTCAAAGCGCTCCACGTGGAGGATGGCACCCTGGCGGGCGCGACGGTCGGCGGAACACGGGTCGACGCCGAGGTCGTCGTGAACGCCTCAGGCGCGTGGGCGGGCGAGTGTGCCGCGCTCGCCGGGGTCGAGGTGGAGATGCGCCCGACGAGGGGGGTCATGGTCGTGGTCGAGTACCCCGGGCTGGGGCCGGTCCTCAACCGTAGCCGAGCGCCGGCCGACGGCGACATCGTCGTCCCGCACCGCGACAGGGCGGTGCTCGGGACGACGAGCGTGGCGGTCGAGGACCCGGACGAGTACCCCCGCGAGGAGTGGGAGGTGGAGCGCGTGATCGACGAGTGTTCCGCGATGGTACCCGACCTCGACGACGCCCCGGTCGAGGGGACGTACTGGGGCGTCCGCCCGCTGTACGGTCCGGACGAGAGCAAACGGGAGTCTCGCGGCATCTCGCGTGACTTCTTCCTCCTCGACCACACGCGGGACGGCGTCGACCGCTTCCACACCATCGTCGGCGGGAAGCTCACCACCCACCGCGCGATGGCGGAGGTGACGGCCGACCGCGTCTGTGCCGACCTCGACGTGGACGCGCCGTGTCGCACCGCGGACGAACCGCTCGCCGCCGCGGGCGACCCCGACCGCCTGGACGAACTGGTCGCAGAGTTCGACGCGCGCTCGCCCGCCGACGCCGACGTGGTCGGCGCCGACTGAGAACGACGACCGGGCGACACCCCACGGCCGCACGAGCGGGTGTCACGCTACAACGATCGCCCCAGCCCCGAAGGGTGGGAATGGAAGGGGCCGCGCTCTCGGCGAACCCCGGCGGAGCAAGCACCGCAGGCGAGTGAACGAAGTGAACGAGCCGAGTAGCGCAGCGAGCCGCGGGAGCAGAGAGCGCGGGGGCTTCCAGAACGGTCTTCGTCGTCGGCACGGTAACCGCGTTCACGACGACTATTACCGCGAACCGTCACCGACGACGCTTTCCCGCGGGCGCCCACAGCCTGGGGCAACCGGATGCCCCCCACCGACGACACCACCGACCTCGGGGAACTCGACGAACTCGAAGACCGCGACGAGTCCGACGAGGCGACCGAACCGACCGTCCCGCCGCTGGCGCTCGACATCGACGGCACGCTCACGACGCCGGCCCACACGATCGACCCGCGCGTCTTCGAGGTGCTCCCGGAGTGGCCCGCGCCGGTCGTCATCGCGACCGGGAAGGCGTTCCCCTACCCCGTCGCGCTCTGCCACTTCGCGGGCATCCCCGAGCGCGTCATCGCCGAGAACGGCGGCGTGGTCTGCGTGGACGAGCACGTGAGCTACGAGGGCGACCCGGAACGGGTCCGGGAGGCGGCCACCGCCTTCGCAGAGCGGGGCGGGGACCTCGGGTGGGGCGCCGCGGACACGGTGAACCGCTGGCGCGAGACCGAGTTCGCGGCGCGGCGGACGGCCGACGAGGCCACACTGCGCGCGCTCGCCGACGAGTTCGACCTGAACTTCATCGACTCGCAGTACGCCTACCACCTCACCTCCCAGGGCGTGAGCAAGGGCCGGGCGCTCGGGACGGTCGGGGAGGTCCTCGACATCGACCCGACCGAGTTCGTCGCGATCGGTGACAGCGAGAACGACGCGGAACTGTTCGGGGTCGTCGGGGAGAGCTACGCGCTCTCGAACGCCGACGACACGGCGAAGGAGGCTGCCGACACCGTGCTCGACGTGGGGTTCATGGACGGGACGCTGTCGGTGCTGAACGACCTTCTCGACCGGGCGTAGGGGGAACCACCTTCAGGCGTCGTCTTCGCTCCCGGTCGACTCCTCGATCCACTCCGCGAACGGCGCCGCGACCGCGTCCGCCTCGAACCGCTCGACGCACGGGACGTCGTACGGGTGGAGATCGGCGACGCGTTCCTCGGCCGCCGCGACGGTTTCTGCGCTCGTCTTCACGAACAGCACCTCCTCCGCCTCGTCCTCAAGCACTTCGCCGTCCCACCGGTAGGTCGACTCGCAGGGGACGCGGTTGACGCACGCCGCGAGGCGCTCCTCGACGAGCGTTCGCGCGAGGTTGGGGGCCGCCTCCGGCGGTGCGGTGACGTACAGCGTCGGCATCGCCTACTCGTCCGTCCCCTCGATGGGGAGGAACGTGCCGTTGATGTCCCACTCGTGGATGCAGTACACGTCGCCAGGCCCGTCGGCGAGCCGCCAGGCGTCGGCCTCGTCACTCCACTCCTCGATCCGGCCGCAGCGCTCGCACTCGCGTCGATCCGGCCGGCGAATCTGCACGGGCATACACCGAGAGGGTACGGCACGCGGCTTAAGCCCACCGTCGGTGGCAGAGGCCGCGCGACCGCTCGGCCCGTCACCGTGGGGGCAGAGCCAAGTGGCCCTCCCGCGTCTTCCCGGCCGTGATCAAGGTGGTCGAGTTCGTCGTCCGCGACGACGGACTTACGCACGAGGAGTTCGCGGAGTACTGGCTCGACGAGCACAGCCCCATCGCCTCCGAACTTCCGGGGCTGAAACGCTACCTCACCTCGCTCTCGACCGACCCCGAACGCGCCGACTACGACGGCGTGCTCGAACTCTACTTCGAGGATATGGACGCTTACGCGGCCGCCTTCGAGTCCGACGCCGGCGAGCGGACGCTCGCTGACGCCGACTCGTTCCTCGAGGTCGGGGCGGGGCCGCGGATGATCGTCGAGGAGACGATCCAGGTCGACGACCGCTGAACGGGCCGACAACGGGGACAGGGGCCGAGGGCTTATCGCCCGGGGCGACGCCTCGGACGTATGGGCTTTCACACGTTCGACGTGGAGCGGGCCGACATGCTGGAGGAGCCCGACCGCTTCCGCCACTGCTCGGCCGAGGAGTTGGTCGCCGCGCTCGGGGTTCACGCGGACGCGACAGTGGCTGACCTGGGGAGCGGCACCGGGTTCTTCACCGACGTCGTCGCGCCCCACGTCGGCCGCTGTTACGCGGTGGACGTCCAGCCGGAGATGCACGACCTGTACCGCGAGAAGGGCGTTCCCGAGACCGTCGAGTTCCTCACGGCCGAGGTCGCCGACCTCCCGCTCGACGACGACGCGCTCGACGCCGCGTTCTCGACGATGACCTACCACGAGTACGCCGGCGAGGAGTCGGTGGCGGAGCTCGCGCGAGTGGTCCGGCCCGGCGGCCGGGTCGTCACCGTCGACTGGACCGCGGCGGGGTCGGGCGAGGCGGGCCCCCCGAGGGACGAACGGTTCGCGCTCGGCGACGCGGTCTCGGCGTTCGAGTCGGCCGGATTCACCGCCGAACGGGCGGAGACGCGGGTGGAGACGTTCCTCCTCGTCGCCCGCCGGTAATCACCCATCGCCCGCTGGTGCCAGTTCGACGGCCAGCGGTCCGTGTCGAACGATTTCCGTGGTCAGACGGCGGGCGACGGGGTGCTCACCCCGCGGACTCGTTCCGGCGCTGCTCGCCGTGGGAGTCACACAGTATCTCACCCGTCTCGGTGTCGAAGTAGAACGGCTCGCCTGGCCGGATCATCCTCCCGTCGACTCCGCAGCCGTCCTCGTGGTTCAGGAAGTACTTGCCGCCCCCAGTTCCCGTTTCCAATCGGCTGGTCCGGACGGCGAACCGAACCAGTCCCTCGCCGATCTGTGTGCGCTCGGCCGAGTCGGCCATCTCGAACCTGATGACTGGCATCGTTCCGATGGAGGTTCGTCGCCAGTGTGCAAAACGTTCGGCCCTGACGGACGCATCCGACAATCGACTGGTCGGCAGCCGTCGCCTGACCGCCCGCGTGTACCCAGTAGGGGGCCGGCTTCCGGCACGTAGCACTAACCGGATCTGCCCCGTCGTTCCCCCACGATGACGGACGCCACCGACGTCACCGACCTCCACGAGGAGTTCGGCGGGGAGCGACTCCCACCCGGCCAGCGCCAGACCGAGCGGTTCCCCGTACTCTCGAAGAGCGGAACTCCCGGCTGGAGCCCGGAGACGTGGGAGTTCACCGTGACGGGCGCTGTCGAGACCGACCTCTCGATCACCTGGTCGGAGTTCACCGATCTGCCGGCCGAGACCCAGAGACAGGACTTCCACTGCGTCACCGGGTGGAGCCGGTTCGACAACGAGTTCGCGGGCGTCACGTTCCCCGAACTCGCCGGGCGCGCCGGCGTCGACGACGACGCCGTCCACGTCATGTTCCGGTCGCTGGACGGCTACTCGACGAACCTCCCGCTCGACGACTGCATGCGCGAGGAGGTGCTGTTCGTCCACGAGTTCGACGGCGACCCGCTTCCGACCGAGCACGGCGGACCCCTGCGCGTGGTGACCCCGCACAAGTACGCGTACAAGGGGGCGAAGTGGGTGACCGGCGTGGAGTTCCTCACCGAACCGGAACGGGGTTACTGGGAACGTCGCGGCTACTCCAACACGGCGAACCCGTGGAACGAGGAGCGGTACAACTAGACGGCCGTTCCGCGTTCGCGTGTCCGGCCAGCCGACAGTACCGGCCCTGCGGCGTTCGCCGACTCACTCCTGTCCGTCCCAGAACCGTTCCAGCCCGAACCGGAGCATGTCCGGGCTGACCGGCCGGAACTCCTCCCGGGCGGGCTCGGGGAAGTACTCGCGCACCGAGTTCCACGAGTCGCGGGCGTAGCGGGCGTCCACGAGCACGCGGACGCCGACCTCCTCGGGACCGCGGATGACCCGCCCGATCGCCTGTCGGGCCTTCCGGACCGCCGGCACCGTGAGCGCCGTCTCGAACCCGTTCCCGAACTCGCGGTCGTACGCCGTCTTCACGGCCTTCGTCCGCGGCGAGGCCGTGTTGATGATCGGCACCCCGCAGATCACCGCGGCCGAGAGCCGGTCGCCGCGGTAGTCGACCCCCTCGGTGAGCGTCCCGCGGATGCTCGTCACGAGCGTCTTCCCCTCGCCGCCGAAGAACTCGGCCTTCAACTCCTCGGTCGCCTTGTCGGCGCTCGACTCGTCCAGCAGCACCGGCGCGTCGGTTCGCTCGTCCAGCACGCCGGCCACCCACTCGGCCTCGCCGTAGCTCGGCATCCCGACGAGCACGTTCCCGGGCGTCGTCCGGACCACCTCGACGACGGCGTCCGCGTGGGCCTCGCGCGTCTCATTCTCCTCGCCCGGCGGCCCGCGGTTGCCGTAGGTGAACTTCGGCGCGTCGATCGCGAACGACGCCCGGTTCCGCTCGGGGAACGTGAGCCCGTAGGTCCGCTCCTCGACCGGGCGGCCCTCGGATTCGAGGTAGTTCAGCCCGGTCACCTCGCGGAACACGTCGAGCGGTGCGAGCGTCGCGGACATGAGCACCCCTCCGCCGAAGTCCGCGATGCGCTCGCCGATGGCGTCCGCGGGGACGCAGTTGTGGAGCGCCAGCCGGGCGTTGTACGCCCGGCGCCAGGAGTCGGCCGGCTCCGTCTCGTCCCACGTCCGCTCCAGTTCGAGTTCCCGGAAGTACGACTCGTGGTCGAGCCGGTACCAGGCGTTCAGCAGGCGGCCCACCGCCGGCGCAGCGCGCTGGGTCTCCTCCTCCTCGGCCTCGTTGAGGATCCGCGCCACGACGGCGCCGACGGTCTCGGCGCGCGCCCACACCTTCTCGCCGTAGCCGGCGTCGCGGGCCCACTCGGAGAGTTCGTCCTCCGCCGGTTCCTCGGGGTCACGGAGGGGGACTTCGGCGTCGTGCAGGTTCGTCAGGTCCGCGCGCCAGCCCCGGTGCTCGCTGTCGAGGTGGGCGGTCACGCGTCGGTCCACCTCCTCGCGGAGGTCGCGGACGAAGTCGCGCACGAGTTCCAGTTCGCTCAGGCTCACCTCCGCGTCGGAGAGCTCCCCCCGGACGAGTTCCGCGTCGGTCGTCCCCCGGGCGCGCTTCCCCTCGTCCTCGAAGGCGACGGGCTGGATGACGCGGGTGAGTTCGTTCTCGGCGTCCCGGAGCGTTCCGTCGCCGACGCCGTCGGAGACGAGGTCACGGACGCGCGGTTCGAGCATGTGCGCCTCGTCGCAGACGACGAACGTCGAGTCGTCGAGCAGCGCGCCGGTGAACGTGGCGGCCGTCACGGGGTCGAACGCGTGGTAGTAGTTGCCGACGACGACCTCGACCTCGGGGACGAGCGCCCCCATCATCGAGTGCGGACAGGTCCCGTTGCCCGCCGACAGCCTGACGAGTTCCTCGGCGTCGACGAGCCCGGCGTCGGCGAAGTCGAACGGCACCGCCTCGACGGGGTCGCCGTCCTCCGGGAGGTCCTCGAGGAACTGGGCGTAGAACGGGCAGTACTCAGTCCCCTCGCCCGTCGCGCCGCCGCCGTGCTCGGGCATCTGGGGGAGGTACGGCGTCGGCTCCCCCGCGGTTTCGAGGTAGGAGACGCCCGCCTCGCCCGAGTCCGCGATGCCGGTCTGGGCGCGTCTGGCCTGCTGGACGAGCGCGCCCGCGGTCGCGTCACCGCCCTCCCCGGTCAGCGCCCGGGTCCGCTCGCGCAACCCCTCGCAGCGGTCGTACATGTTCGAGTCGTCGATGCCGGCCCGGTTCTCCCGGGCGTACGGGCAGACGTCCGCCTTCCCGACGAGCGTCATCGCCGAGACGGGCCGCCAGTCGTCCGGGAGGTCGGCGTTGATCGTCTCCAGGTCCTGTTCGAACTGGCGGAGCTGTTGCTTGACGCTCGTGAGCACGAACACGCGCTCGAAGTCGGAGTCCGGGTCGCGGACGAGGTGGATGCCGGCGGTGAGCGCGAGCATCGTCTTCCCCGTGCCACAGGCCCCCTCCAGCGCCAGGTACCCGCCGTCCCGCGCCGCAGCGACGGCCGCCTCGACCCCGTCCTCCTGTTCGGGGTACGGGTTCGAATGCCCGAACACCGCTCGCCAGTCCTCGGCCTCGGTCACGCTCTCACTCACGTTCGACACGGCTTCAGTGCGTCGATGGTCCCCCCTTCGGTGATAAACCTACGTCGGGGCGGGGGCTCGCACGGTCACGGGACCGAACCCGGACACCAGCCGGTCCCGGTCGACACGTCCGCAGCGGACGCGTCGGCGGTGGCGGTGGTCTCGGCCGTGGTCGTACCGCTGTCCGCGTCGGTACCGGCGACGGCGTCGGGCGTCCCTTCCGAGGAGGCGTTGGCGGCGGCCGTCAGCGCGGCCTCGGAGTCGATCGCTCTGGCGTCCCCGTCGGCCGTGTCGCGGAGGATCGCCTCCACCTTCGCGGGCGACAGCGCCTCGTCCGACTGCATCGACGCCACCGCGCCCGCGACGACCGGGGCGGCCGCGGAGGTGCCGTCGAACCGCCCCGCGACGGCCGTGTCGGCCGCGCCCGGCGCGCTGACGTCGGCGGACACGGAACTGTACCGTCGGAGCGTTCCGGAGTCGTCCACCGCGGCGACGGAGATGACGCCCGCCGCGTCGGCCGGTGCGACTGTGCTCCCCTCCCCGACCGCGTGGGCGAGCGACCGTTCGGCGGCGAACAGATCGACCGGCTCCTCGCCGGCGTCGCGGGCGTAGACGGCGACGTAGTAGTGTCCCTCCGAGAGCGTCGCGTCGATGGCCTCCGCGTTCCCGCTCGACCGGGTCGACTTCGCGACCACCGGGTCGTCCGGGCCGGCGAGGTCCCGGTAGAGGTAGAGGTCGTAGTCGGCGTCGCCGTCCCAGTAGAGCCTGAGGGTCACCTCGCCCGCGAGGGCGCCGTCGCCGAGCCGGTTCCCCTGGACCCCGTCGGCGAACTCGACCCAACCCTCGTCGTCGGGGCTCCCCCGCCAGTGGCTCTGGCCGTAGTTGCCGGCGGAGGTGACGAAGACGGCGCCGGACTCGGTCGCGCGCTCGGCCGCGCCGGAGATCTGCTCCATCCCGTCGGCGGTCGAGGGGAAGTAGCTCCCGGAGTCGACGATGACGTCCACGTCGTTCCCCAGCAGCCAGTCGACGGCGCGCTCGTACTCCGCGGGGGACGGCTGACTCCCGACGCCGACGAGGTAGAGGCCGGCGTCGTCGGTCCGGTCGGCAACGATCTCGGCGACGGCCGTGTCGTGGGACGACGCGGACGGCGCGTCGAGCGCGAACGACGACCCGGACAGCTGCGTGTGCGCGACGACCCGCCCGTCGAGCGTCGGGTGGCCGCTGTCGAACTCGCTCCCGATGACGCCGACCCGGACGGCGTCGTCACCGACGCCCGGGTCCCCGGTGGACCGGTCGACGGGGCTGCCGACGACGAACCCCTGGACCGTCGGCGAGACGTCGCCCCCGTAGGCGTCGGTCCCGGACGCGCCGGTCGCGCCGACGAGGCCGATGCTGATGCTCGCGAGCGCGACGAGGACGGCGAGCACGGGAGCCGCCCGGTTCACGGACCCACCCCGCGCGCCGTGGTCGGCCCGCCGGTTCCCATCACCGCACCCGGACGTGTTCCACCGCGAGGACGGTCAGCAGCACGAGGAGGCCGCCGGCGAGGAAGGCCGCGCCGGGCGGGAGGGCGCCGAGGGTGGAGGAGGCGGTCGCGCCGACAGAGTCGCCGATGCGCGGCGCAGTGGCGGGTCCCCCGAGGTCGACGACGCCGGCCCCGAACGCCCACTGGACGAGGAGGCTCGCGCCGCCGAGCAGGCCGACGACGCCGAGGATGCCGCGCAGGGAGTCGAGGAACGAGTTCCGGTCGTCGTCCCCGCCGACGGCGACCACGAGGCGCTCGTTCGCCGGGCCGTAGACGGTCATCTCGCGACCCTTCACGGAGTAGCGCGTGTCGACAGCCGTCACCAGCCCCGCCTCCTGGAGGTTCCCGAGGTGGTGGCGGACGTTCTGGACGGACGTGTCGACCTCCGCAGCCAGTTTCGACGCGGTGCGGGGTTCCTCGTGGAGGGCGGTGAGCAGCGAGCGGGCGGTCTGGGAGGAGAGCGATCCGATGAGCGCGTCGGCGTCCTCGTCGTCGAGCCAGCAGACGCGGACGTCGCCGTCCCCGGCTTCGGCGTCGACGGCCTCCTGCGGGCCCGCGTCGCTCCCTGTCGCCGTCCTGGTGACGGTCCCATCGCCACTCGCGGCGTCGGCGTCGGACGGGAGCAGTCCTGACATGCGGGGACGTTTCGCACACGTAGACTAAATGGTTCTGGCAGGTTTCACTACGAAAAGCTCGGATTAAACTCGCCAGACCGACGGTCGTTCAGTTCGTCGCGAGCGCGGCACCCGCCCGATTTACGGCGAGGGGCGTCGAACCGACGGTCGACATGATCACCTCCACCCGGATGGCGATGGTGGACCGCAACGCCGCGGCCCTCGGCGTCCCGCGAAAGCAACTCATGGAGTCGAGCGGGAACGCCGTCGCCCGGGTCGTGCGCGGGAGGGCGGACCCCGGCGCCCGCGTCACGCTCGTCTGTGGCCGCGGGAACAACGGCGGCGACGCGTTCGTCGCGGCCCGGTTCCTCGAAGGGTACGACCTCCGGGTCGTCCTGCTCGGCAGGCCGGGGACCATCTCGACCGACATCGCCCGGGAGAACTGGACGGCCCTCGCCGAGGCCGAGATCCCGACGGAGACGTGCACCGATTCACGGAACTTCTCCCTGGAGGGCGAGGACGGCGACGAGCCGGACCTCGTCGTCGATGCGATGCTCGGCACGGGCGTCTCCGGCGCTCCGCGCGAACCGGAGGCGACGGCGGTGCGCGCGATAAACGACGCCGACGCGACGGTGGTCTCGGTCGACGTGCCCTCCGGGGTCGACGCCGACACGGGCGAGGCGGCGGGCGTCGCCGTTGACCCGGACGCGGTCGTCACCTTCCACGACGACAAGCCGAGGCTCTCGGACCTCGACGCGGACGTGACCGTCGCGGACATCGGCATCCCGGACGGCGCCGAGACGTTCGTCGGACCGGGCGACCTGCTGCCGTTCGACCGCGATCCCCAGTCGCACAAGGGCGACCACGGCGAGGTGCTCGTAGTCGGCGGTGGCCCCTACACCGGCGCGCCGACGCTGTCCGCGCAGGCGGCGCTCCGGGCCGGCGCGGACCTCGTCCGCGTCGCCTGTCCCGAGTCGGTCGCCCGCGAGGTGCAGGCGTTCGACGAGAACCTCATCGTCCGGTCGTTCCCCGGCGACCATCTCGCGCCGGAGCAGGTGAACCGGATCGCCGACCTCGCCGCCGAGCACGACACCGTCATCTTTGGGCCCGGCCTCGGCGACGCGGACGAGACGCTCGACGCCGTCGCGGACTTCCTCGAGGGCTTCGGCGGGACCGCCGTCGTCGACGCCGACGCGCTCCAGGTCGTGCCCGAGGTCGACACGGACGCGACGCTGGTCTGCACGCCCCACCAGGGCGAACTCCGGAAGATGGGCGGCGAGACGGCAGACGACTGGCGCGAGCGCGCCGACCTCGTGACCGACTTCGCCGCGGAGCTCGGACACGTCCTGCTCGTGAAGGGCGCCTACGACGTGATATCCGACGGCGAGACGACCCGAATCGGCCGGACCGGCAACCCGGGGATGACCGTGGGGGGGACCGGCGACGTGCTGGCCGGCGTGACGGGGGCGCTCGCGAGCACCCAGGAGCCGACCCACGCGGCCGCCGTCGCCGCCTACGCGAACGGCCGCGCCGGGGACATGGTGGTCGAGGAGCACGGGTACGGCCTGGTGGCGACGGACCTCCTCGACAGGATTCCGGACGCGATGCGGGACGAGGGGGACGAGTGAATGTCCGGCAATGACGACCTCACCCACACCGACGAGGAGGGCGACGTGCAGATGGTCGACGTGGGCGACAAACCCGACACGGCCCGTCGGGCGGTCGCACGCGGGGAGATCCACCTCGCCGAATCGACGGTCGACGCGATTCGGGGTGACGAAGTAGAGAAGGGCGACGTGCTCGCCACGGCCCGCGTCGGCGCCGTCCAGGCCGTGAAACACACCTGGGAGACGATCCCGATGTGCCACCAGATCCCCATCACGAACGTCGACACCGACTTCGAACTCGGCGACGACCGCGTCACCCTCACAGTCGCCGTCGAGACGACGGGGAAGACCGGCTGCGAGATGGAGGCGCTGGAGGGCGTGACGACCGGCCTGAACGTCGTCTGGGACATGGTGAAGGCGGCCGAGAAGGACGAATCCGGGAACTACCCGGGTACACGCATCTCGGACGTGGAAGTGCTGACGAAGGAGAAGCGGGCGCTGGAGTAGCGCCGCCCGTTTCCCGGTCAGTACGTCCGGAGGTCCTCGTACAGCTCCGCGCCGCGGGTATCGAGGGCACCCCGAGGCGCCCCGGCCGGGCGTGGCGCGGACGCCTCGCCGTACCGGTCGAACGTCGTCCCGATGCGGTAGGTGAACTGGCGGGTCGTCGTCCCGCCCTCGCCGTCCCGGACGCGTTTCGTCGCGACGCGGTGGTCGTGCAGGCTGCGCAGGAGGCCGGTTTCGACGTCGAGCGTGGCGGCGATCCGACTCCCCTCGTGCACCTCGGCCGCGTAGGTGAGCGGCGGGACCTGCGCGTACCCGTCCCTGTCGTCGAGGAGGTACGTGATGGTCTCCCCCGAGTCCCCGTCCTCGCGGTCGGTCTCACGCCACTCGGCGCGGTGGGGGAGGACGTACTCGCCGAACGACAGGGTGCGCCCGCCGTAGTTCGCCCCGCGTGCCGTGTCGGCGCCGTCGAACTCGGGGACCCCGTCCGCGCTCTCCGGCGTGTCGGCCGTCCAGTCCGCGAGCACGGTCCCGTCGGTGACGTGGATCACCGAGGACACGGGGAGGGGTCGGTCGCTGTTCGCGGCGTACGAACCGTGGAGGTGGGCGTACAGCCCGCCGGTCGTCGGCGCGGGTTCGCCCGGCGGCACCCGGAGGGTCGTGAACACAGCCGCTTGGCGTCGGCGCGAGTGCTCGTGGACCCGCAGGTACCGCGTGCTCGGATACGGCGCTCCGTCCGTGCCGTCGTCGAGGACGGAGACTTCGATGAGTGCCCGATGGTCGACCGCGTGGAGCCGGCGGGCCGCGGCGATGACCCGCTCGTTCGCCGACCCGTCAGGGAGTCCGAGTTCCGGCTCGTACGGGCGGACGTCGCCCACGCGGAGCGCGCCGTACCCGGCCAGCGTCGTCGCGACCCCGCCGAGGGTCGCGAGCGCGCGTCGGCGGTTCATTCGTCACCCTCCGGCGTTGAGGTTTCGGTCGGGGTCCTGGCGGTCGTCCGGGTTTCGGTCCTCGTTGGGGTCGTAGTATCCGTCTGGGCCGCCGTCTCGGTTCCCGTCTGCGACTCCAGCTCCCAGGCGTCGAGCGAGATGGAGGAGTCGCCGTCGGGATCCGTCCAGACGAGGTGGACCGTGGCCCGCTCCTCCACGCGGTGGAGGACGGAGTCGTTGGGTTCGACGGGGAAGGAACCGACCGGTTCCACCTCGCCGTCCCCGTGTCGGGCCCCGTCGTCCGTCGCCCAGATGGTTTCCGCTCCCGCGGACGAGACCGAGAGTTCGGCGGTGTTGGTCCGGGTGATCCGGTTGCCGGACTCGATCGTGACGCGGTAGGCCGACTCGTCCGGGAGCCACTCGAAGGAGGCGAAGAGATTCGGCGGGGACGTGGGGCGCTCGGGGGTTGATGGTGGCTCGGGTTCGAGTCCACAGCCGGCGAAGGTTGCGGCGGCGGACGCGAGGAGGGCTCGTCGGAACACGACCGTGCTGCCGAGCGGAGTAGAAAAGTCGTTCCGCTCCGGGAATCAGTTTCGAGACGCAGGGCCGCCATCCCGTGTGGAACGCGGTTGTCCGGCGGGGTGGAGGGAGCAGCAGAACGCCTATTCCCCGTCCGCTGGAGTCGAATCCATGCCCTCCCCGCAGCTCTCCAGGAGAGCCCTCCTCGCAGCATCTTCCGTCGGTATCGCCGGAACCGCATGCTGCGCCGAAATCGCGGACCGGTTCCGAGAACACCCCGTCACGTGGCAGACGGACGTCGCCGACCGGTACCTCTGTTCCCCGTTCGCGATGGTCGATGGTCGGCTGCTGGCGATGGGCGAGAACCACCTGACCGCCCTGGACCCCGCCTCGGGCGAACGGCTGTGGCGCTCGCGGTTCTACGAGCACGCCGCGGACGGCCCAGTCGTCGCTGAGGGCGTCGCGGTCGTCGGCGACGAGCGTCGTGCCGGATACGGCGCCGACGGCGACGAACTCTGGTCCCGAGAGACGGACCACCACTTCAGTCCCCACGACGTGCTCGCCGACGGCGCCATCGTCGGGTCCCTCACCGGCGACGCGCCGACGCTCCTCACGATCGATCCGGCGGACGGCAGCCGTCGATGGGCGTACGCGCTCCCGGAACCGTCCCCTCAGGGCCACGTCACCGACGCCGTCGCGGTCGAGGCCGGCGTCGTCGCGACGCGGTTCGACGGCCGCCTGTCCGCCGTCGACGCGGACGGAACGGATCGGTGGCGCGCTTCGAACGACTGGGATGGACACGGGCCGGGGAGGCCGACGCTCGCGGCCGGCCCCGGCGTCGTCGTCGCGGCGAACGCGGCTGTCGCGGGTGTCGACGCGGCGACCGGCGAGCGTCGCTGGCGACACGTCCTCCCGGACTACGCGGCCGGCGTCGCGATCGTTGACGGGGTCGCCCACGTCGCCGTCGGGAGCGACGACATGAAGGTCGACTCGTGGGACGCGCCGGGTGGCGTGCTGGCGTTCGACCTCGCGGACGGCACGGAGCGCTGGCGAACGCGCCTCTCGGGGCGCGCCGGCCCGCCGACCGTCGACGGGGATACCGTCTGGGTCGGAACGGGCGACGGCCGACTCGTCGCACTCGACGTCGACTCGGGGGAACGTCGGTGGCGTCGTTCGGTGGGCGAGCGCGTGGAGACGGCGCCACTGGTGACCGGTGGTCGGGTGTTCGTGGGCGTCGGGACGCCGGCCGCCGGGGACGCCTGTACCCTCGTCGCGGTTCGTCGCTGACCGTTGGCCGGGTCGCCCCCTGCGCACTGTGGGGCGTCCCACGCAATCCGCCACGGCGTCGGGGGATACCTTTTACCCTCGGCGGCGATACTCCCGGGTATGATTTCACTCGACGAGGCCGTGACGGCACGGCTCGAATCCCACGGCGCGCGCTTCGAGGTGCTCATCGACCCCGACGCCGCCCTCGCCATCAAGCGCGGGGAGTTCGAGGGCGACCTCGAGGACGTCATCGCCGCGGAGGACGTGTTCGAGAACGCCTCGCGGGGGGACCGGCCGGCCGAGGAGGACGTCGAGGAGGTGTTCGGGACGACCGACCCGCTCGAGATCATCCCCGAGGTGGTGAAACGCGGGGACATCCAGATCACGGCCGAGCAGCGCCGCGAGATGACCGAGCAGAAGCGGAAACAGCTCGTCAACACCATCGTCCGCAACGCGGTGAACCCGCAGATGGACGACGCGCCCCACCCGCCCGAGCGCATCGAGCGCGCGCTCGAGGAGGCGGGGTTCAACATCGACCCCATGGAGCCGGTGGAGAACCAGGTGGACGAGGCGCTCGAACTGCTCCGTCCGGTCATCCCGATCCGATTCGACGAGGTGACGATCGCCGCGCAACTCCCCGCCGAGTACGCCGGGAGCGGGCAGGCGAAGGTGCGCGAGTTCGGCGACCTGGAGCGCGAGGAGTGGCAGGCCGACGGCTCCTGGGTCGGCGTGGTGACGTTCCCGGCCGGGCTCCAGAACGACTTCTACGACCTGGTGAACGAGGTGTCGAGCGGCGAGGCGGAGACGCGCGTCATCAAGGACGAGGACGACCTGAACACGCGATAATCGGCGGGATGTTTTGGGCCGGAAGCGACGCCAGGCGGGGCTGCAGCTACGCCATTCTGAAGCCGAGGAGGAAGCCGCCGGCGAACCCGGCCGACACCGGGACCGTGGAGACGATCGACTCGAGCCACGACGGCGGCGTCCCCGCGGCGGCGTCGCGGCTCGCGTCGGCGAACCCGCCGCCGAACCGGTCCCAGTCGACGGCGATGACCGCCCGGGATTCGAGGAACTTGAACAGCGCCAGTTCGAGGCCGACGACGACCGCGACCAGTTTCGCGAGCTTCCGCGCCGCGAAGCCGATGATCCCCCCGACGACCGCGCCGGTACCGAGTTCGAGCCCCAGCTGGTTCGGGTCGAACTGCTGGGCGAGTAGGTCCACCATACCCGGAGGTAGGAGGTGATGGATAAGTCGATTGTTGGAGGGTATCGACCGAAAGGTACCGGGGTAGTGACCACAGGTGCCGGTCGTCACGACCGGGGTTCGCCTGGTCTCTTCAGATCGACTCGCGAAGGTAGCCCGTCGCGTTCTTCAGCACGAACTTCGCGACCGGGGCGCCGCGGGGCAGCGTGTACAGGTCGCCGAGCGACTCCGGCTCTCGCACCGCGCCCTCGCGGATGTTCTCCACGGCGGTGGCGAGCATGTCGTCGGACTCGACGAACAGCCGCCGTCGGACCGCGCCCCAGGTGTGGAGGTCGTCGATGGGGACGGTCTTCAGCGCGGCGATGCGACCCCCGTCGAGCGTCTCGCTGAGTTGCTGGACCGTGATCCCGGCCGTGTCGTCCCCGTGGACGAACTCCCAGAACCCCATCGGCATGCCGCGGTACTCCCGCAGGTCACCGTGGTGGAAACTGAGGACGCCGTGGTCGAGTTCCGAGAGGATCGGTCCGACGAGGAAACCGAACCCGAACCGGATGCCCACGTCCGCGTGCGGCGCGACGGACTCGACGGTCTCCTCGGGGATGCGCTGCTTCCAGCCGTCGACGATGGACGGCCGGACGTGGAACGTCCGAGCAGAATCGAGGTCCACGACGAAATCGAGGCGGACGGGGTCGGTCTCTGGGACGGGTCGGCCGAGGAGCTTCGTCAACAGGGAGACCGGCGTCCACTCGCGGAGTTCGATCGCCCGTTCGATCGTCTCCTGTGGGGTTCGGGACTCCTCGTACTCGTTATAGACGACCGTCGTGAGTTCCACGTCGGGCTCCGCGAACAGCGTCGCCAGCGTGTCGGCGACGTATCGCGATACAGTCGGCTCGTCGAGCAGGAGGCATACCCGCATCGTGTCCGCCATCAACGTTCGAGGTACCTGTCGCCGAGGGATTTCATGGTCATCACGTTCAGTTCCTCGTCAGGGATATCGCCCAGGTGTTCGAGGTACCGCTCTAGAACCGACCACTGGTCTTCGTTACTCAGGTCGTACAGGTGGCACCAGAGGTGGAACGGCGACTCCGATTCGATGGCCCGTCGCGTGGCACGTCGAAGGTTGTACTCGTGTACCCGCTTTCTCGCCGCGAGGGGGAACAGCTGGTACCCTCGGTACGGGTCCTCCTGCCCGGACGGCAGCGTGAGCGCGGTTAAGGACGGGTACGAGGTGCAGTAGGTCTGCAGTAGCCCGTCCTCGACGCGGGGTGCCCAGTGCGGCGCGGGACCGACGGTGAGCTGTTTGAACCGGTGAGCGTGCGTCGGCGACCGCCTCGATTTCGCGTAGCGTGCGACTCTAATCCCGTTCCGCCGGAGCACCTCGTCGTTCGGCCGGGAGTGACGCGGCGGCACGAACGAGGAGACGGGGGCGTCGAACTCCTCGTGTAACTCCCTGACTCGCCGGAGTTCCGCGTCGAGGAGGTCGTCCGACACCTGACCACAGAGCAGGTGGGAGAAGGTGTGCGTACAGAGTTCGTGGTCGACGTCCGCGTTCAGCACTCGGCGCGCCAGATCCGGGCCGTAGAACAACCCGTCCGACTCGACGTCGGTGCCGGGGTCCGCGTCGAACCAGCCCGCCGGATACGGGCCGTCGTGGGACCCGTCACACTCCGCCAGGAGGAGGTGGCCGACGATGTCGAAACTGATCGGCACACCCGTCTCGTCCGCCTTGTCGAGCAGTTTGTCGAGGTACTCCCGCTCCCGCCGTCCGCCGTCGGAGAGGTGGGTCACGGTCGGGAGATCGTGGACGCCCCACCCGAGTTCGATCTCTATACTGAGCGTCAACGTACCGGCCATCTGACTACTAGAATCGGGGTACCGTTAATAATAGTCGCTCCCTTACATTTTACGTGGCGCGCCGTTCCCGCAGCGTCACAGCATACCTCCGGTCCACGAGACGGATTCGGGATCGGCCGTTTCGACACCTGCGGACCGCCGACCGGCCGGCCGTCGGGTCGGCACCACGGTTAAATCCACGCGCCTCGTACGCGCGAATGTGACAGTCAGAACCGAACGTGAGGTGACGGGCCCCCGCCCCTGACCACGTGGTGCGGGTGCTCACGCGGCCGACCGCTCGACCGTCGAACAGCCACGGCAGCTTGCCGAAACCCGCGGCACGGCATGTGGGGGTGAACGGATGAGAGCGCTCGTCGCCAAACGCGTCGACCGGGGGGTGGCGGATCTCGCCGAGATCACCGACCTCGCGGAGGCGGCCGGGCACGAGGTCGTCGCCACCCTGACCCAGACCCGCGAGGAGGACGCGGCCTACCACTTCGGCGAGGGGAAGGCGGACGAACTCGCCGCCCTCGTCGTCGAGTCGGACGCGGAGTGCGTCATCATCGACAACGAGGTGGGGCCGTACCAGACGTTCAACCTGGGGCGGAAGCTCCCCGAGGACGTCGAGGTCATCGACCGATTCACGCTCATCCTCGAGATATTCGGACAGCGCGCGCACACCCGTAAGGCGCAGCTCCAGGTGGAACTCGCGGAGCTCCGCTACGAACTGCCGCGCGCGGAGGTGAAAGCCAGCCTCGCGCAGCGCGACGAGCGACCGGGGTTCATGGGGCTGGGCGAGTACGACGAGTCGCGGGAACGCGACATCAAGTCCCGCATCTCCCGCATCGAGACCGAACTCGACGACATCGCCGACAAGGAGGAGGAGCGGCGCCAGCGCCGACGCGAGTCCGGCTTCGACCTCGTCGCGCTCGCCGGCTACACGAATGCGGGGAAGTCGACCCTGCTCCGACGGTTGGCGGCGGACCTCGAGATGGACGAGAACGCCGACCAGCACCCCGACCTCGACGAGACCGCCGAGTCCGAGGACAGGCTGTTCACGACGCTCGGGACGACCACCCGGCGAGCCGAGACCGGCAAGCGGGACGTGCTCCTCACGGACACCGTCGGCTTCATCTCGGACCTGCCACACTGGCTCGTCGAGTCGTTCCAGTCCACGCTCGATTCGGTGTACTACGCCGACCTCGTGCTGCTGGTCGTCGACGCCAGCGAGCCCGTGCCCGAGATGCGCGAGAAACTGGTGACGTGTCACGACACGCTGTACGAGCGGAACGAGGCGCCGCTCGTCACCGTCTACAACAAGGTGGACCAACTGACGCCGAAGGAACTCCGCGAGAAGCGGGAGGCGCTCTCCGCGCTGGCGCCGAACCCGATCGAGGTGTCGGGGTTGACCGGCCAGAACGTCGACGAACTCCGCGCCCGGATCGAGGCGGAACTCCCGGACTGGCGGCAGGAGCGAATGCTCCTCCCGCTGTCGGACGAGGCGATGAGCCTCGTCTCGTGGGTCCACGACAACGGCCACGTCGAGCGTGAGGCGTACGACGAGGAGGGCGAGACGGTCACGCTGGAGTTCGAGGCGCCCCCGTCCGTCGTGGAACAGGCCCGCGCCCGGGCCGGGGAGCTCGGGCCGGGCGTCGAAGCCGGCTCCATCTGAACCGACGAGCGATTTCTGCGTTTTAGCGACCTGTTACCGTGATTAAGGGGCCCGTAACTAAGCCCCCGAACGTGGTTCATCGGTTCGTATGACAGGTGGACTCGTGTTTCACGTCGTCTGTCGAGAGTGCCCGACCGAATCGCTTCGCCAGTCCGCCGCCGAGGCCGAGACCCTGGCGACCGCGCACGCGTCCGATACGGACCACAGCGTGGCGGTCGAACGAATCGAGTGACGTATCACGGGGGCGGCCGTCGTCCCCGCCATGACGAGTGACGGGAGCGCAGCCGATCGGCTGGCGACGTGCGTGACCGCCGCCGAAAGTGGCGGCGAGTTCGCCCTCGAGTCGTTCCGCTCGGCGCTCGCGGTCGAGACGAAGGACGGCCCGATGGACGCGGTCACGGAGGTGGATCGGGCGGTGCAGCGGCACGTCGTCCAGCAGATCGCGGCGACGCATCCCGGCGAACCCGTCGTCGGCGAGGAGGACGTCACGTTCGACGGGACGTCCGATGGGGCGACGGACGGCGAGACGGCGTCGGTGGACGTCCTTGAGGCGGTCCCGCCGTCGGGCCCCTGCTGGGTCGTCGATCCCATCGACGGGACGAACAACTACGTCTCGGGCAACGCCAACTGGGTGACGAGCGTCGCGTTCTGTCGGGACGGGGATCCGGTCGCCGCGGCGAACTACGCTCCCGTCACCGGCGACCTGTACGCGGCCGACCCGAGCGGCGCGACCCGGGACGGCGTCCCGGTCTCGGTCGGGGAGCGGTCGGACCTCGATTCGTTTCTCGTGAACCCGATCTTCGGCTCTTCACCGCGCCACCGGAGGGAACTCCTCGCCGCCGTGGAGACGGTACTGTCGTCGTTCGGCGATCTCCGGCGGTTCGGCTGCGCACAGGCCGCGCTCTCGGGGGTCGCCGCGGGTGAACTGGACGCCGCCGTGTCGACGGTCGAACTGCACGACTGGGACACCGC
Organism: Halorarum halophilum; assembly: GCF_013401515.1. NCBI lineage: Archaea > Methanobacteriati > Methanobacteriota > Halobacteria > Halobacteriales > Haloferacaceae > Halorarum > Halorarum halophilum. The sequence goes on along the minus strand of NZ_CP058529.1, from coordinate 1,245,231 downwards.
GGCCGGCGTCTGTCTCGTCCGCGAGGCGGGCGGTGTCGTCACCGACGTCCACGGGGGCCGGTGGGCTCCCGGGGACGAGGGACTGATCGCCTCGAACGGCAAGGCGCACGGAGAACTGGTCACCTCGTTCGAGCCGTCGGCGCCGTCGGAGTCGTAGCGGCCGGCCGGATCAGCGGAGCGACTCGACGACGCGCAAGAGGTCGTCCTTTTCCTGGACGCCGACGAGACGCTCGGCCTCCTCTCCGTCGGCGTAGAATTGGAGCGCGGGGATGCCGCGCACGCCGGCGTCCTGTGCGAGGTCCTGGTGCTCGTCGACGTCGACCTTCAGGACGAGGAGGTCGTCGACCTCGTCGGCGAGTTCGTCGATCGTGGGTTCGAGCATCTTGCACGGGCCGCACCAGTCGGCCCAGTAGTCGACGAGGACGATCCCGTCGTCGGTCAGGTCCTCGAACTGTTCGCGGTCCTCGACGTGAACTGGCTCGCCGGCGGCAGTCTGACTGCTCATGAACGGGATTTGGGGACTTCGCGGTAAAACGGTTCCACACGAGTGTCGGCCTCGCGCACGAGCGCCGCATCGCGGTCCGACACCGGTGTCTCGCTCTTCGATTCCCCCAGGGCATTGCTTCCCGGGCAGTAACGCTCACGTGGAGCATCCGGGTGACTGGCGAACAGGCGGTCCGGTCGCTCGCGCCCGTCGGTGGACCGCGAACGGCCGCGTCCCCACCCGGAGGGGAGCGCGGGCCACAACCGCTGCACGACGGGCGGCGCTGGTCAACGCACGGGGCGTCTGGCCGCGTCTTCGTACTTAAACTTCGTAAGAGAGCAGCACCCCGTCGTCTACGCGCTCGACGTCGACGAGATCGAGGTCGGGGAACTCGTCGACGAACCCGTCGCCGTCGGCCAGCGTGGGGGCCTCGCGGCCGCCGATGACCATCGACCCGACGTAGAGGGTGAGCTCGTCCACGAGGTCGGCGGCGAACAACGAGAAGATGAGTTCGCCGCCGCCCTCCACCATGAGCCGCTCGACGCCCTCCGATTCGAGCGCGTCGAACGCCTCGGCGAGGTCGACGCGCTCGGCTCCCGCGATAACGACCGCGGCGCCGGCAGATTCGAGGGCCGCCACGTCGTCTTCGGGCGCCGCCTCGCTCACGAGGACGTACGTCGTCGCCTCGTCGTCGAGGATCCGCGCGTCCGTCGGGGTGCGCGCCCGAGAGTCGGCGACGACGCGGGCTGGGGTGCCCTCCCGACCGCTCCGGAGGCGCTGGACCCGGCGGTCGCCCTCGTCGAGGGTCAGGTGGGGGTCGTCCGCGAGCACCGTGCCCACGCCGACCAGCACCGCGTCGGCCGCCGCGCGGATCCGGTCCACGCGGTCGAAGTCGGCGGGGCCGCTGATCTCCACCTGCTCGCGCCGCCGCGTGGAGAGCTTCCCGTCGACCGAGACGGCGGCGTTGACGTGGACGTGCACGGGGTCAGTTCTGGTAGCCGAGCGGCCGCTTGTGTTCGACCTCGATCTCGACGTGGACCGAGTCGGGGAACTCCATGTGGCCCACCTCGCGTGCGATGTGGTCGTTACCGTGGATCTCGAGTCGGCGGGAGAACACCTCGTAGCTCCAGTCGGCGATCGTGGACCCGGGTGCGAGGTTCCCGGAGAGCGGGACGCGGACGTGCTCCGACGGCTCCGTGTGCGGTCCCTTGCACTCGGCGCCCTTCCGTTCGAGCAGGTCCCGGAGGCCGTCGACGGTGTCGTCGAGGGCGACGCGGTCCCCGCTCTGGAAGCGGAGTTTTGTGACGAAGGTCATGGTGTGGACTGGGTCGGTTCGACACTGTGCGCGCGATGCGTAAAAGCACATCTACCCGCCGGCCCCGACCCGGCGGCGGCCGAACTCCCCGTCACGTCGGCTATCCGCCCGTTTCCCGGTCCGACATTCTCTTAACACCGGGTTGCTTACCTAACGATAATGCCGGTCGAAGCGACCAGTGCCGGAGCCATCCTCTTCCGCGAAACCCGCGGCCACCGGGAGTACCTGCTCCTGAAGAGCCGACCCGGGGACTGGGAGTTCCCGAAGGGCGGGGTCGAAGGTGAAGAGGAGCTCCAGCAGACGGCGATCAGGGAAGTGCAGGAGGAGGCGGGAATCGGTGACTTCAGACTCATCGACGGCTTCCGCGAGCAGTACGACTACGTCTTCCAGGCGGGCGGGAACACCATCCACAAGACGGTGCACCTGTTCATCGCCCACTCGTTCGAGGCGTCGGCCGAACTCTCGACGGAACACCGCGACCTCCAGTGGCGCGACTACGAGCAGGCGCTCAACACCATCACCCAGGACGGTCCGCGCGACATCCTCCGTGATGCCCACGACTACCTCGACCAGCTTCAGGAGGAGGCGGACGAGGAGTACCTGCTCCAGCGGTCTGAGGGGTAGCGAGCGACTCGAAAGCCCCCTCGCCCGCCCGTCCCTGAGCGACTGCGACGCTCGCTCGATCTCCGGATCTACTCGCGGGCATCCGATAGCAAGTGCGGCCAGTAGCGACCGGCTCGTCGCACGGTTTCGGACGGCGCCACCGAAACCGATTTCCACCCCAGCGGCGTCCCCCCTGACGTGTTTCCCGGGGCGGGCGACAGCGAGTTCGCGTTCGAACTGCTCGTGTGCAGGTGGGCGGAACTCGCCTGGCATCCGACGGACGGCGAGCGCCCCGTCGTGGTCGCCCGACAGCTCGGGACGAAGAACCGGCGCTGGGACACAGTTATTCTGGAGGTCGACCCGGAGGCGTTCGCTGAGCGCCGCCTGTTCGGCGAGCGCGACCTGGACAGGGACCTCCTCCGGGTCGTCCGCGACGCCCCCGCGGCGTTCGAGTGGTACCGCGACGCCCTCCCGCACCCCGGGTTCCCGTGGCGGTACGTCCGCGCGGCCGTCCACCGCGCGGCCGGCCGCGACCTGATCGAGAAACGACGTGGGCCGAACGGCCGCGTGGAGTTCCGCCGCGTCCGCGAGTACCCCGACTGGGTCGAACGGGTGGTCGTCGTCGAGAACAAGCCAGATCTCGACGCGAGCGCCGCGCGCGCGCTGGCCGGCCAACTCCGGCACGACCTCGACGCCGGCCTCGCCGACGAGGTGTGGGTCGCGACGGGCGCGACCGGGAACCGCGTGTCGCCCGCGCTGCTCGAGGACATGCCGGTCGAGGTAGGCGTGCTGGAGTTCGACTTCGGCGACGGCGTCGGACCGGACGCCGCCGAGGTGCTCTGGCACCCGACGCGGCTCGACGCCGACGGCGACCCGGACAAGCGGCTGGAACTCGCCGAGCGCGGCTACGGCAAGGGGTGGCGCTCGTTCCGCGAGACGATGCGGCCCGACTGTCGGCACTTCGAACTCCGGCGCGAGGGGCGGGCGCTGGTGCCGTACTGCGGCGCGAAGGAGCGCGTTCCGACGGCCGCGGAGTGTTCGGGCGGCTGTCCGGAGTTCTCGCCGGAGCCGCCCGGGTGGCGGACGAACGGCTGGCCCATCGAGGGTGGGCCGGGGAAGGGGATCCGCGCGCTGTTGGGCCGGCGTCGGGAGCGGGAACGGGAGAAGGCGGAGACGGGAACGGAGCCCGGAACGGGGACGGCTACTCGCTGACGCCCACGTCCACGGCGTCGCGCTCGACGGCGAGCCGGAACGTGGGGACGGTGCGGTACTCGACCTCGACGACGTTCTTCCGGCGGAGGCTCTGGAGCGCGCGCCGGACATCGCCCACCTCCGGGTCGACGTCGAACCGCTCGCGAAGCTTCTGGAGGACGGACACCACCGACTCGGAGCGCTCGTCGGGGCCGGCGAGCACGGCGAACACCTGGCTGTGTAGCTCGGGAACGCGGATGCGGTCGGGGATGCCACCCTCCTCGCCGTCGTCCTCGACGCCCGGCTCGACGCCGGTCAGCTCGGCGGCCTCGCTCGTCGCGCGGATGAGGCTGTTGTCGTCGCGGTAGTAGTAGTCGGAGAGGTGGTTCTCGAGGTAGCCGTGGACGTCGCTGCCGCTCTCCATCCCCCACCGTTCGCCCAGCTCCGAGTTCTTCGTCGGCTGGAGGCGCACGACGTCGGCCAACCGCTCCAGCTCCTCGTCGGTGAGGCTCATCGGCCGGGCGTTTCCTCCGGGAGTATTTGGACCTCTCGATTCGGTGAGGTCGAACCCTCCTGCACCCGCCGGCGTCCGGGGGAACAGTTACGGCCCGCCGCGCCGATTCCTGGCGCATGCCAGACTCGGACACGGTCACGCTCGACGTCGAGGACGGGGTGGCGACGCTCACCGTCGACCGCCCGGACAAGCTCAACTCCCTGAACGTCGAGACGCTGGAGGCGCTCGACGAGGCAATCGACGAGGCGAAGGCGGCCGATGCGCGGGCGCTCGTACTCACGGGAGCCGGGGAGGACGCGTTCGTCGCCGGGGCAGACATCAGCTACATGAAGGACCTCTCGACGCCCGAGGCGCAGGCGTACGCCGAACTCGGCCACGGCGTCGCGTCGAAACTGGAGACGTTCCCCGCGCCGACCGTCGCGGCGATCAACGGCTACGCGTTCGGCGGCGGCTGCGAACTCGCCATCGCCTGCGACCTCCGCGTCGCCTCCGAGCGCGCGGTCATCGGCCAGACCGAGATCGACCTCGGCATCATCCCCGGCTGGGGCGGCAGCCAGCGGCTCCCCCGACTCGTCGGCGACGAGACCGCCCGCCGGCTCATCTTCTTCGGCGAGCGCGTCGACGCGACCGACGCACGCGAGTACGGCCTCGTCGGCGAGGTCGTCGCCCACGACCAGCTCGACGAGCGCGTCGCGGACCTCGCGAGCGACCTCGCGGCCAAGCCGAAGTTCGCCCTCCGGGCGGCGAAGGAGGCCATCAACGCCGTCCACGAGGAGCCGCAGGGCGCCGGACTCACCTACGAGCGCCGCGTGTGGGCCGGCCTGTTCGGGACGCACGACCAGCGCGAGGGGATGGAGGCGTTCGTCGACAAGCGCGACCCGGAGTTCGAGTAGCGACCGCTTCTAGCGGGGTCCTCCTCGCTCGCGTCGCCCGCCCGTCGGATTCCCAGACGATCCGACGATGCAGTCGGAGTTCGGTGGACTCCGAAACGCCGATCAAAAACGGTGTTCGCACTCCACTCCGGAGTACGGATAGAAGACAGCGCGTGGCAGGCTGATGTTGTGGGGCGTTTATGCCCCCGGAACGCCTCCTGAACGGTGGTAGAACGGATGAAGACCCAATACTACACAGCGACGAGCATCGACGGGTATCTCGCCGACGAGGACGGTTCCCTCGACTGGCTCTTCCAGTTCGGGGAGATCGAGGAGATCGAGGGCGTGGAGGACGACTACTCGCAGTTCATTGACCAGGTCGGGGCCATGGCCATGGGCTCGACGACCTACGAGTGGGTCATCGAGCACGAGAACCTGTTGGAGGACCCGGAAAAGTGGCCGTACGAGGTCCCGACTTGGGTGTTCAGCAGTCGGGAGCTACCGGCGGTCGACGGTGCGGACGTTCGCTTCGTGCAGGGGGACGTCGCGCCCGTCCACGCGGAGATGGTGGAGGCCGCGGACGGCGAGAACGTCTGGCTCGTCGGTGGTGGAGACCTCGTCGGACAGTTCCACGATCGCGGGCTTCTCGACGAGATCGTTCTCAGCGTCGCTCCCGTCACGCTTGCGTCGGGCGCGCCACTGTTGCCGCGGAGGATCACCGACCCGCCACTGAAACTGGTCAACGTGAAACAGTACGACGACGTTTTCGCGATTCTAACCTACGAGGTGCAACAGGCCAGTGAGAGCTGATCGATCGGCCGATCGACGACCGTCCCACCGGCGCCACGATTAGGTCACTGTAGCGCGTACCCGTTTCACATGGACCGAGTCAGACTATCCCGCGTCGAGTCACGCCTCGACGAGCTCCAGTTCCCCATCAGCCGCGAGGACGCGGCCGAACACTTCGCGGACACGACGCTGACGTACGCGGACGGCGAGGAGAACCTCGGCGACCGGATCCTCGACTGCCGGAGCGAGTCGTTCGCCGACCTCGACGAACTCGTCTCCGACCTGTACAACGTCCTCCCGGTCGAGGCCGTGGGCGAACCCGGCCAGTCCGAGGGCGACGGCTGAGGCGGTTCGAAGCCGTCGGGGGCGACGCGTCGAGTAGACGGAAGGGCTTGCAGACGACGCCGAGGACGCAATCCCCGGCGCTTAAGTGCGACCACGGCGGACCACGGGAGTATGGAGTTCTGCGACGAGTGCGGTTCGATGATGAAGACGGAGGGGGACCGGTGGGTGTGCGGCGCTTGCGGGTTCGAGAAGCTCCGTGACTCGGCGAAGGAAGCGGCGATGACGACGACCCAGGGCCAGCAGGAGGGGGAGATCGTCGACATGTCCGACGTCGACGCCGCCGAGATCGGCCCGACGGTCGAACAGAAGTGCCCCGACTGTGACGAGGTGCGGTCGGTGCGCTACGAGATGAAGCAGATCCGCTCGGCCGACGAGTCCGAGACGCGCTTTTTCACCTGTACAGAGTGCGGGCACAAGTGGCGCGAGGACGACCACTGATCGTTCGTCCCTAGGGACGGCTATTCTCGGTTCTCCTTCGATCGACAGGGATTATGGCTAGCGACGGCGACGGGTCGACGTCCTCGCACCGTCGTTCGCTGCACTCACGAACACAACGTGCTTCTACCAGGGCGTTACCCCTGTCGCAGTTCGGTCCCGTCGCGCGGACAGTACCGAACCTCCGGATCGCGCGTTCGGAACCCACATTCCGGGCAGACCCCTGCACGTGCCTGGTCGGCGTCAGCCCGACCGCGGAACAGGAACGGGACGAATGGGACGAGCAGGAAGACGAGCAGCGTGTCGAAGTAGATCCAGGCGACGACGCTGACGGCGACCGAGATCGCGAGGCCGACGAGGGCGGTGACGGTGCGCGAGGAGACCACGCTACGCTTCTCCGTCCTCCCCACCGGGTTCGCCCTCGTCGTCCGGTTCAACGACCCGTTTCCCCGTCTCCATCGGCTCGATGCGTCGGTCGGCGTCCGCCCACTCCCGCTCCAGTTCCCGGCCGTCGAACAACCGGTCCAGGAACACCGCGAGGCCCGCGACCTCCGAGTGGGGCTGGTTCGTCACGCCGACGTTGAAGTCCGCGTGCTCGTAGAACTCGAACGGCACCTTCTCGCCGCCGACCACGACGAGCAGCGGCGCGTCGGCGTGGGCTCCCTGGACGTCCCCTTCGACGTCCTGGACGCGCTCGCCGTACATCGTGAGGTGGACGACCGTCCCCTCCCAGCCGCGGGTGAACGCCCGCTGGTCGTCCCGGAGTTCCACCTCGAACGGGCCGCCGAAGCGGTCGGTGATGTCCCGGATCGTCTCGGCGGACTGGCCCGCGTTGTCCGGGAGGACGACGCGGTCGGCGCCGAGCGCCCGCGCCGTGAGGCCGACGTGCGTCGTCATCCGATCGTCCCGGCCCGGTCGGTGGCCGTAGCGGAGGACGACCGTCTCGTGTGACTCCTGCATGGGTGTCGAGGCGGGCCCCGTCGGTGAGGGCGTTTCGCTTCGCGGGCGCGAGTTCGCCCCCTTCGCCCACGGTTAGGGGGCGGATACGGCCGGTGGCGCTTTGGTTCATGACGTCGTACGCGAACTATGCCTTCCCGTCCGGAGGACCTCGCGGGCGTCGCCGACGTCGATCTGGCAGGCAGGACCGCGCTCGTCACCGGCGCGACCTCCGGCGTCGGCGCCGAGACCGCCCTCGCGCTCGCCCGCCTCGGCGCCGACGTGCTCGTCCACGGACGCGACCGTGCGGCCGGCAGCGCGGTGGTGCGCGAGGCCCGCGACGCCGGCGTCGACGCGACGTTCCTCCCCGCCGACTTCGCCGATCCGGACGCCGTCGACGCGCTCGCGACTGCGGTGCGGGAGGACGTCGACTCGCTGGACCTGCTCGTCCACAACGCCGGGGCGCACTTCGACGAGGGTGCGCTGGTCGACGCAGGCGCCGAGCGGGCCGAGCGGACGTTCGTCGTGAACCACCTCGGCCCGTTCCGACTCTCGTTCGACCTGCGCGAGGTCCTCGCGCCGGACGCTCGCGTGGTGGTCGTCGCCTCAGCGGTCCACGGTCGCGCTGACGGGACGTTTGACGTGCGCTCGGTCGACGAGTACGACGGGCTGGGCGCCTACGCCCGCTCGAAGCTCGCGAACGTCCTCTTCGCCCGGGAACTGGCGGACCGGCTCGACGGCGCCGCGGTCGCGTCGTGTCACCCCGGGTTCGTCCCCGGGAGCGGGCTGTGGCGCGAGGCGTCGGTCCCTGTCCGGGTCGCGGTCGGGGGGCTGGACCGCCTCCCGTCCCGGCTGACGCCCGACGTCGTCGACGACGCTGCGGAGGCCGCCGCCACGTCGGTGTACCTCGCGGCGGCGCCGGAAGCCGCGGACGCCGCCGGCGGCTACTACGTCGACTGCGCACGCGTCGACCCGGCCGACGTCGCCCGGGACGGCGACCGCGGCTCGACGCTCTGGGACCTCAGCGAGGACCTGACGGGCGTCCGATGGTGACCGTCGCCCGACGGGGGACGAACCGCCGCGGACGCGACCGGCGACCGGAAGACACTTTCCGGTCTCGGCCGCTCTCGAGGACATGAACCTCTCCGGGAAGTCTGTCCTCGTCACGGGCGGCGCGGGCCTCATCGGCTCGCACCTCGCGGCCGAACTGGCGGCCGACAACGACGTGCGCGTCGCGGACGACCTCTCCAAGGGCGACCGCGACCGCGTGCCCGACGGCGTCGAGTTCGTCGAGGCGGACGTGACCGACCCCGACGATGTCGCCGACGCCGTGACGGGCGACCTGGACGTCGTCTTCCACCTCGCCGCGTACACTGACACGAACTTCGAGGACGATCGGACGCTGTTCGAGGAGAACACCGAGATGACGTACAACGTCCTCGAACGGATGGCGGAGGTCGGCGTCGACAGGTTCGCCTTCACCTCGTCCTCGACCGTGTACGGCGAGGCGCCGCGTCCCACCCCGGAGGACTACGCCCCCCTCGAACCCATCAGCATCTACGGCTCCTCGAAGCTCGCCGACGAGGCGCTCATCTCGACGTACGCGAAGAGCTACGGCGTCCAGTCCTGGGTCTTCCGGTTCGCTAACATCGTCGGCCCGTACCAGCGGGGCAACGTGATCCCGGACTTCATCCAGAAGCTCCAGGCCGACCCCGACACGCTCGAGATCCTCGGCGACGGCCGGCAGGAGAAGTCCTACCTCCACGTCGAGGACTGCGTGGACGCCATCACCCACGTCGTCGAGCACGGCGACCGCGACCTGAACACGTACAACCTGGGCTCGCGGACGACGACCTCCGTGATCCGCATCGCCGACATCGTCGCCGACGAACTCGACCTCGACCCCGACTACGAGTTCACGGGCGGCGACCGCGGGTGGACCGGCGACGTGCCGAAAATGCGCCTCTCCGTCGAGAAGCTCTCCGCGCTTAGCTGGGAGCCGCCGAACTCCAGCGACGACGCGGTGCGACGCGCAACACGTGATCTCATTGACGAACTGGTATGACGCTCGGGCGTCGACGCCAACTCTAACCGACGACGACGACTGTCTCGGCCTCCGACTCCCTCCTGACTCCGTCGTCCTCGGTTGTGAGCCACGCCCGGACCGCGTACTCGCCCGGCGCCGGGTCGGACCACGTCGCCGTCTCCGTCACGGACTCGCCTGGCCCGAGTTCCTCGGCGCCGAGCGCCATCGTGAACATCCGGCCCTCGCTCCAGTGCCAGACAGCCTCCTCGTCACCGGCCCCCCGTCCGTTCCCCTCGGTTCCCGCCCCGGTTCCTCCATTCTCCGACCCGGTTCGATCGGCGACGAACTCCGCCCGCTGTCCGTCGCGGAACGCGAGCGTGACGCGGTCGCTCCCGACGTTCTCCACGGCGAGCGTGAGATCGAACCCCTCGGGCGTCGGCGCCACGGTCAGCGTCGCCTCAAGCATGCCGTCCCCCACGCCCGGCCCGAACTAAAGCCCTGCCTCGTCGGCGGGGTCGTGTCGACCGAGTAGTGTTGGTGTTCCGACCAACTAGAGTGCGATCACGGCCAGGTAGGGTAACTTTCACAAGGGGCAGGCTGTATAGTCGCGCCCCATGGGTCTGGTAAGCACGATCGCCGACACGCTCACGGACGACGCGACCGATCCGGACGCCGTCGGATACCTGTGCAGGGACTGTGACACGTCGTTCGAGCGGTCCGGCAACCGGATGATCCGGATGCGCTGTCCCGACTGCGGGTCGGCGGACCTCGGGGTCAGGGACGGGAACTGATCGACGAAGAGGGCGAGTATCGCGTGCGGGGAGGTGACCTCAGTCGTCGCTCGAATCGTAGCCGAGCGCCGCGGCGACGTCGAGGAGTCCGGCACCCTGTTCGTTCGAGGAGAGCCCGATGTCCTCCGCGGTGCTCGTGAGTCGACTCCGCGCCTCGGCGTTCGTGTAGCCGTCCGCCATGAGCTGGCCCGCCGCGCCGGCGACGTGCGGCGTCGCCATCGACGTGCCGGAGAAGGTGTCGTAGCCGCCGGGGACCGTCGAGTAAACGTCCGTCCCGGGCGCGACGAGCTCCACCTCGGGGCCGGTCGAGGAGAACCCGGAGAGCGAGTCGTCCGACGCCGACGAGGAGACCGCGAGACACTCCTCGTAGGCCGCCGGGTAGCCGACGCAGTCCGAACACGGACCGCTGTTGCCCGCCGCGGCGACGAGGAACACGCCGTTGTCGACGGCGTAGGCGCAGGCGTCCTTCAGCGTCTGCGAGCCGGAGGAGCCGCCGAGGCTCATCGACCCGACGTCCCAGCCCTGGTCGGCGACGTACTCGACGCCGGCCGCGATGTCGGAGAACGAGCCCGAACCGCGCTTGTCGAGCACCTTCACCGCGTGGAGCGTCGCCTCCGTCGAGACGCCGCGGACGCCCTCCCCGTTATCGTCGGCGTCGGCGATGCCGGCACAGTGGGTGCCGTGGTCGTTGTCGTCGTCCCAGCTCTCCGCGTACGGGCCGCGGGCGCTGGCGAACGCCCGGCCCGAACCGAGGTTGTCGATCAGGTCGGGGTGGTCCGAGTCGATCCCGGTGTCGAGGATGGCGACGTCGGCGCCGGCGCCGGTCGAGCCGTTCGCGGTGGCGACGTCGGCATCGACGCGGTCGACGCCCCAGGTGAGCTGCTGGGCGAGCGCGTGCATCGTCCCGTTGTGCTCGACGTAGCGGACGTCCGGCCGGTTCGCGAGCCCCTGGATCGCGTTCTCGTTCACCCGGAGCGTCAGCGCGTCGAAGGCGAACTCGCGGACGACCGCGCTCGCCTCGGCCTTCGCGGCGCGCCGTCCGCTCTCGGCGCTGTAGCCGACGTTGACCTCGACCGTGGCTGGTTCGGCCGATGCGACCCCGGCCAGGCCCAATCCGGCGACCGCTCCCCCGGTTGCTCTGAGTACGTCACGCCGCGTCGTGCCCGTGTGGTTGAACACCATGGCGCAAGTTACTGGCAACCAGATTGATTTTAATCTTTATACAGTTTAATTTAATTAACCAAGGCGAACTTTGATTCGGTAGTCACTGACCGAATCGATGTACGATGGAACGGGGTACAGTCACGACCGGGAACGGCGGATGAACACGCATATTGCCGCCCGCCGACTACCGGGGGTCGTGCAGGTCGTGGGGTACGAGACGCCGGCGGGCGCGCTGTTCGTGAGCGACCGCGACCCCGGCGGACCTCCCGGCGACCTCGAAGACGTCTCGTCGTCGGGCGACGTCGCTCGCGCTGGGCGGTCTGTCGACCGCGTGGCGCTCGACCCCGGGACCGACCTCTCGTGGTCGCTCGGCGAGCGCCACTGTGCCGGGACGGTCCACGAGGGCGGGCACGTCGCCTGCGATCGTGAGACGGCGCCGTACTGTCGCGACCACCGTTCGACGTGGGTGTGCGCCCGCTGTACGGGAACCTGCCTGAAGGACGAGATGGACTGTTTCGACGACCACGCGGTGTACCTCGCGGCGTTCGCGCCGGACGTGTTCAAGGTCGGCGTGACGAAGGAGTGGCGCCTGGAGACCCGCCTGCGCGAGCAGGGCGCCGACCGGGCCGCCCATCTCAGGACCGTGGAGGACGGCCGCATCGCCCGTGAGATCGAGGCCGGACTGGCCGAGGAGTTCACCGACCGGGTCCGGGTTCCGACGAAGGTCGACGGCCTCGCGGATGGCGTCGACGAGGCCGCGTGGGAGGCGATCCTCGCCGAGTTCGACCCGGTCGAGACGTTCACCTTCGACTACGGCTTCGAGGTCGCGGAGCGGCCAGTGGCCGAGACGCTCGCGACCGGGACCGTGGTCGGGACGAAGGGGCGCGTGCTCGTGCTGGAGAACGCCGGGAGCACCTACGCGGTCGACATGCGCGACCTGGTCGGGTACGAACTCGAGGATGGCGGGTCGGAGCGCGAGTTGCAGTCGAGCCTGGGCGCGTTCGGCTGAGGACCGCGGTCCTCGCGCCGGTCACGTTTCGGTCGGTTCCGCTACCCGATCCTGCCTGCCGGACGAGGTGGACCCTCGCTGCTCGTTCTCGCGGCGCCCGGGATGGCACCGGTCGTCGCCTCGCCGTCCGTGATACTCCACGCGTCCGGGGCGTCCGGCGGACCGCGTTCGAGCCCGGTCACTCGATGTAGCCGAGTCCCTGGAGGCGCCGCTCCACGGACTCGACGTCGCTGTCTGGGTCGATGCCGGCCTCCGCACCGCTGTACCGTCGTGTCTCGATCTGTGCGTCGGCCGCGGGGGAGTCGGAGGCGACGATCTCGGAGAGCACCCGACCGTCGGTGGCCGCGGGGATCGGCTCTCCACAGAGGTGGAGGATCGTCGGGGCAACGTCGACGACGGTCGCCCCGTCCGGCACGCTTCCCGGTTCAACGTCCGGCCCCCGGGCGAGGAGGATCCCCTCGCTCCGGTGGCTGGCCGCTTTCGCCCCCGTCGAGTAGAACTCCTCGTCGGTGAGGGGCGTCTGCACCTCGTACCCGTCGTCGGCCTCGACGATCAGGTCGGGCGAACCGTCGTCCCCGGGGAACAGGTCGTCGCCGTCGTGCACCTCGAGCACCGCCGTCCCCGTGTCCGGGTCCTCGACGCTCGAGAGCAGCTCCCGGAGTTCCCGTTTCACCCGCGGGACCGACTCCGGTTCGACCGTGCCGCTCTCGAACCGTTCGGTGTCGTTGACGTAGAGACACCCCTCGCCGTGGACGAACGCCGTCGTCTCCTCGTAGTTCACGTCGTAGAGGGCGCGCTCGCCCGGGATCTGGAGGCTCGCCATGTCGACGAACGCTTGCGGGACCGACTCGATGAGCTGATCCTCGTCGATCCCCATGCGATCGATCCAGGACCGAACGCTCCTCTTCGTGAGCCCGACTCGCTCCAGCAGTCCGCGCGTCCCGGTGTTCTCCCGTCGGGTGAGATACCCCTTCCGCTCGAGGATCCGGTTCACGGCGACGATGGTGGACACCTCACCGAAGCCGTGATCGGAGACGACGAAGAGGTTCGCCGACCGCCGATCGGCGTAGTCGAGAGCGGTGGCGAGGGCGTCGTCCAGGCGGCGGTAGTGGTCGAGCAGCACGTCCTCGTCCCAGACCAGGTGCTGGAGTCGGTCGGGCGCGGTGTAGACGAAGAAGAACAGGCGAGGGTCCCCCTCTTCCATGGGCAGTTCCATCAGGTCGACGCGGGCGTCGACCATGCCGTCCAGTTCGTCGACGAACTCCGCCGGGTCGTCGCCGTACTCGGACCAGTCGAGCCCCACCTCGTACTCCGGGATCCGCTCCTCGATCTCCGTGGCGAGCGCCGACGGGTGGGTGAACCCCTCGTCCCGCGACGCGGTCATCATCCCGGTGACGAGCCGCCCGTCGATCTCCTTCGCCGGGTACGTCATCGGCACGTTCCCGACGACGGCCGAGTCGAGCATCTCCCACAGCGTCGGCTGCGTCAGGTCGTGGCTCGTGTTCATCCGGTGGGTGTAGTCGCCCTCCAGCCCGCGGAACCAGTAGAGCCCGTGCTTGTCGGGCCAGGTCCCCGTGGCGATCGAGGGCCACGCGAGGGGAGTCGAGGCGGGGGTGGTACTCTCGAGCCCGCCGGCCGCCCCCTCCTCGATCAGTCGGGCGAACGTCGGCAGTTCGCCAGCTTCGCTCCAGCGCTCGACGAGGTTCCAGGGCACACCGTCGAGCCCGATCACGACGGCGTTCTGCGTTCGTGTCATCCTACTTGCCACCCCTCGCACTGTCCCCGAAGCGCCGGTTCAGTTCCGGTAGTGTCGGACTCATTGCTGATTGTCCGTCGGGAGGTCTCGATTGGGAACCCCCGACGACGTGATCGTAATACCGCTCAACGCGTATTGAAAGCAGTTCCCAGTAAAGGAGAGCGTAAACGCGAAACCGCGTCGGAAGCCGGCTTCGAAGCGAGATACCGATTCGGCCTGTTCCGGCATCGTCGGGCGATTCGAGTGCGGGAAACCGGTGAGTAACAATGCCGGTTCGTCGGTAATCTCGGCGGAGATGGGAGACAAGGTGTGGAATCCGAGGAACCTGTTCGACGTGTTCGGTGACTCGCTCAGTAGGCGGATCCTGCTTCTGGCGAACGACTCGCCGGTCTCGGCGACGGTACTCGTCGACGAACTGGACGTCACGCCGCCGACCGTGTACCGTCGGCTGGACGAACTGGGCGAGCACGACCTCGTGAAGGAACGCCGACGGATCGACGAGCGCGGGAACCATTATCGCACGTTCGAGACGAGCCTGCACCGGGTCGAGTTCGAGATCGAGGACGGACGGTTCACCGTCGACGTCGACCTGAGACGGGACCTCACGGATCGCTTCGAGGCGTTCTGGTCCGAGTTCGAGGGGGGAAGGCCGGACGCCGGCGTCGACTCCCCCGAGCGGGGCGACCGCCCCAGCGTGCGCGACGACGTATCGACCACATGAGCGAACTGGCCCGACTCGGCGTGTTCCTCGTGGCGAACGTCCTCCAGTTCAGCGTCGGCATCGGTATCACGGGGCTGAGCTACCTGGCGTACCGGTCGAGCGGCGGGAGGCCCGCGTTCCGCAACTCGACGCTCGGCTTCCTGCTGATCACGATCGGCGGCGTCCTCGCCCCCGTGTACCAGATCTGGATCAAGGGGGACTACTCCGTCAGCGGTCGCGAACTCCTCGAACTACAGATCATGGAGGGAACGCTGATCACGATCGGACTCGCGCTGCTCCTCTACTCGATCTACAGTTTCAACGCGGGATTCAAGCGCGTGTCGGCCGACGTCTACGATTTCGGGGACGGGAAGAGTCCCTGATCCGATCCGCGTCGGGCCGAGCGCCCAGGACCGAGGTACGGGACCCGGACACCAACGGGCAGGTTGCGGAGGGTGTTCACCCGGACCAGTCGGCGTCGGAGAGCGTCCGCTGGACGGCTTCCTCGCCGACGGCGGACGCGAGCTTCTGGAAGCCGGCCTTCTCCGAGCGGTCCGACGAGTTGGCGACGAGCCGGGAGACGATGAACTCCGGCGTCGACTTCCCGACGGTGCCGAACCGGGGCTGGTAGTCGACCCGGAGCTTCAGGTCGTTCGTCAGCCCCTCCGCGAAGATGCCGTCCACGCGGGCCACGTCCGGAAGGGGGCTCAGGTCGTCGGCGAGGTGGGTGACGTACGCGCCGAGCGCGCCGCGGTCCACAGTCAGCTCCACGAGGCCGTTCAGCAGGTCCGCGGCCCTGCCCGGTTCTGTGATGGCCTCGAACTCGTCGACGAGCATCAGCGTCCGACCCTCGCCCGACAGCGGCGGGACGATCGACTTCAGCGTCGCCTCCAGCACGCCTGCGTTGAACGAGGCGTGCCGCCGGTGGAAGACGACCGTGTCGAAGCTCCCGACCTCCGCGGCCTCGGCCGGGACCGGCAGCCCCATCGAGGCGAGCACGGTCACCTGACACAGCGTCTCCAGCAGCGTCGTCTTCCCGCCGGAATTCGCCCCGGTGAGCACCGTCACGCGGTCGCCAGACGGGGCGTCGATGTCGAGGCCGTGGTCGCCGACCGCGTACGTCACCGGCTGGACGTCGCCCGCGAGGAACAGGTTCCGCGCGCCGTCGACCGCCACGCCATCGACCCGACCTCCCACGCCGCCCTCACCGCCGTCACCCGCGTCCCCGTTCTCGCTGTCGCCGTCAGTCCCGTCGCCGTCGAGTACCGGCCGGGTCAGGTCGTACTCCACCGCGAACCGCGCGAGCGAGAGGAGGAACGCGATGTCGCTCACGGCCGTCACGGCGGCGTCGACGTCGCCGCCGGCCTCCTCGACCGCCGCCTCGAGCTCCGCCCGGACCTCGGCCTCGTGCTCTGCCACGTCGGCGTCGAGGTCGGACGCGAGCCCGCGGAGCGTCGCGCTCACGAAGTCGGCCGAGTCGACGGCGCCGTCCGGCGCCGCCGACTCGACACGGCCGCGGGTCAGGTCGGTCTCGCTCGCGACGTACTCCACGACGGTCGAGCGGAACGCGTCGGCGTCGCGGACGCCCCGCTCCCTGATCGTCTCGATGACGTCGAACGCGGAGTCCTCTAGCTCACGGGCCGCGTCACGTTGTTCGCGCAGGCGGTCGAGTCGCTCGTCGGCGCCCTCGGCGATCTCCCCGGACCCGCCGTCCTCCCCCGACTGGTCGAACGTCCCGGAGAACGCCGCGAGGGCCTCGCCGGCCTCGCGCAGCGCGTCCTCGTCGATGTCCTCCAGGGCGGCGAAGGTCCCGCCGCGCAACCCGGCCGCCCTGAGCGCCAGCGCCGTCCGGACGGCCGCCGTGTCCGTGCCGCCGGCCTCGTCGAACTCGCGGAACGCGTCGAGCACCGCCTCGCGCTCCTCGTCGTCGAGACCGATCCAGGCGTCGCGGGCCTCGAGCACGTCGTCGAGGCGGTCCCGTCGGTCCGCGGGGTCGGTGAGCGGTGTGAGCACGCGGACCCGGTCGGCGGCGTGCTCGGTGACGGCGAACTCGGCGGCGAGCGTCAGCAGGCGGTCGTAGACGTTGCGGGCGTCCGCGGTGCCGAACAGGTCCATCCCGGCCTCGCCGTTCGCCCGGCGGAGCACCCAGGTCGCCCGTCCGCGCGACACCCCCGCGTCGGCCAGCGCGGCGACGTCCGCCGATTCGATGGCGGAGATCGCGCGTTCCTCGCCGAGCGTCCCCCGGAGCGTCTCGGCCGTCTTCGGTCCGACGCCCCAGTAGTCCTCCAGTCGCATACCCGCCCGGTGGACAGGCGGGCCTTTGTCGCTACCGGTCCGTCAGCTCAGGCCGGCTGGCGTTCGGGTTCGCCGGGACCCTCCGACCGGTCCGCCTCGTCCTCCTCCGGGTGTCCCTCGGTCCCGCCCGGGTCGTCGAGCGATCCCCCGAGCGCCCGCGCGAGCGCCAGGGTCGCCTCCTCGTGTTCCCGGCGGGTCGCCCTGACCGTCATCGGCCTGACGCCGAGCGCCTCGTACTCCCTCATTCGGTCCGTCGACCCCTCCCGCTCCCCGCGCTCGTCGAGGTTCGTCCGGACGCAGTCCAGGAGCGCGTGGAGGTGGATGAGTTCGTTCTTTCGCATAGTACGCGTGCTACGTGCTGGAGGCACCTAAGGGGCTTGCTCGGGCCGATTTTCGGCTCCGAAGCCCCTGCGGGTCACCCGTCCTCGAGCGTCCCGTTCAGCACCTTTGCGGCGACGAGCACCGGGTCCCAGACGGGGGAGAACGGCGGCGCGTACGCGAGGTCGAGCCGTTCCACCTCGGCCACGGTCATCCCCGCCTCCAGTGCCGTCGCGACCGTGTCGATGCGCACCGCCGCGCGGTCGGTGCCGACGATGGCGCCGCCGAGTAGCCGGCCGGACTCTCGGTCGGCACACAGCGTCACGGTCGTGTCGGCGTTGCCGGGGTAGTACCCCGACCGCGAGCCGGCGGTGATCGTCTCGCTCACCGGTTCGAACCCGGCCTCGCGGGCGTGGTCGTGGTCGATGATACCGACGCGCCCGCACTCCTGCTCGAACGCCTTCACGACCGCCGTGCCGGCGACGTTCCCGACCGGCGTCGGGTCGCCCGCGACGGTCGCGCCGATGGCCCGACCCGCTCGGTTCGCCGTCAGGCCGAGCGGGACCCAGGCCGATTCGCCCGTTACGGCGTTGGTGTCCTCGGCGCAGTCGCCGGCCGCGTAGACGTTGTCGGCGGACGTCTCGCCGTACTCGTCGACCGCGACGGCGCCCGACGCGCCGAGGTCGATCCCCGCCTCGGCCGCGAGGTCCGACGCCGGTTCGACCCCGACCCCGACGACGGCGAGTGTCGTCTCCAGCTCCTCGTCGCCGCAGACGACCGCCTCCAGTTCCCCGTCGCCGCGGAGCCGCTCGACCGGCGTGTCGAGGTGGAGCGTGACGCCCCGCTCGCGGAGTTCCGTCGCGACGGCGTCGCCGACCGCCTCGCCGAACGGCTTGAGCAGCCGCTCGCCGCGCTGGAAGACGTGGACGTTGAGATCCCAGGCGGAGAACGCCTCAGCAAGTTCGACGCCCACGTAGCCGCCGCCGACGATGACGGCACGTTCGGGCGGGTCGCGCTCGGCATACCGCCGCACCAGCGCCTCGTCGGTGAAGCCGTCGCCGACCGTGGCCGGGTCGACGCTCCCGGGCTCCTCCAGGAACGCGCGGATCGCCGCCGCGGAGTCCATGTGGTGGAGCGTGAACGCCCCCGCGAGTTCAACCCCGGGGAACGGGACCGCCGCGGTCGCGCCGGTCGCCACGAGGAGGTCACCGTAGGGCTGCTCGAACTCCGCACCCCCGCCGCGGACCGTCACGGTCCTCCCCTCCGTGTCGATCCCGATCACCTCGTGGTCCCGGCGGAGGTCGATCCCGCGCTCCTCGATCTCAGCGGGGGAGAGCGACGTGAGGTCGACGAGGTCGTCGACCTCGCCCTTCACGTAGTACGGCGTGCCGCAGTGGGCGTAGGAGACCCAGCGGCCGCGCTCGAACACGACGACGTCCCGCTCGGACTCGCGGGCGCACTTGCTGGCCGCGCTGAGCCCGGC